>JBDVKF010000098.1:0-56527 GCA_039960995.1 Paracoccaceae bacterium | reverse complement strand
CTGGCCGAATTTGATAGGTGCTTTGGGCCTGCACAGCCAAAGCCGGTAGCAATAGGGCGATCGTATATATAACGACGCGAAAAACGTTCTTCATCCTGGTCATCCTGATCCGGAGGCCCCCTCAAGCGCTTCGAGGTGCATTGTGACCTTTAAATGTCATGATCAAAAGAGAAAAAACCGCCAATCAGTCTGACCGGCGGTTCTCTGTCGTCATTGCGCAACGGTTGCACACATTCTTCAGTTCTGTTGCGAGGCTGTCCGCAAACGGCTGATTTCCTCACGCGCCCGTTCAATTTGGATACGTGTATCGGCTGGACCGGCCAACTCAACCGCCTTTTGCAGTTGTGTTAAGGCTTCTTCTTCGCGTTCCACTTGGGCCAATACAAAGCCCAGATGCGCCTGAACCAGCGGATCTCCGGGCAGACCTTTGGCCGCGGCTTCCAGATAAGGCAATGCGTCCTCAGCGTCCCCCCGGCGGAAGGCAATCCATCCATAGGTGTCTTGCAAGGCTGGGTTTTCAGCACCGCGCAGACGCCGTGCAATGGCCCAAGCCCGGTCAAGGCTTTCTGGATCTTCTTTGTAGGTCGACAAAAGGCTGGCGAGGTTATTGGCAATCACCACGGCATTCGAATTCCGCTCGTAAAGCGTTTCATAGATGGCAATGGCGCCATCTACGTCACCGTCTTGTTCCAAAATCGAGGCCTGAGCCCACAGCAATGCGCCATCTTCAGGCTGTACAGCCAAACCATCTTCAATGGCTTTGACCGATCCGGCCCGATCACCTTGGCGTGCCAACGCCCGTGAAAGTTCAAGCCAGACCCGACCACGTGTATCGTCTTCGCTCAGAAGCGCTTTGTATTCCGTGACGGCTGTGTCCAGATCGCCTGCCACTGTGCGCACAATGGCCAGTGCAAAACGCAGCAGATCATTGTCCGGATTCTCAGCGGCCAGTTCATCCGCCAGTTCCAAGGCCGCATCCGTTTCCCCAACCGACAGGCGGGCCCGGACCAACATCATCTTGTCGTCCAAATCCGCATCGCCACTTTGGGCCACTTGTTCCAGAAAATCCAAAGCCTGTGCGGTGCCTTGCGTGGCATTCAAAAGAGTGGCTTCCAGACCATCGGCCGCGCGGTTTCCATCATCAGTTTCAAGGCGACGCAACGTGTCGACAACCTGACGCGCACGCCCCAGATCTTCCATCGGGATATAGATTTGCCCCAGGGCCGACAGCAGTTCGATATTGCGGGGTTGCTGGCGCAGGGCCGGCAACAAAACATCTTCGGCGGCTCTGTAACGTTCTTCTGTTGCCAGCAGTCGCGCATAACGCAGTGCGGGTTCAGGGGCATTGTTGGATGCATCCACAGCAAGGGCAAGGAAATCACGCGCCAGATCATGGCTGCCGGAGCGTGTATAGGCTTCGGCCATCAGGTTCATCGCTTGCACGTCTTCAGGTTCGCTGTCCAATGCCAGACGCAGATTGGCGATTGCCCCATCTGTGTTGTCAGCCTGAATGTGCCAGGCGGCCTGCATCTTCAACGCATCGGCATGCCCGGTATCCGCTGAGAGGACTGTTTCCACCTGTCGGCGTGCGCCCACCTCATTGCCTTGCGTTGCCAGCATCCGCGCCAACATGACCCGCACGTCGTTGCGCGCACTTAGCGCTGCGGGATCATCTTCCGGCAAGTCTTGTGCGATGATAGCTTCCAATGCCGAAATCGCTTCGTCTTGCTGGCCTGCTCCAAAATCAAGCATCGCGCGCATCGCGATAAACCGTTCGGGCTTGGGGTTCACTTCAATGGCGCGTTCAATTTCGGCTCGTGCCGCATCTGGGCCCCGAACTTCGCCGACAAACCGGATGAGATCCAAGAAGAACCCAGGATCATCTGCCGCCGGATCCGAGATTTCACGCAAGAAGGTTTCAGCCTGATCCAGCTGCTGACGTGATATATAATATTGTATCAACTGCGCTTTGACTTCGAGCACATCAGGGAAGCGGTCGACCATCTCGCGCAGCTGCTCTTCGACGGCTGATATGTCGCCCATCTGCGTCAGATACCCAATCCGACGTTCATACAGCTGTCGGCTGTCGGGTTCGTTTGCAATCCGGTTGTCGATCTGTGCGAGGGCTGCTTCGTATCGCCCGCCTCGCGTGTAAGTGTCGATCAGAATTTCGCTTAGGATATGATTGTCCGGCATCTCGGCAATCAACGCTTCGGCTTCAGTGCTCAACGCTTCAAGCGCGGGTTGATCCGTGTCTTGTACCGCGCTGCGATAGTTGCGCGCCAAGGCAATTGCCTTCACGCGCAGTTCATCTGGAGCCAGTTCCATGGCCACTTTGCCGTGACGTTCAAGCTCGTCCCAGTTGCGCACTTCAAAGGCCAGCTCGGACAGAACGATGCGGGCTTCCTGATCATCGGGAAACCGTTCGGCCAGATACAGGTAATTTGAATAGGCACTTTGGATGTTGCGCTGTTCCAGCATCATCCGGGCGATGGTCACCCGCGCCTCGCGGTGGTTCTGATCCAACTGGAATACATTGCGCAGTTCGACCAGCGCACGGTCCGTATCCCCTGATTCAATCAGTTCGAGCGCGGATTGGTAATATTCCTCTGCTTGTTCTTCGGCCGACTTACAAGCCGCTAGGGTCCCGCACAGAAGGCCGATGGCCGTGTATTTCACGATAGAAGAAGCAAAAGACATTAAGGTTTTCCCTGAGCTATATCTTTGGGTGAACATTTTAGGCGAGTCTAACGTAAGATTGATGGTCCTGCCAACAACCCTACGTGAGCTCAGCCGTATAAATGTGGCGCCAGTAAGGAAAACCCGTTGGGATCAGTACCCAGTGGCTCGCACGACGACGCCAACTGTCTGACACAGAACTTGCATATCCCGTTTGAAAGATAAGGTCTGATCATAGAGATCGTCGTAATCCACACGTTGGACAAAATCGCAATGATTGCGGTCAGACACTTGCCAAAGGCCAGTGATGCCGGGGCGCATACGATAATAGGACTGCCCATGATAATAACGCTGTTGATCTGTCATCATCGGACGTGGACCCACGAGGGACATTGTACCGTTGAGAACGTTCCACAGCTGGGGCAGTTCATCCAGTGAGGTTTTACGCAGAAGGCTTCCGATCCGTGTAATCCGTGGGTCGGTTTTCAGTTTCTGCGTGCTGTCCCACTCGCGACGGGCTTCTGGGTTGGAGGCCAAATAGGCTTCCAAAAGCACATCTGCATTGTGAACCATGGTTCGCATCTTCCACATACGGAACATACGGCCTTTGCGGCCCACGCGCATTTGCGAATAGAACGGTGACCGCCCATCCAACGCAACCAGCAATGCCATAATAGCAACGACCGGTAAAACAAGCGGTGCGGACAGAAGGACAAGGGTGACATCGAACAAGCGTTTAAAGGCTCGACGATACGCGCTGTGTGGTGCGGGGGTGTGTGCCGTAAGTGAGGCACTTAAAACAGGCTGAACGCCCGAAACGAGATCCGGTGAATGCATTGTCATATATAAAATATCTGGCTGGCAGCCAAACCTTTCGAAACCGTATACACTCTGCAGATCTAAATGATCCGCAACTAAAGTTAATCAATACTAGTGGTGTACCATTCAGGCGAAGTTTAGGAAAGTATGGAATTTCTTGATGGCACGTTATTCCCCACAAATGGTTGATTTATTATTATTATTACCACTTTCTTACAGAGTTTGGCCACAGAGAAGCCGCAAAATTTCTACCTAAGAGGGATAATTTTCTACCTCTGCGCACAATTGCACAAAAAACCGACTCACCGGATCTTAGGGTGCGCTCACTTAAACCTACACAATGACCTCGACAATTTGGAACGAATCACACATGGGGCTGACATTTACGACCAAAGCGCCATATTATAGCCGTGCCAAGGCTGCAGAAGGCCATTATATAGTATCATAAGCTGCCGACAGGGCAGCTTGCATTTGAATGAGTGGGTATCGTGGGCAGAGATCTTTATTCAGAACACTTCGGATTCTCCGAGCGGCCGTTCACGCTGCTACCGGATCCCGACTTCCTGTATTGGTCCCGTGCACATACACGCGCCTACACAGTTCTTGAGTATGGCTTGATGACTCATGCTCCGCTCACAGTGCTGACCGGCGAAGTTGGCACCGGCAAGACGACTTTGGTTCAGGCTTTGCTGCGCCGCACCGAAGACGAGATGACCGTGGGCTTGATCTCAAACGCACAGGGCGGCCGCGGGGATTTGCTGCGTTGGGTGTTGAATGCATTAAATATAGCCCCTCACCCTTCCGGCGATTACGTCGAGCTGTTCCAGCAGTTGCAGGATTTCGTCATTGCTGAATATTCAGAAGGACGGCACGTGGTGCTGATCATCGATGAAGCGCAGAACTTGACCGCCGAAGTCCTCGAAGAATTGCGCATGCTCACCAATATCAATTCAGGCAAAGATGAATTGCTGCAGATGATTCTGCTGGGTCAGCCGGAACTGCGCGAAATGATCACCCAACCAGAATTGCGCCAGTTTGCACAGCGTGTGACTGCAACTTATCATCTGGACCCTATGGATTTGGAAACGACCCTTTCCTATGTAAACCACCGCCTTACTCACGTTGGGGGAACCGGTGCTGAAATTACAGAACAGGCCGTTGCACTGGTCCATGAAATTTCGGTCGGGGTGCCCCGCATGATCAACAAGATCTGTGATCTGGCTTTTGTCTATACGGCAGCTGCTGGCGAAGCCACGGTGTCGTCAGAGACGGTCAAAGAGGTTGCGCGCGATCAATTGATCTTGCCCAATGCACAGGCGCCCTATTATCTCACCAATCCGATTAACTCTTCTTCTCCTAAGGCTGCAGAATGAACTTTGATCTAAGATTTTACTGCTCCCTTTTCCTGCGCCGCTTGCCGGTGATGACAGCACTTTTGCTGATCTGTTCTGGTGTAGGCGTTGTCACAGCGCTGAAATTGCCGCCGATCTATTCCACCGCAGCTCGGATGTTGGTTGAAGAACCCCAGATCGAAGTCGACACAGTCACATTGGCGGTCGATGCCGCGCAGCAGCTGCAGGTGATCGAACAACAACTGATGACGCGTGCCAATCTGATCGACATCGCTCAGCAATGGCGTGTCTTTGAAGACATGCGGTCGATGACACCCGATACTATTGTGTCGGAAATGCGCGAGAATACTCGGATTCTTCGGTCCGGTGGGCGGGGTCAGGCGACGCTGATGACGATCCAGTTTTCCGGACGCAGCGGACAGATTGTGGCCGGTGTGGTCAATGAATATGTCACGCTGGTCCTCGAAAAGAACAAATCGGCAAGTCTCGCAATTGTTGAGAACGCCCTGAGATTCTATGAACAAGAAGTTGGGCGACTGAATAGCGCGCTGGACCAGCAAAGCGCCAAGATCATCAACTTTAAGAATGCCAATTCAACCGCCCTGCCCGATGATCTGGTGTATCGGCAGGGGCGCCAAACTTTGCTGCAAGAACGCTTGAGCCGTTTGGAAGGCGATCGTTCTGGATTGATCAATCAGCGTGCTGAAATGGTCGCTGTTTTTGAAGCCACGGGCAGTTTGCGCCCCTCAGGTACGCCACAACGCGAACTCAGCCCAGAAGAACAACGATTGAACGCACTGCGCCTTTCACTTCAAGAGGCGCTTGGCGTTTATTCCGAAACTCACCCAAGTGTACTCCGGCTGAAAACGCAAATCGAGCAGCTGGAAGCCGAGATCGGAGCACACAGCGGCATCGACAACACAGACACCGAAGATCAATCTGGTGTGCCTTCGCTTTTGGACGTCACCCTGACGGATATCGACCAACGTACTGAAAATATAGACCGCGACATTGCGCGGACGAACGATGAACTCGGCGCATTGGAAGAGTCGATCTCATCCACAGCCGCCAACGCCATCACTTTGGATGGGTTACAACGAGAATACGAAAACATCCAAAATCAGTATAACGCCGCAGTGACCAATCTGAACCTGGCGCGCGCCGGTGAACGCCAAGAGGAAAATGATCAGGGCCAGCGGATCACAATCATTGAAAACGCCAGTGTCCCGCAGGATCCCTCCGGCCCCGGGCGCACCAAGATTGCAGCGGCGGGCATCGGTGCCGGGCTGGGACTGGCTGGGGGGTTCTTTTTCCTGCTGGAATTTCTGAACCGAACCATCCGCCGTCCAACCGAGCTGAGAGCTCGCTTTGGCATCGTACCCTTGGCCAGCATCCCCTATATGGAAAGCCGCCGCGAACGCACCATGCGCCGCACAATCCTGATCACAGCCTTTGTCGCCGTCCTGATCAGTGTTCCGGCTATACTATATTATATAGACACCCAGTACATGCCGCTGGAACTGCTCGCCAACAAGATCATCAATCGCCTGGGTATTGGCTGACGCCGCCCTTCAGTCTCAGGGCGCAACGCGCCTTGTGATCTGAGAACAGCCAAGCCGGAGAGAATGTTATGGAAAAGTTGCAAGCAGCGCTGGAAAAGGCCCGCCTGAAACGCGGAGGTGGTTCCGGGACAATGCCCGCTCAGACCGCGCCACAACGCGTCCCGCGTGCGCAAAATGCACGCTCGGCAAATGTAGATACCTTATGGTCGTCGATCCCCTCTGTTGCGCTGCAAGATTCCGCCTTGCTCCGTCATCGCATTGTGACCCGCAATGCATCTGAGGAAGCCACCCCGTTTGATATCTTGCGCACTAAAATTATCCTTCAAATGCAACAACATGGCTGGTCTCGCCTGGCTGTGACATCCCCTATGCCGCAATCCGGAAAAACAACCACGGCCTGCAATTTGACATTGGGCTTGGGGCGTCAAAACAATCTGCGCGCCATGCTCTTTGATATGGATTTTTCGTCCCCCTCTGTGCACAAATCTTTCGAACTGGACCCCCGCGATTCAATCAAGCGGTTTTTGACCGGCGATATCAGCTTTGAAGATCAGGCCACGCGCATTGGCGAAAACGTCATCGCATCGATGTCCCCGCGTGTCGAAAGCGACCCCACACAGGTCCTGCTTGCCGAACGGACAATGCATGCTCTGGACGAAGTCCAAGACAACTATGAACCCGATATCATGATTTTTGATCTGCCCAGTGTTCTGAAAGGTGACAACACCCGTGCCTTCCTTAAAAATGTGGATTGCGCGTTGATCATCGCCCGTGCCGGCATCACCCGATATGGCCAGTTCAACACAGCCGAACGCGAGATTGCAGAGCATACAAATGTGCTGGGTGTTGTCCTGAATGCTTGCGGGTCAGGCGTGGGCCACGGCGACGTAGAATAGGCAAAACTTTGCTGAAATGTGGCACGCCGCCAGCAGTTCTTGCCATGGTTGAAATTGAAACGAATCAATTTCAACCTCACATCACCAGATTGTTCAGAAATCCTTCATTAATAAGCCCCAATAACCGGAGCTGTTGAAAAACTGCGCCAAAATTCGCAAAAAAAATCTGTTTTGGGGCAATATTATGGCTAACAAATGTTTAACACTTGGTCGGAATAGGCTATTATCTGCCGGTGTAAGCGTCTCCCAATTGTGGGGAATAGTGAGGAAATAGCATGAAACGTATTCTAACTACAGCCAGCGCGGCCCTTCTGGCACTTGGAACGGCAGCATCGGCATCTACATTTTCATTGGTCGGTGAAACAGCTGGGATTATCCCCGGTGCCGGAGCAACAAACGAAGTTCTGACCGAAACGTTCAACCTTGGTGGTGCGGCTGGTTACTTCGGTGCACAAGTAGAGCTGGACGCAGCTTCCGATATTGAAGTCGCGTTTTTCGGTTACGAAGCAGGCTTTACAAACAGCTTCTCATTCGGCGGCGTGACGACCACGACTGAAGTCCCGACGCTCGCGCTTCCTGGTCTAGAGTTGGGTCTAAACGGTGACAGCCAATCAGAGTTTGCTGCCGACGAAGCAAGCCCATTGTCAAGCTACACAGCCTCAGGCATTGGCGCTGGTCTGCTGGACTTCTCGTTCCTGACAAGTGGTTCTGCTGGTGGAGTTGTCAACGGTTTCAACCCTGACAACTCGTTGGTTGACGCGAACTTCTTCGTATCGTTCGGTCGGGATTCGCTCCGTCAAAGCATCTTCTTGTTCTTTGATGACGGTGGTGCAGAAAACGATGACAACCACGATGACCTCGTCGTCCGTTTGACCATCGGCAACGGCCAAACAGAGCCAAACCCAGTTCCGCTACCTGCAACAGGTCTTCTGCTGCTTGGCGCCCTGGGTGGCATGCGCATGATGAAACGCCGCAGCTAATCTGCATCGTTTCTTACAGAATTCTGAAAAGAGGCCCCAACCGGGCCTCTTTTTTTGTGCCCACCCTTGTACCCGCCCTTTTGCAAAGCAGCACAAATTAAAAAAGGCAGACGCGCAATCGCACTCTGCCTCTCTGCCATCCTAGAGCGCCCGACCTTAAACATGAATCGCTTTTCGCTGCCTCTCCCTTTGGTCGAACGCGAAAAGTGATATTCGATGGCTCAGGTTAAAGGCCAGACGCTTTAGAATGTTCTGAAACGGATTAAGCTTTTACGCCCAGACGTTCACCCACACCGTGCCGATCTTGCAAAGCGCGCCACCAGGCTTCGTTTTCAAGATACCATTGCACCGTGCGTTCAAGCCCTTGTTCAAGGGTCACCGATGGGCGCCAGCCCAGTTCGGTTGCGATACGCGTGGGATCAATCGCATAACGTTGATCATGTCCCGGGCGATCCGTCACAAAGGTAATCTGATCGGCGTACGGCGTGGATTTGGGGCGTTTGCGATCCAAAATCGTACAGATCATCCGAACCAGATCAATATTCGCGACTTCGTTTTCACCGCCAATATTATAGCTGCGCCCCAACGCGCCCTTTTCCAGAACGGTCAGCAACGCATCGGCATGGTCTTCGACATACAGCCAGTCCCGCACATTATCGCCCTTGCCGTAAATTGGGATCGGTTTTCCAGCCAGCGCGTTCAGAATGACAACCGGCACCAGCTTTTCGGGAAAATGAAACGGGCCATAATTATTGGAACAATTCGTCAGCACCACCGGCAACCCATAGGTTTCATGCCAAGCGCGCACCAGATGATCGGATGCGGCCTTTGAGGCGGAATAAGGCGATCGCGGATCATAAGATGTGTCTTCTGTGAACTGCCCGGTTTGCCCCAGCGACCCAAACACTTCGTCTGTTGAAATGTGGTGGAACCGGAAGGTTTCGGGTTTGCCCGCATTGGTCCAATGGGTCCGCGCCGCTTCCAACAAGTTATACGTACCGGTGATGTTGGTTTCGATAAAATCGCCCGGCCCATCAATTGACCGATCCACATGGGATTCCGCCGCCAGATGCATCACCGCATCGGGCCCATGGCGTTCAAACACCGCGTCCAATGCGGCGCGGTCGCGCAGATCGGCCTGTTCAAATGTATAAAGCGGGCTGTTGCCAACAGAAGCGACGTTATCAAGACAGGCCGCATAGGTCAGCGCATCCAGATTGATGACTGTGTGACCCTGCGCCACGGCAAGACGCACAACCGCTGATCCAATAAAACCTGCGCCACCTGTAACAAGAAGTTTCATCTCTGCTTATCCTTCATAGACAAATGGGCTGTCAAAGCTGTCCAATGTTGGCGCAGATTTGTCCTTTGCCGACAGAACCGGTGCGATCCCGGCCATGCCCCAATCAATCCCAATCTGCGGACAATCAAAGCGCACCGCGCCATCGCATTCCGGGGAATAATAATCCGAGCATTTATAGACGATCTCGGTATCGGGTTCCCGTGTGACAAACCCATGCAGGAAACCCGCAGGAACCAACAATTGCTTGCCGTTCTCAAAACTCAACTCAGTTCCGAACCATTTGCCAAAACTGGGGGATCCTTTGCGGATATCCACGGCCACATCAAACAACGCCCCGCGTCCGCATCGCACCAGCTTGGCCTGTGCATGAGGCGGTGCCTGAAAATGCAGACCTCGCACGGTGCCCACTTGCGCAGACACAGAATGATTATCCTGCACCCACTCGATATCGAATCCGGCGTCGACCATACGTTGGCGGCTCCAGCTTTCGCAAAAGAACCCGCGTGCATCGCCAAAGCGTTTTGGCGTCAGAACAACAACGCCGCTTAAATCCGTTTGCTCAATCAACACATCGAAATCCACTCGCTCACAATATCGCTGCCCCATTACCAATGCGCCCCTGCCCTGTCACGCCAAAAGAACAGATTGAAACGGATAACGCCCCAGACAAAAATAGGGGGAGCAAAGATGCGGCGTCCCGGTATATGAAGGCCCTGAGTCTTCGTAAGTTAGGAGCAAGTCTTTGAAAACCATTACTCCGGTTCTGCTATGTGGCGGGTCTGGCACACGGCTTTGGCCTTTGTCGCGTAAATCGTATCCCAAGCAATTTGTCCCTCTTGTTGGGGAAGAAACTCTTTTTCAAGCGTCAGCCAAACGGTTGTCCGGGGGCACGGATGCTCTTGGCTTTGCCGCTCCGATGGTGCTGACCAATGCTGATTTCCGCTTTATTGTTGCGGAACAATTACAAAGCGCGGGGATTGATCCCGGTGCGATCCTGATCGAACCTTCGGTGCGCAACACCGCCCCTGCCATTCTGGCCGCGGCCATTCGTGCGGCTGCAGTCAACGAAAACAGCATCCTGCTTGTCGCTCCGTCAGACCACGTGGTTCCGGATGTTGCTGCATTCCATGCGGCCATGATCCGTGGCTTGTCTGCCGTCGAACAAGGGCAGATCGTCACCTTCGGGATCAAACCAACCCATGCCGAAACGGCATATGGGTATCTGGAACTGCCACACGCACCTGATGCAGACGGCGCCCCCATGGGGCTGACACGCTTTGTCGAAAAACCCGACGCGGCGCAGGCACAGACCTTACTAGAGGCCGGGAATTATCTGTGGAACGCAGGTATCTTTATGTTCCGCGCCGGCGATATGCTGGCCGCCTTCAAAGATCACGCACCCGACCTTTTGACCCCGGTTCAGCGGGCCGTGGACGAAGCCGAAGAAGACCTTGGCTTTTTGCGCCTTGCCCCAGACCCTTGGGCCGAAGCGGATGATATCTCGATCGACTATGCGGTTATGGAACGCGCCGAAAACCTGTCGGTTGTGCCCTTTGACGCCGATTGGTCCGATTTGGGCGGCTGGGATGCGGTGTGGCGCGAAAGCGGGCCAGATGCAAAGGGTGTGGTCACATCAAACAGCGCCACAGCCATCGATTGCTCCAACACATTGCTGCGCTCTGAAAGCGAACGGTTGGAACTTGTTGGCATCGGGTTGGACAACATCATGGCCGTGGCCATGAATGACGCGGTTCTGGTCGCGGATATGTCGCGCGCCCAAGATGTCAAACTGGCCGTGGCCGCGCTCAAGGAAAAAGGCGCGGATCAAGCCGTCGCTTTCCCCAAAGACCACCGCCCTTGGGGCTGGTTCGAAAGCCTTGTTGTCGGCAATCGCTTTCAGGTGAAACGCATTCTTGTGCATCCCGGTGCCTCGCTCAGCCTGCAAAGCCACTTCCATCGCTCGGAACACTGGATTGTCGTTGAAGGCACCGCCCGTGTGACGGTGGATGATGACGTCAAATTGGTGACCGAAAACCAGTCTGTCTATATCCCGCTCGGGGCTGTGCATCGCATGGAAAACCCCGGCAAAGTGCCAATGGTGCTGATCGAAGTGCAGACTGGTGCCTATGTCGGAGAAGACGACATCGTCCGCTACGAAGATGTCTATTCACGCAAATAATCCTGCAGGTGCGTGTATCTGATCCCAAATCAGGGTCTGATACGCGCGCCCGCTCACCCAACAGGCAGGCAATATGCAGCGGGTTTTCATCACCGGGTCCGCCGGCTTTATCGGATTTCACCTTAGCCAGCTTTTGCTGAAAGAGGGGTACCAGGTCCATGGCTATGACGGGATGACGGATTACTATGACGTGCGCCTGAAACAACGCCGTCACCAAATCCTCCTGCAAAGCCCGGATTTTTCCGCCACCGAAGCGATGCTGCAAGACGACGACACGCTGCAACAGACTGTCGATCGCTTTGCCCCGGATGTGATCATCCATCTCGCTGGGCAAGCAGGCGTGCGTTACAGCCTTGAAAATCCACGCGCCTATATCGATGGCAATGTCACCGGCAGTTTCAACGTAATGGAAGCCGCGCGCCGCCTGAACGTGCAGCATCTGCTGATGGCGTCCACCTCCTCCGTCTATGGTGCCAACACCGAAATGCCCTTTGCAGAAACGCAAAAGGCCGACACGCCCTTGACCATCTATGCCGCCACCAAAAAGGCGACCGAAGCGATGGGCCATTCTTACGCGCATCTGCATGACCTGCCCGTGACCATGTTCCGCTTTTTCACGGTCTATGGGCCATGGGGGCGCCCGGATATGGCGTTTTTCAAATTCACCGATGCGATCCTGAAAGGCGATCCCATCGACATCTATAACAATGGCGAAATGTACCGGGACTTTACCTTTGTCACCGATCTGGCCCGCGCCATCCGCCTGTTGATCGATGCCGTGCCGCCCACCCCAGCAGGCCGCCCCGAGGACATGACACCCATCAACGGCGACAGCCTCAGCCCCGCCGCCCCCTTCCGGGTGGTCAATATCGGCAATTCAGACACCGTACATCTGATGGATTTCATCGTCGCCATCGAAGACGCGACCGGCACACAAGCCAAACGCAATTTCATGCCCATGCAAACCGGCGACGTCCCGGCCACATGGGCCAATGCCGACCTGCTGAATGCGCTAACCGGATACCGCCCGCAAACCCATTACAAAGACGGGGTCGCGCAGTTTGTTCGCTGGTTCAGAGATTATTATCAGCTTTAAGGGGCGAAACAGGCAAAGTCTGCTGTGCGAACATTGTGTGCTCTACAGACCCGTAAGATGGCTTTGGACACAGCCCATGTATGTAACACCCATGCTATACCCGCTCCGCGCGACAACGTGATTTTTGTGTTATCCACATTTCTGTCACGATACTACTTATGAAAAAATCTCTCTGCATCCCCGCATTCGTTCTGACGGTCACTTTGACAATCAGCTCTGCCATTGCGCACGCTGAAACCGCAAAGCCTCGGGTTTTGACATTGCCAGATAGAGCAGATGCCACCCTGCCCGGAAATCAGACCCAAGCGCGCCACGGTGTGAAAATCAATCGCGGCTCTGGCTTTCCGGAACCTGTGATCAAGATTGTTGAACCGAAGGTAGAGCCCGTAGTGCCCCGTCGTCGGATTATCCGCAAAAGGTCGCGTTGGTGACGTTGCAAACCTAGAGCATTGCACAGAAAGCCGCGCCAAAGACGGGGTCGCACAGTTTGTCGGCTGGTTTAGAGACTATTATCAGCTGTAAAGAGCCCGTCCTCGACGCCATCGTTCTGACAAGATCACTTGATACCGCCCGAAGTGAAACTTCGGAGGTGTATTGTCTTTGCGTTTGATGAAAAATAGTGCGCGCTTTCGCTGCTGTCCTTCTGGTTTTTGCAAGTACCGATGCCAAAGCTGATCTGTGGGGTGGTAAATCACATAATCAGTTTGAGACGATCTACGAACTCATCCCGGATGTCGAACTCAAGTCGCATACTGTCTTCTCGCATCACCGATATGACATTATCGGTGCCAAAAACCGTCCTTGGCAGCCTAATACTTTGCCAGCTGTTCAATGCAGATGGTGAAATTATCTCGGCACAACACACAAACACCCAAACCGACAAAACTCAATTACACCTCAGTGTAGAAGAACCCGCTGTATCGGTAAAATGCGCAACCATGCGCGTTCAAAAAAGGGTGGCGTCTCCTTAACATTCCTTCGTGCATGGGCACTGGCCCGACCTGTGCGCATGCCCTTTCAGGTCAGGCGGGTCAGGCTGTTGGCGGTGACCCAACCGGTTTGATTTTGGGGATCATCCAGAAACTGGGTGACCAGATCGTTCCATTCCATACCGATATACAGCCCTTCAAGCCCTACTTCAGAAGCAGTAGAGAGGTGCGAAAACAGGCTCTGATCGGCCACAATTTGCGCCATAGCCCCAGCCAGCGCCACCGAATCAGAAGCGGCAAATTCCAGACAATCGGTGCCCGGTGTCAGGCGTCCGCGAAAGGCGGGGTGATCTGACAGGATCAGGGGTGAGCGCGAAGCAAGCGCTTCGTAGATCACATTGGGCAACCCTTCGGGATAGCTGTGGCGCGAGGGCACGATGACCATGTCATGCGTAGCCATTTGGGCACGCACCTGATCATGGGGGATCAGCCCGATAAAATCGACCCGGCCGGCCACATCCATTTGGGCCGCCTCAGCGCGCCAATGATCCAGATCACCGCCCCCCGCAAAGGTCATGCGCAGACCCGGCGTTTGTTGCACTGCACGCAGGCAATCACCGACGCCTTTATCCTCGCTGAGGGCGCCTGCATAAAACGCACAAGGGGCTGTGGCATCGTGCAGGCCCGTGCGGGCGGGCGCGACATTGCGCAAGCGAGCCCAATCCCAAGGCACAATCCGGGACGGATCAAGGCGCAGCACATCCTTGAGGGTTTGCGACGCATTCAAGCTGTGATTGGCGACACAAGGAAACGGCCCGTTCCGCAGGGCGCGCATCAATTGCCAATTGGTCCAGCGTGTGCGCGGGCCGCCCTGTTGGAACAGATCAGCAAAGCAAGGCAGGGTCGGGATGTTGCGGGCCTTGGCGGCTTTGATCAGGGGCAAATGGGGCAGTCGCAAAATCAGCCGGTCCGGGGCCAGACGATCCAGCAATGCGCCTGCATCCTGATCACGCGCAATGCCTTCTGATATCAGACCCGGCGCCAATTCATCTTGATGTGGGCCTGTGGTCGACACGGTGGTGACACGTGTCAGGTCTGACCGGTCCAGTAGATCGGCCACAAACTGCACCGAGGCGCGCTGATCGCGATAGGTTTCTGCCCCCCCTTCGGCAAAGCGCCGGTAGGCATCGGCGTAATGGCCGGTCTGAATAAATACGCAATGCACGCGGGGTTGTCCTTGCTCGATCTGCCTTTGGGGCGGGTTCAAGATAGCTGTACCTGATTTAAAACGCACTGGCAGGGCCTGATCCAAGATATTTTGGGGAATAACAGAGCAAAATTACCCCTTTATTCAGTGTATTGTTCATGAAAAACCTTCATTGCCATGAAATCACCCCATTGGCATTGCACGGGCATGGCAAGGCCCGCTATGTGAGGCCGCGATTAGATCGCCCCTTTGGCGGAACAAAGAACAGATACAGAGTTTATATATATGACCGAACGTCTCAAGATCGCCGTGGTTGGTCTCGGTAAGATGGGTCTTTCACATTTTTCGTTGGTTGGGGCGCATCCTCAAGCCGAAACGATGGCCTGCGATGCTGCGGGTTTCATGGTCGATGTGTTGTCCAAAAATGTCCCACACACGATCTGGAAAGATTACGACAAGTTGCTGTCCGAAGGCGCGCCGCAAGCTGTGGTGATTGCCACGCCGTCCCGCCTGCATGCCCCGATGGTGCGGGCTGCCCTTGAAAAGGGTGTGCATGTCTTTTGCGAAAAGCCCTTTTGTCTGGATTGGCGCGAAGCCGAAGAGCTGGCCGCGCTGGCGGATGAAAAAGGTCTGATCAATCAGGTGGGCTATCATTACCGCCATGTGGGTGCATTCCAAGAGATGAAGCGCCTTGTGGATGCGGGTGCGATTGGGCGGATCACCCATGTGATGGCCGAAGCCTATGGGCCGGTGGTGCTGCGCCCCAAAAAGCAAAGCTGGCGCACAACCAAATCCGAAGGGGGCGGGTGTCTTTATGATTATGCCGCGCACCCGCTGAACCTGTTGAACTGGTTCTTTGGCACGCCTGCCGAAGTAACTGGATCGGTGTTGAATTCGATCTTTTCGGAAGGCACCGACGACGAAGTCTTTTCGACGCTGCGCTTTGAGGGGGGCCAGACGGCACAGATGTCGGTGAACTGGTCCGATGAAAGTCACCGGAAGATGTCGACCAAGATTTCGATGATCGGGACCAACGGGCGCCTTTATGCGGACCGGCAGGAATGTCAGGTCTATCTGCGCGAAGAGGTTCCGGGCCTTGACGGCTATGGCACGGGATGGAACGTGAAATATACAACCGAGCTGACGCAAGAAAGCTGGTTCTATTTGCGCGGTGAAGAATATTCCAACCAGATCGATGCGTTTATCCGCAGCTGTCTGGGGGAAACTGCCCCGTTGGGCACTGATTTTCGCGATGCAGCGGCCACAGATCGGTCGATTGCGATGATCTTGCAGAATGCAGAAACAGGTCAGGCCGTGGGCGAAGCGCCCGCCCCTGTGACACCTCAGCCCGCCAAACGGCGCGGCTGGTTTGGACGCTAGGGGAGCGCGACAATGGAACATCAGATGGACAAGCTTCTTTTTGGCGACAACCAGTTCTTTGGCATCAACCACATGTCCGAAGAAAAAGCGCGCGCGCAGGCCATGCGGTTTCAAGACAGCAACGCAATCATGGACGTGTTGGATGTCGCGTATGATGCGGGCATCCGCACCTTTATGTGCACCACCCATGACCGCATCGCCGAAATTGCAGAGATCGTGCGCAACAACCCCGAACGCTATCCCGACTTCCTGTTTTACCCCTGCATGCCCTATGCCCATAAATACGCCAATGCGGTAACAGATTTCGGCATGATGGGCGCGGTTCAGCATTTCATGCCCGAAGGTGGCATGTTGCAGACTGCCTTGCGCGGCGGTGCTGCACTGGCCACGAAAGATGTGGACGGGATTGCGAAAATCCTGATCGACGCGGAAATGAAGATGTTCAAGGGGCTGAATACGCCTGTTGTCTTCATGCAGAACGTCTTTACGGATTTGCTATTGGGTTTGGGCTTTGGTCGGGCGTTGCGTGTGTTCCACGATCACGTGCGCGAAACCTATAATGCAGAGCCGGGTTTCATCACGATGAACATGCCCTTGTGTCTTGAGGTGCTAGAACGTGAAGGCATCGAAAATCCGATCATTTGTTCCAACATCAACAAGATTGGGTTCCGTATGTGTGGCGGCGCCGAAGCCTATAAGGCTGCAATGGAAGCAGGGCGCGTGCGTGCCGTGGCCATGTCGGTTTATGCATCCGGTGCCATTCCACCGGCCGAGGCCATAGAATGGGTGTCAGAATTGCCAAATCTGGAATCCATCGTCTTTGGGGCCTCCAGCCGGGCCAATATCCATTCGACACGGGATCTGGTTGCGCAGCATATGGGGCCTTCGGGGTAGTGCCCGACACGATTTCATCTGCGTTCCAGCCTCGACGGGACGAAATCTTTGCACACACGACGCTTCGAGGTGTCGCGGCGCTGTGCGTGGTCGCACATCATGGATTTCATCTGTCCGGACATACGCCCGGCTACAATCCGATCTATGCTTTTTTTGATTCATCCTACTTATTTGTCGACCTGTTCTTCATTCTAAGTGGCTTTATTATGCAGGAGACCTATGGGCGAAGCTTGCGCAAATCTTACACCGATACAGGTTGGATGCGATCGGTCGGACGTTATTGGCTTCGACGGGCTCTGAAAGTTATCCCAAATTACTATCTGGGTGTTCTGGCAGGAGTGACCGTATTTGTACTGATCAATCATTTGCGCTCTGAAGCCTTATTCCCGGATTGTCTACGCGAGACGACAACGGCATATCTTTTTATGTATCAGGAACTGTCCGGAGGAACCTGTCTCAGCATCAATCAACCTCTATGGTCAATCGTGACCGAGATGATGTGCTATTTGGTTTTCCCTTTGATGCTTCTGATGCTGAAGATCCCGCTGTTTTACCTGGTCGTTTCATCGGGCCTTTATGCGGTGTTGATGTTGTATGCTCAGGATATGAATATCATTCATGGGGCTCTATCTATATTTAGAACATTAGCGGGGTTCTTGTTGGGGATGTATATTGCGCAAGCGCATAACGTTCTGTCAGACGTCGCTAAAGCACGCCTGCAACTGCCTACCCTTGTGGGGGTCGTGCTGTGTGTCTGCTTAGGACTGGAATTGTTGGCACTGGTTTGCTTTGCGGTGATGGTACTGGTGACGGCAAGCCAGCACGGTCCGTTGGTGCAAATATCAAAAGCATCGGCACTTTATCAACCAGGACGAGCGTCATTTGCCATTTACCTCGTACATATGCCCTTGTTGATCTTCTTTAAGCTGGTCGTGCATAAGCTAGAGGCGGACTCGGGCCTTGAGATCACATCCTATCCTTCGCTGTTCGTGTTTGTATCGCTATGCCTTGCGCTTGGTTTTGGGGTGCTGGCTTTCCGATGGGTGGAATGGCCGATAGAGAACATAGCGCGGTCCATTCGACATAAGGTCGAAAGAATATGATGGACTTGATAAATTTAACTCATAAGACAATTCCTATTGCGACGGTTTCTTTTTCTTGGCGATGGAACTTGTGCTGTAGGAAAAGAAACCTATGCCTGACGGATCAAAAATGCTTGTAAACCAAAATCTTAAGCCCGTGCCCATGCTCAACGCATTTGTGCATGATCTGGATATGGATGATCTGGTGAAGAACTTCACCGAAGGCATGATGCTGACGCTGCATGTCGATATGATCATGAAGCTGCAGCAGGATCAGGAGTTCTATGACATCCTTGATCAGTTCGACGTGGTCACCTGTGACAGCCAGATCATGTATTTCGCCACCAAGTTTCTGGGTACGCCTGTGCGTCAGCGGGTGTCAGGATCAGATTACTTTCCCAAGTTTTATATGCATCACAAGGACAACCCCGACATGACGTTGTTTATGATGGGGGGCAAGCCGGGTGTGGCAGAGCTGGCCGCCAGCAATGTGAATGAAAAAGTCGGTCGCGAATTCATCGTGGGCACATATGCGCCGTCCTTTGATTTCGAAGACAAACCTGACGAGATCGAAGACATGATCGCACAGGTCAATGCCAGCGGCGCCACCGCTTTGTTGGTCGGGCTTGGCGGCGGACGTCAGGAAAAGTTTATCATCAAACACCGGGATCGGATGCCCGGGGTCAAGCTTTGGCTGCCTTTGGGGGGAACCATCGATTACGAAAGCGGGACGTTTGATCGCCCCCCGGCTTGGATCACCGAAGCCGGTTTTGAATGGCTCTATCGTTTGATCAAAGAACCACGCGCCCGGTTTCATCGCTATGTGGTTCATGAACCTCCCTTTTTGTGGGCGGTTCTCAAGCAAAAGCTGGGGTTTTACCGCGATCCGTTTGCGAAGGGCTGAGGATCATGGTGCTGGCCCAAGCCCCCACTCTGTTGCGTATCGCAGAACAGACCTTTCCCGGCCGCAAGCTTGCGAATGTAAAGCTGAAGGCCAAAATGTTGGCTGCTGCTCAGGGGCAAAAGCAATCGCTAAAGCCGTTTTTAGAACCCGCGCCCGAGACAATGCTGGCCCGTGTCATGGCGCAGCGGCCCGAAATGCTGGGCGCGTTGATCTGGCCTTATCAATGTGCATCTTGGAAAGCCGAGACACGCCTGAACCGGATCGCAGCCCATTACCAAGCTGTTGATGCGATTGGTGGGCCCTATTGCTTTGATCTGGATGATCAGTTGGTGGTTGTGACGCTGGATGAACAGCATGCAGGTCTGCGTGTGGTTCTGGATCAACCCAAATGGTTCATGCGCGAAGGCGGATTGACCGTGAACCTGTTCGTTGGGGATTTCCGTGCGTTTTCATTGGCGTTTTCACTGTGGCCAACGGATCAGGGTCTGGTCGGGGTGATTGGTGGATTACAAGGGCGTAATCGCGATAACGCGTTGGATCTGTACCGGCAACTGACCAAGGATTTGCATGGGTTGCGGCCACGGGATTTCCTGCTGGATATCTTCCGCATGTTGGCGCGGCGCATCGGCGTGCAAGAGATCCACGCCGTGGCCCAAGCACAGCGGCACCATCTGCACCCTTTCTTTGGCGACAAGGAAGTGAGCCCCAATTACGATGCAATCTGGACAGATCGGGGGGGCACACAGATGGATGCGGGTTTCTGGCGGTTGGATGTGGCGCCTGAAATACGTGATATTGAAACCGTCAAACCAAAGAAGCGTTCTTTGTATCGCAAGCGGTTTGCCTTTTTAGACACCTTCGAGGCCGCCTTTGCTGAAGGATTGGACACAGCGCAACCCACGCAGTTTGTAGATACCTGACTCATGCTGATTGATAAACGTGACCAGAGACTGATCAGGGCGATTCACCGCTATCAACATCATCGCGATGCGCGCGGGCTGTGGGCGCGCCTGCAATGCGCGCGCGGCAAGTTGGGTCACGAAATCTGGTCGCTGTTAAGCGGGTCCGACATCAACCGCGAAGCCGATCTTGCCGCTAATCTGCGCATGCCTCATCCCACCGGGATCGTGATGCACCGCAACGCCCGTGTCGGGGCCAATTGCCTGATCATGCAGCATGTGACGTTGGGTGAAATCGAAGGGGGCAAGGCTCCACAGATTTCTGACGATGTCTATATCGGGGCTGGAGCGCGCATTTTGGGTGGTGTGACCATTGGCAAAGGCGCGCGTATCGGGGCCAATGCGGTTGTGTTGCAAAACGTACCAGCAGGTGCCACCGCTGTTGGTGTTCCAGCGCGTATTCTGACAGGCTCAAAACAAACATAAGGATTACCTTTGTTCTTCCCTTCGCAGAACACAGCGGAAGGCATCATGTTGTTGCAATTCATACCCGTGAAATGACGGCACCAGGTGACAATTGTCTCTACGCCACTGCCACTGTCCCGGACCAGTTGGAAGAAAAATCTGAAATATAAGATGAGGTTTGAACCCCGCCCGCCTGAGTGACCGTTCGCGTGCCGAATGTCGATGATATGCCAGACGCGGGTGTGATCATCGTGGACCTGTCGCGGTTTGATGCCGCTCCTTTGATAGCATTCACTGCAACAAAGGAGACTGAATATGGAACTAAAACGGACAGACGAATTCCGCCGAGATGCGGTGCGTATCGCATTGCCAAAAAAGGACATGCCATAAACCCACATCCCAGCCGAACTGTCGCGGCTGACTGATATTGGGCAACGGGTTCGCTCCCCGCCCAATCAGGCCCCCCACCAGCTGTGGTAAAAGATCCAGAACTGGAGTTCGGTAAACAGCATCGTGCCGCTCGCTTAGACGGTTTCAGGGGACCAGAGATCAGCCCGTTCTGCTTCGATTTCAGAAGCTGCACGGGCTTTGCCCACAGACAAAGCCCGACGTTGATAGGCTCGGATGAAGGCACGCAATTCGGCATCCCCATGCTGTGGGTCGCGCCGCAACATCGCGCCAAAATACCCCTGCAGGATGGAAAGCCCGCCCGTCACATAGGGTGGCTGGCGCATCTTGTTGATGGCGGACGCCACCAGATATACCGGCCCCGTGCCCATGTAATACTGACCAAAGCCGTGGCGACGGCGGCCCACATGAATATTTGTCTGGCTTGATCCCATCGGGCGCAAATGTTCGAAAGCCAGTTCAGGCGCATCCCAGCTGCCCACAATCCAACCCAGCTGACGCGCCTTGTGGCAATCCAGACCATCCCACATGACCTCGCGGGCAAAGCCGCCGATCTGGTTGAAACAGCTCACGCGCATGAATTTGGACGCCCCGATCGACATCTCGTCTCCGATGCCTTCCGAAATCTGCTGGCCCTGCGGCCCGCTATACCACGTCTTGCCCGAACAACTGCCGACACGGGGTTCTGCCTCCATCCGGTCCATCAGGCCCGCAAAATAAGTCGGCGGCAAATCCAGATCGAGATCGAGCTTACATAGGTAAGTGTACTCGCTCAGCGTCACCGTCTCGAGCCCGGCATAAAAGGCTTCGATCACGCCAGGACCCACGGCCCGCTTGCCCCGATCTTCGCGGTGCACCACACGGATCCAATCATGTGCGGCCGTGTATTCGGCCAGAATCTGAGGGCTGTCATCCGTCGACCCATCATCAACAATAACCCAAAGGGCGGGCCGTTCGGACTGTGCCACCATGCTGTCCAGCGTGCGGCGCATATAGTCGGCCTCGTTACGTCCGGGCGAAATGACGACATAAGCGCGGGTATCAATTGCGTGTTTCATAGCTGGTCTATGTTCGATATAGACAGCACAGACAAGAAGACGCTTATCCTGTTATGACGATTATCTAAGTTTGTTTGAAAGATGCATACCTCAATATCACAGCTCACACCGCCCTCTATACCCCCCCCGAGACAGATCTAGCTCTGTCTTAAGCGTGTCGCAGTGTTTTCACGAAATCGACCCACCTCCTCGATATTGCGCCGCAAGCGCTCTCATGGCAGGAGCAGCCCGGGCAAATTTTTAAGCTTCAAAGGACTATTTCATGGCGCTTCTGGATGTAATTTCCTCCCGTAAGGCCCGTGTGGGCATCGTTGGTCTGGGCTATGTTGGCCTGCCGCTGGCCGTCACGGCCGCCCGACAAGGGTTTCCCGTCACCGGGTTTGACATCGATGACAGCAAGATGGCGCGTCTGGATGCAGGCGAAAGCTATATCGGGGCGGTGACAGATGCCGATCTGAACGCGGTCAAGGACGGGTTTGACTGGACCACGGATTTCAGCCGTCTGGCCGAATGTCAGGCCATCCTGATCTGTGTCCCCACGCCCCTGACCAAGCAGCGCGAACCCGATCTGTCCTTTGTGGAAGAGACCACACATAAGATCGCGCAGCATATCAGCGCCGGCACCGTTGTTGTGCTGGAATCAACAACCTATCCCGGCACAACCGAAGAAGTACTCGCCCCGATCCTTGAAACATCAGGTCTGACACTGGGCAAAGACATCTTTCTGGGCTTTTCCCCCGAACGCGAAGATCCCGGCAACACCAGTCACAACACACGTTCGATCCCCAAAGTGGTTGCAGGTATGGGCGATCTGGCCGGCGATCTGGTCGAAGCGCTCTATGCCGGTATCGTGGACACGGTTGTGCGCGTGCCAACACCCGCCACCGCCGAGGCCGTCAAAATCACCGAAAACATCTTTCGCGCGGTCAACATCGCTTTGGTCAACGAACTCAAGCTGATCTATGACAAAATGGACATCGATGTCTGGGAGGTCATTGAAGGGGCCGCCACCAAACCCTTTGGCTATATGCCCTTCTATCCCGGCCCCGGTCTGGGCGGGCACTGTATCCCGATTGATCCGTTTTACCTGACATGGAAGGCCCGCGAACACGAAGTGCCGACGCGCTTTATTGAGCTGGCTGGCGAAATCAACACCAACATGCCGCATCATGTCGTCGACCGCCTGCGTGAAATCGTCGACCGCGAAGTCGGCAAAGGCCTAAGCCGTGCGCGCATCCTGCTGGTGGGTGTGGCGTATAAGAAAAACGTTTCTGATATGCGCGAAAGCCCCTCCATGAAGCTGATGGAGCTGTTGGACGAAGCGGGCGCAGAGGTGGTGTATATCGATCCGCATGTGCCTGAAATCCCGCCCATGCGCGAATACAAACAATACGTGGCGCGCAGTGCGACCGATCCCAAAACCCTGACCGCAGACCAAATTGATGCCGTGCTGATCGCCACAGATCACGACGCCACCGATTATGCCGCCCTGCTGGATCTGGATTGCCCGATCATCGACACCCGCAACGTGATGGCCAAACGCGGGCTTGATCTGGACCGGGTTCGCAAGGTCTAAAACGGCAAAGGGCTTCTTATGGCGACCACGCCTCCTATCCTGATCCACGCGGGATACCAGAAAACGGCTTCGACGTTTCTGCAAAACCAGATCTTTTCGGATCAGGCGGTTTTTGCCGCGCCGTGGGGCACACAATCCGCCATGGCAATCGAGGCGTTCATTCTCAGTCACCCGGCGCACTTTGAGTCTGACGCGATCCGTGCCGATTTTGCCAATACGGATGGGCGCATCCCGGTGATCTCACACGAAGACTTGCTGGGCTATCCAATTTACGGACGCTATCACGCGGAAGCGGCTTTGACACGGATGGCCAAGGCGTTTCCCGAAGCCCGTCTGCTGGTCTGTGTGCGCGAACAACGCAGCATGATGATGGCCCAGTATTTGCAATATATCCGTCAAGGTGGATCTGAAACGATCCAAACCATGCTGACGGGCAACATGGACCGCCCCGGGTTTCGCCCCATTCTGCGCCGGGATCATTTCGAATATGACCTAAGCTACGATTTGGCCTGCGCACATTTCCCAAGGGAACAGGTTCTGTTCATGCCCCACGAGCTGATGCGTGCGGACCCTGCAGCTTATATGCAGCGCCTGAATGGGTTTTTGGGCACAACGCTTGAGGAAACGCGCCTTGAACAGGTTGTCTATGCCCGGCGCGGTGATGCTGCGATCCTGCTGGAGCGTTGGCTGAACCGTTGGGTGCCTGTGCCTGCCGTGCGCCCGGCCCGTTACGAAGACAACACCCGTCTGGTCAAGCTCAAGAATACACTGATCAAGCGGATCGATCCGATCTTGTCGCGCCACACCAAAATCGGCGCCCGTCAAATCACCGCGATCCGCGGCTTTATCGATGACACCATCGGAATCGAATACGCCGCATCAAACCAACGATTAAGTGATCGCATTGAATTGGACCTGACAGGGCTGGGATATCCGGTCGCAACTTAACCTTTTGCTCACACAAACCACCAGACAAACTGGGTGCACAGGCTTTCAAAAAGAACACGCTTCTGCCATAGAACAACCAGTTTCAGCTGGTACCCCTTAGCATTTAAACAGATAGACAGTGACCCATGACCGATCCTATTTTTTCCTTTGATCCCGAGATCATTCCTGATCCCATTCGACAAAGCAAAGGAGATCGGCACATCCTATGCCGAGACCTATCAGGCCGGTCAGCCCGATAGTCACATCTGCATCGACAACTTCCTACCCGAACCCGTCCTAGAGAACGTGATCGCGGATCTGGGTATATTGCCCGCCCCTGAATCCAGCTTTGGGCGTGCACAGGAAAACCTGAAATCTTCCTATATCCCAGAGCGTCTTCCGTCCTATACGAAGAATCTCTTTTACGCGTTCAATTCACGCCCCTTCATTCTGTTCCTCGAAGAGATGACAGGAATCAAAGGCTTGATCCCCGATCCTTATTTCATGGGCGCTGGTATCCATAAAACCCAGAATGGTGGGCATTTGAACATCCATGCGGATTTCAACCTGCACCAAATGATGCAGGTCGAGCGCCGCCTGAATATTCTGATCTATCTGAACCGCGACTGGCAGACCGAATGGGGCGGTAACTTTGAGATCTGGGAAAACGACATGTCTGCCAAGGTCAAAAGTTTCACGCCGACCTTCAACCGCATGGTCTGTTTTTCAACCGGTTCGAACACGTTCCATGGCAACCCCGAACCAATGAACCACCCCGATGGTGAAGCGCGTCAATCGATTGCGCTGTATTACTACACCGCCACCTGGGGTCCGGATCGCAAATCCCACACGACGCTGTTCAAACCGCGCCCCGGCACCGAAGATCAAGCAGACAGCGTGATCGCACGCCGTGCCATCATGAAGGACATCCTGCCCCCCATCGTTTACCGCCGGATCGGATATCACCTGCGCAGAGTCGGATTCTGATCAGGTGCTGGCTGGGCTCGCCGCACATATCGGACATCTCTATCCGCTAAAGTCCGGGTGTGGGCCCCTTGCCAATTCCAGGCTGTTTCGATGGCTTGACCCAGCGGGCGGGCCGGATGGCATTGCCTCTGTGACAGGCGGGCGCGCCGTGGTCCCTGCGGGTGATTATGTCGGACGCTCCATGCGCTTTGTCGGGGACCTTGATCCCAAAGTGTCATGGGTGGTCGACCGAGTACTGAACTCTGGCGATATCGCCCTTGATATAGGCTCTAATCTTGGGCTTGTGTCCTTGCGCATGGCCGCGCGGGTCGGCCCTTCGGGGCAGGTCCATGCCTTTGATCCGCAACCGCGTATGCAGGTTTATTTTCGCCGCACGCTGGATCTGAACCCGGATTTGCCGATCACCCTGCATCCCATCGGCCTCGGCCCTGAAAGCACCACACTGGAATTGGCTATCCCGCTCAACAATTCTGGCTCTGCGTCGCTGTCGACCCAGTTTGAAAACCTGCCCGGCACAGAAACCGTGCAGGTGCCTGTCGAACCGCTCGACAACTATGCCCAAACGGCCGGGATCACACAGGTCAAGATGATCAAAATGGATGTCGAAGGCTTCGAGACCCAAGCCCTGCAAGGGGCGCATACCTTTCTGGGGCAGACCCGCCCTGCGGTTATCCTGCTTGAGGAAAACGCCCCTGACCCGGAAACTGGTCTGTCCCCTGCCCTCGAGCTATTACAGGCGCGAGATTACACCCTTATACACCCTGCCTCGTGCACTGTGGACTGTGCGTCTGGCCCCCCTCTCTGAACACGCGACAGCCCATGATTATGTCGCCGTCGCCCCGGACGCCCCGGACGCCCCGGACGCCATTCGCAGTGCTTTGGGCATAAACTAAGATCACAGTTTCGAGATCATGCCATTGTTACAAATAGTTACATAAGGGTACACTGGATTACATTGGCCCTGATCTGTTAAAATAAATTGGCAAATGGTCTTTTTTAGGCCATATCGTTCGGTCAAATGCTTTAGTTGAAATTTATTGAGAGCGCGTGGGTTAATGTCGACAGTTGAGCAAGTCTCAAAACAATCGAAGATCGCAAACGATTTCCTGCATTGGGGCAGCTTCTGGCTGATCGTGATTACGCTTGGAGCCGTTGTTTTCTTTTATGAAGGCATCGAAGCCTTGTTGGTTGCGTGGCAATTGCCCGAATACAGTCACGGTCCCCTGATCCCCATTCTGTCGGGATTGCTGTTCCTACGCCAACTCAAAATGGTGCCCGAGCACCACGGCGCTATCAAAAACCGCTGGCCCGGTGTCGCGCTGATCCTGTTTGCGGTCCTGATGGGCACGCTGGGTAAGCTCGCCAATATCGATGATATCGTAGCCTATGCGCTGATCCTGTGGGTTGGTGGCCTGCTGCTGGTCAGCTTTGGCTGGCAAACCGGCAAGCATTTCTGGCCCCCCGTTGTGCACCTGGTTTATATGCTGCCCCTGCCCGGCGTGATCTATTACAAGATGACCACATGGCTGCAGTTTATTTCCTCTGAGCTTGGGGTTTGGTTCCTGAAGCTGATGGCCGTTCCGGTGTTTCTGGACGGTAACATCATCGATCTGGGCATCACCAAACTGCACGTGGCCGAGGCCTGTTCGGGTCTGCGCTACCTGTTCCCGATCCTCAGCTTTTCCTACATCTTCGCTGTCCTCTATCGCGGTCCAATGTGGCACAAGGCTGTGTTGCTGATCTCGGCGGCTCCGATCACGGTTCTGATGAATTCGGTTCGGATCGGCATTGCCGGATATGTTGTGAACCACTGGGGTGTCAGCTGGCTCGACGGCTTTACGCACTTTTTCGAAGGTTGGGTGATCTTTGTTGCCTGTATCCTTCTCTTGTTCGCGCTGGCCCGCATCATGTTGTTCTTCAACCGCCAAAAAATGAGCCTGGTCGAAGCGCTTGATCTCGATACGGACGGCCTGATGACGCAAGCGATGCGCCTGCGGTTGGTGCAACCGTCAAAAGCGTTGATCGTATCCGCAATGGTTCTTGTGGTCGGGACATTGACATGGGCCGCTTTGCCGGATCGTGGCGATATACGCGTCCCACGCGACAGCTTTGCTATCTTCCCGCGCACGCTGGGTGAATGGTCACAATCAGGCCCGCGCGAATTCCTGAACCCTCATGTGGAACGGGTGTTGGCGGCGGATGATTATCATCAGGTGAACTTGGCCAAACCCGGTGTTGAGACGACTGTGGGCTTGTTCATGGCTTGGTATTATGACCAATCCGCAGGCGGCGTACATAGCCCCGAAGTGTGTCTGCCCGGCGCGGGTTGGGAAATCGCATGGCTGGAACGGACGGACATCACCGCTGAAATGAACAGCGACACCCCTTTCCAAATCAACCGGGCGATCATCCAAAAGGGTGAATCCCGCATGATGGTCTATTACTGGTTCGAACAGAAAGAACGCCGGATTGCCTGGGATTTTGCGGCCAAGTACTGGCTGATGGTGGATGGTATCCGCACAGGTCGGACCGATGGGGCGCTGGTGCGTCTGACAACATCGATTCAACCCGGCGAAGATGACTCCGCTGCCGAAACCCGCCTGAACGAAGTGTTGAAAGAATTGCAAGGCCCACTGCCACGATTCATTCCAAAAGGGTGATCTAAGGACCAAGTTCGTTGATCTGGAGCGCTTTTGCCAATAGAGGCAAAGCGTGACAGTGACAGAACACATAAGCCACCCAGGGCAGGTCTTGGGCGACCTCGTTGCGATCAATTCGCTGCGCACCATCGCCTTTACCATGCTGGTCAGCTACCATGTGGTGGGTCTGGGAACCACCAGTGGGCTTGGCCTTGATTACCCGCATTTCCTGCGGTTTTACGCAGATTATCTGATCCATGTGCGGATGCCGATCTTTGCTGTGATCGCCGGGTTTGTGTATGGGATGCGCCCTGTACACTTACCCGATTACGGACGCTTTATCGGAGGTAAGGTTCGCCGTCTTCTGATCCCCGGCGCCATTGCCGCCTTGGTCTTTGCCTTAGCGGGAACGCTGATGGGCAATCGGTTTGGCCGCACCCCCACCGACATCTGGGAGATCTTTTTCTTTCCCTATGCACATTACTGGTACCTGCAAACGATGATGGTGATCTTTGTGGGCAGCGCCTTGGCGGATGCCCTGCTTAAGGGGCGTCACACACATTGGCTGTTTCTCGGGGCCTGTGCCTTTTCGCTGTCCAGCGTCTGGCCACCTGTGTTCTTTTCTTTGCGCACCGTACCGTTCTTGTTGCCATTCTTCTTGTTTGGCGTGGTGCTCTATCGCAATTTCAATCTGTTTTATCAGGCCCGCACCCTGGTGATGGGCCTGTGTCTGCTTGCGGTCTTGGGGGTATCTTACCTGCAGGCCCAGCATTACTGGGCTGAGGGCACGCTGATGTTGGGCCGCCGCACGCCAAGCGCGTTGGTCTTTGGTGTGGCAGCCTGTACCTTGTTGTTTCTGGCCATGCCGCGGATCGCCCTGCTGGACCGTTTGGCACCCTTTGCATTCACCATCTATCTTTACCACATATTTGGCACATCCGGCATGCGCGAAGTGCTGGAAAAGCTTGGCGTGGATGCATTGATGCTCAAAACAATCTTGGGCCTGATCGCTGGGATCGCGTTGCCCATCGTCGTTCACAAGCTTGCCGAGAAAACAGGCCTGACACGCCGCCTTGTCTTGGGCTTGCGCTAATAAACTCAATCACCGGCTGTTTTCATCTGCCAGCAGATAGGCGCGCGGCAGATGCGACAGCACACAGGGCATTCTCCACCCCCATGCTTCCGGACAAGAGAGGCAAAACGCTTCATGCAATAGGTATGATCCCGCGTTCTTCCAGGAGATCGACGACATCCTGAAACGACAGCGGAAACCGCAGGTACCACCGCACGGCGCAAAGGATGATATCACGTGGAAAACGGTGGTGTTTGAACGGGGATCTACGTGGCATACTCAGCCCCAAAAGCACAGAGCTCGCCGAAACCGCCGATTTCTTAGGAAGGGGCGTGTACTTCACAAAGGATGCAAGGTGAAGTACGCGCTTATCGCCGAACACCGGTCCTAATTTCCGGTACGCAGGATGTGCCCTTGCCTCAGCATTCATCCTAGGGTCATGCAATAGTTCCTCTGCTAATGAGTGACGGCTACACTTGGTGAAATGCTTGCAAAAGTTGTGATTTTTTAATCCGTGGTGGCCTGCTTTTGTCGTGATTGGGCCACAAAACAATTGCGAAGTGCCCCTGGTACTTTTGAAATCACTCCGAAGGTACGTAAACGGGATCTTGCCGATGGGAAAACTCCCACCAATTCGCCAATCTCCGAACGCGAAGTTTACCGTCCACTCAGGCGGAACAATGCTTATCAAAACGAGCTCAAAAACGCCTTGGGAATCCGTAAGATAGGGGGAAACCGAACTTTTTTTCGTCATAATTTGACCGCTTCGACACCATAGTCTACGCAGGACTCTGCCGATTTAAGGGGGGCGAATTACATCTGACACAACCCTGCCCTATTTTCGTCCTCATCTACTCCACTTCACGCCTCACTCAGGACCTAAACAAATCTTAAGAATTAAAACTCATGGTTGTGTAACCACCGCTTAAGCAGTGGGTGAAAGAACCATGTCGTTTTTTACTCGTGTCTCCTTGCTCGGAACGCGGGTTCGCTATGCGCCTGTGCGAGCAAGTATGAGGAAATGCGCTTAATGTCTGACTCTCTTTCTTCGACCCTATTCTCGAACCCTCTTCCTGCCGCCATACCAGAGTCTGAAAGCGCCTCAGAGACTGATACGGACTCGGATAATACGGGCTTAGATGTAGGAATTGATCAACCAATATCCTCTGTCGAAGCCATGTCTGCAGCCCCCGAATTTGAAACCACATCTGCTCAGGAAGAGGCTCCGACCGAATATCTGAGCACAGGCAACCTTATGGCAGGACGTGTCACCGTTCTGCAGCCTGAGGGCTATGAAACTGCGCAATCCGTCACGATCGTCGAACAACCCGAATTCGGACATGCCTCGATCAACCCCGATGGGACCATTTCACTTGTTCTGACCGACGCCGCGCAAACCGGTTCGGTTTCGTTGAGCTATCAGATCATTCAGGCCAACGGCGCCATCGACGTTGTGAATGAAACCCTAGACATCGAAGAAGGCACGCAGGTGGCCGGATGGGCACAGGGTAACCACTATATGCTGGCCACAGACGAAGACGATCGCGTCATCGTTGAGACCGGTGAAAATCACCGCAAAGTATTTGTCTCTAACAGCGAAGACGCATTGACGCTAGACGACATTGCCGCTCGCGAAGGGATCGATTTTGGTGATGTGACGGACCTTCTCAACAACCCTAGCAGGGCCATTCAGGTCGGCCGCCAGATCGAAGCGTTGCTGGACGACTATGGTGCATCTGAAGACATGGCTCTGGCTCCAGATGCTGGTATGGCTCTATGGTATGCGACCACGTGGTCGCAATCTGAGCCCAACTCGAACTGGTTGCTGTTCGAAAGTGGCTATGAATACGACAATCTAGGTCAGGTGGTATCCCGCGAAACCTTCGGCGAAGACCCCTTGCACCCTGTCCACATCACATCCTGGGGTGAGGGTGAAAAGCCAATCATCAATTCCGAGATTAAAATCTGGCAAAAGCAATCCGAAAACATTGTGCTATCCGACCTGCATCTAAAGGGTGGTTTCAACGGATTGACTGGCAAGAACATCATCCTTGAAGACATCGAGTTCAGCGGAACTGGTGCGGCCATTCAGCATGCCGAAGGCGTGACCCTCCGGCATACAGAATTTTACGATATCTTCTATGAAGAAGTGAGAGAGGGATTCGATGATTGGGCGCCCCATTCCCACCGCACCGGCGGCCTGTACGTAGGCAATGCGGATGGTATACTGCTGGAGAACATCGTCGTCAGCCACACAGGTTGGGAAGAAGGCTATGACCCCAATGGCAGTGCCGATTACGGCCAGCCCCCAAGTCAATACAGCCACAACATTTACATACAGCGCAGCGTAACAGATTTCACTTTCCGCGACAGCGTTTCAGCAGAAGCTGCGTCGTTTGGAATACATGCCAAAAGCGGCGGCTTTCTGGACGGCAACCTGTTCTTCGAAAACAACGCGGGTTTCTCCGCCCTTGGTGGGAACTCTGACGGCTATAACGATGCGCAGGGCAACTACAGCCTTGTACTCGACAATGTTGTGACCTCAGCGGCGCATAAAGGGGCCTTTCAGATTGGAGCTCTGGCCAATGGATTTTACAGTGCAGGCAACGATTCAAGCCTTATCGGCAACGTTGTCGCGCACTTGGCTGATCCAAACGATCCCGATGATCTGGCAGCCAAGGAAATCAACTCGGGCAGCGGTATCTATCTGCGCGACCCGTTCTATGACGACACCATCATCTACAACTGGCACAGCCGCCGGAACGTTGAAATCGGCAACTCTGACGATTTCGAGCTGAACGTAGACGACTTGGATCCAGAACTGGCCGATCAGACCACGATCCAAAATCTGGCCAAACTGGTCCTGAACGATCCGAACGCCGACCAACACGATCTGGCTGAATACATCAAACATAACGATGTGTCCGTAGAAGAACTGATCGCCTATTTCCAACAGGGCTTCGGTGTCAATGATGGGTCAATTCGCACAACCAACCAGACTCTGACCTTTGAACCCGATGAACGGGGTGACGGGGTCCGCTGGGACAACCGCCTGAACTGGAGCACGGAAGACGACGTCCTGAACGGCGATTCAATCGATCTGGCCGGAAACTGGGTCAATTACAGCGGCACATTCCGTATCAACAATATGACCCTGGGCGAAGATGGCACATTGGCCGTCGCACAAGGGCGCTTGACCATAGACGGCACACTGACAGGGGGCTCAGACAGCGCCATCAACGTGTCATACGCCGGACAACTCTGGCTGACGGGTGATCTTTCGGGTGCGTTGCACTTTGATGTGTCAGGCGGACGCTTTGTCAACACGGTCGATACAGGTTCAGCAGATCCGCTGACCATCAACATTTCAGGCGGGCAGGCCATTCTGGCCACAGCTGGCGCGACATTCAACCTATCCGGTGGCGACATCCTGACCGTTGAAGGCAGCGCGGCGAATCTGGGCTTTGACGGCGAAACCGGTGGCCTGGCTCTGTTGGCCTTTGACACCAATGCAGAACTCCATTTCGATGCAGACAGCGGCGGTTTCTCAACCATTCGCGAATTCCGCTCTGGTGCCTTCGGGGACGCGCCCAACGTGGCCTCACACGTCGACTTTGGGAACAGCACACTGGTTATCGACCTGTCCGATGCAGCCGGATTGGCTGGCACATTCGACCTGATCACGGTTGACCAGCTTGTCGGCGAATTCCAAGATATCCAAGTGCAGGGGCTTCCGAGCAACCAAGATGCCAACCTGCAGATCGATTACGTAAACGACACGGTGACCATCACCCTTACAAACGGTGGTTCGGGGGCTGTAACGTCCAGAACGATAACCGCAGACGGCGTAAACGATGGCACCAGCATCACCACCGACATCCCCGAAGACGAAGGGGACGCACCGGGCGACGACACTCCGGGCGACGTCCCAGCCATCGAAAACATCGCGGTCACTGGCAGTAACGGCGCGGACTACCTCCAAGGCGGTCTGGGCGATGACACGCTTGGCGGCGGCAATGGTAGCGATACATTGGTCGTGAGTGACGGCAATGACTTTGCTTATGGCAACGCCGGTGCTGATACGATCTATGGCGCAGGCGGCGACGACTTTGTCGCAGGCGGTAAAGGTGCAGACACCGTTTACGGTGGCACAGGCAACGATCAGGTCAAGGGCGGCAGAGGTCTGGATGACCTGTATGGCGGCCAGAACCATGACACGTTGTACGGCGGCGGCGGCAGTGACACATTGTACGGCGGCAACGGCGATGACATCCTTGTGGGCGGCGGTGGAGCCGACACCCTGACCGGTGGTCTGGGCGCGGATATCTTCACCGTAGCTTCGGTCGCCCACAGCTCGTTGGCGCCAAACAAACGCGATCACGTTCTCGACTTCTCACAAGACGAAGGGGATTTGATCTCACTCAGTGGATTTGACGCAAACACCCTAACGGCTGACATCAACAGCTTCTCCTTCGTCGGCGAAGGAGACACGGAAGGGGCGGGCACGCTGTCCTTCACACAGTCAAACGGCATCACAACTGTGATGGCTGATATTGATGGTGGCGGTGCAGATCTATCGATCACGATCCAGGGTGAAATCAACCTGACCGAAAGCGACTTTGTTCTCTGAACTTAGATTTTCGTGATTTCGCACGCGAAACGAAAACCTCCAAGAGGCTGAATTTAAACTACTTTTCAGACTTCTTATCGGAATTCCCAGACCGCGCAGCAAACCATGCACGCAGATCTGCAGCCAACGCATCATCCACACCCCGACCACGCAGAACCATGCGGCCTTGCTTTTGTTCCAGCATCACACCCGGCGCGATCTCAATTGGATCGACTGATGTGCGCGGAGCAGGGGCGGCGCCTTTCTTTAATGCCCGTTCAAGACGGGCGCGTTCTTCTGTGGCATCTGATGCAGGTGTTTTGCGCAACGCATCGCGCAGCCGGTTGCCCATCGGCGCATCTGCTTCGATCGCACTGGCCAAGGCCAAGCCCAGTTTTTCAGGGATCGCCGCGGGAAACCGCAAGGCGCCGTCCAGCACGCGGTGCAGCACCACGAATTTCAAGATCTTGGAGCGTTTCGGAGCCGGAGCATTTGCAAATAACGCCGCCACCGCCGCGCCTGCATTGCGATACACGCCAATCCGAACCGCTTCGGCTGCCAGACGCGCGCGCTCATAAAAGCTAAGACCGGCCCGGATCTCGTTTTCCTCGATCATGGCCACATAGGCATCTGATGCGGTTTCAGGCGCACGGATCATCGCCAGCACATCCGACTGGCCCAAACGCCTCAGGGCTTCGATCCGGCGCCACCCTGAAATCAGCCCATACCGCCCCTCGGCCAAGGCCACGACTTCGACGGGCGTTTGCTGTCCACGTGCCGCCAGACTTTGGGTCAAGGCGTCCATGTCCTCATCCGCCAGCACCAATCGATCCCGAACCAGATGATCGACTTCGATGGCCGCAATCGGCAGAGCCTGCACCAAGCGCCCTTCGCGCCGCGCGGTCTCTAACACGCCTGCAACCTCTTCAAAGGCCGCCTGTGACGCCGCCTGCGAGGCCACATCCGCAATCGGGGGCGGACTGCGCCGCACACCGGCCCAGCCATCCTTGAACGCTTTGGTCTCAAGCCCTGCAGGCACTTCAAGCTGTGCCGGAGCCAAACGTTTGCGTTTTGCCATAACTATGTTCCTCCTCAGAGCCGTGCCTGCCAATTAGAGTCTGTTACGCGGCCCCTGCATCCTCTTTTGCATCGCGACGCCACGCCCCGATCAGCAGTTTTTTGAACGCGGCATAGGTTTCATCAAACGTGGCCCGTCCACGCGCATAGGTTTCGCGATTGAAATCCCGGTAATCCGCCTCGTAAATCCCATGAACGGTTTCGCCTGCCTGACCAATCAAGGCGGTATAATCCTGCCGGTAGGGGCACAGGGTTGGCCCCAGATAGGCCTGGATCAACGCCGCCATCTCGGCCTGCTGTGCGCCGTCAAAGCGTGTGATGACCGCCTGCACCGCATCCCATTCAAACCGCAGCTCTTCGCGCCCCAAGGCGCGTGCGGCCATGTTCTCGCCCTCTTCGATGGACTGAAAGGTCGAATGCAGCATGTCGAAAAACCGGCCCGTGCTGTCAAATTCCACAAAGGACGCGCCCATCGGCACCAACAAGATATCCGCCGCAGCCAAACCATTGATCGTCAAATACCCAAGGGCAGGGGGCGTATCGAGAAAGACGATGTCATATTCATCCAGCACCCCATCCGCCGCCAGTATATCCGACAGCGCATCCCATAGCTTCCAACCGCGTGCCGCCATCCGCCAGACCGGGATTTGGAATTCGGACCAATACAGGTTCAGCTGTGCCCCGATCAGATCAATATTGGGCCAATGCGTTTTCTGGATGATGTCAGGGGCCCGCACCCCCAAGGCCTCGCTAAGCGTCTCATCAAGGGGTTGGGGCGGCTCTCCACGGTCCAGACGGCGCTGATTGTCCGCGCGCAAGTGTTCGCCGTAGTGACGCGCCAAAAGCGGAAACACGGTTTGCCATTCATCCTCGATGCGCGCGCCAAAGATCGACGTCATCGATCCCTGACTGTCCAGATCGATCATCAACACCTTATAGCCATCCAGCGCCGCCGACATGGCCAGATGCGCACAGGTGGATGTTTTCCCGACCCCGCCTTTGAAATTGGCCACAGCCACAACCTTGGCCGGCTGTCCCTTGGGGCGATAGGGCAAGTATTCTTTGGTTTTTGATCCTTCGGCCCCGAAATGAGCCCGCAGGCGCAGGACCTCGTCCAATGTGAACCACTTGGCCCCGCCATCAGTTTCAGTCACCCCTTGGGGCAAATCCAGGTTCTGGCGCAGCACGCGGCGAAAATGGGCGGGCGCCACGGGGATCAGGTATTTCGTGATCTCCCATGTTGAAAAGCGCCGCAGATGCCGCTGGCCCAGATCATCCAAACCGCGTCCGGCCAGATCGCTTCTGCCTTGTTGGCAAGCGGCTGCAATCCGTGCAAAATCACCCGTAGAGCTGGGTTCATCCATCGCCGCCATCGCGGAATCGGCGTTGATATTGAAATATGGTGGGAGGTCTGAACTGCTCATCGCACCCTCTGTGTATCGTGTTTTTGGTAGAGTACCCTAAAACACGTCACATGCAAGCATATACATCTCACCTCTAGCCTTTTCTAAGCAAATCAAGGGGTTATGCAGGTGGTATGGCGTCTGTCTGGATACGGACATTTACGGTGTATCTGTTATATTGTTGTTATTTAATTAGTTACGGGTCTTTGACGAATTCTCTAAGTCATTGATATTAAAACGATCCAGAGCTTTTTTTTGAACCTGGGCGACTCTGAACCCCCGATAGGGTGACTCTGATCCCTCGAATGACCGACTCTGATCCCCCGATGGAAACCGATGAAAACGTGAAGGCTTGTGGACAGAATCGCGGCGAGGTCTTAGCGTTGGGTGTTAATGAAACGACGAAACCCTGACAGAGGCGAAAACGCCCAAGGGTAAAGAGGCGAGCAGGCCATGACAGCAGCAGTAACCCCGGGCAGGGGGGGTGCGTTGGGACGCGCGGTGGACGATTTTTTCGTCTGTGATTTCTTTGCGGCCGTGCCCAAACATGATCTGGCCTCGATGGAGCATCCGCTGTTTTCGCTGTCCACACGTCCGGATCGGCGGATCCTGAATTACGTGCACAATGATGTCGAAGTCACCGTGACCCCGTCCGTGAAAGGGCGCGCGACAATCTTTGATGCGGACATTCTGATCTTTTGTATCAGTCAGCTGATGGCGGCGCTGAATGCGGGGCGGCCCGTAGCGCGCAATCTGACGCTGACGGCGCATGATCTGTTGATTGCAACGGGGCGTGAAACCAGTGGCGACAGTTATCGACGTCTGCGCGATGCGTTCGAACGTCTGGCAGGCACGCGCATCACCACCAATATCGTGACCGGTGACAAGGACACGACATCCGGGTTTGGATTGATCGAAAGCTGGCAGATCGTGCGGCGCACGCGAGCCGGGCGCATGGTCAGTGTCAGCGTCACGCTCAGTGAATGGTTATATCGTGCGGTGCTGTCCAAAAGCGTGCTGACGCTGAGCCGAGAATATTTTTCCCTGCGTCGCCCGCTGGAACGGCGGCTGTACGAATTGGCGCGCAAACATTGCGGGCGCCAGCCGGAATGGCGGGTGTCGGTGGAAACGCTGCTTAAGAAAACCGGGTCGGCCAGCCCGCGCCGGGTGTTTCGGGCGATGGTGCGCGATATCATCAAGCAGGGGCATTTGCCCGATTACGACCTGACCGAAGAGCCGGGTGATTTGATTGTGGTGCGCCCGCAGGTGGTTGTGGAGCCGGTGGGGCCGGGCGGTCCTCAGCTTAGCATTGCGACATTGGACGCCGCGCGCGATCTGATGCCGGGTTGGGATGTCTATGCGTTAGAGGCCGAATGGCGCGCCATGTGGCACACCAGCGGCAGCCCCCGCCTGCGCAACCCGGACAAAGCCTTTCTGGGCTGGATCAAGAAACGCACCGGGTAGGGTCACCTTGCCGGACAAAACAGACACCCACACGTTGATGCTCTGCCACGGCCTAAGCTATAGAGGCGCATCATTTCTTTAGGCAGAGGATACTTTTGGATGAAGGTCTATAGTGATTTCGACTTGAGAAATTTTTGGTCAGGTGATGACTATGAACGCGACAACTACGTAGGCGCTTTGTTGCAGCCGGATTTGGTTGCGTCTGTAGAACGCGAGTTGGGATATCAACTCCCCCAAAGCTACGTCGAATTGATGAGTGTTCAGAATGGCGGAACGCCCAACAACACATGCCACGCAACTGCCGAAGAAACTTCTTGGGCCGTCGATCACGTCGCAATAAGAGGGATTTCTGCGATTGATCGGAGACCAATTTACTCGCTGTGCGGAGAGCTCGGCAGCAAGTTTATGATGAAGGAATGGGGCTACCCACCGATTGGTGTTTATTTTGCCAACTGCCCTTCGGGTGGCCATGACATGCTATGCCTTGATTACAGGAATGTTCGGGACGGCGGCGAACCAACTGTTGTTCATGTTGATCAAGAGAGCGACTATCAGATCACATTCGTCGCACGCAACTTTGAGGCTTTCGTGCGTGGTCTAAGACACGAAGACACGTTTCCGTTCGAGGACTGAAGTATTCACCAAGGATGGTAGCTCTGGGCTCAGAGCAGCCATTCGCGACCGTCCCTCCAAGCCGCATGACCGCTTTGTCGTCAGGACAGGTGGGTCAGGCTGTTGGCGGTCACCCAACCGGTTTGGTTTTGGGGATCATCCAGAAACTGGGTGACCAGATCGTCCCATTCCATACCGATATACAACCCTTCAAGCCCCGCTTCTGCGGCATTGGAAAGTTGCGAAAACAGGTTTTGATCCTTCGGCTCAACTTCTTCAAGTTTATAACTTGATGAGTTGGGCTCATTGTTGCCATTGGCGCTATGATGGCAACAACGCAGCCCGACCCCCGCAACGCCTTCCAGCCCGGCGGCCATTATCAACCCGAGGCCGACGCCCAATTCGCAGGCGGGATATTGCCTCTGATCAAACCCTGAATGTTGGTGCTTTCGGGGATGGATTGCGCATCGACACCGATGTCTGCGGTGTGGGACTTAACCGACCTTGAACTCGATTTGGAGGTGTTCCTGCTGACGTGCGTCATCGTAGAGCGCTTTAACGCGAGGGACCAAAGCGGCGACGCTTGGTGGCAGACTAGTGCCTATAGACAATTCGATGGAGTAAGGTGGCATGACGCTGTTGATATCACTCGTGATACTATCCCATAGAGCATCCAAATTTCGCCCGTGCCAACCAGGCGCACCGAGCGATAAAAGCAAAGTACTATAAAATCCATCAACGGTTTTGCATTCTGATATGTCGATGGGAATTCGCTTCATTTTAAGAGCATCGCATACGTTTCGCGCGGTTACTATGGGCTCACTGCTGCCATTTGTGTTATGATCGCTACGATGCAGCGGAAGGCGCCCCAGCCCCTATGTGATCCCAAGCAACATTGGCTTTTTAAAACGCATCCCCTTCCGGGCGTGGATGATCTGGGTGGGTGTTGCGGAACAGGGCTGCCAGACGCTGGGCTTCGCCGTCGATGGCAAAATCCGCTTCGACTTGTGCGCGGCCCGCTTTGCCCATGATCGCGCGGCGGGCGGGGTCTTGGGCCAGTGTGACGATGGCGCGGGCCAATGCATCAACGTCTCCGGGGGCCAGAACAAAGCCGCTGGTGCCGTCTTGGACCAGTTCGGCCACACCGGCCACACGGGTGGCGATCACTGGGATTTGGCTGGCCATCGCCTCCATCAACACCACGGGCACGCCTTCGGCAAAGCTGGGCAAAACCATCATGTCCGAGCGGGCCAGAATATCGGCCACGGCGTCTTGGGTTTGGTATCCGGCAAAGGTCACAGCATCCCCCAACGGGGCGGCTGCGGTTTCTAATGCGGCGCGATCCGGGCCGTCCCCCACAAGGGTCAGGCGCAGATCGGGCACGGTTTCGCGGGCGGTTTGAAACGCATCAAACAGCAGGCGCACGCCTTTGACGGCAGCCAGACGCCCGACAAAGACGATCTCGGGGGCGGTATTGAGGGCTTTCGCGGGGGCATATCGGCTGGGCTCGACACCGCAATGGATGATTTTCAGCTTGTCCCAATGGTCAGGGTGCGCGGCCAGCATTGCCTGACTGCGGGCGTAATAGCTGATGCAGGACACAAATGCAGCGCGTGCGACCTTGAGATCCAGCCGCCAGCGGGCGGGGTCGGTCAGGTCAGATGGTCCATGCAAGGTAAAGCTGAAGGGGATATTGGCCAGTTCTGCGGCCAGCATCGTCACCGTGGTCGAGGCGTTGGCGAAATGCCCATGCAGATGTGTGATGCCGGTGGTTTGCAAATGACGGGCCAGCACGGTGGCTTCGGCAAAGTAGATCAGTTGATAGAGGGCGGCTTTGATTCCTGGTGCGCGCATGCTCCAGGCCCGACGTAGGGCGCTGAAATAGGTTTTGGGTTGGGTCAATGCGGGCTTTTGGGCGGCCAACAGCGCCTTTGGGTTGCGCGCGGTGTTCAGCACGTGAAAGGTGCGCTTGCCTTCGGCCGCTTCGGCGTCGCCTTTGTGGTGAACCGGATCGGTGCGGCGGATGGAACAGGTTTCGACCTCAAGCCCAAGGCGGCGCAGGGCCGCGACCTCGCGCAGGATGAACGTATGCGAAACCGCCGGATACTCAGCGGCCAGATAAGCGATACGTGCAGGGGCGGTGTGTGACATGACTTCCGAATACATAAAAAAACGCCCTGCTTATGCGGGGCGCTTGCGACGAAGTAAAGCCTGAGGGTCGTGATGATTAGGGCAGTTCATAGGCCCCGATGGACGGATAGGCGGGTCTGACCCGACCCAACATGTCGTCCACAGCGGTCAATCCGCTGAGTGCGGCGCCTACGGCAGTTGATGATGGGGTGAGCGAGGCCCGAAGGATTGATCCCTGACCACTTCCAAATTCTGGGCGTATGTAAGGTTCATTCATTACAGGCACGATGACACGAGTGCTGCCACCGGCCCACTTCACTGCGCTGGTGTTGGTGATCGTTATCTCCGTATCACTGAAGCTGAACGAGAAGTCCTCTGGGGCTCGATGTGCACCCACGTAAAGCTCCGGCTGATATCGCGGATCGGTACTACTTTCCGTGAAATCAGCACGCGTGAACCCACCGGTGAAATGAGAGTAAGGCACCGACATTGACTGCCCCGGTGCAACGTCTTCAGTCAGTTTATCTGGAACCGGATTGAAGCGGTCGCGATAGTCGGTATAGCGCGGCACAAAGAGTATCGACGTATCAATGTCGTGTGGTGTTTCACCAACATTAGGGCGATAACGAATGTTGTTCTCTTCTGTTACGTCCGCGAACGGAGTAGCACCCGTCTGCTTCACAGTAGGCAGCATGCCAGAAGTAGACGTCTCATCTGTATCCGAGAAGTCTATGAAGGTGTTGTTATACGCCTTGATGGGGGCTGCAAGAGCTTCCGGCGTGGTATCTAAAGAGGTTCCCGTGTAGGTCTCTAGTCTCAACCAAGTACCGGCCTTAATCGTACCAAAGATAGTCCGATCTGCGATTTTAGGTTGGATAAAGATAGAATTCCGAAGGGTCATACCACCAAAGCGGATATTCGCAATCTCTGGGCTGAAGTAGCCTCCGATAACGTGGCATTTGTCCACGATCCCGTTACAAGCAACCGGAGCGTGAGACCGGAGCGCCGTCAGGGCTAGGGCTTGGTTCGGGCTTTCCACAAAAGTCCGCTGCATATTCAACTTAGCTTCGGGGTCAGACACTTGGTTCCAACGGAAGCCGGGTTGTGGTGTGTGCATGCCAACAGTGTTAGGGAACCAGCCACTCCGGCTAAAGAAGTCACAAGCGTCAATAACTTGGCCCTTGCCTGCCTGAATACGAATAGGCCCATGTGCGTTATGGCCAATGCCCTTAACGCCACCTGAGAGCGCATTTACATCCTGTGCAATCAAGCAACCAACAACTCCGTGGCTGGATGCCCGGTCAGCATAAATGCCGAAGTTATTCCAGTTTGTGATTGTTGTGTCGCTGATAATGTTAACGTGATCTGTAACAACATCATCGGGTACGGGTGTCGTGTAAGCGATGCTCTGGTCAGCAACCATCGTGCCGAAGCCTGAGCATACACAGTCATGCACCAAGAGGGATGTGCAGCGATCTGGCCGGTTGATTATCAAGTTAATTAGACCATCAACAGGTTCCTCAGTTCGTGTATCCCACACACCTTCAAATTCGATGCCTGAGAAATTGATGTCAGTCATTTTTCCCGGTGCATCTTTGCTTGTCCGGTCCTCGAACACGGCCAGCCGGCCCGTGCCCGTCTCCTCAATGGCTTGGACGACTGGACGTGCAGCATCCCCTGACCCTGCACACCAATAGACGTTTTTCCAGTGAGACCGCATCTGTGCACCAATAAAGTTGGGATAAACTTTGCCTCGGTTCAGCATAATGCGGAAGTAGTCCAGGTCACTCGTGTTTTGACCAGTGCGTTTAAAGGCAGCTTGCAGATCATCAAACAGCTGTGCTCCGGCGGGTGCGCCTGAGAAATCTCCGTCCGGATCGACATAGAGCGTCCGAAAGCCTGGAAACTGGCTGTCCGGATCACCAACAGTCACGTCCAGAGTGGCTTGGGCAGTTTTGCCAGAGATAGGTTCGATGATGTCCATTGTGACCGTATAGGTTCCTGGAGCGTCATAGACATGTGTGGCAAGCGGCCCATAAGCGATATTGGCGTCGCGATGCTCGGGCAGAATATGCTCGGGCTTGTCATAAGTTTTGCCAGGGTCTCCGAAGTTCCAGACGTAATGAATGTCGTGGAATTGTGGATCATAGGTTCCCGTTGCAGAGCTGGGCCCTGGAGTGTCGAAGTTTTCAAGAACAACCTCGAAATTCATACCTTCAGGGGCGACCTGTAGATCACTGCGGTGCACTTGAATGGTCGCGTTGGGCCCATTTGCGCCCCAACCTTTGGATCCAGTCTGTGCTTCGCGCGCGCCTGCGGTTAGGTACACGGAATCGTGGGTCGAAAGTCCAAAAAAACCAAAACGTGCCATTTTACCTGCTCCTTTATACTCAGGTCTTTGCCTGGTGTCGTATTTCTTAGGTGAGCGAGATTCCACGACCTCCGAGCCGTGTGATGCTGCGCTGATAAATGGCCCCCATTTCGACAGTGTCCATATAGCTGTTTGATATCATCCATTCAGCACATTCGAAATCATTTGTGAAACCTGTGGTGTAGTTTGCACTACCCAGACATAGCATCTGTGACGGTAGAACACCGCGCCCCGGAGTACCACTGATTATCTGCGCTCCGGATTGATCCCCGAGCATCGGGCACAAGAACCAGCGTATCGTGAGGATGCGCGGCCTTATAATCGATGCTGAATTGTAGGGCGAGACCCATGAATGACGCATTGCCATTGTGATGATCCAACAGATGGTCTGCGGCAACCAATTCACCATTGCTGCCGCCCGATGCGCGCCCTTCCCGGGCGACTTGAAAGGTACCGGATGGATATCCAGCGCCGTCGTCAAATGTGTCCCAACCCACCATGTTTGATTGTTCCAGAAAGCTGAAAGCAATCGTCTTGCCTTGTGCCACCACAGTGTCTGAAACCAAGGTTAGGATGTCGCGGTCCGGCTGCGTGGCCGTGATGGAACAAGCCAGCGTTTGACCGACATCTGCTTGTGTCACCACATAGCTTGGGGCGATCGCACCGGGAATGCCACTGCCATTGCTGCAGCTGTTGTCCCGGTGGCCCACACACGTGTGGCCCTGATCGGAAAGGCCCCACCGGCTGCAATGTAAATCGTTTCGGTTTCCCCGCCCGTGGTCGTCAGGCGGACATACCCGCTTTGCCCGACATTGATGGCCCGACTGACAAAGGTCAGATCGACCGTGTCATTGGAGGTCACTGCAACGAGATGTGTGGCCGGGCTTTCAAGACCCGGTGCGTAATTAGCGAATGTATCAGCCAATGGAATAATTCCCTTCCCTGAGATAGCAGCATCCGAGAGAACGGATGCGACGCGTGGAAGGTCTTTTAAAAGCCTTAATACCGCCCTAGACCTGCGAACGTTGCGGATTACTTTGATGCGGCCTACGCATGCCTATGAGGGGCTTATCTTGCAGGATCCGTTGTCTCTGAGGGGACATTTGGTGTAAGACGGCACCTAGGCAGGCCGTGGATTTAAGTCTGCAAGGTATTTTGTTTATAATACAGAGGGTTGGATCGCCTGCCATGGCTAATTCAGTTGCGACACTTGCCTTGTTTTCTTGGCCTGTTGTTATCTTGATCCTCTTCCAGAAATTTGACCGCCCCCTGGCTGTGATGTTGGGTTTTTTGGGTGGGTTTCTGTTGTTGCCGGTCGAAGGGGGGATCGATTTCCCCTTGTTGCCATCATTCGACAAGTACTCGATTCCATCGCTTGCGGTACTGGCTTTTGTCTACATACTGCGGCCCAAATCAAGTGATCCGGCATCGTTACCAGGCCTGTTCCCAGCCGGGGTTTTGCCCAAATTGCTGATTGCGGGCGTCGTTATCGGTAGTTTCCTGACCGTGCTGACCAATCAGGATTCGTTGTCTTATGGGCCGCGCTACATTCGTGGACTCCAGATTTATGATGCGTTTTCCTTTGTTATGCAGACTGGCATTATTTTGTTGCCTTTACTGTTGGCGCGCAAACTTCTGGGCCACCCCGATCAACAACGCCGGTTTTTGATCGTCATATGTGTTGCGGCTTTGGGGTATTCGTTGCTGGCTTTGTACGAAGTTCGTATGTCGCCACAGCTTAATCGCATGATCTATGGCTTTTTCCCGCACTCTTGGCTTCAGCATATTCGCGGAGGTGGGTACCGCCCGCTTGTATTCCTATCGCACGGACTCGTTCTGGCGGGGTTCTTTATGGGCACTATTTTGGCCGCCACGGCTCTGATGCGGATGCACAAAGGAAACCAGCGCAGCAAATATTTGTTGGCGGCGCTGTGGCTTTTCATGACGTTGGTTTTGTCCAATTCGCTGGGTGCGCTGATCTTGTCGACCCTCTTTACGCCTGTTGTGTTTTTCCTGGGCACGCGAGGTCAACTTCTTGTCGCGGCCGTTGTCGCGGTCTTGGTGATTTTTTATCCCATCAGTCGCGGCGCAGGGATCCTCCCAATCAACTGGCTTCAGACCACGGCCACCAACTTTGATGCATCTCGCGGCGCGTCTATGGGAACACGGTTATTTAACGAGGAACGTCTGCTGGATCATGCTTCCAAACGCCCTCTGTTCGGTTGGGGCGGCTGGGGGCGCAATAGGGTCTATGAAGAAAACGGCGCCAACACGACCATCACCGATGGCTATTGGACGATTGCCATCACAGGGGGCGGCTGGGTGCGATATCTGTCTGAATTCATGTTGCTTGGTTTGCCAGTTGTATTGCTTTTCTTGCGCCGGCGACGATATGAGATTGGACCAGAAGGGGCGGCGATGGCCTTGATCACTGCGGTCTGGATGACTGAACTTGTCCCGAATGCATCCCTGACCACGGCCCTTTGGATGGCGGCGGGGTCTTTGTGGGGACGTCTGGAATATGCCCGTGTCACTGAGAGCGGTCCGGTAGAGGCCGAAACCGATTTGATCGACTCCGACTCTCCCTATACGCGGATGCCACATAAATACCGCCGGCGAGGCACAAAAGGGCTGGCGCCGGATATGATACCCGGCTCATCATATGCCCGCAGCCTCAGGACCAATTTGTCCAAAAGTTCATGACCCAAGATATGTCTCCCCCGCAAATCTCGGTTTCGATTATCAATTACCGAACCGCCGAGATGACCCTTGATTGTGTCCGTTCTGTTCTGCAGGCGGCGGCAGATGTGCCTGATATCACCATTCACACATATGTCGTTGATAACGCATCCGGGGATGGATCTGCCGATAAGATTGAAGACTGGATCACCGCAGAAGATGTCAGTGCACAGGTGACCTTGATCCGCTCGCCAACGAATTCCGGCTTTTCTCACGGTCACAATCAGGGCATCACCGCCAGCCGCAGCGATTTTGTTCTCGTGCTGAATTCGGATGCATTGCTACGTCCGGGCTTTTTTGCCCCACTGCTCGCAGCCACACAGGAATATCCTAAGGCTGGGCGTTTTGTCCCACGTCTGGAAGAGGCAGATGGTACCCCTCAAGTTAGTTGCTTTCGCTGGCACACAGCCTTCAGTGAACTGATCCGCGGGGCGCAAAGCGGGCCCGTCACGCGTGCGTTTGCCCGCTGGAACGTGCCCTTGTCGTTTGACCCAAAGCCAACCGATATTAACTGGGTTAGTTTTGCCTGCGTTCTGCTGCGCCGCGAAATGATCGATGCAATTGGGCTTATGGACGAGGGCTATTTCCTCTATTTCGAAGATTGCGAATACAATCTGCGCGCCGCACGCGCAGGATGGTCACCCGCTTTGGTGTCGCAGGCACAGGCCGCCCATGTGGGAGGAGGCAGCGGCACGCTGGTGTCATCTCAGAAAGCGCGTGCACGTCTGCCTGAATATTACTGGCGTTCACGCTCGCGGTTTTTCTATCAGGCACATGGTCGTTTGGGGCTGCTGGCCGCTAATCTGTGCTGGACGGCTGGATGGGCACTGGCGCGCTTGCGTCATCTGATCCGGCGGAGACCGCCAACGGCAACGATTGGGGAACCTATAGACATCTGGACCGGCTTCACAGCCCCCTTGGCAGCGGATGGGCGCCCGGGATCATGACGACATCACCGCAAACGGATATCGGGATCATAGTGATTGGGCGCAATGAAGGCGAACGGTTGATCCGTTGCCTAGAGGCGCTGACCGGAGCAGGGCGTAAAATTGTCTATGTGGATTCCGGATCAAATGATGGCAGCTTGGACGCGGCACAGGCCCGCGGCGCCGAAACAATTGCCTTGGATATGTCCATTCCCTTTACGGCTGCGCGCGCCCGCAACGAAGGGGTGGCGCGCCTCAAAGAGATCGCCGACCCGGCCTATATCCAGTTCATTGATGGTGATTGTGAGATGGACCCGAATTGGTTGACCACAGCGTCGACCTTTCTGGATACACATCCTGATGCGGCGGTTGCCTGTGGCCGTCTGCGCGAACGGTTTCCGGATGCCACCCTTTACAACTGGCTTTGTGATCAAGAATGGAATGGCCCCACTGGGCAGGTCAAAGCCTGCGGTGGGATTGCGATGATCCGCAGTAACGCTTTCGTAACGATTGGCGGATTTAACGCCCAAATGATTGCAGGCGAAGAGCCCGAATTATGCGTGCGGTTGCGGGCCGCGGGTTGGGATATCTGGCGTTTGCCCGATGAAATGGCCTTACACGACGCGGCCATGACACGGTTTGGTCAATGGTGGCGCCGGGCGCGCCGGGGCGGATTCACCTATGCGGAAGGGGCTGCCATGCACGGGCACCCGCCCGAACGACACAAGGTGGGGGCATTGCGCTCTGCACTGCTTTGGGGGGCGGGGGTGCCGATGTTGACCCTGCTGGGCCTACTCATTAGCCCTCTAAGCCTCGTGTTGCTTTTACTCTGGCCGTTGCAGGTCATACGCCTTGCCCGCAAGGGTATGGGGTGGACCCGCGCCAGTTTTCTGGTGATCGCCAAACTGCCCGAGGCCTTGGGCGCCATACAATATTTCATAGCCCGGTTGCGCGGCCAGCGTACAGGATTGATCGAATACAAATCTGGGGCGTCCACATGACATTTGGCGCATTATTCCCTGACACAGCGATAGCTTCTCGAGTGACGTGGTCATGGTTGTGGCCAGTTCTTGGATTGGCCTTTCTGGCGCGTCTGGCGCTTGCCTTTTGGGGGGATGTGCCGGTGCATCCCGACGAGACCTATCAGTATCATGAACAGGCCTTTCGTGTGGTGCATGGTTATGGGTTTGTTCCTTGGGAATATTCTGCAGGCATTCGGTCCTGGTTGATCCCCGGTCTCTTGGCGGGCCTACTTTGGACTGGCAATCTGGTGGGGATCGACACCCCGGCTGAGATCGGCACGCTGGTCGAAACCACTTTATGCCTAATCAGTCTGGTGTTACCTGTCGGACTGTATCGCCTGACGCAAGGTGTTGCTTCGGAACGCGCCGCGATCGTGACTTTTTTATTCGGCTGTTTCTGGCATCATTTTCTCTATTATGCGCACAAACCTATGCCCGATATTCTGGCCACATATGCCTTGATCTGGATGCTGGTTCTGATGCTGCGCGCCCCGACATCTGCGCGATTGTGGATGGCCGGCCTGTTGTCTGGATTGGCGCTTACTCTGCGCTACCAAATTGTCCCGGCTTTGGGGCTGTTGAACCTCTTTGCCTTGATGCGCTTGCGTCAGGGATATTTACCCATGTTCCTTGGAAATCTAGTGGCGCTGTTGGCAGCGGGCCTGCTGGATCTGGTGACATGGGGTGGTTTTTTGTCCTCGTTCATCGATAATTTCCGAATAAATTTCATGTACGATATCGCTTCGAATTTCGGTACGGCTCCGATTGAGTTCTATGCCAAGCGTTTTGGTGCAGAAACCGGCGGTTTGGTTCTTTTGACCGCTGCAGGCTGTGTCGTGCTCTGGCCCCGCTTTTGGCCAGTGATCGTGTCTGTGGGTACCTGCGTCGCCTTCCTGCATATCCCGGCACATAAGGAATTTCGGTTTGTCACCTGTGCCATACCTTTTGTGGTGATGGCGGCTGCTGTGATTGCGTGTCATCCACGTTTACCAGCAGTTTTGGCGCCTGCGTTTGTGCTGTTTTGGGGGGCGGGGGTCAGCCTTGTGTTTGTGGCCAGCTATACTGGGGTCGGAGCCCCCTTGGGGCATTATCAAGAGACGGCACGTCATGGGATCACTCTGATGCGTGCAGCCCGTGACACCGGATGGGTGACAGGCGTTGATATCCGCACCCTTGGCCTGACGATTGAACATCTGGGGGGATATTCCACGCTTGGACAAACCGCCCGGCTTCATATCGGATTGGATCGACCCGGTGACCGGGCCGCGATCTCACATATCATCGCGCAAGCTTCAGCGCCGCCGCCAAGTGGATTTACGAAATTGGCGCAATCCGGGCCGTTTACCCTGTGGCAATCACAAACAGACGAGCCCAGACCAGCACTAGATCTTCAAAGCCTGTATTGGCCCATCCCTGACAAGATCAACCAGAACTTTGAGCCGTACGGTAGCAAAAGCCCGATGGCCCAGCGTTAAGCTGCACCCACCCTCCTGAACGCTACAGAAGCCCTTTGTAGCTGGATGTATCTGATTGTCTTGACTGTTCTGTGAAATCCCAAAAGCGCGCCGCGAACCGCAGCCAGATACTGCGAAACATGCCTTTTTCAGCTTCAGATTTTTCTACTGAAAAAAATATTCTAGGAGAAATGATTTTCATCATAGTTCAATGCCTTACATAAAAATCTCTGCCGGATAGTTCAAAAAAGAGGGGCAGATCGGTCAATAAATGTCTTTTAATGCACATAGTTTGACAGGCAGGGCATCGTTTTTCAACGATTTCGGATGCAAGTAACTTCTGTCGGCCAAGCCTCGCTTGCAGGCGATATTATCGCTTTGCGTGGATTCTCAAGGGTTGTTGTGAGCGATAGGTGAACCGCGTAATATTCGTTATGTTAATTTTTTTAATTTACGCAGCTGGCATCAAGGCCAGGAATTCGCCTAATGCGTTGGATTTCAGGGTGAATGTCAACAGAACGATCATCAACGCAATCAGGCCAAAGCCGATATCATGGCGTAGATCCCAGCCCTGATACGGGCGCAACATCATAAGGATCAACGGATAGGTCACAAAGGCGGCAATGGCCTGGGCAAAGACCGCACCGACAATACCGTAATGCCCAATGCCAAAATACAGCGCAGCAGTTTGTACGATGGCGGTCAACAACAGGATCAGGAAAAAGCCGCGTGAATTGCCGCGTCCCATCAGCAAACTCGAATAACTGGCGATTATCACACCCGGCAGTACGGCAATGGCAAAGAATACAAGGATCGGTCCGGCTCCGTGATATTCCGGCGTATACAGAAACCGGATCATCCAGTCGCCAATTAGAGCCAGAATCAAGGTGCCGGTCATCATTGTACCGGTGATCATGGCGCGGGCTTTTGCAATGGCGCGCCGGTTTTCAGCAGATGCCTCCGTGGGGCGCTCGCGATACAGCGGCATCATCACCTGGCTGACAAGGCGCATGGTCAGCAACAGGGGGACGGACGCAAAGAAGAAAGCGATGTTGTACAAGGCCAATTCGGTGAGCGAGACGAATGTCCCAAGAATGGCACGGTCACCATTGTTGATCAGAAAGCCGCAGATTGAACTAAGGAAGATGAACTTTCCGAAATTGAACAATTCATCAAAGGCCGTGCGTTCAAATTGAAATCGGTTGGCTGGCCCTGGAAAATAACAATGGGACATTGCTACCTTGCAGCACATGCCGATAATGCCTCCCGCGACGATGGACCAGACGGACGGCCAGATCAAAACCAACCCGATGGTGACGATGATGTTGACGGCTTGAGATCCCAGTTCCAAAACAGTGGTCCGGCCCAACAGCAAATGGCGTTGCGCTGTGACCACTTTGGTCGACAGAAACCCTTGCAAGAATGCGGTCAGACCTACGGCAGGCAGTAACTGGCGTAACATCTCTTGGCCGTAAAACTCGGCTGCTGGTCCAGCAAGCGCCCATGTCATCATCCACAACAGGAAACCGCGGATCACCTGCATGGTCCAACCTGTATTCAAAAAGGCCGGATCATCGCCACGTTTGGATTGCACAATGGCTGAATTCAGTCCGATATCAGAGAACATCGCCAACCCAACTAGAAAGACCTGCACAATGGTCATCAGGCCGAAGATTTCGGGGAATAAAAGTCGGACCAGGATCAGGTTCGAAATCAGGCGAAGCAATTGCCCGCCTGCAAAATTGGCTGTGGACAGGACCGAACCACGCATGGCGCGTGCCTTCAGGCCATCGCCGTGAATCAGCCCTTGTAGACGGGCGGAAAAGCCGCGTGGCTCAGTTGAGGGGATAGACATGCAGGGCAAATCGGCCCGCGCGCAGCGATGTGCTGGCCTGCCGTCCTTGGATCAAAGTTTGAAGTGCGCCGTCCGTATCATCTTCGGGGGCTCCACGGGGATTGCGGGTGGTTTCGGAAAAAACCCAAAGGCGGGCCTTTCCGGGATGTTCTGTTGCAGCAAGCTGGGACGCGTCTGCACGCTTCACATGGGTCGACGCGAGTGCGGCATCAATCACATTCTGGGTCCAGTCACCATAGGTGAACCCATAGATACGCCCTGCCGCGAACACATCAGGCGCATACCAGCGCAAGGCCGGTTCTTGCATTTGATTGCCCAGCACCAAGATATCTTGGGTAAGGTCAAAGCCTTCAAATCCTGCGGCGACTTCAGCCAAAGGATCCTGCTCGGGGGCCGCAGGATAAAAGGACCAGGCAGCCATCAATTGCGAGACCAGTATCACCAACACACCGCCCCAACGGGCGATACGCGGCAGCGCCATCAACCCGGCCGCAAGCACCAGAATAGAAACCAGTGACCCCCAGGCCACGACCTTGGCCATGAAAATCGGTTTCCAAAAGCTGATACCAATGACCAGTGCGGGCAATCCGATGACCATTAATACACATAACCAAAAGACATGTGGCCGGTCGCGCAAAGACCAGAACCCCCAGATCAGCATCAGGCCAATAACGGGTTTCATCAATTTGGGATAGGCATAGGCCGTGGTCATCTGAGCATAGACATAAGACAGGCTGGGTTCGGGCAGCCAGAAATTAGATCCGATTGTTCCTGTGGCGTGGGCAAAGAAGGGCTGTAATGCCGGGATCAGCAGCACCAGATACAGAACGCCCGCCAGCAAGGCTTGCCCCAGAAACCGCAGGGGTAAAATGCCAAAGGCACAACAGATCAGGATCCAAAGCCCAAACAGCAACGCCACAAACGCCGCCAGAGCTTGGGTATAGAACGCCGCCGCCATGAGCACAGTAAAGGCGATCCAAAGTGGTATTGTGGATTTATGAGCTTCACCTGTGCGGGCGCGGTTGGCCAGAACCACGGCAATCCAAAGTGCGAGGGCCAGTAACAGGCTGACCAAGGCATACATGCGCAACTCGCGCCCTTGATACAGGAACATCGGGGCCGATCCGATCAGCAAGGCCGCGATCCACCCCATCTGTGGCCCACCGATGCGGCGCCCAATGGCAAAGAAAATCGCAATCACTGGCAGGATCAACACCACCTGCAAGCTGCGCACGGCTGCGACGCTGCCTCCGACCAGCCCAATCCACAGCTTTTGCAGGCCATAATAGACAGGACGATGGGTATCGAGCCCCCAATGCTCGACCATCAGGGCGTACCAATCCAGTCGCGTGAACATCAGTGTGACGTGTTCATCCCACCAAAAACTTTGCCAGCCGAGCCGAAACCACAACACCCCTGCCCCAAGGGCCAAAGCCGCCGCTAGAACGGCGCGATCACTTGCGGATATGGGTTTTACGGAAGACAAAATAACGGTTCCCTAAATAATTAAAGATCATTCCCGCCGCGATGCCACAGAGCGCTGCAAGCTGCAGACCATAGGAGATTCCCTCAAATGACCCTTCCCGCAAGATCAATGACACGCCAAAGCTGACCGCCACACCAATCGCAGAGGCGCCGACAAACCCTGCAAATTGCGCAGCAATGTTGCGATCTCGCGCATAAGAGAAGGTAAAGCGTCGGTTCAGCATAAAGTTCGTGACCACGCTGACACCAATTCCCCCCGCCAAGCACAAGGCGTCAGGTAGGCCTATCAGTTGCAACAGGCTGAGCACCAGCAGGTTCACCACAACGCCCGAGGCCCCAACAACAAGGAATTGAGCCAGATACATCGCATTGGCAAACCGGTACAAATACAGGCGGCGCAGGTGTTGGATGTATTTCAACTGTTCTTTCAGGGTCAGCTTGCTTTCCCCGTGGACCCGGTCGGTAAAGTGAATAGGCACTTCGCCAACATTGCCAAAGGCGCATTTCACGATCAGTTCCAACGCGATTTTATACCCCACAGGGTTTAAATCCTGCGCCCGGTCGAAATCAGCTTTGCGCATAGCAAAAAAGCCGGACATCGGATCGCGCACGGATGTCAGGGGGCGGGCCAGCATCGTGGCCACAACAGAATTCAGCCAACGCATAAAGCCCCAGTCATCATCCGTTGAGGCCCCCGGCACATAGCGCGAACCCACCATCATCTGTTGATCTGTGGCCAATCCCAGAACCATCTGGGGGATTTTCTCAGGGGGGTGGCTCAGGTCGCAATCCATGCAGACCAGAATAGGGTATTGTGCTGCGCTAAATCCATCGATGACGGCCCAGCTGAGCCCGCGGTTTTTCGTACGCACGATCATACGCGCCCAATCAAACCCGCTGGCTGCCACGGCTTCGACACTGCCATCCTGACTGTCATCATCCATGAACAGCACTTCGAGGGTCAGGTTATAATTCTGGCGCAGCGCATCCAGACGGTTCAGGATATGCGGAATGTTCTCCACTTCCTTGTAGGTCGGAATAATAATCGACAGGCCTGTGTTCAGACGGATTTCAGCTAAAGGCTGAGCATCCGCAGGACCGGTCTCAAATAAAGAATCTTGCATTAATGGGTTCCGTTGCGCGCAAAGTTTCGCGCCTCATAACAATTCAGGTCAACTGCAGGAAGGCATAGCGTGCAGATGGCCTGCAATATTCGCTTTTTTATGGCCATTTTGAGGATTTCAAAGCTGCTGCGGGCGTGGATCGATCAACAAAGCCATAATCCACCCGGCAACAAAACCGCCCAGATGGGTTTCCCAAGCCAGTTGGCCATCCAAGGCCCACCACATCACGAGGTTAAGCGCGCCCAAAATCAGCACCATGCGCCCCACCGGCCAGATGGCTTCGCTGAATGTGTAGCGATCAACATAGGCCCAAGCCAACAAGCCCCCTGCCAGCCCAAACAATGCCCCCGACGCCCCCACCATGGGCAGAAAGAAAACCGCCCGATCCGCCAACAACACAAATCCAATGCCGCCGCCAAACTGTGCCACCGCATACAGCAGAACCAGCCCTTTTGCCCCCACACGGTCCAGCACCGCACTGCCAAGTGACCATAGGGTGACCATATTGGCGACCACATGCAAAACGCCACCATGCAAAACACCGTATGTCAGGAACATGATCCAAGGCTGCGCTGGATAATTGGCAGGCCAGTCTTTCCAAAGCCCCGCCCAGAACCCACCGTAATCATACGCCAAGGTGCGCAAACGTTGTGGCCCGACAATGCCTTGGTCGCTCAGCCATAATATCGCTTCGATCACAAGGCACAGCGCAATGAGGATGATCAGGAATGACCGCCCTTTGGGGGGCTGCGTTTCGGACATGTCCGCAGGCTCTGAAGCAGAGGTCTCTTGTGGATCAGAATGAGAACCGGATTCCGAAGCAGTCATAAGGCCAGAGTGTTCAAAGGACGCACCTGTTGGCAAGGCTGGAATGACAGGATCATCCGGTTTGGCATGTCCTGCGCGCTTTAGTTCCAGACCAGACTGCGTTCCAGCCCGATGAAGATCGTATTTGAGTCGCGGTCAGTCGTGCCGTCTTGTGTGGAATGGCTATAGCGATACCCGCCAACCATGTCCCAGTCGCGTTCCAGTTCACGCCGATATGTCAGGCTGATATCAACCCGACGACTGTCTATGCCCAAGGCCCCCAGTTCGTTACTGTCCCGCAAAGACGCATCCAGCGACAGGCTGGACAAATCCGTCACCTCTTGTGTCACACCAAGAGATAGCGACGTATCGATCTGTTCATTGGCCAGCGCATCTGATGTCACTGATTGGCTCAGCGACAGCGATATGCTGCCTCGGGCCAGATCACGGATCCAGTCGATGCCATAAAGCGGGTCTGTGCTTAATCCTTCGGTGTGCGTGAGGCCAAAGGATAGGCCGAGAGATCCGGATTTGAGCTCTAGATCTCGGCGCAGATTAAGCTGATCGCGTCGACCACTTTCGGCCACATCCGAACTGAAGGTCAGCCCCCAGGACCCGTTCGGCGTCAAACGGGTCAATCCGCCGGATATGCTCAGGCCGTCTGTTGTACTTGGGGTGGGCCCAAGGAATTCGATCTCATCATAGCTCAGCGTCAGGTTCCCACTAAGAATGTCGGAAATTTCCGCATCCAGAGTGGCACCCAAAACCGTCGTTTCCCGATCGACCCCGCCCAGGCCATCCACATCGCGATCCGTATACCGCAAGAAGCTGCGCAGACTCAGGCGTGGGCTGAAGCGAAAGGTAAAGCCACTTTCAATTGTATCGGTGTCTTCGTCCAAAAGGCTGGTATCGGTTGTATCCGAATAGCGCAGTTGATCCCGGCGAATATTGAAGTCGGTTCCAAACGGCGCTTCAATCCCGGTGGCCCCGGAAATTTCCAATGTCAGGTTCTGACGGGTGCCTACATCTGACCCCAGAATGTCATCATCCAGATCGGTCAATCCGGTTGAATCTGAATTTGACACATCCGTTTCGCTATATCGCAGGCTCAGGCCCAGACGGGTATGTCGTACATCCCGGTCAAAGCTCAACACGACAAACGGGTCTTGAAAGGCGCTCCCTTCCAAATCCCCTGTACCCAGCTCTAAATCTCCGCCGATGCGGAAGATCAGAGTGTCGATGCCCGTGCTGCGTTCATGGGTCAGGCCGAGCGATGTCAGCGAAACCAGTTGCGAGTCTCCATCGACCACGAAATCCGGGTTATCACTGAATTCAAGATTTTGCCCGATCGTGATTTCGGTGCGTCGCCCGCCCGTTTCGTCACGGCCTTGCGCAAAAGGTTGCACAGGCAAAAGGGATAAAACGCACAAGCCAGTCACCCCACCAGCAGCAGGGCGTGCCATACGTCTGATTGCCCCCTTTACCGGACTATTCGAAGAGGCGGCGCTCCGGCACCAGAATAATGTCACCGTCAGTCAGCTCGATATCTGTTGTGGCCAGCGCCCCGTCTACAAGGGCCTTATAGTTAATTTGCGTTACGCTTTGCTGGCCGGTTTTGGGATCGGTCCGACGCAACTGCACACGTTTGGTTGCGGCAAAGCGGGTAAATCCACCGCCAGTCGCAATCGCCTGCAAAAGCGTTGTTCCGGGTTTTAATTCGGCACGTCCAGGCGACGCCATTTCGCCCATGAAAAAGACATCTATCGTACGTGGTGCACGTGCAGGGCCTGCTGCTTTGGGCAAACGTTCCTGAGGTTGGACCGTTACAAAAACATTTGGCGTTGCTGCAAAATTACTGGAGATCGCGTTGCCAATTGCAGCTTGGACCTGATCCACTGTGCGCCCACCCGCCCGCAAAGGGCCCGTGAACGGAAAACTGAAGCTACCATCGGGCAAAACCGGCACAGAACGATTCAGGCCTGGGTCTTCTAGCACCTCAATAACCAAGGTGTCCCCTGGCCGAATTTGATAGGTGCTTTGGGCCTGCACAGCCAAAGCCGGTAGCAATAGGGCGATCGTATATATAACGACGCGAAAAACGTTCTTCATCCTGGTCATCCTGATCCGGAGGCCCCCTCAAGCGCTTCGAGGTGCAT
>JBDVKF010000097.1:0-61829 GCA_039960995.1 Paracoccaceae bacterium | reverse complement strand
TTGCACCTGCTGTGATGTTCGCCCAAAGCGTACGACATCGCGTTGCATGTCCCGCACCGCCCGGCCCAGATCGCCGCGAAAAGTCGACAGCAATTCACTGCTGTTCAACGGTTCTGCGTCTAACGGTGCGTCTTTGATCCGCGCCAAATCCGCCTCGACCTTAGTGATCTGGCGATCCAACCCGGCCTTTTCACGCGCAACAACGCTTTGTTCTGCTTGCAAGCTGGCCAACTGCAATGTGCGCTGTTCAATCCACAGCGGGAAATCAAACACATTCAGGTCGATTTTGGATTGTTCGATCTCGCGACCTAATTCTGCCATCTCGGCTTCTGTTCTGGCTTGCAAGTCTTTGAACAGATCATTGCCGCGAAATACGGCGTGCGCGTCCTGATGCGCCTCGAAATACGCCGTGGCAATTGCGGATAGAATAGCCTTGGCATTTTCAGGCGATCCGGCGCGAACACCCAGCGAAATCAAGTCAGATCGCACTGATTTACTGACGTTCAACGCGCCCATGATGTCGCTGATTGCGTCTTCGCGCAGGGTACTTTCGCGAGCCAGTCGCAGTTTGATCAACGCCGCCTCTACCGAATCCGTCACGGTTTCCAGCGTCGCCTTGATCGCTTGGATCACCCGTTGGCGGAAATTTTCCGGCGGGTCGTCTTCGTCCAAGAAAAAATCCGGGCCCAAGCTTTCATATGCCACCTCAGCCACCTGTCGCCCTGTTAGGATCGATATTTCCGTTGCGACGTCTTCGGGACGCACACCTGTGACAACAATCTGATCCGCAGACGGTCCACCCAATTGCGGCACCGGAGATGCATCGCGATCGACACGTACCAGAATATCCACATGCGCTTCGTATTTGAACGGCAGCAACACCAGCACTGCAAAAATCGTGCACAGAATGCCAAGCCCAAACAGAACGGAATAAAATTTGTAACGCCCACGCGAAACAGCACGTTTGGACAACGCATCCAAAGTTGGTGTGTCAGATTTAGCGTTCAACTCGTGTTCCTAATACTATCGTTATTTTTGTTATCTTTGGTGTGAAACATCGACAGAATGTCCAAGCGTTCGATTGCCGCGCCGTGCGATCTCGGCCAAGGCCTTGTCGTATACTCCAATCGTCTCGACCGCTGTTCTGTCCCAAGTAAAGCGACGCGCACGCGTCATCCCACGGTCCGTTAAATCCTTACGCAAATTACTATTTTCAGCAAGCCCAAGCATCGCCGACGCCAAAGCGTTAATATCTGTTGTGTCCACGCATAGACCCGCATCGTCAACCACTTCTGGTAAAGAATGGCGATCTGAACAGATGACAGGAACACCTTGTGACATCGCCTCAAGTGGGGGCAAACCAAACCCTTCGAACAAGGACGGGTACACAAAGGCCATCGCGCCACGATACACGGCCGGCAGATCGGCATCTTCGACATGGCCGGCCAAATGCACGACTTCTTCAAGACCCAAAGACTGGATGCGATCCATAATATCCGATCCGCCATACATCTGACGCCCCACCAATATTAACGGATGCGCCTGTTGTAGGGTTTTGGGCAATTGCGCGAAGGCATCGATCAAGCGCAGCAGGTTTTTGCGCACATGCAACCGTCCGACATAAAGGAAATAACCGGTTTTCAGTCCAAGCCGGTGGGGGGTCGAATTATCCCGACGCACATCAACAACAGCGCTTGTTGGCAACAAGCCCCCTTCAGCCACGACATCAACACGATCAGGGTCAACTTCGGGATGGAATTGGAACAAATCTGATCGGGTCGCCTGACTGACACAAATGATACGCACGGCGCGGCGAATGCCCATGGTGATCGTTTTGTCCAACCGCCACCGAATACGCGACGGATACATGTCCGGCATAACCTTATGGCCCATATCATGCAGGGTCATCACATAGGGCACGCGCAAAAATAGGGGCGGTATGGATGTGACACGCAACAAGTCTGGCGAACGGCGCAACAATTCAATTGGTAAAGCGGCCCCATGATATGGCCCTGATGGCGGACGCAGCGACAACCAACATCATCTGTCCAGAGAATTTTACACCTCAAAATGGAATTTTCTGTCGAAAAACAGCCTAAAAAAACAGCGGCGCTCTCGCTTGTTAATAATTCGTTAATAGTTGTTAACAAATGATAGTTAATGATCAGAACTCCAGATATTTTCGCAATATTGCTGTTGTCCGTTGCGGCCGGGCTATTGTCGTCAATATGGAGTTTGATAAATGGCTATGGAAGCTGGGTATCCATATGCGCTTATCTGATGAATGGAAACTTAACGTTTTTTGGTTCTATCTTGATTGTTCTCGCTACGAGTGATGAGGCTGATTAGGTGGTCAAAGCCAAAACGTCTGCCACCAACTCGGTAACAAGAAAACACGCTAATTGTTTTGGCACGTTACCCAAATAAGCGGTTCATGACCGCCAATTTGACTGCAAGTGCAATCTCACAATTCCTTCATTGTCTCTAGCCAACCCAGCTCTGCTTGTGTTGAGCCTTTCGGGCGGTATTCGGCACCCAAGGGCAAGGTCCAACCCAAATCGGCGATCTTTCTAATTAAATTGGTATAGTTGATCTCACCGTGATCCGGCGTGCCGCGATCCGGCACAGACGCGAACTGTATATGTCCGATGATCGGCAGCAAATCAGCAAGACGCGTGGTTAGATCACCTTCGGTCCGTCCGACATGATAGCAATCAAACATCAACCTGAGATTGGCAGCGCCAATGTCACTGATTATCGCTTTCGCCTGATCGGTGGTTTCCAAAAAATACCCCGGCGCATCGTGTCGGTTCAAAGGTTCTATCAGGATCGTGCGATTGCCCGCCTGTTCGCAAGCGTATTCAAGATTGGACACAAAGGTATCGTGGGCGCGCGCGCCTTTTGCGAAACCTGCCATGACGTGGATGGCCCGCGCATCAATAGCATCGGCGTAAGTCAGTGCCTCATCAATCGCAGCGCGGGCGTCGGCCTCACGGCCCGGCAACGCGGCCAGCCCATTTTCGCCTTTTGTGAGATCCCCCCGTCGGGTGTTCAGCCCCAACATAGAAAGGCCCGTTTCATCGAGCGCGGCTTTGACCTCTGCAGCCAGAACCTCGAAAGGCCAGTGGCATTCAACAGCGTCAAAACCAGCCGCTTTTGCCGCCCTGATGGCGTCGGGCAACGACAGTTCAGTCCATAAAAACCCCAGATTGGCCGAAAACTTCATTATACATCCCACTCAATATCAAACTTTGTCACCAATTCGGATACCTGATCCGGCGACAAAACCTTGGGGTTTAACCCACGTGTCATCATGGCCAAACGTGCGGTGTCTTCAAATTCTTCGACGGCGTTGCAGGCTGCCTCGACATCTTTGCCAGCGACGACAGGCCCATGGTTCGCCAACATGACAGCCGCGCGTTTGCCCGCAAGGCCCCGCACGGCTTTTCCAATTGCTGGATCACCAGGCAAGAAAAATGGCAGTAGTTTTACGCGCCCAAGCTTCATGATGCCATAAGGCGTCAGCGGAGGAAGAAAATCATCCTCGTTCGCATCAGGCATCATCGACAACGCCACGGAGTGACAGCTGTGCAAATGAACCACCGCCCCCGCCGTGCTGCGCGTATCGTAAAACGCACTGTGCAACGGCATCTCCTTCGTCGGTTTATCCCCGTCAATCAGTGTGCCCGCCGCGTCAAATTGTGACAGACGCCCTGGATCAAGCCTGCCAAAGCTGGTGCCTGTGGGACTGACCAACAAACCCCCATCCTCAGTGCGCGCCGATATATTGCCGGTGCTGCCGCCGGTCAGACCGCGATCAAAAATTGATTTCGCAAGAAGACATATCTGTTCACGCAAATGGCTTTCGGTGCTCATGCGGCGTCCAGTTCTGATTGGGCATGCGAAAAGAAATCTTCGCTGCCGAAATTCCCGGATTTAAGGGTCAAAGCCACATCATGACCTGCGGTGGTGCAAAAGGTCCATGGCACGCCCGGCGCGATTTCTTGACCAACGCCAAGGGTGTTAACCTTGAGGGCCTTGGTAACTGCCCCAGACGTTTCCCCACCCGCCACGATAAAGCGCCGCGCGCCCGCATCACGTGCGGCAACAGCGCATTTGGACAAAACGTCTTCAATCATCGCACCGGCCTTAGCCGTCCCCAGTTTTTCTTGCGCGGCCTTAACACTGGCAGGCATCGCAGTTGCATAGATCAGCGGAGCCTGAGACAGGTCTTGCCCTGCCAACCATCTCAGCACGGCGTCTGACCCATCCTTGGCCAATGCCATCGGATCCAATTGATAAGACGGCGCTCCTGTCGCGCAGTAATGCGTGACTTGTGCGTTGGTCATCGCGGAACAACTGCCAGAAAGGACAACGGTTTGCGCATCCGGGACAGTGCGCCCCACGGCGTCATTGTCCAAAGACAGCAAACCATCCCCCGCATAAAGCGCAGGCAGCGGCATCGCGATTGCGGACCCACCAGTCAACAAAGGTAAATGACGGCAGGCTTGGGCGATGACATCCAAATCAGAATTGGCGACGGCATCTACAATCACATGGGCCGTGCCTGCATTGCGTAACGCATCCAACGCAGCACGCACCGCATCAGACCCTTTGGCAACTGTCAGTCTGTTGATCAATCCGACATCACCGCTGACTTGCGGCGCTAGTAGACGCATCAAGTTGCTGTCACGCATCGGCGTAAGCGGGTGATCCTGCATCGGGCTTTCCGCCAAAGGCTGCTCGCCAACAAAGAGATTGCCCATAAAAATGGATCGCCCGTTTTCTGGAAACGCCGGGCAGTAAATCGTCTGATCCGTCCCGATCTTGGACATCAACGCCTCGGCCACTGGGCCAATGTTGCCCTCTGGTGTGCTGTCAAAAGTCGAACAGTACTTCCAGAAAAACCGCTGAGCCCCCGCTTGTTTGAGCCATGTATAGGCCGCAAGCGTTTCCGCAATCGCCTCGTCTCGGGGGGCCGTGCGGGACTTTAATGCGATGACCTCGAATGCGGCGGTATCCTTGGGCGGCTCAACCGGAACGCCAATACGCAAAGACACCCGCGCACCGCTGCGCGCCAAAAGCCCCGCAAGGTCAGTGGCCCCAGTAAAGTCATCCGCGATACATCCCAAAACAGTCGACATGGTCTAGCTTTCCTCGCCTGGCAGGGTCAAACCTACATTTCGGGCATACACCTTTGCCACTGCCGCATCATCCTCGCCGCCCAACCCCATACCAGCTGCCGCAACGAATTGCTGCAAGGCCACCGCCGTGATCGGGGCACTGAATTGCGCAGACTTCGCGATATCAAGCACAATACCAAGGTCTTTGGGCCAGATGTTCACTGAACTAAGCGGTGTGTAATCACCCTCTACAATATGCGGCGCGCGATTTTCCAGCATCCAACTTGAACCTGCGCACTTGCTGATCACTTCGACGAACTTTTCGGGGGTTACGCCTTGCGTCATACCAAAGGTCAACGCCTCTGCCATCGTGGCGATGTGAACCCCTGCCAAAAGTTGGTTCACCGCCTTCATGGCAGACCCGGCACCAGCACCGTCGCCCAACGTAAAGATGGTTTCTGCCGTCGCATCCAAAACAGGCTGCGCGGCGGCAAAGGCTGCATCACTGCCCGAAGCCATAACCGAAAGCTTGCCCGCAGCGGCCTTAGCCGCCCCGCCAGAAATAGGAGCATCAAGATAAAGCACATCATACGCAGCACAGCGCGCTTCCATATCGCGCGCAAAGTCTGGCGGCACCGTGGCGCAGGCCAGAACAACAGTCCCCGCAGATAACAGCGGCACAATGCCGTTTTCGCCAAACAGAACCGCCTCAGTCTGCGCCGCATTCAAAACGACCACAACAACCGCATCAAGCAAAGCCGCAACTTCAGTGACTTGCCCAACAGCGCCCCCATCCGCGCGAAACCGCGTCATCTGCGCTGGCATGACATCAAACCCATAGGCGGTGTGCTCGGCCCGCAAAATCGAGGAAGCGATACCGTATCCCATCGCGCCCAGACCAAAAACGGCAATATTGCTCATTGAATGTTCTTTCTTAATTCTAGTGTATCCGCCGCCGTGACAGACATGAAATTAGGCTTGAGGTCCATGACATGTTCGGGTGTGAACAAAACATCATGGCCCACAAGGGAGCTATTAAAGAAGCATTGGGCAAACCGTCACCTAGGGTTTGCTGTGCATCCAATCTGGGCTGTTTATCATATACGCCTGCGATAACGAGGGCCGGATTGCAAATTCAATGGATGACTTGGCTGAGGTCATGGTCGCGCCGCCCGTCAAACAGATGGGCATAGCCTCGGGTGTTGACAGGCAGACTCTCTCACCCGCACGGCATCATCGAGAGGCACGTCCAGAAAAACAGAACGTCATTGGGTCATTTAGGTGCAAGAGCTTGATTGCCGCTGAGCGTAGGTCAGCCAGACTCGTAGAATTTCTCAGTGTCAGGCTCATTCTGCTGTCCACAGAGTTTTCGGCCCGCCCCATAAAGACCAATTGTGATGAAACTGATTTGGATCAGGAACGACGCAATGTTGAACGCATTTATGAGGCTCAACAAAACCAGACTAGCAGCAACCACATTGGTCAAAGCATACGCCATCCCGTTCCCACAAATATGCCCAGCCTGAACCAAGCTGAAGCCCCCAATATAGACCACAAACCCAACGACCCCAATACCGTTTGTCACTTCAGGGTAATTTTGCAAAAACTCCAACAAAATAACGCTCCTATGGGTATAAAAAAATAATAAAAATGTATTTTGTAAGAGAGCTTTACGTTCAACAGGACACAGCGCCTGTTCTTTTCAAATCAGACCATCAAGAAATTCAAAACCTTCGTCACCATGGATCGCACCAAGGTGAGTTTGCAAATTGCACCTTTGATCCCACTCAAATCGGAAAGAAGTATTGGGTCACAGTCCCGAATGCTGCGCGACTAACGATGGTTTGCTAAGTTTGCTGCACTCAGACTTTATCGCTCTTTCGGGCATGACTTGGGCTCACCCCTAACGCATCCCGAAAAGCCCTCGAAAACGCACTGGCGGATGCATATCCATGCTCATGCGCAACTTGGTCAATTGTTTTTCTGCTGTCTTGAAGAGCTTGCCGCGCTTTAAGAAGCCGCCAAGTCGACGCGTATTCACCAGCCGTTTGACCAACATGCTGTTTGAATTTTGTCGCAAAAGAGGATCGCGACATGCCCGCAATCGCCGCCAAATCTGATAACGAATATTTCCAACCATCCACTTCATGGATCGCCGCGATCGCAAGAATGATGCGGTCGTTGCGTAGACCCGCATAAAAACCAATTTTAGTTGCGTCTTGGTCGAAATGGACACGCAAGATGGATGCGAAAAGCGCTTGTGATAAATGCTCTGTAACGATCCTTCCTCCGAGGGGCGAAGACCGGGTTTCACTCACGATCAACGGCAAAAGCGCCGACATCAAAGACCCAATCTCCAGCTCATTTGCGCGGATCAGAATACAAGGCGGCAGATCGCGCATGAATGGGTGTAGATGTGTGAGGTCGTATTCAAAGTGGCCACAAACCATGCGGGTGGTTGGGGGGCCTTCGATAAATGGCTCCTGCCCTTTTTCCATGGCCGCTATCACGTCTTGGCCACGCATCGCAGGGGTATCCGGATGATCGCTAATGGCGTGTGTCGCGCCCTTTGGAAAAAGGACTAAGTCCCCCGCACAAAGCTGTTCCGTGCGACCGTCATATTCCAGAAAAGCAGTTCCCCGAACGATGAAATGGAATTGAGCAAACCCAGTATTCGCAACCGACATCTTCCAATGGCCGCAAAAGTTCTTTTGAAAATAGATCGAGCTTTTGAAACCAATGAGTTCCAGAACATCGCTAAGCGGATCCAAACCTATCTCCGTGCGTTCGATTTTGAATGCTTACGCCCGGCGGTATGGGTTTAACCGCCGGGAATGACTTATGATGCTACGCAACAGAAACGGGTGTGTACAGGAACCCATCACCATTGACAGACATGCGCCCAATACCTGGGAACGGGAAGTGATAGCCCGCAACCAGCATATTTTGCTCTGCAGCCATCGTGAACAAGCGGCGACGCGTTTCCACCGCTTGTGCTGGGTCATGTTCGATGCCCAAGGCCCATTCAGGTTCGTTGGTGCCAACGATGTAATGCACTGAGGTATCAATCAGGTGCAAAAGAGTTTCTCCGCCGCTGGTCAATTGAACCGCCATATGACCCAAAGTATGGCCCGGTGCGTCAAGAACTTTGACACCAGGGACAATTTCGTACCCATCTGCAACGGTTTTGATCTTATCCTTGATCGGATTCAGCTTGTCGTTGGCGATGCTCAGCATCAGATTGCCAAAATTCGCATCAGCCGTGGGTGCAGCTGTCCAGAACTCAAGTTCCGCCGCGTTCATGTAATGCGCCGCGTTCGGGAAACACGCGACACCATTTTGGGACACGCCACCGATATGATCGAAATGGCCGTGGGTCAGGAACACATGTGTGATGTCGTCCGGTGACACGCCAACGGCTTTGAGACCAGCAAACAAACGGCCGTTATCGACATCTGCATCAGGCAATGTGACGTCACCTTGGCCTGTATCAATCAGGACTTTTGCGTCACCCGTTTCAACCAACAGGACCTGACCTTGCATATTCGCAAACTCTTGCGGAAGACCGTATTTCGCAAACAACGCATCAACGCTTCCCTCTGGCTGGTTTGCACCAAAGATTGCGGTTGGAACCGTGAACAACATGTCATCGATAACAGTCAGGCGCATGTCGCCCAACGAAAATTGCTGAACAGCGCGCATGGGCAGATCCGATGCACCAGCGGCAGCAGCTGGATTGGCAGAGGACAGAACCGCTGGCGTTGCAACAGCAAGAGCACCCCCCATCAAGGCGGCGCGGCGATTGATTGTAAGATAGGACATGACAGTCTCCGTGTGAACATTGTGTTCACCAACTATCAGGCAGAGTATTTGGCACTTGAATGCCTATAAGTCCAAAAAACGATACATATCGTCCAATCATGTCGCGACTATTGCGAAAGGTCATTACTTCGCATCACCATCATTGGCGCACATCGCGGCAAATGTCTCGAAAGAGCCCATTTTGACATCGTCCTTGTCTTGTGAACAACTTGAAAACTAGAGGAATGGAGTTGAATTTTTGAGTGTCCTAAGAAGCTTTGAAAAGAGCGTTATCGATTTGCTTACTGCTGATGTCCTTGCCGCGTGGCAAGTGGAAGAAGTGTGTTCGAACGGTAAGCTAGTTAGGCTTGATTTCACTGGACACGGCTACTTTTTGACCTTGAATTCGAGCAGCTTACCAGTCGAAAGATTGATTCTGGATCGTCCGTCCGTCAATGGCAAGGTAGGTGAGTTGTTGACTGGTTTCGTAGTCTTCGTCGAAAACAACGAATTTACTTTAGATTGTTTTGCCTATGGCAAGGATATCGTCCCAGATAACTACCGTAATCTAGACGTAAAAGTTTTCGTCTGAGCTGCATGAAAGGTGACTAAGTCCGCTAAGCCGACCTTGGCGAGTGGTGCGGCGAATGTCGGCTGTGAGCCGTTAATAACCGATGCCGCGCATCGCATGAATGTCGGCTTTGCTCGTTGAGCAAAAGCGATTCGGCCTTGTCAAGCAACAGGCCGAATGACAAATGTAGGAGATGCAGCCTCCTGTATCTTACCCACCAAAGTCATTTTGCATTCTGTTTTTTAAGGTTGGTGGAGCCGTCGTGCTGATGTTCCTGGCTTGGGCGCTAATGTTCTGGTTGTTCAGCGAACAAGCCTTTGTTTCGGCCAGACAGTTTTCTGACAATGGTGAAACGGTGAACGCCAATGTAGTGAACAAATATTCAGAGTTCAGACGGGATGCTGACGGACATCGCAATACCTATTACTTTCTAGACCTTGAATATGAGACACGGAACGGGGAGGCTATTTCATTAGATCGGCTCGTAACGCGCTCAGAATATGACCAGGTTGAGCCCGGTGATGTGATAGGCATAATTTATTTGCGTAATGATCCTGAGACTATTGAGGTGACGACAGGTTCGAACCTGTCGATGGGCGTCATAACACGCAAATTTGCTTGGCTGTCCGTTCTCTTCGTTCTGGTGGGGACTTGGATTAATGGCAGACGGGCGTTAGATGCTGTCCGCGCCCGAGAAAAACGCCAGCGCGAAGAGGTCAGCCTGATTGAAGTTCGAAAGAAGGGATGGTGGATTTTTAGCAAGGGTTACCGGCTGATATGGTGCGAGAACACCGGTCGCAAGGGACAGAGCCTGACGCGGGCGGCGGACAAATTGATGGGGTTCAGACCTGGCGATACGTTGGTTGTGTTTCATGGCGACCAACGCAGTTGGTGGGCTGGAGATATAGGCGACCGCAAAGGTGCATAATCACTGAATTGAAATTCAGCCCTCAATGAGCCCAGACCCACCAGAAATCAAGTTTCGGAACACCACTGCGAAATCGCGCCAGCCGCTTCATCAGGCATCATTTGAGTAGTATCCAGTTCGAGCAGAAATCGCTCTTTCAAACCCGCGAGAGGTTCAGCCGCAGTGTGATTTCGCACCGCCATCTCAGGATCGCGCGGCTTACGTTTTGCGTCTCTTCCCTCTGACGTAATGCGTCTGATGTTTTCATCTAAGTCGCAACCGATATGGACGACGCAGAATGGTGGACGTTTCCGTCCCAGCTCAGCAATCTTGCCCCATTCGTTTTGTTCGCGCGCACTCTTAGTTGTCAAAACTGTCGTAAGAACAACGGGCTGATCCAACGGCAGCTTTAAAACGAGATTGTGAGCGATAGTTTCGACCTGATCAACGGTTTCCCAAAATTCTGGCGACCGAAATTCGGTTAGAGCGAACGCAAGATTATAGGTCGTGTGGATGTCTAGTAGGCGACCATTCAGTGTTGCCGCCAAAGCCCGACCAATTGATAATTTCCCGACACCAGGATATCCATTCAATACAATGATCATTCTTCTAGCCTCACCAGGAATGCCTCATTAAATCGCGCCAAGCATAATCAAACGCGCGTCTTAATCCAATGACTGCGAAGCTCCACATAGCCGACCTTGAACCATCACCGTCTTCTGGTTGATCCGATCAGAACCGCCGACAATAGCCTAGCGTTGTTTCAATTCTCGAACCAAATCCGCGTTCTCCGCCTCCCAAGACTTGAAACGTTGAAACGCCAGAACGTTTTGCTCTGATTTAAGCACGTAATCTGTTGGGTCCACTATGTCCTGAACGAACTCACGTTTGATTTGCTGATACGTGCTGTTGCAAGCGAACCGTTCGGTTTGCGTCAGCAGCCCCTCTTCCGCGAGAGCTGTGCATTGATAGTAGACGGTTACCAGGGCGACAATTTCGATCATGGGCACCAGCTTATCACAAGCTTGGTTAACGCAGGATTCACAGATGCGTCACCCTCGTGTGCGTTCAGGGCTATTGTGAATGGGCTCCGATGCTGCGCTCTGCACGAACGGCTGCTATCATGAGAGCGACCAAAAACCTTCAACAACCACTTAGGTTTTGAACGGGGTTTTTGGCAGCGTAAATCGAGGTGTTTTGGCACTGTGCCAAAAAGGAGCGTTTTTGGAACACCCCCCGAAGTCTGTGATGCGAACCTTGCTGTTCTCCAATATCGAAGCAAAAGTGAAACCAACGGAGAGGGGCTTATCGGGCATGGATCAAGATACGCATGATCAATTGAAAGCTCTAGAGGAAAGCCTCTGGAGGGCAGAGACCAGATTTGATGATGCTTTGATGGATCAGATCTTTGCGGAAGACTTCTGCGAGTTTGGACGATCCGGTAGAATATATCAGCGCCATGAGATGCTGCTTGGTCAGGGAAATAAAGCCGAAATCGAAGCGATATTACCGCTGCGCGATTTTAGTGTCCGCGCCTTGTCTAAGGACATTGTGCAGGTGATGTATGTCAGTGAAGTCAAGTATGGCTCAAAATTTGAAACGGGCAATCGGTCCTCAATCTGGAGGCGAGACGCTACTGGATGGAGGCTTTGTTTTCATCAAGGCACGCCGACCAACTTGGCTTAACCGAGTCGCTCATTTCTGGCTCATATCAAATATTCAGGCCCTTCCAAAAAGGACCGTTTTTGGAAGGGGTCACCAAAGCGGTCATCGACACAGATCGCAGCCGAGGTCTTTTTCGAACCAAAATTATCAAATTTCTGTGCTGCGGCGAATGCCTGTAATCACCGAAGTGGGCACCGGTCAAAAATCTAGATATGTCACTGAATACAACTGTTTCGAATAGAGAATAAAGTGCCGCCACCATTAGATACACAACCTTGGACACCTTCTGGATGGCTTTGGGGGGTAGTGGGCTTTTATCTGGCCCTCGCGATTGTTATCAGTTCTTTCACCGAAAGTTTCGGTACGGCGTTAGGCATAACCTCTCTAATCATGAGCCCTCTATCTATCTGGTTTATCATATGGCAGTTCTTCTATTTTTTAGGGCCTGCTTTTATCGATCTTCTTGGTTCGGTTGGCATTTTCTTACACAGAGCACATCACCTGACACCAACGTCGGCCATAGCCATGGTGAGGCAAAGGCGGATGCGTGCATCACAACAATTATCAAGTTTTCTCAACTGGGTATTTTTGCGGTTTGGTCGTGAACGATCATTGTCGGACTGCCCATCCAAGGTGACCGCCTGTTGAACGGTAAGAATTGTCGTCAATCCGGTGCCTGAACTGCGAAAGCAGGCACTCCCCCAATCGCAGCGAAGACCTGCTTTGCCTGCAATTCCTGTTTAAGGCTTGATATGATACCAGGGAAACTGGGTTTAGGGAGTGCCAAGATGATGATCCGTTTGACGATACTTGCGACGCTCGCGGCAACGTCGGTTCAAGCCGAAGAAGTTTGCAACGATCTTTGGTTTGCGCGAAACAGCGTGTTTGATGCAGCGGGATATTGCTTTGGATCTCCGCTGGGGACATCGCTGTACGACAACACCGGATGCACAACGAGCAACCCTACCCTTTCCGCAGCGGATCGCCAAAAAATCTCGATTATCGAGCAACGGGAAAAAGAGCTTAATTGCAAGGTAGACACGAGCACGACAACGTTTGATCTTACGGCTTTAAAGTTCCGAAAATTGCTAAGGGAACAGCCGATCCGCTCATCCTACGAATCTGCCTGCATAGGTTGGAAAGGGCCCAGTATTGAGGTTTCTTCCGGACCGCAGAATGGTGGCTCAATTGGGTCGGTCGATGTTGGCGACAGCGTTTTGTATTCGCACGATGAACAAGATGGCTGGTTTTATGTCACAGTTTGGTCCCCTCCTGGGTTTGGTGCACTGAAGGCTGCCGGATGGTTGCCAGATTTGGGTGACGCCCAATCATGCGAGGATTTTGCAGGTTGAGACGCACCTGCGCCCTAGAATTGACCCGCTAGGGTCTTTCAAGACAGTTTTGTGGCCCTAGCCGGTGAGCGGCTTAAGGCCCCCCCTGCCCCTTTACGGCGGCGCTTTGGACCCTGTGAGCCGTCAACACAGCGCTAAGCCGACTCAGCTTCTATTAAAATCCGTCGCCGCGGACCTATGCAGACGGTCACCGCTTCGGTAATCGCTGCCATCAGATGGGTTTCGACATAGCGCGCCACAAATTTGGACGGCGCGATCAAACGCAACACTCCATCTTCGTCCGTCCCGCGTTTCAACGGCGCAATCCATGCTGCGTATTGGTGCGGCTGATGCTGGCGCAATCGTTGATGGACAGCATCCCATGTGCCCTTGGTTTCCGGTTCTTCCTGATGGGCCGCCAAGGATTTTGAACGGAAATCTATCGAAACCACTTTGTTCGTCTCTGCGTCTGGTTTGATCGGCGACGATTCTGCCATTCGGTCCACGTAATCTGGACCAACCTGATCCCAATGGGGCGCAGACCGGCGATAGATTTCAGATGTATTCAATCGATAACAGGCAACCCGACCTCGAACGCCTTTGCGCACAGAAATCAAAATCTGCATGTCCGTCCATCGCCGCACTTCGCGTTTGACCGTGCGCTCGGTGACATTCCACATCGCGGCCATATCCCGCTGCCCAACCGAGATTTCGTTCTTTCGCCAGTTATAGCGCGCAGTGATCAGCATATTCAGACGCGCCATGGACATCAGTTCGGCTGATGACCCAAAGCTTCCCAATAGCCCAATCGCCGTGAGCAGGTCATATTTAAGCACCCCTGCCCCACGGCCTGTTAACCGTTTTGCGTCCATGTCATAATCCTGCCAGTGCCTCATCGTCTTCGATCTCTTTGGACCGATTCTGCTTGGGCTTAGAAAGGCACGAAATCGCGTAGTCTGTCAATCATGACGAAAAAGCGGGAATTCGTATCCTAATCCTCTTTTCGAAGAAAATAAGAGGTATAATGGTTAAGGGGGACATCTAGTGTCACCTAAAGCGTCGTTCTGTGTCACCAAATAAGACAAATTCCGAAACAGCTGTCACCATATTTAGGCGCGGTTTTCCTGAAAATCCGGACAAAGCCCTAATTTACATGCTTTATATTCGGGAAAAACACATTTTGCCAAATCAGTGAAATCCCGTTATTAGAAAACAAACGCCGAATTACGCGAGATGTGACGATTATGAAAACCCACACCGACCTTCTGAGCATGAATGCCCGCAGCCTTGCGCAGCAATCCGCCGTACGACGGGCAACGTTTTCCCCGGAAGAGGTCAAGACGCTTCGACCGTTTTCGATCTGGGAAATCAGCCAGTTCATGTTCGATGTGCCTGCGGACACGTTGCGCAAGAAACTGGCGGACGATCCCTCTCTGCCCCAAGGCGTAACAGAAGAAGAAGGTCGCCAACGCTGGTTCACATTGGCAGAGATCAATGAATTGCGCCGTCGGGTGCGATTCCGTGGGCGCTCCCTGTTGCCTGTTCGGCCAAAGGGGCGTGCGCTGCGCGCGGCTGTTAGCAACTTCAAGGGAGGTGTTGGTAAGTCTGTTGTCACGCAGCACTTTGCCCATGCCGCCGCTTTGGATGGGTTTCGGGTGCTGCTCGTGGATTTTGACCCTCAGGCCACGCTGACACACGCGATGGGACTTGTTGAAGTGAAAGAATGGAACACTGTTTGGGGGATCATGTGTCGCGATCTGTGCCGCGAAGCGGACCGGATCGTTGACAGCTATGACGACCCCGATGACTGCCCCTACCCGTCTTCTGAGGAATTGCCCGAGGATGTGCGGGAAATTGGATCGCAGCGGGTTCAGGATTTTATCCAACCCACATGCTGGCCCACTATCGATATCATTCCGTCCTGCGCCAATGCCGCCTTTGTTGAATTCGCCTCGGCGCAATATCGCGGGCTGCACAAGGCCTGGAGCTTTTTTGGCTGTGTCGATCGGTACCTGAACGAATTGCCCGAAGATCAATATGATCTGATCCTGTTCGACTGCCCACCTGCCATTGGATATCAATCGCTGAATGCAGCTTTTGCGTCGGATGTTTTGTATATCCCATCGGGTCCCGGTTATTGGGAATATGACAGCACCACCAGTTATCTGGGTCAGCTTGGGGACGCCTTGTCAGACATTGCAGATGGGTTTGGACCGCTGGCCGCAGATGCCGGATTGGTCTTGCCCAAAACATTCCTGGATGTGCGCCTGATCATGACCCGGTTTGAATCCAACAATTCGTTGCATCAGGCGATGATGGAGGCCTTCCGAAACGTCTTTGGCGCGGCGGTTTGTCAAAACCCGGTCGAGATGACGCGCGCCGTTGAACAATCCGGGCGCTTTCAGATGAGCGTGTACGAACAGGATTATCGCCACATGACGCGCGACACATGGAAACGGGCGCGTCAAAGCTTTGACCGATCATACTTGGAATTCAAAGACTGCATCCTGGCCGCATGGGATGCTCGCAACAAGACTGAGGAGAAAGCCGCATGAGCCCCTCGCGCAACAAATTTGGGTTCGAACCAATGGACCCGCAATCGCCAGCCCCCAAACGGGACCGTTCCGTTGGACCAATGGGCGCAGCCGTACGGGATGCTGCAAGCAGCTTGCAAGACGCCACCGAGGCCAAGGTGGAACAGCGCCGACGCAATGCCGAAGACGCCAAATCGTTTCGCGCGGCCCAAGAGGATGGCCGTCTGTTAGAAGCGGTGCCGGTGGACGCGATCCATACGGATGATTTGCCGCGTGACCGTCTTGAATTGGACGCGGTCGAAGCGTCGGACGACATGGAAGAGCTGAAGACATCGATCCGCGCACGGGGTCAACGCGAACCCATCGAGATTTACCGAGACGGGCAGGGGGTGTTGCAGCTTAAGAAAGGGTGGCGCCGTTTGACGGCACTGCGCCAACTGCACGCTGAAACCGGCGATGACCAGTTTGCCAACGTCATTGCCCGGATCGAAGTGCGCGCCGAATCCAGATTGGATCGGTATGTGGACATGGTCGAAGAAAACGTTGTGCGCGAGAACCTGACCTTTGCGGAAATGGCTCAGGTGGCTGTTCTGGCCGCGCAGGATTCCGATGTCGAAGAGGTCGACCCCGACGCCATGGTCTCGCGGTTGTATGCGTCACTGCACAAAATGAAACGGTCCTATATCCGGTCGTTTGTGTTTCTGCTTATTCAGCTTGGCGACAGTTTGAAGTGGCCCAAGGCGGTGTCGCGGAACCTAGGTGTAGAGGTGTCGCGTTCCATCCGTTCGGTGGATGGGCTTGAAGCGTTGAAGCTGCGCTTGGCTGCGTGCGACACTAGCGATGCCCAGAATGAAACGCTGGCACGGTTTGTATCTGAAACGTCTGGGGCAGGGCGGGCGAAACCCAAACCACAGCCAAAAGAAAAGCGCGAATTTCATGTGGGAAAAATGAAGATCACAGCGCGCAAAGGCGAATGCCGGATCGTCGCCAGCGTTGATTTCGCAAGCTTGCCCAAGGGCCAGCTAGAACGCGCAATCGAGGCGTTTGAAGAGGCGTTGGGGCAGGGTAACCCACGGGTTACTAGCCTTTGATAAAAGCAACCGGCAAGATGGGGTAACCCGCGGGTTACCTCGCAAGGGACTCAGTAAATAATATTGTTTTCCAATAGCTTAAAGATATTTCACCTGCGCGACAGTCAGATTTTTCATCAACGCAAAAGCGTCGAAAACACGGGTTTCCACATGGTGATACAGAGCTGGTGACGTATGCGTGTGATGATCTTTTCCAATTTCAGCGGACAGCCCGATGAATTTGACCTTTGCGCCAACAATTGACCCAGACACATGAAACTTGCCGTTCGAGCGGCGCACAGCGAACCGCAGCGATAAGCCCTGACTGAGAGGTGCAGCGCGGAGCATGACTGTCCGCCATCATGAGAACGACCATAGACCTTCAACACCCCTTTTGGTTTTGACGGGTTGTTTGGCCGCGTCAATCGGGGTGGTTTGGACCAGTGTTAAAATCGCGCGTATTTGAGTGATGTCGAATGAAAGCGACACGGAAGAGTCGGTTTTCAGTTGTACCAAAGTCATGACTGCTTTCGAAATTTAAATATTCAGCCATGACGCGTTGCCTCGTTGTGCAATTCTATAGACGGGCGCTCATTCTATCGGTACTTTTTTGAAAGTCAGAACAGGTTGATCCAGCATGAATATCGAGCAAAAAAAGCGAATATCACCCGACCCCGTATCCGAATTATCAGCTAGCGTCGCGGTGCCTTTCGAGCAAGCGCGCGCCATGCCCAAGTCGGTTTATACTTCGACAGACTTCAATCAAACTGAGCTCGACAAAATATTTCGCAAGGATTGGATTTGCGCAGGTCGCGCAAGTACCTTGCTAGAAGTCGGTGATTATACAACGCTTGAGATTGCTGGCGAACCGATCATGGTCATTCGCGATGCTGATGGCAACTTGCGGGCGCAGTCCAATGTGTGCCGCCACCGCATGTCGACGCTTTTGACGGGGCATGGCAATACGCATTCCATTGTTTGTCCCTATCATGCGTGGACTTACGGGCTTGACGGCAACTTGCGCGGCGCACCTGCCATGATGAACAACGAGGCCTTCGATAAGTCGGACATCTGTCTGCCACAAATCCGCTGCGCTGTTTGGGAGGGTTGGATTATGGTCACCCTCAACCCGCAAGCTAAGGATGTGAATGAGGTGTTGAAAGACGTCGTGGACCTTGTGGGGCATTACCGCATGGGCGATTACGTCGAGACCTTTCGCGAGACGCATCACTGGAACACCAATTGGAAGGTTTTGGCGGAAAACTTCATGGAAAGTTACCACCTGCCGGTCTGTCACGAGGGCACCATCGGCGGCCACGTGGATTTGGCCAAAATGACCTGCCCCGAAGGATTGCCAGGCTTCAATTATCATTGGATCATGAAGGACGATAGCTTCAAGCTGACGCTGGCCCATCCTGACAATACCCATCTGACAGGCGAGGATCGGAGCAAAACCTATTTGATCTCGATCTATCCCGCGCTGCTGATCACACTTACACCGGGGTATTTCTGGTATCTTTCCCTTAGCCCAGATGGGCCGGATCACGTCAACATTCTGTATGGCGGTGGGCTGGCCCCAGAATTTGTGGCAGACCCGGATGCGGATCAACATTTTGCCACGCTGAAATCCGTGTTGGACGCGGTGAATGAGGAGGACCGTGGGTGTACCGAAAAGGTGTATCGTGGTCTTTGCGCGGATTTGTCAGAACCGGGACCGTTATCTCACCTTGAGCGCCCGAATTTCGATTTCGCCCGTTACATCGATAGCCGTGTGAAGCAAGAATGAGCAGGGCTTTCACTATGGCGGGCTCTAACTGGACCTCACCGTCCCAGCATAGATTTCCGAAAGCCACTGACTGATGAATGTTCGCCAATCCGGACAGTGACGTGCACACAGCGAAAGTCTGAAAAACCCCACATCTCAGCCGTCAGGGTCCAATGCCGCGAATGACGGCTGTGAGCCCATACCTACCAAATACTGTGAAATGCACGAAGGGGCATCATTGGTGTAGGTTGTTGAATGTTCATGGGAGTGTCCTCTGTCAATCGAGGTAAAATCACCTCGAGCAACAGCACACACCCAACTTCTCGAAGTGCGAAACGAATCCCTGCTCAGCGCAACACCAAAAAAGAGCGTCCTATCGCGGAGCGATTTAGTGCACGAGCTCCATTGAGCATTTTTTGCGTAAGTACGAACGTCTGCTATGGTACGCATCCACAAACCTAAGCGACAGTGCTTTGAGCTTGAAGAGTGAAAGAGTCCGATGCCCATTTTACGACCAGCCCTTAAACATCTTTTTCTTTATTTGTTCACGGTGATCCCTCTAACTAGTGCCGCACAAACGATCTCTGATACAAATATTAACACAGCCTTTGCCCCAGTCACGGTGTTAGAGGGTCATCCTGCATGTAATCAGCCGGGCGATACCGCTTTTTCCGTAGCCATGCGCACCGAAGATCTGCACTTTCGGCTTACCGGTCCGAACTGGTATGGTTCCGTCGATGTAAAGCCGATGGAAACGCCAGATTCTACAACGAACTGTTCATTCCCAGAGCGTCGTGGAGCAGACATTAATAAATCAAATTGTACAAATACTTACATCCCTGTGAGTGAGGAAAAGCAGTGCTATATCCTAGTACGCAAAGGGTCAAAGGTTGTTGAACGTGAAGTTCACTGTGAACCAAATGACTCTCGTAGAGATTTAATCGACTTAGCCGCGGCAGAGGATCTGCGATTGGGTGTCGAAGCAGAGGTAACCATTTGCCAGTCTGTAACGTCGTATCGGATTTTAGAAGGGCGTTGGTCTGCTGCGATTGCAGTGGACAATAAGATTGCCGCCTACGACGGCCAATTGATCTTGCCTAGCTCATTGGATTGTTACGAGACGGATCAACCATTTACGCAACGCGCCGGGGTGACATATTCTCCTGGGCAGACGCCAGCAGATTTTGACGGCAAAGTTGATTGGAATTACCCAACCTTTGTTCGTTTGTGGATTGATAACTTGGCAGTACCCTTGCCAGGTACAGAAGAGTCACCTGTCGCATTGGAAACAGCTGCAGCTTTTTTCCCCACTGTGAATGGTAAGCCAATTTGCCCGAGTGGTAATTGCGCTGTCGCCAATCGTTATACTTTTGATGTTGGATCTACCGGCTGGAGCGCGTGTCGTCGTTAAACTGATCTGCCTCATAGAACCAGACATTGGTGCAGCCGCAGCGAAAGCTAACTTTGTCCCGCTCTGCGACCATTGGCCCAAGTCTCGATGATGGTCCGGTTTTAGGTAGAAATGCTCGGTGTTTGGGCCAGTATTGCGTGTGGGGGCACACTGACAGGATTCTGAAAAGTTGGTTGAGTGAGCCAAAGATGCGCGACAGTTCGCAACAGTAATGCCCTTGATGTAGGGTCTCATCCGGGGCGGATGGATCGATGTGATCATGGGTGATCTTTTGACCGCTGGGGGCGCGGAATGACGCTGTAAGGGCAGGGCAAGACAGGGCGGGGACGCTGTGGATCGTGGTGCCGTCGCGGCAAGTGGCAGCCTTAACACGAACGCAGACGCGTTGTGTGGATTTGAGGCTGACACAGGTGCATAGGCAACTGCGCAGTCGATCTGCCCGTTCTTGAGTTGTGCCGTGTCAAAAATTGCAAATTACTCGTATCTAGTATATATTGGTATAGTGAGGTTGCTGAAAGGTATGCACATGGCGAAGACAACGAGCATTTCCCTAGGGGATCACTTTACTGGCTTTATCGAAGCGCAGGTCGAATCTGGCCGTTTTGGGTCGGCAAGCGAAGTTGTCCGGGCGGGATTGCGATCCTTGGAGGAGCGTGAACTCAAACATCAAGCGTTGCAGCGCGCAATCACTGACGGATTGAGCAGCGGTGTGGCGGAAGAGTTCAGCATGGACGCATTGCAGCAGGAAATGGACGACGAATAGTGTCCACATTCAAGGTCAGCACGGCCGCCAGTAGTGATATCAGGCGCATCGCCAGATACACCCAAGACACGTGGGGCAGGGCGCAGAGGCGGCGGTATCTGGATGGGTTAAACGAGGAATTCAAAGTGCTGGCCTCGATGCCAGACATGGCACCGGAACGCCGTGATTTTCGACCGCCCGTCCGCATTCATCACTATGAAAAGCACCTGATCATTTATGTGATCGAGGACAGCGGTATTCTGATCGTTCGCGTTCTGCATCAAAGCCAAGACGTGCCGGCGCAGCTTTCTGAATAATCTGAAGTGATCTTTTGACGTTGCAAGCCAGTATGACCGCAGGTGAGATCAAGGTTTCGTTGTGCGTCGCGCTTTGTGGAGCCGTTTGCCCTACACCAATATTTTACAGGAACCTGATTTGAGCCTGGTTCAATTAGTGACTACCTATGTCGCGCGGGTTAGACGCATTGGCGATCTTCCCGTCTTTTGGTCGGTCCACCATGAGAATTTTGTGTAAACTCAGCGAGGTAAGATGAATTTACGCGACCTAGAATATGTTGTCGCCGTTGCCAAGCTTAGCAACTTTAGTGCTGCGGCTGTTGAGTGCAACGTATCGCAGCCTGCTCTTTCCAACCAGATCAAGAAATTGGAAGCAGAGTTGGGGACTGATTTGTTCCTGCGGCTCAGTGGGGACGTTCGACCAACCGCATGTGGTCAGAGGGTGGTCGAAATCGCCCAAGATGTGTTGACCAATGCGCAAAGGATTAAGGACACGGCCGTTGAGTATCGCGATCCCGAGGCTGTGCCGTTCAACATTGGTCTTACCCCGACCCTTGCGCCGTATCTGACCCAGTATTTTTCGGAACTGTTCAACGCCATTTTCCCGAATATGCGGGTTACCATGATCGAAGATTTGCCGCAGAACATGTTGCAAATGGTTGAAGATCATACATTGGACGTGGCTCTTGTTGCCCAGCTCAATCACAATGCCAATCTCGATTTCACATCGATCTGGACCGAACCTTTGTATCTGGGTGTGCGAAAAGGGCATCCGCTTGAGACGTTGTCATCCATTGCCCCCGAAGATGTCCCCAGTCACGATTTCATCCGGTTGCCTCATTCCTTCGGATACGAATTGGAAGATCGCTTGCCCAAGCCGGATCGACACACGCGAGCTGCCAAGCGGTTCGACCTGACTGCGCTGCGCTTTGAAACCATTTGTCGTCACATTTGCCATTCAGACGATTGCACGATTGTGTCGGCTTTGGCAGCTGAACAATTCCGGCAGGATTCATGGCCCTTGTCTTTCATTCCCTTTGAGGCCCCCGGCAATATGCGCAACCTTGGTGCCGCGTCGCGCCTGAATTGCCCGCGTAAACGGCTGCTTGCCAAGATTGGGGCCTATATCCAAAGCAACCCGCCAAAGGGCGTCACGCCCACATTTGAGGCGTGACGCGAGGGTCATTCGATGAATGTACGGGCAAGGCGTTCGCTGAGCGGTTGTGCAAGATAGCTGAGCGCCGTGCGTTCACCGGTGTTGACGAAGAGATCGGCGGGCATGCCGGGCACCAGATCCAGTGCCGAGATCTGTTCGGTTTGTTCGCTGTTCAGCTTGACCTGCGCGATGTAGTAGAACTGGCCTGTTCGTTCGTCTTCCAGACTGTCCGCCGAGATATCGATGATCCGACCCGTGGCTTCGGGCACTTCGCCCTGATCAAAGGCGGACAACCGTACGCGGGAGGATTGGCCGACAAAGAGTTTTTCGATGTCTGCCGTGTTTACCCGTGCCTCGACCACCAATGGTTGGTCCACCGGAACGATATCCAGGATTGGTGCGCCGGGGCGGACAACGCCACCTGCGGTAAAGACCGTCATTTCGACGACGCGCCCGCTGACCGGGGCCGTGATCGCAATGCGCTTGAGGCGTTCGGTGGCCCCCACATATTGCGGCGCGACGGAGGCCAGCGATGCTTCGACAACGGCGAGTTCGTTGGATGCGGTTTCATCGCGCAGGGTTTTTGTGCCGTTGGCTGTCAAACGCAATTCGTTGATCTGGTTGCGCGCTTGCGTTTCTTGGGTCGCAAGCGTGGCATCAACGCCGTGCAGTCTTTCAACTTCGACGCGGCGCGCATTGACGCGAGCCGCCGCAACCAAGCCCTTGTCCAGCAAGGTTTGGAGGTTGGCCAGTTCCTGCAAAGTGATCTCTAACTGGCGGCTATTTGACTGGCGTTGTGCCTGTAGGCCACGGACCTGATCTTCGAGGCTTGCAACGCGTTGCTCCATCACGGCCGTTTCCGCCACGCGCGAGCGGCGCTCGGCGTCAAAAAGTAGCTTTTGCGTGATATAGGCAGGGTTCCATTCTGCTTGGTCCATCGTTACGGTCAAAGAGGTCGCGACGTCTTGCAGGGTCAAGCCTTCTGCACCTTGTAGCTGGGCCAGCAAGCGCGCGCGGCGCACCATCAGATCGCTGAGTTGGCTTTTGATCACGTCGAGATCAACGCCCAAATCGGTACTGTCCAGTTCCAACAGGGTTTGGCCGGCTTCGACCAGATCGCCATTTCTGACGGCAATCGTGCGGACGATGCCCCCGTCCAGATGTTCGACCGTTTTGCGGTTGCCTTCGACCACAAAAGTGGCTGCGGCCACAACTGCGCCATCGAGTTTCGAGGCCGTCGCCCAATAGACGGACCCGCCGATGAAGCCCGCGACGACAAGCAAACCAAGAGCCACAAATCCTTTGATTCCGGCACCTCCGGTTTTGGGTTGAACAAGGTTGTAATCTTCGAGGCGAAGAACAGGTTTGGCGGGGGTGTTGGAGAGGGCAGGGGTCATTGGACAGCTCCTTTTACCAAAGTGTGTTGTGCAGGGCGTGCAGCCAGTGGTGTGGCCGCTTTTTGAGCGACGCGATCTGATTGCCGTGGGCGCAGGATGTCTTCTTTGTCGCCAAAGCCGGTCTGCGCGCCCTTACTTAGGGTCAAAACCTTGTTGACCGCTTCGAGTGTGCTGGGGCGGTGGGTCATCACAAATGTGATGGCACCGCGCCCGCTTGCTGCGCGGATGGCATTGCGCAAGGCCAGTTCGCCCTGACCATCAAGGTCGGAGTTCGGCTCGTCCAGCACGAGGATGAACGGGTCGTCATACAGCGCGCGGGCGAGGGCGATACGCTGGCGTTGGCCCCCGGACAGGTGAAAGCCGTTGCCGATCTCGGTGGCGTAGCCATCAGGCAGGTTGCTGATCAGATCGTGCACATCCGCAGATATGGCGGCGGCCAGCACTTTGGCGTCGTCGATAGAGGTCGAGAACCGCGCGATGTTTTCGCGGATCGTACCGTCAAACAGCTGCACGTCCTGCGGCAGATAGCCGATCAGCTGACCCAGCTCTTGAGGGTCCCATTTGTCCATCGGTGTGCCGTCCAGACGAATGGCGCCGCGTTGCGGGATCCAGATGCCTGCCAGCATCTTTGCCAGTGTCGATTTACCAGACCCGCTGTGGCCGATGACCGCCACAACGTCGCCTGCAGACAGGGCAAAGTCGATCCCGCCGATGGTTGCGTTCTTGGCAAGGGGGGGTCCGGCCTGCGCGATGGCAGCATTCAGTGATATCTGCGGGCGCGGCATGGCCAAGCGTTGGGGGGCTTCTGGATAGGTTTCGGACAAGGCGCGCAGGCTTTTGTAGGAACCGCGTGCGGCCAGAAACGTACGCCATTGCCCGATCAGTTGATCGATGGGGGCCAGAGCACGCGCCAGCACAATCGTAGCGGCGATCATCACACCGGCGGTCGCCTCACCGACAACGGCCAAGGCGGCCCCAAGGCCTAGCATACCCGATTGGAGCGCCATTCGGATGGTTTTGGACATCACCGAGAAACTGGCAAGCCGGTCGCCGACACGGGATTTCAGGTGATGGGCGTCATGTTGCAGAGCTGTCCAGCGACGGGCGAGATCACCAGTCATACCCATCGCTTGGACAAGCTCTGCGTTCTGTTCACTTGACGTGAACAAACCGTCGGACCTGGAACGTGCGCGGGATGCGTTCTGCATCACGTCGGCAGACCGGGCATTGTTGATCAGGGCCATCAATGTCAGCAACAGCGCACCGGCAAGGCCAAGGGCGCCAAGATACGGGTGCAGCACGTAGAGCACCCCAAGATAAAGCGGGATCCACGGTGCATCAAAGAAGGCAATCAATGTGGGCCCTGAGATAAAGTCCCGCAATCCGCTGACGTCAGCTGCGGGGTTTTCTGCGCAGGACGTGCCTTGCACCCGGCGACGTATCGAGGCTTGCAGGATCGGAGCGCCAATCGTCAGCTCAAAGCGTGCGCCAAGGCGGTTGAGGATGCGCATGCGGATCAAGTCCAGCAGGCCCGTTACGACAAAAACGCCACCCAGTAGGATGCTGAGTGCGAATAAGGTATCCATATTTTGGCTGGTGAGGACCCGGTCATAGACCTGCAGCATGTATAGCGGTCCGGCAAGCATCAGAACATTCAAGATCAGGCTGAAGAAGCCGATGGCGGTAAATCCGGGGCGCAGGGCGCGCCATGCGGATGAGACGGGTGATTTTTTCTGAAACATGGGGGTGATCTCTTTTTCAGGGTGAAGAGGTGGCGACAGATGCCGCCACCTCGGACTGTGTGATTAAGCGATGAAGTCGTCTTCGATCAGGTCGGCACGGTTGACCCCTTCGAGGCGCACGGAGGCGTCCGAAGAGAAGGTCAGCACCGCATCGTCACCGTTCTGGGAGACTTGCAGGCTGTCCGTGAAGTCCGGTCCAAAGTCGGAGAAGTCCAACCGGTCAACGCCAACCTCGAAGTCACCGATGGTGTCGTTGCCAAACAGCCCTTCGAAGGTGAAGGTGTCAGACCCTTCGCCGCCGAGCAGGAGGTCGTCGCCGCCCTGTCCATTCAGCACGTCGTCGCCGTCTTCGCCGCTTAGGGTGTTGGACACGTCCGAACCGATGATCACGTCGCCATCATTCGAACCGACCACGTTCTCGATCGAGCTGAGAACATCAGTTTCGAAGACCTCGTCGATGACATCCAGACCCGACACACCCGTGGTTGCGCCTGCATCAATGGTTGCTCCGGCGTCCACCAGCGTATCTTGCGCGATGGGGCCGTTGATGCCTGCAGGTGCGTTGTGCAGGTGGATGGCTGACACAACACCCGGAACTGGGGTCAGAAGGTCTGCTTCGTTCAGGCCTGTCACCGAGAGCTCGGAGGAATAGACAACCTCACCAGCCTCGTTGAAGCGGATGGTCAGAGTTGCTTCGCCTTTGGCTGCGCTGTCGGACGTTGGACCAGGTTCCTGAGAGGCATCCAAAGAGCCTGCCAGTTCGATGACGCGGTTGTGGCCTGTGCCGGTGTCGCTGACAACTTCCAGCTGGCCGCGAATTTCCCCACCGGGGAAGTCAGCCGTATGGACGTTGTAGTAGAGGTTCCCGGCAAGGGCCTCGGATACAAACCCGGCACCGTCAACGATATTGTCTGTTGGCTGCAAGGACGCACCAACCACAACATCCTGAACCGAAGTTGAGAACCCAGTTTCGCGTGTGGCCGTACCGTTGCCGTTTGAACCAAGGTTGACGTTCACCGCCACATCCTGATCTGAGAAATCAGCTGTGTCGGAGCCTTCGCCGCCTTCGATGAAGTCATTGCCGAGACCACCGACGAGCACGTTGTCGCCGTTGCCTGCAATCAGGACATCATCGCCTGCGCCACCATCGAGGACACCGTTGATTTGACCAAGGTCAACAACGATGTCATCTCCGGCACCAAGCAAAACGTTACCATTTACCACACCTTCGTCATCGTTGACGAAAGTTACGTCGCCTGCGTCGGTCGCGTCGATGGCGTTCACACGACCGGTGATTTCGCCTTCGTTGATGATCGCGCCCAGCAGGTTCAACCCACCATCGATCCGGATACCTGCGGCGGCATCGCTGTCCGTAGACCCGGCAATAACGCCGTCGTTTTGGACCAGACCGGCAAAGTTGGCGTCTTCCTGACTGCTGAAGAGACGCAGACCGTCACCAACTGTGTTGCCTTCGACCGCGTCGCCGCGCCCTTGGAAGACACCTTCGTTGAAGATGGCAGCGGATACGACGTCGCCAGCGACATCACCAGTTTGCAGAGCCACAGCAGAGCCGTTGTTGCCGACACCTGCGTCCACAAGACCTGTGTTCGTGAAGGTGTAGTTGTCCGCAGTTCCGTCAGCATAGACAGTGCCGTTGCGCTGATCGCCGGTTCCGAGAACGGATCCTGCGTTTTCAACACTGAGCCCTTCGCCATCGATGTTCAGCGCACGGCTGCCCGAGGACACGACGCCGCCTTCTTCGTTAACAAACAAACCGCCTGCATGGTCGCCTGTGCCAAAGTACACACCGTTCTGAACACCTGAGATGGTGCCAGCGTTGGTCAACGACCCTTGGAAGTTGACGCCGTTCACGACGCGCAGACCAGCCACAGTCCCATTGGCGCCTTCGGACAAGATCTGACCAGAGTTCGTGATGGTCGCGTCCGTTGTGCCAAGGTTGCCGACATTTCCGATGCGTACACCGTCGCCAGCAAGCGATGTTCCGGCTGCGGCATCGCCACGGCCTTGGATCACACCGTCGTTGTTCAGCGTAAACGTGTTGGCACCATCTGCGGCACTTCCGATTTCTGCCCCAAAGCCAGAGCCTTGATTGCCTTCGCCAGAGTCGATTGTGCCGTTGGCAAGGTTTGAGACCGAGAAATCGTCGGCTGTACCGTCAGCATAAACTGTTCCGTTGCGCTGATCGCCTGTGCCGAGGATGTCACCACCGTTGATCAGGTCAACGCCTGTGCCGTCGATGTTCACCGCGCGGCTACCTGATTGGATCGTGCCAAAGTTCAGCACGTCCAGATCATGTTCGCCTTCACCGATATAAAGGCCGTTGCGGACCCCTTCGATTGTGCCGGTTGAGGTGTTCAAGATACGACCTTCGGCAGCAACACCATCCGCGATGCGAATACCACCGGCTGTGCCTTGGTTGCTTTCAGAAGAAATCAGACCACTGTTGACGATGTCCGTGTCGGACACAGCGCCTTCGGCACCATCGTCGATGCGGATACCGTCACCAGCACCCCCAGTGTTTGCCGCTTCTTGGCCACGGCCCTGAATGGTTGCACCAAACCCGTTAAAGATCGAGTTGGACACCACGTCACCAGCTTCGTCACCAACTTGCAGCGAGATACCAGCACCGCTGTTATCCGCGCCTGCGTCAATTGTGCCGCCAGAGAAGTTGCTAATGCTGACGTCTTCGGCTGTCGCGTTGGTATAGATGGTCCCGTTGCGCTGATCGCCAGTTCCGACGATGTCGCCAAAGTTGCGAACGCTGATGCCTTCGCCTTCGATCTCAACAGCCCGGCTGTCGGAGGAAATGACACCACCGCGGAAGTTGTCGAGCGTACCCGAGCTGCCTGCGCCAGTGAATTCGACACCGTTCAATTCGCCTGCGATGTCGCCAAAATTGCGAATATCCGCGCTGGAGCCGTCGGTGACTTCGACACCGGTTGCAACTGCGCCATCAGCATCGATGCTGCCGGACCGGAAGTTAAAGACTTGCGCGTCTTCGCCATCGACCAAAACGGCTGCTTCGGCGTTGTTGGTTTCGACCAGACCAAAGTTCAGGAACCGGGCAAAGTCATTGTCGAGGATGAAGGCTGGTGTGTTGTCGACCACCACACTTTGAAAGAAGCCGTTGGTCAGTGTTTGTCCGTCGCGGACGGTTTCTTGAGCCAGTGACGACGAGGTCAATAGTCTGGCGCGCAAACTTGCGAGAATTTCGGATAACATGGGCGATCTCCACTTGAGTTTCGGTTAGGGCGAAGAACGGACCAAATGGCTGGCCTCTTCGCTGTCTTACCAAGTGCGGATGCGCGCGATTTTCTGAAGTTCTTCCTTTGAATACGTCTGATAAGCAGAAGTAATAGTCACGCCCTTCGTGAAGGGTTGGTAAAAAATTACCATATAAAACAGCGCATTAGATTTTTCGTCGCCTGCGCTTTAGTTTATTCAATGGCAGCTGTTCACGATGGTGTTTGCGAACGTGAGCTCTTTGTGCCCTGGTATTGTTGGTGAAACTCAAAAGTTAGCTGCAGGTAGGATTGGCAAACCCGTTGCCTGGAATTTCGTTGATCGCCCCGCACATGAATGGGGACCGAGCTCGTACAGCGGACTGTGAGCGGCATTTCAGATTGATAATGCATGTTATGTTAAAATTTCTTTCGAGTTATCGAATTGAGAAAAAGTCCAATGAGACAAATACCAGTTATTGCGACGGTTGTACTGGCGCTTCGTCTTGATCAAAATGGACGTCTCATGCGTTCATGCACCGGCCCAAAAAGCACGACTTGGCCTCGCAGACGAGACGTTAGCCAACTCACCTCATCAGAGGTTCATTCGGGCTGCATATTCTGATTATAAATGCTAAACCTTGGTACAGGCCAAAGTGTTTTGGTACGACTTAAGGGAAACTGGCTGCTGTTTTTCTGATGCAGCCCTTAAAATGAGATTTATATATGACCTCACTCCCCGACATCGCTACCCTTTGGATCGGCGGTCGTCTGTCTTGGCTCGAGCAGTTGTGCCTAAAATCTTTCGCAGATGCGGGCCACAAAATCACGCTTTATAGTTATAGTCCCATCGACAACATCCCTGAGGGTGTCCTTGCTGGGGACGCAAACGATATTTATCCTGGCGAACCGATGCTGCGCCATGCGCGAACGGGCAGTCCTGCAATCCATGCAGATATGTGGCGTCTACATCTTTTGGCTAAAACCGATGCGATCTGGGTCGATGCTGATATGTATTGCTATCGGCCTTTCACAACCGACAGCCCGCATGTTTATGGTTGGGAAAAACCGGGGCTGGTTTGCAATGCCGTGCTGGGGTTGCCAAAGGATTCACCCACATTGTTGGGGCTGCTCGAATTTTTTAAGGATGAATATGCCATTGCACCTTGGTTAAAGCCCGAACAGCAGGCGGAATTGCAGCGCGAAAAGGATGTAGGCACCCCAGTGCATATGACAGCCCAAAATTGGGGGTTTACCGGCCCAGCATCGGTTACCCATTTCCTGCAGGAAACAGGCGAAATCGCTCATGCCGAGCCGGCCGAAGTGTTTTATCCAATTGGGTTTCCCGACCGTAACAAGATGATCATTTCCAAACATAACGATTGGGTTGAGTCACATCTGACACCGCAAACGCGGGGGGTGCATTTTTGGGCAAGACGCATGAAACCGCGGCTGGAAGAAAAGGAAAATAACACACCTCGGCGTGGTAGTTTCATGGACGTGTTGATCAAAAAGCATGGAATCGATCCGAGTGCTGCGCCAATTGCGCCCAAGAAAAAACCGATGGACGACAAGTTGGTCGACCCTGAATTTCAGGCGATGATTGGACTGCAAGCCTTGCGCGATGATGCCGGTATCGACAAGCTGTGCCGTGACCATCTGATTGAAAAGCGATTTGTAAAACAGTGTCGCGACATCATTGTCGATAAGGCTGCGACCTTATTTCAAACTTCCTGACGCAGAAGGGTTGTAAGATGCATCACGGTCGCACCAACGATATCGTTCCAGACGTTCTTAAGTTGTACGGCGAACGCTGTTCAGGAACAAATTACGTTGAAACCCTCATTGACCAAAATTTCCCGAAACTCACGTCGAGGCGACGTTATAATTGGGAAAAGCATAACTATGTGAACCCGCCGTTTGTCCGCGACACTATGCTGGGCATAGTGGTGGTGCGTGATGCTTTCGACTGGCTGCGCAGTTTTCATCGCAGCCCGCACCAAGTTGGCTATTGGTTTCAAGATGTCGATTTTAGCGGCTTTTTAAGGCATGAATGGTCCGGTGTCTTTAATGGTCATTTGATCGAGAAACAGGGCAAATTGAACATCCGCTTTAAGGAATTGATGTACGAACGCCATCCCGTGACTGGAGCACATATTGATAACGTCATAGAGATGCGGAATCTCAAGCTGGGCAGCCAGCTTAAGGTGCGCAATCTCTATGAAAATTGGGTCATTGTCCGTTTTGAAGAGGCGCGGGATAAGCCGGAAGCCTTTATCGCGGCCCTCGTTAAACACTTTGGATTGCAACCGGTTGAGACATTTCAGCCGGTTATCAAAGATGTGTCTAATTTCTCTTTGCCCAATGACGCCAAGGGTAAGGGACGGTTGAAACCCTATATGGAATTTAGCGACGCCGATCGCGATTTCGTGCTAGGGGCGCTTGACCTGGAACAGGAGCGATATTTTGGTTACGACTATTAGGCGCTGCCGATGATTGAACAGAAGGTGATCCGTGCCGGTAAGACCGAAGTGGTGCATCTGGGGTTGGCTCCGGCACGGGGCGGTGATGTTGTTGCGTTGGCGGCCCTTGCACATGGTGATCAGAGCGCGCGGGTGTTTTTCAATGCCGCCACCCTACCTGAACAGCTGAGCGCAACACCAGAGTTCGGTCTTGCACAGGTGGTATCGTTGCGGGGCAATGCAGGCATTTATGCTGATGGCACAGTTGATGCAGGGGCCGAAAACGTAAGTTGTGGTTATGAAGACGGGATTTTGACGCTGCCTTTGTCGCACCCACGTTCTGACCTGTTGGCGGGCCAAGACTGCCTGCTGGGTTTCGTTAATCAAGCCTTGTCCAAAAAAGCGCACAAGAACGATGATGCGCTGAATCCTACGGCGGATCCTGCCTATGTTTGTAATTGGTTGACGCATCACGCGACATATCAAGGTGTGACGGCATCGTTTTTGATCAATCGGTTGGGGCCGAAAAATTCCGGGACCAATTTTGCGCAACGGCTGGCAGCGGCGGCGAAAAAGCAGCCCACTGGATTGAAACGTATTGTGGTCTTGGATTTACCAGGACCGACGGGGCGGCCGGATCAAGGCGATGAAAGGCACCTTATCTATGCGCCAGAAGCGCCGGGTAAAAACCGGATGAAGGTGCCAGCGAATGATCCATGGCGGTCGACCTTCGGTGATGAAGTCTTGCTGGAATTTTTACGCCTCGCTTTTTTCTCGCGGGCTGCAGGCGTGGCCTTTCTTGATATGTCCGATTTTCTGAGCCCATCCACAGATGGCGCGACAGTTTACGACTCTGCCCGTGCCGCCCGCCCTGATCCATTGATCGCGCTGGTTGGTTGGCGTGCCTTTGCATGGAAGGTGCCAAATCATGGGCGTGCGTCTGCGGGTGATCATATTTGCCGCCCCTTCGATATGAAGGCTGAATTTTTGCGCTGGGTGTTTTGCCCTGTGCAAGCGCGAAATGTGCCACATGTCTGGCGCCCACACCGGATTATTGGGCTTTCTGCGCAAGCTGCACCAAAGCAAAAGTTGTGGCGTTTTACCGGGCTGCGCCATCCGGGGGCTGCAACAGCACAATTGGTTCCCAAAAGTTCGCTGCGTGAAAACGCAGACCTTCTGGCGCTGTCACGTGATGTGTTTGATTATGATCCCTTCCGTGTTCCCAACCCTGAGATTGAGATAGCGACAGGCGCGGCATCTGACCGGGGTGACAAAATCGTGCTGGTCACCGCCATGAAAAACGAAGGGCCTTTCCTGCTGGAGTGGATCGCCTATCACCGTGCAATCGGGGTGACTAATTTTATTGTTTTTACCAATGATTGCACGGATGGCACCGACACGTTTCTTGACCTTTTGGCGAAACGAGGAATCGTCGAGCATTATCAAAACCCATTCCGAGAGATGGGTTTGAAGCCGCAACACGCCGGTTTTCGCGCCGCTGAAAAGTTGGACACCGTTGAGAACGCTGACTGGTTGATGACCTTGGATGTGGATGAATTCATCAACGTGCATGTGGGGGACGGGCATCTGCGTGATCTGTTTGCCGCCGTGGGTCAAGCCAACATGATTTCCTGCACTTGGCGACTGTTTGGGAATGGGGATATTTCGGGCTACGAAGACGCATTTCTGTTAGATCAATTCACCCGTTGTGCTGCAAAATCCGCATCGCGCCCGCATCAGGCTTGGGGGTTCAAAACGCTGTATCAAAACAACGGAATTTTCCGCAAATTGGGTGTGCATCGACCCAAAGGATTGCAAGGGGCGGCCGTTGAACACCTCAATTGGGTCAACGGTTCTGGTGTCGCTATGCCGCAAAAAGAATTCCGTTCTGGTTGGCGATCCAACACACACACCATTGGTTATGATTTGGTTAGCCTGAACCACTACGCGGTGCGTTCAACCGAGAGCTTTTTGGTTAAGCGGGATCGGGGGCGGGTGAACCATGTGGATCGGGATCAGGGCGAGGCTTATTGGTTTCGGATGAACCACAACACCACTGAAGACAGATCGATCCAGCGTATGATACCCGCGCTACAGGCCGAATGGGGGGAGTTGATGGCGGATTCAGACATCGCGGCCGCCCATGCGCATTCTGTAAAGTGTCACCGTGCTCGGATCGCCGAATTGATGGCGCGCCCAGAAACGCGAGCGTTTTATGATACGCTAAATAGTCCTCGCGCCCAGACTTTGTCGCGTTTGTTGCCCGCCTTCGGGTCTGGTGTGTTCTTGGCAGGGCCTCATTGCGTGCCGCAGGATATCGTGGATAGATTCGCCAAATCGCCAATGCCAAAGGATTTCTTTTTCACGGTTGATCCGCCCGTAGATGCTCAGCATTGATGCGGGCCCTGATCGTCACCTGTATGCGCAACGAAGCGCCCTTTCTGCTAGAATGGATAGCCTATCACAAGCTTATCGGGTTCACTGATTTCCTTGTGTATTCGAATGATTGTGAAGATGGCACTGATCTGATGCTGGATCGGTTGGCCGAGAATGGTGTGCTGACCCACGAACGCAACCGCGCTGGCGGTAAGAAATCGGTTCAGTGGCGTGCGCTTAGTCGGGCATGTCACCACCCCCTTACAGCCAAGGCAGATTGGATTTACGGGAGCGATGTAGACGAATTCCTGTGCATTCACGCAGGTGCAGGGCATCTGGATGATCTGTTTGCCGCCTGCCCAGAAGCGCCGGGTTTTGCGATCCCGTGGCGGATGTTTGGCAATGGGGGCGTGGTGAAATTTGAGGATACACCGATAACGGAGCAGTTCACTCGGGCAGCACCAGACGCGCTGCTTTGGCCTTGGCGGGCGGTACAATTCAAATCGCTTTATCGCAACGACGGGCGTTACAACCGCCTTGGTGTGCATCGCCCCAAATTAAAAGAGGGGGAAAGTCACGGGGTGTGGGTTGATGGCAATGGGCAGCCGTTGGCTGAGACACCGGGTACCGTGGTGCCGACGCCCCTACCACGCTATGCATTGGCGCAAATTAATCACTATGCGTTGGGGTCCATGGAAGGATTTTTGGTCAAGGTCGCACGCGGCAAACCGAACCATAGCAACGACGCAATTGATTTGGCCTATTGGTCCGACCGTAATTTCTGTGATGTTGAAGACAGTACAATCCTGCGCCACAGCGCTGCGTTGGCGCAAGCTGTGGAAGCTTTGCGAAATGACCCTGAAATTGACAGGCTGCATCAAGAGGGAGTGGCATGGCGGCACAAACGCATCGCCGCATTGATGCAGGACTCCGACAGTTTCTATTTGTTCAGCCGTTTGATGCAAATGCCAGCAACACAGGTACTAAGTCATGCCCATCAACACCAATTGTTCAAGGGGCTGATGCAAGTGCGACGATTGCAAATCGCCCGCAAGAACAATGAGGATCAGGTGGACAACTAGGCATTCAGGGCTTGTTCCACGACATCGCGGGGCGTGTTGGCAAAGGTCACGATCTCACTGGCCCAGGTCAGACAGGTGTCATTTCCGCTCGTTTCAATTTCCAGCTCACCCCAATCGGGCAATTCGATCTGGCCCCGCTTAAAGCCGGTAACAGTTTGCGCTAGACCAGTCCGTTGAACGACCAAATCGAGCGTGCCGTCTCTGACATCGATGCGGTTGGTTCCGCCTGTCACGATCACCCTCGCTGGTTTGCTTCCGCAAATGACATGGTTGCGCCCATCACCGGTGAAAACCGTTAGTTCGGCATTTTCCGCCAGCAGACTGGTATTGCCCGATCCACCAAAGATCTCAACATGCCCAAGATTTGCGCGGATTGTATCATGGCCAGTGCCGCCGACAATTGTACCGCCGCCTTCGCCAACCCACATTTGGTTGCGTCCGGCGACCAACCGCACATTTAGTCCATCTTGGGTCGTGACAATCTTATCGTCACCAAACCCGCAATCGATATCGAGCGTAAAGCGGTTATGACCACTTATGAAATTGACGGTGTTGCCCAAATCATTGCCAATGATGCCAAACCGTTCGATTTCGAATTTGTAATCACTGGCACAGTAAGCAGAGCGAATACCGGGGCCCATTGAAAGATCCGTATCCGTATTCAGCGTTGCAAATAGTTTACGGCTGCCAGGATCGGGAGCATGAGGTTCAAGGCTATCAACACTGACCAGGCCTCGCGCTGGCAGGCGGTTCAGCCCGGTTTGGTCTTGGGGAACAGTCGTATAGTCGCAAAGATCAGACCCTGCAGGCGCGTTGGGATCGCAAATTGTCAGTCCGTAATCGCGGCAGGTTTCCAACAAACAAGCATGCATCGTATCCGCCATGTCGCTCGAAGCAGAAAGATCACGCAATTGCCAAAGGTCGTCTGCGATATTGTACAGCTGTGAACTGCCGTCTTGATAGCGGATGTATCGCCAATCACCGCGGCGTATGCTGGCGCTTCCGAAAAAGAACGTGGGCACTGCGCGTCCTGTTACTTTAGCGCCTTCAGCCTGTGGCTTTAGCGATACTCCCGGTGTGCCGCTGAGCGGCGCGCAACCCGTGTAATCAAGGATCGTTGGACCGATATCAAGAAGGGCCACAGGATCGTCCACCACTTGCCCGCGCTTGGTTTCAGGGTCATAGATGACCATTGGGACCCCGGCGGCCTCTTCCCATAAGGTATATTTGCGGAACCTGTTCTTATCACCGGGGTGATAGCCATGGTCGGCGACAATTGCGACGAGTGTATTATCCGCATGAGGAGAGGCCTGAAGGGCGTCCCAGACCTTGCCGATATGATAGTCCACATGGCTGATGGCAGAAAAATAATTGCGCACGCTTTTGCGCCAAAACGCGAGTGAAGAGGAATCTATGTTCTCGCGCATGAACATGTCTGCATAGGGGTTCTTATCCCAGCCTCCAGCCCAGTCTTCTGGTTGAATAAACGCATCCTCGTCGTACATTTCTTTGAACCGTACCGGAGTTGGGAACGGTGAATGCGGATGGCGGAATCCAACTTCGCGGTAAAACGGAGCGGTGCCGTCATAATTTTCAAAGAACGCGGCGCCTGCTGCAGAGACTGAGGCATCGTAGTACTTTTTGTCATGTTTGGTATTCGTAGTGCCCCAGCCGCGATTCATGCCTCCAAAATCAATTTTCGAGATTTTCTTACCCGGATTGTGGCCCATGTCCTGGGGCGGATGGGAATAAAATGTGTGATGTAAGTCTTTGGGCAGCGGGCGGTAGCCGTGATGAACTTTGCCGCCGTTGGAACAATAATAACCCGCCTCTTTCAGTCTATAGGGCCACATCTGCTCGGGGCGGACCACGTCAAAGATACTGGTGTAATTGTCGAAAACACCGGTTTGATGCGGCGTAAGACCAGACATGAAACTAGACCGCGACGGACCACAGACGGGTACCTGACAATACGCGTTGGTAAACACAGTTGCCTTCTCACATATCCGGTCGAGGTTCGGAGTTTGTAAGGGCGTGCCAAAAGCATTGCGGTATTTCCAATAGGAAAAACAGTCGTCTAAGCTAATGAGAAGGACGTTTTTTGCGCGGTTCATGCCTTGGCCTCCGAATGTTTGGCCTTAAGGTCACTGGGCATAATCCGACAACGACAGGACAGCGCATAGCGGTGCAATATTTGACCCGGTTCTTGCAGGCTGTTGGCTGCCCATGTGTCGTGTATATTGCCATAGTTATCAGGGCTGCCATCGGCAGATGGACCATGGGCATAGGTTAAGAACACATCGTCTCCTTGGGGGAGCGCATCAACGTCTATCTGCACTGTGGAACCGAATAATACGACTTTGATGATCTGTGGGCATTTCCCAGTATAGCCGGCAAAACCAAACCCTTGTGGCGATCCACTTGAGATCAGATTACTGAGTGTCGTGAACTCCGCAATGACCCGCGTTCCGTCGATCCATGCTTGACGCAGGCGCGGGCAATACCAGCGCTTGCCATCCAGCGTCGTGGCCACAGCGCGTGCTTCAAGTTCGTCGATCAGCATGCGTGCTTTGGGTGTTGGCGCACCGCGCAAATTAGGATCCTGCGGGAACGGGTGACTTGGCGTGGCGACGATAATGCCCGCGGTGGGGTGATCAATATCGAGACGTCCTTCGGCCAGGGCGCGCGCGTTTGTGCCGCAAGATTGAGAAACGACGGTGACCGGGGGGCTGGCCTGTCCGGTGATTGGGGCGACAAAGCCTGCCAGCATCCGCGCAGTGTCAGCGTAAATTTCGCCAACTTCGTTTTCGGAAAGCTGCATTTCGCCGTCTAACAGGGACAGCGATATACGGTCGACAAAAACGGTTTTGCCGCGTGCGGCCAAAGCAGCAACGGTTGAGCGCAAGCGGGAGAGCAAACCGGTAATCATCACACCATCGGGTGCAAGATCGGCGCGCGTCATACTTGATTGCGGTTGCGAGATAGTGGCGATCGTGCGCAACGCGTGACCGTGGTGTTCAGCCAGACGTTGGGCCGCAACAGCATGGGAGCGTGCAGCAAAGGTTGGTCCGCGCCCGTGCAAACTGCCTGAGGCGTCTACCTCGAGTGCGTGCCATTCGAATTTTTCAGGTAGCGGTCGCTCGATGGCGACCTGTGTACCCAATGCCAGCATCGCAAGTGCAAGCGGCGGTGTTTGGGCGATAGCAATGCCATCGGCTTCCTCGTATCCCAGAACACGCCCGCCGTAGATATCGGACATGTAGCGTAGCTTGCCATCTGCGGCCTGATCCAGCATCCAGACATTGCCGCGTGTCCGCGGCCAGCCGGGGGTCTCGCCTGTGCGAATAGCCGCGGGGCGGGCTTGCTCAGTCTCAAGTTTTTGTCGCGCAGTATCGATGGCGGGCGGGCGGGCTGTCTCAGGCGGGGTCACTGTGGTGCTTCTATCATCTTTTGTTCTGCCTTAAGCATGGCATTAACGAAGTGCGGACGCTTTGCAGGTTTAGACATTTCGAGGACTTGTTTACAGAAACGTTGTGTCAAGACTGGGTGGGAAGAGTTTTCAAGCCGCCGTAATAGTGACTTTTGATATGCAGGAGTTGAGCGGCGCGCGCGCATGATCGTGTAAATCTCGCGCTGAGAAATATCATCGTTGACGATACCCATAACCGTTTTCTTCAGGATGCCCATGCGTACCAGCGCGCTCGCGAGCCCGTGGCCAAAGCGGCGGCAGCGTATATCGATCACGTTGTCGCTGTTGTACAACGACGCGTGCGCCGCATCTTCTGTCACTAACGGATCCCAGAACAGATAAGCCTGTTTTGCTGTTGCGACCTCGTCGGGCCCATACCCGTAGCGGCTGGTAAAATCCTGTTTCCAACCCTGACGGAAGCGGGGTTCCCAGTCGCCAACCAGATCGCGATCCAGGGTCGCTTGTGGGCTCATTGCGATCACAGTACAGCCGGGTACCGCACTTGAAAAAGCCGTCGCGCCATAGCCGCCCATCGACACTCCGTAAAACACCACCTTGTCGAACTGCGCGAAAAAATCTTCGTCACGTAGCCGGTCAAAGAAATCATAGACGGCATCATTGCGATACCACGTCCAACCATGTGCCATTATGCCCAGTGACGACCAGCCACACGAGACGGCAAAGTCGCTTCCCCAAGGCAAGCGGTTCGCGTCGTCTTGGCGCGCATCATCGAGGTTGTCGAAAGTCACAACAAGGGTCGAGCCCCCCCGAACAAACAGCGCCTTATGACCATCGCCAAGAGCCTCATAGAACCCCTTTTGCGCACCAATGGCAGCTAATTTGTTGTCCCATTCTTGGTCTGCCTGACTCATTTCGCCTGTCCTTCTGATTTTATATTATCCTAGCGCTAAAACTTTCATGTCGCCAAGGCATAGCGTGCCGGTTGCTATAAGAACCCCAAAGGCACGTGCCAATTTCTGCAGCGGAAGCCGGATGCAAAGCAAAGACAGAGCCCATTAGTTTCTTCTTGCGGATTACATGAAGGTGCCAGTGTTTAGGTAAATTCCGGTGTTTAGGTAAATTATTGTACCCACTGTTCTACTTTTTTGTCTTTTCGGGCCAGCCAAGTGTTTTACGCGCACGCGCCGCAGCATTTGCGAAATGTGGAGCTGTTCGCTGTGCGACTACCGCGTCGCAATACCGTACGATAAGCTGGTGACGATTGGTTTCAACCAGATGTGTCATCACAGCCTTTTGGTATTTGGGCACTTTATTGCGCCCACGCATCAACTTGTGAATTTCATGCTTGGTGATTGTGTCATTGATACAGCCTGACACAACGGCCTTAAGCACCCCTATTTCACGCCAGACTGTAAGCATCCCATGGCCCATAAAGGGACAGCGCACTTTGGTAATATTATCGCCCTGAAACAAGCTTGCATGCATGGAATCTGCGACGCCGTGTGAATCATAAAACAGCCACATCTTCTCGGCAGATTTAACCATCTCAGGTGCATAGCCATAACGCCCAGTGTAATTGTATCTCCATGCCGGACGATATCGGCGTTCCCAATTGGTGACCTGGCGGTCTAGCGTTGCTTGCGGGTTGATTGCGACAACGGTTGCCCCTGGTACGACCGCCGAAAAAGCCGCTGCCGCATAGCCTCCCATTGACGTGCCGTAGAACACGACGCGATCAAATTTGTCGAAAAACCCATCGTCGCGTAACTCGTCAAAAAAATCTAAAACCTTATCGTCTCGATACCAAGTTGGACCGTGGGCCATGAACCCAAGCGCCGACCACCCTTGCGCAGAAATGAAATCTACCGCCCAAGGCAGGCGGTCGCTGTCCTGTCGCACGTCATCAAGATTGTCAAAAACCACGACAAGGGTTTTTCCGGCCTCATCCTTTTGAGGGATATAAATAGCCTTGTGCCGGTCGCTTAATTCTTTAAAGAAACCGTCCTTTTCCGCAATCCCTGCTAGGGTGATGCGCCAAGCCTCGCGCGCGGCACGAATGTCTTCAATGGATTTTGCCACTCGATTTCTCGCCTTTTTTCCTGCCGTGTAGGCTATGCTTAGTGGATAAAAATGAAAAGAGCCGAGCTGAACCCAAGATAGATTTGCAAGTGGTGTGAAAAATCTGATTTGAGGCAGGACTTTGGTTGGTTCGTTGTGGGACAGTCGACTGATGAACTGAAACTCGTCTATGACACTAGGCGACTTGCTAATGGATGTGATCGCGTTTGATGCTCCGGTTAGTTTCAGTCAGGGTGCTTTGCCATTCTCGTTCAAGGCGCCCGCATTCAGTCGCAAGTAAAGACGCCGCGTATGCCGCTTATCCGATATGTGCTGTTGCTTCGATTTCGATCAACGCTTGGTCCTCAACGAGGCCGCTGACGATAATCATCGACATGGCCGGGAAGTGTTTGCCAAAAACATCGCGATAGGCCCGCCCAACTTCGGTCTGATGCGCCAGATATTCCGACTTGTCTGTCACGAACCAAGTCAGGCGGGTTACGTCGCTGACCTGCCCACCTGCCGCCTCGACTATGGCCGCGATATTGGAAAGCGCCTGTTTCATTTGCGGAATAAACCCACCTTCGACAAACACTTTGTTTTCGTCCCATCCAATCTGGCCACCGATGTGCAGCGTCCCGTCTTTGGTCAACATGCCATTCGCGTAACCAAGGGCGGGCAGCCAGCCTTCGGGCTGTATCGTTTCATGTGTCATTGGCTCTGGTCCTTTAAATCGCGTAATTTTGCACCTAGTTCGTCGGACCATTGTGTCGGTTCGCCGCGGGTATCCACATTCACGAGCGTCGCCGTTGTTTCAAATCGACGTTGATCCGCGCAAGACGCAACGATCTGATATTTGGCCGAACTTCGACCGACCGCGATGATGGATAGGTTCAAGTTTAGATGGTCCCCATGGCGCGAAGGCGCAGTGAACCGGGTTTGAATCTGCGCTGCGGGCAGTGCGCTAGATTTGTGTAGATCTTCGAACGGTGTGCTTAGAACCTCGTCAAAAAAGGTCTCAACACAGTCATTCATTATTTCGAAATAACGGGGATAAAAGACAATCCCGGCAGGATCGCAGTGCTTGAATAGCACCTTTTGGGGAAAGCTAAACACGATTAGACCCCCACATACTTTTCAGAGATTTCAGGCGTTAAATCTGCCATCGCACCTGACCACGCCGTTTTGCCGCGTGCGAGCAGGACCGCATGATCTGAAACACTGCGCAACTCTTTCAAAGACTTGTCGATCACCAAGATCGCCATGCCTGTTTCCTGTTTTACGCGACGCAAGGCTGCCCAGATTTCTTGCCGTATGATCGGAGCGAGCCCTTCTGTTGCCTCATCCAAAATCAACAAACGCGGATTGGTCATCAAGGCACGCCCAATGGCGAGCATCTGCTGTTCTCCACCGGAAAGCGATGACGCCACCTGCCCCGCCCGTTCTCCCAGACGCGGGAACAGATCGGATACGCTGTCCAAGGTCCAATTGCCCGATCGCGCAGCAGCGATCAGGTTCTCGCGCACGTTCAAGTCCGCAAAGCACCGCCGTCCCTCCGGCACCAATCCAACGCCAAGCCGCGCAACTTTGTGACTGGGCAAGCGCTGCAGGTCGTGCCCATCAAGGACCAACCGCCCTTGTGACGATATCATCCGGCAAATGGCCTTCACCGTTGTGGATTTACCCATGCCATTGCGCCCCATGAGCGCCGTGACCTCGCCCTCGGCCATCGTGAGATCAACGCCAAACAGCGCTTGTGATGATCCATAGCTGGCGGTCAAGTCTTCCAAGGTCAGCAGGTTCATGCGTCATCCCCCAGATAGGCTTCGCGCACGACTGCGCTGGTGCGGATTTCGTCGGCGGTGCCTGTTGCGATGATTTTGCCATAGACCAACACGCTGATCCGATCCGCGAGGGCAAAAACCGCGTCCATATCATGTTCCACCAAAAGGATGGGTGCCTCTTTGCGTAACGTGTCCAAAAACCCGGTCAACGTCTTGGACCCTTCCGCGCCCAGACCCGCCATGGGTTCATCCATCACAAAGGCCTTCGGGGCCAATGTCAGTGCGACGGCGACCTCTAGCTGGCGTCTTTGACCATGGCTGAGATTGGCGCAAATCAGATCGCGATGGTCCAATAGCCCGACACGTTCCAACGCGGCGTCTGCGCGGTCAATCAGGGTCTTCGTGCTTAACGCCTTGCGCCAAAACCGCCACGGGCTGGCCTCTGCGCCGATAGCGCCCAACACAACGTTTTCAAGCACGCTGTCTTCCATCGCCAATTCAGAGATCTGGAACGTCCGCCCAAGCCCCGCATTGGCCCGCGCCTGTGTACTCAGCATTGAAACATCGCGTCCAATCAGATGAACAGACCCTGAATCAGGTTTCAAGTTCCCGCAAATCTGTTTGATCAACGTGGATTTTCCAGCCCCGTTTGGCCCAATGATCGCATGGATTTCACCGGGCATCAGGGTGATCGACACATCATCGGTCGCTTGCAACGAACCAAAGCTTTTGTTGAGGTTTGAAATCTGGAGGACAGCATCAGACATGTGCGCCCTCCTTCCCGGTCAGCAAACCAATCACGCCGCCACGCGCAAACAATACGATGCAAAGCAGGATTACCCCAAGATAGATGTGCCAATAGACGGTTAACCCGCCCAGCAAATGTTCCAGCGCGACAAAGACGCATGCGCCGATCACCGGCCCCATCAAGCGCCCGACACCGCCGATGATGATCAAAACGATCAACTCACCCGACAGTTGCCAGCTGAACATCGTTGGGGACACAAAGCGGTTCAGATCGGCGAACAATGCCCCGGCCAAACCGGTGACAACGCCGGACAGCACAAACGCAACCAGTTTGAGCCGCATAGGGTTCAGCCCCACCGTCTCCACCCGAGCGGCCGTTTGTCGTGTCGCGTTCAATGCCAACCCAAAAGGCGCATTTTGCAGGCGATGAAATAGCAGCAAGGCCAGCACGAGCAGTGCAAAACAGATCCCGAAATATTGAAACGGCACCAGCGTGTTCAGCGCCGGAAAATCGTTGCGCACATAAATCGACAGCCCGTCTTCACCACCATATTGCGCCCAGGATATCGCGAAGTAGAAGAACATTTGCCCAAATGCGAGTGTGATCATGATGAAGTAGACGCCGCTGGTGCGCAGCGACAAAAGCCCGATCAGAAACGCCACAAGGGCAGATATGGCAATGGCAACCAACCATATAAGGGGCATCATTTTGGTGCCTGCGATGCTGAAGGCTCCGAAATCCATGGCCGTGTAGGTCTGCGCATGATGGGCCAAGATTCCCATGGCATAACCGCCAAGCCCGAAGAAGACCGCGTGCCCAAAGCTGACTAGGCCGCCAATCCCAAGGGCAATGTTCAGCCCAACAGCCGCAAGCGCAAGGATCACCGCACGGGTCGCAAGCGTGATTGTAAACGGCTCATCCACGACAATCGCAAAGATCGGCACGGCCAGCAGACCTAGAAGGACAGCGGCGTTGAGATATGTCTCGTTCAGTCTCATGTGCGCGCTCCGAACAAGCCGGTGGGTCGCCAGATCAGAACCAATCCCATCAGGATGTAGATGCCCATTGATGCGATGGCCGACCCACTTTTTTGCGCCGCGCCAGTTTCCATGAACAGCTTGAACAATTCCGGCAGAAACACACCGCCCAGTGTGTCCGTCAGGCCGACCAAAAGCGCGCCGATAAACGCCCCGCGAATGGACCCGATACCGCCGATCACGATGACCACAAAGGCAAGGATCAGCACGGGTTCGCCCATGCCGACTTGCACCGATTGAATGGCCCCGACCAACGCGCCGGCCAGACCGGCCAAGGCCGCACCTAGGGCGAAAATGATGGTGTAGAGTTTGGATATATCCACGCCGAGCGCTGCAATCATTTCACGGTCATTTTCGCCCGCGCGGATTTGAATTCCGATGCGCGTCCGTTCGATCAACGCCCAAAGTCCAACCGCGACTGCCAAACCGATCGCAATCAATGTGAGACGATAAAGCGGGTATTGAATACCACCCGGCAAGGTCACCGGACCGGACAGCGCGTCTGGAATATCAAGAAACAAGGGAAAAGATCCAAACACCCAACGGGTGCCTTCTGAAAAGATCAGGATCAGCGCGAAGGTTGCCAAGACCTGATCCAAATGCGCAGCCTTATAGAGCCGTCGGATCACGACCATTTCCACAATTGCCCCGGCGCAGGCCGCCGCGATCAGCGCTGCGATCAGGCCCAGCAGAAACGATCCTGTTAAGCCCGCAACTGCCGCCGCCGCAAAGGCCCCAACCATATAAAGCGATCCGTGCGCAAGATTGATCAGCCCCATGACGCCAAAGATCAGCGTCAGCCCGGCAGCCATCAAAAACAACATCACGCCGAATTGCAGCCCGTTCAGGATCTGCTCGATGATAAGAATTGTGGACATGGTATTCCCTAAATGACCTGCCCCATCGCGCGGGACAGGTCAGTCTTTTCACTTACATCTTGCACTGATCGGCATAGACATTGGAGTGATTTTCCAGTGCCACACCAATGATCTTGTTGGTGAAAACATCGCCTTCTTGGACGACTTCACGGGCATAGATGTCTTGGATCGGGTGCTGGTTTGTATCAAACGCGAAATCGCCGCGTGTGCTGTCGAAATTTGCCGCACGCAATGCGTCACGGAACGCATCAGCCTCCGCCGGGGCAGCCACGTCCAATGCGGACAGGATCAGGTTGGCCGTATCAAACCCTTGGCTTGCGTAAAGCGATGGCAAACGACCGTATTCAGCAGAGAAGCTTTCGACAAATGCCGCGTTGGTTGGGTTGTCGATGTCTTTGTTCCACTGGGATGTGTTCACAACACCCAATGCTGCATCTCCGACCGCTTGCAAGATACCTTGGTCAAAGCTGAACGCGGGACCAACAACCGGAATATCGACGCCGCTGTCCGCATATTGCTTGAGAAAGGAAATCCCCATGCCACCAGGCAGGAAGAAGAACACGCTGTCTGCATCCGATGCTCGGATCTGCGCAATCTCAGCGGCGTAATCCGTTTGACCAAGCTCGGTAAAGACTTCGCCCGAGAGCTCGCCCTCATACATGCGCTTATATCCCGTCAGCGCATCCTGACCCGCTGGATAGTTCGGGGCAAGAATGAAGCTGTTGGAGTAGCCAGTGCCGTTTGCGTAAGACCCTGCTGCTTCGTGCAGGTTATCGTTCTGCCATGCGACGTTGAAATAATTTTCATGACAGCCGGGTCCGGCCAAAGGGGATGGGCCAGCATTCGGCGACAGATAAAAGACGTCCTGATTCACAGCGGACGGCACGACCGCCATCGCAAGGTTTGACCAAATAATGCCAGTCATGATGTCTACGCGCTCTGACTGGATCATTCGGTCAGCCAGCTGCACGGCAATATCCGGTTTGCGCTGATCGTCTTCGATCACAACTTCGATGTCGTCGCGGCCAGATTGTGCAATCGCCAGCATAAATCCGTCGCGCACATCGATACCAAGGCCAGCACCACCGCCCGACAGGGTCGTGATCATTCCAATTTTGGTTTCCGCCATGGCAGAGCTGGTGCAAAGCGCGGCCGCTGCAGTCGCAAGTAGTAACTTTTTCATCTTCTATCTCCCTTTAGACTTTGATGAACCGAAAACACGATGGTTGTCGGAAGTCGTTTCAGACCCTTACCCGGGTCGTTTCTTTCAATTCGTTGCACGTTCTTTTTTGATCGCGAAACGCTGCACCTTGCCCGTCGCAGGTTTTGGCAAAGCGTCGCGGAAGACGATTGATCTTGGATATTTGTACGGCGCAATGGTTTTTTTCACATGTGATTTGAGGTCATCAATCAACGCATCAGACCCATCAGCATCAGACGACAAAACGATGTGCGCTTCAACGATGTTTCCGCGATCAGCATCCGGCACCCCAACGACCGCGCATTCTGCAACAGCTTCATGAGCCAACAAAGCCGCTTCAACTTCGGGCCCTGCGATGTTGTACCCGGCGGACACGATCATATCGTCGTTGCGCGCGGCAAAGTGGAAATAGCCATCTGCATCCTGCAAAAAACTATCGCCGGTGATGTTCCAACCACCTTCGACATAAGCCTCCTGCCGATCATCGCCCAAATACCGGCATCCGGTTGGCCCGCGCACGGCGAGCCTGCCGACGTCCCCAACTGCGGCCTCTGTCCCATCCTCGTTAAGCACTTTGGCCTCATATCCCGTCACAGGTTTGCCCGTGCAACTGGGTCGGTGGTCATCGAACCGGTTTGAGATAAAAATATGCAGCATCTCGGTGGCGCCGATGCCGTCCAGCATCGGTTTACCCGTCTGCGCGATCCAATCATCGTACACGGGTTTGGGCAGGGTTTCTCCGGCAGAAACGGCCGCGCGCAGTGATGACAAATCCGCGCCCTCGTCCATCGCCCGCAGCATAACACGGTAAGCGGTAGGCGCAGTAAAGCACACTGTCGCTTTGTATTTCTCAATGATCTCGATCATGTTTTGCGGGCTGGCGGTCTCTAGCAGAGTTGCCGTTGCCCCAAACCGCAGCGGAAAAATCGCAAGCCCACCCAACCCGAAGGTAAACGCCAATGGGGGCGATCCGACAAAGACATCCTCTGGCGTAACGCCCAGAATTTCCTGTGCATATCCATCTGCGATAATCAGCAGATCGCGATGAAAATGCATGGTGGCTTTGGGGTCGCCAGCCGAACCTGAAGTAAAGCCCAGCAAGGCCACATCATCGCGCCCTGTCTGCACCGCTTCAAATCGCACGGGTTTTTCGAGGGCGAGGCGGTCTAACTCTGCATCGTGGTTTGACGTTCCATCAAAGCCAACGACGCGTTTGAGATAGGTGCTCGCTGCGGCACAGTCTTCCATGTCATCAAGCAGCCGCGTGTCACACAAGGCAAATTCAATTTCCGCCTTATCAGCGTATTTGCTTAACTCTACCGCCCGTAGCATTGGCATCGTGTTGACCACGACCGCCCCGACCTTGGTCGCGGCCAGCCAGCAGGCCACCATCGCGGGATTATTGGCTGAGCGGATCAATACACGGTTGCCCGGCTTTACGTCAAGATCGTCAACCAAAACATGGGCCAGCCGGTTGGTCCAATCTGTCAGCTCTTTGTAGGTACGTTGTCGCCCATTGCCGATCAGCGCAGTGTTGTCGCCAAAGCCTTTGTCGACCATGGCGTCGGTCAGTTCGAAGCCAACATTCAGCGTCTCTGGATAGGTGAACCCCTCTAACAAATAGTCGGGTTGCAATTCAGGCGCAGGCAATTGATCGCGCGCGAATGTGTCCACATGTGCTGTTTGGCCTAGCATCATAACCCTCCTTCAAATTCTGACATTGCTTGACGCGCGATGATGACGCGTTGGACATCGGATGCCCCTTCGTAGATCCGCAAGGCGCGGATTTCGCGGTACAGACTTTCCACCATGACACCGCTGCGCACCCCGTCGCCGCCAAATAGCTGCACCGCTTTGTCGATGACCTGCTGGGCGTGATCGGTGGCGAACAGTTTGGCCATCGCCGCCTCGCGGGTGATGCGCGGCGCGCCGCTGTCTTTGGCCCAAGCCGCGCGATAGATCAGCAAGGCCGCAGCATCTACATCCAACGCCATGTTGGCGATATGTCCCTGCACCATTTGCAAATCAAACAACGGCGCGCCCTGAACATGGCGCGCGTTGACCCGTGCAAGGGCTTCATCCAGCGCCCGCCTGGCGAACCCAAGCGCGGCGGCCGCGACGGTTGAACGAAACACATCCAAAACTGACATGGCAATCTTGAACCCTTGCCCAGGTGCCCCGATCATCGCGTCGGTGGGTAAGCGCATATCATTGAATGTGAGGGTCGCAAGCGGATGTGGTGCGATGGTTTCCAATCGTTCGGTTACTTCAAAACCGGGCGTGTCTGGTGTCACGACAAAGGCGGAAAGGCCGCGTGCGCCGGGGGCTTCGCCGGTGCGTGCAAACACGGTGTAAACATCGGCGATACCACCGTTTGAAATCCACGTTTTTTGCCCGTTTAACACAAAATGATTGCCATCAAGCGTTGCAGTCATGGTGGAATTGGCCACATCAGATCCCGATTGCGGCTCTGTCAGCGCAAAGGCCGAAATCGCCTGGCCTTTTCGTGTCTTGTCCAACCACGCGCCTTTTTGAGCATCAGAGCCGAAAAGTGAGATTGCTCCAGTACCCAAACCCTGCATGGCGAAACAGAAATCGGCCAAACCGTCATGGCGGGCCAAAATCTCGCGGGATAGACACAGGTTGCGGACTTCTAACTTGCCGTCGTGGCTTGCAGTTGGCGCGAGTACACCCGTCTCGCCCAAAGTTGCGACCAACGTACGGCAGGCGGTATCGATGTCGGAATGATCAACAGACAATCCTGTCGCGACTTCTTCCACTTTTGCAGCCCAGATACGGTGCGTATCTTCAAAGAACGGCCAACTAAGGAAAGTCTGGTCGGCCATCAATCGCCCTCAAACACTGGTTTTTCTTTAGCAACAAATGCGTTGTAGGCGCGTTCAAAGTCACCGGTTTGCATGCATATCGCCTGCGCTTGCGCCTCGGCTTCGATTGCTTGTTCGATCGACATCGACCATTCTTGGGCCAACATTGTCTTGGTCATCATGTGTGCGAAATTCGGGCCTGCCGCGATCCTTGCGGCCATGTCTTGCGCTGCCTTGGCCAGCTCATCCGCCGCAACGACGCGATTGAAAAAGCCCCAAGCCGCGCCTTCTTCAGCGCTCATTGAACGGCCCGTGTACAACAACTCAGCCGTGCGGCCCTGCCCGATAATACGCGGCAAGATCGCACAGGCCCCCATATCGCAACCGGCAAGCCCGACACGGGTAAACAGAAACGCTGTTTTTGCCTCTGGCGTTGCAATGCGCAGATCAGACGCCATGGCGATGATCGCACCCGCCCCCACACAGATACCGTCAATTGCCGCAATTACTGGCTTGCCACAGTTCACAATCGCCTTGACCAGATCGCCTGTCATGCGCGTGAACGTCAGCAGCTCTTTCATATTCATACGGGTCAGCGGACCGATGATGTCATGCACATCCCCGCCAGAGCTGAAATTTCCCCCGTTAGAGCCGAAAACAACGGCGTCCACGTCATCCGCATAGGCCAGATTGCGGAACCAATCGCGCAACTCCGCATAGCTATCGAATGTCAGTGGGTTCTTTCTGTCGGGCCGGTCCAGCGTCACGATCGCGATGCCGTTGGCAATTTCACAGCGGAAATGGGTCACGTCACTGCGCATCATTTGGCCTCCTCTTCGGATGCTACGCTTGTGAATAATCGCACGGTGATTTCGCGCGCCTCTTCTGCGCTGAATTCATCCAAGGCTTCGGCGATCCAGCCTTCATGGGCCTTTGCTTGGCGATTGAATTCTTTAAAACCCTTCTTCGTCAGGCGCACCCGTGATGCACGCCGATCACCAGGAACAGACACGCGCACAAGCTGGCCATCGTCGCTTAGGCGATCCACGATGCCAGTGATATTGCCGTTAGATACGCGCAGAACATCGGAAATCTCGCTCATTTTAAGGCCGTCTTCATAGCGCGATAGTGCAGCCATGACGTCAAACCGTGGCAAGGTCGTTCCAAATTCATCGCGAAAGTTCTCGCGCAGCGTAGTTTCAATAGACCGTGTGGTTTTCAATAGGCGCAACCACAGACGCAGCCGTTCTTTGGACACATCCTCAAGCGGGATTTTGGACAAAATCTGGCTCATATCTCCCCCCCTGACACGCTCAGCGCATGTCCATTCACTGACGCCGCCCCTGCCGACGCAAGAAACAGCACCGAAGCGGCGACCTCTTCGGGTGCAATCAAGCGGCGCATCGGGTTCGCCGCCACGATCATCTCCATTGCTTTATCTTCAGTCGTTCCAAATTTCTTAGAGACGCTGGTCGCAGCGGCCTGCGCCATGTCTGTATCGACAAAGCCGGGGCAAACGGCATTGCATGTCACGCCGGATTTAGCGATTTCCTTGGCCGTCGAACGCACCAACCCAAGTACCCCGTGTTTTGCCGCAGAATAAGCGGCCAGTGTCGCCCCACCTTGCAACGATGCGGTCGAGGCGACAGCGATCAAGCGCCCGCCTTTGGACATGGTCGGCAATGCCGCGCGGAACGTCAGAAACACGCCGGTTAGGGTCACATTCAACGTCGCATTCCAGTCTTGCAACGATAGGTCGGTCAGTTTGGCATTCCGCGCGATCCCCGCATTGGCGACGACGACATCAAAGGGTTGATCGAAAAGCTCTGCAACCGATGCCTCATTGGTCACGTCCGCCTGTCGCAGCTGCATGTCGAAACCCACAGCTGTCTCCTGCAAAGGCTTCAAGCGCCGTCCACAGATTGTGACTGTATCGCCTGCTTCGACGAAGGACCGTGCAATTGCGCGTCCGATGCCAGTGCCGCCGCCTGTGACCAAAACCCGTCTCATGATTTCGCCGCCATTTCTGCATCCCGGTCTGCAAGACGCCACGCTTGATCTCGCCCGGCTTCATAGGGTTTTGGCCAAACCTCTGCCCGGTCTCCGATCTTTGTCGCTTCGTGCAGGGTCCAATAGGGATCGGACAAATGCGGTCGTGCAAGGCACACCAAATCTGCACGCCCCGCCATAAGGATCGAATTGACATGGTCCGCTTCATAGATGTTGCCGACGGCCATCGTTTTGATCCCGCGTTCGTTGCGAATGCGATCCGAAAAAGGCGTTTGGAACATGCGGCCATAGACTGGCCGGCCCTGAATAGATGTCTGTCCTGCCGACACATCGATGATATCCGCGCCGGCCTGTTCAAACAGCGCGGCAATTTCAACGGCGTCTTGGGCTGTCACGCCATCGTCACCTGCCCAATCACTGGCAGAAATGCGGACGGACATCGGTTTGGTTTCTGGCCAAACTGCACGCATCGCATCAAACACTTCCAAAGGAAAACGCATCCGATTTTCGAGCGATCCGCCATACTCATCGTCCCGCGCATTCGACAGCGGAGAGATAAAGGACGAAATCGCATACCCATGCGCGGCATGCAGTTCGATCATGTCAAAGCCTGCGCGCGCCGCCATTTCCGCCGCCGCGACAAATTCAGCCTTCATTGCATCCATATCCGCGCGATCCATGGCCTTTGGCATAGCATTCGCATCAGACCAAGGAATGGCAGAGGCTGATAGCAACGGCCAATTCCCATCTTTCAGCGGCTCATCCATGCCTTCCCAACCCACATTAGTAGACCCTTTGCGACCCGCATGCCCGATCTGACAACAGATTTTCGCATCTGTTTCTGCATGGACAAAATCGGTCAGGCGTTTCCAAGCCGTTTCATGTTCCGGCGCATAAAGCCCTGGGCATCCCGGGGTGATCCGACCATCCGCCGACGGGCACGTCATTTCGGTATAGACCAGCCCTGCCCCGCCCTTCGCCCGTTCTCCATAATGGATCAAGTGCCAATCCGTCGGGCAGCCGTCGACCGCTTTGTATTGCGCCATAGGCGATACAACGATGCGGTTCTTCAATGTCATGTCGCGCAAGCTGAACGGGGCAAACATCGGTGCGCGGGCTGGTTCATTTGAACCTGCGCCTGCCTGTGCCATGAACCAGCTTTCCGCCGATCCAAGCCACACCCCGTCGCGTTCGCGCAGGTTTTCGTGGCTTATACGTTGCGACCGCGTCAGCATGGAATAGTTCAACTGGACAGAGTCCAAATCCAGATAGCGCTCAACATCCTCGAACCACTCGACGGAATTGCGCGCAGCGGATTGCAGGCGCAAAACCTCTAGGCGGCGTTCATCTTCATAACGCGCAAAAGCAGCCTCTAGGCTGTCTTCGACTTGGATAAGTTCGGCCAGCGCAATCGCACTTTCCAACGCCAGCTTTGTGCCCGAACCGATCGAAAAATGTGCCGTGGCAGAGGCATCGCCTAGCAACACTACATTCTTGTGGGACCATTGTTCGCACAAAACCCGCGGGAACCGCAGCCAAGCTGACCCGCGGATGTGATTGGCATTGGTCATCAAGGCATGACCATCAAGATGGTCTTTGAAAATCTCTTCGCAAATCGCAATCGAATCCGCTTGGCTCATGTCGCCAAAGCCATAGGCGTCAAATGTCTCTTGCGTACATTCGACAATGAAAGTCGCCGTTTCAGGATCGAATTGATAGGCGTGTGCCCAAACCCAACCCTTGTCGGTCTCTTCAAAAATGAACGTGAAAGCGTCGTCAAACTTTTGATGCGTACCAAGCCAAGTGAACTGGCATTTACGCTTTTCGATATCGGGCTTGAAGACATCCGCAAACTCGGCTCGTGTGCGCGAATTCAGACCATCCGCGCCAACAACAATATCGAATTCATCCATATAGGCAGACGCGGTTTCGACATCCGTTTCGAACCGCAGTTCTACCCCCAATTCACGGGCGCGGTCTTGCAAGATTAACAACAGCCCCTTGCGCCCGATCCCGCAGAACCCATGTCCAGAGGACAGCGTCGTCTTGCCTTGGTGAACAAGTGCTACATCATCCCAATACGCAAAATGCTCACGAATGATCGCGGCGCTTTTTGGATCGTTCTTTGCAAGGTTATCCAGCGTCTCATCCGACAGGACAACGCCCCATCCAAATGTGTCATCTGCGCGGTTGCGCTCCAGCACCACGACTTCGGCCTGGGGATTACGCAGCTTGAGTGAGATGGCGAAATACAATCCCGCCGGTCCGCCGCCAAGACATGCAATCCGCATTCGCCTATTCTCCAAGTTGTTTCGGTTTTGATCACGCTAGCCTTGGGTATTTTAAATTTCAAGCCAAAATATTTTATACTTGAAGTTTCTGCATCTGAGCGTAAGGATTTGCCAAATCTGATCGGAGATGCATGCCATGAACGTAACATCCGCAATTAAACCCGGCCCGGAACAGGCGCGTGTGAAACCTGCTACGTTGGTTTGGGACGACCCCTTTCTGCTTGAAAACCAGCTGTCTGAAGAAGAACGCATGATCCGCGATGCCGCCCATGCCTATTGCCAAGACAAATTGTTGAGCCGCGTACAAAATGCCAACCGGCATGAGGTATTCGATCGTGAGATCATGATAGAAATGGGCGCGTTGGGGCTTTTAGGGTCTACCATCCCCGAAGAGTTTGGTGGCGTTGGCGCGAACTATGTCTCTTACGGTCTTGTCGCTCGCGAAGTTGAACGAGTCGACAGCGGTTACCGTTCTGCCATGTCTGTGCAAAGCTCTCTCGTCATGCACCCGATCTATGCGTATGGCACAGACGCGCAGCGCGAAAAGTACCTGCCCAAGCTTGCCAGCGCAGACTGGATCGGTTGTTTTGGCTTGACCGAACCAGACGCAGGGTCGGACCCGGCAAGCATGTTGACCCGAGCCAAGGCTGTGGATGGGGGTTATTTGTTGTCAGGTGCTAAGAACTGGATCACCAATTCCCCGATCGCGGATGTCTTTATTATCTGGGCAAAATCCGACGCGCATGACGGCAAGATCAAAGGCTTTGTCCTTGAAAAGGACATGAAGGGTCTAAGTGCGCCTAAGATCGACGGTAAATTTTCGCTGCGTGCCTCGATCACTGGCATGATCCAGATGGACGAGGTTTTTGTCCCCGAAGAAAACCTTTTGCCGAATGTCAGCGGATTGGCGGGCCCGTTTGGCTGCCTTAACCGCGCACGTTTTGGCATCGCTTGGGGGGCCATGGGGGCCGCCGAGGCCTGTTTTCACGCCGCGCGCAGCTACACGATGGACAGAAAGCAATTTGGCAAACCCTTGGCTCAAACCCAATTGATCCAGAAAAAACTGGCCGACATGCAGGCCGAAATCGGCCTTGGCTTGCAAGGCGCATTGCAGCTGGGACGTATGTTTGACGACAAAACCGCACCCGCAGAACTGATCAGCCTGATGAAACGCAATAACTGCGGCAAAGCATTGGCCATCGCTCGTGAAGCCCGCGACATGCACGGCGGCAACGGCATTAGTGATGAATATGGTGTCATCCGCCACGTTATGAATCTCGAAGCCGTCAACACCTATGAGGGCACTCACGACGTGCATGCTCTGATCATGGGGCGCGGCATCACAGGGTTACAGGCGTTCAGCTGATGTCCGATTTCGTCACGATAGACAGCCCACCCGTGAACGTGACCGGCCAAGCGGCGCTATTTGATGAGCGCAAATATCACATGGAACCTGCTTAGACGCGATGGCCCCTGAAATAACGTTCTGGCACGCTCACGAATATGCCGGAACGCGCGCGTTCTTCTTGGTCATCGCGTGACGCTTCAGATACTGTCACATGCGCGCAATTGGGCCTATCTAGAAAGCGGCAGACGATTTCAGAGATGCGCGTGTTGGGCTCCAGCTTTCCCTGTTTGGATTTCATCAACAAGGATGCAAGATGCAGATTGCGCGTATCGACAAGAGGTGGGGCGTGCGTGGTCATAACGCTGCCATCGCGATCTGCAATCAGCGACAATTCGGCCACCTGTTCCACCGATGAATGATCAGTTGTTTGCGGGATCTCCAAGGCCGTCCCTTCTGCATACATCTTCAGAAGATCTGCATTCTGCATGATTGAGCATTTAAGGTCAGGAAACAGATCAAGATAGCCCTGCGGTGAACGCGGCGATCCAGTGAATTCATCAGGGATCAGACCGTTATGAATCTGGCTGAGGATCAACCGCCCTTGTTTGGATAGCAAACGCATAACATCGCCCGCCAATTGACGTTGATCAGGCACGAAATGGAACGTGTCGGACATAACAACACTGTCAAAGGCGACGCCATCAAATGGCAATCCATGGGACACGTCGGCCGCCACGTATTGTGCGCCTGGAACCATGCGCGTCCGCGCGACATGAAGATGCGCAAACACGGAATCGACCATGACGATCTGTTCTGGTGGGACATGGTTGGACAACACCCAAGCCCCGTGACCAAACCCGCCGCCGACATCCAAAACCAGATCATTTGGGCGCAACAAGCTCGACAGCGTCATCAAGGGCTTGAAGGTCCGGGCACTGAAACGGTGCAACAGCCAATCTACGAAAATCCCGCTTTCCAGATTGAGCAACATATCTTCGACGGTGCCGCCAGTTTCACGCAGACTGCGCCCGGTGCTGAGCAGCGCGGCGATCTTTTGTGACATCGTCAAACGGGGGGCCACCCGCAACAAAAGCTTGGACAGTTTGCGCCGCACGCGATTTGACAGGTTTTTGTCCGGCCAACTCAAAGCAAGATCAGCCGCGGCGTCAAATTCACCGCGCTGAAGCATCGCAACCAAAGGCCCTCGCGTGTCGTCTGCAATCAATCGTGGAATGCCAAGGATCAGCGGGAATAAACGTCTTTGGCCAAGTAACAGGCCTGTTTTAGGGCGACCTTGCGCATCGCGTTCAAGAACAGTCAAATCCAGCGGACTGGCATCAACGGGACAGGTCAAATGGGCGAATACGTCGGTTTTCAGATCTGTCATAGCGGTCACGCGGGTCGAGCCAAGGCATAGATACGAGACAAATACAGGCGCATTTTCCATGAGCTGACCTGCGGCCAGACTCCGATGCGGGCCCATTCAAATTGGCGCGCGGAAGGTGCGCGCACAGCTCCGGGGGCGCTGGTTACGGCGGCGCTGTACCCTGCATCCGCAACGGCTTTGCATGCCGCGTCATCGTGATCGCCAAACGGATAGGCAAACGTTGTAACGGCGTGTCCCAAACCGTCTTGCAGTGCATAACGGTCAGCTCGAATTTCGGTGGCCCGTTCGGATGAATCAAGATGCGTGAGATAAGGATGGGTTTGTGTGTGGCCGCCCACATCCATGCCTTCCGCAATCAAGTCGCGGGCGGTGTCCCATGTCATGATCGGCAAGTTTGCAGATATGCGAAACGCGCCAACAGGATCAGCCGCCAAGGCGCGATCCTTGATCGCTACCACGCCAATGCTCTGATCAAACTCGGCCATTGCCAATGCCGGGTCATCGCCGAAAATTGCTGGAAACTGCCGGGGCAGCCACGCTGCGGTTTGCCCCATCAAAGCGCTGACACAGTACACTGTCGCGGTCATATTCAGATCGCGCAGAATTGGCCATGCGTTGTCTGCGACTGATTGATAGGCATCGTCAAAGGTGATTGCCACGGCATCGGACAATCGGTCCCCGCGTGCGGCTGCATCCGCCGCCTGAGCCACGCTTAGAACACGGCGGCCTGACCTTTTGACGGCATCCATCTGCGCGCGAAACTGCGCAGGCGACACAGACAAGAACGACCCACTGTCATCAATCGAATGATAAAGGAAAAGCGTAAATGCCATTAGCCGCCAATCAATCCTTTTTCGGCCAACACGCCGCTTGGAGCACTGATCGTCATTGGGTAAATGCGATCGGCAAAGGCATCCAGCGGACGCAGAGAATAGGTGACCTGTGAGGTGATGGCTCGCATAAACCGTTTCGCCAGCGGGTCGTTGCCAAATCGAAGATCATTGAAAATTTCCTGCAATGGGTCGTAATCGTATTCTGCGATCAGGTCTTTTACGCGTTGGCCGACAGAATCTCCGGTGACTTCGATCAACAGCAAGGGTTTGTGTTCCGCGATCAGGTCACGCAGGCCAGACAGCACTTTGTCCTCGAGTCCTTCAACGTCGATTTTGATCAGCTGAACCTTTTGCCCGTCTTTCAAAAGAGACGTGCAAAAATTCCCCGCATGGCGCAAATCCAATTCGCCTTTCATCCGCGCACCGGGTTCATCGGCGGTTTCCCCGTCGCGCAGAAAACCACTGCCGCCGAGGTTTGAATCGTGCTGCACGTAAGGCAGCTGTTCGTCTTCGTCAGATAGGGCAACGCGGTGGACAGTGACGTTTTCGATGTCGTTCAACATCATATTCGCCTCAAGAACGCGCGCGATCATTGGGTTTGGATCAAAGCAATGTACATGTCCAAACTTACCCGAAAAGTGCAAAGCGTGATTGCCAATATTTGCACCGATATCCAACGCAACATCGCCCGGCTGGGTGCCGATGTTCATTTTGCCCAAAATAGCGTCTAACGCGTTCAAATAGCCCTTTTCGAACAATACTTCGGCCAGAATAGTTTCACCGATATAGTCATCTGGCGCTACGAACATGCGCGGGGCGTTTTGTGTCTTGCGCCGTTTCGTCATAGCGCGCGCAAGCCGGACGTTCAGTTGATCCAGCAGAGTTGAGGCAAGTGATTTTCGGTAAATAACTGTCATATCTGGGCTTCCGTCTTCAATTCGGGGGTCGCAACAATATCGGTTTCAGCGTTAGGGCGTGCGGACAACAAGGCCCATCCAAGGATGGCCAAACCGACACTTCCCCGAATGGCGAACATGGACCAAGCGGCACCCATTGCGCCGTGGCTTGGGATGAAAATCAACAACGCTGCAATGATTGCGATCAGGCCCGCGCCTTCGATGATGCACAGAATATGTGGGGCGCGCAGGTTGATGAAGGGTGCCGCAACGGGTTGGACCGTCAACATGAACAGGGTCAAAGGCAACAGCATTGCGAAAATGGGCCCCGAGGCGCTGTATTCTACGCCAAAGACGGTTTCCATAATGGGCTGTGCATTCGAAACAGCAACCCAACCCACGATACAGGCAAGGGGAACAGCCACGGCCAAGAACTGCAACAACACGCGGCGCAGCGTGCCTTCGCGATACCAACGCAGGATATTTGGATAATACACCACCAGCAAAAAGGCCCCGGCGAATTCTGCGATGATGGCCAAATTGATGGCAGCCGCATAAAGACCCGCATCCTTAGTCGATCCTAAAAAGGCCAACATCAGCAAATCAAGCTTGCCGGTGACGATGGAAAAGACAAAGGCCAACCCGATCCATCCCCCAAGTCGCACCATATGCCCCATTGCGGCACGTATCTGTGGAGCGGATGCCGCAGGGCCAAGCCGCGCAGGGCTGCCAAAAATCGACAAGGTCGGTGCGGCGGCCTGAACGACAAACGCCAAAAGGGTCGTAAATTTGCCAGCAAGCGTCAGCGCGACAAGGCCCGAAACCCGCAACGCATACATGGCCATATCCAGCGCCAGATAGCGTCCATAATGTTGTCGCGATTGATGAATGATCTGCGGAATGCTCATCAAAACGGTGGCGGCGACACCGGCGCAAATCATCGCAATCATCAGACCGGAAAAGGGCAGTTCAAACCCGCCACTTTGTGCCACCGCATATCCCAGCAGGATCAAACCAATGGACCCAATGACTCCCAAGATGCGCAATGCAATGTTGGCGCGGATCGCTACGTGTTCTTGGTCTGCGTCCATCTGATCAATAGCCCGCAAATAGGCGGCGTCGGCGACGTGTTGAATGATACCCGCAAACACGACCACCATGGTTGTGCCGGCGGCATATACGCCAGCGACCTTTCGCATCATGCCAAAAACGCGTCTGGGTTTTCTTCGTATTCCTGTTGTGCCCGTTCGTATTCGCCGTGGTTGCCAATATCGATCCAACGGCAAGGATCGGTGAACCCAACAACCTTTTGGCCCTGTTCAATCAGGTTCAAAACCAATGTCGGCGCGTCCAGATATTCGCCCGGTTCAATCAAAGATTTGGCCGTAGGGGAATAGACATAAATACCCATGCTCGCGGCATAAGACATTGTTGGTTTTTCATCATACCCGGTGATCTGGTCACCATTATCCAGCGTCAGAACACCCAGTTGAATCTGCACTTCGGTCGACACAACACCCACAGTCAAAGCCGCACCCGCATCTTTGTGACGTTGCATCATCGCGCCAGCCGTCCCAAGGGGTTTATCCTCAAGGTGGTATCGAATTATCATGCGTTTCGAAATCGGGCTTTGTTCCAGATAGGTCTGGATCAGACTGCCCAAATACCCGATGGCGATCACCACTTCGCTCACGCCCGCCTTTTCAAGGCGTCGCATGATGATTTCAAGGATCGGCAAATCGCCAATGGGCATCAATGGTTTGGGTAAAACGGACGTATAGGGCCGTAAACGGGTTCCTTTTCCTCCGGCGAGAATTACAGCTTTCATGTCATCCTCCTCACACCTGATAGCCTTTTGTCGAGAAATAATCCGGATGTGCCGCAACCCATTCAGCAGTTTGCGCCAAGCCGTCTTCAAGGCTGACTTGCGGACTCCATCCCAGCAATTCTTCGGCCCGGCCCGTCGCCGCCAGCAAACGGTTCACTTCGCTTTTGGCGGGACGTTGTCGGTCCGTTTCATTGGCAATAATCTTGGGTGATTTACCCAGAACATCACAGATTTTTTTGACCAAATCGCCAATACTGATTTCCACACCTGTGCCAAGTTGAATAACTTCGCCAAGGGTCGCGTCCACTTCTGCGACACGCATGGCTCCGGCAACGGTATCGCCGACAAACATCAAATCGCGTGTGGGATGCAGCGATCCAAGACGCACTTCATTGCTGCGCATCGCCTGGCTGATCACCGTTGGTATGATCGCCCGCGCGGGCTGGCGTGGACCGTAGGTATTGAAGGGACGACAAATCGCGACGGGCGTTTCGAAGGACCGGTAATAGCTTAACCCAATCTGATCTGCCGCGATTTTGCTCGCGGAATAAGGCGACTGACCTTGCAGGGGGTGATCTTCGTCAATGGGCACATAAAGGGCGGAGCCATAAACTTCGCTGGTGGAAAACAGAACCACCTTTGATGTGTCGTTCAGGCGAGCGGCTTCCAGTACGTTTGTCGTGCCCATGACATTGGTTTGAACGACATCCACAGGATGCACATAAGAATATGGGATGCCAATATGCGCGCCCAGATGAAATATCGTGTCACAGCCACGCGCTGCTGCTGCCACGCCCGCTGGGTCTTTTAGATCGCCCATGATAAAGCGGATTTGGTCGCGCAAGCTTGGGTCCATGTCATCGCTGGCCCCACCCACACCACGCGACGAATACCGCGTGAAAACGGTGACGTCGGCCCCGGCGCGCACCAGTGCTTCGGACAGGAAACTGCCGATAAATCCTGCGCCCCCTGTGACCATGACCCGTTTGCCATTCCAAAAACTCATGAAGCCGTCCTTGTGTCTTTTTGTATTGATTGGCGGGTCATCTCGATGATCTGATCAAGAGCCGTTTCCAGATCGAGACGTGGCGCCCAGCCGGTCATTTGCATCAAACGCGTCGGGTTCCCAAAGCACGTGTAATCCCCGCGCGCGTCGTTGGTATTGCCCTGGCTTACCCAATCGACCCCAAGGCGGGATTTCAGTAAGGCAAGAACATCACCGATACGCGTTGCGCGGCCGGTTGCAATATTGGCCACGGTTCCCGGAGGCCCAAACCGCGCCAGCGCGATCAGAGCGTCTGCCGCATCATGGATATCCATAAAGTCACGCACGGCTCCAACCGGCCCCACATCAAATGTTTTGCCTTTCTGCGTTTCCAGCGCACGCCGTACAAACACTTGGGGCGCCAGATGGTCAGGTTGCCCTGCCCCCATCAGGTTGAACATGATCCCAACCTGCACATCAGACCCTGCTTTGGCCGCATCTTTTGCAATCTGCAAAGCCTCCAGTTTCGCGCGTCCATAATCGCTGGTTGGTAACATGGGATCGTCTTCGCAGGTGGCGCGATCCTGTTGCGCCCCGTCCCCAAAAACCGCAGCCGATCCCACCAGCACAAGTCGCGGTACGTTATCCAAATCGGCAATGGCATCCAACCAGCTTTGGGTCATGATCACGTTGTCCCCAACATCACCGCGCCCCGGTGTGACCCCCGCCGCATCAATCACTATATCCGGCTGACTCTGCCTAAGGATCGCTTGGACGGCATGCGCGTCACGTTGATCAACATCTTGTCGGGTCAGACCCGTCACGCGTCCACCTTGCGCCCTGACCCGATCCACAAGGGCACGGCCCAGAAACCCGCCTGCCCCGGCAACCAGAACATGGCCCAATTCCTGATCTGTGTCAGCGTCTTGCATCACGACCAAGCGTTTTGGGGATGGGATGTGCGGGCATGTCTTGCCCATCGGTTTGATCATCGTCTTCCAAAGACAGCGAGAACAGCCCCGATCGTTTTTGTTGAGGCAACACAAACATCTGCGTCAGGATTATATAAAGCCCAACACCGCCAAGGATCGACACAACGATTCCAGCGATCAAGATCACCACCTTGTTTGGCGCGACTGGGTTATCTGACACTGTTATCGGGTCAAGGATCGTAATCCGCGCCGGGCCGCTGGTATCCAATGCCGCCAACCATTCTGACCGCGTGCGTTCGTCTGTGACCTGCGCAAGACTGGTCGCCAAGGCTGCGCGTTTGGTTTCAAGCGCTCGCATGGATGCGTCTTTGCTAGACACTTTGGCTATTTCGCCTTCGATGTCAGAAATCAGAGTCGTAATGCTGTCTGACTTGATGTCATTCAAGATATCTTCGCGTTCAAACTGGCGCATCAAACGCTGAGTATGTGCAATGTCAGCTTGCCGGATTTCCCCTTGCAGCGCTTCAATCACAGCGCGGCCTTCTTGCACCTGCTGTGATGTTCGCCCAAAGCGTACGACATCGCGTTGCATGTCCCGCACCGCCCGGCCCAGATCGCCGCGAAAAGTCGACAGCAATTCACTGCTGTTCAACGGTTCTGCGTCTAACGGTGCGTCTTTGATCCG
>JBDVKF010000096.1:0-2593 GCA_039960995.1 Paracoccaceae bacterium | reverse complement strand
CAGCCAAATCCTGGTCTCTGGTCGACTTCAGGCTGCGCGTTTCAGGCACTCGCAACCTATTTTTCGACAATTGATGGCTCCCGTTAGCGCCGATGGCGATTTGCGGGGTATATTCGCCTGCAAAGTCACTGATTCAGGATACTGTCAGTCATGTTGTTGCTGTGTTTAATGGCGCCAAATCTATTAGTGAGAAAATTGAAGATGTTTTAGCGGCCGCGCCGCCAATTGAATTTTATGAGCTAATCGTTGTTACTGACGGTTGCACCGATGATACAGCCATGGTTGTGGCTGCTGATACGCGAGTGAGACTGATAGAGTTGCCCCATCGTGTAGGAAAAGAGGCAGCACTTATCATAGGGATTAAAGAAGCTGCTGGCGAGATCATTATATTTTCTGACCTTGGCACAAAAATAAAACCAGGGTCAGTTTCCAAACTCCTGACTAACTTCTCGCAAGCAGAGGTTGGTGTTGTGGGTTCAGTTGATTGTGTTGAGGGAGACAGGTATTCCTTGGGCGCATTTTTCATCCGATTCGAAATGATGTTGCGAAGATACGAGAGTAAGCTTTCTTCGTGCGTAGGAGTCAGTGGCTCTTATTTCGCGGCTAGAAAACACTTATGCAAGAAATTGAAAGGGCGCGGCTGTTCTGACCTTGAGATTGCGATGATTGCAGTCAGAAATGGGTATCGAGTATTGACCGATGACAGTGTTAAAGGGCATTACTCTTTGGGAAGGACGTTCGTTGATGAATTTGAACGGAAGCAACGAACCATTGTGCATGGTATGTCTACCATATCTTCAAGCCTGGACCTGCTCGTTATGTCCAGGCATGGCTGGTTTTCGTGGCAGTTATTTAGCCATAAACTCCTTCGCTGGTTCACTGCACTTTGTGTGGTTTGGCTCACGATATACGTTGGCGTTGAAGTAGTTATTACTGCTTCTTATTCTGTGGCTACCGCTGCGTTGGCGTTAGGTTTATTCGTACTGACGAGGAAGACAACCAAGTTGGGTAGTATAGGATTTTTTACTGCTTCTCTGACAGCCGTCCTTGGCGCCGTTTTCGCTTTTTGTAAAGGTAAACAGTATCGGATTTGGAAGCCCTCAAACAAATGAACTCAACACGATTGAATTCAGAAGAGTTTCTCAGCCAGGAATACACACAGTTGGCTTGCTTTGGTTTTGTTCACCTCAAAAACGTGTTGAGCATGGCTGCTTTAAGTGAGGTTCGGTACGCTCTAGATTGTGCATTTTCTGACGCTAGTTCTGGCCGAACCAATTCGCTTCTCGAGCATGGAGGAGCCAGTGATCACCCCGGTGCGATACAGGAAATGAACCACCTACTTAAGATCCTACCGACGTTGAAGCGGTCGCCATTACTTGCCGAGTGTAATGATCTCGTAGACCGGATTCTTAGTCGGCCCACAATGCCATCTTTCGATCATGCAATCTACAAGCAGCCTAGGAGTGGATCTGTACATTGGCATCAGGATCAGGCGTACAAAGATAAAGTAAAAAAGATGCAAAGCGTGCATGTTTGGATCCCGCTTCAGGATACTGTCCCTTCAATGGGATGTATGCAATACGTCCCTAGTTCCCATCGACTTGGTAATTTAAGGCATCAGCGGTCAGCTAACGGACATACTCTTTATGCAAAATTAGACGGCCGAGCCTGTGAGGGTGCTGTGCAGGTCACAGCTAATCTGGGCGATGTAATCCTCCACCTTCCACAGACCCTTCATAGTAGCTTGCCCAACAACTCTGATGAGATAAGAAAAGCGTGGATAGTCCACTTCAGTCCATATGGTTATTGGGAACCGTTACTACCTCAGAACCTCTTTTGGTGCGTGCAAAAGAAGATAAGGTTGCTTTCTCTAGCTCTAGCACGGCGACTTGTTGATCGAGAATCCGATAATTAGGAGTCGTCCGATTTCTTTGTTGGGCACGATCCGGTCAATACAGACTCGACCTATTATCTATCGGGCTGTGGTTTTGTCGAGTTGAAGATCGACTAGGCAGAATTGCCGGATTGGTTGGGGTGGGCGCGCTTTTTTCGGTGGTTAACGGTAGTGGTTGAGGCCTCGTTGGTACTTAAGCTGATATCAGCGATTTAGTGGTAGTTAAACCATAAATTGTCCGCTTTTTTTAACCATAAATTGTCCGCGGGTACGGCAGATTTTCAAGCTATTGATTATTTGAGCTTTTGAAGTGTCCTTTGCTGGGAGGAAGCACAGACCTCAATGCCGATTTCAGCTCCAACAGGTACTTGTATGCATAAAGCATCCAGCCATTTCTGGCGAGAGTATTTACCGGTCCAGATAACTTGGGGTGTGTCCGTTAACTCTCCTGGTAGGCCTTATCGACCAATAAACGTGCTTTTTCCCAGTCTTCAAAGGTTCGAACATTTACCTCCAGGTTGCCAGTACCCCAATGGCCGATATTCGTGACATCACGGCTGTGCGTATTCCGGCGAACGTGACCGGTCATTCCGGGGATCGTGACCGGTTTGCACACGGCCATCACGCTGGAGTCAGTTTTGTACTCTGAGCGGTCACGATGGGTCAACCGATTCCGTGTTTTGTGCCTTGGCTTTTCTT
>JBDVKF010000095.1:0-180703 GCA_039960995.1 Paracoccaceae bacterium | reverse complement strand
TCAACAATCGCCGTCTGCTGGAGCCAATCGGGAACATCCCACCAGCCGAAGCAGAGGCACACTTCTATGCCGCTATGGAAAGATCAGATATGGCCGCGTAACTAAGACAAATTAGCCTCTGGCAAACCCGGCGTGGTTCAGAGAGTTACTATGGGACTGAAACGGACGGACGAATTCCGCCAAGATGCAGTGCGGATCGCGCTAACCAGTGGGCTAACGCGCAAACAGGTGGCGGATGATCTTGGCGTCGGGATGTCGACGCTGAACAAATGGATTACGGCGCACAGAGACACGAATGTCGTGTCAAAAGAGGATTTAAGCCTCGCCCAAGAGAATGACCGGCTTCGACGTGAGAACCGCATTCTCAAGGAGGAAAGGGAAGTTTTAAAAAAGGCCACGGTGTTCTTTGCGAGCCAAAAGCCGTGAGGTTTAAGTTTATCGAAGAACACCGATCTGCATTTTCCATTGAACTGATGTGTCGGGTCATGGCTGTTAGTCCGCGCGGTTTGCGGGCGCATCGCAGCCGACCTGCCAGCCACAGACAGCGGTCCGATATGGTGACTTTAGCACACATTAAAGAACAATCGCGCCTGAGCTTGGGCAGCTATGGCCGCCCACGCATGACAGAAGAGCTGAAAGAGATCGGCTTAGATGTGGGTCACCGCCGTGTTGGCAGGTTGATGCGCCAGAACGGCATGTCAGTTGTGAGAACACGCAAACATAAGGTCACAACCTTTGCCCGGCAGGCGATTGCAAAGCAATCTGCCGAGAGGGGGACAGCGATCACAAGTTCAACATCGCACCGAACCTGCTGGATCGGGACTTCAATGCAGGTGCGCCAAACCAGAAATGGGTTGGTGACATCAGTTACATTTGGACGCGTGAGGGATGGTTGTATCTGGTTGTCATCCTCGACCTGCATTCAAGGCGGGTCATTGGTTGGGCCGTCAGTAATCGCATGAAGCGTGATCTGGCGATCAGAGCCTTGCAGATGGCTATCGCGTTCCGGTAACCACCCAAAGGCTGTATTCATCACACGGATCGTGGATCTCAATATTGTTCACACGACTACCAGAAACTCCTGCGCCAGCACGGGTTCAAGGTATCCCCTCTCATGCATGTAAACATGCACTGCCGGGCAGTGGATGTCAGGCAAAGGTAATTGCTATGATAATGCGGCTGTTGAGACGTTCTTCAAAACCATCAAGGCTGAACTGATCTGGCGGCATCCTTGGGAAACACGACGCAAGGCTGAGATGACAATCTTCGAATACATTAACGGCTTTTACAATCCGCGCCGCCGTCACTCAGCACTCGGCTGGAAAAGCCCCGTCGCATTCGAACGGAAGGTGGCTTAAACGAGCACAGGGGGCGGTACTAAAACGTGACAGGTCCACTATCACCCTGCATCTACTCAAAGTCCGTTACTCATGCGCCCCGCCCGGCCTGCTTCGCCTGAGCTGCGCGAGGCTCCACTCAACAGGCCTCCGACACCACCGTTCCTTCAACAGCCTAACACACATCGTTTAGAAAGGTAATTATAGTACATAACGATGACGGATCCACTGCCGCGCAACGAACACCGGCAATTTCACATGCAGTTTTACTTCGCACATTTCAAAGGGTGTGGAATGCCAATGTCGCATCAAATACCGGATTAAGCCTTCGTCGTTGGACACCTATTTGGTCCCAGATCCATAGCTAACCCGCGCAGCCTGACAAATGGCAGCGTCGTCTCCCATGTAATTGATGACGCGCTCAAAGCCATGATCCAAGACCTAATGGGCCGAATACAAATGCTTTTCAATCCCCGGAGCGATCGCGCGCAGGGTCTTTTGTGGCGCATTTCGCTGCGCATCTATTTCAGCTTGTTGTTCTGGTGATACAGGCATTCGAGGCTCCGGGTGTACAGAATCTGTAGAACCTCACCCTATATTGTGGAGCGCGGCAATGGAACCGCAACATGAAGGTCACACATTCGACACGCCTCGCGATACGTGTGTCACGATTTTGTTGACTTTCCAATGTTTTCGCCCGAGTTTCTCATAAAAAAGCCAATGAGCAGTCCAAAAAAACAAGGCGTGGCAGGCAATGAAACGAATTACTATGACAGCAGCAGCTGTTCTGTTGGCGCTTAGCGCCTGCGGAGACGGCAACCCATTCACAACAGACACTGGCGGAGGCACCACAACTCCCCCAGGATCAACGACCAGCGATATACCTGAAAATATTGCGGGCAGCGTCGCGAATGTCGACTTTGACCCTGCGGCGAACACGCTCTCAATCACAGGTCTGTTGCGCGACGGTAATGTTGTGACACAAACATATAACAGAAATGCCGCACTTGATGCGGCTGCGGGCTCAGGTGTCTATCAAGCATACACATTCCAAGACGATCCACTGGATGAGCATACTACTGTTTATGTTCGCCGGCTTGGCGACGTCGAAGGTGCAGTTGCGGTAACAGGTGGTCAATTTCAGTTCTTCAGCGGTGGCGTTGCATACAAACGCGACGGTGGATTCGATCCGATCGTACCAGATGCGGCAAATGATCGTGGCCTTGTCACTTATGCTGGCGAATATATCGGTCTAAGCGACCTCAACGGGCCAGATACCGACCTTCTTCCTGTTCCGGGTGGTACTTCACCATCGATTACACCTTCGCAGGCTGCGCCGGTGACAGGGGATGTCTTTATCAACGTTGAATTCGGGTCGAACAACGTAGCTGGTACAGTTTACAATCGTGTAATCGACACAGACGCTTTGGGCCAAGTTGCATTGCCAGATCTGATCCTTGTTCCAACTGACCTTTCAACCGATGGCTCCTTCGCCGGCACAGTACAACAAGCCGAAGATCAAGCAGGAGTTGGCGAGTATGGCGGGATTATCGGCGGTACTGATTCTGATGCCCTGGCTGGCGGTCTTTTTGCTGAAGAGCATTTCGGTTCGAACACAGGAACGGCTCTTGATTCTGTCACGGACGAAGAAGAATATGGAATATTCGTTCTTGGTCGCTGTGGCAGTGCATTGCAGGATGCAACAGCCACAGATTGTGCATCGGTCGATCCTGAATAATCTAAATTCCAGTGCGGTTTAAAAACCTCATCTTTTCAACAGTATTCAGCCTCGGCGCTTTAAGCGTCGGGGCTGAACCAACTGCGACACTTACCCTGACAGAAGCCCGCCAAATTGCGCAATCCGCGTTGCTTAGTGGCAATCCAGCATTGACCCAGCAATTGGCAAACGGTCTGCTGACCGCAAACCCAAAAGACGCTCACGCGCTTTTACTATTGAGTGCAGCAGAAGCCGAACTGAAAAACCCAACCGCGGCACGTCAAGCGGCGGCCAAAGCATACCGAGCGGGCGACACAAAAACGCAAAAATTACAGGCCGCGCAATTGGCCGCTCAATTTGCTCTGACAGAAGAGCGCCCTACCCTGTCACAGATCTGGTTACGTCGCGCCTCGTTGCAGACGCAAACCGAAGAACAATCTGAAATCATTTCACGTGCATATCGACGCGTCAGATCCGTCAATCCGTGGTCTGTGAACCTCGGTTTTTCTGTACGCCCGTCTGACAACGTGAACAACGGGGCCGACAAAGCCATTCAGATCATTGATGGGGCGCCACTTATTGGCTTCCTATCGCGTGATGCCCAAGCGTTGTCAGGCACAATCGTCAGCGGCGATGTCCGAGCATCCTATCGCTTGCACGCAACAGAACGAACACGCACAACGGTGTCTGGGCGGCTTTATGTTCAACGTGTTTTTATTTCCGACGAAACGGATACGTTGGAAAACGAAGACTTTGACGCCACTTATGGTGAGATATCGTTAGGTCATATGTTCGCTTTGGGTGATCGCCCCGGTGACAGTGCCGGGTTCCGTCTGACCCGTGGGACGTATTGGTCTGGTGACGATACCAATTACCATCTCTTGCGACTTGATGCAGATCGCACTTGGGCAGTGACGCCCAAGACCAGCTTTACGTTGGGGGCATCGGTCGCACAATATTCGCGTCCCGGTGACGACCTGCAAGATAGTGAAAGCTATATTCTGCGCGGACGAGTCTCGCACGGATTGGAAAACGGTGACCGTGTGGGGTTTGGTCTGACGTACCAACAATCCGATTCCGATGCGGTGAACAGGCGATCCGATCAAATAAGCGCGCGACTCACCTATGGATTTGCCAAATCTTGGGGGCCCGCCAAAGCAAGAGCATCCTTGCAGATCACGGATGCCGAATATCCCGATTACATACTCGGCTTTTTCGCAGTTCCAGGTGGACGAAACGATTTGTCGGCATACGCTGATCTGTCGTTATTCTTTGAAGATTACGATTACGCCGGATTTGCGCCAACTGTAACGTTCCGCGCGGGCAGAGCGACGTCGAATGTGGGACGTTTCGAAACAAGCGAATTTTCAGTTAATTTCGGTTTCCAATCAAAATTCTGAGCAAGGTCTGGCATTGCGCGGCTCAAACGTTAGGCTTGGTCCGAAGATCACGTCTATTTGGAGCTGAAAGACATGAGTTTGAAATACTTGCATACGATGGTCCGAGTTAAAGACCTCGAGGCTTCCATGAAATTTTATGGATTGCTCGGTCTGAAGGAAACGCGTCGCGTCGATCACAAAGGTGGACGGTTTTCTTTGGTGTTCATGGCACCACCCGGACAAGAAGACTGTCCGGTTGAGCTGACCTATAACTGGGACGGTGATGATGAGTTGCCCACTGATGGTCGGCATTTTGGGCATCTTGCGTACAGTGTCGCCAATATTTACGAAACATGCCAGTATCTGATGGACAATGGCATTACCATTAATCGCCCTCCCCGTGATGGACGCATGGCGTTTGTTCGCAGCCCTGACAACATCTCAATCGAACTGCTTCAAGACGGCGATAGCTTGGCCGCCGCGGAACCATGGGCCAGTATGGAAAACGTCGGGCATTGGTAATACGCGTCACCGCATTCCTTGCATTGCTTTGTGCATCCGCCAACGGGGCGATGGCCTGTCGCCTTGCGTTGTTGTTGGCAATTGATGTGTCATCTTCGGTTGATCAGCACGAAGATTCACTTCAACGACAAGGGCTTGCTGCAGCTTTGCTTGCACCTGAGGTGCAAACGGCCTTTTTTGGCTTGGCCGACCCAGTCGCTTTGGGGGTTTACGAATGGTCGGGGCGGTACAACCAGGAAATCCTGCTCGATTGGACTGTCATCGACAGCCCTGCCGCGTTGGAATTGGCATCCGTGTCGATCAGTCAGTCACGGCGCAGTCATAACGAATTCCCGACTGCGATGGGTTTTGCGTTAGGTTTTGGCGCTGAAATGCTGGCCCTTGCGCCCAACTGTGTAAACCGCACGATAGATATGGCCGGAGACGGCCAGAACAATGAAGGGTTTGGGCCGCTTCTTGCTTATCAAGAATTTCCGTTCGAAGGGGTTGTTGTGAATGGTCTTGTCGTAAATGCAGCAGATTACGAGGCCGAAACGCAATTGATTGAGTTCTATCAGACCCAAGTTTTGCGCGGTCCGGGCGCATTTTTGGAAGTTGCGCAAGGTTTCGAAGACTATGAACGCGCAATTCGACGCAAATTAGAACGTGAATTGTCTGTTCCTGTTTTCGGCACTTTGATTGAGGCCGGTGATGCCCCCGGTTAAGCGCAGTGCAGTTGTTGCAATTATTCTGTGTTTTTTCGCGTCACACAGTTTCGCAGCATGCCGCCAAGCTTTGGCTTTGGGCCTCGATGTGTCCGGGTCCGTTGATCTGCGTGAATACCGGCTGCAACTGGACGGCTTGGCGGCAGCACTTGATAGTTCCGAAGTTCGAGGCGCGATTTTTAGCATGCCCAACGCTCCCATCGCCTTGATGGTTTATGAATGGAGCGGTGTAAAAGATACGGCTGTTGTATTGAAGTGGACGGATATAAGCGATGAAACCGCGCTTGATCTTGCCATCGACACTTTACGCAACACTGAAAGACGCGACGCAACCCCAGGCACTGCGTTGGGTATTGCGATGCAAAGCGGCGTGGCGTTTTTGGCGCAAAAGCCTGATTGCTGGAAACACACGTTAGACATTTCAGGCGACGGGAAATCCAATCTCGGCCCGCGTCCGCGCGACGTACAACCCAGCCTTCCGGTGCAGGGTGTGACAATAAATGGGTTGGTTATTGGTGCGGACACTCCTTCCATCGGCGATCTGCGCCAAGCGCAAGTCGGCGAGCTGGTCGCGTATTTCCAAGCGAACGTCATTCAAGGGCCAGATTCTTTTGTCGAAGCTGCCCTTGGATATGAGGCCTATGCCGATGCTATGGCCAGAAAACTGCTAAGGGAAATTGAGACATTGAACGTGTCTCAATTGACCCCAAAACCAGAATATCGACTGAAATAGTCGTGTCCGCTGCACAGTCAACCGCGCAGCAGTTTATCATGATCAATAGATATAACGGATCTGATCAGTCCAATAGCGTTCAACGCGCTTCAAGGAATCGGAAATTTCCGTAATGCCATCAGCCGTAATGACCTGCCGATCAATAAGGCCATCCGCATGGCGTTCAAACAGGTCAGTGACAACTTTGCGGATTTCGCGGCCCTGTTCCGTCAGGCGCACGCGGACGGAACGGCGGTCAATTTCGCATCGCTGATGATGCATGTAACCCATCTCAACCAACTTCTTCAGGTTATAGCTCACGTTGGAACCTTGATAGTATCCCCGTGTTTTCAATTCACCTGCGGTCACTTCGTTTTCACCGATGTTAAACAACAACAGCGCTTGCACCGCATTAATTTCAAGCACACCAACGCGCTCGAATTCGTCTTTAATTACATCCAGAAGCAGACGATGCAGTCGTTCGACCAGCGACAATGCTTCAAGGTAACCCGTCATAAAACCCTTCTCGCTCACGACGAGATTGGGATCTAGAATGCTCATTACAAACTCTCCAACAAAACAACTCGAGAGTAATGTCCGATAAATTCGCAAAAAATCGGTTAAGTGCAGAGAATCCTGTGAAAATGCGTCGAAATTAGGGTTCAAACGCCTCAGAAATTTGAACCATCAGGCCTTTAAATCGGTCTGGCGCCGGGGTTTGATTTGTCACCCAAGCATAGAGATCATGATCGTTTTCCGACAATAAATCTTCATATATATCAAGATCATCTGTGGATAAGTCCGCCAACTTCTTTTCCGAAAAGTTGGCAAGGATAAGATCCATTTCCTTGATCCCGCGGCGGATAGATCGCATATGAAGACGTCGCAGACGGTTTTCTGGTGTCTCAACCATCGGCACGGGCCGCCATGGCTTGACGCAGGCGTTTTTCCAACCGCGCGACCTGTTCAGTTCGCGATTGTAAGTCGGCGCGCAGATCACGCAATTCGCCAATAAGACTCAGCAATGACGTGTCTTCAAGTTCGGCCTCAGTCGGTTCGATCATGCCGTCGCCCTGACCATTGATCAGCCACGTGACCGAAACATTCAGCAACCCCGCCAGCATTGACAATCGGTTGGCACGGGGTTCGTTCAAATCGTCTTCCCAAGACCGCAAAGTCGCTGTGCGCACACCAAGACGCTTGGCCAAATCTTTTTGGCTCATGCGCGCGGCCTCGCGCGCACCTGCAAGACGGTCACCAAAGGTTGCCATGTCCGGGCTATACCAGTCTGTTCCGTCTTCCATTCAATCGCTCCATTTGCTTGAAGGCCGGTACAGGGCAGCCTATGAGGGTTATACCCTCTTGCATAAGGCTTCGAAACCATCATGCCATTTCTGTCTACGACGCTCGACCGTGTCAAACCGTCACCGACCATCGCAGTAAACAACCTTGCCACAGAATTAAAGGCGCAGGGACACGATGTTATTGACCTTGGGGCTGGCGAACCCGATTTTGACACTCCACAACACATTAAAGATGCTGCGGTTGTCGCCATTGCGTCGGGTCGAACGAAATATACAGCGGTTGACGGCATCCCAGAGCTGAAAAAAGCGATTTGCGCAAAACTCCAACGCGACAATGACCTTGAATACAGTCCAAGCCAAATTTCGATTGGCACAGGCGGCAAGCAGGTTCTGTACAACGCGCTGATGGCCACCCTGAACGACGGTGACGAGGTCGTTATTCCGGCACCCTATTGGGTCAGTTATCCGGATATGGTCTTACTGGCTGGTGGTACGCCCGTTGTCGTTCCATGCGGAATCGAAACGTCCTTTAAAATGACACCAAGCCAGCTTGAGGCGGCCATCACTCCAAAAACCAAATGGTTGATTTTCAATTCGCCGTCCAACCCCACAGGCGCAGGATACAGTCGTGATGAATTGAAAGGGCTTACAGACGTCTTGATGCGTCACCCTCATGTGTGGGTTCTGACGGATGATATGTACGAACACCTTGCCTATGATGATTTTAAATTTTGCACACCGGCGCAAGTCGAACCCGGGCTTTATCCTCGCACACTTACAGTCAACGGAGTGTCCAAAGCATATGCAATGACAGGATGGCGCATCGGGTACGCTGCGGGACCAGAACCTCTTATTGCTGCGATGCGAAAGATACAGTCGCAATCAACTTCAAACCCTTGTTCGATCTCGCAATGGGCCGCGGTTGAGGCTTTGCAAGGCCCACACGATTTCATTCAAGGCAATAACGATGTTTTTGTCCGTCGGCGCGATCTTGTGGTTTCAATGTTAAACGAAATCGACGGAATGACCTGCCCGGTCCCTGAAGGGGCGTTTTACGTTTATCCTTCTATTTCCGGCCTGATCGGAAAGACGACAGCGCAAGGTGTCTTGATTGAAAACGATGAAATTTTCTCGAAAGCTCTGCTAGAGGACGTTGGCGTCGCAGTTGTTTTCGGGGCCGCCTTCGGGGTATCGCCAAACTTTCGTGTCAGCTACGCTACGTCAGATGAGACACTGAAAGACGCATGCACACGCATTCAAACCTTTTGTGCAAGTCTAACATAACGAGGGGTGGATTATGGCGGGTGACTTACCAGAATACTATTTCCGGGTCCGTGAAAACGGCGCGGCCGTCTTTCGAATCGATACTGAAAATCGGCAGCGCCGCATAGAAATGGATCACATTGCCACGATCAATATTCGAAATGGCGATGTGAAGCCCCACGGGGATCGACATCTTAGCGACGCAGACATGGAACACATCCGCACATGGATGCATGATCGAACGCAGACGCTCGCACGTCGTGACGTTGATGATATTCATCGGGCTATCGATCATCTGAACCTAACGACACAATGGGCACAAAGCCGTGCGACTGATGATCAGTTAGAAGATGTGACTGACGCGCTCTTGTTGGCAATGCACGACCTGCGAACGACTCTTGTGCGCAAGAAGGCAGACAGATTGCAAAAACCTGAGTAAGCTCTGCTTAATCGTTAGGCGCTTCGTGCCCCCCCTCTAAAGCGCAATCAGTCGGCAGGTATTGTCTCAGTGAAAGTCTGAGAATCGCAATTTCTCGCGACATCCCGCTTACAAAATTACCCGTTCTTGGAGAACTCACGGGATCGACTTACACAAATCCCTGAGACGAAATGCGGGGATATCATGACGTCATTTACAAAAACCAAGCACCAAGTTCTGCAGCTTCAGCCACAAGCGCACACACCTTCTCAGTCTGCGCTTCAACTGGCACAGATTCACGCTTTTATGGCCGAAGCCATGACCGCAGAAGGGATCGTGGGCGACAGGACATTTAGCGCTGCAGAGACCACAGCCCTGTCCGCATATATTTGCGACAGGCAGGACAGTTTCGCGCGCTCCTTAACCAACGAGCAACTTGGGCCCGAGCACTCGGAAGATGCATCTTTGCCTCTTGGGTCGAAGCGCCACACCTCTGCGTTTTCTTCTCAGTCAGATCCGAACCACAACGATACATCAGATCAACATACAAGCGCATCGACACTCGATTCATTTGTATTTGCCCCAGAGGGCAACAAAGTCGCAGCGAATCGCTCTGTGTCTTTGCCTTCGAAACCACAGCGAAAGCCGTCTGCCCAAAAAGCGTGATCGAACCACAGATCTCTTAACGAATAAAACCTTGTCAGATCGAAGATCGCCTGCAAATCTAACGGTCGATGACACCTGATGCTGCAGCTGCTCTTTCGTTGATATACGACGCGGCATTGAATCCGGGTCATTGGCGTCGTGCTTTGGATACTGTTGCATCGCTGAGCAACGCAAAGGCTGCCGCGCTATTGATCCGGCGCCCCGACCCGTTTGCGCGGGACTTACAAATGTTGAATTCCACGTTCCTTTCGTTTTCACGGTCTCGTGCCGGGATGTACTACGCTTTGCGTTATTCGCGTTTGCAAAACCTCGATTGGGATATCCTAGGCGCATGTGCCGTGCATGAACCGACCCCTGATACGGCTGCTGGAACGTCTCGTGAATCACTCGACCGTCGTGCGGATTATGCGTATCTGCGCGGTACAATTGGGATAGGTCCCCGCCTGGGAGTTCGCTTGAACCGCGACAAAATCTGGTTCGATGGGCTTAGTCTGGCAGGGGATGCACATGTACCACCCCAAACAAACAAGACGTTGATCGCACTTTTACCACACCTGACCAAAGCCGCTGAAATGGGACGCGCTATTCACAAGCTTCGACGCAAAGCCTCGTCTGCAACAGCTGCGCTGGATCGTGTGCAAGTTGGCTTGGTCGCACTGCTTCCAAATGCTGAAGTGATCTGGAGCAATGCCGCCGCGAAACGTATTTTGGACGAAAGTGATGGGCTAAGCCTTGGGCACGACAAATTTCTGCGTTGCGACAATTCTCAACGCACAAAAGAACTGTCAAGCCACATGGCTGACGTCGCAGCCACTACAATCGGGAACGGTCACACCGCAGAACACTTGATGAGTGTGCCGCGTCGGTCCGGTCGTGCAGATCTGTTGCTTGAGGTCGCGCCTTTGCGCGCATCACATACAGATTTTGCAGAGGATGGCGCTTTGCTAACCATTATCGATCCGCAAGCAGTTCCCAAATTACCCCTGAAACGGTTTGCCCGCCTTCATGACCTAAGCCAGGCTGAAAGCAGTGTTTGCGAATTGATTTTCCAAGGCCTGTCCATCGATGCAATCGCAAATGAACGCAATCGCAGCCCCATAACCATTAAAAATCAAATCGCCGCCATCCTGCACAAAACGGGCGCGCCAAGCCGAGTTGACCTTATCAGGCTGGCATTGCGCGTTATGCCACCAGTGACGTAGCGACAAACTCAACGTGCGGGATGGTGGGCGGGGCGTTTTTTGGCGTCAGCCAAAAGAGCGTCCGTCCCATCATCCATCCTTGAGTATGTGCTTGACCGTGAAGCCCCAGAACCGCCCCATCAACAACACACCCGCCACAGCCAGACCGACCACAAGGCCCATCCAAACACCGGCACCGCCAAATCCCAAAACGTAGCCGAAATAATAAGATACAGGCATTCCGATCGCCCAATAGCTGATCCCGGCCAAAACCATAGGAACCGCAGTATCTTGTACGCCGCGCAACAAACCCAAGGCGATGACCTGCGCTCCATCAACAAGTTGGAACACTGCCGCCAAGGCCAGCAGGATTACCCCTATTTCAAGGATTTCCATACGTGCAGGCTCATCAGAGCTTAAGAACAAATCGATCAACATTTCTGGCCACACAACAAAAACCACAATCGTTGCCATCGACATCGCAAGGCTTAGTCCAAAGGCCGTGCGCGCACCTCTTTTCAAATGATCAAGATCTTTGCGCCCAACCGCATTCCCCGCCCGAATGGTGGCCACATTGGCAAAACCCAGATGTACCATGAACGTAATGGACGCCAATTGCAGCGCGATGCCATGCGCGGCCAATGGCACGGTGCCAAGCCACCCCATCATAATTGCCGAGGCCGAGAACAGCCCCACTTCGCTGAGCGTTGTCAGACCAATGGGCCATCCTAACTGGAAGACTTTGCGGAACATGTCCCAATCAGGTTTCCACATTCTCTGGAACAGGCTGTGTTCAGGCAAAGCCCACATAGCATAGATCACAACCCCGGCCAGCATCACGCATTGCGTCAGCACTGATGCCCAAGCTGCCCCGCGCAAGCCTAGTTCAGGCGCGCCCCAGTTGCCAAAAATCAATGCGTAATTCAGCAATCCATTGGCGACCGCAGCCAACAGGGTAATCCAGAACACGATTTGGGTGCGATCCAGTGCCGCGAGGTATGATTTGAGGGTCATGACCATCAAAGCTGGAAAAATACCCCACCCGGCCAGTTTCAAATATTCCGCAGCCAGAGCCGATTCAGCTTCGCCCTGTTGCAACAGCTGCAAAATGGGCAAGGACCAATACAGCAAAGGAAACGCCAATAAGGCGAACAGAAACGAAAGCCACAACCCCATACGTGTTGAACGCCGAATGTTCACTTCGTCTTCTTCTGCGTGGAATTTGGCCACCATCGGCATAACAGCCCACGCAAACCCAGATCCCATCAGAAATAGAACAAAGAAATAATGCCCGGCCAAAGTGATCGACGCCAATTCGGTGACCCCGTACCAGCCCACCATGATCGTATCCGTGGCACCAATAGCCACTTGCCCAAGGTGTCCGCCAATCAAAGGCAGACCCAATTTCAAAATCGCGCGCGTATGGGCGGGGTATGTCATCAGCATTGCACTCATTATTCGCGCAATACGCGATTGTATCGTCTGGCGAAAGACTACTTAGATGATCCGATGTTTTCTTCCGAATGAAAGAGACTTCTCTTGCCAATACGTCTATTGTGCTGCTTTCTAAGTTTAGGTGTTTGGCGGAATACGATAATGTTCGAATCCGCTTTTAAAAATTCAAAGGTGGGAGAGAAGAATGGCTTGCTTCTTTAGGGCGTTCAGCGGCCTCTGCACATGTATTGTTGTGGGGACTATGGCTGCAGCGGCTGAGAATAGGATTGATCAAATCAGGCCAGATGCGCCTGAGCTTGCCGCATATGGCGATCATCTGGTTGGCATTCAGACTTTGACATTCACCAATACAGGCCAAATTGACATTCTAAATGTCACCGAAGACGAACAACCTGTTTATGATCGTTCTTTGACCGTCGAAGTCTGGTACCCCGCAATTGACAGCACGTCTCCTGGGGGAACATACACAACCCTTCTGCGCGATGGTCAGACTGAAGTCACCTTGGCCGGTCAGGCCGTACGCGACGCGACACCAACCAGTGACGCCCAATTTCCATTGATCTTGATCAGTCATGGATATCCGGGCAACCGGATGCTGTTGAGCCATTTGGCCGAAAACTTGGCCAGCAAAGGTTACGTTGTCGCATCTATCGATCACACTGATAGCTTGTACAGCGACCGCGCTGCGTTTGGATCGACGCTGTACAACCGCCCAATCGATCAGGCCTTTGTTTTGCAAAGCATGTCAGAATTGAACAGCCCAATCGGCGCAATCACAAACGCAGATGTCACAGGCATCATCGGTTACTCTATGGGGGGCTACGGTTCTGTTATCTTTGGTGGCGCTGGTGTCACGCAAGAGTCGACCGAATATGCATGGGGGACACCGGCCGGTTTACTGGAACGTCATTTGGCCGGGTCCGAAACCCATGAGGCTCTGATTGATCCCCGCGTCAAAGCGATCGTTTCCATCGGACCTTGGGGCAAAAATGTCGGATTTTGGGATCCAGAAGGCATGGCGGGACTGCGCAAACCAACTTTGTTCATGGCAGGCAGCGTCGATGACGTATCTGTTTACGAAGCAATCCGCAGCATGTTCACGGAATCTGTCCGCATTGATCGTCACTTGCTGACTTTCGAAAATGCCAACCACAATGCAGCAGCACCGATGCCTGCCCCCCATGAAAGCTGGAAACCCGTAGAAACGCTCGATTTTGCACCGTTCGAACATTACGCCGACGCAGTTTGGGATACGAACCGCATGAACAATATCGCCCAGCATTTTTCGACGGCATTTTTTGATCTTCACTTAAAAAACCAAAACTCTATGGCCGACTATTTGGATTTGATTCCGGATTCAGCCGATGGTGTGGTTTCATTGGATGACAGCGGGAAGCCAACCGAAGAGCACAGTTATTGGAAAGGGTTTGCGCCACGCACCGCTATGGGCTTGGTGTTTGAAACTCGTCGCGCCGGGGAATGACGCCCCAGACTGAATTTGTACCAATCGATGGGCAAAATTTCTTTGTGCGTCGATGGGGCGATCCTTCCAATCCACCCTTGCTGTGTTTGCACGGTTTTCCGGAATTTGGCGGAGCTTGGTCAGATGTAGCACCATACTTGGCGTCGCATTTTTACGTCATCGCACCAGATCAGCGTGGGTTCGGCCAAAGCTGGTCCCCCCAAGACGTTAATGCATACAAAACGTCAAAACTGGTGGCCGACATGGCCCAGTTGATCGACGCGAGGGCCCCCGTCACGATTTTCGGTCACGATTGGGGGGCCGCAGTTGCCTATGGTCTCGCGATGTTTAAGCCGGCTCTTGTGTCGAATTTAATCATCGCCAACGGAGTCCATCCTGTGCCGTTCCAACGCGCACTGATTGCGGGCGGTGTGCAGACGGCAGCATCACAATATATCCGTTGGTTGCGCGCAGAGGGATCAGAAGAGGAGCTGGCGGCAAACGACTTTGAACGCCTGTTTTCATTATTCTCAGCCCACATGGATTTTTCCTGGTTAACCGAAGAACGTGCAGTCGCTTACAAAACCGAATGGTCGAGACCCGGACGATTGCGTGGAATGGTCAATTGGTACCGCGCTTCGCCGTTAATTGTCCCACCCATTGGCAAAACGATGCGAATGCCTGATCTTCCCCTTGACCGATTGATGGTGAACTGCCCGCATTTGTTGATTTGGGGCGAGCAAGACACAGCTTTGCTGCCGGAAGCGACACATAATCTTGAAGAATTCGCACCCCTACTTACGCGAGTAAACGTAACCACTGCTGATCATTGGATATTACATCAACACCCCCAAGACATCGCAAAGCAAGTCATCGACTTTTGCAGATGATTCGGGTCCCTCCACACATCATCTCCCTTGAGGTTGTAGGTTATTCTCGCGGGGATAGCATTTTTCTATTTCGGACTTTACCAACGAGTAAAAAATTTAGCTGGCAAGATTCCGCCGCACATATTTGATTTATTGTGGAAAAAGCCTCGAGCGCCGAGTCAGTGAGACAGATTTCCGACATGATCTCGACGCATTTTCGTGACTTTTCCGCCTTTCGGACGTAAAACCTAAGCATAAACCGAATGCCGCATCTCAGGTGTGAGTGGTGCACAAGGACAAACGATTAGAGCTAGCTATTTAAGCAGCCGCTGCAATCTTCGCTTAATAGAAGCGTTTACGATTGCAGCGGCGTCTTACCCTTTAAGGAAGCGAAATCCGACGTAACCAAATGCTGGCAATACGCCTACGTTCTCTGGGCAGGTGCGCCGCCTTCAAAAGCGTTTCCATCCACGTAATCGCATGGATCTTCCTGCATCTCGAGATGTAGTTGCGATCCCGAATAAGGATGTTGGCGGGCGAATTCTTCGTCGACTTCAATTCCAAGGCCTGGAGCGTCAGACAATCGAACGAACCCGCTTTCTGCCCGGATGGACCCTTTGATCAATTGATCATGAAACGGCGTCTCAATTGTTTCGCAAATCAAGAGGTTCGGAATGGATGTTGCCAGATGTAAATTCGCAGCCCATTCAATTGGTCCCGCATAAAGATGTGGCGCCATCTGTGCGTTATAAACCTCTGCCATCGCGGCAACCTTTTTCATCTCCCAAATACCTCCCGCGCGTCCCAGCGCCGGTTGCAAGATTGTTGCAGCCCCTTCACGCAGTACCGGGGCAAATTCCGCCTTGGTTGTTAGACGTTCGCCCGTCGCGATGGGTATGCGCACAGACCGCGCCACTTGCGCCATCTGCGTCACGTTGTCCGGGGGAATGGGTTCTTCGAACCACAGTGGACTATAGGGTTCCAGCGCTTGCCCCATGCGGATTGCACCGGCAGTCGTGAATTGCCCATGGGTGCCAAACAACAAGTCAGCGCGGTCGCCCACAGCATCGCGAATAGCTTTACAGAACGCGACAGATGTCGAAATGTCCCGCATCCCCGGCATATGCCCGCCACGCAATGTGTAGGGTCCAGCGGGATCGAATTTAACAGCGGTATATCCTCGCGAAACGCAATCTTCTGCAGACTCAGCTGTCATCTCTGGACTGGTCCAAAAGTCATCCAAGCTGTGATGGGGCAATGGGTACAGATAGGTGTAAAGGCGCATGCGGTCATTCATGCGCCCCCCCAACAAGGCAAAGACGGGCCTTTCGCGCGCTTTACCCAGAATGTCCCAGCATGCAATTTCAAGGCCCGAAAAAGCACCGATGACGGTCAAATCAGGGCGCTGGGTAAATCCGCTGGAATAAGCGCGGCGAAACATCATTTCGATATTTTCTGGGTTCTCGCCTTTCATGTGCCGGTCAAACACATCTTTGATCACATGCGTCATCGCCGCAGGGCCAATGGACGAAGCATAGCATTCGCCCCACCCGATTAGCCCTGTGTCAGTCGTCACCTTGACCAAAATCCAATAACGCCCGCCCCAACCGGGTGCAGGGGGTGCCGTGACGATGACATCCAGATCAGCAAGCTTCATGTCCCTATCCCCTTAAGTTTAAGTCCGGCGCACGACTGCCTATTTGCTCAAAAAACGATAACATTCCGACGCGCTTTTCCGGATTTCGTATCAGCAATTGCTTCGTTTATTTGATCAAGCGACCAACGTCCGGTGATCAGTTCATCCAGTTGCAATCGCCCTTGTTGGTACAAATCAACCATCCAAGGAATATCGCGTTGAATGACGGTGTCGCCCATTTTTGAACCGATCATGCTTTGCCCCATAAAGGATTGGACGACAGGTTCATAAGACGCCATAGCCCCGGAATGAGGCATCCCGACCATGATGACTTTTCCACCACCAGAGAGATATCGCGGGGCATCATCATAAGCCGGAATCGCGCCAACAGTCACAAACACCGCATCCGCACCTTTACCGCCAAGGGCTTTGAATGCAGCGCGCCACGGTGACTTTTGCGTGGCCAACACACCATGCGTTGCGCCAAAGGCTTTAGCGTCTTCCAGTTTTTCTTCGGTCATGTCGACCGCAACAATCCGGCGCGCGCCCGCAATCCGTGCGCCCTGTATTGCGTTCAAGCCAACACCGCCTGCCCCGATGACAACGGCATCTTGCCCCGCGCGAAAGTCAGCCGCGTTCACCACGGCCCCAACACCAGTGATCACGCCACAGGCAATCAGGGAGGCCGCTTGCATGTTTATGTCACCGGGAACTTTGACGACTTGACGCTGATCCACGACGACTTTTTCAGCAAACGCCCCGCACGCCATAGCTTGATGTAAGGTGCCCCCATCCTTGGTTGTGATTGGCCCCAAATCGCCATCATATGGGGTTTCACAAATGGTCGGTTTCCCGCCCGCACAGGACGGACAGGTGCCGCAACTGCGGATCAAAGTCACGATCACACTGTCCCCTTCGGACAGGTTTGCGACGCCGGGACCAACGGCTGTCACACGGCCAGCGGCCTCGTGCCCATAAACCGCCGGCAATGATCCCCCCCATGCACCATCAGCAAAGGATATGTCCGAATGGCACACAGCGACTGCGTCCAACGTAACTTCGATCTCGCCCATGATAGGCGCTCGCAATTGGATATCCTCGATGACCAGAGGCATCCCAAATTCGTGGCAAACTGCTGCTTTTACAGTTGGCATTGTACCATCTCCGATCTTTCGGTGTTCGTATCCTTGAAAAGATCGTGGGGGTATATTTGTTGCGCTGCAAGTCTGAAACCGACCCCAAGGGAATGGGTCAGGTCGCGTTGGATCGATGCACGCGAATAAATAACAGCAATCCAACCCCCACCAGAAACGCAGACAAGATGTAAGGCGCGCCGGGAAAATAGGGCAGTGCAACGTTGATTGTTGCAGCCGAAGATGCTTCTTTTTGCGCGAACATAGCAAAGATGAATGGGTAAACGGCATACCCAAAAATGGCCGCGAGCGAACTGACCGACGTCAGAGCGCCTTGTAACTCACCTTGTTGATCATCGCGTACTGCCTGCGACATCAATCCCGTCAATGCAGGTGAAATCACTGCGGCAATGGCGGCCACAGGTGTCAGGATCAAAGCGACTGTGCCCGATGTGACCGTTGCCAAAGCCAGAAACACGACCAGGTCAAACGCATGGCCGTAAATCACCGTTCCACGATCTCCGAGCCATTTTAGGACGTAACGAATTAATCCGCCCTGCACGACGGCCATCATGATACCGAACAACGCGAGGCTTAACCCAATAGTCGAAGGCGACCATCCCAAACGTTCCTGCCCCCAAAAGCTCCAGATCGCGGGATAGACCATGAAAGCGAGTTGATAGATGAAATAGACCGCAATCAGGCCGCCAACCGTTGGCATCGCGCGAAAGACACGCAAACTGCCCAACGGGTTCGCGCGGCTCAATGAAAAGGGGCGTCGCAAGCGATCTGTCACCGTTTCTTGCAGTACCATCCGTCCCAGCATTGCATTTAATGCCGCCAGAACAGCCGCGGCATAAAACGGTGCGCGCGTGCCCAATTCGCCAAGCAAACCGCCAACCAACGGCCCAAGTACAAACCCCATGCCAAATGCCGCGCCGATTAGGCCAAAGTTCTTGGCTTTGTCTTCGGGGGCTGAAATGTCCGCCATATAGGCGCTGGCCGTCGATTGGGTCGCCGCCGTAATGCCCCCGACAACGCGCCCAAACAACAGCAACCAGATTGATCCCGCGACGGCCATGACCAGATAATCAATCGCCATAATGGCCGTCGAAATAAGCAAAACAGGCCGACGTCCATATCGGTCGGACAATCCACCAAGGACCGGGGCAAACAGAAACTGCATGACGGCAAAGGTCGTAGACAAAACGCCACCCCAAAGAGCAGCATTTGCGATCCCTGCCCCTTGGACTTCTTGCAGCAAGTCCGGCATCACTGGGATGATCAAACCGATCCCCATCGCGTCGATCATCACTGTCACAAGTATAAAGGTCAGCGAAAGACGGCTTGTCGCGCTGGCGGCCTGCCCCTTAGGTGCCTCGTCGGTCATGACAACCGATGCACGCGCTGGACAAAATTCCTTGCATCGCACGGCGCAGAGCCCACGTGTTTCAACGGATCAAAGACGTCATCCGAAAGGTTCGGATATTCCGACTGGGCAACCGATTTCAATGTCCCGCCCTGTTCCGTTAGTTTGGCGATGATCGCCTTGGTCGCGGCTTGGGCATCCGGCCGAGACATGTGTTCCGCCAATACAAAGCTTAACGCCTCTGCCATCGCCAGCCCAGCCCCACCAGTCAAAGCGGACTGCATCCGGCCGTGGTTGGGTTCCAAAGTCTCAAGTGTTTTCAGGGCCGTTCCCAACGCGGATGAGACGGACAAGATGATTTGCGGCAATACCGCCCATTCAATCATCCATGCCGCACCATCGCGCTGATGTTCCTGACTTGCCGCTGTATGCAAACTGGACAATCCACCTGACGCGTAAGTGTGAAGCGCAATCAAAGTCGCCGGTCCCACGGGGTTTTGTTTCTGTGGCATTGTTGAGGATGAACCTGCACCACCCAGTTGGATTTCGGCGACTTCTGTGATCGCCAACGCGGATAGGCTTTTGCCCAGTCCAGCCAAGATTGCGGACACCCGCACATGCCAGGATGCAATCCCAAGGATGGGGCTGCGGTCAGTGTGCCAACTACGCATCGGATCAAACAAACCCAAGGCCTCGGCCAACGCAGCACGGGTTTCTGCGGCTTTTGGACCCAACGCAGACCCTGTCCCACTTGCACCGCTAAGACTGACCCATAGGCAGGTGTTTCTGAGGTTTTCCAATGCGTTCAAGGCATCCACAAGTGGATTGCCCCATTGCGCCATGACACCGCCCCATGTCGTCGGGGTGGCGTGTTGACCCCATGTTCGGGCCACCATCGGTGTCGCGCTGTGACGGTCAGCGATGTTGGCCATTTTGGACAGGATCGACTTGATGGTTGTTTCGTTTTGACCCAACACCTGACGCAATCGCAACATTAACGCGGTGTCTATGATATCTTGCGATGTCGCGCCCCAATGAATGTATTGCGCGTGTTCGGGCGCTTGCATCGCACCACGAAACCCAGCCACCAATCCGGGGATGACGACACCATTCTGGCGCGTGGCCTCACGCAGATCTAACGGATCAAGTTGAACCTCAAGACTGGCGCGATGGATGGCCTTTGCCGAAATTTCAGGGATAACCCCCAATGCGCCCTGTGCCTTGGCCAAAGCGCCTTCTGTTAAAAGCAATGCGCGCACGTCGGCGGTGTCGCTGAACAAGCGCGCAACCTCACCAGTATCGAACAAACCACCCAGGTAAGAAGATCCAAAAATCGACGCAGCCATAAGTCAGATATGCCCCGTTTCGCGCATGAAATCAGTTATGATCTGGGCAAACTCCTCGGGTTTCTCAACGCAAGGCAAATGCCCGGCACCTCGGATCAATTGAAACCGACTGCCCCGAACAAGATCGACAGTTTCGCGCACGAGATCAGGCGGAGTTGATCCATCCTCGCTGCCTGCAATCCCGAGAATGGGCAAACGCAAACCTGACGTCGATGTAAAGAAATCAGTGCCTGAAATGGCCGCACTGCATCCCATATATCCCTCATCAGGCTGGCGCACTAACATGTTGCGCCACAGTTCGAAATCAGGCCCTTCACGAAATGCACTGGCAAACCAACGTTCCAGAATTGACGCTTCAAGCGCCCTGATCCCGCCCTTGCGCACCCCCTTAATGCGATCATTCCACATTTCGGGCGTTCCAATTTTCGCACCTGTGTTGGACAAGACCATTGTGCGGATAAGGTCCAATCGTTTGACAGCCAAACCTTGTGCGATCATTCCACCAATCGACAACCCAATGAACAATGCATCGTTGAACCCCAGTTGATCCATCAAGGATTCCGCATCCGAAATCAGTGTCCCCATCGAGTACGGTCCAGCAGGACATGTCGACAAACCGTGGCCCCGTTTGTCATACCGCAGAATGCGCAATCCTTGCGGCAGCAATGGCATGATCGGATCCCAAAGACGCAGATCAGTGCCAAGCGAATTCGCAAAAACAACCGGAGCACCACCGTCGGGGCCATCAATGCGATAGTTCAACCGCGCCGTGCCAACATCAGCCATTTTCATCGCACTTCTCCTTAATCTTTCAGGCGCAGATGAGCCATGATTTGCCCATGATCAGATGCAAGTTTGTTATAGGGGGCCTCTGGATGGCTGCCGTCGGTCAAGTGATCATTGAACGCGCTGAAATATTCCATCTCGCCTATACTGTCCGGGGCATCGCCCAAGAAGTGGCGCGACATAAATATCTGGTCGATGCTTTCAAATGCCCCGCCAAAAGCGGACGTAAAGATCATGTCGCGCGTGGACCGCCGGATGAATTGCCGTTCGGCAGAATGCAGGCGGCGGGATTCGATGGCTTCGCGAATTTGCGTGTTTTCTTCATCGGAATACCGATCTCGGCGGGTTTTGGCATCATGGCGTTGCATCCAAGCGTAGTTCTTGAATGGCACTTCACCACTGATGATTTCGGTACTAACAGCATGTTCACCATCGTTGAAATCCCCCAGAACCATCACCGGATATCCGGCATCCAGCTCTGCAACGATCGCGCGTCGCAACACCCATGCTTCGGCAGTTCGGCGCAAAGCCGAACGCAAGCTGCCCAAAGCGCGCCCTACGGCATCGTACTGGGTCAGGTCCGATTCGGGTGCATGTTCTGCCCCCTCGGGACGAATGAATTCGCCAAGCTTGGATTTCAGATGACAATTGAAAACGCTGACCACGTGATTGCCAACGGGAATACGAACCTTCAAGATTGAGCGACTTAGGCGGCTGATCCGGAATGATCCTCCATCCCCCTCTGCCAATCCAGTCAGTGGAATATCAATCGGATCGTCCAAATCCTGAATAATCTCGGGCTCGCCCTCAAACCCACGTCGCGACAGGGTCGCCACCCCCGGACGGCGATGCCCTGCGGCCCCATCCGAAACGTTGGGCGCAAAGGCCAAAGACGCAGAACCATACGACCCATATGCCAGTTTCGAAAATATCGCCTTGCGCCGATATCGTTTGTCGCGTCCCGGAATATGCGCAGCATTGCCAGCTTCGCCTTCCGCATCCGCCTGCGCAATGACGTCGCGCAACGCGTCTTCTTCAAAGATTTCCTGAAAACACACAATGTCCGCATTCAGCGTCTGAATTTGTTCAGACAGCCAATCCGCCTTCCACGCGTATTCTTCAGGGGTATAGGATTGAAATCGATAATATTCCTGATCCGCCCCAATCAGGTTTTTGACATTGAAAGACGCGATAGTGAATTGAGTCATTCGATATACTCCAAAGCACGTGCAAAGACAGACGTGTCGACATTGCCGCCCGAAATCACCACAACAACATCTTCGCCGTCAATTTGGTCGCCCTGATATAATGCAGCGGCCAACGCAACCGCTCCGCCCGGTTCAGCAACCAGTTTCAAGCGAAGGAATGCTTGGGCCATTGCACGCAGCGCGTCTTTGTCGCTGACCTCCATGCCCGTCCCACACAACCGTTTCATAATCGGAAAAGGAATTTCGCCAGGGGACGGCGTAATAATTGCATCGCATAACCCCCCCGAAGTCTTTTCGTTGTGTTCGATCTTTCCTGACACCAGCGAACGCGCTACGTCATCAAAATTTTCCGGTTCAACCGAACGAACGGAAAAATCCGGCGCATCTGCTTCCAACGCCAGCGCGATGCCGGATGTCAGCCCCCCGCCCCCACAACAAACCAGCACATCGGCCTTATGTACCCCCTGCTCTGCACATTGTGCCGCGATTTCCAGTCCCGTTGTGCCTTGGCCCGCAATCACTTGCGGTTCATCAAATGGCTTTATCAATGTCAATCCGCGATCAGCCGCGATTTTGGCACCAATTTCATCTCGGTCTTCCGAACCTCTTTCATAAAGAACAACTTCCGCACCGAAATCGCGGGTGTTCTGAATTTTCAATTTTGGCGCGTCTGAGGGCATGACAATGACCGCTGGAACATCGTGCAGTTGGGCGGCATGGGCCACACCTTGGGCATGGTTGCCGCTGGAAAATGCGATCACGCCCTTGCTGCGCACATCAGCATCCAGCGCCGAAACGGCTGACCAGCCGCCCCGGAACTTAAAGCTGCCGGTAACTTGCAAACACTCTGGTTTGACCCAAACACGCCGGCCGGCAATCTTGTCCAGAAAGGGTGATGTCAACAATGGGGTACGCCGCGCATGGCCCGACAGACGAAGGGCTGCCGCCCTGATCATTTTGATATTCATAACATCCTATCCATCCAAGTATTCAACGCGTCCAGCGCTTCTGGTTCGTCCAAAAATGGCACGTGACCTCGGTCTTTGACTTCGGTCGCGATCATATCAGGTCGTTTGGTGCGCATCTTTTTAAAGGTGTCGGCATGCAACAAATTGGACCCGCTTCCTCGCAATGCGCATAAAGGTATATCCTTCAATGCATCGAAAAAGGGCCAAAGATCAGGGATCTCTGTTTCGACTTCGACGGCATTGCGCAAAGCTGGATCATAAGTGATATCCAGCCCCTTTTCATCTTGTACGAAATGCAACCGCACTTCTTCCAACCAACGCTGTTCAGGGACATTTTCAAAACCGACAGACGCCGCCCGCAAAGCGCGCGCCGCGTCGTCATGCGTGCGCGCATTGGGGCGTCGTCCCAAATACGTCATGATGTTTCCAAGCCCAGCAGTATCCAATTCGGGGCCGATATCGTTCAAAGCGACGCCCAACAGTCGATCCGGTACGGTGGCCGCCAGCCCCATGGCTTGTAATCCACCGCGCGACGTTCCCAAAATGGCAACGCGTTCCAAATTTAGATGATCCAAAAGGCCAAGAATGTCCTGACATTCGACTGGCACGTTGTAGTTCTGCCATTTTGGATCCCAATCTGATCCACCGCGCCCACGCATATCCATTGTGATCATGCGGCACCGGGTCAGATGCGCGGCGACATATCGAAAATCCTCACCGGTCCGCGTCAAACCGGGCAGACATAAAAGTGGTAAACCAGACCCCGTGTCTGTATAATGCAAGGACAGTCCGTCCGATGACGTAAACTTGGCCATCACGCGTTCGACAAGTTCGGAATTCCAGTCAGGTCTTTCAGAACATGTGCCGGTTTCCATGGCAAACGATCCATCGGTTCGCCCGCTCGGTTGACCCAGCCAGTTTGAAACCCATGACCTGTCGCTGCCGCTGCGTCCCATCCATTCGAGGACACAAACAAAACCTCATTTGTTGTGCATCCGAAATGCTGGGTCACTAGATCGTAAACCACGGATGCCGGTTTGAAAATTCCGACGGATTCAACCGACAAAACAGCATCCAACAGGTCCGAAACTCCAGCCGATTTAACCGCACCGTCCAACATATCCGGTGACCCGTTGGACAAAATGGCCGTTTGTTTCCCTGCAGACTTTAATGCCCCCAACATATCAGGCACCTCGGGATAGGCCTGCAATTCCCAATAAAGCTGCAACAGCCTTTCCCGCAATGCAGCGTCCCCATCATGACCCGTTTTTTCAAGCGCCCAATCCAAGCCTTCTTGTGTCACGGTCCAGAAATTGGTGTGGGCCCCAGAAACGGCACGCAGCCACGTGTATTGCAACTGCTTAAGACGCCAATGCTCTGCCAGAATGGGCCAGCTGTCTTCAATAGCTGCAAAATCAGGTTCTGCAGCGGCTTGCCGCGCAGCAGCAGCCACATCAAACAAAGTTCCGTAAGCGTCAAAGACAACAGTCGTGATAGGCATATGCGTTCTCCCTCTGGCAGAGGATGTCACGCCTCGTCGTTCGGGAAAAGGGCACATTTTCCATCTTTGGGATTTAGTCGGCGGGCAACCGTTCAGGTCATCGCTGATACTTTCAACGGTTTGCCCAGACCATGGCAAACCATGCCAACTTGCCCTGAGAAGCGTTTACAGATTGTCCGCTTGCGGCATCCCAAGCACATGGAACCCACCATCGACGCGAATGACCTCGCCTGTTGTGCACGCACCACCATCAGAACATAGATACACAGCAGTCGCACCAACCGCTTCCAGCGTCGCGTTTTCACGCAGCGGCGCGTTTAGCCCTGTGTGTTTATAGGTCTTGCGCGCACCACCGATTGCGGCACCGGCCAGTGTTTTCATTGGCCCTGGACTAATTGCATTAACACGCACACCGTCGGGCCCAAGATCATTTGCCAGATAGCGTGTTGCGGATTCCAATGCAGCCTTTGCCACACCCATCACGTTATAACTGGGTACCACGCGGTTTGAGCCCTGATAAGTCAGCGTCAATAACGTTCCGCCATTGTCCATCATCATGGGATGGGCACGGCGCGCCACTTCGATAAAGGAATATGCGCTGATTTCAAGCGAATGCTTGAAGTTGGCACGGCTGGTGTTCAAAAACCGCCCCGTCAGTTCGGATTTATCCGAAAAGGCAATTGCGTGGATCAAAAAATCGATTGTTGGCCAACGCACACCCAACGCGTCGAATGCAACATCAAGACTGTCGTCATCCGTAACGTCCACATCAACCATGAAATCCGAACCAACCGATTGGGCCAGTGGCTCAAGTCGTTTTCCGAACGCTTCGCCCTGATATGTAAAGGCCAGTTCGGCGCCAGCTTCGTGTAGCGCTTTCGCGATGCCCCATGCAATAGACCGGTCATTGGCGACGCCCATAACCAACCCACGTTTTCCTGAAAGAGATCCTGTCATAATATCATCTTATCCGTGAAATCTAGATAGGATCATCGATCCATTTGTGCCGCCAAATCCAAAGGAATTTGTCATTACGCTGTCGAGACCCGCATTTTCAATCAACGATGTCGCCACTTCTCCGGCCTGAAGCGCGGGATCCAAGGTTTCTACATTGATCGAAGGTGTGATGAAATCATTGTCCAGCATCAGCAAACTAAAGATAGCTTCAAGTGCGCCCGCAGCGCCTTGCGCATGCCCAGTCATTGATTTCGTAGAACTGACCAGCGGTTGCGTACGCCCGGCAAAGGTGCGCCGCACCGCTTCGATTTCGCCGACATCCCCTACAGGTGTGGATGTGCCATGCGCGTTGATATAGCCAACTTCGCGTTCTTTGGGCAGCGTGCTAAGCGAAAGCTCCATTGCGCGTTGCCCACCTTCACCGGATGGCGCAACCATATCGTGCCCATCAGATGTGGCAGCATAACCTGTCACTTCGGCATAGATTTTAGCACCGCGAGCTTTTGCGTGTTCTAGGTCTTCCAGAACAAGGATCCCGCCGCCGCCCGAAATGACAAAGCCGTCGCGATCCGAGTCAAACGCGCGCGAAGCGCGGTCGGGTGTATCATTGTATTTGGAAGACATCGCCCCCATCGCATCAAAGAGACACGACAAGGTCCAATCTAATTCCTCGCCACCGCCTGCAAACATGACATCCTGTTTGCCAAGCATGATTTGTTCAGCTGCATTTCCAATACAATGCAAAGACGTCGAACAAGCGGAGGTTATCGAATAGTTGATGCCTTTGATCTTATAGGCCGTGGATAAATTTGCGCTGATCGTCGAACACATGGCCTTTGGCACAGCAAAAGGACCAATCCGCTTGGTCGCACCTGTTTTCAAAACAGTTTGATGAGCAGTCAGCATCGCCGACGTCGACGGACCACCAGATCCCGCAATTAAACCCGTTCGCGGGTTTGAAATATCACTGTCAGCCAAACTTGCATCGGCGATGGCCTGCCCCATTGCAATATATGCATATGCGGCGCCTGGCCCCATAAAACGCAGAACGCGCTTGTCGATATGTTCTGAAGGATCCAGATCGATTGCTCCTGCGATCTGGCTTCGAAACCCGTGTTCGACCATCTGTTCGTTGGCGGTAATGCCGGAGCGGCCTGCTTTGAGGCTATCCAACACGTCATTTGCGTTGTTTCCAATGGACGAGACGATTCCCAATCCTGTGACCACGACACGGCGCATAAGCGCACTCCTCTTTGCCTGTGACAACTGTGTAAGACAGCCACATGCAAGGGTGCAACCAGATAGAGTGGTTTTGAGCAGTCATCTTGGCCATAAGAAAGCCAATACATGCGCCGATGTATTGGCTTGGCTGTAGACATTTTTGCAGCTCAAAACTGGCAAAGCGATTGCCCAGACATCCAAAAAACGCCTTGGGCAATGTATCAATCAACGAAAATTGCGACGTATTATGATCTGCGAAACTGCACGGTCAGATGCTGTGAAATACCAATCGCAACGATTGCGTAAAGAACGTGGCCGTAGAGTGCAGCCCAAGTAATGCCTGAGAACTTTAGGAATGGTGGCATTCCCGCAACCAGATGTGCCATCACGTACAACGCGAACACCCATTGAATCACCCCGAATACGACGGCCACAACAAACCATGGCAGCATTGGTGCGAAACGCTTCCAGATCGGGCAACCGATCAAGGCGAATGCAAGGGGGTAACATATCATACCTGCGAAAAAATGAAGCAAATAGGCCGCTGGTTTCGACCCGAATCCGGCAAGTGTTTTGAAAACTGAGCCAGCTAACGGCACAGGTGCAAGTTTCGAGCCCCCTATCAATGGGCTGATTCCCTGACCAAAAATTTCAAATGCCAAAGTGCCGAACCCGCCGGCAATCAAAAGAACCAAAAGTCTATCCAGAGAAAAAATAGGGCTCTGATCCGTAAATTGGATAGTGCCGTCACTGCTGGCCATTGCAAAACTCCGTACTTGTTAAAACCACAAGTCGCAGTCTAGCCAGAAGAGCGTTATTTTAAACTTAACCCAAAGATGACCACCAATTGGGTCTCGGTCAGATCAGCTGTCTGATAATGCGACCTTCAGGCCGGTCACCTGATAAATAACCTCACCATCGGCTTCAACATGGCCGTTGGCCACGCCCATTGTCAAACGACGCGTTTGGATCGCCTTGGTGAAATCTATGTGATAAGTCAGCATCTTACGATCTGGTCGCACCATCCCAGTCAGCTTTACTTCGCCAACACCCAATGCATAACCGCGCCCCTGCCATCCGCGCCAACCAAGGTTAAACCCTGTCAGCTGCCATAATCCATCCAATCCAAGGCAGCCCGGCATAATAGGATTGCCCGGGAAATGGCATCCAAAGAACCAAAGGTCTGGATTGATGTCGAATTCAGCTACGATATGCCCTTTGCCGTGCTCTCCACCATCTGCACTTACGTCTGTGATGCGATCCATCATCAGCATAGGTGGCTCAGGCAACTGAGCGTTTCCAGGACCGAAAAGCTCGCCGCGCGCGCATTTCAAAAGATCGTCTTTGTCGAATTGTGTCGGGTAGTCGGCCATTCTGGCGCGTCTCCTATCGCGGCGATATCTGCTTTAAATGACCGTCTAGCATCGGCAAGACACTGCTCGCAAGACCGCTCGAACGGCATACAGTAAAGATGTATAACAGCGACTTGTGCGCACAGCTGTTCATTTTCATCTTAATTTCATTTGAAATTGTGGGTTTGAGCCACCTATATAGTATTAGAACATAGCGAAGAGCCAAAATGACACCGTCATTACACAAAACCGGAGCAAAATGGTTGCAAGGCGCTGGTTTGCGCCCAACACGTCAACGTGTCGCACTGGCTGCGTTGCTTGTCGGCGATGGACAGCACAGACATGTCACCGCAGAAAGTCTGTTTGCATCCGTGAAAACAGAAGGTGAATCTGTTTCACTTGCGACAGTCTACAATACCTTGCGCGCGTTTTGTGACGCTGGTCTGATGCAAGAAGTCATGGTGGATGGGTCAAAAAGTTATTTCGACACGAACACTCATGATCACCCGCATTTCTTTTGGGAAGACGAAGGGCGCTTGACCGATGCCCCTGCGGATCAACTTGTAATCGCACAGATTCCTGATGCGCCCGAAGGTGTCGAAATCGCATCCGTTGATGTGGTCATTCGATTGCGCCGCAAGGGCTAAAGAACGACCGTCAAAAATTCACAATATAGACCCTAGGCGCGCACCTAGGCGGAACCGGTGTCTGCGATAGTCAGCACTTGAACAATCGGACCACGACGCCCATCGTTTTAATCCAGACGGATGAAACAACAGCGAGCGTGACAATGATTACGTCGAAACAGATAGAAACCTATCAAAATGACGGCGTCGTTATGATACCGGGACTGTTTGCCAAACACGTCGACGCTTTGCGCTTGGCTGTGGCAAAAAACATGTCCGCCCCGGGCCCATATGCGTCCCGCAATGAAAAACCGGGGCAAACAGGCCTGTTTTTTGACGACTATTGCAACTGGCAACGGTTTCAAACTTTCGAAGACGCGGCCCGTGATCCCGAGATCACAACCGCGGCCCAAAAGCTGATGGCGTCAGCCAAGGTGCAGCTGTTTCACGATCATGTTCTGGTCAAAGAACCCGGCACCTCTATGCCGACGCCCTGGCATTCTGATGGGCCTTATTATTTTGTAAGCGGACAGCAAAATGTCAGCTTCTGGGTGCCGCTGGATCCCGTCACAACTGCCTCTTTACGAGTCGTTGCAGGGTCTCACCTTTGGGCAAAAGACATTTTGCCAACACGTTGGGTTTCAGAAGACGCGTTTTTCGAGGGTGATTACCTGCCTGCCCCTGATCCCGACAAAGACGGAATGGACATTCGGGAATGGCAAATGCAACCCGGCGATGCGGTTGCCTTTCATTTTCGCGGCCTTCACGGAGCGCGTGGGAATACATCAACCACAAGACGCCGCGCTTTTTCTTTGCGTTTGCTTGGCGATGACGCAACCTATGTCGAACGACCGGGGCCAACATCGCCCCCTTTCCCAGGACATGGCATGACACCGGGGCAAGAATTGCGCACAGATTGGTTTCCCATTCTGACGTGACACGCTGTTTTGATCATTTTTATCATCAGACACATCCAGGCGGGTCTTGTTATCGGTGCACATTCGCGCAAACCTGCCTTTGAAACGGAGGCCGCGCATGACACCCGCCGCAGCAACGGACATCCTGAACGAAAATTTCGCCGCGTGGGTGCGTGCTTTGTCGCCTGAAATTACCGACATTGGACCAGAATGCGCCATTCTAAAAATCCCTGTGACACCAGACATTTCACGCGTCGGGGGCATCGTCTCAGGCCAAGCGTTGGCGACGCTGGCGGATACATCGATGGTATTTGCGTGCTTTGGCCATTTCGATGCGCTTGAGATTGTCTCAACAGTCACATTGGATACACAGTTTTTGCGTCCTGCGTCGGGTGATCATATTGTTGCAAAAGCTGAAGTCACCCGCGCCGGGCGTGGCATGGTTTTTGCACGTTGTGCATTATCAAGTGAACCGGATGGCAAAACCGTTGCTTTGGCAACCGCAACCTTTGCAAGGACTTAAAAACGAATGCTCTTACGATTGACGATTTCTTGCGCTTTGCTTCTAAGCAGCTGCGGACGGCCCTTGACCGAGGCCGAGATTGCCTTTTCCGACACCATTCATGGCGATAAATTGGACGTATCCAAAGTCCGCCTTGTCCATGGTGCGCCAACCCGAGCGGTCACTTTTCAACGCCCTGTGCGCCCCCGAGTGACCTGCCGCGAAAATATATTGCCCCCGTCAAAATCCGAAACCGTAACCGGAAAACCGGCGGCTGTCGCGTTGTGGAACCGAGTCTTGTTTGATCGCGATTGGTATTTGGACGATTACCTGCCCGAATACCCCGATGAAATTGGATTGATCGCGGCCATGTTGCTGGCTCATGAATTGACCCATGTCTGGCAATGGCAAAACCGCAAACAGACCGGATATTCCCCCTTAAAGGCGGCACGTGAACACCAAAGAAGTGCGGACCCTTATCTTTTTGATACGGCAAATGATGCAGGATTTCTGGATTACGGGTTTGAACAACAGGGCAGCATCGTCGAAGAATTCGTGTGTTGCCGCGCCCTTGATCCAACTGGTGCCCGCACAGAACGCCTGCACGATTTGATTTCGCAAGCTATGCCCGTCGCGCCCCTTCCCCAGTCACGCCCTTATAGCGTTCGTTTGCCATGGGATGGTGTGGAGCTGGATGGCATCTGCGCCTAGGAGATCGCATTGACCTATTACGCACTCACTATGCTGCTGGCAGGCATTGGCATTCCTCTTCTTGCGGCTTTGAATGCTGCATTGGGCGTCCACATCGGATCACCAGCTGCTGCCGCTGCAGTTCTTTTTGTGGTGGCTTTTTCCGTTGCGGCCATGGCTACCGCGATCACCGGACCCAAACCGCTTCTTTTGGTGGCGAGCGCGCCCAAACACCTGTTTCTGGCTGGCGCATTAATTGCGTTTTACGTGCTGTCCATCACCTTTATCGCGCCTCATTTTGGCATCGGGAATGCGGTGTTTTTCGTATTGCTTGGTCAAATGATTTCGGCCGCAATCATCGACCAATTCGGGCTATTTGGATCACAAGGCGCGTCGTTGTCAGTAACACGCGCCGCAGGAATCGCAATGATGGCTGCTGGCGTTTGGTTGACGCAACGCGGATAAAATTCGCTAGTGTTTTTATTTTTACACTTAAAAACATATAGTTACTGAAATTGTAACGGGAATTGCGCAACAGCGTGATCAACCGTGTTGCAAATGGGGCTATTTGTTACAGCCGTTTCGTTCCACCTTTAAATCATCGCAGGGCAAAACGTTCTGCGGACCGCACCGCGGTTCTAAATGATCGCTAGGAAAGGATAAATGAAATGCCACGCGTCATAGTCCCAACCGTCTTTGGATTTGCAGCCCTCATGAGTGTCTGGGCTATTACGGCAATCTCATTCACAGGGATGTAACCCTCGCATCCCTCAAAGCCACCCTCACAAAACGTCTCCTAAAAGGAGGCGTTTTACATTTGGTCTTTGACTGGCGTTATGAGCAAATTACGTCTGCGTTGCTGCATGGATCACCGACAAGCCCCCTCAACTCAATCAGTTGGAACAAATGGGTCACGGATAAATCTCAGACGGATTTCTCGACCGCGATAACCGCTTTCAAAGCCTCAGATTGAAAAATCGGTCGAACGTTCAGTAGCCCGCTCCTGTACGTCTTGTTTGAGAGCATTCAAAAACGCCGTGCTGGCGCTAGCAAACCCCTTGGCCGCACGCATCATCGCCAAACGGTCCAATTCACGCGCTTGCGCAACCGCACCACATGCAAGCGCCTTCTCTGAAAGGCCGCTGCCGAACACTGTTTCTGGATCAGCGCCACAGGCTATTTTCTCGGCTTTCCAATCTGTTTTTGGTTCAAACTCGACTGTACGTTCGAATTTCACTTCCAAATATTTCTGCGCTTCTTCCGCCTGCCGCGCCAAGTCGCTTGTACGCATCGGACCCTGCTGAATTCCACTCACCAGTGGGTTTAAAGTTTGCATCACACCGTGACCTCGTTGAACCCCCACGATTAAAATGCCAACAAAGTACTAACGCAGTGCAAGCATTTTCAATGAAGTCATTTCATTTTATCAAATCGTCGAAACCAACGGCTGCCCGTTAAAATGTGTCGAGCGTCAAGCAATCATTCGATTCTTCAAACATCCAATTCTTCAACGAACCGGGCGTTTTCCTGAATGTATTGAAACCTTAGTTCTGGTTTTTTACCCATCAAACGTTCAACAAGATCGCCGGTTTCGCCCGGTTCGTCTTCGTCGATGCGTACTTGGATCAGTTTCCGAGTGAGGGGGTTCATTGTCGTATCTTTCAAATCCTTGGCGTCCATTTCGCCAAGACCCTTGAAACGGCTCACGTCAATTTTGCCTTTCCCCCCAATACCTTTGTCCAACCAAGAATCGCGTTCTGTTTCATCAAGGCAATAAACGCGTTTCGCGCCTTGGGTCAGCCGGAACAAGGGTGGACACGCCAAATACAAATGACCTGCATCGATCATTGGGCGCATCTGAGTAAAGAAGAACGTCATCAACAAAGCCGCAATGTGGGCCCCGTCGACATCAGCATCGGTCATGATGATGATTTTTTCGTATCGTAAATCATCAACGTTAAACCGAGTCCCCAAGCCGACCCCCAAAGCTTGCGTCAGATCGCTAATCTCTGCGTTTGACCCCAATTTGGACGAAGCCGCCCCGAGAACGTTCAAGATTTTTCCGCGCAGCGGCAACAAAGCTTGAGTTTTGCGGTCACGCGCCATTTTGGCCGACCCGCCCGCAGAGTCGCCCTCGACGATAAACAGTTCGGTGCCGTCGCGAGATTTGGACGAACAATCGACCAGTTTGCCGGGCAGGCGCAATTTTGCAGTCGCGGTTTTGCGCGAGGTTTCTTTTTCTTGTTTGCGGCGCAGACGTTCTTCGGCGCGCAGGATGAGGAAGTCGAGGATAGCGCCTGCGGATTTGGTGTTGGAGGCAAGCCAGTTGTCGAAGTGGTCGCGCACCGAGTTTTCGACCATTTTGTTGGCGGATTCGGTGGACAGACGGTCTTTGGTTTGGCCGACAAAGGCAGGGTCGGCGATGAAGCAGGAGACCAGGGCGCAGCCGCCCGTGAGCATATCGTCGCGGGTGATTTGGCTGGCTTTTTTGTTGTTCACCAATTCGCCGTAGGCTTTGACGCCTTTGAGAATCGCGTTCCAGAAGCCGGTGACATGGGTGCCGCCTTCGGGGGTTGGGACGGTGTTACAGTAGGATTGGATGAAGCCGTCGCGGGCTGGGGTCCAATTGATGGCCCATTCGACGTAGCCGGCTTCGCCAAATTTTTCGCGGAACTCGACTTTGCCGGCGAAAGGGATGTCGGCGTAGGTGGTGGAGGCGCCGAGGGTTTCGCGCAGGTAGTCGGAGAGGCCACCTGGGAAGTGGAAGGTCGCCTCGGTTGGGGTTTCGCCGTCATCGATTTCGGATTTCCAGCGGATTTCGACGCCGGAGAAGAGGTAGGCTTTGGAGCGGGCCAAGGTCATTAGGCGTTTGGGTTTGAAGCGGTGGGAGCCAAAGATTTCTTCGTCCGCATGGAAGGTGACGGTGGTGCCGCGACGGTTGGGGGCAGCGCCGACTTTTTCGATGCCGCCTTGGGGGGCGCCGCGTGAGAAGGATTGCTGGAACAGCTCTTTGTTTTTCGCGACTTGAACGACGAGGCTGTCAGAGAGGGCGTTGACCACAGATGAGCCAACCCCGTGCAGGCCCCCGGAGGTTTGGTAGGCGTCGCCCGAGAATTTACCACCCGCGTGCAGTTCGCAGAAAATGACTTCGAGGGCGCTGCGTTCGGGGAAGTCGGGGTGCGGGTCGGTTGGGATGCCGCGACCGTTGTCGACGATGGTGACAGAATGGTCGGCGTGCAGGGTCATTTCGATACGCGTGGCGTGACCGGCGACGGCTTCGTCCATAGAGTTGTCGAGAATTTCAGCGACCATGTGGTGCAGCGCGCGTTCATCCGTGCCGCCGATGTACATGCCTGGACGCATACGCACGGCTTCAAGGCCTTTGAGGACGCGGATGGATGAGGCGTCGTAATCATCCGGTGCGGATGAAAGAAGATCGTCGACCATGGCTGCTGCTCTTTTCTTGTTGGTTACGTCGATTATGGCAGAGCCAGCCTTCCGGGGGAAGACGGAACCACACATGACGTGGTCGAGAAATTCCAGATAATTACAGTCATGTCCCGTTGAATTAAGGGTTAACAATTTCCCAACATCGCAATCAAACGTCTTGTCCGACACGCTTGGCATCCTTTCGCGCGGGGCATATGAGGATTTAAAGACAGGATGAAGGTATCATTGGGCCAAATGATCGAATGAACGTAAAAGCACAATGTTCCGGTGCGTTGGGTATGGTCGCATTGCTTTGTCTTATCGCGGGCATCGGTTTTCGGTTTGTCCCCAATGAAACTCCGGTCAGCGAAATAGCACGAATTTTTGATTCCCTTTCGCCGTGGATTTTGGCGTTTGGGTTTTTCTTGTGCTTGATCCTCTTTGGACTTGGGGCGCGAGTGATGGCATCTGTTCTAAGTTTGGCGATTGTGTTGGGCGCTGCCGAACTATCGTGGTCCCATCGCCAACTGAGTTTGCCACGCCTACCCGACCAAACGCATGATCTGCGCGTGTTGTTCTTTAACCTGCTTGGCAAGAATGCGGCCTGGGGACATCGCATCGTCGATGCCGCCATTGAAGAAGACGCCGATATTTTAATCTTTGCAGAAGCAGACGCCGTCTATCCCGCGTTAAAGCGACTACGCGAAACGCATGATTTCGTTTCCCCATGCCCCTATGAGGACTGCGAGGTGCTTGTTGCAACCAAACGCGCGCCGAAACGCTTTTGGCGTCTAAGTATCAACGAAGTGTGGGAAAACCGTTATGCAGTGTCCCAGTTAGAGACAAACAACGGGAAAAGCGTCTTTGTTGTTGGCAACCATCTGACCAAACCTTGGCTGTCAGGCATTACAGAATCTGAGCATAAACGTTTGGCTGCGCAATATGATTGGTTGTCAGGGCCCGTCGTTGCCGTCGGTGATTTCAACTCCGCCCCCTGGAGCCTACCGATGCGGACCCTCATGGAACACACAGGGTTTCGCGCATTGCGGCGCCCACTGGGCACTTGGCCCGTTGTTGCAGGCGATTGGGGCGCCCCGATTGATCAGGTTTTGGTCCACAATGGGGCGCGTGTCGTAGATATGCGCGCGTTCGGAGCCGACTTTAATTCGAACCATCGCGGGTTCGTTGTTGATATTGTTCTGCCCTAAAGGAACGCGGTTGGGTAACCGTTCAGCTGTGCGCAGGAACCGATGCCAGATTTCGCGCTTGTTCCCATGCGTTTGGATCAAGCGTTGCAGGATCGTTGATCACCCGGTTTTGGCCAGGCATACGCGCACCTGGATCTTGGGCGACGGCCTCTGACAAAGCGGCAAGCCGTGCACCAAATGCATCCGACGTGCCCGGATCAATCAATATGTAATATTGGCCAAGGTCATGCGGCGGCCCGTCTGGAGCCTTAAGCGGCTTGACGTCTCGGCTTAACACACCGCCTGTCATGGCAGCAGCCAGAATTTCAGCCATAATTCCAAACCCCCATCCTTTTGGACCACCTGTTGACACCAGCGAACCGGCCAATGCGGCTTCGGGATCAGTTGTGGGTTGGCCGTCTTTGTCCAACGCCCAACCTTCGGGAATGGATGCACCCGCCGCCTTGGCCATGGTTATTTTTCCAAGCGCTACGGTTGTTGTTGACTGGTCAAACTGCATAGCAATGCCGCCTTCCCCATCTGGCGCAGAAAAGGCAATTGGGTTGGTTCCGATCACACGTGTTTTCCCACCCGGGGCCGCAACAATGGGCGAGGCATTGGTAAATCCAATTCCGATAAATCCGGCTTGGGCGATCTGTTCCGTAAAGTAACCCAAAGCAGTGCATGTGTGCGCATGACTGATCGAAAGGCTCGCAATACCGTACCGTCCGGCCGCATCTAGCGCGGGCGCTAGACCATAAGCGAAAGCGGGTTGCGCAAATCCCATTTGTGCATCGACGACAATGCTCGCAGCCCGTGGTGCACTGACTGCAGGGATCACTTTGCCATTGACGCGCCCACTGCGCAGTTGCGCGCAATAGCTTTCCAAATAGTACAATCCACAGATACGATTTCCTGTGGCCTCAGCGCGGGAAACGGCGCGCGCCACTTCTGCGGCGGGGAATGCGTCTGCCCCATGCGCCATCAATGCCGCCTGAACCACGCGTTCGATTTCTGCCAATGCGACCGTTGTCATATTGCCCTCATCGTCTTGTAAATGACAGAGAGACGCATTTCGCCAGTTCGGTCAAGAGTTGATAGCTCAGCCGACTAAATGACCCGCGTCCAGACGCAATGTTCGATCCATTCGAGCGGCCAGATCAAGGTTATGCGTCGCAATAAGGGCCGACAGCCCGGTACTGCGCACAAGTGACAGCAATGTATCAAACACCTGATCTGATGTGCCCGGATCAAGATTTCCCGTAGGTTCATCCGCCAATAACAAACGAGGGCGATTGGCCAGTGCACGACAAAACGCAACACGTTGCTGTTCACCGCCTGACAATGCAGCCGGGCGATGGCCTGCACGCGCAGCGACACCGACGGTTTCCAACAATTCAAGCGCGTAGCGGTCCGCTTGCGCCCGCGTTTCCCCGGCGACCAGTTGCGGCAACACAATGTTTTCCAACGCGGAGAACTCGGGCAAAAGATGATGGAATTGGTAGACGAACCCAATATCATCACGGCGGGCTTGGGTGCGAACACGATCCGATTGCCCTGTCATTTCGCGCCCTGTCAGGTGGACGTGCCCTGTGTCTGGTGCATCCAATAAGCCAGCAATGTGCAAAAGCGTGGATTTCCCAGCACCAGAGGGTGCAACCAAGGCAACGATTTCACCTTCGTCCAGCGTCAAATCAATTCCGCGCAGCACGTCAACAGCACCCGCCGATTTCGGATTGTAGGATTTCGAGATGCCTTTGAGGCTTAAGACCGGATCACTCATATCGCAGCGCCTCGACCGGGTTCATGCGCGCAGCGCGACGGGCGGGAAAAATAGTCACGATGAAGGACAACCCCAAAGACAGGCCAACAGCGCTAAGAACATCTGCAAATCGCAATTGGGCGGGCAAAGCATAAATGTTTCGGATCTCTGGATCCCAGACCCCGCCCCCCATTACGTAATTCACAAAGTTGAAAATTGGATCGACATAGATTGCAAACAAGCATCCCAAGATGACACCGCAAATCGTGCCAATGATCCCTGTGGAGGCCCCGCATATGAAAAACACGCGCAAAATCGACGCCTCGGACAGGCCCATCGTGCGTAGGATACCAATGTCACGGCCTTTATTTTTAACCAGCATGATCAACCCAGAAACGATATTCATCGCCGCAATCAAAACGAGGATCGACAGGATGATGAACATCACGTTGTCTTCCACCTCAAGTGCGCGCAAGAAGCTGCCTGCGGAATCGCGCCATGTCCACGCGGCGACATTTTCACCCGCAACGGCCAACACGGGCGAGATCATTTGATCGATGTCTTCGGGCGTTTTGACCATGACTTCGATTTCGTCAGCCACGCCTTCTCTGTTGAAAAAGCTCTGCGCCTCGGCGAATGGTAAATAGACACGAGTGCGGTCGATGTCATATCGCCCCGCCGAAAAGATATAGACAACCTCATAGGCATTGATGCGCGGACTGGTTCCGGTGGGCGTTTTTACCCCATTGGGCGAAATCAACTTGATCCGGTCACCAACATTGGCCCCCAACTGCCGGGCCACGCCTGACCCAATGGAAACCCCTTCGTCAAAGCGAGTGATGTCACCCAGTGCCGTTTCAGGATCAGCAATGCGCGGCAAGGTCTTTAGATCGTCGGCATGAATGCCAAACACCTCAACCCCTGAATTTTGACTACGCAGACTGACCATCACCTGACCACGCACCAAAGGTGCCGCCCGTATGACGTCGGGCAATTCTGCTATCGCTGCGGCTTGGTCTGCGAAATCAGGCAGGGTGCGATTGATGCGGCCATATTCATCGGTTTGGCCCAAGCTATAAACCGTGACATGCCCGTTCGCGCCCAGGATCGTATCCACAAATTCAGCACGAAACCCGGATCGCACGGCCATGGTCGCAATCAACGCAAAAACGGCCAGCGTAATGCCGATCAGACTGATCCACGTCATTGTGCTGACGCCGCCCTCGGCACGGCGCGCTCGCAAATAGCGCCATGCGATCATCCATTCGAAAGGGGCAAAGGGAGCCGGCGTTTTTGCCACGTGCGTTTCCTTATCTGCTCGGTTTTGTTATTTTCGCGCAACGTGGTGTGGGAACAGCCCAGCGTCAAGTCACACGGCGGCGACGTATGGGCCAAAACACGAGCTTTAACAGCGCCTGAGACAGCCACATGCCCAAAATGCCTCCGATACCTGCGAAAATCATACCTTCGGTTGAGAAAGGTAAGGCGGGTTTAAAGTTTTCATAAGCCGCACGCGCGACATCACGATCTGTCAATCGCGCCGCATGGTAAAGCCGCATGAATGGTCCCACGGATTGCAAAATGGCAAGATCATCTCGCAACCCTTGGTGTCGATCAAACGTGCGGGTCATGTCAGCGTGCCGTCGATCCAGAAAAGGGGTCCCTTTCATCTGATCCAGCGCGTCTGATCGACTTAGCCCCTCAGCCTCGGCCGATGCATCAAAATCAGCGACCACCTCGGACAATGCATCAACCGCGCCGCCAAGACGTTGAACATATTGCTGGGAATATTCGGGGAACTGCGCAGTCGTTATGCCCCCCATCAAACCGCCCAAAAGGACAACAATCCGCAAATTCATTCTAAAGCACCATAGGCAGCTTGCCCCAATGCCAGATCAAGGTCCGTCATCGCGTTCCAATCAACGCATTTATCGTAAGACACAAAAACCGACCATTCAGATTGCCACGTGACCGCAAAGCTCCCGATGTTCAAATGCCCCGGCATACACAATGCACCTTGATGCCAAAAGTTGTGTCCACTTCGGCTTTTGCGGAAAAAGGTGCCCAGCCCATAATACACGCCGTCGACCACTTCAACATGAGGATAAGCAAACGGATCACTGCCCATTTCTGTCTGCGTGCTGAACCAATAGCTGTGAAGCGTTACGTAATCAGAAGGCAGCATGTGCCATCCGCCCCAACTTAGGCTTGCACCTGACCGCGGCGATGCCATGCCTGTTACCCCGGCAAGATCCAACACACGTTGGCGGCAGGTATCTTCGTAAGGCGCGTTTGCAGCGTCTTCGATTAAAAGACCAAGAAGCGCATAGTTCACGTTGTTATAGGCATAAACGCCATCTGGCCCGTCAGCGGGCCCAATGGTATTTAACACATCCGGCGCGCTGTCTTTGGGTTTATCAAGCGTGCGCAGCATGAGCGATTGAGTGACGTCATCAACAAGGCCGCTGGAATGGGTGATCAGGCTGGCCACACTTGTGTCCGGTCCGCGGCCCAACCGCTGAAGCACAGTATCGGTGTAAGCTAACAGCCCATCTTCAACCAAACTGGCGGCACAAATTGCGGTGATCGATTTGGAAACACTTGCCAGTTCGGCGGGTGTATCAGGTTTTAGCCCCCCATCCAGCGATGCAACCTGCACCCCTTTAAAGGCAACTGCCGCAACGCCTTGGGCTTTGTTTTGATCAAGCCAGCTGTCAAACGCGGCTTGCATGCGTTCAATGCGCACAGTGTCTTGGGCGGCGGCCCCATGGGCCAACCACACAATCACAACCACGAATTTTAGCAACGCCTGCATTGCAGCAAACGTTATCACAAGTTCGCGTAAATCTCCGCTACTTTTTGAACCACAGTTTCGGGCGGCAGCTCTTCGCTTTCGCCGGTTCTGCGCGACGTCAACTCGACCACACCATTCTTCAATCCTCGTGGCCCCACGGTGATGCGCCAAGGCAGTCCGATCAAATCCATGGTTGCGAACTTTTCACCAGCGCGGGCAGATCGGTCATCATACAAAGGTTCAAGGCCAGCGGCTTCCAGTGCTTTGTATAGTTTTTCGCACGCGCCGTCCGCCTCTTCGTCACCTTGTTTAAGGTTCACGATCCCGCAATGAAACGGTGTGACGCCTTCCGGCCAAATGATACCTTTGTCATCATGACTCGCTTCGATGATCGCCCCGACAAGGCGGCTAACGCCGATACCGTGACTGCCCATGTGCACGGCGACGTTTTTGCCGTCTGGCCCTTGAACCGTCCCGCCCAAGGCTTCGGAATATTTGGTGCCAAAATAAAATATTTGCCCCACTTCAATGCCTTTCGCTGTACAACGTCGGTCCTCTGGGACCTCGTCGAACACGGCCTGTTCATGTGTTTCATCTGTGCGCGCATATCGTGATGTAAATTCTTCAAGAACGGCTGCACATTGGGCATGATCATCATAATCAATGTCCCGATCGCCAAATTTCAGATCGGTAATCTGGCTGTCATAAAAGACGTGGGATTCGCCCGTTTCGGCCAAGACCAGAAATTCATGAGTATTTTCACCGCCAATAGGTCCTGAATCTGCGCGCATCGGGATCGCCTGAAGACCCATGCGTTCATAAGTGCGCAAATAAGTTACCAAATGACGATTATAGGCGTGCAGCGCGTCTTCTTTGGTGAGGTCGAAGTTATAGCCGTCCTTCATGTAAAATTCGCGGCCCCGCATGACGCCAAAGCGCGGGCGAGTCTCGTCGCGAAATTTCCATTGAATCTGATACATTGTCATCGGCAAGTCGCGGTAACTGCTGACATGGCTGCGAAAGATATCCGTGATCAGCTCTTCTGCAGTAGGCGTGAACAACATGTCGCGCCCCCACCGGTCTTTTACCCGCAGCATTTCGTCGCCGTAAGCGTCATACCGACCAGATTCGCGCCACAAATCCGCCGATTGGATTGTCGGCATCAACATTGCCATATGTCCGGCGCGCGCTTGTTCTTCGTGGACAATGTCTTCGATTTTCTTGAGAACCTTCAGCCCCAACGGCAACCAGGAATAAATTCCGGCGCTCGCCTGTTTGATCATACCGGCACGCAGCATGAAGCGATGCGAGACAATTTGCGCCTCGGACGGCGTTTCTTTGAGAACGGGAAGGAAATAACGGCTGAGGCGCATGGGAGCGTATCTTTCTAATCAAGTTACGCGCTCTGATTAGGCTAACTGCCGCTGCGCTGCAATCGTTGGCAGATCAATAAGCAATAGTGATGCGGTTTTCGCTTGCTCAACGCATACTGTCATCAAATCGTGTGGCAGTGTGAAAACCGATGGCGTTGGACACGCGTCATCGCCCAGTTTTCCGCACCACTTCTCCCGTTCAGCGAGCACCACGCACCCTACTCCAAAAGCACCAAAACAACCTTGAAAATGGTAAGAAACGCTTGAAAGACCGTCTGGTCTGCGCCATCTGTTGCACTAACACAGGTGATTTAGATGGCATTACCCGCACGGGATCAGTTGAGATATTGGGGGATCGCTGCGGCGGTTTTCTTTATCATTCTTTGGTTCTTGGGCAACCAATTGCTGCCTTTCGTTCTGGGCGGGGCGATCGCTTATTTTCTGGACCCGGTTGCAGATCGTTTGGAACGCCTTGGTGCAAGCCGCGCACTTGCGACTGCGATCATTACAGTCGCCGCACTATTGGTCTTTGTCATTATGGCTCTGCTGGTCATTCCAACATTGGTCAATCAGACGGTGACCCTGTTCAATACGGCACCTGAACTGGCCAGCAATGTCGGACGTTTTTTGACCGAAAACTTCCCGTCTTTGTTGGAAGAAGACTCGACTTTACGCAAGTCCCTCAACACTTTGGGCGAAACTGTTCAATCACGTGGCGCTGCGTTGTTGAATACCGCGCTTAGTTCCGCCGCGGGTCTGATCAACGTCGTCTTTCTGTTCGTGATCGTTCCCGTCGTCGCTGTTTATCTACTGTTGGCATGGGACCGCATGGTCGAACGCATCGATGAATTATTGCCCTTGGACCATGCCCCCACCATACGCCAACTGGCCCGCGAAATTGATCAAACACTGGCCAGTTTCATCCGCGGTATGGGCACGGTTTGTTTGATTTTGGGTACCTATTACGCTGTCGCGCTTTGGGCTGTCGGGCTTCAATTTGGCTTGGTCGTCGGGTTTGTGGCCGGTCTAATCACGTTCATCCCCTACCTCGGCGCACTGATTGGTGGGGTTCTGGCCGTTGGATTGGCGTTGTTTCAATTCTGGGGCGGAACCGAAATCGTGAATGGTGAAACCATCACCGTCGCCAGAGATTGGTTTTCCATCGGTATGGTCGCCGCCATTTTTGGATTGGGACAAGTCATCGAAGGCAACGTGCTCACGCCCAAGCTGGTTGGTGACAGTGTCGGCCTGCATCCGGTTTGGTTGATTTTCGCGTTGACCGTCTTTGGCACATTGTTCGGCTTTGTCGGCATGTTGGTTGCCGTCCCTGTGGCCGCCGCCTTGGGGGTCTTGGTCCGATTTATTGTGTCTCAATACGTAGAAAGCCGCCTTTATCGCGGCGTCACGGGACAATCGGACGACACGTGATGGCGGCACAACTTGGATTGAACTTACCGGCACGAACGGCGCTGGGGCGCGATGATTTTATGATCGCCCCGTCGAACGCAATCGCAGTGGCCATGATAGATGCCAGCGCGGATTGGCCCCAAGGAAAATTTGTCCTGTCCGGTCCTCGGGGGGCTGGCAAAACACATCTGGCTCAGGTTTGGGCAAACAGTTCTGGCGCACGCATTGTCGCGGCGAAAGACTTGAATGAAACAGATGTTCAATCGTTGACGCCTGCCCCTTTGGTTGTCGAGGACATTCCAGACATTGCCCGAAATGAACCTGCACAAAAGGCCTTGTTTCACATCCACAACATGATGCTCGCTGCGCGCCAACCCCTGCTTTTGACCGGGACCCAAGCGCCCAACTTTTGGAATATGTCGCTACCCGATCTTCAAAGCCGCATCGACGCGGCTGGTCATGCTCAAATTGAATTGCCTGATGATGTGCTTTTGGCTGCAGTTCTGGCGAAACTGTTCAATGATCGCCATCTGATGCCGCGCCCGGACGTTATTCCGTATCTTGTCAAACGGATCGAACGCAGCTTTGCAGCCGCTGGCGATGTCGTGCAGGTTCTGGATGTCGAAAGCCTTGCACAAAAAAAGCCCATGACCCGCCATTTCGCGCAACAAGTTCTGGATAAACGTGCCGTCAACGAAACTTAACATTCTGTTTTTGACATAATAATGCGACACTGCTTCCCCTATGGATAACGCTGATTTTCTTTCTGACGACTTCCCCGAACCTTTGGAGATGCCAGGGCTTGATCCCAATGGCCCCGGACGGTTTTACAATCGCGAACTCAGCTGGCTGAGCTTCAACTGGCGTGTTTTGGAAGAAGCTGAAAACGAGCGCGTCCCCCTTTTGGAACGACTGCGGTTCCTTTCCATTTCTGCGACGAACCTTGACGAATTTTACACTGTACGCGTTGCAGGTCTGCGCGAACTGGCACAAGCGGGGAAAACAACCCCGGGGCAAGACGGCCTAAGCCCGGCAGAACAGTTGGTATTGATCAACGAAGACGCACGTAAATTGATGGAGGCACAGCAGCGTGTTTTGTCCACATTGCGCAAGGCGATAACCAAGCACGGCATCGAAATCTTAAACGCAAAAGACATAAGCGCCGAAGACGATGCGTATTTGAAAGATGTATTTCTGACGCAAGTGTTCCCGGTTCTTTCGCCGCTTGCTATTGATCCGGCGCATCCGTTTCCGTTCATCCCCAACACTGGCTACGTGCTGGCTTTGCAGCTTGAACGCACACGTGACAAACGACCGTTACAAGCGTTGCTTCCAATTCCGGCACAAATCGACCGGTTCGCGTTGCTGCCTGGCAAAGGATATCGGTATTTACCGCTTGAGGAATTGTTGATCCTGAACATTCCCAGCCTATTCCCAGGTTATAAACTCAAGGCACATTTCGAATTCCGGGTGCTTCGCGACAGCGACCTTGAGGTCGAAGAAGAAGCCGAAGACCTGGTGCGCGAATTTGAAGTTGCTTTGAAACGTCGCCGACGGGGTGAGGTCATTCGCCTGACACATTCAATTGGCGCGCCAAAGGGATTGAAATCTGTCGTCATGCAGGAACTGGGCGTCACCAGTGGCGAAGTGATCGAAGTCGATGGCATGATTGGGATGAGCGACCTTAAAGAGTTGGTAACCGACGACAATCCAGACTTGTTGTGGCCCAATTTTACGCCACGCGTTCCAGAACGCGTGCAAGATCACGACGGGGACATGTTTGCAGCCATTCGTCAAAAAGACATGCTGCTGCATCATCCTTACGAAACCTTCGACATGGTCGTTCGGTTTTTGCAACAAGCCGCGCGTGATCCTAATGTCGTGGCCATCAAACAGACGCTTTATCGCACCTCAAAAAACAGCCCCATTGTCGAAGCCCTGTGTGCGGCGGCTGAAGACGGCAAATCAGTCACGGCCCTTGTCGAACTAAAGGCCCGCTTTGACGAGGCTGCCAACATTCGCCAATCGAGACGGCTGGAACGAGCCGGTGCCCATGTAGTTTACGGCTTTTTGGACCTGAAAACTCATGCGAAAATCAGCACGGTCGTGCGTCGCGAGGGCAAGGACCTTGTGACGTATACCCATTATGGCACCGGCAATTATCACCCAATTACCGCTCGCGTTTACACTGACCTTAGCCTGTTCACTTGCGACCGCGATCTGGGGCGCGATGCCACGAAGGTTTTTAATTTCCTGTCTGGATACGCCCAACCAGAAGAATTATCCAATCTGGTCATCTCTCCAAAGTCTTTGAAGCCACGATTGATCGAATTGTTCCGTGCCGAAGCTGCGCACGCCAAAGCAGGGCGTCCGGCTGAAATCTGGGCAAAGATGAATTCACTGATCGACCCCGAAATTATCGACGAGCTTTATTCGGCCAGTCAGGCCGGCGTTAAGATAAGTTTGGTGGTTCGCGGCATTTGCGGTCTGCGCCCCGGCATACAGGGCCTCAGCGAGAACATTCGCGTCAAATCTGTGATCGGACGGTTTCTCGAACATTCGCGTATTGTCTGTTATGGCAATGGCCATGGCCTGCCGTCAAAAAAGGCACGTGTTTTTATGTCTTCGGCCGATTGGATGGGTCGCAACTTGAACCGGCGGGTCGAAACCCTGATCGAGATCAAAAACGCCACCGTCAAAGCGCAAATTGTCGGGCAAGTCATGGCCGCGAATCTTGCTGACGTGACTCAAAGTTGGATTATGGCCCCTGACGGAAGCTTCAGGCGCGCAACCACTCGAGCCGGATCATTTAACTTTAATTGTCACCGGTTTTTCATGGAAAACCCATCTTTGTCCGGACGCGGGTCTGCGGGTGCCTCAGATGTGCCACAACTGACCCATACAGATGACTAGAGCGCATTGACGCGAGGGCATAGGTTCGCCATGGTTTTGGGGTCATTTCAGATGGGCTTTCTATGAACGTTCAGCAAGAACACTCAGCACAAGAATGGGGCCCGTTTGGACGACCATTGTTTGACGATGCTGAAGCCCGCGCCCTTGAGCGTGTTGGCGTTGTCGATGTTGGGTCAAACTCGGTTCGATTGGTCGTCTTTGACGGTGCAGCAAGAAGCCCGGCCTATTTCTTTAACGAAAAAATTCTGTGCGGGTTGGGCGCAGGCCTTGGCGATACTGGGCGGTTAAACCCTAAAGGACGCGCACGCGCATTGTCCGCATTGGCCCGCTTTAAGCTTTTAGCAGAGGGCATGGATTTGCCCGGCCTGACAGTCATCGCGACTGCCGCCGTTCGGGACGCCGAAGACGGACCCGAGTTTTGCGCAGAAGTCGAAAAAACCACTGGATTGCGCATTCACGTCATAGATGGCGACGAAGAAGCACGTCTGTCAGCACAAGGCGTCTTGCTTGGGTGGCCGGGATCTTATGGGCTGATTTGCGATATTGGTGGGTCATCCATGGAGTTGGCCGAAATATCAGATGGTGCGGTCGGCAGACGCCTGACATCAGACCTTGGCCCATTGAAGATGCAAACGCTGAAAGGCGGTCAAAAGGCGCGTAAAGCCTATATCAAATCCGTTCTTGCTGACATGCAGGAACAATTGGGCCAACAACGGGATCGCTTATTTCTCGTTGGCGGGTCGTGGCGCGCAATCGCAAAGATCGACATGGTTCGGCGCGGGTATCCGCTGCATGTTCTTCACGAATACCGGATGAAACCGTCCTCTGTCATCAAAACTGTTAAGTTCATCAAGGAATGCGACGATTGGGACAGCTTGCGCGCGCAATGTGGGATTTCATCGACACGGATGGCACTGGTTCCCTTAGCTGCCGAAGTGCTTGGGCGACTGGTGCGGACCTTTAAACCTCAAGATATCGCCGTCAGCTCGTATGGTATTCGCGAAGGTCTGTTATACGAACAAATGCCGGAACGTCTGCGCGCGCGTGACCCGTTGATCGAATCCTGCCGCTTCGCCGAAGCCAAGGATGCGCGCCTACCGGGATTTGGCCGCCAGCTTTATGATTTTATCCTGCCATTGTTTCGCAACGTATCTGAGGACCGCAAACGACTGATCAAAGCGGCGTGCCTGTTGCATGACGTCAGTTGGCGCGCGCATCCCGATTACCGTGCCGAAGTCTGCTTTGACAACGCCACCCGTGCGAATATGGGCGGGTTGAAACACAGCGAACGTGTTTATCTGGGGCTTGCATTGTTTCACCGCTATTCTAGCAAACGGGATGGAACGCGGTTTCAGCCTCTTGAACCATTGCTGTCCGCCAAAGACCTGTTGGAAGCAGAGGTTCTTGGCAAAGCGATGCGATTTGGGGCGATGTTTTGGATGCGCGCCAGTGGGCAACCGGCAGAGTTTCGGTGGTATCCCAAAAAGCAACGCCTTGAGCTGCGCCTCATTCGCGATGCTATGCCGCTTTATGGCGAAGTGGCCGCGGCGCGATTGGAATCCTTGGCATCGTCGCTGAACGCCGAACTGATCGTCAAAAAACAACGCAAAGACGCGGCTAAAACTTAAATGTCGATCTGTTCTTCTGGGTCTGCACCCTGTTCTTTTGGATCAGCGGGTGGCTTTTTTCGAATGATGATGTCACCGTTTTCAAGGATTTCGGGCACCTCATAGGTGCTCCAATCTTCGACCTGATCAAACACCTCAATCAAAGCTGGGCCCATTGCATCGACAAAATCCTTGAAAGCTGGTCCGGCTTTTAGGACAAAATCCTGCATGTCATCCAATGCAGGTTCCATTTCCTCCAACAGACCTTCCAAGAACATTTGCGCACCGCGTTCCAGTAACGAAGGTGCCTCGTCGCCTTGCGCCACAACAGGCGTCGTCAAAGACATACATAATATCAATATGACTGATTGTTTCATGCGCCCATTATGCCAAATTGTGCAAAAACATCAAAGTTCGATATCCAAAGACACCGGGAAATGGTCAGATGCTGCCACCAAAGCCTCACACAAGTTCGTGTTTTTCCAACATTCCGGATCATCCAAAGGATGCCAGATGCGCCAGTGTGGATCCTTTTGACGCAGATCTTCCGAGATCATTATGTAATCCAGCAAGGCTTGCAAATACCGCTTTTCTTTGCTGATCCAGAACCGCGACGTTGTCGGCACAGCCCCAATGCGCTGACCCAATGCGCGGGCCGCGTGGGGATCAAACAGTTTGGGTTCATCCTTGTTGCCAAGGATGATTTCTACTGAGGATCGCCCGAACAGATATTCGTATTGATCTAGCCCCGGACCGTCATTCAAATCACCCATCAATATGATCGATTCATCCGCCTCGAAATGCTGGGCGATGCGTGATCGCAACCAGATAGCTTGCGCCAATTGCTTTCTGCGATTGGCAATGGATTGCTGCATGACTTCGTCACGGGTTTTGGCCCCATGAGGCGCTTTTGACTTCAGGTGGGCTCCGATCATACGCACGCATTGACCGCTGGTCGTTTCAACACGCAATTCCAAAGGTGGTTTGGAAAAGCGCACCAAATCTTCGGTCGCATCGACATCCAGATCAAGCCGGAACAAACCATCAAACCGAGGGGCGTCATCGCGCCCGCCTGCCCCGCTTTCTGGGCCCTGCGGATCATGGTGCGCCGTTAAAACGTCCGGATCATAAAGAAAGGCAATTTCCTGTTGCGTGTCATTTGAAAATCCATGGGCAACGGCATGCGTGCGCAACTCAAACCTTTTGGCAAACGCCCCCAATGCTATTTCAGTGCTGCGTTTAGGCGACGAATCCGGCGCTTCGATGATCATCACGCCGTCAGCATCCACCGCTTGAAACACGTGCCCAAGGGCCGCGATTTGCTGAGCACGGGTCACGTTATACCGTGATGACCACGCGTCATCTTCCATCAGCTGGTCATCAGGCCCAAACAGGCCGCTCATCCATTCGATGTTATATGTCGCCAACCGCATGGTTTATAGCGTCCGCAGACTGGTGATTTCTTCCCACGCGCGGTTGATGTCGATCATACGTTTCTCCGCCAGCCTGATGGCTTCTTCTGGAACGCCACGTGACAACATGGCATCGGGATGGTTTTCACGCACCATCTTGCGCCAGATTTTCCGCATGTCTTCCAGCGGCATACTTGGATCGACACCAAGAACGTCATGTGGGTCACGTTCTTCACCAGGGACAAAGCGTGCGCGGATCGCACGATATTCACGGTCTTCCAGTTCAAATATCTCGCAAACCCGTTCAAGAAATGCGTTTTCGTTGGGATGGAAAATTCCGTCCGCCATTGCAATATAAAACAAACCTTCGACCAAATCGCTTAGGGTTTGCGGATGCCCTTCGAACATATTGCGGATGCGCGCGGCATATTCTTCGAAACCTGCAACATCCTGTCGGGCAAGGTTGAACACACGTGCCGCGCCAGCTTCGTCTTGCACGGCGATATGAAAGATTTCGCGAAAGGCTGTGACCTCATCACGCGTGACGTGACCATCCGCTTTGGCCATCTTTGCGCCAAGCGCAATAACGGCAATTGCAAATGCAACGGAACGTTCCGGTGGCGTGCGCAATCGATCAAAGACTGCGGCAAGGCCTTCTCCTGAACTCAGCGCCTGAAGCGCTTCGGATATACGGGACCAAAGTGACATGCTCTTACTTTAAACTCCCGCGTCGCGGGTGTCTTGCAGGTTTTTCTGCATAAACCAAAGATCCAAGGTCTTGTCCCATTTTCGCCCCAAACCCGGCATATCGGCAACTTGCCTGTATCCCATCCGTTCATGAAAGGCTTTTGCGCCAGGATTACTGCTGCTGATGCCCCCTACAAAGATGTCTATGGCTTGTTCGATGCCCACATTTTCCAATGCAGTCAGCAATGCGCGGCCCAACCCTTTACCTTGCGCCGCTTCATCTAGATAAATCGTGTGTTCGCGTACATGCTGATATCCAGGCCCGCCCCGGAACAGGCCGTAGGTCGCAAACCCTTGACCGTGCTCGACCAAAAACGCCGGGCCAGCACCCGCAATCATCTGCGAAATGTCATCGACGGACTTTGGCTGCGTCGTGAACGTCAAGGTCGTGTCGTTGATCACCTTGCTCCAAATATCCGCAATCCAGCCCGCATCGTCTTGTGTGGCCAATCGGATCACAACTCACGTATCCCATTTGGAGTCTCGAACGTTGCTGACAATCCTGCTGGACCAGTTTCAAAATGAACACGAGCATCATCTAAGATACCGTTCAACATAACTGACAATTCAGAAATATCCGGGTGCCGGACTGTCAGCCCAAGCAAAGTCACACCTGATTTTGGCAAAAGTTCGGACGGCGTTGGTGCGGAATCCCATTGGATTAACGCGGGAAACACATTGTCAAAGGGCAAACGCCCGGATGCAGGAACAGCCATACGCCAGCGCAAGTCACCCCGTTGTAACGATACCGGCTCACCCGCATCCACTGGCAATTTTTGCAATGATGCATCCAAATCTGTTGTCCGACAAATCCAATTTGTCAGCCGAGGCGCACCGTCGAAATTGTCCAGATCAAACCATCTGGGCCGTGATGGTTGCGGTGCTTTTGGGTTTGTCGCAATAGCCTCGAAATAAAGCCCGTCTTCCAGTCCCAAAAGCGCGTTATGCGTATTGAAGACCGCATGTTCACCGCCATCATTCAACGAAATGCCCAGCGCATTTTCCGCAGTATCCCGCGCATCCTTCAACGTCGGTCCGGCCAATGCAAGGTGATCCAGTTCCAACATTCTGTCTTCTCCCGTTGGGTGCGCGGGAATATCGCAGGTTATATCCTTGATTTTAACCCCAAATGCGCCAATTGAGGTTCAACACCTGACGAATTTGGGAGAGCTTCATGCTGCTGCGGGCGTTAGATCGATTTTTCAACCACGAGGCCTCTGGCGGGATACTTCTGATGGCGGCGGCACTTGCGGCTATGATTATCGCGAATTCTGGGCTTGCTCCGGCATATGAAGCGTTTCTTGGCGCTCAGTTTTCGGTGCTGTTGAACGGCGAAGGCCTGTCCAAGCCTGCGATTCTATGGATCAATGACGGGTTGATGGCTGTTTTCTTCTTTCTGATCGGGCTCGAGCTGAAGCGAGAGATGTTAGAGGGCAAGTTAAAAAACCCGCGCGATGTTGCATTGCCGGGTATCGCAGCCGTCGGCGGAATGGCATTGCCCGCAGTCGTTTTCGTATTCATCAATTGGAACCACGCGGTGAACCTGCCGGGGTGGGCGATTCCTGCCGCGACAGACATTGCGTTTGCCCTAGGCATATTGGCATTGGTAGGCAGCCGCGCCCCTGCGTCGTTGAAAGTGTTTTTGTTAACGTTGGCCATTCTGGACGACCTTGGCGCCATTATTATCATTGCCTTGTTTTATACGGCCGAACTGAAAATCGATTATCTCTTTTTGTCTTTGCTGCCACTTGCCGGTTTGCTTTGGTTGAATTTCAAAGGCGCACACCGCGTGGCACCTGCGTTACTTTTGGGTGCGATCATGTGGTATTTCGTTCTGAAATCCGGTGTACACGCAACCCTCGCCGGAGTGGTAACGGCCTTCTGCATTCCTTTGAAAGACAAATGGGGTAAGTCGCCTTTGCATTCATTGGAACACGGGCTGACACCATATGTTCTGTATCTGATCATTCCGATCTTTGCATTTGCGAATGCAGGCGTGGTTCTTAAGGGTATGACCTTTGCTGATTTGTTCGCCCCACTGCCTTTGGGCATTGCCGCCGGTTTGATCATCGGCAAGCAAGTTGGCGTATTCGGTTTGGCCATGCTTATGATCAAGACCGGTTTGGCCAAGATGCCGCATGGGGCCAATGTTTTGCACATCTACGGCATTGCGTGTTTGGCTGGGGTTGGCTTTACCATGTCGCTGTTCATTGGCGGCCTCAGCTATGCTGATCCGAGCATGATGAACGATGTGCGTCTGGGTGTATTATCCGGATCAGTTGTGTCTGGAATAGTGGGTTATTTTGCCTTGATCCTTGCATCGCGCACAACAGCGGACGACGCACAAACCGCTTCGGCCGAACAAGCCTAAGGTCGACAAAAGCACCTTATTTGGCAACGAAAGCCTGCAATCGCGGGCTTTCGTGTCGGTCGCCAACAACAGTGCATTAAGCCGCAGATGCAGGTCCTTTGCCGATCAGGTTCAGAATATCCTGCGCAGCGTTGGGAATATTTGTCCCAGGTCCAAAAATTGCTTTCACGCCCGCCTTGTAGAGAAAGTCATAATCTTGCTGCGGGATGACACCACCGCAAATCACAATGATCTCTTCTGCGTTTTGATCTTTTAGGGCGTCAATCAACTGCGGCGCCAACGTTTTGTGTCCGGCCGCCTGACTGGATATTCCGATAACATGCACATCATTGTCGATGGCATCCTGGGCCGCCTCTGCAGGTGTTTGGAACAAGGGTCCAACATCCACATCAAACCCGATATCTGCAAAAGCTGTCGCGATCACCTTAGCGCCGCGATCATGCCCATCCTGACCCATTTTCACGACCAACATTCTTGGGCGTCGCCCTTCAGCCTCGGCAAAATCTTCGACGGTTTTCTGGATCGCCGCGAATTCTTCATCACCTTCATAAGCTGCGCCGTAAACACCCGCCAGCGTTTTGACCTCCGCACGGTGGCGACCAAATTCCTTTTCCATAGCCATGCTGATTTCTCCTACAGATGCCCGCGCTCGTGCGGCATCAACGGCGGCTTCCAACAGGTTACCGCCCTCTTTGGCGCGCCGTGACAGTTCATTTAATGCGGCCTGACATGCGGCTTCATCGCGGGATGCTTTGATCGCCTCAAGTCGTGCAACCTGATTTTCGCGCACGGCCTCATTGTCGATCTCCAGAATATCAATCGGGTCTTCTTTCTCGAGCCGGTATTTATTGACGCCAACGATCACCTCATCGCCGCGATCAATCATGGCCTGCCGTGTCGCGGCGGCTTCTTCTATGCGCAACTTCGGCATGCCTGACGCGACCGCCTTGGTCATGCCACCCATTTCCTCAACTTCTTGGATCAGCTTCCACGCGTCTTCGGCCAATTGGTTGGTGAGGCTTTCAACATAATAAGATCCCGCAAGCGGGTCGACGACATTGGTAACACCGGTTTCTTCTTGCAAGATCAACTGCGTGTTGCGGGCAATGCGCGCACTGAATTCCGTCGGCAACGCAATCGCTTCGTCAAAGGAATTCGTATGCAGCGATTGCGTTCCGCCCAACACCGCGCTCATCGCTTCGAATGCCGTGCGCACGATGTTGTTGTACGGGTCCTGTTCTTGCAGGCTTACCCCGGATGTTTGGCAATGGGTACGCAGCATCAAAGATTTCGGATTCTTGGGTTCGAATTCTGACATGATCCGGTGCCACAGCAAACGCGCCGCGCGCAGTTTTGCAGATTCCATGAAGAAATTCATTCCGATGGCAAAAAAGAACGACAAACGCCCAGCGAACTTGTCGACGTCCATCCCGCGATCCAGAGCGGCGCGCACATATTCACGTCCATCGGCCAGCGTGAATGCCAATTCCTGCACCAAATTCGCGCCTGCTTCCTGCATATGGTAGCCGGAGATTGAGATCGAATTGAATTTTGGCATCTCGTTGGATGTGTATTCGATGATATCTGCAATGATCCGCATCGAGGGTTCTGGCGGATAGATATAAGTATTCCGAACCATGAATTCTTTCAGAATGTCGTTCTGAATGGTTCCGGACAGCGCGGCGCGATCAACGCCTTGTTCTTCCCCAGCCACGATAAAATTCGCAAGCACAGGGATGACGGCCCCGTTCATTGTCATCGAAACGGATACTTTTTCCAGCGGAATACCATCAAAGAGGATTTTCATATCCTCAACCGAGTCAATCGCCACGCCCGCCTTGCCAACATCCCCGACAACCCGATCATGGTCGCTGTCATATCCACGGTGTGTTGCCAGATCGAACGCGACGGACACACCCTGCTGACCGGAAGCCAATGCTTTGCGGTAAAAGGCGTTGGATGCTTCGGCAGTGGAAAACCCGGCATATTGACGGATGGTCCAAGGGCGCCCGGCATACATGGTCGCCTTTACCCCACGGGTAAACGGTGCAGCACCGGGAACCGTATCAAGATGATCAAGACCGGCGGCATCCTCTTGTGTGTACAGCGGTTTAACCTTGATCCCTTCAAGAGTATTCCAGTTCAGGTCATCAATTGGGCGTCCACGCAGTTCAGATTCAGCCAGGCTGCGCCACTTTTTGCTGTCGTCCGTCATTGGAATGTCCTCTGTCATTTTTGTATACCCTGCTGGCTTGGCTATTGCGCCAAGTCTCTTTCAGGGGGTCTTCTACCAGTTTTGCTAAACCGTCCGCTCCTGCGGCCAACCAAAACAAATCATCGGCGTAAAGCTCACGTAAATCAGCTTGTTGTTGATCAGAAAATGGGCTCCAGCGCCCGTGCCCATCGGGCAAGATATCAACCGCTTCGCCTCTTGCTTTTAGGGCGCGGCGCAATTGGCTCAATTCAGGGGAACGGTTCAACCATTCGACATTGCCCGGTACCGGTGCCTGAACCCCAGCACCACAATTCAACATCACAGCAGGACGTCCAGCAAAAGCTTCAAATGGCATTACCAAAATTTCTGCTGCTGGCATTGCGCAATGAAGATCGGTGATGACGTCCCGCCATCCACGGCGATTGGCCGCTATACAACCCAGTTCCGACTGACTGGGAATAGACGCCCCGCGCGAGACCGCATAGGCAATTGCCGAGCTCCACCAGAATTCATGCGATCGAGTACTGAGAATTATGCGATCAATACGATGATCAAACGCCCAATCAAAGCGTGCCATCTTCTGACCAATGGCTGGATACAACTGCCCTGCACGCAAATTGGCACGTGTCGAACCGATCATGTTTTCTTCGGTCACCAAAAGCGTGCTTACACCCTTCCGTTCGGCCTGTTCAAGCTGCATGCGAATGCGGCCACGCGCGCGATTGGCCACGTCTTTTCGATAAGCAGGGCCCGGTTTAGGTGTCAGCCCGGCAAACAAGCCCTTGCGTGTCCGTTCCGATCCCCAAATTGCGACACCATCTTGCACCAAGTCGTTCTTGTGTTGGTCAAGATATGCTTGAAACGAAGTGCTGGACGTTCTGTGTGCGCCAATATGTGCGATAATCTTCATGCCGATTGCCTTCCACAAGTCCGGGGAAGATATGTTACCCCGTTGTGGGTCTTATCCTGTGCATTTGGCTTTGCAGTCTGGTTAACAGCTAAATTGATCAACTCACCCATCGCAATCGCTGAAAAATCGACTACATTGGCATGGGTAATAGGAGTCGTCATGCGCGCAATAGTATTTGTTTTTGCAGGGTTTTTGGCCGGAGCTGCCTGGGCTGAAGGCAGTGATGAACCTGCACCAGAATCCGTTTTCATTGAAGAAGATATAGACGATTTGAAGCAGTTTATTTGGGAGAAACGCCCAATTATCGTTTTTGCGGACAGCCCTAATGACCCCAATTTTAACCAGCAAATGGAACTTTTGCGTGACCGTGTTGAAGAATTGGCCGAGCGTGATGTGATCGTTCTGACGGACACTGACCCAGATGGCCAAAGCCAATTGCGACGCACTTTGCGGCCGCGCGGCTTTGCATTGGTGTTGGTTGGAAAAGACGGCGCCGTGAAATTGCGCAAACCATTCCCGTGGGATGTGCGGGAACTTTCGAGATCCATCGACAAGATGCCGATGCGTAAACGCGAAATCCGCGAACGGACGGGTTCCAACTGACTGGTCACGGCGCCACCCAGACACGATGACGGCCTCGCCAGGTGGTCAGCACAGGCCAGATACGAGGCCGACGCAGGGAAAATCTCGGCGATCGGCCTACCTCAAAGACGCCAATCGAGTGAGCCGTCAAAACAGTCCAAGGCGTGATCGCCTGTGCCACCTATTCGAACTCCATGATGATTTCGTCGACAGCCAGGCTGTCACCCGCGCTTGCATTGATGTTGGACACAATTCCCTTTTTCTCTGCGCGTAGGATGTTTTCCATCTTCATCGCTTCAATGGTGCACAATGCCTGACCTTCCTGCACCTCTTGTCCCTCTTCGACATCGATTTTGACGACCAGCCCCGGCATTGGGCACAGCAACATTTTAGACGTATCCGGCGGTGTCTTCACAGGCATCTTCGCGGCCAATTCTGCCTGACGCGATGTCCGAACATGCAATTTCAGATCAGCCCCCCGCGTGCGCAACCGGAATCCACTTGTGATCTTGTCGACCTTCAACACCAACGGTGCATCATCAACGATCATATCAGCCAACGTATCTCCGGGTGTCCAATCGCCCGACACACGCGAAGTGCTGTTATCTGGAAATGTAACCGTTGCCCCATCATGATCCGCAGCGATTGTGACTGGCGTGCTTTCCCCGTCCAGCGTAACAACCCAATCTTGCCCGACCTTGCGTTCATGATTATCCATACGGCCCGATACACGAGCACGTCTGATTTCTGCAACACGGTGCATCGCAGCGGCGGCAGCCATAACGCGGCGTGCTTGAGAACCTTCAAGCGTGACACCATCAAATCCGTCGGGATATTGCTCGGCAATAAACGCAGTCGTCATTTCGCCGTTGATAAAAATGGGGTGATCCATCACCGCCGACAAAAATGGCAAGTTATGCCCAATCCCTTCAACTTCGAAACGATCCAACGCCACGCGCATGGTTTCGATAGCTTGTGCCCGTGTCGGACCCCACGTGCACAGTTTTGCGACCATGGGATCATAATACATGCTGATCTCGCCGCCCTCATAGACGCCGGTGTCATTGCGTATGACATCATCGCCTTCGGCTATTTCTGCAGGTGGGCGATAATGCGTCAAACGCCCAATGGACGGAAGAAAGTTGCGATACGGGTCTTCGGCATAAAGCCGGTTTTCGATGGCCCAACCGTTCAGCTTCACATCATCTTGCTGAATGCTCAGCTTTTCCCCATTCGCAACCCGGATCATTTGTTCAACCAGATCAACGCCGGTGATCAGTTCCGTGACCGGATGTTCGACCTGAAGACGCGTATTCATTTCAAGGAAATAAAAGTCTTTGTTGCCGTCAACGATGAATTCAACCGTGCCAGCACTGGTGTACCCAACGGCTGATGCCAATGCACAAGCCTGTTCCCCCATCGCTTTTCGCGTGGCTTCGTCCAGAAATGGCGAAGGGGCTTCTTCGACAACTTTTTGATTTCGGCGCTGAATCGAACATTCCCGTTCGCCCAAATAAATGCAGTTGCCGTGACTGTCCGCCAAAACCTGAATTTCGATGTGCCGGGGCTGTGTCACGAATTTTTCAATAAAGATGCGGTCGTCACCAAAGGAGTTCGCTGCCTCATTCTTTGATGATTGGAACCCTTCGCGTGCTTCGTCATCATTCCAAGCAATACGCATGCCTTTACCGCCGCCGCCAGCAGAGGCTTTGATCATAACCGGATAACCAACTTTGTTGGAAATCTTGACCGCGTCTTCGGCGTCTTCAATGAGCCCCATATATCCCGGCACGGTCGACACACCGGCGTCCTGCGCAATCTTTTTTGACGTGATCTTGTCGCCCATGGATTCGATCGCACCGACCGGTGGTCCAACAAACGCCACCCCTGCCGCTTCCAGCGCCTGCGCAAATTTCGGATTTTCTGAAAGGAACCCATATCCCGGATGCACGGCCTGCGCGCCGCTTTCCTTGATAGCCTTCATGACATTATCAATCACGATGTAGGATTGATTGGCAGGGGATGGTCCGATGTGAATCGCTTCGTCGGCCATTTGAACATGCAGTGCTTTGGCATCCGCGTCAGAATAAATAGCGACGGTTTTGATCCCCATTTTCCGGGCCGTCTTGATAACCCGACAGGCAATCTCTCCACGGTTTGCGATCAGGATCTTTTCAAACATGCCCCGTTCCTTTGTATTGGAATTGATCGATACCCACGCCGGTATTTGGGCTATTTGAATGCCCGCGCACCGAAGTGCCTATCGACTGAGGGAGTGTTGGTCGCAATCTGGCAGTTCGTACATCGCTGCTCAGCGGGCGTCGGTGCCTCGCGGTGCTCACATCTAAATGCTGCCCGCGACGAAAGACGCCGCATCCCACATCAAGGGGCGCGCCGTCTCGTTGGTTTCGACTGTTTGATCGACTGCGTTTAGCAGCGCGATGGATATGTCTGGCAATAAACCAAGTTGCCCGCGGCGCCGACAACGACACCCGTTGCGACGCTTCCGCTGACGACAGCGGCTGCTCCAGCACCAACGGCACCACCAACAAGGGCTTGTTGCCCGACCGTATCGCCGCACGCGGCCAATCCGCCGCAACACACCAAAATGAGAACCTGTGATTTAAACGACATGGGAATTTCCCCTTTTTTTCGTTTTGACTGCTTCGATTTACACATGGGGGTTTTCGCGTGCAGTACAAGTCATGATTCGCTGCGTCGCATCCCTGCGCGAGAAGCCGCCAAGTCAATTTAAAGAGGGGGGAGGCGGGCAGATCTACATAGGGACATGAGACCTGCCCGCCAGGGGAAGGGGTACGGAAATGGTATGCAAATCCCATCACAGGTAGTGTGACGATCATTGCCTGATTACGCTTGCACAGCTCCCGAGTCGCATCAAATGCTTCGTCTGCAGCCATCGTCATTTGAGCTGTTATTCGCCTATTGCGGGAATATTCTAGCAGGGATGCGCTTGTCATTCGTCGAAAACCTCAGGAAATGAAGCTCGAGCGACTTTCACATTGATAACAAGCAATGCGTCGTAATCCGTTGGATCAAAAGGATCCGTCGCGGGAATAACTTCGCGTCCGAACAGCCAATTCAAACGACCAGCGTCTAAATTTCCACGTTCGAACGGTTCATCCTCAAATTGCGCCCACAACGCAGCCATAAACCCTGCATCAGCGCGACGATCCGGAGGTTTGCGATCAGAAAACCGTTCACGCGCCGCGAGAGGCGTGACACCTTTTGGGTTAGGACGGCGAATTGTGAATTGAAAATCTGTGCCGGGAAGACGTCCCGGAAAGCCGCGATGTTTCAGCATACGCTGCCCCCCTGCTGGCGGCAAAAAGCAGGGATCAGGGCGGGCCGTTCAGCCCGCCCTAAAAAATTATTTGAATTTACCTGTGTGTACCGGCTCCGAAGAAATCGGCTCCGGATCGACAACGATAACGTCTTCGTCTTTACGACCACATGCGGCAACAAGGCCGATAAGGCCAAACATGGCCAGCATTTTGATGCTCTTTGACATCTGTGTCTCCTGTCTTCAAACCTGTCGGAACGCAACGCATCCCAGTGATTTAGTCTAAAGGGTGCGTCGTACCCCTTCCGGCGTACTATACAGTAGCTTTTTCGCGATTGGTATCGAATGCAAGCGGCTTTGGCGATTTGTGGCCGCAAAACGACAAATTTACCCCAATCCGTGAGATAGCGTACTGTATATAGTGGCAACATTAGAATTCCTCCCAGATGCAGCGGTCTCCATCTATCCGATAAACCTCAATGAATTGAGTTGCTTCGGGGTCAGCCATACCAAATGGAACGGGTCTATCACTCAGTGAAATCGCAACACGGCTCGCTTCAAGCTCGAAATCGGATAAATACGGCAAAGCTGTTTCGTTGCACAAAACATCCATGTCAGGCGCTGCTGCGTCATAGTCAATTTGCCCACCATCACGCGCAATTTCCGGTGCAAGGAATCGGAACCTTACCCAAGATTCGTCCCCAACCGTATCAATCAACACCTCTGTCAGCTCGACACCCTGACCAGACGGCAGAGTCTGAGCAGCGAGCGAAGTCGGCATTGAAACGGTAGCCAAGCAAAGGAAAGGTATGGCGCAGCCCCGGACCCATTGCTGGGCTCCTCCCCCCGGGGCTGCGGTACGCCGGAAATCTCCGCGCACTTGTCTGCAATTACCTAAGGCCATCATGCAGAGACTTCCTCTGTTGTAAAGTCTGCAGGCGCAATGATTTCAATAAGTTCCATGTCATCGGAATGCCGAACCTCCCGATGTTCAATCCCTGGTGGCTGTAAAACACATGATCCTGCGCGCAGGACGTGTTCACCTTCGCCCTTATATTCAAAGACTACCCAACCCTTGGTGACATACACCATCTGAAAATCCAGATCATGCGTGTGCCACGTGCCTGAGCTTTCCATTCCTGGAACAGCCCGGATCACATGCGCCCCATACGCACCCTTTGTCGCGTTCTTAATCCCAAGATCGCGGTATTCGAAAAACGCGCGCAATCCCTGCCCGACAAACTTTCCAGCATCGGCATGTGTTATTGAAAACGCTTGGTTCTTCCAAAGCCCTGTCATTTGCCTTCCCCCCAGCCCCCAGCATGACGGATCCATCGCGCACGGTTACTTTTATTCGCCAAAACCTCTTCAACGCTGGCCGTAAGCGAGGGCGCAATTGCGGACACTTGCCCCCCGGCAATCACACACCATCCATTCGCATAAGGTGACAGCTGTATCATTGGCGCGAAACCACGCACATTTTGCAGGCGCCGCCATACGTCCTGCCGCACTTGATGCATCAACCGAACGGGATGAACCCGCGGCAGCCAGGTCTGTGCCGAAAAATCCAAACGTTGAGACCTTAAGCGCGACAATGTCCAAGATCCATCGTCCGTAGAAATATGCCAAACACCTTTGGTCATACCACCATCGCACCTCTAGTTACTCTGCAGTTTTCTTGCATTCGAGGCTCTTGACGCGCGATGAATTGATTGTGGGGACGTTTCGCCTGATCAAATGTCACGCATACATGTTCCAGCCTCGTAAATAGAGGGTGTGTATATATGAATTTAGAATTAGGCACCGAAATTCTCCGGTGCCCAATAGGAATGTGTTATAAGAAACTTATCCGTCATCCGATAAATCTAATTCCGCGACAGCTTGAATTTGTGAATGCTGTTTGCTCGATACCACGATCTTGACCATCTGCGGCGTTTGCCTTTGAGTCTTTTTCTCTCAGCCAAACCAAGCGCACAATGATCGTGCTATAACTTTGGCCTTTCATAAAGGCATCAACATCAGCTTTAAAAGTCTTACAAATGGCCTTCATTCTATTGCCTGCAGTCAATTTTGACGCAGTATAGTTTCCAAAAACCAGTGTATCTATGAAACCAACACGATTTCGTCTTGATTTTGTGCTTGCTCCGTCATCCCGTACTGTCGTCCGAGTTAGAACGGTATCGCCAACTTCGAAAACGCATCCATAAGACCCATCCCCTAAGTCAAAAAAATTTTTACCACGACACTCACGTTCTTGCTGCGCAAAAACAGGCAAAGCAAACAGAATAAAAAACAGTGTTATAATTTTTTGCATTTGGTTCCTCGATTTCATTTTTATAGATAACAAAGTCGTTATCACTTAAAGAGGAATATTGTCATGCTTCTTCCAAGGCATTTTAGATTTTTTATTTCGCAAGCTGGCAAATGCACGCGCGACACGCTTACGCGTTGATTGCGGCATGATCACTTCATCAATGAAACCACGCTCTGCTGCCACAAATGGATTTGCAAATCGCTTTTCATAATCTTGAGCATGTTGCGCAATTTTTTCAGGATTACCCATATCTGCACGGTGAATGATCTCGGTTGCGCCTTTTGCACCCATCACTGCAATTTCCGCCGTCGGCCAAGCATAGTTGAAGTCGCTTTTCAAATGCTTCGAACTCATCACGTCATAGGCACCGCCATAGGCCTTACGAGTGATCAGCGTCACCTTTGGCACGGTTGCTTCACCATATGCGAACAGCAACTTGGCACCATGCTTGATGACACCGCCATATTCCTGCGCTGTACCCGGTAAGAAACCCGGCACGTCCACAAAGGTCAGCAACGGTATTTCGAAACAATCGCAGAACCGCACAAACCGCGCGGCCTTACGCGAACTGTCGATATCCAAGACGCCCGCCAGAACCATCGGTTGATTGGCCACGACACCCACGGTGCGCCCTTCAAGCCGAATGAACCCTGTCAGGATGTTGCCCGCGAAATCCTCTTGGATTTCGTAAAAGTCACCTTCGTCAGCGACCTTCAAAATCAATTCCTTCATATCATAAGGCTGATTTGGGTTCGCAGGAATCAACGTATCCAGCGACGCTTCCAAACGATCGGATTCATCGAAAAATGGTCGGACCGGCACCCGGTCACGATTGTGAAGCGGTAGAAAATCCACCAAGCGACGAACTTCAGCCAAAGCTTCGACGTCATTTTCAAATGCGCCGTCCGCAACCGAAGATTTTTTGGTATGCGTGGACGCACCGCCTAGTTCCTCGGCTGTGACTTGTTCGTTTGTGACCGTCTTGACCACATCCGGTCCAGTCACAAACATATAGCTGCTATCTTTGACCATAAAGATAAAGTCAGTCATGGCCGGGCTGTAAACAGCGCCCCCAGCACACGGCCCCATGATCACACTGATCTGCGGAATGACCCCGGACGCTTCGATGTTGCGCTGGAAGATTTCAGCATAACCGGCCAGTGAATCGACGCCTTCCTGAATGCGCGCGCCACCAGAGTCGTTCAGACCAATCACAGGCGCGCCATTCTGCATCGCCATATCCAGAATCTTGCAGATTTTTTTGGCGTGCGTTTCCGAAACAGAACCGCCCAGAACAGTGAAATCCTGACTGTACACATAGACCATGCGGCCGTTGATTGTGCCCCACCCTGTGACAACGCCATCCCCTGCCGGCTTTTGGTTTTCCATACCAAATTCGGTGCAGCGATGGGTCACGAACATATCGAATTCTTCGAACGAACCCTCGTCCAGCAACAAATCAATCCGTTCGCGCGCGGTCAGTTTGCCGCGACCGTGCTGCGCATCAATGCGTTTTTGGCCACCGCCCAACCGGGCATCTGCCCGCCTGCTTTCGAGTTCTGTCAGGATATCTTTCATCCACGCCTCCGCATGTCACGGGTTTCGTTACTGCTGTCTTTATCAGGATGATCTGGCCACTCAAAGCGTCAATCAGCATATTTGCAAATTGTTTTCATCGCCCATGCAGCTAATTGCAAACTTGCAAATTTTCTACCATGCATGGACATTCCTTGTGCAGCACAATAACTCGGAATCATGCGAACACCGCCACGGGTCGTATTTCTCGACCGAACCACACCACCACATATATCAACGCTCATCGTTTTGGCAGGCGTTTCAGCTATGGCAATGAATATGTTCTTGCCCAGCCTACCAAATATGGCAGAGCATTTTGGCGTGTCATATGCCTTTATGCAGCTAACGGTTCCGTTGTATCTGGGTGTTAGCGCGATATTGCAAACCATCATCGGCCCCCTATCAGACAAGTTTGGCCGCCGCCCGGTTTTGTTGTGGGGGCTGGCATTGTTCGTCCTGTTTTCTTTGATCTGTGTACACGCACCCAATGCCGAAATCTTCTTGTTCAGTCGCATGGCACAAGCTTCGGTTGCTGCTGGAATGGTCCTAAGCCGCGCCGCCATTCGCGACATCTATGATCAGGAACAAGCCGCATCGATGATTGGCTTTGTAACCATGGGCATGGCGCTTGTTCCCATGATTTCGCCCGTTATTGGCGGCGCGCTTGATCAGCTTTTTGGATGGAAATCCGTCTTTTGGGCCTTTGTTTTGATTGGCATAATCGCCTTCGCGATGACTTGGAATGATTTGGGCGAAACGGCGCAGTCAAGCGGTAAAACGTTGATCGAACAGTTCAAGGAATATCCTGAATTGTTCCGATCCTATCGGTTTTGGGGATATGCAATGTCCGCGGCCTTCAGTTCGGGTGCATTCTTTTCGTTTCTGGGCGGCGCACCCTTTGTTGGATCCGAGCTGTTTGGCCTGTCACCCTTTTGGCTAGGATTTGGCCTCGGAGCGCCGGCTATTGGTTATGCTATCGGTAATGGCCTTACAGGGCGTTTTGCTCGGAAAATCGGGATCAATCGGATGATCCTGATCGGCAGCTGCCTCAATGCAGGCGGGGTGACTGTATCGCTGATCATTTTCCTTTTTGGCTATGGAACGTCGTTTACGTTCTTTGGGCTGATGACCTTTGTCGGATTGGGAAATGGGTTTGTCATGCCAAACGCAACTGCGGGTTTGTTGTCCGTCAGACCACATCTTGCGGGAACCGCTTCGGGGTTGGGCGGCGCGATCATGATTGGCGGCGGTGCTGCTTTATCCGCGTTAGCAGGCAGCCTTTTGACAGCCGAAACCGGTGCCTTCCCAGTGCTTTGGATTCAAGTATCAACCGCCATTGCAGGTTTATGCGCGATTACAGCCGTTTTCTGGCGCGAACGCCAAGTGGGACTGGCTTGACACTTGATTAACCACCCTTTGCAAACTTAGCTTCTGAACAACTGCAAATTTGCAAAGTGAGTCGTATGGCCCCCACAAAACTATATGCTGGTGCAAAACTGCGTGAAGTTCGCACACGCATCGGCCTGACCCAAAAAGACTTTGCGGCCAAGCTGGGTGTATCGTTGCCCTATTTGAACCAGATGGAAAACAACAACCGTCCCGTTTCGACAGCGGTTGTTTTGTCTCTGGCGCAGGAATTTGGGTTGGATGTCACTGAACTCAGCAGTGGCGACGGTGAACGTATCGTGTCAGACATGCGAGAAGCTCTTGCCGATCCGGTTTTTGGCGCGGACATGCCCCCATTGGCGGATCTGCGGCTTGCCGCATCCAATGCACCAGCCTTGGCACATGCATTTCTAGATCTGCATCGCGCATATCGCCAGACACACGAACGGCTTGCCTCACTTGACGAAGCATTGGGGCGCGAAGATGCCCGCGCACGCCCAAGCCCATGGGAAGAAGTGCGGGATTTTTTCCATTATTGCGACAACTACATCGATGCTGTTGATCGCGCTGCAGAACATTTTTCGACTGATCAGGGCCGCATACAAAACATCCGGGTGGGCGCGGTCGCGACTTTGGGCGTGATCGAAGTCAAAGTTGTGTTTGGCGATATTGACGGTTTGCGTGAATATGACCCTGAACGCAGAATCCTGACTGTTTCAAACCGAACAACGCCAGAAACACAAACCTTCCAGATTCTATTGCAGGTCGCCTTGTTACGCCAAAATGCGCTACTGGAAGCGACTTTGGATCTGGCCCGTTTCCAAACGCAAGAAGCCCGCGCAATCGCAAAAATTGGATTGGCCAACTATTTTGCTGGCGCTGCCTTGATGCCCTACCAGCGTTTTTTGGAATCAGCCCAAGAATGTCGTCATGATCTTGAGGTGTTGGCCGGTCGGTTTGGAGCATCCATAGAACAAGTGTGCCACCGGTTATCCACGCTGCAACGCCCGGGCGCGAAAGGAATACCCTTCTTTTTCGTCCGTGTGGATCAGGCCGGCACAATCACGAAACGCCATTCCGCAACGCGCCTGCAATTCGCACGTTTCGGCGGGGCGTGTCCTTTGTGGAATGTCCATCGTGCTTTTGAATTGCCCGGTCAGTTCCTGCGCCAAATGGCAGAAACACCGGACGGAATACGATACATTTCACTGGCCCGCGATGTCACTAAATCGGCCGGTCGGTTTGGCGCACCTGTTCGTCGCTATGCCATCGCTTTGGGATGCGAGGTTAGACACGCACCGGCACTTGTCTATGCAGATGGTATGGATGTGGGACGGGACGAAGCATTTGAGCCGATAGGAATTTCATGTCGGATTTGCGAACGGAAGAACTGTCATCAACGCTCAGTCCCACCATTGGAACGTCAGCTATATGTCGATTCTGACAAGCGTGATGTCTTGCCCTATGTCGTCCGCTAGCGCCGCGCCTTGCGCCAACCTGCGTGTTTTGCATCAGCTTCGGAGCAAAACCAGCGTTCCCCTTTGTCAGTACGGATAGACGTTTCGTTGTAAAAGGCCTGCCCTGGCATATGATATATCCGCCCGCCCGACGAAATATTGCCTTTAATCGCGCACCCTTGTATTGGTGTAATTGCTGGTCGGTTTATCGCCTTGGCTTTTCGAAATTCACTAGGCCCCTGGACCTTAAAACGATGCAATCCGCGCCCAGATGTAAATGCTCTTTTTTCGTCCAAATCATAATCTAAAGAATAACTTCGATACGCAAAGGCCAATCCTTCAGATGCAAGCCATTCCCCTATATCAATTCTGCGCACACGGCATTTCGCGACAACCCGACCATATCGATCGGTATCAATAGCGACACAACGGGCTCTTTTATTTTCAAATTCGGCCCGTAAAAGATCTCGGACCCATGTGCCACAGGGAAAATCGGCCTGATCCTGCGTGCGACATGTTTGATCCAATTCCGGAGCATCAATACCGTGCAATCGAATGATAGTGCCTGCGATATGCACTGTGTCGCCGTCAATGATTTTGACCTTCCCAATCACATCGCCAAAGGCGGTTATCGGAAAAAATAAAAGAACAAGAATAGGACAAAGTCTTAACATCCCGTTTAAATGAGGGTTTGAAAGTACTAACGCAACCGTATTTGTGCGAAACCATTAACGCTGTGCGGTTTGCCAATTCGGATTGATCCAAGGTTGGTCATTGGCCGGGGCCAACGGATCGCGACCCAGTATGTGATCCGCCATTTTCTCGCCCGTCATGATCGATGGCCCGTTCAGATTTCCGTTGGTGATACGGGGAAACACTGAACTGTCGACAACGCGCAAAGCGTCCACGCCGATCACCCTGCCCTGCGCATCCACAACGGCGTTGGGATCATCGACGTTCCCCATGCGACAGGTGCCGCAAGGATGATATGCGCTTTCGGCGTGGTCACGAATGACATCGTCCAATTCATCATCCGATTGTGTGCCCGCACCAGGTTGGATTTCATGTTTGATGTAAGGCGCAAAAGCGTCTTGGGCGAAGATTTCGCGTGTCAGACGGATACAGGTACGGAACTCTTCCCAGTCTTGCGGATTGCTCATGTAATTAAACCGTATCAACGGATCATCATCAGGGTCAGCAGACTTGAGAGTAATACTGCCACGAGACGTTGATCGCATCGGGCCAACATGAGCTTGGAACCCATGCCCTTCCGCGGCGGCTTGCCCGTCATAGCGCACCGCAATCGGTAAAAAGTGAAATTGGATATCAGGATATTCAATCCCTGCACGCGATCGAATGAAGCCTGCACTTTCAAAGTTGTTAGTCGCTCCCGGTCCGGATTTTTGGAACAACCATCGTGCACCGACATAAGCTTTACCCAGCAGGTTCCAGTATTTGAACAATGTAATCGGCTGGCAGGCCGCCAACTGGATATACATCTCAAGGTGATCTTGCAGATTTTGCCCAACGCCCGCGCGATCTGCGACAATTGGCACGCCGTGTTCCTGCAAATGCGAAGCTGGTCCGATCCCAGACAACATCAGTATCTTGGGTGTATTGATCGACGACGACGCAAGAATGACTTCGCGCCGCGCCCGAATACGCTGCCCCCCCTTTAGATCAACGGCAACAGCGTGGCCGTCTTCCATCACAACACGTTCAACCAATCCACGCACCAAATCGCAATTGGGGCGCTTCAAAGCGGGTTTCAGATATGCATTTGCCGCCGACCAACGCTGTCCCCGCCAGACAGTCTGTTCCATCGGGCCGAAACCCTCTTGTTGCTGACCGTTGTAATCGCCCGTAACAGGATACCCGGCCTGCTGCCCTGCTTCGACAAACGCATGATACAAAGGGTTTTCCCGCGTCCCACGCGATACGTGCAAAGGCCCATTTGATCCGCGCCATTCTGGATCACCGCCATGCCCCCCCTCATGCCAATTTTCCATGCGCTTGAAATAAGGTAACACGTCCGCATAAGACCAACCTTGCGCACCGCTTTCCGACCAGTGGTCATAATCGCGCGCGTGCCCGCGCACATAAACCATGCCGTTGATCGAAGAAGACCCGCCAATCACCTTACCGCGTGGACACACAAGACGGCGTCCACCCAAATGCGGTTCAGGTTCGGATTGATACCCCCAATCATAGCGCTTCATATTCATCGGGAAACTCAACGCACCCGGCATCTGAATAAACGGTCCCCAATCGGTTCCGCCATGTTCGACAACCAACACAGACGCACCCGCTTCTGCCAATCGATAGGCAACAGCACATCCCGCACTGCCCGCGCCGACAATTACAAAATCCGCCTCCATCACGACACTCGGGAACGCAAAGTTACGGGCTCACGGCGCGGCCAAGCTCCAGCGTCATGTGCGCGCGCAGCGCGCTCAATTTGGTAAAAATGCATCAGACTGCGCATCAGAACGGGGCCTCCAGATCGCCCATCCGCACATAGACAGATTTCAATTGCGAATAATGCTCGATCGCTGCCCTTGAATTTTCGCGCCCAACCCCGGATTGTTTCGACCCGCCAAATGGGGCTTCGACCGGGGCGTCATTATAGGTGTTGATGTAACACGTCCCGGCCTCAAAGCCCGCAGCAACACGGTGCGCCCGCGTCAGATCCCATGTGAACACACCTGCTGCCAGCCCGTATTCGGTGTCATTCGCACGCGCCAAAGCCTCGGCTTCATCCTCAAAATCTAGAACAGCCATCACGGGGCCAAAAATCTCTTCCCGTGCGATGGTCATGTCGTCGGTCACATCCGCAAACACAGTGGGTTCCAAATAGAACCCGTCCCGGTCCAGTCGTTTCCCACCAGAAACAAGCCTTGCGCCCTCGGTCTGACCTTTTTCGATATAGCCCAAAACAATCTCCATCTGACGGGCGCTGACCATCGGACCGAAACTTGTCTCTGGGTCTTGCGGATCGCCAATCACCGCGTCTTTCAACCGTGCAGCCAATCGACCCAAGAACGCGGCCTTGATGCCTTTTTGAACAAAGACGCGGGTGCCGTTAGAACAGACTTGGCCAGATGAATAAAAATTACCCAAAATCGCACCAGAGACGGCGTTTTCCAGATCAGCATCGTCAAAAACAATCATGGGAGATTTCCCACCCAACTCCATTGTCACATGCCGAATGCCTTCTGCGGCCGCCGCATACACTTTACGACCCGTGGGCACTGATCCGGTCAAAGATACTTTGTCCACGCGTAGATCACTGATCAAGCTAGCGCCGACCTCGCCCATCCCTTGGATGACATTGTACAATCCCGCAGGCAGGCCTGCCTCGTGCAAGATTTCAGCCACCTTAAGGGCGCATAAAGGCGTTGTCTCTGACGGTTTGAAAATCATCGCGTTGCCACATGCCAACGCCGGAGCCCCTTTCCAGCAGGCGATCTGTGTCGGATAGTTCCATGCGCCAATGCCAACGCACACACCCAAAGCTTCGCGCCTAGTATAAACCCAATCCTCGCCCAGCTGGATATGTTCGCCAGTCAGCGTCGCGGCCATGCCTCCAAAATACTCCAACGCGTCGGCCCCAGACGTCGCATCCACGACGCTCGTTTCTTGGTAAGGCTTGCCAGTGTCGTACGTTTCCAAAACAGATAAATCATGGTTGCGTTCGCGCATAATATCGGCGGCCTTGCGTAGGATACGGCCCCGTTCGGTCCCGGTCATCGCGGCCCACGCAGATTGCGCGGCCTTGGCAGCAGACAGGGCCTGGTCCACGATCGCAGGCGTTGCTGAATGGATGCGCGCAATGATCTGGCCGTTTGCCGGATAGATGACATCAAATGGTGTTCCACCGGTGTCTTCGACATAACGTCCATTGATAAAGTGGCTGGCTTCAGGTTGTGTCGGATAAGACATGAGCATTTCCTTGGCGAAAGTCTAAAAAGTGTTGCGCAGGGTGTCGTACGAAACCATCACCGTGCGTTGGTAGGCGGGGCGCTGCGCCAGCTGATCAGCATAGGCACGTAGATGGACAAGTTCCGCCCTTTCGATGTCGATATCGAAATAGCGGTACAGAACATGTCCCAGCTGTATGTCGGCCAATGTCAGGTCCGGCCCACACAAATAACGATGCTTTGCCAAAACCTGTTCGGCTTTGATCAATTCAGATTCCAGCGTTGCGATATTGGATGCGATCAAGCTGGCGTCTTGCCGGTCGGGATGGGTGCGTGCGGTGCGCCAAAAGACAGGCCCAGTAAAGGCAGTCGCGACGGAATGTTTGGCCCACTCGGCCCACATATCAACATGCGCCCGCTTGCGTGCATCCTTTGACCAAAAGCGATCATCGCCATGTTCGCCGGCCAGATACCGCAGAATTGCCGGGGTTTCCCAAATGGTCGTTTCACCATCTTTCAAGACAGGGATTTGCCCATGCGGGGTCATCGCCTTAAATTCAGGGCTGTCCAATCCACCAAACGCTCCGCCATAATCCAAGCGGTCGTAGGCCAATCCCAGCTCTTCCATCCCCCAGAGCAATGCTTGAACATTTGACGACGTTGCGCGACCGTATATCGTGTACATCATTCGCCCCTTGGAAAGCGCTGGCTTTCCTCAAGCTGGTTCAGGTCCATATGATTGCGCATGTAGCGATCTGACGCTTTTTGCAAAGGCTGGTAATCCCACGGATAATACCCGCCCTGACGCAACGCCTCATACACCACCCAACGTCGCGCCTGACTGGCACGCACATCGGCGTCGAACCGATCCAAATCCCATCGCTGCTCGGATTTGGCACGCAGAGAATTGATCGTACCCTTATGTTGCGGCAGCTCGGCCAAGTTGGTCATTTCATGGGGGTCGGCATCCAGATCGAACAACTGGTCGGGGTCCAAAGCGCAGCGATTGTATTTCCACTTGCCATACCGCAACGACACCATCGGGGCATAGCTTGCCTCGGCTGCGTATTCCATGGCCACCGGTTCAGTACGCGCGATCCCCTGCCCCTGCGGAACAATGGATTGGCCCGTTGTCCACGGCATGACGTCATCCATCGACACCCCCGCCAGTTCACATAAGGTCGGGCAGATATCGATTGTCGAGACTGGATCTGTGACCTGACCTGCCTGCATCTGCGGGGCCGAGATCATCAAGGGCACGCGGGCAGATCCTTCGTAAAACGACATCTTGAACCACAATCCGCGTTCGCCCAACATATCACCGTGATCGGACACAAAGACGATGATGGCTTCTTGGCGTGTGGCTTCCAGCGCCTCCATGACCTCGCCTATTTTGTCATCAAGGTAAGAGATATTTGCGAAATAAGCGCGGCGCGAACGTTTCACATTGTCGTCGGTCAGATCAAAGCTGCGCCAGTCGTTGGCATCAAAAATGCGTTGTGAATGCGCGTCTTGATCATCATACGGGATTGGACCGATTTCTGGCATCAAATAAGCACAATCTTCGTACAGATCCCAGTACTTCTGGCGCGCTACATAAGGGTCATGTGGATGGGTAAAACTGACCGTAATGCACCACGGACGATCGTCTTTGCCTCGGGCATAGTCATAAACTTTGCGCACGGCATTATAAGCAACTTCGTCATCATATTCGAGCTGGTTGGAGATTTCTGCAACACCTGCCCCGGTGACGCTGCCCATGTTGTGATACCACCATTCAATGCGTTCACCCGGCTTGCGGTAATCCGGGGTCCACCCGAAATCGGCGGGATAAATATCAGTTGTTAAACGCTCTTCAAAACCGTGCATTTGGTCAGGTCCGACAAAGTGCATCTTTCCGGACAAACAGGTCTGATATCCGGCCCGACGCAAGTGATGTGCATACGTCGGGATGTCGCTGCGGAATTCAGCAGCGTTGTCATACACACCGTTCTGACTGGGCAATTGACCAGACATAAATCCAGCGCGCCCTGGCGCGCATAAAGGTGACGCCGTATACGTGTTGGCAAAGCGGGTCGAGCTTTTGGCCAATGCTTTCAGGTTCGGGGCGTGCAACCAATCCGCAGGACCATCCGGAAACAACGTTCCGTTCAACTGATCCACCATGAATACAAGAATATTTGGCCGCGTCATTGGGGTACTTTCAGGATTTGGTTCAAAGTACGTCGCAAAATGCGAAGCGCATCTTGCGGTGCGATCCCGCGCGCCAAAGCGGCGCGTAAATACAAACCATCGATCAACGCGGCAATGGTGGCCGCATCTGCTGACGGATCCGCACTGAGAGGACGTAAAGCGTGACAAAGATTGGAGTGCAGCCTGTATTGATACAGCTTTAAAAGGCGCAACATATCCGGGTGCGTTGGGGCTTGTGCATATAATGTCATCCAGCTCAGGACCGTTGCAGGATCAAAGCATGACGGGCTGAAACTGGTTTCGACAATCGCCAGCACGCGGTCATACGGAGTTTTTGCTGCGGCCATGGCGGCACGCACCTCGGCACCAAATTCACGCAGAATATGACGCATCGCGGCTGTCATGATCTGATCTTTGCCACCAAAGTAATGATGTGCCAAAGCACTGGACATGCCTGCACGCTTGGCGATTTGACTGACCGTGACATCAAGATGACCAGCGGCACCAACTTCGGCAATCGTTGCCTCGACAAGCGCTGAACGCCGGATTGGTTCCATTCCAACCTTTGGCATCGATCCCTACACCGTCCCTTTTGCGATAAATTGCGAGGGGACTAGCTTTTTATTGACTGGTGAGTCAACGACGTTATTGACTCGCCAGTCAATAACCCATCAAAGCTTGGTCGCAGGCGATGGTGGCGTGATCGGTTGGCGACGCAAAATCGCTTCGCGCCATGTGATGAACGTCACCGATGCCAAAATGACGAACCCACCAAGCAAGACCCACACGTCGACGGGTTCGCCAAACATGAAAACGCCTAGCAAGACCGCCCACACCAATTGCAAGAACGTGACCGGTTGCGTGACAGTCACAGGGGCCGCAGCAAAGGCCAACGTCATAGTGTAATGGCCCGCCGTCGCGAACACTGCCACGGCGAATAGGATGGCCAATTCGTCAAAGTTCGGCGTGACCCAATCGGCAAGCGCAAACGGGGCCAATGCGATCGTCACAAAAATGGACAACATCGCGACCACAACTGTTGGCTTAACCTCGCCCGACAGCACTTTGGTCGTCAAATAAGATCCGGCAAACACAATTGCTGCGAAAACCATCGCTATGTGGCTCTGACTGACTTCGCGAAAACCGGGGCGCAAGATGATCGCCGCACCAATTAGGGCAACAATCACCGCCGCAATTCTGCGCACGGCCAGCCGTTCTCCCAGAAACAACGCAGCCCCAACCGAGACGTAGACCGGGGCGAGGTAATTCATCGCCGTGACTTCGGCGATTGGAATACGGGTCATCGCGTAAAACCATAAAATGACGCCAACCGCGTGACACAGCCCACGCAAGGTAAACAAACCCCATTGTCGCCGCGTCAGATGCGCTTCGCGTAAATCGCGGATCATGGGCAGCAGGAACACCAACCCCAATAAATACCTTAAAAAGGCGGCTTCAGCGGGTGGAATACGAGGGCCCATGGATTTAACCAACGCCGTGACTGCGACAAACAACAAGCCAGTCATGAACATCCAAAAAATGCCTCGCATTGGGTTGGGCACGGCTTGGGTCATACGATTTTCAACAGGCAAAGAGACGTCATAAGCAAATCATCCATAAAGTAGCTTGGCCGCAATAGCCCACATTGTCAGCGCGATAACAGCGTCCAATATCTGCCATGCGCGCGGATTGGCGAAAAAGCCCCGTAACAATCGTGCGCCATACCCAAGCGAAAAGAAAAACAAGAATGATGCCAAAACTGCGCCAATGCCAAAAGACAGTCGATCAGGGTATTGCGCGGAAATGGATCCAACAAGAACCAGCGTATCCAAATAAACATGCGGGTTCAGCCATGTCAGCGCCAACACCGTCAAACATGCGTCCCAAAGGCTTTGTTCCGTTTCGCCCGCAGCCTCAAGCGCGGAACCGCCAGCCCAAGCGGATCGCGCATTTCGCCAGCCATACCACAGTAAAAATGCAGCGCCGCCCCATCGCATCGCATTTTCGAACCATGGCACGGCCTGTGCAAGGCGTCCCATGCCCATGATCCCAGCAGAAATCAGAGCCGCGTCAGAAACCGCACAGATCACACACACCCAAAACACGTGACGTTCAAGCAACCCCTGACGCAACACAAAAGCGTTCTGAGCCCCGATGGCCAAAATCAAAGATAAGCTGAGGCCAAGGCCCGAAAAGAACGACACCATCGTGTGGTTAACTCTCAAAGGAGAAATAGGTATTTTGTTGAAAGACCTTAGGGTCTTTAGTTCGTGTTGCGCTGAATGAATAACGGTATGTTAAAAATTGCAAGGCCAGCCTCTTGCAAAGATGGTGTGCCAGGTCCATTTGGATGTGAAGCGGAGACGCAATTGATCAAGCGCCCGTCAAGAAAACCCGAATGGTTCGCAGCCCGGCTTGGGCCATACTGACCAAATATGACAACAGTTCAGTCAAGAATGAAACATGTCAGTTTTATCACGTTGATCTGATCAGGGATGATTAGCGTATAAACTCTTAGTTGCGTAACCTAGAGCAAGAACAAGAAGGATCTGGCGCATGATTGATAGTGTGCAAACCGTAGATTTGACCCGTCACGACCTTGATCTGATCGAGGCCGCTCTTCATACGCAAGAGAAAATTTTGACGATTCAATCGCGAGCAGGCGGCAACACGGCGCGCTTACAGTTGAATGACCTGAAAGGTTTGATGCGCAGGCTGCGCCGTCAGGTTCCGCATGAAAACGCGCCAGTCCAGAAATCGTGGGGCCAAATGGCGCGTTCGATCTTTGTCTAAGGATCACGCTTTTTAGCTTTCGAAAGCCGCCCAACTGGGCGGTTTTTTTATTTCATCAAGGCTCTTGCTCAACCTTTTCGGCACAAACAAACCTTTGATTCACACCAAAATTCGTACCTGTCATTGAGGCATTCTGAAGGTCATTGAAAACTGCGTTGCGTATGGGCAACTTCGCGCTTCGCCCAAAAAATAAGCAGAACCTAACGATTGCAAGCACAAACGGCCTGGACACCTTGGCAGCATTGAGTGCTCATGGTTAGGTGCGCGCGATGAACGTATCTGCCCAAATCTCTGATGTGCCCGCCACGCCTTTGAACAGGGCGAATGGAAGTGTCCGCCTTTCGGCTAAGCCTAAGGGGACCACATCCGGCATCGAGACCTTGTATCAGGCTGGAGCATTAAAAGCCGTATTTCCACGCACCCCGGATATGACATGTGTTCTGGTCAATACAGCAGGTGGCATTACCGGCGGGGATCAATTTTCAACGCAGGCCCATGTGCGTCCAGATGCAAAACTAACATTGACAACGCAAGCCGCAGAACGCGCCTACCGCGCACGGCCACACGAGACGGGCACCGTGCGCACCACGCTTTGCGCTGATGAAAACGCCACTTTGCGCTGGTTGCCACAAGAGACCATTCTGTTTGACAGGTGCAATCTGAACCGATGCTTGACCGTTAAGTTGACCGATCAGACCGACGCTTTGATTGTTGAACCCATGATTTTTGGACGCGCAGCGATGGGCGAAAAGCAGATCGATGGTTCGATACGGGACCGCATCGAGATCTTTCAAGACGATCAGCCAATTTATATCGACAGCTGGTCCATGTCCGGCGACCTAAGCGCTCAAATGGCGCGCCCCGCAATTGGTGGTGGCGCGACGGCGATGGCCAGTCTGATTTGGGTCAGTCCCCAAGCTGAAACCTCACTGGACAAAGTGCGCGCGCTTCTTCCACAATCTGCCGGTGCGAGCCTTCGCGCTCCGAACATGTTATGTGTTCGAATGCTGGCCAAAGATGGATACAACATGCGCAAGAGCTTGTTGCCCGTGCTAGACTATCTCACCCAAAACTCACTCCCCACGTGCTGGAGACTGTAACGAAGATGCAATTAACTCCCCGAGAAAAAGACAAACTTCTGGTGGCTGTGGCTGCCGAAGTCGCCCGCAAGCGCCTCGCGCGCGGTGTGAAATTGAACTATCCCGAAGCTATCGCGCTGATCACTGATGCAGTCGTTGAGGGCGCGCGTGATGGCCGAACTGTCGCGGAAATGATGGAAGCCGGTGCACAGGTCATCACACGAGATCAATGCATGGAGGGCATCGCGGAAATGATCCATGATGTTCAAGTCGAAGCGACGTTTCCGGATGGTACAAAACTGGTCACGGTGCACGAACCGATCCGTTAACAGCGCAATCGAGCAAGAGAACCTTTCCCGCACCTTGCACACATTCAAAAGACTGGAGTTCAGACCATGATACCCGGAGAACTTTTCCCAGCAGATGGCAACATCACATTGAACGCAAATGCAGTCGCAATCACGCTGCATGTTGCCAATACCGGCGACCGCCCCATTCAGGTCGGCAGCCACTACCATTTTGGCGAGGCCAACAGTGCACTGACCTTTGACCGCGACGCCGCACGCGGCATGAGACTAGACATCGCATCGGGTACAGCCGTACGCTTTGAGCCGGGACAAGCACGCGATGTGCAATTGATCCCGATCTCAGGGGCGCGGCGCGTCTTTGGGTTCAATCAACAGGTCATGGGAGACCTGTGAAATTGTCTTAATGGGAGGTGAAACATGTGTGATCTGTGTGTAATCGAAAGCGTAAAAGACCGAATGCTGTCACGGCGTGATTTTTTCAAAGCTGGTGCGGCAACGGCGACGGCCGCCACTGTCGGCGGCGTTATCACGGCGCCACCAGCATTGGCCGATGGTCATGGCAGCGTCGTGGACATGACGCATGTGTACGACGAAGCCTTCCCAACCTATTTTGGGGCACCCGGCATCACGATTGAGCAACCGTTCAACTTCAAAGACAACGGTTTCAATCTGATGCAGCTGTCTATCAACGAACACACGGGCACGCATATCGACGCGCCATTGCATTTCTCGGCAGATGGCCAATCGGTGGATGAAATCCCAGTGGCCAATCTGATTGTCCCCCTGTGTGTCGTAGATATTGCTGGAAAAGCTCAGGATGATGCGGACGCTCAATTGACGCCTGATGACCTAAAGGCGTGGATTGCCGCAAATGGTGACATCCCTGACAATGCTTGCGTGGCGATGCACTCGGGATGGGCAGGCAAAACAGGCGGTGAAGGATATCGCAATGTCGGCGCTGACGAAAAGATGCATTTCCCGGGCTTTCATGTCGAAGCTGCGCAAATGCTGATCGAAAACACTGGCGCTGTGGCCATTGCCGTGGACACCTTGTCCTTGGATCACGGTCCATCTGCTGACTTTGCAACGCATTACAGTTGGTTACCGACAAACCGCTATGGCATTGAAAACCTTAAAGGGTTGGATCAGGTGCCAGCATCCGGGGCGACTTTGATCGTGGGTGCGGGCACACATCGCGGTGGCACCGGCGGGCCTTGCCGCATCTTTGCGATGGTTTGATGGGAACTGTTCCATTGATATCTGACGATGACGCCAGCACCGAGGTGCTGGCTGTCTTTGATGACATCCGCCAAACTCGCGGCACCGATTTCATCAACAATTTCTGGCGTGCTTTGGCAAATGATCCGGATTTGCTGAAATCCACATGGAATCGTTTGAAAACGGTGATGGGCCCGGGTGAGCTTGATCCCCTGGTCAAGGAAATGCTGTACGTTGCCGTTTCCGTCGCAAATGGATGTGAATACTGCATCCATTCCCACACCGCTGCGGCAAAAGCAAAAGGCATGTCAGACACGCAATACGGCGAAATGCTTAGTGTCATTGGCATGGCTATGCAAACCAACGGTCTTGTGACAGCCATGCAAGTCGAAGTGGACGAGGTTTTCAAAGCATGACCCCATTATCCCAAAAGCGCGCTTCAGGCCGCCATAAGAAGTCAGCGTGCCTTACGGCTGCGATCTTCGTCTGTTCCGGTGTCGCCGCAAGCGCCGCCTGCCCCGGCACCACACAGCTTGAATTGAACGACTGCGCAGCTGCCGAATTTCAGCAAGCCGACGCACAATTGAATGCAGTTTGGCCGCAGGTCAAAGGATATATGGACAGCATCGGACAAGGCGCTGTTCTGCTGGATGCGCAACGCAAATGGATCCCCTTTCGCGACGCAGCTTGCACAGCCGAAATCGCCCCATACGCAGGCGGCAGCATACAGCCTTTGGTCTGGTATTCTTGCCTCACGCGCCTCACCCAGACACGCACTTTCGATTTGCAAGAATTGATGCGCCCCTAAGATGAACACCACACCAAAAGCCCGGAAAGAACTGTCGAGCACCTCCTTCACATTCAACAAAGCCCATTGCTTGGGTGGACCTTGACCTCGACCGAATGACTGCCGCGCCGAACAAACGAATGATCTACTTCCAAAGCGAGAAAACCCATGCCAACACAAATCTCCCGCCGCGACTTTGCCGCCATGTTTGGCCCCACAACGGGCGACAAGTTGCGATTGGCAGACACTGATCTGATCATCGAAGTCGAGCGCGATTTGATTGCGGAACATGCAGGCGCTGCGGTGACACAAGGCAGTGGGTCAAATGCCGCTCTGTACGGGGAAGAGGTCAAATTTGGCGGCGGTAAGGTGATCCGCGATGGCATGGGTCAAGCGCAAACAACGCGTGCTGAGGGCGCCGTTGACACGGTTATCACCAACGCCCTGATCGTTGATTGGACAGGGATCTACAAGGCGGATGTCGGATTGAAAGACGGGCGCATTGCCGCCATCGGAAAAGCGGGCAATCCAGACACACAACCCGGCGTCGATATCATCGTCGGCCCCGGAACCGAAGCGATTGCTGGCGAGGGTCGCATCCTGACGGCTGGTGGTTTTGACAGCCATATTCACTTTATCTGTCCACAACAGATCGAGGACGCACTGCATTCTGGCCTGACGACGATGCTGGGTGGCGGAACCGGCCCGGCGCACGGCACACTGGCGACAACATGTACGCCCGGACCTTGGCACATAGGGCGCATGTTGCAATCAGCCGATGCGTTTCCGATGAACCTCGCCTTTGCAGGAAAGGGTAACGCATCCCTGCCCGCCGCTTTGGAGGAACAGGTCAAAGGCGGCGCGTGCAGCCTGAAGTTGCACGAAGATTGGGGCACAACGCCTGGTGCCATCGATTGCTGTTTGTCAGTGGCGGATGCCATGGACGTTCAGGTGATGATTCACACCGACACATTGAACGAATCCGGATTTGTCGAAAATACGGTCGCCGCCATGAAAGGCCGCACAATTCACGCCTTCCACACCGAAGGTGCCGGGGGCGGCCACGCGCCAGACATCATCAAAATTTGTGGCGAAGATCACGTCTTGCCGTCTTCGACAAATCCGACACGCCCTTTCACCGTGAACACATTGGAAGAACACCTCGATATGCTGATGGTCTGCCACCATCTGGATAAATCCATCCCCGAAGACGTCGCGTTTGCAGAAAGCCGCATCCGGCGCGAAACCATCGCAGCAGAAGACATTTTGCACGACATGGGCGCGTTTTCGATCATCGCGTCTGACAGTCAAGCGATGGGGCGCGTGGGCGAAGTTCTCATTCGCACATGGCAAACAGCTGACAAAATGAAAAAGCAACGCGGCGCGCTGCCAGAAGAAACTGGCGACAACGACAATATGCGCGTCCGTCGCTATATCGCGAAATATACAATCAACCCGGCCATTGCTCATGGGATCGCCCACGAAATTGGATCAATCGAAGTCGGAAAACGCGCAGACCTTGTTTTGTGGAACCCGGCCTTCTTTGGCGTCAAACCTGAAATGGTCTTGCTTGGGGGCACGATTGCGTGCGCGCAAATGGGTGATCCAAACGCCTCGATCCCGACACCGCAACCGGTCTATTCCCGCCCAATGTTCGGCGCGTTTGGACGATCGGTCGAGCGATCAGCCGTCACATTTGTCAGCGCCGCAGCCCATGCAGACGGGATCGGTGGCACATTGGGTTTGGCCAAAGACACAGTTCCCGTGACCAACACGCGCAACATTGGCAAACGTGATCTAAAGCTGAACGACGCCACGCCTGATATCGAAGTACACCCCGAAACCTACGAGGTGCGCGCAAATGGCGAGCTTTTAACCTGTGAGCCTGCCGAAAAATTGCCGATGGCACAAAGGTATTTCCTTTACTAGAACAAGTCCTCTGGTGTTGTCGTATAAGTTCGGATTAAGACACTCACAGCCGGAGGTTGTTCCGGCGTCCGAATAAGGATTTGGGATCTTGCAGACGATACACCTCTATCTTGGGGCTCATAAGACAGCGACAACGCACCTGACTGGGATCATGAATGCCAATCGTGATGTGTTGGCGAAATCTGGAACCACGTTGTCCACACCTGGTGACATTCGAAAAGAATGGCTGCCCAAGCTGTTTTCGTTGGTGCGCGATAAAAGAGAAGGTAACGCCTTTCCAGAAGATGTTGTCGCCGAGGTGCAGGCAGCCCAACCCGCAACGGGCAACTGGATTCTGTCAGAGGAAAACATGGTTGGCGTGGCCAGTGATCTAAAGCGCCCTGGCGGCATCTATCGTTTTGGTCAAAAACGCATTGCGATGATGAAAACTATGTTTCCGAACGCGAAGATTAAGCTGTTTTTTTCAATCCGCAGTTTCGAAACTTATTATCGGTCCATGTATTCCGAAGAAGTGCGCAACGGCGGTTACCTACCTTTTTCGGAATATTACAAACCCCATCTTTATGAAAATCGTTCCTGGACAGAAACCTTATCAAGATTCACAAATGTTTTGCCAGAAGAAGACATCGTTTTGTGGCGTTTTGAGGATTTCAGGCAAGTCATGCCTACGATCTTGCGCAAAATGACCGGGATTGACGATGTTGACGCCATGATTGCCAAATACGAACGTGGCACCACACGGCCGTCTTTGTCACAAAAGACCTTGGACCTTTTGGGCGAATTGGCACCCGCGATAGGCAAGAAAAGAGCGCTGGAATTAACCGAAAAGATCAACAGACATTATGCCGTTGCGGATGGTCATGCACCCTTCCAGCCGTTTGATGACGCGACAGTCGCTTCGATGCGCGAAAAATATGACGCCGATTTTTCCGAACTCGTTCAGCGTTTTCCAAAAATGGACGTGGTGCGCGCCAAGGCAGATGCCTAAGGCGCACCCATCACGTATTGAAGAGAAAGTGTAGAACGTCGCCGTCTTTGACGATGTACCCTTTGCCTTCAGCGCGCATTTTTCCAGCTTCCTTGGCGGGTTGTTCCCCGCCAAGTTCGACAAAGTCGTCAAACCCAATGGTTTCTGCGCGGATGAAACCTTTTTCGAAATCGCCATGGATGACTCCGGCGGCTTGAGGTGCAGATGTTCCGGATTTGATTGTCCAAGCCCGCGCTTCTTTGGGACCAACTGTGAAATAGGTTTCCAACTGCAATAAATCATATCCTGCACGGATCAACCGATCCAGACCGGCTTCTTCTAGGCCCATCTCATCAAGGAACATGACCGCTTCGTCGTCTTCCAACTGGCTGATTTCTTCTTCGATACGTGCAGAAATAATGACGTGAGAATTGCCTTCTGCGGCGGCCATTTTTGCCACAGCCTGTGAGTGTTCATTTCCCTCGGCGGCTTGATCCTCGGCAACATTGCACACATACAGAACCGGTTTTGTGGTCAGCAATTGCAGCATGGTCCATGCTTTTGCATCCTCTTCGTCCACATCAACTGTCCGTGCCGGATTGCCGTTTTCCAAAGCCACTTTCGCCGCTTCCATCAAACGCTGTTGTTGAACGGCTTCTTTGTCGCCCCCTCGCACTTTTCGAACCAGGTTCTGCAGTCGCTTTTCGATCGATTCCAAATCGGCGAGCATCAATTCAGTTTCAATCGTTTCTGCGTCCGCCACCGGATCAACGCGACCCTCGACATGGGTGATGTCGCCATCTTCGAAACAGCGCAAAACATGGGCAATGGCATCGACCTCGCGAATATTCGCAAGGAACTGGTTGCCCAGGCCTTCCCCTTTGGATGCACCTTTCACCAGACCGGCAATATCAACAAACGTCATTCGCGCGGGAATCGTTTGTTTCGAACTGGCGATGTCGGACAGCTTGTTCAAACGTGCATCAGGTACCGCAACCTCACCCACATTGGGTTCAATGGTGCAAAACGGGAAATTTGCGGCTTGCGCGGCAGCTGTTCGCGTCAAAGCATTGAACAGGGTGGACTTGCCCACATTTGGCAGTCCAACGATTCCCATGCGAAAGCCCATATCTGCGTCTCCTTCAGCCTATCCTCGCGGGCTTCTAACAGTCCCGGGCGGTCTTGCAAGAGTTCATCCGTCACCAATCAACCCGCTTAGGTAGTACAGCCAACTTATAGGACACTCCAAAAAGGAAAATTTTCACGTTTACGTATAGGGACTTGTATCACAGTGCTCAAATACTCATTCTATGTGCGATGTTTCCAATATTGAGTTCCAAGACCATGAAACTGTGTTTCGTTACTTGCGTTGCTATTGTGATTTTGCCTGTTGCGCTTCAAGCGCAAGAATTCGCACTTGGTGTCGGTACAACCGACTATGGGGATGCGGGTACAGATGGCGGCGTTTTCGCGCTAGATTACCGCCATAAGCCTTTCCGAGAAAATCGTATTTCGTCCTTTGCAATTGGCGGCGCTGTCAGCCTTTCGGAAGAAGGTGACTTTTTCGTCGGCGCAGGCCTGTCAACACGGTGGCAATGGAACAGCGGTTGGTTTGTCGAATCAAGTGTAATGCCCGGCCTTTATGAAGAAGGTACTGCGGGCAACGATCTGGGCTCTGCCTTTGAGATCCGTTCGCTTTTGGGCATTGGATACAGATTCAAGAATGGTCGCGCTGTGTCAGCAGCGATTTCGCATAAGTCGAATGCCGGCCTTGCATCGGACAATCCTGGCATGAATTCGTATACGATACGGTATCATTTCCCTTTCTAATCGCCAATCAATGTTAAATCTATGCGTCAGAGTTCTTGCCATTCCTCAGTTCGTAAGGCAGTGGAAGAGCGACGAATAGGAGACGCATATGCCGACGCGGATTGATGCCAAATTCAGTGAGCTTGCTCAAACAGGTCGAAAGGCCTTTGTTTCGTATGTCATGGCAGGCGATCCAGACTTTGATCGCTCACTCGAGTTGGTGCGGGGTCTGCCAGATGCGGGCGTCGATATTATTGAACTGGGTTTGCCTTTCACCGATCCTATGGCAGATGGCACCACCATCCAATTGGCTGGGCAACGCGCCTTATCCGCGGGTATGACATTGGACCGGACTTTGGATTTGGCCCGCGCGTTTCGCGAACAAGACACGACTACCCCAATCGTTTTGATGGGATACTACAATCCGATTTTCAATCAGGGTGTTGATACTTTTCTGTCCAAGGCGGCAATTGCAGGCATTGATGGCCTGATCATTGTGGACTTACCGCCCGAAGAAGATGACGAGCTATGCATTCCCGCGCAAAAGGCTGGGCTGAACTTTATTCGTCTAGCGACGCCAACAACGGATGAAAAACGACTGCCAAAGGTTCTGCAAAACACATCTGGTTTTGTCTATTACGTTTCGATCACGGGCATCACGGGCGCTGCCGAAGTGCAGGCCACAGATGTCGGACCAGAAGTTGCGCGGATTAAGGCGTCGACTGATTTGCCGATCATTGTAGGGTTCGGAATCAAGACACCTGATGCAGCTGCATCGGTTGCGCGTGTGGCAGACGGAGCGGTGGTAGGATCCGCGATTGTTGAGCGTATCGGTCGCGGCGACGCGGTGGCGGATGTATTGGCGTTTGTTAAGTCCTTGGCGGACGGCGCACACTCGATCTGAATGCAAAAAAAGCGTGGGGAGATATTCCTAGCCCGCGCTTTTGATCATTCTTTGAATTGTTTACTGCAACAATCCGTTCGCCAGCTGCGGGATACCCGGATGGCTGACTGAGTTCAGCGCAACGTCCCCTTCGAATTGTGGTGCTTCTCCGGCAACTTCAACTTCGCCGTCACGACGCACATAAGTCCAACGAGCCGCATAAAGCTGATAATGGCGGGTTTCCCACCCTTCCCCGTCGCGACGAAACACAGCACGCCAAGATCCTTCGATCAAAACAGGAATTGTCACTGATTGAGGTGCAGGCCGTTTTTCACCTTGAGCAGAAGCGGTACGTACGGCAGAGGACCATGCCAGCGATAATTCCGCACGCAAACCATCAACTGCGGCGACCCGGCGGCCAGCGAACACAACCTGAAATTCCTTTCCGTCAGGCAACACAGATGAAATAATCCAATCACCGCGATTGTTTTGCCCAAACACGGGTGCCAAAGCGACCTGTGCGCGGGTCATTCCTGCTTGAAAAAGCCCCATGTCTTCTATGATTTGCGAATCTGGCTTGCAGGTCGGTTCCATCAACATCATCGGTTCACTCACTCTGCTCTTCATTAACTCGATACATTTGCCTAAAATGGTTTTTACATTATTTGACGAAAGTTGTGTCCATCAAACTTGACGTTTAGTTAACGCACCACTGGTTGCTTGCTTGTCTCAGTTGCGCCCAATTTTGGGCACAGGCGTAAAATACCTCTTAAAATCTGGAACATTCGCAAGATTTTAGGCAAATTCCTGATCAGGTTCCAACAGACGATGAGCATTGAGTGCAAGCTGTTTACCAATCGGCTTAGGTCTTCTTGAACAAGAGCGATGCCCAAACCGGCAATATCCCTACCAAAACCAATGTCAAAATACCCGCGATGGCATAAAAGGAAAACCGCAATCCAAATGCTTCGGCGATGAAACCCATCAAGGGTGGGCCGACAAAGAACGCGGCATACCCCAATGCAGCCGCCCGGCTGATCGCTGCAAGGCGCAGGCGACGCGGAACCGATTGCCCGACAAGACCCAACGCCAAAGGCCCGACAACTGAAACGCCGAGCCCGCCAAGTGCGAGACCGACATAAGCAAATGGCACGTTGGCGGCCAGACCGACCAACGCCAGACCAATCGCTGCAAGTAAACTGGCTGCAAACATAATGCGAAGGGGGCTTAATTGTCCGGCGAATATGTGCCCTGCCAGCCGCCCTAAAGCCATACTGGTGCCCAGGATTGCAGGGCCCAATGCTCCTTCAGAGGGAGTACCGCCAAGGGTGCGTTCGATATGCAAGGCGGACCAGCCTTCGCTGGCGGCTTCCCCCAGAAACGCGGATAAAACCACAACTCCCCCCAACCAAACGATCCCTTGTGGCAACCCCTGCCCTGTATCATTCGCATCCGCTGCATCTTCCCGCTTTGGCAATATCAAAGCAGGGCATAACACCAAGATGCATACGGCCATGACGCCGAAATTTGCCATTGGGGTCCATTCTGCCCCTCGACCGAAGCTAACAGCTATTGCGGCCATGGCATAGGACGCGGAAAACAATCCATGGTTCAAATTCATCAAGCTTCGCCCGGTATCCGCCTCGCATTCGCTGATTTCAGCATTGGCCAGAACATCTGCAATGCCTGCGCCTGCGGCGGCGGCAAACAAGGCCATTGTGAACGTGATCGGACCATGGGACATCCCCACCACCAAAAATCCCGCGACCATAATCAGCGCGCCAACCATCATGGCCCACCGCCCGACCAATCGATGCACAAATGGCGCTAACCACATGGCTATGACGGCACCAACAGCGCCAACCAATCCCATTGTACCAAACGCAGCATCTCCGGCGCCGATCTGGGATTTGATAGCGGGCATCTGAGCTGAAAACACAGCCCACCCTATGCCAACAACCACAAAGCCCATCAGCGCTGTGCGCGAGTCGCGAATGTCTTGCCAAATATTCATGCACCAAGCCCTGACATGGGGATGAGGAAGTCACAAGATTTCACTTGCCTTGGCACAGATTCCGCTCTATCCGCACCATCTTGTCGGGGTGACAGCCTTGGAGGCACCCCATAACTTTAGGAGAATAAAATCATGGCTGGAGAGATTCCTGATCTCATAGCTCTGGAACGTACGGGGACAGGCAAGGGCGCCGCTCGTCAGGCGCGTCGCGCCGGTATGGTTCCGGGAATTGTATTTGGTGGCGACACAGATCCGCTTCCGATCAACCTTCCGTTCAACAAGCTTTTCAAAATGCTGAAAGCTGGTCGCTTTAAATCGACTTTGTTCAACATGAAAGTTGAAGGTCACGAAGACGTTCGCGTTATCTGTCGTGACGTTCAGCGCGACGTCGTCAAAGATCTGCCAACGCATGTTGATTTCATGCGCTTGCGTCGGGCAACAAAAATCAACCTGTTCATTCCAGTCGAGTTCGTCAACGAAGACGAAGCTCCGGGTTTGAAACGCGGCGGTGTTTTGACTGTTGTGCGTCCCGAAGTCGAATTGATTGTGACAGCCGGTGAGATCCCCGAAAAGCTGACCGTCGATCTTACTGGTCTGGATGTTGGTGATACAATCACGATCACGTCGATCACGCTGCCTCAAGGTGCGAAGCCGACAATCGATCGCGAATTTGTTGTGGCCAATATTTCCGCGCCATCTGGTCTGCGGTCCTCGGACAATGAAGACGGCGATGCTGCCGAAGGTGAAGCAGAAGACGCAACTGAAGAAACTTCAGAAGAATAATCTTCGACACCATCGACAAGAATTTACGGGGCCTTTGTGGGCCCCGTTTTCGTTTCCAGCATCTGCATTGGCAATTGACCAAAAAACCGATTGCGGTCGCAACGTCTTTCAACAACAATCAAGGATGATCACTCTACTGTTGTACTCACTTCGGGAATGACAATTGCCACACTCGTATTTTCAAGACCGCCTCAGCATGCAACAATTTGAGGCATTGAGCACGCCAATTTGGATTTTCGATGTCGATAAACACAACCTATGGTGGGGAAATCAAGCTGCGCTAGAATTTTGGGACGCCCAAACCTTAGACGAACTGACAGCCCGAGATTTTTCAAGTGACAGTGCATCTGTGCGCACGCGTTTGCGCCAAATCGTTGACGGAGCTGGGGAAGACGGCAGGTTACAAGATACGTGGACTTTGTATCCTAAGAACAATCCGCGGACTGCCGTTCTGTCTTTCCAACCGGTCACGATCGAAGAGAACATTAGCGCGGTAATGGTTGAAATAGTGCGCCTAACAGAACAGCAAACGAACGACGAAGACATTCGGATTTTTGAAGCCGCCCGCACATCCGCATTTATGATCAGTTCATTTTCCACAAGTGGCAAGCTACTGGTACAAAACCCTGCTGCTTTGAACTGTTACGGCCCGGTGACAGAGCCCAATGACACTGTTCCCGGGGATTTGGGCGAGCGATTTGCCAACAAGGAAAACGCGCGACGTATATTGGAGGCCGTTCAGAAGAACGGCGAAATAGACGAAGATTTCAATGTCCTCACCTTGGATGGGCTGCGTGTGCATCGTATCTGCGCAAGACGTGGACGCGATCCTGTCACGGCCGATTTTGTAGTTGTACTAAACGAAGAAGACATCACAGATGCGTCGCGCTTGCGCCGCCGACTGGTTCGACTGAACGAAGGTTTAGAAGCGGAAGTCGCTGAACGAACATCACGCCTAAAGGAAAGCGAAGAACGCTATGCTTTAGCGGCGCGCACAGCAGCCATTTGGGATTGGAATATTGCGGATAACAGTGTTTTTGTGTCGCCTAGTTTCATCGAAAATCTGGGATATAAGCCTGATGAGTTCATGGAGAAAATTCACCGATCAGGAGCAAAGGCTTTTGTGCACCCTGATGAAACCGGAGCCTTTCGGAAGGGTTTGATAAACCACTTAAAAAACCCGGGCGCACCGCTTCAGTATGAGCATCGTTTTGTGACGCGCGACGGTAAGGCGATCTGGTATCACGCACAGGGAATAACCCTTCATGATGACGCAGGCAGAGCCGTGCGATCCGTCGGTCTTTTGACAGATATCTCCAAACGAAAAAACCTTGAAGCATCCTTGCTGTCTACACAACGCCTAGAAGCCATCGGACAATTAACTGGCGGCATTGCACATGATTTCAACAACTTGCTGACGGTCATCCAAGGCAATGCGCAATTGCTGGAATTGAACGAGTTCATCGACAGCGAACTGACGGCGTCCATTGTGAGCGCTGCGGAAAAAGGGGCCGAATTGACTCGGCATCTGTTGGCTTATTCTGGCAAACAAACTTTGTTGCCGCGCCAGATCGACTTGGGCGAGCTGCTGGAAACGATGCGAAAGACAATCTTACGCGTGTTAAGTGAAGACATTTCGGTTCAGATCGAAGTTCCTGACGATCCTATTCGAATATTTGCGGATCAAAACCACCTAGAAAGTGCCTTGCTGAATCTCGCCTTAAACGCTCGCGATGCCATGCCAAGGGGCGGCACTTTAACATTGATGTGTCGTCCCATGTTACATGATGACCCGAATGTCGAACGCGTGACATGCCCCAATGCAGCAACCGGCGGCTGCGTAGAGATTTGCATCAGCGATACAGGGACCGGTATGTCATCGGAAGTTGCTGAACGCGCTTTTGAACCCTTCTTTACAACCAAGGATGTTGGAAAAGGCAGTGGCCTAGGGCTTTCTATGGTTTTGGGGTTTTCGCGCCAATCAAATGGCGATGCCAACATCACCAAAAACAAACATGGTGGGACAACAGTTTCTATTTTCCTACCCCGTTCTGTAGAAAACAGTATTGCACCGACAACCCACGCAACACTCCGTAATTTCAGTGGAAACGGGGAACTTGTCCATTTGGTCGAAGACGATCCAGATGTTCAGGCTGCGATGCGACGCTTACTGGAAACGCTGAACTATCGCGTCATCCAATCTTCTTCTGCCGCCGAAGCCGAGACCACCCTAAAACGCAGGATTGAACCGGATATTCATTTGGTCGATGTCGTTTTACCCGGAGGTGTGAATGGTCTGGAATTCACGCAGTCGCTGCGCGCGGCCGACCCAACCGCAAGAGTTATCTTGATGTCGGGCTATCCCAAACTGAATCTGCCGGACGAAACCAAAATCGACCCATCTTTGGCGTTTTTGCAAAAGCCGGTCGAAAGTCATGTTTTGTCACAAGTGCTTCGTGGAGCACTGCAATCATAGCCTGCCCTAAACGGGCAGGCCTTTGTTTTCTTAGTCAGCCTTTGCCCTTCCAAGGCACCAACCAGCGTTCGGCGTAACGCATCAGCATATCAATTCCAAAGCCGATCAGGCCGATCAGGATAATCCCCATCAACACTATGTCGGTGTCTTGAAATTTGGATGCTGCAACGATCATTTTGCCAACTCCCTTTTCAGCAGCAACCAATTCGGCGGCAACCACAGTTCCCCAGCAGACCCCCATGGCCACTCGCGCCGCCGTAAAAATCTCGGGAAGGGAATTGGGGATGATGACGTAGCGCAGGATTTGCCACTTGCTTGCCCCCAGTGAATACGCAGCGTGGACCTTGGATATTTTGACACCAGACACGCCGGAACGCGAACCAATCGCCATGATCCAAAGCGCGGCAAGGAACAGCAATATTATTTTACCTTGTTCGCCAATCCCGGCCCAAATGATCACAAGCGGGATCAATGCCAATGGCGGCACAGGGCGCATGAATTCGACAATCGGATCAAACCATCCGCGGAACCAATTGGACAATCCCATCGCATAACCCAATGGGATGCCAACCAAAGCCCCCAAGAAAAAGCCGACGATGACGCGAAACAATGAATAGCTCAGATGCTCTGCCAAAGTGACGTTTTGATACCCGTCACGAGAAACGCTTAACAAACGCTGCCAGACGGAATCCGGTGCTGGCAACCAGATGCTTTCCATCTGCCACCCTTTTCCGGGTTCGAAATTCAACGTTCCTTTGTCCGTCAGTGCGACGCGACCAAACCCCGTTTGCGCGTCGACACCTCGTTCAATCACGCGGCCGTCAATGGCAACGATCTTTGCGCCGTCATCCCGTGTCACTTCGTCGTTGGCATCCCAACGCAACAATTTCGAACGATACGCTTGAACGACCAGAACATCGTCCTTTGCTGTTCCTTCTCCAGGCTCAACGGTCGGCACTTCAGGTGTTTCGCCCGCCTCATGGACCAAAACTGTAACGGTTGCGTCTTCTCGCGAACCGTCTTCAGCCTCGACGGTGTAAACAAACGTCTCCTGCCCAAGAAACGGCCCGGGCGCGTGCAAAAACCGCGGGAGTAATCCGGTTCCAGTAAACGCACCCCAGATGACAAAGATCAGAACGACAGAAATAACCGAGGCTGCTTTGTCTGACACAACGGCGCTTTCATCCCCAAACGTGACCGTTTTCAACGACGTGTAATCTTGGGTCGCACTTAGACGACTGCGGATCATGCGCCATAAGAACATGAACAGCAGAATGAGCGCGATATATCCAATCAATGCCGGTAGGATCGACAGGATGGAAAGAAACATGGTGGCCAGTTCACCGCCTAGGTCAGCAAATATCTGTCCCATACTATGCGCTCTCCTCGCTGCGACCCATGATCTCTTCTTCCATGTCCCAAATCATGCTCAAAATTTCTTCGCGACGTTCGCCAAATTCTGGCTCTTTCTTGACCTCGCGCAGGTCTCTTCCCACGCCCATATCCGCAAACGGCAATCGATATTCTTTGTGAATACGTCCCGGACGTGGCGCCATGACCAGCAAACGTTCACCAAGAAGCAGCGCTTCTTCGACTGAGTGAGTGATCAAAATGATGGTCTTGCCGGTCTCTTTCCAAAGCTTCAGAACCAAACCTTGCATCTTTTCGCGGGTCAACGCGTCAAGCGCGCCTAAAGGTTCATCCATCAAAATGACGTCGGGATCGTTCGCCAAGCAACGGGCCAAGGCCACGCGTTGCTGCATACCACCCGACAATTCATAAACCATCTTTTCCTTAAAATCTTGCAGCCCCACGACATCCAACAGATGGTCCACGATTTGACGGCTTTCCGATTTGGCCATGCCCTTCATATCGGGCCCAAAGCGCACATTTTCACGCACGCTCATCCATTCGAATAACGCGCCTTGTTGAAACACCATTCCGCGGTGCGCATCCGGGCCGGATACCTTTTGTTCGTTCAGAACAATCGCACCCTCGGTTGGGGCAAGAAAGCCCGCGACAATATTCAAAAGCGTTGTCTTCCCACAGCCTGACGGGCCGAGTACGCTCATCAGTTCGCCTTGTTTCAGGTCAAGCGTAACGTCCTTTAGCGCCTGAACGTGACTTCCGTTCGGCAGATCGAAACGCATCGATAAACTTTGGATTTGAAGACCCGACATTGCACCCCCGTCGGATTAAGTGGGTTGAGTGATCTGGAAAATACCCATGCACCCTTAAAAATACCCGCGCAGAAGGAATCTGCCCGGGCAGTTTTTGATTAGAGGCCTTTTGCGGCTTCCAAAGGACCTGTGTTAACCGCACCATCATAGCTGTCCAAAGCTGATGGGATCGATTCAGCACCAACAAAGACACCTGCAACACCTTGCATGAAGGTTTGTGCAGTGCCGCCCAACCATGCATCGCCCAGTTGTTCGTCAATTGTCGGGAACTTGAATGTCGACAACGTCGCAGCAGTGTCTTCCTCTGACATGCCTGCGTCTTTTGCGATGACAGGCAACATTTTTGCATGGTTGGCTTCGTCGGCCCACATTGCGTTTGCGGCCGCTGTCACGGACAAGAACTGAGCAAGCAATTCACTTTCTTCTGCAATGAAGGCCGCCGGCGCTGTTGTCGCATCAAACACCAATATGCCAAGCTCTTCTTTTTCGGCACCTGTCAGAAGAACGTTGCCGTGCTCTTTCATGCGACGCAGTGCGCCCCCCCAACCACAGACCATATCCAACGAACCTTGCGCGAATGCTGCAGCGCCTTCTGGCGGAGCCATGTCCACGATATCCATTGATGAGATGTCGACACCAAAATGGTTCATTTGGCTTAGGAAGCCGTAATGCGCCGCTGTGCCCAAAGGAACGGCAACTTTCTTACCAGCAAGTTCAGCCGCGGATGTTTTGTCGATTTCCAAACCGGATGCGACAACACAGTTGTCGTTTTCTGAATACGAAACAGCGACATCAACAATCTGGATGTCTTGACCTGCAGAAGTGGCAACCACAAATGGCGGCACACCCTGACTTACCGAAATTTGAACATCGCCCGACCCCATGGCCTGGCTCATTGCTGTACCGGTGTCAAAGCTGACCCAGTTAATCTTGGTCCCGCCCATGGCTTCTTCGTACATTCCAGTTTCTTTTGCGAACTGGAACGGCATTGGCCATTCAAGGAAATAGGCAACTGTAATCTCGCCACCATGGCCACCGGCGACTGCACCTTGTGTGCCGGCCAACATGGCAACAGCAGCAGCTGCGCCCATCAGTTTGGATTTGAAGCTCATACATATTCTCCCATATGCTCCACCCATTTCAGGTGGTTTTTTTGCACTCGTCATGCGCAGAGTGTCGCGCGTACGGCCGGATTGCCCCAGCTTAAAGAAGATCGGAAACGATTATTGCAAAAGTATCAATGTTTTTCCGCGATTTGCGTACATGGCCCGCTGTTTTGTAATCCGCACCTTTTTTGGCCGGAACAGTGTTTGGCCTTGATTCCTAGGCCTTTTTCGCCGCACACGCTTCGATCTTGGACTTAAATTTAAGGCGATCTGGACTTATTAATTTGCCGATTTACTAAGCAACTGGATTTCGAAACTCTTCATATTCGATTTAAGCTGGCATTAAACTTAACGTAATCTGGCCCTAATCCAAATACCGGAATCAAAGTGATATACATCATCACTCATAATCTCGCCGGGAGTATATCATGCACGGCACTTTCAACGAAAATGATCTGAGCCGAGTCGTCGAAGCCGATCGAAAAAATGTCTGGCATCATCTTATCCAACACGCTCCATTCTTTTCGGGAGCCGATCCAAAGATTATGGTCGAAGGACGCGGCATGCGCGTTTGGGACCAGAACGGAAAAGAACATCTTGATGCGGTCTCGGGCGGCGTTTGGACGGTGAATGTTGGCTATGGACGTGAGCGGATTGCGGATGCTGTGCGCGACCAGCTAGTCAAACTGAACTATTTCGCGGGCTCGGCGGGATCCATTCCGGGCGCAATGTTTGCCGAACGCTTGCTGGAAAAGATGCCAGGGTTATCGCGGCTGTATTACGTGAACTCAGGATCAGAGGCGAATGAAAAAGCCTTCAAAATGGTGCGCCAAATTGCGCACAAACGGTACGGCGGGAAAAAGCACAAAATCCTGTATCGTGATCGTGACTATCATGGAACGACGATTGCGAACCTAAGCGCGGGCGGTCAGGACGAACGCAACGCCCAATATGGGCCGTTTGCACCGGGCTTCATTCGTGTCCCCCATTGCCTTGAATATCGCAGCCATGAACAAGAAGGCGCGCCGACTGAAAATTACGGGATTTGGGCAGCGAACGAGATCGAAAAGGTCATCCTGCGGGAAGGACCAGATACCGTTGGCGCGCTCTGCTTGGAACCGGTCACCGCAGGCGGCGGTGTCATTCCACCTCCAGAAGGATATTGGCCGCGCGTTCAGGAAATCTGTAAAAAGTACGATATTCTATTACACATAGACGAAGTGGTCTGTGGCTTGGGTCGGACTGGCCAGTGGTTTGGATATCAAAACTATGGCGTTGAACCTGACATTGTCACGATGGCCAAAGGCGTCGCGTCGGGATATGCGGCAATTGCCTGCTGTGTGACGACGGAAGAAGTTTTTGACATGTTCAAAGACGACACGGGCGACACGATGAGTTACTTCCGTGATATTTCCACGTTCGGTGGTTGCACTGCGGGTCCTGCGGCAGCGCTGGAAAACATGACCATCATCGAAGAAGAAGGCCTGCTGGAGAACACGTTGGCCATGGGTGAACGCCTATTGGCAAACCTGAACGAACTAGCAGAAATGCACAGCGTAATCGGCGACGTGCGTGGCAAAGGCCTGTTTTGCGGCGCGGAGCTGGTGACAGATCGCGAAACCAAGGACCCTGTATCCGAAGCCCAGATTCAGGCGGTTGTCGGGGACTGCATGGCAAACGGCGTCATCATTGGTGCAACCAATCGTTCCGTGCCGGGCCGTAACAATACGCTGTGTTTCTCACCTGCTTTGATTGTAACTGCGGACGACATTGACGCCATCACAAATGCAGTCGATGCCGCGCTAACACGCGTCTTTGGCTAAACGTGAGCCGCCCAGCCTTACGCCGGGCGGCTTACTTATTCTTCGGACTTGCTGGACCCGACTTGGCCCAGCGACTATGCTGCGCCGCAACATGACCGGAGAATTTTCATGAAACTCCTCGTTGGCCTTGGCAATCCGGGCGCAAAATATTCCCGCAACCGGCACAATATCGGCTTTATGGCGCTGGATCAGATCGCATCTGACCATGGCTTTCCTGCATGGCGCGGCAAACATAATGGTGCCGTTTCCGAAGGGCGGTTTGGGTCAGATCGCGTTGTTCTGCTGAAACCAGAGACCTTTATGAACAAATCCGGCGACAGCGTCGGCGCAGCCATGCGGTTTTATAAACTGGACCCACAGGACGTCATCGTCTTTCACGACGAAATTGACCTCGCCCCCGGAAAGGTGCGTTGGAAAGTTGGCGGCGGGCACGCTGGGCACAATGGCTTGCGTTCTATCCACTCGCATATCGGGGTCGAATATGCACGCATCCGAATGGGCGTCGGGCATCCCGGACACAAAGATGCGGTGCCGGGTTACGTGCTGCGCGATTTCCCAAAAGCTGACGAGAACTGGTTGGATGATGTCATTCGCGGATGCTCCGATGGTGCGCCGCATCTGGCGCATGCAGATGGCGGTAAGTTTATGAACGCAGTTGCCTTACGTGTGAATCCACCACGATCCAGCACCACAAAACCTGCCAAACCCACCAAATCCGAAACACCTCAAGAATCCCCAGCCGAACCACAATCGCCATTGCAAAAACTGATGGAGCGCTTTCGTTGACTCTGACATCCGCATTTTTGGACCAAGCTGAGACGTGCACGCGGATGGGATCACCTTTGATGGGTCGGGTTTTGCGTATCCTGTCAAATGGATGGAGTCCCGACAGTGAACTCGGTCGCGCGATGGATGAGTATTCAGGGGACATTGGTCCAGCGGGGCATTCGTTGCCTTTACGTATCGCAGGCGGATTGCACGCATTGGTTTTGCTGGAAAAAGACGCGAAACTGGTCGCGACTTATCCACCGAATGTTGTGGACGACCAAACGTTGCAAACCGCCGTTTTAGGGGCCTTGAAAACCCACGAAGCGTTTTTTCTGGATTGGACAACCTCACCGCCACAAACCAACGAAGTGCGCCGCTCGGCCGCTTTGATTGCAATGGCCCATGTCGCACAGGATCACTTTGATCGCCCTATTGTCCTGTCCGAATTGGGGGCAAGCGGCGGATTAAATTTGGTCTGGGATCAGTTTAATCTGAATATCAACGGCACAGGCTTGGGCCCAACGGATGCTGTATTGACGCTGCGGCCTGACTGGGATGGCCCGCTGCCTCCACCTGCAAGACCCGTAATCGCGATGCGTGGAGGTGTGGACCTGAACCCGCTGGACGCAAGCAATACGGATGATCTGCTGCGCTTGACGGCTTACCTGTGGGCGGACCAGCCAGAACGCTTGGAAAACACGCGACTGGCTGCGCGCGCCTTGGATGTATCCGTTGATCGCGGCGACGCAATTGAGTGGTTGGATCGTCGCCTGCGTCAGGTGCCACAGGGGCATATGCATGTCATTCAGCATACTGTTGCTTGGCAATATTTCCCGACCGACGTGCAAAAGCGGGGGCAAGATTTGATCGAAGCCGCCGGGGCAACAGCGACAGCAGACAGCCCCTTGGCCTGGATGCAGATGGAAACCGATGGTGACAAAACCGGGGCTGTGGGGGCTGCCTTAACGCTACGGCTTTGGCCTGGCGACATCACTCTAAATCTGGGGCGTGCTGATTTTCATGGTCGCTGGGTGCGCTGGACAGGAAAGTGACCCAGCGTTCAGTTTGAAGGCACTGGCTTCAGCGTGCAGACTGGTGTCACGGGGGAACATCTGATGCGGAATTTTCTAAAATATGGCGTTCGAACACTGATCCTATTGCTGTTTGTCGTCGCAGCAGTCGCAATCTGGAAACGCGATGAATTACAACGCCTTATGACCGTTAATTCACTTTTTGATGCAAGTCGCATTGTGCATAACTTTTCACACATGGATGAGGCGTTTTTAAACGTCACTGTCGCACGCGGTGAAACGCCAGTTGCGCCGCTATCAAATGGCACAAATAACTTAAATACAGATAGTTACAATGAGTGGTTAAAGTCGCGGAACATCACATCCTTTCTTGTCTTACATGACGGTCAGATCGTTCATGAAGCCTATTTCAACGACACGACCCCGCAGGACCTCCGCATCTCGTGGTCTGTGGCCAAAAGTTACTTGTCGGCGCTGTTGGGCATCGTGATGGATGAAGGCGCAATTGCCAGTTTGGATGACCCGGTCACGAAATATGCACCGTCCTTAAAGGGTGGTGCATACGATGCGGCCAGCATCCGCGATGTGTTAACGATGACATCTGGAGTGACATTTGACGAAGATTACTTGGACTACGATTCAGACATCAACCGGATGGGACGCGTATTGGCCTTGGGCGGAAAGATGGATGACTTTGCCGCTGATTTGACAGAAACGCATTCAGAACCCGGTGCCCGTTGGACATACGTATCCATTGACACGCATGTCATCAGTATGGTGATCCGGGGCGCGACAGGACGCGATATTCCATCCCTATTAAGCGAAAAGATAATTGAGCCGCTTGGCGTAGAACGGGCCCCCTATTATTTGACAGATGGCGTGGGCGTTGCATTTGTACTGGGTGGTTTGAATGTGACAACCCGGGATTACGCGCGGTTTGGGCAAATGATTTTGCAGGACGGTCAGTGGCAAGGCAAACAAATAGTTCCAGCAGATTGGATAGCGGAATCCACTGCTCCAAGCGCCCCGACAAAGTCCGGCCAAACGCAATATGGATATCAGTGGTGGATACCGTCAGATGCGCGGCCAGGCGAATTTTTTGCGCGCGGTATCTATGGCCAATACATCTATTTCAACAAACCTGTAGGCGTCGTCATCGTCTCAACGGCCGCCGATCGCAATTTCCGCGAAAAAGGGCGTGCGGCAGAAAATATTGCCCTGTTCAGATCCGTTGTTGATGGCATTCAAAATTAAGAACTTGTGTCACATACCAGACAGTGCCTCTTTACCTCGCGCGCAGAAAATCTAGGGTATTATTATGCAACCTGATGACAGCACCAACGTACACGGCACAGCCCTGCAATTATGCGGATTGGACCCGGTGACCGGTTTCTTTAGAAACGGTCATTGCGACACATGTGCTGACGATCATGGCAGCCACACAGTCTGTGCGATCATGACGGCAGAGTTCCTTGCCTTTTCGAAGTATGTTGGAAACGACCTAAGCACGCCACGGCCGGAATACGGCTTTAAGGGATTGAACGCCGGGGACAGTTGGTGCCTGTGCGCCACACGTTTTCTGCAAGCGCATGACGAAGGTTGCGCCCCAAAAGTCAACTTGATGGCAACGCATCAAAGGGCTTTGGACATCGTTCCGCTAGAAGTCCTTGAAGAACACAGCATTCAGACTTGAATCCAAACGAAAAAAACCGCAGCACTCCGCGGGTTTTCACGTCATTTCAATGCAATGATCTGGCGCTTCAATCGCCTTGCCCCATATCCATGCCCAATGCCCGCGCAACCGTGAAGATGTCTTTGTCCCCTCGACCACACATGTTCATACAAATGATGTGGTCCTTGGGCAGGTCTGGCGCAATTTTCATCACATGGGCCAATGCGTGAGACGGCTCCAGCGCGGGAATGATGCCTTCTTGCTCGCAACATAGCTGAAACGCCTCAAGCGCTTCGACATCTGTGATGGATACGTATTTCGCACGACCGATATCATGCAGCCACGAATGTTCCGGGCCAATACCTGGATAATCCAGGCCTGCTGAAATCGAGAACCCTTCCAAAATTTGACCGTCGTCATCCTGCAAAAGATATGTCCGGTTGCCATGTAACACACCCGGCCGTCCGCCTGTTAGAGACGCACAATGTTCCATCTTGTCGTTCACGCCTTTACCGCCCGCTTCGACGCCGATGATATTGACAGATTCGTCATCCAAGAACGGAAAGAACAGCCCCATTGCGTTGGACCCACCACCGATGGCCGCGATAAGCGTGTCGGGCAATCGCCCTTCGGCCTCGAACATCTGGGCCTTGGCTTCTTTGCCGATGATGGCCTGAAAATCACGTACCATGGCAGGGTATGGATGCGGCCCTGCCACTGTGCCGATACAATAAAACGTATCGCGTACATTGGTCACCCAGTCGCGCAACGCGTCGTTCATCGCGTCTTTCAATGTACCGCGTCCCGAGGTCACCGGAATGACCTCAGCCCCCAAAAGCTTCATCCGAAAGACGTTGGGGGCTTGGCGTTCAACGTCATGCGCGCCCATATAGACCACACATTTCAAACCAAATTTGGCACAGACAGTCGCCGTTGCAACACCGTGCTGTCCCGCACCCGTTTCCGCGATGATCCGGGATTTGCCCATACGGCGTGCCAAAATGATTTGGCCCAGCACGTTATTGATCTTGTGAGCGCCAGTGTGGTTCAGCTCGTCGCGCTTCAGGTAAATCTTGGCGCCGCCCAGATGTTCGGTCAGACGTTCAGCGTGATACAATGGGCTGGGACGGCCAACGTAATGCTTCCACAAAAATTCCATCTCGTCCCAAAAGGACTTATCCGTCTTTGCTTTTTCGTATTCCGCTTCCAGATCAAGGATCAGCGGCATCAAAGTTTCGGACACAAACCGACCACCAAACTGGCCAAAGCGGCCCTTGTCGTCGGGTCCATTCATGAAGGAATTGATCAGATCTTCGGGCATTTCAGGCTCCCCTATTGAAGGTCTTCTTGTGTCAACAAATGCGCCGCGAAACAAGACGGTTTAAACGGTATGCATGTATCGGATTTATACGCACCACAGCTGCGTTTCGATCAATGAAAACACAAAACGTGTCAGCGTTGCATGTAATCAAATTACACTGCGGCCTCGACAAATGCCTTGATCAGTTTTGGGTCTTTTGTGCCGGGTGCGCTTTCAACACCTGTGGACACATCAATTTGCCGCGCGCCTGTCAGCTTGATTGCTTGCCCCACGTTTTCTGGCACAAGGCCGCCAGCCAGCATCCACGGCACCGTCCAGCGCCGAGCCGCGATCAGCTGCCAATCGAACGCCAATCCGTTGCCGCCCGGCAATTCAGAATGTTTAGGCGGTTTTGCATCAACCAATATTTGATCCGCAACCTTTGCGTACCGATCCAAAGCCGCCACATCATCAGCGTCTGCAACACCAACCGCCTTCATAACAGGCAATCCGTAACGCGTCTTTATTTCAGCGACACGATCCGGCGTCTCATTGCCATGCAATTGCAGCATGTCCAATGGCACAGTGGATGTCAGCGTATCAAGTTGTTCATCATCTGCGTTGACCACCAATGCCACCTTGGCGATGCCCGTAGGCGTGGCCAAAGACAATGATCGCGCTGCATCAAAGCTTACATAACGTGGTGATTTTTCGAAAAATACAAACCCTACATAGCGTGCGCCAGCCTTGGCCAATACATCCAAATGCGCAGGGTCTCGTATTCCACAAATTTTGACAGAAACATCTGCGCTCATGCGCGGTTAACTCGCCTCATCCAAGAGCGCCAGAACATCATCGCCCCGGTTCTCTTCCTTTTGAGCCTTCAGCTTGGAATTCTCCCGCTCAAGACGGCGAAGGTCGCGACCTTTTTGGGCTGAGTCCGCTCGAATTGCATGTTCGCGAAACCATTCCCAGACGAACCCAACCAAAAGACCAATGATGATGCTGCCCAAGATAACGATGAATAACGGCAGTTCGATTTTTGGGTTCATCGCAAACTGACCGGCAATTTCGTCTGGTAACACTTGCAACTGAACAAAGTTACGATTGGCCAAAGCTACAGCTGCCAAAGCAACGGCAAACACAATTATGCATGCAATTCGAATGTAACGCATTAGGCTTTCCCGTTCAGACGATCGCGTAAAAGCTTGCCAGTCTTGAAGAACGGAACATGCTTTTGATCCACCTCAACCGTTTCACCCGTACGCGGGTTGCGGCCTGTACGTGCATCTCGTTCCTTAACAGAGAAAGCTCCGAACCCTCGCAACTCGACACGGTCACCGCGCGACATCGCGTTGGTCACCTCTTCGAATATTGTGTTCACGATCCGCTCAACGTCACGTTGATATAGATGCGGATTTTCGTCTGCGATCTTCTGTGTCAACTCAGACCGGATCATAAACGCCCCCTTGTTTGTTCGAAATGCAATAGAGGGCACTATACGCAGAATAGCTCGATAGCGGAATAGAGTGGTTGCATTCAGTTTCAACTATTTGGTGCTGATGCCCCTGTTTTATCAAGAAATTCCGTTCCCACCGCGCCCCAGAAGACGGATCAGAGCCAGTTGCATCCTTGGGGTCCGTTTAATGATTCGCTTGAGCCCTCCACCTTCCCCTAGGTCAACATGCAGGCAAGGCGTGTTCGTCAAATCGCGTTAATGTGATCTCATCCTCGGAATTTCTCTAGATCTTCTGTCGCGAACCAGAGCCAGTAATGAAGACCAATGACCCCTCATGAATTTCGCCACACAAACTGTGCGCGATTTCGGTTTCGCAAGGAATCCTGCGCATTTGAGGTAATTAAACTCGTTCTAAGACAACGCCCCGTGATCCTTGTTCCATTGGCCACGTCTCGCAGTAAAAAAGGGCAGGACTTTTTCAAAGACCGCACAAACACGCTCGTTATTGAAACAGATTCACGAGTTTGAACGAGAAAAGGCCCCACCAATTGGCAGGGCCTTTTCAAAAATTAGAACCTGGGTTTATTCGTCGCCTTTAAGCGCCGCACCCAGAATATCGCCCAAAGAGGCACCTGAATCAGACGAGCCATACTGTTGCACGGCCTCTTTTTCTTCTGCGATCTCACGCGCTTTGATGGATACGCCCAAACGACGCGCTTTGTTGTCGACGTTCGTGATGCGCACATCAACTTTGTCACCAACAGAGAAACGCTCAGGGCGTTGCTCGGCACGGTCACGCGACAAGTCGGAGCGGCGAATGAAGGACTTCATACCTTCGTATTCGACTTCGACGCCACCTTCTTCGATCGCGGTCACATTCACAGTCACGATTGAGCCACGCTTTACGCCGCCAGTCGCTTCTGCAAATTTGTCTCCACCGACACCTTTGATCGAAAGCGAGATACGCTCTTTCTCGACGTCAACTTCAGACACAACCGCTTTGACTTCGTCGCCCTTGCGATAGTTCTGGATCGCATCTTCGCCGCGCTCGTCCCAGCTGAGGTCGGACAAGTGAACCATGCCATCGATGTCGCCTGGCAATCCAACAAACAAACCGAATTCGGTGATGTTTTTGACTTCGCCTTCGACTTCTGTTCCCTCGGGATGTGTTTCTTCGAACACTTCCCATGGGTTGCGCATAGTCTGCTTGAGACCCAAAGAAACGCGACGCTTGGTGCCGTCGATTTCCAGAACCATGACTTCGACTTCTTGTGACGTCGAAACGATTTTCCCGGGGTGAACGTTCTTTTTCGTCCAGGACATTTCTGAAACGTGCACCAGACCTTCAACACCGGGTTCCAGTTCAACAAACGCACCGTAATCAGTGATGTTTGTGACGCGGCCCTGATGAGTTGATTCCAGCGGATATTTCGCAGCAACCAGATCCCATGGATCGTCTTGCAATTGCTTCAGGCCAAGGCTGATGCGGTGCGTTTCCTTGTTGATCTTGATGACTTGGACGTTGATCGTCTCGCCAATTGTCAAGATTTCCGAAGGATGGTTCACACGGCGCCATGCCATGTCCGTCACGTGCAACAGGCCATCGACACCACCAAGGTCCACGAAAGCACCGTATTCTGTGATGTTCTTGACGACGCCTTCAACGTTCTGACCTTCGGCCAGGTTGCCAATAACTTCGGCACGCTGTTCGGCACGTGATTCTTCAAGAATCGCACGACGTGACACAACAATGTTGCCCCGACGGCGGTCCATTTTCAAAATCTGGAACGGCTGCTTGAGACCCATCAAAGGTCCAGCGTCACGCACAGGGCGTACGTCAACTTGCGAGCCGGGCAAGAAGGCCACAGCGCCGCCGAGGTCGACAGTAAAGCCACCTTTGACGCGACCAAAGATTGCGCCTTCGACGCGTGCTTCGCCAGCGTATGCTTTTTCCAGACGATCCCAGGCTTCTTCACGGCGCGCCATTTCACGAGAAATGACCGCTTCGCCGCGCGCATTTTCAGCAGCGCGCAAGTAAACCTCAACTTCATCGCCAACAGCGATTTCAGGGGCTTCACCGGGATTTGCGAATTCTTTTAGATCAACGCGGCCTTCCATTTTGTAGCCGACGTCGATGATGGCTTGTCCCGCTTCGATTGCGATGACTTTACCTTTGACAACTGAACCCTCATCGGGCGTGTCCATTTCGAAGCTTTCGTTTAGGAGGGCTTCGAATTCCTCCATCGTTGTGTTTGCCATCTGGCGTTATGTTCCTTTTAGGTCATTTACTGGCCGTGCGGTTGTCTCCGCCGGTCTTGGATTGGTCAGGTGATCCACAAAACAAAGAGGGTCGGTAACCCGACCCTGCTCACTCTCTGTCATGCAGTGGTTGACCACCTTGTTGACGAGCGCGCGTATAAAGGAGCCATCGGTCAAGGGCAAGCGTTTCTGCCATTTACACCAAGTTGTGTGCAATCGGTCGCCAGAAAGGCGGGTTTAACGCCCTGAACCTTGCTTCATTCGTTGTTCCAGCGCGCGCATAGCTAGCGATAATCCAATCGTCATGGTCAGATAGATCAATGCGACGACATTGTACGTTTCGAAGTATCTGAAGTTGCCGGCCGCCGTCACTTTGCCTATTTGCGCAATATCAAGCACGCCGACAACTGAGACCAACGAACTGTCCTTGACCATCGCCACGAAGTCATTTCCTAACGGCGGTAAGATAATGCGAATTGCCTGCGGAAACACGACAAAGCGGAACCTGTTCCAACGCGATAGCCCCAGCGTTTCGGCAGCTTCGATCTGACCGTCGTCAACAGACTGCAAACCAGCCCGAAAAATCTCTGCCAAAAAGCTGGAATAAGCGAGGACCAATGCCAAGACGGCCCGCCAGAGTAACGGAAAATCACGGGTGCGAATATCTTGAAACGGCAGCCAGTTCCAAAGTGCGACCAACGCCGGCGCAACGACAAATGCCACATAGAGCAGCAGCACCAAGATCGGCAGCCCGCGCATCACTTCGACATAAAATCGCGAAATCTGTCGAAGAACGATTGAGCCGGACAATTGCATCAAAGCCAATGCCAGGCCAAGCAGACAGGCAAACACATACCCGACAACGCTCACCATGATGGTGATGCCGAGGCCTTGTTTCAGTTTTCCGAAGACATCCGAATAAAGGTCGTTACTGGCCACTTGCCAAAATGCCCAGACAAGCAATCCAGCGACAGCGACCAACCAATAAGGAAAGTCACCGTCCTTCTTTTTGTTTCGCAAGATTTAGCCGCCGATTTTAAAGTCTAGGAACCACTTTTTGTTCAACGCCTCAAGCGTACCGTCTGCAGCCATAGATGCGATCGCAGCATTCACAGGTTCGACAAGGTCTGATCCTTTTGGGAAGATGAAACCGAAATCTTCGGTGCCGAGCTTCTCTCCAACGATTTTCAAACCACCGTCAGACGCGTCGACATACCCGTTCCCGGCTGTGCCATCTGTTAGGACCAAATCAACATCACCTGTTCGCAAGGCCTGAACCCCTGCCCCAAAGGTTTCGAATAACTTGATCCGAGGATTGGATTCATTGCCATCCAATACATCGTACACACCAACATAAAACGGCGTTGTGCCCGGTTGTGCCGCCATCAATAGATCGTCGTCGCCCGCAAACTCCTTGGCATTGGCAAAACGATCTTCATCCCCACGGACCATCATGACCATTTCGGATGTCATGTACTTGTCTGAAAAGTCGACTTGTTCCTTACGGTCATCGCGGATCGTGATTCCCGTCATCCCGATGTCAAATTGACCTTCGCTGACCGCAGCGATCATCGCGTCCCAGCTGATGTTTTCATAGACGATTGTCATGTTCAGACGCTGAGCGATTTCCACCATAGCGTCGTATTCCCAACCGACGGCATCGCCAGACGCAGGATCCACAAATTGCAAAGGCGGGTATGCGTTTTCTGTGACAACCACCACTTCTTTTCCGCCAAGATCTGGCAGGTGCCCGTCGGCCAATGCGCCGCTCGCGAACGTGATGGCTACGATAGCTGTGCTTAGAAATTTCAACAAGGTCTACACCCCCCTTTAGTTGTCACACCATTGGGGGCGAGTATGAGCGGCATCGCTAAAAGGGCAAGGCCCTTAGCTGGGCTTTGCTTTAAATTTCCTCACCACGCTCTTTGAGTTCCTCAAAAAGGTCACGAAAAATGCCGTTTGAATCGCCGCCGCCAAAAGTCATAGCTCCTCCTGAATAAGTGCTCCCATACGTGCGAGCCACATTCACAGTTTGGATCAGCGCTGACAAAAATTGATCCCGTTCCAGTTCAGACAACGGATGGATGAAAACACCCCACAACCGCCCCTGCGCAACCGCATACCGCGCGTCCAGTGCGCTATCGAAATTCGCCTGCATCAATCGCATCAGTTCATCGGCTTGCAGACCCTCGGCAGACCGGATCGGGACCATTGCACGCATACGATTGGCAACAGGGTCCGTGACGACAAGGATCGGGATGTCTTCGATCGTCAATTCCATCGCATTGCCGTTCACAATAGCCTCGGGGTCGATGGCTCGAACAAGGGCGACCAACCGATCAAGGTTCATTGGTTCTTCCGCCCGCACTTCAGGAATTGCTTCGGCTTCCGGTTCGTCCTGATTTGAGGTGTCTTGGGCCCACGAAGCGGACCCGACGATGACAAGAGCAATGGTGACAAGCAGACGACGCATGTTTGTTTTCCTTTTTCCTACGTCTTGACCCTATGCTGTTCCAGTCCATTCGTCCAAGCAACGTTTGGTGAACGTCTGGACGATTTGCCTCGCGCGGGGTAGTGCTGCGTCAAACTGATAAGAGGCTGAACATGTCGAGCCACGGCGATCCAATTCAAATGCAATCCACGGCCAGCGGCCCATTGCAAGGCACCGCACATGTGCCAGGGGATAAATCAATCTCGCACCGGTCCCTGATCCTTGGGGCGTTGAGTGTTGGTGAAACAACAATCAAAGGGCTTTTGGAAGGTCAGGATGTTCTTGATACAGCTAAGGCCATGCAGGCGTTTGGTGCAAAGGTAGAACGCGATGATGATGGGACATGGCATGTAAACGGTGTCGGCGTTGGTGGTTTTGCAGAACCGGATCAGGTGATCGATTGCGGAAATTCGGGTACGGGCGTGCGACTGATCATGGGCGCCATGGCAACATCGCCAATTACAGCCACCTTTACGGGGGATGCGTCTTTGAATAAACGCCCCATGGCACGCGTCACTGATCCGCTCGCATTGTTCGGGTGTCAAACCGTGGGCCGTTCCGAGGGTCGATTGCCGATGACTTTGATTGGTGCGGACGATCCTGTGCCTGTCAATTACACCGTACCGGTCCCATCCGCTCAGGTAAAATCAGCCGTCTTGTTTGCTGGGTTGAACGCGCCGGGGCAAACTGTAGTGATCGAAAAAGAAGCGACACGCGATCATACCGAACGCATGTTTTTAGGCTTTGGCGCTGAAATCACGACCGAAGAAACAAACGAAGGGCGTGTCATCACCCTGACAGGTCAACCAGAGCTGAAGCCACAGCATATTGATGTGCCACGCGATCCGTCTTCTGCTGCGTTTCCTGTCTGTGCGGCTTTGATCGTGCCGGGATCAGATGTCTTGGTTCCCAATATTGGATTGAACCCAACACGCGCTGGTCTTTATTTCACGTTGCGCGACATGGGCGCGGATCTGACGTTTGAAAACGAACGTGAAGAAGGCGGCGAACCTGTCGCCGATTTGCGGGCACGGTTTTCACCTGATCTGGTTGGAATAGAGGTCCCCGCACACCGCGCCGCAAGTATGATTGATGAATACCCTGTGCTTTCGGTGGTTGCCGCTTTTGCAAAAGGGGAAACTCATATGCCGGGCGTCAAAGAGCTGCGCGTCAAAGAAAGCGATCGGATTGCCGCGATGGCCGATGGATTGCGCGCCGCTGGCGTGACAGTCGACGACGGCCCGGATTGGTGGACCGTACAGGGGCTTGGTCATGGCAATGTGCGCGGCGGCATGACGGCGGCGACTCATCTGGACCACAGGATTGCCATGTCGTTCCTTGTCATGGGCATGGCCTCGCAACAGCCGGTTACGCTGGACGACGGCGGACCAATCGCGACATCCTTCCCTATTTTCGAAACTTTGATGGGCGATATGGGCGCACATATCGAACGACTATGACCGAGCCATTCACAGTTGCGATAGATGGACCTGCAGCGGCGGGCAAAGGCACGATAGGCCGTGCCATTGCAAAGCAATTTGGGTTTGCGCATCTCGATACGGGCTTGCTTTATCGCGTTGTTGGCGCCGCGACACTGCGCGGAGTTCCAGCCATCCAAGCCGCTCAGTCCGTCAAGCGCGAGGCATTAGAGGACCCTGCCCTGCGAACCCCCGAGGTTGCGCAAGCAGCATCTCAGGTTGCTGTCATTCCAGAGGTTCGAGCCGCATTACTGGATTTTCAACGCGCCTTTGCGCGACGTGCGGGGGGCGCCGTGTTGGACGGTCGCGATATCGGCACCGTCATATGCCCCCAAGCCGAAGTGCAATTGTTCGTCACTGCCAGCGCTGAGGTGCGCGCCGAACGGCGTCATAAAGAATTGGCCGACAAAAACATCGACACAAAATTGCAAGACGTTCTTGCCGATGTCAAAGCCCGGGATGCGCGTGACACAGATCGTGCGGCCGCGCCTTTGAAACCATCATCCAAAGCCCATATTTTAGACACATCAGATATGCCCGTCGAAGCCGCGATCGCCAAAGCGATAGAGCTTGTCGAACTTACCCTTTAAACTATCAAACGCGCCGGAACGTTAAATAATGGGGGGTGCGCCCTTCACGCAAGGCTTTTTCCTCATATCGCGTGGAAATCCAATCATCCCAAGCAGTGCCCCAACTTTCAGGATTGTCATCACGCAATTCAAACCCAAAGCGCGGCACTTCTTCACATGTTTGGCGCACATAGTCTTCGATGTCTGTTGCCACTCGGAATTCCGTCCCCGGCTTTAGAACACGCGCCAAAGGAACAAGATGTTCTTCGGTCACAAAGCGGCGGCGATGATGCCGTGTTTTGGGCCATGGGTCCGGGTATAAAAGAAACGCCTTTGAAATCGATGCATCGGGCAAGACGTCAAACAAATCACGGACATCGCCCGGGTGTACCTTTAAATTATCAACATTTGCCCGTCGGATTCTCCCCAACAACATTGCGACACCATTGATATAAGGTTCTGCACCAATGATCCCCGCATTCGGGTTCAAGGCTGCTTGGTGCACAAGATGCTCGCCCCCGCCAAACCCAACCTCTAGCCAGACATCACGTCCGCCGAAAAGGGATTTCAGGTCCAACGGAGTCCGTTCCGGGTTTTGATCCCACTCGACTTTACCGGGACTAAGGGCTGCAAGGTCTTCGCTGAGATAGGCGCGATAAGATTGCTTGAGAGTCTTGCCTTTGATCCGGCCATAAAAGTTGCGATGAGGGCGTTGTGTTGTATCTGTCATGTCGCGCGATGTAGAGCCACATCGGCAAATGCGCAACGGTTCGATTTTACAATAACGGTCTTCCTACCCCTTGCCGCACATCAACTGACAAAACGTGATGCCTCTCGACGCATGAAAGGCACAAGAATATCTCTAAAGGCCTTCATCCGAGCGCCCGGCCAAACATCTGCATGCCCAACCAGCCAAACGTCAGCATAGGGTTGCGGCGGCAACGCCGGTATTTGCGACAACCCAAGTGCGCGCCCCAGAAACATGGGCATGCGCGCAACACCCAACCCAGCCTGCGCAGCCCCGGCGATCGCCATCATGTCATCAAACCGGTATCGCACCCGCGCATTGGGAAACTGATCTTTTACCCCTTTTGGCAAATCAGGGTGATCCACATAGGCAATCCAATCGATGACGCTGTCTGGGTCTTTGGACATGCGTTCTGCATAGTTTGCCAAAGCAAAGTCTGCCGTTTCCTGAGCACAAAGGCGAAGCCCTTTCAGGTCGTCACCTGGGCTGCTGCTTATCCGTATTGCTAAATCGGCTTCGCGTCTGGACAGGTCTAGCACATCGTTTGTGGCCCGGACCGTTAATTCAATATTGGGGAATTGCTGCGTGAATTTTTCAATGACCGGCGCGACAACATAAGCAATCAACAATTGTGGGGCCGTCACGGACAAAGGGCCAGACACAGTATCTTGCATCCCTTGCAGCTTGCGCATGAGCGCGTTTTCTTCAGCCTCCATCCGCGCAGCATGTTCGGCAATGGCGTAGGCTGCTTCTGTCGGGTGATATCCTTCGGCCAATCGCTCGAATAACGGTCCACCGTGCTGCTTCTCCGCCCGACCGATGCGACGTGAGACAGTTGTATAATTTACGCCCAGTGCGGCCCCAGCACCTGCCAATGTCTTGAACCGGACCAGAGCCATTATGGTTTTTAAATCATCCCATTCCATATCATGCAATATTGCACGCCAACCATGCATCTACACGCGTTTTCGCATGCTTGTTGGGAGTATATTGTTCTGCTCAAACATCTGAAAGGACTCCAAATGATCTATGCCTTTGTACAAATCACGATCACTGATCCTGACACTATGGCAAAATACGCGGAACTTGCCGGTGCTGCGCTTCAGAAATATGACGCGTCTCCGGTTGCGATGAGTAAAACGCCCACGCGTTTGGAAGGCGACGCACCCGCGCCATCGCGCGCCGTGCTTCTTGGTTTTCCAGACATAGAGGCCGCAATGGGTTGGATCAACGATCCTGAATTGGCAGACACCCACGCATTGCGAAGGGCCGCTGGTGATAGTGAAATCACTCTTATCGGATAGTCGCAAAAAAGGCGGGCACAAGACCCGCCTATTCAAAAAGTTCTTTGGGAACAAAGCTCAAATTGCGGCTTTGATCGCATCCACCAAATCGGTACGTTCCCAGCTAAATCCGCCATCCTCACTAGGAGAACGGCCAAAATGCCCATAGGCCGCCGTGCGTGCGTAAATGGGTTTGTTCATCCCCAGATGTTCGCGAATGCCACGTGGGGTCAAACTCATGGCTTCGGATACGGCTTTTTCAATCTCTGCATCAGGCACCTGACCTGACCCAAATGTGTCCGCATAGATCGACAGTGGTTTAGATACGCCAATCGCATAGCTCAGCTGAATTGTGCAGCGTTTTGCCAATCCTGCCGCAACAACATTCTTGGCCAAATACCGGGCCGCGTAGGCTGCGGAGCGATCAACCTTAGTTGGGTCTTTTCCCGAAAACGCACCGCCACCATGAGGGGCCGCGCCACCATATGTGTCCACAATGATCTTGCGGCCCGTCAGACCTGCATCACCATCAGGGCCGCCAATGACAAATTTACCCGTTGGATTGACGTGCCATTCAGTTTCGTCAGTCAACCACCCTTCGGGCAGTACCTCAGTGATGTAAGGCGCGACGATTTCGCGGATTTGATTGGATGTCAGGCTTTCGTCCAAATGCTGTGTCGACAGAACCAAAGAGCTGATACCAACCGGTTTCCCGTCTCGATATTGAACAGACAGCTGTGATTTCGCATCCGGCCCAAGCATCGCTGCTTCTCCAGATTTGCGAGCTTCGGCCAAACGGCGCAAAATAGCATGCGCATACTGGATAGGCGCTGGCATAAGATCAGGCGTTTCATCTGTAGCATAGCCAAACATGATGCCTTGATCGCCGGCCCCTTCATCTTTGTTACCAGAGGCGTCAACGCCTTGTGCGATATGTGCCGATTGTTCATGCAGAAGGTTCGTGATTTCGCAGGTTTCCCAATGGAACTTTTCCTGCGTGTAACCAATGTCTTTGATGCAATCGCGCGCGATTTGTTCAACACGCCCCATATGATCCCGCAGTTTGTCTTGATCAGACAAGCCAACCTCGCCACCAATGACGACACGGTTGGTCGTGGCAAAGGTCTCGCACGCAACGCGCGCTTCGGGTTCTTCCGCAAGGAACGCGTCGAGGATTGCGTCGGAAATACGATCGCAAACTTTATCCGGATGGCCCTCGGAGACAGATTCCGAAGTAAAAGTATAATTTTTTCGGGACATAAATGCTCCATTGAATGTTACGCCGCCACGCCAGGAAGCCGTTGTGACAGATCGCGTTGTCACTAGGCGTCTACAGCTGCGTGGTCAATCGCCTTAGCGACGCTTAGTGCGCATATGACGCAACAGGATTAGACCTGACATCAAAATGATCACTGCATTTGCTGGTGCATCCCCTGTCCGACTATATATCGTGGCAGGCAACGGCATCGGCAACACCGCATCAACAAATCCTGCTTCGCCCAATGGCAGACTGTCCAATACGCGTCCATAGGGACCGATCATCGCGGATATTCCGGTGTTTGCGGCCCGTGCCATTGGCAAACCTTGTTCAATCGATCGCATTCTTGCTTGGGCCAGATGTTGCTCCGGCCCAGCATCCACCCCGAACCAAGCATCATTCGTCAATTGCATCAGAAAATCAGGGCGGCTCGTGCCGCGCAAATCCTGTGGGAACACTGCTTCGTAGCAGATAAGCAGCAACGCCGACCCCAAATCACCCAATTCCATCAGTTCTGGTCCTGGCCCAGGCGTATACCCACCGTCCGAACGTTCAGCGATGGCAGCAATCCCCAAACTCCGAAACAGCTCAGGAAAGGGCATGTATTCACCAAATGGTACCAAATGATGTTTGTCGTAAATCTGACGAACCGCGCCAATCTCGTCCAATAGGACAGCAGAGTTAAAATAACGCCCTTGATCGTCATCACGCTGAACACCCATGACAACTGGTGCGCCGTCAGCTGATTGAGCGGCGAATTCGAATATAATCTCGGCATTTGAGAACAAATAAGGGATCGCCGTTTCTGGCCATAACACCAGATCAACTTGTCCCGGCGCTTCTGTAAAACTCAGTTGGCGTCGTACAAACTCTGGCCCTTTCTCAGGGTGCCACTTTTCGTGTTGCGGCGCATTGGGCTGAACAATGCGTACTGTCTTGTCGGTCATTTGAAGCGGTATTTTCGGGCTAAGATACAGCGTCACGCCCAAACCAAAGCAAAGCCCTATACCCAAACAAGCCCGCGCCCATCCTCCGAACAACAGAGCCACAAACAAAAGTAAGGCCAGCGTCAATCCGTGCGGGCCGATAATCGACAAAAGCGATTGGAACGGCGTGTCAAGCAAAGCTTGCGCGAAATTACCCCAGGGGAACCCAGTAAATAAATAGGCACGCCCCAATTCAACCAATGCCCAAAACACAGCCAACGCGATTGCCCCGCGTCGAAAGGCCAACAAAAAAGCCAGCCCCCAAAACAGCGCCAATCCAGCGGCAAGAAAAAACAAAGCAAAAGGCGCCATCCACCCATGAACAGCTGCGTCCACTTGGAAAGGCTCGACAATCCAACGCAGCGTCAAGGCAAAATACCCAACGCCAATGGCCCACCCAGTGAAAAAAGCGCCAACCCGGCTTTGATTTCGATGTGCCAGGAAAAATCCGGTGAGCAAAGGCACCAGAACAAGAATGCTCCAATCAAACGGTGCGTGTGCAAAAGCGCCAAGCGCTCCGCCCAATACAGCCAAGGCCATTCGAGGCGCAGTGGCTAAGTATTCTTCAACAATAATTTCAGTCATGACCCACTTGATCCGTGTTCAAAGAAGGCATGGGGAAGACAATCATTCTGGTCAAGTCACTATATCGCGCTTGCACGTCGCAACGCCCATATGTTGGACGCCAACAAGGCCGCAATGACAATGAACCCACCCAAAAGCGAATAGCGGCCGGGGTGTTCACCAATGACCGCCCAAACCAACAGCGGGGCCAAAACGGATTCAAGAAGGACCAACAGCGACACTTCTGATGACGTGATGTATCGCGGACCCAATGTCAAAAGACAGGTGGCACAACCGATGAAAATGCCGTGACCAAGAAATAACGGCCAATGATCCACAAATCACCGGCCAGTGGATACAGCAACGCAATTACAGTTGCGGCACCCAGATAGGCAATCGACACCGCGGGCACCATCGAGATTTCTTTCATTCGACGCACCGCCGTCAACGCAGCCGCATACGCACAGGCCACATACAACGCCCAGATATCGCCTTTCCAAGACACCTGCTCTGTTTCACCTGCTCCATACGCGATGACGGCCAAGCCGCACAAAACAACACCCATCGTTGCCGCAAACCGTTTGGAGACCGGTTCATTTAACAGAACCCTGCTCCAAATAGCGGCGAACATTGGCATCGATGCGAAAATAAAAACGGCATTTGCGACGCTGGTTTGCGTGATAGCAAGAACAAACGCCGGTGACGTCGATCCTATAAGCAGTACGTAAATGGCACCTGACCATCCGGTCCGACGCAAACGCGCGAACGCCTTGACCCCCTGCGTTCCAAGAACAAAAGCCAGAACAACCAGGCCGGCCGTCAGACCACGCCAAAATGCAATCGTCATGGGCTCTGTTTCGATCAACCGCACGAACAAGGAATCCGGTACAACACACAACACACCCAATGTCGTAATGATCAGCCCTTTGGAATTGTCATGCATTGCCAGCTTCCAATTATCATTGCACGCTATTCCCTATTGAATGGAAACGCGCCATTTCCAGGTGCTCGGAGCGCGAGGCTAAGCCTCGCAAACTGCGTGGCAACGCAATAAATCAAATGCGCGCATCAGCGCGCTCAATGTGATCAAGGCAGGTATCGGTCACTCTGCTGCTGTTCGGCCATCCATACGCACGCGAAGACGCTTAATGCGGCGCGGATCGGCATCGATCACCTCAAAATCCGTCCCTTCTGGGTGATGAATAACTTCACCTCGTGCCGGAACACGCCCGGCTAACATGAAAACAAGCCCACCGAGCGTGTCGATTTCTTCTGAATCGACATTCTCATGCTGCGTCAGGCTCTTGCCAATTTCTGCCTCAAATTCGTCCAGAGGAGTCCGCGCAAAAGCCAAATAGCATCCGGTTTCCTCACGGGTGAACAAATCGCCTTCTTCTGCGTCGTGTTCATCTTCAATCTCGCCAATAACCTGTTCAATCAGATCTTCGATCGTGACCAAGCCATCGACACCGCCATATTCATCAATGACCAAGGCCATATGGCGCCGTTCCGTTTGCATCTTTGTCAACAAAACACCAATCGCCATGGACGGCGGAACAAACAGCAACGGTCGCAACATCGCGCTCAGGTCGAATGGGCCGTCGTCATTGGTAAACCCGTGCTGCAACGCGATGTCCTTAAGATGTGCAAAGCCCACTGGTTGATCCAATGTCCCCTCAAACACAGGAACCCGCGTCAGGCCGCTTTTCTTGAAAACCTCCACCAGTTCATCAAGCGTAATCGTATCAGGAACAGCCGTGATTTCCGCCTTAGGAATCGCAACATCCTCAACACGCAAGCGCCGCAGGTTCACCATTCCATGCCCATTCAATCGGGGTTCCCGGTCAGGTGTCTCAGTGATGGCAGGGTTTGCCGGGCTCAGCGCGCCAAAAACGCGCGCCAAAAAGCTATTACTATAAGGCTCCGTCAAGGTGCCTGTCTCTGACTGCGCGCTCTGCGCTGCGCCAGACGAAGAATCTGAATCGCCCATCTATCCTTCATACAATACAGAGCCGAAATCGTGGCCCGAGTTCAATATGGGTCAGCCACACCCAATTTGCCAAGTATTTCGACTTCAATTTTTTCCATTTGGTCCGCATCAGCTGCATTTATGTGATCATATCCAAGTAAATGAAGCGTTGCGTGCACCAAAAGATGGGTCACATGCGCTGTCATTGTCTTCGATTGTGCTTCGGATTCTTGTTTGCAGGTGTCAAATGCGATGGCAACATCGCCCAATTCTTCGTCGGGGGCTTCACCGGGGTCCAACTCAATTGTCGGCCAAGACAACACATTTGTTGGCGTTGGTTTTTCCCGGAACTCGGAATTCAAGGCTGAAATCCTCGCATCATCGCAGGCCAGCACGACCACCTCGTGATCATTTTCTTGCAAGCCCAGATGACCAAGCGTTGCAGAAATCGCGGACGACGCCAATCCTGTCAGGTCCACATCATTCCAACGCGCATCTTCTATGACAACATCAAGACCGTCCATGTCAGGTCCAAAATTCGCGCAGCGCTATGGCAGACCCGCAAAACCGCACCGTGATCATGTATTTTCTTCGTCCGCGTCATAAGCTTGAATGATTCTGGCGACCAAAGGATGCCGAACAACATCCTTGGCCGTGAAATAGCTAAAGCTAATTGACGGAATGTCTTCCAAAATCCGCTCAGCGTCCTTCAGACCAGACTGGACGCCACGCGGCAAATCGATTTGTGTTCGATCCCCGGTTATAACCATTCGACTGCCCTGCCCCAGACGTGTCAGGAACATTTTCATTTGCATCGAAGTGGCATTCTGAGCTTCATCCAGAACAACAAATGCACGCGCCAATGTTCGACCTCGCATAAAGGCCAGAGGCGCGATCTCGATTTGTTTTTCTTCCAACAACTTTGCCAGCTGTTTGCCCGGAAGGAAGTCATTCAAAGCATCGTACAAAGGCTGCATGTAAGGATCGACTTTTTCTTTCATGTCACCCGGCAAAAACCCCAATCTTTCCCCAGCTTCAACAGCCGGGCGAGACAGGATAATTTTGTCGACGTGACCAGTAAGAAACATCGACACACCAACAGCAACGGCAAGATAGGTTTTCCCAGTACCAGCAGGCCCAATGCCAAAAGCCAGCTCATTGTCGAATAACGCTTGGACATAGGCCTTTTGCGCATCAGTTCGCGGCTCAACCAGCTTTTTGCGAGTCTTGATTTCCAGCCGTTTGCCGACATCCATTTCCAACTGATCAACATCACGCGCATCAGCAGCGATCACTTCGCCGCCCATGCGCAGTTCTGCATCCACATCAGCAGGTTCGACCGTTTTGCCTGTTTCCAACCGAAGATAAAGCGCCTTAAGAATGTCTGATGCACGATTGGCAGTGTCCTCTTCGCCCAATATCGCCAACGCATTGCCGCGCCGCACGATTTGGATGCTCAGAGCGGTTTCAATGGCAGCGAGATATTGGTCGTAAGGTCCACAAAGATCGATCAGCAGCCGGTTGTCTGGAAACTCCAAAAGAACTTGCTTGGCAGCTTCGGCGGGGGACGTCGGTACTTTTGCGATGGTCAATTCTTGCTCCTGAGTCTGAACCTTAACTAAGGTTTGCAATTTATGTCGTCACAGGCAACGCCGACTGGCGTTTTTTCACAAAACTGAAACAAAAAGAGAAGACGGTTTTCACCAAAACGCACTAAAACAGGCAGCATTTCGCAGGATGTCTCACTTTAGACGAGAAACACAGATTGCACTATGTGATCGTTGGTGATCGATTTCCGCCCTAGGCCAATCTACCAGCAAGTGAATTTGTACTTGATGAAACGATTTTGACCGGCGCAATCGTGCCCCGCGCCACTGGTGCATTATCGACATGGACGGCGTGCAAATATTCGGATTTCCCGCCCATTTGGCCTTCTAACCTGCCCGGCTTTTCAAACAGCACGCTGACCGTTTTTCCAACCATATTGTCCTGCACTTGGCGTTGTTGCTTTGTGATCAATGCCTGAAGCCGTTGCAGACGGTCATCCGCCTCGGCTTGGTCAACTTGTGTACGCTCGGTAGCCGGTGTGCCCGGGCGCGTTGAATACTTGAATGAATAGGCATAGCCGTAATTCACTTCCTCAACCAAATCGAGAGTGTCTTGAAAATCTGCTTCGGTTTCTTCTGGAAATCCAACAATGAAATCGCCGGACATCAATATGTCTGGACGCGCCTCGCGGATGCGTTCGATCAGCCGAAGGTACTCTTCGGCAGTATGGCCACGGTTCATCCGCTTCAGGATTTTGTCAGACCCAGCCTGTACCGGAAGATGTAGATACGGCATCAGTTTCTCACATTCCCCATGTGCCGCAATCAATGCGTCGTCCATATCGCGCGGGTGAGATGTCGTGAAACGGATGCGTTCAAGCCCGTCAATCTTGGCAAGATCCCAGATCAAGCCAGAAAGCCCCGCATCATGACCATGATATGCGTTAACGTTTTGCCCCAACAACGTGACTTCACGCACGCCGCGTTCAACCAAATCTCGCGCTTCGGTCATGATCTGCTGCGCCGGACGCGAAACTTCGGCACCGCGTGTGTAAGGAACAACGCAAAAGGCGCAAAACTTGTCGCAGCCTTCTTGCACGGTCAAAAACGCAGTTGGTCCACGCGTTGCTTTCGGGCGTCTTTTGAGATGCTCGAACTTATCTTCCTCTGGAAAATCGGTATCGAGCGCTTTCTCACCAGACTGCGCTTTGGCCTCAAGTTCTGGCAAACGGTGGTAGGATTGCGGGCCCACAACCAGATCAACCATCGGTTGACGCCGCATAATTTCTTGACCTTCTGCTTGGGCCACACACCCAGCAACACCAATTTTCAAGTCCGGTTTGGCCGTCTTTAATCCTTTGAAACGCCCAAGCTCGGAATACACTTTTTCCGCCGCCTTTTCCCGAATGTGACACGTGTTCAAAAGGATCATGTCCGCATCATCTGGTGATTGCGTTTGTTCGTACCCGGACAAAGCTTCGGCCATGCGTTCGCTGTCATAGACGTTCATCTGGCAGCCGTAGGTCTTGATATAGAGCTTTTTCGGCGTGGACATTGCGCGGTCTCCGGGATTGATCAGTGCGGGCAGATAACAGGCCATGGCAGCCCATGCAATGGAGCCTTGGCCTGCGCCCGCGTTCCGATATGCTAGTATTCAAATACGGTTGTGAATTAATATTAGAACAAGGCAGTCGAGCGGACATGCGATACACAAGTCTTAAGGATTTCCTGAAATCTCACCATGCCCGAAAAGCCGCAGACCCGCTGGCGATGATTTTTATCGAAGATGACGTCGAAATAGACACGACTGCGCGACATCATCAGAAAGCTGGGTTTAAAACTATATTGATGTTCATGCCGTCCAGATTCGATTTGGCCCCGGATGTTGATGCCTCGGTTATCCGGGTCGACCACGATCTGACCAAAGACGCATCGCTTACTGACGTCGTGAATGACGTCATTGATACAGTCCCTGAAAAGTCCTGGGTCTATTATTGTTACAATGCAGAATACCTGTTTCACCCATTTTGCGAAACGCGCACCGTGGGGGAAATGCTGACATTTCATGGTGTAGAACGGCGCAGCGCAATGTTGACTTATGTGGTCGATCTATATGCCGAAGACTTAAACGCCTCTCCCGATGCCGTTTCTCTGAAAAACGCACATTTGGATCGCTCGGGGTATTACGCTTTGGCACGCAAAACACCTGAGGGTCATCCAAAAGAACGACAATTGGATTTTTTCGGTGGTCTGCGCTGGCGATACGAAGAACACGTTCCGGCCAATCGGCGCAAAATTGATCGAATTTCCCTGTTCCAAACAGAACCCGGCCTGAAGTTACGCGAAGATTTTACTTTCAACAAAGAAGAGCTGAACACCTTTGCTTGCCCATGGCATCACAATATCACGGCGGCGGTCTGTTCCTTTCGGACGGCCAAAGCCTTAAAACGCAACCCGGGAAGCACCTTTGATATAGAAACGTTCAAATGGCATAATTCCGCCCCTTTTGAATGGCATTCTCGGCAATTGTTGGACTTGGGGCTGATGGAACCGGGACAGTGGTTTTAAAGTCTGTGTCTTTAAACGCCGTAATTTTAAACAAACAGATGGTCGACTTGGGACGTGCTACCAGAAAATGGAATAAAGCACTGCAGCGGGATGATGCGTTGCCCAAATCGTTCAAACTGGAACGATCCCGGATCATGTATATCGAATCCAAATCCGAAGGTTTGGAAGGGCCAGCCGGTATCGGACGGGTTTATTTCTCGAAATCTGGAAAGACCCTTCATTATCAGGGCCTAAGGTTTCAACGCCTCAAGGGCGCGGGTTTCAAGTTTCAACGCCTCAAGGGCGCGGGTTTCAAGGCAAATTACGTCGAAATCACATCCGGTGACCCTTTTTGGATTTCAGAGCCGCGCAAAGATCGCCAAGATCGATTGTACGGTGGTCAATTGGGCGTCATGGTTGATAGTGATGTGCGTGAAGAATACGACGCGTTCTGCGCCTGACAAGTTGCAGCACCTGCAGTGTCAGGCTCCAGCAAAGATTTCGACCGTCGGCAATTGATTCAACTGGGCCCCAATCGCCTGCATAGCAGACAAAGAAAGCCGGCTGCCTGCCGTTTTGGGACCGTCCAACGGAATCAAAGTCACAGCCACGGATATTCCTGTTTCATCATAGAAAACACGACCTGCTTGTTCGACCGTCACCAAAGGCGTTTTGATCCAAAGCCCTGTTTCCGCCGGGCTTCCAAGACTGGCAACTGTCGTGCCAAGTGATCCTTGCTGCACTGCTCCGCCAATTGCTTCGGCTTTGTCTGCCGCACTGACTTGGCCAAAATCGTCAGCACGTCGTGCGTTGGCTGGAACAAGGCCTGCTGCAGCGCTTGCAATACGCTCCCCCAATCCAGGAGGGCGCGCACGTGGACGTACATCGGTCGTCGCACCCGAGCGCGATTCGCCGCTGATCTCATCAGCTGGCTTGGACCCCACGTTGCGGATATTTTGTGCTATGCCACACGCACTCAAGCTCAGGATCAATGCAAACAGGACTGTTCGTTTCATTCGATTACATTAACGTGCTGACGCGCAGCATCAAACCCCTTGCTTGACTGGTTCTCGTGTCCTACCTGTAAAGACATGGTACCTTTGATCGATCCGTTCCAACGCGCCATTACGTATTTGCGTGTTTCCGTAACCGACCGCTGTGATTTCCGCTGTGTGTATTGCATGTCGGAAAACATGACCTTTCTGCCCAAAAAAGAACTTTTGACGCTCGAAGAGCTGGATCGAATGTGTTCGACCTTTGTGCATTTAGGGGTGCGAAAGCTGCGTATAACAGGTGGCGAACCACTTGTTCGTAAAGGCATTATGTCATTTTTTGAAAGCATGTCGCGCCATCTTGAGTCTGGTGACCTTGATGAATTGACGCTGACCACAAATGGGTCGCAACTTGAACGGTTCGCACAGCAACTTTACGACACGGGCGTGCGCCGGATTAACGTATCGCTTGATACGCTGGATGAGAAAAAATTCGCCGACATCACGCGTTGGGGGCGCTTGGAACAAGTTTTGCGCGGCGTTGATGCTGCACTGGCCGTAGGGTTGCGTGTCAAAATCAATGCGGTGGCGTTGAAGGATTTCAACGAGGAAGAACTATCTACAATTACCAATTGGTGTGCCGATCGGGGAATGGATTTGACCTGGATCGAAGTCATGCCAATGGGGGATATCGGAAACGAAGATCGCCTTGGTCAATATTGGTCACTAAAAGAAGTCCGTAAAGCGTACGAAAACAGCTATTCAGTTACTGATTTGGCAGAACGCACGGGGGGGCCTGCGCGGTATGTTCGGTTGGAAGAAACGGGTCAAAAAATTGGATTTATCACACCGTTGTCCCACAATTTCTGCGAAAGCTGCAATCGCGTCCGCGTGACCTGTACCGGCGAAATCTATATGTGCCTTGGACAAGAAGACATGGCCGATTTACGCGGACCTTTGCGTGCGTCACCAGAAGATGATGCACCATTGGAAGATGCAATTCGGGCTGCGATTAGGCTCAAGCCCAAGGGACATGATTTTGACTATTCCCGCCAAAAATTGGACGGGCAGATGTCGCGCCACATGAGCCATACCGGCGGCTGATCCAACTATGACTCCGCTTTCTGCGGCTTACCGTGTTTTGGCTTCAATCACTTTGCCTTTTGCTGCCCGAAGAACTGTCGCAAAGCTCAGACAAGGTGGGATTGATGTCCATCGCACGCACGAACGTCTGGGCCATGCGACTTTGGAGCGAGGATTAGGGGAGCTGATTTGGATTCACGCAGCTTCGGTTGGTGAAAGCAAATCGGCGCTGGTCTTGATTGAACGCCTTTTGACATTGGCGCCATCCGCGCAGGTCCTTGTGACAACTGGAACCGCAAGTTCGGCAAAGGTTCTGCAGCCAAGATTGCCACACCGTGCCTTTCATCAATTTGCCCCTTTGGATGGGCGCGGCCCAGTAAAGAGGTTTCTAAATCATTGGCGACCCCAGATTGGCATCTTTATCGAAAGCGAAATTTGGCCGAACATGATCAGTTGTGCACATGCACAAGGCATCCCTCTTGCCCTGTTGAATGCGCGCCTTTCTGAAAGATCTGCACGCAATTGGGCCCGTGCACCAAAAACGGCACGCAACATGTTCGGATTGTTTGGTATTATTCATACACAAGACACGCGAACCGCGCGCAATATTGGTGCATTGGGTTTGACCCATGCACGCATCGGGGTGAACCTCAAATCGGTATTGCTTCCTCCAATGACAGAAGATCTGGCCCGTGCACGATTAGAAAAGCAGTTTGGGTCAAGGCCGCTATGGGCCGCTGTTTCAACTCATCCTGGCGAAGATGAAATCATAATCGAAGCACATCACCGATTACTTCAATTGCACCCCGATGCCGCCCTAATTTTAGCGCCACGGCATCCTGATCGTGCATCTGCCATTCGCGCTCTGTGTCAGGGTCATTCTATCGCTCAACGCAGCCGCAAAGACGTACCGGATACCGAAACCTCAATTTATCTTGCGGACACATTGGGGGAAACTGACCTTTGGTTCAAACTGGCCCCTCTCGTTTGCTTGTGCGGATCATTCGGCGACGCTGGCGGACATACACCGTACGAACTGGCAGCCGCAGGTGCCGCTATTTTGCATGGCCCTCGTTATGCGAATTTTGAAGAGGTCTATGCGAAATTCACGAAAGCCGAAGCAAGTTTGGAAGTCGATGATGCAGAAACACTGGCTGCATCACTTGATTTCTTGATACAACACCCTGAGCACGCCCGCGCCCTTCGTGAAAATGCACAGCCTTTGCTTGAGGCAGGGCTACAAGACTTGGACCGATTGGCCGTTCAATGCCTGAAACTGGCCGGGATTGAACAAAGTTAACCCAATTCACGTGTCAGAAAATTAAGCCAATTGTCCTTTAACAGCTTTGAAATCAACGCTTCGCCGTAATCCGCGCGTCGCATTGCATCAACTAGTTTGGGCAAGTCAGCTGCGCTTTGGATCCCTTCCGGCATCGGAGCACCATCAAAATCGGACCCCATCCCGACGTGATCTTCGCCAGCTTGTTCAATCATATAATCAAGCTGGCGTATCATGTCAGACAGATTGGCCCGGCCGGTTGACCATCCTTCATCAGACAGAAACAACGTCCCGAAATTCAATCCAACCATTCCATTGGTTTCCCCAATGGCTTTCAATTGTTCATCCGTCAGGTTGCGAGTCACTTTGCAAACGGAATAGGCGTTGGAATGGGTGGCAACCAATGGGCCACCAGTCTCAGCGACATCCCAGAAACCGCGCATCGTCAAATGCGACGTGTCCACGATAATCCCAAGTTCCCCGCACCGTGCCACCAGCGCCTTGCCCAAATCTGTCAAACCAGCACCTGTATCCCCGTCCTGATCGGCCGCAAATGGAACGCCTTCGCCAAACACTGTATAGCGGGACCAAACAAGACCTAGTGACCGCAAACCCTGGGCGTAAAGCGCATCCAAAACAAACAGGTCGGGATCGATCGGATCGGCCCCTTCCAAATGCAGCAATCCAGTTAAACGCCCGGCTGCGATGTGTTCGCACAATTCAGTTCCTGAATGTGCAAAATTCAGATAACCGGCGCGTTCCAACCGTTTGCCCACACCGATTTGCGCCATGATTGCATCTAACGCCTGTGGGCGTTCAACCCGCGGTGCGACAGGCATCGGAACGTTGCCTTTGGCATATTTTGCGAAATCAAAAGGCGCGCGCGCCGCGACCGCGAAAAGGGCAAAGAAGCCCCCTGCCAACCCTCCAGCTTTGGCATTTTGCGCCGTCACATGAAAATCTGTTGCTGAAAACGCGGCTTCGGGATCACCAAAACCGCACCAAATGCGGCTTAGGATATCGTTGTGGCCATCAAAAACAAAATCAGTCATCGCGCTTCCACAAGGTCAATTCCATTCCAATACAAAAGGCGTTCACATCCAAGGCTGTTGACTCCGCAACTGTCGAAACGGCCGACCAAATTCAGCCCGACTTTACCATTGGACAAAGCCTGGACGCTCACGGTTTGTGCCAGCAAGTCCATTGGCGTTGAGATTGTCGACAGATAGATTTTTGCCGAACAATGCGATGCCCCACATAATGGGCGCGGAAATGCCGAATTACAGCTGATGTTGCTCCACCAGACGACAAGATCATCGGTCCCATCTTGGTCAATTTGACCTTGCAGGAACGCGCCGTCCTCAGCTGTGTATGATCCATTACAAATGCGCATGATATCCGCATGTGCTGTGGCGAATAACGGCGATGCTTTGGACGGGCTGGACACTGAGGCGGTGTTTGGACCTGTAGATTCTACGGCAGCCCAAGCAGCTTCACATGTTTTAATCGATTGAGATATCGCGTTTGCCAATCCATCTGCAGGGAATTGCCACGCTGCATCTTCACCTGCTGCTAATACAAAGGCCTCTGTCGTTCCAAGTTTCGCAATCAAAGCGTCCGCTGCGCTTATCGATACTTCCCATATTCCGTGCAGTTCATTAAAAACAACGGTCGGCAATCTGTATCCTGTTTGACCCAACCAAATCATCACATCATCCCGCTGGATGTCGTTTCCAACAGGCAGCCGTTCTATTCCAATATCAATCTTGATCTGCCCCCGAGAAACAGGTGTTTCTTCGTGTGCCCCGACTTGAATGGCTTCTAATCCTTGGGTCGAGGGTGCATTGCAGATGAAATCGAGATCCAGCCCAGCACCCGCGCCTGCGTAAACATAATGGCCGTCGTCTGCCTCACGGTAGGTCCACGTCTGGGAACGCGCATCGAAACCACAAAGTGCCAAAAATAAAGGCAGCAAAAATCGCGTCATCAAATCCTCAAAAGCATCAAATAAGAATTGGTATACACCCCTCTACCATGCCGTGCATAGCAATTTCACAAAAGACTTTTGGGCAATAGTAAAAACAGGCCAATTGCGGCTGACAGCTGAGTGGCAAAGCCAGTGCAAAATGGGTGAGTCTACGCGTTGGGAAAATTCTTTGAAAATGGGCCATGCACAAAGCACATGACCCTGCAGATGGGTATATTACACAAATGCTTGCAAGCCGGTTTGTGCGCGACCCAATATGAGCGCGTGCACATCATGCGTGCCTTCATATGTGTTTACAGTCTCAAGGTTGACCATGTGACGCATGACCTGAAACTCTCCAGAAATTCCGTTACCGCCGTGCATGTCGCGGGCCGCCCGCGCAATATCGAGCGCTTTTCCGCAATTGTTCCGCTTGACGATCGAAATCATTTCAGGCGCAGCCTCGGCACAGTCCATCAGACGTCCAACCTGAAGCGACGCCTGGAGACCAAGCGATATCTCTGTCATCATATCCGCCAATTTCTTTTGAAATAATTGCGTCTGCGCCAAGGGCCGTCCAAATTGTTTGCGGTCCAGACCGTATTGCCGAGCAGAATGCCAGCAAAATTCCGCAGCACCCAATGCGCCCCAACTGATGCCGTAACGTGCACGGTTCAAGCAACCAAACGGGCCCTTAAGACCCTCAACATCCGGTAACAATGCATCCTCAGGAACTTCGACGTTGTCCATGACGATTTCGCCCGTAACCGAGGCACGCAGTGACAGTTTGTTTTCGATCTTTGGTGCAGAAAGACCATTCATGCCTTTTTCAAGAACGAAACCACGGATGCGACCTCCGTGTTCTTCTGATTTTGCCCAAACCACAAATACATCAGCAATTGGCGCATTCGAAATCCACATCTTTGCGCCGTTCAAAACGTACCCACCATCGACCTTACGGGCGACTGTTTTCATTCCACCCGGATCGGACCCGGCGTCAGGTTCCGTCAAACCAAAACAGCCAATCCATTCTCCACTGGCAAGCTTTGGCAAATACTTTTGACGCTGTGCTTCGGATCCATAAGCATAAATAGGATACATCACCAAAGAAGATTGCACGCTCATCATAGAACGATACCCGCTGTCGATTCTCTCAATCTCACGGGCAACCAGTCCGTAACTGACATACGATCCCCCTAAACCGCCATATTCTTCGGGAAGTGTTATGCCCAACAAACCCATTTCGCCCATCTCGCGAAAAATCTCCGGATCAGTCTGTTCGTTGGCGTATGCTTCGATCACGCGCGGCGATAGCTTTTCAGTTGCATAGGATGCGGCAGCACTTTGGACCATGCGTTCATCTTCTTGCAGTTGGTCGGACAACCGCAGCGGATCTTCCCAGTTAAATGCGCCCAAATCCGGAGCATCCTTGGCTTTCAGCACCTTCGTTTCAACGTTCACAACGTTCCCTTTCCAAACCGAGTCGCACATAGTATCGCAGAGAATATCAAAAGGTACTAACCCATGAATTCAGTATCATTTCTACTTTTAGGTGGCAGAAACGCCGCCCAGGTGCCATCCATCTGCCATAATTCGGCCACAATGTGACGTTAGACCAAACTATCCAAAGTTACGGGTGGGGCCGGTATTGGAAGGATTGTTGCCATGTTGCGCACAACAAATGTCATTGCTGCTGCAGCCGTGATGAGCTGGGCGTCCGTCGCCTCAGCAGAAGAACATACTATTCTCGTTTTGCAGAATGCTTTTTTCCCCGATGTGGTCTATGTCAAAGCGGGTGACAGCGTTCGGTTTGTAAATGAACAAGCCGGATCGCCTAGCATCATCTCGAAAGACGAAGAGTGGGAAATTGGTCCATTAAGCGGTGAGGGTTCAAATTTGCTACCAGTTTCTGGTGGCATGGAAACCGTTTTCTATGTTGCGGACGAGACCGGCGCAAGCTCGGTGAGCGGTGCGCTCAGTTTCGAACCTGCACCGGCCGATTAAGATATTCGCTCAGGGACAACTGGTCCCTGATCATTATTTCGTCGGAAGCTATCAAGGCTCATCTCTAGATCTTGTCGATCAGGGATGGGCCTTTTGCTTTATTCGAATTCACCCTGTTGTCCACTCGATGCCAAATTAAGGCGTCATCAGGCGCTGGCTTCATCAATCGAGCAGCCCCTTTACCTTCTTCTCCCAACCAAAATCCGACGGTCTTCTGCGTCAAAATCACAGGCATCCTATGATGGATAGCCGACATTGGGCTGTTTGCAGCCGTCGTAACAATGGCACAAGACCTCAGATGATCTTCGTCATTGCTCCAATCTTGCCAAATTCCGGCAAAAATAATTGGATCGCCGTCGTTTCGAGTGATGTACCAAGGCAGGCGTGTGTCCCCATCACGTGTCCATTCGTAAAAACCCGTCGCGATCAACAAGCATCGCCGTTCCCGGCAAGCCGCTCGAAAGGCAGGCTTTTGCGCAATCGTTTCTGATCGTGCGTTGATCAAAAGGGGCCTGTCATTGAGTGATTTGTACCAATGTGGAAGAAACCCCCATCGCATCGAAACCAACTTGCGCCCATCAGCTTGAATGACAGCGTGCACGGATGTTGTTGGGCACACATTGTAATTCGGCACGTCAGGCAGGTCATTTGCAGGAGCCGCTTCAAATAGCTGCGCCATTGCATCTGTTGGTAGAGTTACTGCAAATCGTCCACACACTTTAATACTCGCTTGAGAAATGTATAAAGGCAGGTGATTAGTGAGATCATTAAACACCACGGATTGATATGACCGCAACCTTACGCCGCGAACTCGACAACATAGCAGAAATGCTGCAATCTGGGAACGCGGAACAAGCCGCAAAACGCGCTTTGAAAGGGGCCAAAAAAAAACCAAGCATTCTTGGGTTCTCTATCTTGGCTGGCTCGGCGCTTGGAAATTCAGGCCGCAATAAGGAAGCTGCAATTCAGTTCCAGAAAGTTTACAAAGACCGGTCAGATGACCACAAAGCGCAAGATAATTTAATTCTAAGCCTCATTCAATCTGGCCAATACCAACTAGCACAGGTTTTAATTGATAGACATTCAGAGGCCCGTGCATCCTCAGCAGAGTTTCAACACTTGCGCGCCTTGCATGCGTTCAAAAACCACTGGTACCAAAAAGCCGTAGATGCGTGTGACCATGCATTAAGCATGCGCTCAAAGTGGCCGGAGGTTAAATTGATGCAAGCGAAGGCACATGCTCGCATGCAAAAATCTGACGCCGCAATTTCGCTGCTGAACTCAATTCTGGAAGAATTTCCGAACGATGTACTTGCAAGATGGGAACACGCGAAAATACTCGCCTCACAGGGTCGCAATTCCCAAGCGTTCGAAGAGATATTGCGTGTTCTGGATCAAGACTCGACCCATACAGCTGCTATTTTTACTGCCGCTTATATGCCAAATTTATCTGACACCCAAAGAACAGAAATTGACAAACGGATTCGCGTTGCAGACCACGCGCTGCCTGATGCCAACAATAAGTTGAGATTTCCGCTTGAATTCGCGCGCTATCTGCAAGCAACGTCTAAATCTCAGGATGACCGCGCCTTGGATCTATTAAGCAGCGCGAAATCTAAAGAAGCAAAGCTAAGACCTTTTAAATCACAGACAGCAGACAAAACCCTTCGCCAAACACTTGCAATGACGAGTATTCCGGCAACCAGTACGCCCGACAATCAAACTCCTAGACCAATCATTATTACAGGTCTTCCTAGGTCGGGCACGACTCTGATCGAACGCACGATCAGCGCCCATTCTGATGTCATTGGATGCGGCGAAATGCGAGCAGCAGGACGATGGGCTAACGGCTCGAACATTACGGAAACTGTCGATGGCTTGGCTGCGCAGTACCGCGCGGAACTACCCAAGACAAAGCCGGAGATACGTGCGTTCGTAGATAAAATGCCGGCTAACTACAAATTTCTCGGTCAAATCTCTGCGGCATTTCCTGACGCGTCATTGATATTAGTCGAACGTGACCCTCGCGATGTCGCATTGTCGATGTGGAGAACACACTTCAGTGCTGCGGGAATGCGATATACTTTGGATCAAAAATGGATGGCTGAAGAGGTCAATCGCTTTAAAAAATACACCATTCATTGGCGTAAACTGCTTGGACCCCGTCTGCATGTCGTCAGATATGAAACTTTGGTGCAGAATTTTGAATTCGAGGCGAAGACACTCGCGGATGCGTGTGGCTTGAGCTGGCAAGAAGCCATGTTGCATCCTGAAAACGCGACAGATTCCGTAACAACAGCCAGCCTCCATCAGGTGCGCCAAAGCGTAAACGATAAGTCCGTAGGTCGCTGGCGTGAAAACAGACAACTTTTGGCCCGGTTCTGCGATAATCTAGATAAAAAACTCTGGCCAGACCTTAGTGAAACATAGCTCACGCTAGTTATACGCATCGGATCAATTTCGGAACTCGCATAACTGGTTCCTAACGTCATTTTCGCTGTGAAATAGCACCAGTCGAACACAAAGCCACCGTTAGGAATTCCAATGAAACTTTCGATCTGCATACCTTACTTTTCCGGTGCCGGGCACACCGCACAATTGGCCCAGGAAATTGCCAAGGGTTGTGGACAAGGTTGCGCTCATCTTATCGATGTGACGCGCATCCAAAACGACGATTGGCACGCGTTAGACGCCTGTCATGCCATTGTCTTTGGATCACCGACATACATGGGATCTACGGCTGCCAGCTTTGACTCATTCTTGGAAGATGCCGCCGCTGATCGGTGGCCCAATCCCGGTTGGACTGACAAGTTTGCCGCGGGCTTTACTGTGGCCAGTCATCCATCCGGTGACAAACTGGTTGCCCTGCAGCGCATGCAAACTTACGCGGCACAGATGGGAATGGTCTGGGTGGGGCAAACCAGTGTTGGTGCCCCTGTTTTTCCAGACTATGATGGGCTCAATTGGGATGGTTCCTGGATAGGGCTTATGGCCACATCTTCGCGGGATAAAAAGGAAATGCTGCGCCCAGAGGATCGCCAAACGGCCAACGACTTTGGATTACGTATTGCCAATGCAGCGCGCCGTTGGAACAATCTTTCCGCTGACTGATCCAATCATGCAGGTTTTTGAAAACATCATTACGGATCGCGGTTCAAAATATGCCGTTTCTGGTGGGCATTGCACATCGGCTCAGGACGCAAAGACGTTCATCAAAATGCTCAAACGCAAAAAGAAGTTCGCAAAAGCGACCCATCATTCCTGGGCTGTGGTCACAGCAAACGGTGCATTTAAAGGTGACGACGGAGAAAGTGGCGCGGGCAACATTATTCTGGCGATGTTGGAACGTGACGAAATCTGTGATGAGATAATCGTCGTAACGCGCTGGTATGGTGGCAAACATTTGGGTGGAGATCGGTTTCGACATGTCCAAGATGCGGTGCGGTATTACTTGAACGCGTCATCAGACGAACGTGCGCTATAAAGTAGTCCCACAGATTTGGATCTGTAAAACACTGGCGCGTGAAAAACACGCGCCAATGTCATTGGCTGGTTATTCAGCAGCTGAGATACGTCCATCCGTGTACGGAGAGAACGGTCCCTTTGCGGCAAGGAATTCTGCAGTGACATCAGCCAGATCAGGTCCGTAATCATATGCGTCGTCAGCAGTTTTGAACATGTCATATCCATCGCCACCATTCCGAACATAGTTGTTCGAAACGACGCCATAGACCTTCTCCATGTCCAAAGGTGCGCCGTTCACCAAGACTTCGGTAATGCGGTCACCTGCTGGTTTGGTTGCATCAAAGCCAAAGGTCATGCCCGCCACTTGCGGGAAGCGGCCTGCGCCCTCTTCAATTTGGCTTACACCGTTTTCCAACGCATCCTTCAGCACGGCGCCCGACACTTTGAAAGTCGAAAGTGTGTTCTGGAATGGAAGTACTGTGAGCACTTCGCCCATTGTGACCGGACCTGCATCGATTGACGCACGGATACCACCACCATTCTGGATGGCCACTTCGATACCCTGATCCTTGACCCGATCCAGCATCGCATCAGCAATCAAAGACCCCATTTGGCATTCTTCGGCACGGCAGAACTTGCGATCCCCTTCAATCGATTCTGCTGCTTCAGCCACGACTTTGTTACGGATTTCGTCCAGCGGTTCCGCCGCTTCTGCGATACGGGCTCTTACAGCTTCGTCCTCGGACACGCTCGCATCCATAAGGATCGGGCCGCCTTTTGCAGAAAGAACATTTCCGTCATCATCAAACGTCACGTTCAATTCGCCCAAGTATTTGCCGTAGGCATAAGCCTGAACAATCGACACGCCGTTTTGAACGGTTGGATAGGGTCCGTCGGCGCTGTCGTCGTCACTGTTGAGATATGTGTTCGTGTGCCCACCAACGATCACATCGATGCCCGTCGTTGCATCCGCGATGTACAGGTCAGTTTGGTAACCAGAGTGCGACAAAAGCACGATCTTACTAACGCCCTCTGCGGTCAGCCGGTCGACTTCTGCTTGGGCTGCAGGTGCAGGATCACCAAACGTCACATTTGGACCTGGTGAAGACAATTCGCCCGTGCTTTGCGGCGTTAAACCGATCAGACCAATCTTTTCGCCACCTTGCTCGATCACTGTTGATTTCAACAATACATCCGCCAGTAAAGGTTCGCCGGTGAAATCTGCATTAGACATCAGAACCGGGAATTCAACTGCGTCGATAAATCCGCGTAAAACTTCGGGGCCATGGTTGAACTCGTGGTTGCCGACGGTCATCGCCGTGTAACCCATTTGGTTCATCATCTCTGCTGCCAACTTACCTTTGTAGTAAGTGTAAAACAGGGTGCCTTGAAACTGATCGCCCCCGTCCAAAAGCATCCAGTTATTTGATCTTGCTTTGGCTTCGCTAATAGCCGTCATCAGACGCGCTGATCCGCCAAAACATTCTCCTGCGTCGTTATCCTCAGCGCTACATCCAGAATCGTATTTGCTGATCGGCTCAAAGCGCGCGTGAAAATCATTGGTGTGCAGAATGGTCAGTGTGTAATCCGCAAAGCTAGTGCCAGCGCTAAGCGCGAGAGCAGCAGTGGCTGTAAGGAATCGATGCATTTGAAATGCCCCCTGTGGTTTTTTGTCATACTACTTTGGCGTGGACTGGTGACAGGAGTCAAACAGCCTTGTGGTTCCTTTGCGTAATGGCATGTGTGGCGCATGAAAAGTGCCCAAACAATGCACCAGATCGCTTGACGCCTCGGCAATCGCAGGCCAAGACCGTTCCATGCTTATTTACAAGATCCTGCGGGCCGAAGAATGGGCCGACCTGCGCCAAAAGGGGGAAACCCAGGGCGCACCAATCGATATCGCTGACGACTATGTGCATTTTTCTACTGCTGAACAGGCGGCGGAAACAGCGGCCAAGCATTTCGCGAATATCGAAGGGTTGGTCCTTGCCGCATATGAAGCGGATGGATTGGACAAACTTGTTTGGGAGCCGTCACGAGGCGGCGCATTGTTCCCGCATCTTTACGCACCATTGCGGCTGGACCAAATGCGTTGGCATACGGGTCTTCCTTTTGTTGACGGCGCACATCGATTTCCACCAGAAATCAATTGGGCAGATACGTTTGTTGATCCAGACCGCATGCAATTTGAAGCATTCAAAGCGCTGCCACGCGATACGGAAATAAATATGCTCAATCTGGTGCGCTTGCGTGCAGTTGCTCAATATCCCGACGGGCATGGGTCTGCTGGACTGTCAGGCGCTGAAGCATATGCAAATTACGGGCGCGAAACAGCGCCATTTCTGGAACGTGTTGGTGGTGATATCCTTTGGCGCGGCGGCTTTGAAACCGCGCTCATTGGACCCGCAACCGAAGTTTGGGATGCGGTGTTTATTGCACGTTATCCTTCTGCAAATGCCTTCCTTGAAATGGTGACAGACGCGGATTACCAACGCGCTGTTGTCCATCGCCAAGCGGCTGTGGAAACGTCCCGATTGTTGCGTTGTGCCCCATCCATCAATGGTAAGGCATTCGGATGAAGGTTGTTGAAAAGCTCGGCCTGGGCGCTTTGCTTCGGATTGATCCGGAATTGGCACATGGATTGGCGTTGCGGGCGTTGCGCACGCCCTTTGCCCCCACTCCGGGCCCTTTCACGTCGGATCGATTGCGCACCAAAGTCGCAGGCCTTGATTTGCTGAATCCCATTGGGCTTGCCGCCGGATTTGATAAAAACGCCGAAGTTGTCGCGCCGCTTATGAAATCCGGTTTCGGGTTCATCGAAGTGGGTGCCGCGACGCCTTTGGCGCAACCCGGAAACCCCAAACCACGTCTGTTTCGATTGGCCGAAGATCACGCAGCGATCAACCGGTTCGGGTTTAACAATGATGGCATCGAAGCTATCGCGGACCGTTTATCCCAAAAACCCAGCACTGCCGTGCCTGTGGGCTTGAACCTAGGCGCAAACAAAGACAGCCCAAACCGGGCCGATGATTTCATCAAGGTGTTGGAACTGGCCCAGCCCCACGTTGATTTTGCGACGATCAATGTTTCGAGCCCAAACACAGAAAAACTGCGCGACCTACAAGGTCCAATGGCGTTGGCGGCCTTGTTGGATGGTGTCTGCCAAATTCGCGGCAAAACGCCGATCTTTCTTAAGATTGCCCCTGACCTTTCTGATCAAGATATCGCAGACATTGCCAAGGTGGCGACCGATGCCCGCATCGACGCCATCATCGCCACGAACACCACGCTGTCACGTGACAACTTGAAAAGCCAACACGCGCCCGAAAAAGGCGGGCTATCCGGTCAGCCTTTGTTTGAAACCTCGACGCGCGTTTTGGCCCGATTGTCGACATTGACTGACATTCCCTTGATTGGGGTTGGTGGCGTCGCGAGCGGCGAACAGGCGTATGCCAAGATCAAAGCCGGTGCGTCAGCCGTGCAGCTTTATACCGGTCTTGTTTTTGGAGGTCTCAGCCTGGCGGCGCGTATCGCTAATGAACTTGATACGTTGTTGGCACGCGATGGATTTGAAAATGTAAGTCATGCCGTCGGACATTCCCGCGACAGCTGGCTGTAATCCCGTCTATTGAGTGAGCCGTTCAAGCGCCGGATACCGAAACCCCAAGGTTATACCGCGCGCAACAAAGGACACCAGCAGTGCCATCCACAAACCGTGATTGCCCCAAATCGGCATGAACACAACGGCAGCTATCATATAGGCAGCGGCACTGAGCAGCATCATGTTCCGCATATCCGCACCCCGTGCCGCGCCAATGAAAATACCATCAAGCATCCACGCAGCGCATCCCAACAGTGGCGCGAATACCATGTAGGGCAAATAAGACCGCGCCGCAGATTGAACCGCCTCATCCTTGGCCATCGTATCTATGATCCACGGGCCGGCCAGTGCAAAGGCCACTGCCAAAAGCACGCAAATGCCAAATCCCCACATCCCGGTTAACATTGCACTGCGACGCAGGCGTCCGCGATCACCCCGCCCGATAGCTCGGGCAACAAGGGTTTCAGCCGTAAAGGCAAACCCATCCAAAGCATATGCTGTGATGTGCAGAAATTGCAGCAACACTTCGTTTGCGGCCAGTGTCACGTCGCCAAATTGCGCGCCCAGAAACGTGAAGGACGTAAAAATCCCTGTCAAAAGCAGAGATCGCACAAGAATGTCTCGGTTCAACAGCGCCATGCGCACCAATCGCGCCTTGTCCAGCACGCGCGTCCAATCGCGCCAATACCCCTGTCCAAACGCATCGCGGCAAAACCAAAGCGCCATCCCCGCCCCTGAGATTTCCGCAATGACCGTTGCAAATGCCACGCCAGGCACACCCCAACCCAACCCAAGCACAAACCACAGATCTAAAGCGACATTTAGACCGTTCATAAGCAACTGGATCCAGAACACTGCGCCCGTCCGCTCCATGGCCACCAGCCAGCCGGTACAGGCGTAAATCGTAATGGCCAGCGGGGCGGACCAGATGCGGATGAACAGATATTCGCGCGCGAGGTTTTCAACTTCTGGGCTTGTTGGGTCCCAAGAAAAGGACAGCCAGATGATCAAAGGATAACAGGCAATAAGGAGCAATCCGCCGACCCATGCAACAATCAAGGCACGGGTTAGGATGGCCGAAACTTCGGCGTCGTCGCCCGCTCCGGCGGCTTGCCCAACCAAGCCGACCGTTCCCATGCGTAGAAACCCAAATATCCAAAACGCTGTGGACAAAATAATTGCGCCAAGTGCGACCGCCCCGATTGGGGCCGCCTGCCCCATTTGCCCTACAACCCCAACGTCAACAGCGCCAAGAATCGGCACCGTGGCATTCGACAATACAATGGGTAAGGCGATACGAAGGACGCGCCCATGTGTCAGCGGCTGCGGTTGCTGCGACAGTTTCGTGTCAGTCACGGCGTTTCGGCATCACAAAATGACCAGTGCCTTGTGCAAACAGCCGTGCGCGATTGTCTTGCCACGCCTCGACATGGACGCTGGCATACCGACGCCCCTTGCGATTGATCCGAGCACGCGCGTAAGCGTCTCTTGGCAATCCCGACCGCAAGTAATCCGTACTGAAATCAACGGTTTTCGGTAAACGACGTTGAGACGCATCATGGGTCGTCAATGTGCCACGTTCTATATCGTCCCACAGATAGGCCCAGCTTAAAGTCACCACTGCGGTCACCTCAAGAAACGCGGCTGTCACGCCACCATGAATTGCTGGTAGTATTGGGTTCCCGATCAGTTTTTCGTTGAAGGGTAAAACGCCGGTTAATTCATCCCCGCGTCGGTCGAATTGCATACCCAAAAATTGGATATACGGAACACCGGCAATCAAATCACGCAATGCGGCGTCTCTACGTTCTTTGACAATCTGGACAGGTTCAGGAGGGGAACGCTTCATTTGCTTTTCACCTGCTCAACAGTGAAGGCTGCAGTGGCCATCGCAACAGGGTTTTGATCATCTGCGTCCCATGCTTCGGCCCGCACAAACGCCACTGATCGGGTCATTTGGTAACATTCTGCGCGGGTTGTTATGGCGTCGCCGGGTTTGGCCGGACGCATGTAATCAATGCGCAAATCCAACGTGGCCGTAACGCCGGGACTTTGTGGGTGGCTCATGACGGCCGCACCGCAGCACGTATCCATCAAAGCAGACACAGCCCCCCCGGCGATTACACGTGTTTCGGGATCACCAATAAGGCGATCATCATAAGGCATGCGTATTGTGGCGACGCCATCGCCGATGGTGACAAGTTCCATTTTCAGATCTCGCGAATGCGGGATACCTTCAATGAATTGGCGTGCGCGTTTGGCTATGTCAGTCATGAAATCCGTCATCTTGTTCGCGTATAAATGAACAGCACCCTGCAGGAAGTGCAACCCAAGCGGTTGCACGAATGCAAACGCGTCATTAGGCTTGGATGTAAGGAGTGAGGTTTATGGCTATGGCTGACGATGCACGTTTGAGTTTCAAGGAGATGTGTGCGGAGTTTGATGTAACGCCGCGTACACTACGATATTATGAGTATATAGAGCTTCTTCAACCAGACCGCGAAGGGCGGTCCCGCTTTTACGGTGCACGCGAATGCGCCAGAATGAAGTTGATCCTACGCGGCCGAAAATTTGGCTTTCAACTGGAAGAAATTCGCCAGTGGCTTCAAATTTACGAAGAACAGGGCAACGAAGCGCAAATGAAAGCTTGGGTTGAACTCGCGGATCGGCAACTGAGCGAACTGGCCGAGCAACGCAAGCAAATGGGCGAAGCGATCGACGAACTGAAGTCGTTGCGCGATAAAATTGAAGGTAGCTTGTCGCAAAAGACTGAGTGAGTTCGCTAAATTCCTTTGAGTTACCCGTTAACCTCAATGCTACAAATTCAGGTCTTCCCTTTGAACACTTGGCTGCGGAAATGCAGACGGTTTCAATCGCTACACGACGGCGTGAAACCTCCTTGGATCACATCGATTATGGGTCAAAGCTATTGATTTCGTTTTAGATATTTTCATACCTATCGTTAGGCAAAACCACCCCTACCAAACGGCTCTTCAAAAGTGACGCGACGTCCAGCTTACGTAAACGTCAACCAGCGTTGTATCAAATACTTAAGATCCCATTTGCTAGTCAGATGAAACGCCAGAGTTATAGATATGACAGACCGTAGAATGACAATCAGAGAAATGTGCGATGAGTTCGATGTGACCCCTCGTACACTGCGCTTTTATGAAGCTAAGGAATTGCTATTCCCAATCCGCATTGGGCAAAAACGCTTATACACAAAACGTGAACGCGCACGGCTCAAGTTGATTTTGCGCGGAAAGCGTTTTGGATTCAGTCTGGAAGAGATCCGCCAACTGCTAAACCTCTATGATATGGACGATCAAAAGCATACGCAGTTGCGTCGCACCTATGACATTGCCCTAGAACGCTTGCATCAGATGGAAGAGCAGCGAAATGAACTGTCTAAAGCCATCAACGAACTTAAAGAGCAATTGCAATGGGGCGAAAAGGTTTTGAGACAAATCGAAGCCCCCGCTGCGGCTGCTGAATAAGTAGACTATACCTACACGACAAAGGGAGACACCTATGCCAAGCTACACAGCCCCGACCAAAGACGCGCAATTTGTGCTGCATGATGTTCTGAAAATCACAGAGTCTGGCATCCCAGGTTACGACGAGCTTGAAGCAGATTTTACCTCTGCCATTTTGGAAGAAGCTGGCAAAATCTCGTCCGAAGTACTGGCCCCATTGAATGCGGTTGGTGACACGGAAGGGTGTACGCTGGAAAATGGTGTCGTTCGCACGCCTACCGGTTTTAAAGCTGCCTTTGATCAAGTCAAAGAAGGCGGATGGCCCGGTCTGGATATGCCCGAGGAGTTTGGCGGGCAAAATATGCCTTATGTCATCGGAACCGCCGTCGGCGAGATGTTCTCGGCGTCAAACCAAGCCTTTACGATGTATCAAGGCCTAACACATGGGGCGGCTTCGGCCATCCTTGCCCATGGGACGGATGCGCAAAAGGCGAAATGGTTGCCAAATATGGTCAGCTGCGAATGGACAGGAACGATGAACCTGACCGAACCGCATTGCGGAACCGACTTGGGCCTCATGCGCACCAAAGCTGAACCTCAAGGGGACGGCAGCTTTAAAATCAGCGGTCAGAAGATCTTTATTTCGGCTGGTGAACACGACATGGCGGGCAACATTGTCCACCTAGTTTTGGCAAAAATTACCAGTGCGCCTGAGGGTATCAAAGGTGTGTCGCTGTTTATCGTTCCAAAATTCATGGTCGATGATGATGGCAACATGGGCGAACGCAACAGCGTGAGCTGTGGCAAGATCGAAGAAAAAATGGGCATCCATGGCAATTCGACTTGTGTGATGAACTATGACGAAGCCACAGGTTATCTGTTGGGTGAAGAACACAAAGGCATGCGGGCCATGTTCACAATGATGAACGAAGCGCGCTTGGGCGTGGGCATGCAAGGGTTGGCTCAGGCTGAGGTGGCTTACCAAAACGCGCTTGAATACGCCAAAGATCGTTTGCAAGGACGTGATGTGACGGGTGTGAAAAACCCGGACGGCCCCGCCGATCCGTTGATTGTTCACCCTGACATCCGCCGCAGTCTTATGGACCAAAAATCCTTTGCAGAAGGTGCGCGTGCGTTCATTCTGTGGGGCGCAACAATGATTGACCGCGCACATCGCGGCAAAGACCAAGACGCAGACGGTCTGATTTCACTGCTGACGCCTGTCATCAAAGGTTTCCTGACGGATCAAGGTTACGACATGACCGTCAAGGCGCAACAGGTCTATGGCGGACACGGTTATATCGAAGAATGGGGCATGTCCCAATTCACCCGCGATGCGCGTATTGCGCAGATCTACGAAGGGGCCAATGGCGTACAAGCGCTTGACCTTGTGGGGCGTAAGCTCTCGCAGGATGGCGGTAAACACGTCATGGCATTCTTTGATTTGGTGAAAACCACAATTGGTGAGCTGAAAGGTCAAAACGAAGCCTTTGACCGAGACTTTATCGAGCCGTTGAAAGCCGCGTCAAAAGACCTTCAGGCCGCTGGGATGTACTTCATGCAAAACGGCATGAAAGACCCCAATAACGCATTATCAGGTTCAAATGACTTCATGCATATGTTCGGGCATGTCTGTCTTGCGTTGATGTGGGCCAAAATGGCGCATGCAGCACAATCCACGCTGGATGCTGGAACCTCTGACAATGAGTTCTTTGAAACCAAGATCGCGACAGGACGTTATTACATGGCGCGCCAGCTGCCTGCGACGGCGCTGCATTTAACGCGTATCGAAACCGGCGCTGAAACCGTTATGGCGCTGGACGCTGCGAACTTCTAATCGACAAGGGCGGGGTTTTCCCCGCCCTTTTTCAACCAGAACACTGACACCGCAATCAAACAGGTTCTGACTGAAAACTGCGTTTTCACCTTCAAAGCCATAGACCCTCCCACCTGTCTGTTGCACGGTAAAGGCCGTTTTGCATGGCCTTCGATCATCGGGCGCTGACGTATCATTAGCGTTTGTTCCACTCTGATCAGGCCACCCATAAAAGATAACGAGGGCCCGATGGAGAATGCCACCGAACCACAAGGCTGGATGTGTGACGACCATCGGATGACATCCGACACTGTTGCCAATTTCATCAACACCGAATGGGCCCCTCATTTCGAACGTTGGCGCAAACAAGGCCAAATGGATCGCAGCATTTGGCAGCAGGCAGGACAAATCGGCCTGCTCTGCCCCTCAATACCCGAAGCCTATAGTGGCGCGGGTGGTGACTTTGGTCACGAGGCTGCAATCGTCATCGAAGCAAGTCGGGCCAATATCGCAAGTTGGGGCTATGCAATCCATGGCCCAATCGTTGCGCATTACATTTTGTCATTTGGGACAGACGACCAAAAACAGCGTTGGCTTCCCGGTCTGGTATCGGGCGACATGGTTGGCGCATTGGCAATGACGGAACCCTCAACCGGATCTGACGTGCAAGCCATCAAATCCAAAGCAGCCCAAACAGGAAACGCCTATCGACTAACCGGGCAGAAAACGTTCATATCAAACGGTCAGCACGCCAACCTTGTCATCGTGGCTTGCAAGACAAACCCAGACATCGGGGCCAAAGGGGTGTCGTTACTGATTGTGGAAACAGACAAAGCCGATGGTTTCGTGCGCGGACGCAATCTGGATAAAATTGGCCTTCATGCTGCGGACACTTCGGAATTGTTTTTTGATGACGTCGAAGTCGCGCCTGAAAATCTTCTCGGAGGACGCGAAGGGCAAGGCTTTTTTCAAATGATGCAGCAACTGCCGCAAGAGCGCTTGATTATCGCATGTGGCGCGGTTGGGGCAATGGAAGGCGGGGTTGAGCGTACGATAGCGTATTGCAAGGAGCGCCAAGCTTTCGGTGGGCCCCTTACCCAATTCCAAAACACGCGGTTCCAGCTTGCCGAATGTCAGACCAAAACAAAAGTTGCCCGCGCATTTGTGGATGAATGTATCCGCGAACACATGGACGGCGCTTTAAGCGTGGAAAAAGCAGCGATGGCAAAATACTGGATAACGGATACACAGGGCGAAGTACTGGACGCCTGTTTGCAATTACATGGCGGGTACGGATTCATGCAAGAATACGCCATCGGCGAAATGTGGACCGATGCTCGTGTTCAACGCATTTACGGTGGAACGAACGAAATCATGAAAGAACTAATTGCCCGCAGTTTGTAGCCATGGCCAGAATTTGACCTTGCATTTTCCAACCCCAACGACAACTTTGACCAAATGGCGCCGTACAGTCGTAGCATCGCCACAACCTGTAAATACGCAAGGGTTGGGAGCACTGTTTCTTGATAAGTTTGCCGATTGCGAAGGCCCATGCGCGTCATTCCGTTTCTCTTTTTGATATAAGGCCAAGATCACATGACGATCAAACTGCACTGCTTTGGTGAATCTGGAAATTCCTATAAGGCGGCTTTGGCGCTTGAGCTTTCCGGCCTAGATTGGGAACCGGTATTCGTTGATTTCTTTAATGGAGCGTCGCGTTCTGAAGCTTACCGGGCGCTGAACACTATGGGCGAAGCCCCTTTGTTGATAGACGGCGATCTCAAGCTTAGCCAATCAGGCGTGATCCAGCAGTACATCTCGGACAAGACCGGCAAGTTCGCAAGCGATGACGATGCGCGTTACGAAGTGTTGCGTTGGGTGCTTTGGGACAATCACAAGCTAAGTTCGATGTGCGGCATGACGCGTTTTTTGATGAACTTTCTTCCCGAAGACAAACGCCCCAAAGACGTCATTGCATTCAATCAAGGCCGCCTGCAAGCAACCTTTGATGTTCTAAATACGCATTTAGACGGTCGGGATTGGATCGTTGGATCAGGTCTTACCAATGCTGATTTGTCGTGTTGCGGCTATCTGTTTTACCCCGAGCCATACGGATTCGTACGCTCCGATTGGGTCAATATTGATCGCTGGATGAACAACATTGAAACGACCCCAGGCTGGAAACACCCCTATGATTTGATGCCCGGCAATCCCAGCGACCGTGCCTGATCAACAGTTTCTGTAAGCATAGGATCGCATTTTTTGGATCACTTGGTCCAATTTCTCTTGCCAACGTGGGTCGAAACAACTTCAAATCGCAAAGAGCATATTGGCCCGTGATACGCATGGGCTGATGAACAATACGAAGCGCGACGGGCAACAGTAATACGGATTCTTAGTTTGTGAGTTCGCGCCCTAATCGTTTTGTTCTGACAATGATTACAGGAGATGACGTTTACGTAAATTGTCCGCTACGTCACTCTTGATTAGACCGATTGGTCTGGCCCATCTATTAAACAACGAATTGCAAAAGGACCGAGCCCATGACCGAAGCCTATATTTATGACGCTTTGCGCACGCCCCGCGGAAAAGGCAGAAAAGACGGCAGCCTGCACGAAGTAACAGCTTTGCGTTTGTCGGCCCTCACTTTGAATGCCGTAAAAGAACGCAACAATCTTGAAGGCCACGCCGTAGAGGACGTGATCTGGGGCAATGTTACGCAAGTCATGGAACAGGGCGGAAACTTGGCCCGTACGGCCGTTCTTGCATCTGACCTTGATGAATCCATCCCCGGCCTCGCCATTAACCGCTTTTGTGCCAGCGGCCTAGAAGCGGTCAATCTGGCTGCGAACCAAGTCAAAGGTGGCGGCGGGAATGCATATATCGCGGGCGGCGTGGAAATGATGGGCCGTGTTGCTATGGGATCTGATGGGGCAGCGATTGCTGCGGACCCAAGTGTTGCAATGGGTACATACTTTGTCCCGCAAGGGATTTCTGCAGATGTGATCGCGACCAAATATGGGTTCAGTCGGGATGACGCGGACGGGTATGCCGTAGAAAGCCAACGCCGTGCAAAAGCTGCATGGGACGATAACCGGTTTTCAAAGTCGGTCATCACCGTCAAGGACCAGAACGGGCTTGATATACTGGATTATGACGAATTCATGCGCCCCCAAACAGACATGCAGTCACTGGGCGCACTGAATCCGTCGTTCCAAGCCATGGGCGAAGTCATGCCCGGCTTCGACAAAATCGCCATTATGAAATATCCTGAGCTAGAGCGGGTTAATCACATTCACCACGCTGGGAACTCTTCTGGTATTGTGGACGGCGCATCGGCGATCTTGATCGGAAACAAAGAATTCGGCGAGAAATATGGGCTAAAGCCTCGGGCTCGCATTCGTGCGACTGCCAAAATCGGCACTGATCCGACGATCATGTTAACCGGCCCAGTTCCCGTTACCGAAAAGATCCTAGCGGATCACGGCATGACCATCGACGACATCGACCTGTTCGAGGTCAACGAAGCTTTTGCGTCAGTTGTACTGCGTTTCATGCAGGCGTTTGATGTGGACCATGACAAGGTCAATGTGAACGGTGGCGCGATCGCCATGGGCCATCCTCTGGGGGCCACAGGCGCTATGATCATCGGTACATTGCTGGACGAATTGGAACGCACTGACAAAGAAACCGGGCTTGCCACTTTGTGCGTCGCCTCAGGCATGGGAGCCGCCACAATTATTGAACGCGTTTGACCCTCACTCAAAGGAAGCACCCTGTTGTGATAAAACTGCATACATCAACGCATCGAGACATTGACCAAAAAGACAGCGTGGCACCCACAGCCATCGCTATTCTTCAGTCTGTGCTAGATCATCAATCTGACTGCCTTATGGCACGTGATTGGGATGGGCTGCACGACACGTTCTCGCTTCCGTACAAGCGTGTTTTTATCAACTCTGAAACCATTATCGAAACCAGAAAAGACACCCAAATCGGGCATACGTCCTTTTTAGACTCTTTGGAGTCACTGAGCGTGAACCAGTTTATCCGACTTGCGACAGATGCCGAGTTTTTGGGGAAGGATTACATCGAAGGGTTCTATGTCTCGCATGTATTGCGGGGAACGGTTCCGATGGTTCCCAGTTACAACAATCGATTGGTGCTAAAACGCACAAATGAAACCTGGTGCATTATCGAAATAGAAAGCAGCATTGTTGTACCGCAATGGCCTCCGGATCTCTCGATAAAACCTACTGCAACAATCGCACCGCATCTCGGGTCAAAGAACGATGTCAGGCGGTCATTGGCTGAACCTCTTTCTTTGTACCAAGCGTTCTTGGACGCTTATGGGCAAACGATCATTGATAAAAAGTTCGACGCCTTCTGCGCGCTTTACTGCTTTCCGTGCAGCTATCACAGCCTAACGAAAGATCTGATTGTCAAAGGACCTGAAGATTTAGCCCAAGTTTTTGATGATCTGAGTGGATCATATGACGGACGGCGGGGTGACAATTTAGTGCGGACCGCTGACCGAGCGGAGTTTCTGCAAGCAGACTTGATCTGTGGATACCACACAGCACTCGTTTACAGGGACGGCAAGCAATCCGCCCCGCCCCTAAAATCCAGAATGCTCTTGAAGCGACACAACACAAAATGGCGGCTCATTTCCGTCACCAATGCTCTCGACGACGATTCATACTCTTTGGAGACGCCACGGCCAAATAATCAATTGCCGACGCTCCGCGAAATTCAGGAAAGGACCAAATCATGGCCGACTTCACTTTAGACCGGAACGCAGACGGCGTTGCTATTATCACCTGGGACGTGCCGGGAAAGACCATGAATGTCATGTCACTGGACGGGCTTCAAACTCTGGATGCGTTGATCGATGAAACCCTTGCTGATGACTCGGTCAAAGGCATTGTCATCACGTCGGGCAAAGAAGGATCATTTGCAGGCGGTATGGATCTGAACCTGCTTGCTAAAATGCGTGAAGATGCCGGTGACAACCCTGCGAAAGGCCTGTTCGAAGGCACAATGAGGATGCACGCGTTGTTGCGCAAAATCGAATTGGCAGGAATGGACCCTAAATCGCAAAAAGGGGGTAAGCCAATCGCGGCCGCCCTGCCCGGCACAGCAGCCGGGATTGGACTAGAGCTGCCTTTGGCAACGCATCGTATTTTCTTGGCAAACAATCCAAAAGCGAAAGTCGGCTTACCCGAAATCATGGTCGGCATTTTCCCGGGTGCCGGCGGAACCACGCGTTTGGTCCGCAAGCTTGGCGCGATGGGTGCCTCGTCTTTCCTTTTGGAAGGGAAGATGGTCGGACCCGATAAGGCGAAAGGCCAATTGGTTGATGAGGTTGTGGACGATCCGTTGGCCGCAGCCAAGGCATGGGTGTTGAACGCTACGGATGCTGACATCGTCAAACCTTGGGACAAAAAGGGTTACAAAATGCCAGGTGGTGCACCGTATCACCCTGCAGGTTTCATGACCTTCGTTGGAGCAGCCGCGATGGTGCACGGCAAAACCCAAGGGGTTTACCCAGCAGCCAAAGCACTGTTGTCAGCGGTATACGAAGGCGCGCTTGTTCCTTTCGACACCGCGCTGAAAATCGAAGCCCGTTGGTTTACGAATGTTTTGATGAACCCGTCATCGTCTTCGATGATCCGTTCGATTTTCCTGAATAAGGAAGCACTGGAAAAAGGGGCTGTGCGCCCTAAAGATGTGGAAGATCAACGCGTTAAGAAACTGGGCGTTTTGGGCGCTGGCCTCATGGGCGCAGGCATTGCACTTGTGTCAGCACAAGCCGGGATCGAAGTTGTCCTGATCGACCGCGATCAAGAGGCCGCAGACCGCGGCAAGGACTATACGGCATCGTATCTAGAAAAAGGCAAATCGCGCGGCAAAGTCACCGCCGAAAAGGCCGAAGCGATGCTGGGGCTGATCACACCAACACCAGATGTTGCAAAGCTTGCCGACTGCGATCTTATCATTGAGGCCGTCTTTGAAGATCCCAAGGTAAAGGCTGAAATAACCGCCCGCGTCGAAGCCGTCATCCCCGAGACATGCATCTTTGCATCCAACACTTCGACACTGCCCATTTCGGACCTAGCCAAAGCGTCTTCGCGACCCGAGCAATATATCGGCATTCACTTCTTCTCGCCTGTCGAAAAAATGCTGTTGGTCGAGATCATCAAAGGTAAGGAAACGGGTGACCGCGCAGTAGCCAAAGCGCTTGATTACGTACGTCAAATCCGAAAAACGCCGATCGTCGTCAATGACGCGCGGTTCTTCTATGCCAACCGTTGCATCATTCCTTACATCAACGAAGGCACGCGCATGGTCACCGAAGGTGTCGAACCGGCCTTGATCGAAAACGCCGCCAAATTGGTCGGTATGCCGCTTGGCCCACTGCAATTGACGGATGAAACAGCAATCGATCTTGGGGCAAAGATTGCCCGCGCAACTAAGGCGGCCATGGGCAACGCATATCCTGAAAGCCCTTCGGACGATTTGATCTTTTGGATGGAAGAAGAAGGACGTTTGGGACGTAAGGCCAAAGCAGGGTTTTACGAATACGACGAAAAGGGAAAGCGTCAGTTGATCTGGCGTGGCTTGAACGACAAATACCCGCTGTCCGAAATTCAGCCTGACCTGACCGAAGTCCAACATCGTTTGTTGTTCAGCCAAGTTCTGGAAGCAGTGCGTGCGTTGGAAGAGGGCGTTTTGATGGACATTCGCGAAGGCGATGTTGGTGCAATTCTTGGTTGGGGCTTTGCACCTTGGTCAGGCGGTCCGCTCAGCTGGCTTGATATGATCGGCGCAGCATACGCAGCCGAACGGTGCGACCAACTCGAAGCGAAATACGGTGTGCGGTTCCAATGCCCTGCCCTTTTGCGTGACATGGCTGAAAAAGGCGAAACCTTTTACGAACGCTTCGCACCAGAAGCGCAAGCCGCCTAAAACAACGATACATAAATAAAAAAGGGGCCGATTAGGCCCCTTTTTCGTTAACCGGGTAAGTTGTGCAAGTTTGCCCGTATCATCAGACCTATTGGTCTGTTTCAGGCAGATAAACGCGCACATAATGCGTCTTCAGCCTGAATTTCGTCGACAACCAATGCTGCCAAATGTCTAGGAAGTTCGGTATATCGCGGTCCTGAGCCAGATGCCATGTCGCTGACAATTGTCGATGATTTCGGGCAGTGGATCAACGCCCCGCCCTGTGCATAGATGACTTGCTCTTCTGCGAATCCCAAAGTGACAATTTCAATCCGGGCTTTTGGTGCTTTACGTTCTATTCCACGCAATCCGACAAGATCTTTTGCTCGGATGACTGCAAAAGGATCATCATATTCAACATCCGCCAAATCGCTTTCCAATACGATCCCTTGATCAGCCATGAGAAGCATACTGTTCTGGTTTCCCAAAGCCGCTGCAGGCACCAGAATTGGCCAATGCGCAACAGGAATGAAATCGGCGTCAATCCAATGTGTTTCGCGACGAACATCAATGACTGGCTGCATATCATTATCGAATGTGAATACCATGTCGCCTGGTGCCAGCGCGTCCGCAGCGCGCCATCCCAATTGACACGCTATTTTCGTTCCTGCGACAAAACCTTTGGTGACATAAGTCACTCCATTCATGGCGCGAGTCATCTCTGAATTTCTATGAAGCCGTCCCGGTTTTTTCCATCCAAACATATGTCCCGTCCCTTCTGGCAAGTGATTTTTTGGCAGCAACGCATTTTTGTATTGTTGGTTAAGATTTCCGATTTCCTTGACGGAGCTAGGCCCGCAATGAGGCTGAAATCAGGCAATATCGACAGCCTTAGACACAATGGCAGGTTGTAATGTGAATTCGAACCAATTCGGAAACGACGTGGGGAAAATTAGAAACTTTTCCCCTATCGCTCGAACGAATACCCGAATCGCGAGATATCTTCAGCAGCAGCTTTCGCTACGGCAATTTGTGAGTCAGGGCTATAATAGGACCGAAAATCGCTCCGCCGTGCCGACTTATTTGTGTGTGGAATTTCGAGTTCAAAACCAAGATGCTCCCACAGCATTTGCGCATCATCATTTAGATACTCAATTCGGATGAAAAGATCTGCGCGCTCCTGCCCAGTGATATCAGTCAAATAGTGACGTGCCGGAGACGCCTTCAATGCAGCGCAAGTTTGCGGGTGCATTGCAAATTGCTCGAATTCCAAACTGCGCGCCAAGGCCACAGCAGCATGTGCAAAACTCTGCTCTCGTAGCCAATGATAATAACTGACCATGCGGTCCCAAGGATTGCGCACCAAGCTGAACACAAACAGGTTGTTTAATTCATTTGGGGTGACCAGCCCATCAATATCCTGCAGCGTCGAATGTTTCCAAAGACGTCCACGTGTTTTCATATCCTGCAAACGCCGCCGTCGTTTCATTGCCTTCGGCGTGTCACCAAGCATGACGTCGTTTTTCATCGCACGCTGTTCCAAAGCCAACGCCATCGACGTTCCACCCGTTTTGGGCTGATGAATGAACAGATATTTTCGTCCGTGCGAAAGGATCATGCCATAAGCCTATCGCTTGGTGGTCAAGAACGTCAGCACTGATGGACATGACACAACAAAATTCTGGACAATGCAGCAGATGCACCGCACTTAACTGCGCACGGCGATGATCAGGCCAGCCATCGCAATCATCAGCGTACCAATAACCTGCATAAATGTGATCGGCACGCCAAAGACCGCCAAAGCAAAGGCCGGGCCAAAAATCATGACCGAATATTCAAATATCGACACATAAGACGGCTCGCCCAGCTGATAGGCTTTTATAATCATAAAGACTCCGATCACCGATCCAATTGCTTGCACAAACAGCCAAGGCCACGCGGCGCCAATCGTCGGCGTCCACCGTTGGGTGACAAAGCTCTCCTGTTCGGGCTGCCACACTTCCATAACAAGCAAGCCAATCCCCCCCATTACCCCAAGCGTGATCCACATCCCTGCCAATAGACATACGGTACTTTCATGCGCGCACAGCTGACGCGTCGCCAAAGCCGACAACGCGTAAAAGAACCCGCCCGCAACCGGAATGAGTGTTCGCATATCAAAATTGACCGGGTCAGGCTGCAAGACCATCAAAGTTCCAGCGAACCCCAAGGCAACGGCCCCTATCCGCCAAAACCCAATTCGATTGCCCAGAAGTCCGGAAGAAATCAGAAGGATGAAAATGGGCGACGTGAACAAGCCCGCCAATGCTTGCGCTATGGGCATGATCGCTAAGGCAGAAAAATAGAACATCATCGAAATCGCCAATGTGACACTGCGCAAAACAACAGCCCACAACCGCTGTGGTTTTAAACTGCCAAGACCAATCAGCGACAACGCAGCGACCAGGGGCAAGGCAATCACAGCGCGCACTGCGTGGAATTGCCAAAGCCCAATATCGCGTGCAATCAACGGAATAACGTTGTCGATCACGCCGATGACACTCATGGCTGCGATCATGAATAGTGATGCAGCCAGTGGACGCGTTTCAACGCAACTTGTCATTAATACTTTCCATTATCGTTACAACGCGTCATTTTCTGTCCTTGAAAAGATACAGGGGAGATCGAAATGGGATGGTTGGCAGATGAAACAGGGTTGGACAAGAACGCGGCCAATTTCGTTCCACTGACACCCTTATCGCATTTACGCCGCGCGTCAGTTGTTTTTTCAGACCATCTCGCGCTTGCCTATGGCACGCAACGCTTCACCTATGCCGAATACTTCGATCGTTGTACCCGTCTGGCATCCGCAATAACGATGCGCGGCATAAATTCCGGCGATGTGGTCGCGACCTTGTTGCCCAACATCCCCGCGCAAGCCGAAGCGCATTTCGGAATTCCTGCATGCGGTGCAGTCCTGAATACAATCAACATTCGATTGGACGTCAATACAGTCGCGTACATCTTTGAACACGGCGAAGCAAAAGCGGTTCTGGCTGATTCCCAATTCATTGCTCTAGCCGAAGCGGCCAAAGCAGAAATGGATGGCGAAGGTCCCGAAATCATTGAAGTTCCGGATGTTGAAGCTGGCTATCCGGCGACAGGGCGACACCCCGTCTATGAAGATCTGCTAACAGCCGCATCCCCTGATTTCGAATGGATCATGCCCAAGGACGAATGGGAAAGCATCTCGTTGAATTACACCTCTGGCACCACCGGTCGCCCCAAAGGTGTCGTGTGTCATCACCGGGGTGCTTACCTCATGACAATGGGTACAGTTGTGTCATGGCGGATGGTTCTGCACCCAATCTATCTGACGATTGTGCCGTTGTTCCATTGCAATGGATGGAACCATACTTGGATGTTGCCCATGTTGGGCGGCACAGTGGTGTGCTGCCGTGATGTCACGGCAGCGGCTATATTTGATGCGATAGCGGATGAAGGCGTGACGCATTTTGGCGGTGCTCCGATTGTTTTGAATGCCCTGATCAATGCTCCCGAAAGCGAACGACGATCATTTGATCACATGGTCGAAGTCTTTACCGCAGGAGCGCCACCGGCCCCGGCGACTTTAGCCAAGATCGAACCGATGGGATTTAACGTCACCCAAGTATATGGCCTGACTGAAACCTATGGTCATGTCACGGAATGCGTCTGGCGCGACGATGAATGGTCAGATCTGGCCCCCGAAAACCGTGCGGCCATCAAGGCACGCCAAGGCGTTGCGTTCCCGATGATGGATCATATCACCGTTATGGATGAAACGATGACACAGATTCCAAATGACGGTTCAGCCCAGGGCGAAATCGTAATTCGCGGCAATTCGGTCATGAAAGGGTACTTTAAAAATCCGGAAGCCACACGAGAGGCTTTTAAGGGCGGCTATTTTCATTCCGGCGATATCGCTGTGCAACATGATGACAGTTACCTTCAAATCGCAGACCGCGCCAAAGACATCATAATTTCCGGGGGTGAGAACATCTCGAGCGTAGAAGTTGAAGGCGTTCTGATGGGCCACCCCGACGTCCTTCTGGCCGCTGTTGTCGCCAAACCTGATGAAAAATGGGGCGAAGTGCCTTGTGCGTTCGTAGAATTGAAAGAGGGCAGTTCCACATCCGAGGCCGATTTAATTTCATTTGTCCGACAGCGTTTGGCCGGATTCAAAACACCCAAGCGTGTGGTGTTCCAAGAACTTCCCAAAACGTCGACGGGAAAAATCCAAAAATTCGAATTGCGTAAGACTGCTGGAAGTTTGGACTAAGGCACAATTGTTCTGACACTTGATTAAATCACTTACGGCCAAGGCGAATAGCTTCCGTCGCCTCGGACTCAAGGGTGCTTCGAGTTATTGTTAATTTAAATTTTTTGTTTTTAAAGGATTGTCAAACATGCGCCCGTTCTCTGACAATCACAGCAGAGTGTCCTAAGGCTAGAAATGTCGATCCAATGTTCGGTGAAAAATTCGTCTCAGTGATGGTTGTTTTCGGGGTAACCACAGCGCTTGTCGTTGGGTTTTCGTACCTGCTTTGACAACACAAGGTGGATCAGGAACCAGCCAGGAAATCACCAACAAGGTAACAAGCAAAGAACGCTCGCACTGCGAAGCCTTTGGCGATGGTAAAGACCGTGCATGTTACGCGCAAACCCCAGGCTATATCATGAGCCATAAAGAACCCAAGGTTCAGGGCTTTCATTACGCCGATCGTAGGGATTTGGCCCGCAATCAAGCTGCCAGCAATTGCTAAGGCCTTCCGCGTCTAAATGACGAACATTCTAGACAACGCTCTCAAACCGCCATCCATTGGATTAATTGTCCGGGCAATTCTCTAATGTATTTTCCCCTAACCTGATCACTTCCTCACTCTGCGACACCGTGTTAAGTTGGACGAAACGGGTCGAGCAGAAAAAGGTCCCGAGACAGGGAATGACAGCGCTTTCAAAATATGCGCGCCTCGAGGCAACTGGCCTATGGCGCTCGGGATCAGATGCGCAGCGACGCGAAGTCGTCGTGGCCATTGGCGATGCTACCTTGATCCTAAGCGATCTGAATGATCAGCCTTTGACCCATTGGTCGCTTGCTGCGCTCCAACGCAAAGGCAATGGATCACCCGCCATCTTTTTCCCGGACGGAGATCCCGAAGAAACGCTTGAAATCAACAACGGCGAAGCCGAGATGATTGAAGCGATCGATACGCTAAGACGGGCAGTCGCCCGTGCGCGGCCACATCCTGGACGGTTAAGATGGGTGGGTGCTGCTTTGTCAATCACCGCCGTCGCAGCTCTGGCCGTATTTTGGTTGCCCAGCGCTTTGCGAGAACACACCATGCGTGTGCTTCCCGATGTAAAGCAATCTGAAATTGGAGCCAATTTATTGCAACGAATTGGACGTGTCGGAGGTGCACCTTGCAAAGCGACAGGAACGGACGCAGCCCTGCAAAATCTTGCAAGGCGCACTGATACACACCGCGTCGTAATATTGCCGGGCGGAATTCGCGAAACCCTGTTTCTGCCGGGGGGCACCGTGGTTTTGAACCGGGCTTTGATCGAAGATTTTGAAGAGCCCGATGTAGCCGCTGGATACATTCTTGCGGAACGCGCACGCAATTCGACGTCACCAATTTTGCGGGACGTTCTGAAAACAGCAGGTCTGCGTGGCACAGCGACGCTTTTGACGACCGGAAATTTGCCCGACGCTGCTTTGGACGCATATGCAGAACAAGCGTTAGCCACTGTGCGCACTGCGCCAGCACATGACAGGCTTTTGGAGTATTTTACCGAAGCTGAACTTAGCAGCGCGCCCTATGCCTATGCCGTAGACATTTCAGGTGAAACGACATTGCAATTGATCGAGGCGGACCCAATGATCAACAAGGATGTGCACCCCGTTATGCCAGATGCCGATTGGATTCGCCTTCAAGCAATTTGCGAAAGTTAAATCAGGGGTTTTTGCGGACAAATGCGTCGTGAAAACCAACTATCCGCGCTGTCTCTAAAGCGTCTCGCACATCTTGATCACTTTCGAATGGACCGACCAAAACAAGTCTCAATGGTTTATCAGAGCGTCCAGCCTGTAAGAAATGAACATTCAAACCGTTTTCCTGCAAAAGATGCTCGGTCCTGTCTGCATTCTCGCGATTTGCGAATGCTCCAACTTGAACAAAACGCGCCCCGTCTAGAGGTAAGTTTGTGGCATGGTCTATCGCCGCGGCCCTCGTCTTTGCAACGCGTCTTCTTACCCGCTTGATCACTTTTCCGTCGCGGTGTTCCAGCGTGACTTTACCAAACTCACGCCGTTGCCTTGCCTTATCTGTATATGGGAACACCAACGCCATTTTTTGGGTCATATCTTCGCCATTCAGCTGATTGATCAAGCGATGCGGAGCTGTCGCAGTCCAGATAAGGCGCATCTCGCGATGCTCTGCCTGTTCTGTGCGCTGCGCGTTCAATCCGATATTTTCCAAAATCCGTTTGTTGTCCTTGGGCACAACCACTGCCCCTGTGTCCCGTCGATTTGAGTCGACGTGCTTTGGTATCGCACGCTCGACTTTAGGCACCGCTTTGGTTTTCGTTCCTATCACCGAGGTTTGCCGTTCTTGGTTCGCTGTCTTCGGCTCTGTTCGTGATTTCAAAGCGGGCTTGGGCACAACAACTAAGGCGTGTGGCGCCGTGGCGATCGGTTTTGAGAGCGCCGTTTCCTCGAAAACAACCAGAACGTCCGGTTCCGGGATTGCAATCGGCGCTACTGTTCTAGTCAGCTCTTCAGCTTCTTCTTTGTGCGCTGATGGGGTTTCGATGCCGATATCCGTGACGATATCGGGCACAGCGGTATTGTCCTCAATCACAAACACATCCTGCGCACCCAAAACCATCTGCGGCGCTTGTCCTACGAACACCGTTGGTTTCTGCGCACATATAGGCTGGCGGGCGGAGTTCAGGCGTGGAACCCAATACGTGTTGCCATCGGTACCGGCACGCAGAAAAACACACCCCCGACTGTCGACAAACTGCCGTCCTTTAAACGAATTTGGAGGAGTTTCAGCCGGGCCTGTTTCAGATTGTGCCGCCGCCAAACCTGCACAGATCGACAGAACAAACATCGGCACGGTCAAAAAATGCGCGTTTCGCATGACGGTCACCCAACACCTTCGCGGACTCTGCCGCTATTCATCCTAAATACCCAGTCTCTCCATTTTGTTACTTCGTACCAAACATCCTATCGCCGGCGTCCCCAAGTCCCGGCACGATATATCCAACCTCATTCAGGCGTTCATCCAACGCCGCGGTTACGATCGGAACATCCGGATGCGCTTCTTTCATCCGCGCAACACCTTCAGGCGCTGCTAACAAACACAAAAAGCGCAAATTCTTAGCGCCTGCTTTTTTTAGCAAGTCAATCGCCGCGACGCTTGAATTCCCTGTCGCCAGCATCGGATCAACCGCAATAACCAACCGATCTTGCAGCCCTTCAGGGGCTTTGAAATAATATTGAACCGGCTGCAATGTCTCCTCATCGCGGTATAATCCCACAAACCCGACACGTGCTGACGGAATCAACTCCAAAACACCGTCCAAAAGTCCATTCCCCGCCCGCAATATCGAAATCAACGCCAGCTTTTTACCGGCCAAAGTTGGCGCATCCATCGGCGCCATTGGCGTTTCGATACGTTTGGTCGTCATCTCCAATTCGCGTGTAATCTCATAGGCAAGCAATTGACTGATTTCGCGCAGTAACTGCCGAAAAACTGCCGTAGGAGTCCCAACGTCGCGCATAATCGTCAGTTTGTGTTGTACCAACGGATGTTCCACCACAGTCAGATGTTCAGACATCGTTTTCTCCTATTCATTTCGTCAACTGTCTCGCGTCTGGGGTTTGGGGGCCTGCCCCCAAGGCCTGCGTGGCCTGAACGCAAAACGTCCCATGCGCTTTAGCGCTCAATTTGGGGGAAGGTCCAGATGTTGCGCAACAAGTTGGGCAACATTTTCAAACCCAATCTCTCCAATTTCCCCAAGCCCCTGCCCCGCGATTAAGACTGGAACGCGCTCGCGGGTATGATCCGTTCCAACCCAGGTTGGATCATTCCCATGATCCGCTGCCAAAATCATCATATCGTTCGGTCGCAAGCGATCCAAAAGAGATCCAATCGCCGCGTCAAACCATTCCAGATGGCCTGCGTACCCTGCCACATCCCGGCGATGTCCAAATAAACTGTCAAATTCGACAAAATTGGCAAATGTCAGGCTACCGTCTTCAGCCCCATCAACGAGTTTGGACAAGTGTTTCATCAAGTCAGCGTCTGACCCTTTGTGCACCTCATCAATGCCTTGCATCGAAAAAATGTCACCGATCTTTCCAACGCCATACACATGGCCACCAGCGTTTTGCACCCAATCCATCAGGATCGGACCCGGTGGTTGCACGGCATAGTCTTTTCTATTCACTGTGCGCTCAAATGTACCGGGTTGACCAATGAAAGGGCGCGCAATAACTCGTCCGACGCGCATCTCATGCAACATCGGTGCCATCGTCTCACACAATTGATAAAGCCGCTCCAACCCAAAGGTTTCTTCATGTGCTGCAATCTGGAAAACGCTGTCGGCAGAGGTGTAACAAATCGGCCAACCCGTCCGCATATGCGCCTCACCTAACTCCGCTATAATGTGTGTGCCCGAAGCATGACAATTTCCCAGAATCCCGTCTGTCTCCGCAGCAACTTGAACCGCTTGCGAAATCTCAGCAGGAAAAGATGGCTTTGTATCCGGAAAATACGTCCAGTCCCACGGCACAGGTAGGCCGGCCAGTTCCCAGTGCCCGGACGGTGTATCTTTGCCGCGACTTACTTCAGTCGCAACGCCCCATTTTCCATTCACACTGAGTTCTGGCACGGGTTCTCCAACCGCCGATGCCGCAGCGTGCCAAAGTCCAAGCCCTGCAAGATTAGGTAAATGCAACGCCCCTGATCGCCCATTGTTTGCTTGGCCCGCGTCGCAAGCCGCCCTTATATGGCCAAGCGTATTTGCGCCTGTGTCCGGAACATCGCCGTTGAAATATAGCGCTGCGTCCGGCGCGCCACCGATTCCGACTGAATCCATGACGACCAGAAAAGCACGCGCCATTACGCGACCTTTTCCTGAATCAACGCAGGCACATCCACAGGTGCGGTTCCTGTAGAAATCGCGGCCCGCACAGCGGCTTCTGCGATATCAGCATCCTTGGGGCGGACAGCATGCAACACGGCAAGCGTGTCGCCACGCGACACCTTTGTGCCCAATCTGACAACTTCTGAAAACCCAACGGCTGGGTTGATCACATCCTTTTCGGTTACACGACCACCACCCAATGCGACAACAGCCCTACCCAAGCGTTCCCCATCAATGGCGGACACGATACCTGGTCTATTTGCGCGTATCTCGCGGATCACACTGGCTTCTGGCAGGAAGCGATCCGCATTGTCCAAAAAGCTCAATGGGCCTCCTTGCGCAGACACCATTCGTGAAAACTGCTCTGCTGCCGCACCAGTTCGAACAGCTTCATCAATCGCGTCCACACCAGCCTGCACATCATCAGACAACCCGGCTTCGGCCAACAGGACACCTCCCAAAGTCGCACTTACCTCAAGCAATGCACCCCGTTCTTCGCCGCGCAGAACACGCACAACATGCGCCACTTCTAGTGCGTTGCCGATTGCGGGTGCTAGGGGCTGGCTCATATCTGTCACCAAGGCGACCGTGTTACAGCCTGCAGCATTGGACGTCCGCACCAAGGATTGGGCCAATGCACGAGCGGCATCGATATCCTTCATAAAAGCGCCCGAGCCGACTTTGACATCCAGCACCAGCCCTTGAAGCCCTGCTGCCAGTTTCTTGGATAAGATTGACGCCGTAATCAGATCCAGACTGTCCACAGTCGACGTGACATCGCGCACCGCATAAAGCCGCCGATCCGCCGGGGCGATATTTGCCGTTGCCCCAACGATCGCACATCCAGACCGAGCCAAAACGGCTTGGACTTGTCCAACTGGCAAAGTTGTCGACACACCGGGGATGGATTCCAATTTATCCAACGTGCCGCCGGTATGGCCAAGTCCACGACCAGAAATCATCGGGACAGTGGCCCCACATGCGGCCAGCGCCGGGGCCAGAACAAGGCTCACACAATCGCCAACGCCGCCGGTTGAATGTTTATCAAGCACCGGTTGGTCCACGTCCCAATCAATCACTTGGCCCGAATCCCGCATGGCCATCGTCAATGCCACACGTCCTTCGTCATTAATGCCGTTGAGACACACCGCCATCGCAAAGGCACCAGCCTGCGCATCACTGACCTGCCCATCCGCCAACCCTTGAGCAAACCAAGTCAGTTCGTCGCGTGTCGGGCTTTGACCTTGGCGCAGCTTTGCTATGATGTCGCGTGCTGTCATCATGATTGTCCATGTTTCAAATGATCGGGTGTGAATGCTCCGGGCAACAATTCGGCTAATGTCATCACTTGCGACTCCCCTTCAGTCGCAGCCATTGTGACCTGAACCTCGGCCTTCCCAAATTCCTTGAGCTTTTGACGACACCCGCCACAGGGCGTCACAGGCATTGATCCTTGCGCAACGACATACACTTCGGTCAACGAGGTTTCCCCGGCCGCGACCATAGCAGCGATTGCGCCGGCTTCGGCGCATGTTCCTTCGGGATAAGCCACATTTTCAACGTTGCATCCGGCGTAAATCGTTCCAGATGCCCCGCGCACCGCCGCACCGACCTTAAAATTTGAATACGGCGCATATGCATTTTCGCGTACGGCCTCTGCTGCGGCTTTTAATGACATCTAACCCTCCACCTGCGTTTCAAACGTACCTGGCAAAGACACTTCGAGAAACTCCAGATCTTCTGTAGCGTCGGAATAACGCGTCTTGAACCCCGGAGGAATGACGAACGCATCCCCTGCTGTCAGCGATTGCGTGCTTTGATCCTGTCCCTCCAAAGACATCGACCCTGACATCACAAAGCTGAACAGAATATCGCTGTCATGGGTTGTCCACTGAGCCGTTTGACCATTTGGGCGCACAACATGAACGCCCGCCACACCCCTGGTGTTGCGTTCAATCAATGTGTCGCGCGACGAAAACCCGCTCAGGCGAAATGGATGCCATTCCGCATCTTCCGATTTGTGGTGCACAAACCGCTGGCCATCAAACTCACGATCAGGGTCTGTCGTTGGGGTCGGTAACTCCATGTCATGATCTATGGTGGTCACGTGTTCCGCAGGCACACCAATTTCGATCACCTCGATATTATCGCTGGCATATAGCACACGGTGCCGGATTTCCGGCGGTTGAATAACGCAGTTTCCCGCATGCAGCCGGAAGGGTTCCCCTTGATCTTCGTAAACCAAATCGACCCAGCCTTTGTAACAGAAAATCAGTTGGAAACCGACGGAATGAAAATGCACCATGTCCGGTACGGGCCCACCATCGGGTATGCGAATATGGCTCGCGATGATCGAGCCCCCCAACCGGTCAGGGATGAGGTCGCGATAATGCATGCCAGCCCGCCCAACGATCCATGGGGCTTCGTCGGCCAGTTTTCGCACAACAAACGCATGTTGCGTTTCCGGCATGACGACCGGCGCTGCCAAGGGTTTGATTTCAATACGTGTCCCGTTTGGTGCAGTCAATTGATCCGCCCCACCTGCGATCAAAATCGGATCGTCCGCCAAAATCCGAATAACGCCCGGTGACGCATCCGCCCCTTTTCGCACGCGCAAACGCACGCCATGGCCAGAAAACACTGCCTCACTCGGGTCATCTGCCGGGAATATCTCATCCATGCGCATACCGAGCGTCTTGGTAAAGAACGGAATGTCGTCCCTGAGTTCATCAGTTGGCAATAATATTTCGGCACGAATGTTTTGCATGAAGGCCCCCTAACGCTCGAATAAACTCTGCGTGGCACAAGGATGCAATCCATCTCAGTCGAAGAATTAAGATCAGTACAGATGTGAAGACGTGTAACCCGATGAAAGCTGACGACATCAAAGAATTAGTTTAATGCTAAACCAAAATACCCAGGGAGAATGATTCCAATGTCAGATCAACCAAGTCTTCGCGACGCGGCACTCAGATACCACGCCGAGCCAAAGCCCGGAAAACTGGAAATCCGGGCGACCAAACCGTTGGCACATGGTGGCGATCTTGCATTGGCATACTCTCCCGGTGTCGCCGAAGCTTGCTTGGAAATAAAAGCTGACGAAGAAACTGCCGCACAATATACGGCCCGGGGCAATCTGGTTGCGGTTGTGTCAAACGGAACGGCGGTCCTTGGGCTTGGCAATATTGGTGCACTGGCATCAAAACCAGTGATGGAAGGCAAGGCCGTTCTGTTCAAGAAATTCGCGTCAATCGATTGCTTTGACATCGAGGTCAACGAAACAGACCCGGAAAAGCTTGCTGATATTGTCTGTGCGCTCGAACCCACCTTTGGCGCGATTAACCTTGAAGATATCAAAGCGCCTGATTGCTTTGTCGTGGAAAAGCTTTGCCGCGAACGGATGAACATTCCCGTTTTCCACGACGATCAACATGGGACAGCAATTGTCGTTGGTGCGGCGGCAACAAACGCATTGCACGTGGTTGGGAAATCCTTTGCGGATATCAAGGTTGTGTCGACGGGTGGCGGTGCGGCAGGCATTGCCTGTCTCAATATGTTGCTAAAACTGGGTGTTAAGCGCGAAAACGTTTGGCTGTGCGATATTCATGGGCTGGTTTACAAGGGGCGCGTCGAAGACATGAACCCATCTAAGGCCGCATTTGCCCAAGCCACTGACAAACGCACATTGAACGATGTGATCGAAGGAGCAGATCTGTTCCTTGGACTGTCTGGCCCAAAAGTGCTGACCCAAGAACATGTCAAACAAATGAGCGACCGCCCAATCGTGTTTGCATTGGCCAATCCAACCCCGGAAATTCTGCCTGATGAAGTGCGCGAGGTTGCACCTGGCGCGATTATTGCCACTGGACGAAGTGATTTTCCAAATCAGGTCAACAACGTCTTGTGCTTCCCGTTCATTTTCAGAGGCGCGTTGGATGTCGGGGCAACGACGATCAATGACGAAATGGAATTGGCTTGCATTGAAGGGATCGCGGCCCTTGCTCGTGCGACGACGTCTGCCGAAGCAGCAGAGGCTTACAAAAGCGAACAATTGACCTTTGGGGCGGATTATTTGATCCCCAAACCCTTTGATCCGCGCCTTGTCGGCATCGTCAGTTCCGCCGTGGCTAAGGCAGCTATGAAAACGGGTGTCGCAAAACGCCCAATCGAGGATATCGAAGCGTACCACAACAAACTTGATCAATCTGTCTTTAAATCGGCACTCCTGATGCGGCCAGTGTTTCAGGCCGCCCGCGCCGAAAGCCGCCGCATCGTCTTTGCCGAAGGAGAAGATGAGCGGGTCTTACGGGCCGCGCAATCGATGCTCGAAGAAACGACAGAACGCCCAATTCTGATCGGACGTCCAGAAGTTATCGAGGCACGGATTGAACGGGCCGGCCTGACCATCGGCTTGGGCAAAGACGTCGATAACGTGAACCCCGAAAATGACCCACGCTATCGCGATTATTGGGGAACCTATCACACCTTGATGGCCAGACGAGGTGTTACACCGGACTTGGCCCGCGCCATTATGCGCACCAATACCACCGCAATTGGCGCAGTTATGGTGCATCGTGGTGAAGCCGACAGTTTAATATGCGGAACCTTTGGCGAATTCAGTTGGCACCAACGTTACATAAACGAAGTTTTGGGTTCGGCTGAACACCATCCAGTCGGGGCGCTTAGTCTGATCATTCTAGAAGACGGTCCATTATTTGTGGCGGACACCTCTGTTCATTTGACACCAACCCCCGAACAGATTGCGGAAATCGCATTGGGTGCGTCGCGTCATGTCAGACGGTTCGGATTAGAACCACACATCGCGCTTTGCTCAAAGTCTCAATTCGGAAACCAGGACGATCCGTCAAGCCAACGGATTCGCAAGGCTCTTGCAATATTGGATTCAGAAACGCGGGGTTTTTGTTACGAAGGCGAAATGAACGTCGACACAGCGCTTGACCCAGAATTGCGCGCGCGCCTCTTTCCTGACAACAGAATGTCGGGTGCCGCGAATGTCTTGATATTCGCACACGCTGACGCGGCCTCGGCCGTGCGCAACATTCTCAAGATGAAAGGTGGCGGATTGGAAGTCGGTCCAATTCTAATGGGTATGGGCAACCAAGCGCATATCGTCAGCCCATCCATCACGGCTCGTGGATTACTGAACATGTCCGCAATCGCGGGCACACCCGTGGCTCAATACGGGTGATGGTTTTCGATTGGCGCCTGATATAACGCGCGCCAATCGTCTGCCCACTAGGGACTTTTTAAAGTAAAGCAAAATTCGCAAGCCACAGCTAAATTTCATTAGGTTTGCAAAATTTGCATTCGCTTTAGGGCATTTTTGCAAAGCCGCCTTCATATTCCATCATAGTTTTGCAACTGACCCCTTGCAGCATGGGGGCTCCTCCACGTAACGAATTACCCTGACGCCAAGGAGGAGATCGACCCATGGGATACGCTGAAGAATACAGCCGCTGGCAGTCTGAGCCGGAAGCCTACTGGATGGATCAGACCAAAGCGATTGACTGGGTCGAAGCCCCGAAACAGGCGTTGTATGATCGTGGTAATCATCTGTTTGATTGGTTTGCTGAATCCAAGGTCAACACATGCTGGAACGCAGTGGATCGCCACGTGGCGACGCGCGGTGATCAGGCAGCGATAATCTATGACAGCCCGCTTACCGATACAAAGGCCACCATAACGTACAAAGATCTTCAAACGCGGGTGGCCCGCCTTGCGGGTGCATTGGCTTCCAAAGGCGTTACCAAAGGTGACCGCGTCATCATTTATATGCCCATGGTCCCAGAAGCGTTGGAGGCGATGCTGGCCTGTGCGCGCATCGGTGCAGTCCATTGTGTAGTTTTTGGTGGTTTCGCCGCCAACGAATTGGCCGTTCGAATTGACGATTGCACCCCGAAGGCAATTATTGCCGGGTCATGCGGAATCGAACCGGGGCGTATCATTGAATACAAGCCTCTCCTGGACAACGCAATCGAGCTCGCCGACCATGCACCTGAATTTTGTGTCATACTCCAACGCGAACAACATCTCGCGACACTGGCCCCGGATCGCGATCACGACTGGTACGCGTTCCAAGACGGGGCAACACCTGCTGATTGTGTTCCTGTGGATGGCAATCATCCAGCCTACATCTTGTACACATCAGGCACGACAGGATCTCCCAAAGGGGTTGTGCGCCCAACAGCCGGGCATCTTGTTGCTTTGAATTGGACAATGAAGAATATCTATAATGTCGATCCGGGTGACGTCTTTTGGGCAGCTTCTGATGTGGGTTGGGTCGTGGGGCACAGCTATATTTGTTATGCACCGCTGATCCAAGGCAACACGACAATCGTTTTTGAGGGCAAACCAGTCGGCACACCGGATGCCAGTACGTTCTGGCGTGTCATCTCCGAACACAAAGTGCGCAGCTTTTTCACGGCTCCAACTGCCATTCGTGCCGTAAAGCGCGAAGATCCAAAAGGAACGTTGGTTGACAAATTTGATCTTAGTCACCTGAACGCTCTCTATTTAGCAGGTGAACGCGCAGACCCAGACACGATCGTATGGGCGCAAGAGATGTTAAATATCCCCGTCATCGATCATTGGTGGCAAACGGAAACCGGATATTCCATCGCGGCAAACCCAATGGGTTTGGAAGCGCTGCCAGTTAAAATTGGATCGCCGTCCGTTCCCATGCCGGGGTACGATGTACAAATCCTTGGCGATGACGGCCACCCAGTCGCAACTGGGGAATTGGGCGCAATTGCTATCAAACTGCCTTTGCCACCCGGTACATTTGCCACCTTGTGGAATGGCGCAGACCGTTTCCGCACCAGCTATTTAACCGCGTTTCCCGGATATTATGAAACTGGCGATGCCGGTATGAAGGACGAAGACGGGTATTTGTACATCATGGCCCGCACAGATGATGTGATCAATGTCGCGGGGCACCGTTTATCCACTGGCGGTATGGAAGAAGTTATCGCATCTCATCCAGACGTCGCTGAATGTGCTGTGATTGGCGTAACCGATGATTTCAAAGGTCAACTTCCTGTCGGATTTTTGTGTCTCAACATGGGAACCAACCGACCCCATGCAGACATCATTGCAGAAACCATAAAGCTCGTGCGCGACAAAATAGGCCCTGTCGCAGCTTTCAAGCTGGCGGTTGTTGTTGATCGTTTACCAAAGACCCGTTCAGGTAAAATTCTACGCGGCACGATGGTCAAAATTGCGGATAATGCGGAATACAAAATGCCCGCGACAATTGATGATCCCGTTATTCTAAACGAAATCAGCGAAGCCTTAAAAACAATCGGGTACGCTGATGGCACTTGATTGTTCAAGCTGCGTTTGAAGTGATGGGTATGAAATGTGCTCAGCTGTTAAGCGCGCAATACCCGCTGCCCTTATTGCCGGCACTTGGCAACCGTCTGCGCTTCTTACTGTAATGACGCTTAGCTTGCGCGAGCTCGGAAGAGCTCCATTTCAGTGCGAGTGATACGATCAAGCGGACCAAAAGCAGGAAATTGGTACTTGTGACAGGGCTTTGGGTTTTCGTCCTTCTAAAATTGTCAACTTTTTAGCAACTATAATCGGACATCTAAGCGATCACAATTTTCCTTTTGAATCGTGATTTGACACGCGAGGGTCGCGTCGTGGAAAGTTGACTAACGTACGATCTCGTTCAAAGCAACTTCGGGGACTCTCATGCATTTAAAACCCTTAATCCTGGCAGCAAGTACTCTCCTTGCGTCGGCTGGTTCTTCTTGGGCCGCAGAAGGTAAACCAATATCAGTCAAGGGAGAGATCATCGATACTTGGTGTTACATGTCTGGAGTCATGGGCCCGACGGATACAGTAGTCGGTTCTGCCCACCATACCTGCGCTTTGTGGTGCAGTGCCGGCGGCATTCCTGTCGGACTTCTGGCAGAAGACGGCACCGTGTATATGGTTTTGAAGATTGAAAACGACAGTCAATTGGCAGGTGGTAGCGGCGCACTGCGTATGGCGGCTCACGTCATTGAAGCTGACGGCATGCTGTACGAACGTGATGGCCTAAACTACCTGATAGTCAACGAGGTCATTGCGGATTTAGACATCCAAAACCTGACCCACGAAGATTACGGCCATGTCCCTCAATTTGCGATCAGAAAGCCAAAATGATGCTTAAACAGATTATTGCTGTCACCGCCATGTTCGCCTCGTCTGTCGCTGCCCAAGATTTCTCAGCGAACTCAGAGGCTAAAAGCTGGAAATTATACGCCGAGGTTCCAGCCCGTTTCGAAGCGAAGGTTGTAGACCTCGTATGCGAACTGACTGGAGATTGCCCGGCTGATTGTGGCGCTGGAAAACGCCAGATGGGTTTGTTGCGCACAGCCGACAACCAAATGGTTTTTCCGATGAAGAACAGCCAGTCTGTTTTCGCTGGTGCTGCGGTAGAGTTTCAACCGTTCTGCAACCAAATCGTTGAAGTAGACGGTCTTATGATCGACGATCCGGAGATTGGTGCGAACAATGTCTACTTGGTACAACGTATCAAAGCAGAAGGCGCGGATTGGATCAAAGCCAACCAGTGGTCCAAGCAATGGGCCAAAGAGAATCCAGAAGCAGAAGGCAAAGGACCATGGTTCCGGCGCGACCTTCGTGTGAAAGAAATCATCGCCACCGAAGGCCATCTGGGACTGGGTTTGGACGTCGATAAAAAATACATCGAAGAGAACTTTTGAACCTATGCGTAACGTTGTTTTTGCTGGTCTGATCGGACTAATCGGGTCTGCACCTGTGTGGGCTGCAGACCCATTTCTTGGAAACCTTGGCGGATCTTACGAATTGACCGATCAATTCGGGGAACTTCGCACCGAGAAATCGCCCGATGGCAAGGCGCAGTTGGTGTTTTTTGGATATGCAAATTGTCCGGATATCTGTACCGCTGCCCTGCCCCTGATGGCGGAAATTGTCAGCACGCTTGAAAAAGACGACGTGGACGTCACGCCCATCATGATCACGGTTGATCCGAACGTGGATACGCCCGAAACGATGGGGCCTCCGATGGCAAAGTGGCATCCTGACTTTGTAGGGCTAAGCGGCACACCAGAAGCCTTGCAAGTCAGTTACGACGCGTTTCAGGTCGAAATCACGCCGTTGTTTCAAGAACCGACGGGGCAGTGGATTTTCGCGCATGGCAGTTTCATCTATCTGCTGAATGAAGCGGGTGAACTTCTGACACTTGTCCCGCCAATTCTGGGCCCTGATGAGGCGGCGAATATTGTACGAAAGTACTTACAGCCAAGTTAGCTTTGATTTGGTCAGCGTGCTATGAGAATTGCTCGCTGATCAATCGTTCTTCAAGCCCGTGGCCGGGATCAAATAAAATGCGGTGAATCACTTTTGGTTCTGACCGGATCACGACTGAAACCACATCATGCACGGCACGACTGTCGGCTTCGGCCATAACAGGCCGCTTTTCTGGTTCAAGCACATCAAATCGTACTGTCGCAGTCTTTGGCAACAAAGCGCCGCGCCAACGCCGGGGTCGAAAAGCAGCAACCGCTGTCATCGCCAAAACATCTGATCCAATTGGTAAAACCGGGCCGTGTGCAGAATAATTGTAAGCCGTTGAACCCGCAGGTGTCGCCACCAACGCGCCATCGCACACCAATTCTTCCATCCTTAGGCGTTCGTCCACCGTGATGCGTAATTTGGCTGCCTGCGGACCTGCACGCAGCAAGGACACTTCGTTAATGGCCAGTGCGTCATGTTCGGCGCCGTTGACGCACGACGCGGTCATCGACAGGGGATTGATCTCCGCTTCTTCTGCTGTTTCCAGTCGTTCGACCAGATCGCTTTCCGAATATTCGTTCATCAGAAAGCCGATGGTTCCCCGATTCATCCCATATACCGAAGCAGGCAAATGCTGCGTTCCGTGCAACGTCTGCAACATAAAACCGTCGCCACCCAACGCGACGATGACGTCCGCATCTTCCATACGCACATCCCCATAACGACCGATAAGAGCAGCCCGCGCCGTTTGCGCCACTGGTGTGCGGCTGGCCGTAAAGGCAATTTTCAATGACATGGCAAAGGTTTCCTATCGTCGTCAAAGTCGCGTGACAGAAACATATCTCCCGACAAAGCACCAGAGACGCGATAAAAACCTGCGCAATGCCCCTATTTATCGGGTTTTCGACCAGCTCTGTTTCCGATACGAAACACGCCAATCCGCTCTCTGAGTCGCAAAGGAGACCCCGATGAACGCACCACACCGCAGCCCTGGCTTCTTTACCCAAAAAATCGAAGACCGTGATCCCGAACTATTTGGCGCTATGCGCAACGAATTAGGCCGTCAACGTGATGAAATCGAGTTGATCGCCTCGGAAAACATTGTCTCGGCCGCAGTGCTTGAGGCGCAAGGGTCCGTCCTGACGAACAAATACGCCGAAGGCTATCCGGGCCGCAGATATTATGGCGGTTGCCAGTATGTCGATGTCGCCGAAACTCTTGCCATTGATCGTGCCAAGCAATTGTTTGGGTGCGACTTTGCCAATGTGCAGCCCAATTCAGGCAGCCAAGCGAACCAAGGCGTCTTTCAGGCGCTGTTGACACCCGGCGCGACCATTCTGGGAATGAGCCTTGATGCAGGTGGCCACCTGACACACGGGGCAAAGCCTAACCAGTCGGGCAAGTGGTTCAATGCCGTTCAATATGGCGTACGCAGAGACACGTTGGACGTTGATTATGATCAAGTCGCGGCTCTGGCTGAGGAACACAAACCCGCAATGATCATCGTCGGTGGCTCCGCCATTCCGCGCCAGATCGATTTCGCAAAATTCCGCGAAATCGCAGACAAGGTTGGCGCGTATTTGTTGGCCGATGTGGCGCACGTCGCAGGTTTGATCGCTGCAGGCGTTTATCCATCACCATTTCCGCATTGTCATGTTGTCACCACGACCACACACAAAACCCTGCGCGGTCCACGCGGCGGCATGATCCTGACCAACGACGAAGCGATATCAAAAAAGGTCAATTCCGCGATCTTCCCCGGCATTCAAGGTGGCCCGTTAATGCACGTCATCGCCGCCAAGGCAGTCGCATTTGGCGAAGCGCTTGAGCCGTCGTTCAAAATCTACCAAGAACAGGTTATCAAGAACGCTCAAGCCTTGGCAGATCAGTTGATCAAAGGCGGGCTTGATATTGTGACCGGTGGTACGGACAGTCATTTGATGCTGGTTGATCTGCGTCCCAAAGGTGTCAAAGGCAACGCAACTGAAAAAGCGTTGGGCCGGGCACATATCACGTGCAACAAGAACGGTGTTCCATTTGATACGGAAAAACCAACCATAACCAGCGGAATTCGCCTTGGCTCACCTGCGGGCACGACACGCGGATTTGGAGAAACCGAATTCCGCCAAATTGCAGATTGGATCAATCGCGTGGTCGACGGGCTGGCCACCAATGGCGAAGATGCCAATGCTGCCGTCGAGGCCGAAGTCAAAGCAGAAGTCGCGGCACTATGCGCCCAATTCCCGCTTTATCCTGACCTCTGATGTCAGAATGAAAATTCGTATGGAAAAGGCCGCGTATATGCGGCCTTTTTTAATGGATCATCCAAACTCGTGCTCACGCCTTTTGACGCTGCAACAAAGCATCAAGCTTGGCAAAAAACGTATTTGCATCAGCCCCTTCTTGCACCGCCTCCTTCAACAGCTCTTTTTGCGACTTAGGTGCCAGCCCTCCAACCGGTGGATCCGTGTCCAGATTTGTTGGAAACGGATACCCTTCTGCAGTAGAGGCCAAAATCGCATTGAATTCTGCAGTGCTCATTGATGACCACGTTCTCACCAAATGTGAAAAGGCTGTCTTACACATGCCAATTCGGTCAATGTTCTCTAAGGATCGTCCAAAGGCAGACGAGATTTGCATCAAATTGACCATGCGATCTACGTCCTTGCTTCGATTTTCACCAGCTGCGTGAAACAATGCGGGATTAAAGAAAATGGCATCCCCTTTCTCCAAAGACAATTGCACATAATGCTCTTCGAAAACCGCCCTGAAATCGGGACGACGCCATGCTGCATATCCCGGACGATACAACTGCGAAAAAGGAAGAAGCTTGGTCGGCCCGCTTTCAACAGACATGTCACAATGCGCAATCCCGCCCTGTAATGTCATTAAAGGCGACAGATCGTGAACATGAACTGGATACTGCGCGCTTTTTTCGGCTGTTTGAAACCCAAGATGATAATCCCGGTGCGCTTCTTGTGCTTGTCCCCCTGGACGCACAAGGTTGACCTGCGCCGTCATTTGGTAATTCGGCCCCAACCATGCCTCGCACGCGGCATCAATGGCGGGATTCGCAAAATAGCCGACAAACGTTTCCGGTGCCTCTGTACATAACTTTTGCAGCGAATTCCAAATCCGATCATTGCTGCCAGCTGGTGCGAAATGATCTGCGGCTGTTCCCGCACCTTCCTTTTCTTTTTGGATGATCTCGTTATATGCCTGCGTCGCTTGATCTATGCAGGTTGTGTCAGCAAACGCGGTCTTCAATACAAAAACGCCGGCGCCGGACAGTAAAATACGCGCCCACTCGACCATCAGGCCATCGCGTGTGTCGGTGTGCTCTAGTCCCTCACGAAAGTCGTCCACATCATAGATCGGGACATTACGTTCAATTCGCGCCGCATTTGGCACATCAGTTGAGACAACTTGCGACGCGACAAGGGTTTTAAAGTCTTCTACATCACAGTCATCTTCTGCATAAAATCCAGCAGGCGCAGCTGTTCTCACATCCATCGGTCATCCTCCCTTTTGCAAAACCTTATCATTGGAACCATTGATCGGAGGTCAAAAACACATCAATAATACATCAAATGACTCATCGCTTTCCAATCAAAGAAATTGCCCGGCAAGCTTGTATTAGCACCGCGACCGTCGATCGCGTGTTGAACAAGCGTCCCAATGTCAGCCCACAAACCCGCAATCGCGTTCGGGCGGCTATCCAAGAACTTCGCGCACAAGAGGACCAAATGTCAGCGCGAGGGCGTCGCCTGTTCGTTGACATTGTGGCCGAAGCCCCTGCCCGATTTACAAATGAGATCAGAACCGCGACCGAAGCGGTTTTACCCACACTTGGTAGCGGTGTGTTTCGCCCTCGTTTCACATTTCACGAGCGATTTTCGGATACCGACACGGTCACTATGCTCAGACGCATTGGCAAACGCGGAAGTCATGGGGTTTGCCTAAAGGTCCGTGACACCCCAATCGTGACAGACGCCGTACAACAATTGGTCGTCGCTGGCATTCCGGTGGTCACGTTGGTCACAGATTTACCACATGCGCACCGGTCAAATTACATTGGGTTGGACAATGCAAACGCAGGGCGGACGGCGGCTTATTTATTGGCCAAAACTGTTCGCACAGTTGGCGGGACCGTTTTGACCACCCGCAGCCAAACCGAATTCCACGGCGAAGCAGAACGGCATGTGCATTTCTGTGAAACACTCGCAATTTCCCGGCCCGATCTGAGCGTCGCAGATTTCAGCGGTGGGGCGGGATTGTCCAGTGCCACAACTTTGAATCTGGCGGCGACTTTAGGTGCGATCCATGATCCGGTTGCCGTTTATTCAATGGGTGGCGGCAATGATGCCATCCTCAAGCATCTTGATGAACGGGGGTACACGGATCTTACATTTATAGCGCATGATCTGGATTCTGATAACCGATCCCTGTTGCAAAAGGGGCGTATCAACTTTTTGCTGAACCATGACCTTCAGACAGATATGCGCCATGTTTTTCACGCACTTGCAGCGCATCACGGGTTGGCTGTTACACAATCTGAATTTCTAAACAGTGATGTTCAGATCATTACTCCCTTCAATATACCCGCATAAAAAAGGCCGGGGAAATCCCCGGCCCTTGCGGTATGTAAGACGATTATTTTACGTCACTTACATATTCTTCCAAGAGCTTTTCGTGCTTGGCAGATTCAATCTGTCGAATGCGATCAGATTGGCTTTGCCAGTCAAAGCGGTACTTAACCACGTTGATCAGTGACAATGTCAGCAATAGAATGCCCATGCCCCAGTACCCTTTTGTCGACAATGGTACTTCGGTGCTTAAGTACAGGCTCAGTCCCAATAGGCCATAGGCGATCAGAACACCTGCAACGTTAATCATGATAATCACTGTGTTGTCGTTTTGGTTACCAAACATATCAATTCTCCTTGTTTTCTTTGAGTTATTTCAAGCGCGCCAGAATATCGTCTGCTGTCGTACGCGTTTTGCCCCCAAAGCCCGCATCTGACATACGATCTTCTAAATTTTCGTGGCTTAACCCCTGCTCGATGTCTCGCAGGATTTCGGATTTCTCAAAGGGATCGTCCGCCCCCATGACCCGCCCGATCAAAGATTCAGCTTCTTCCATTGCGCCTCCCATGCCGTCGCTTGTGTGACCAAGTCGAACCTGCATTTCCTGCTCGCGTCTCAGAGCGCGCGCGGCAATAGCCCCTTGTTTAAGGTCCTCCATCCGGCGGTGCGCCTTCTCGACAGAGCTTTCCAAACGCATGACACGCGTTTCCAGTTTGCGCAGCGTCTCCCGCCGCATGGTCAGTTCGTTTTCCATCTGCGCCATGGCCATCGCGCCTTCTTTGGCCAACGCGTCTTTGCTTGCCTTCAAGGCATCACGCACACGCATTTCCATGTCGCTCGCACGCTCTTCCAACCGGGCCACGTTATCCGCTTCACGGCGCTGACGTTGAATCAACCCAGCCAAGCTAACCTTTGCGGCCTTTAATCCAGACTGAGCTTCGCGAATTTTCTGCTCGATCAATTCAATCGAATAGACATCTCTGAATTGTTCTTCGGCGCGTGCATTGGCACCTAATATCAATGTTCTGATCGTTCCAAACATCTTGCTCTCCATTCGTGAACATCGTTCATGGAGAGTGATATATCGAATAATGAACGACGTTCAATACTTTTTTGAACGTCGTTCAAAATTACGCGGCGTCACACCTCGTTTAACAGTTTGTCGCGGAAATCTCGCAAAAAGCTTGTGCGTTCCTGGGCAAGCTTTTTACCCGTGCGTGTCAGCATCCCATCGACCAGGCCAAACAGCTTTGTTTCAAAATGATCGATGGCCCAAGCCTGATCATCAAAGGGGCGTCGCGCCGCCATAGGGTCATCTGGGTCATATAAAGGACGCCCCAACGCAGCCCCGACATAGAGCATCCGCGCCAATCCGATGGCACCCAACGCATCTAACCGATCTGCATCCCGCAAAACCCGCGCCTCTAAGCTGCGCGGCGGAATGCCTGCGGAAAAAGAATGCGCAGCGATTGCGTGTGCGACGTCAGGCAACTTGGCGTCGTCAAATCCCAATTCGCGCAATATAGGTATCGTCGCATCCGCAGACTTTTGCGACGCCAATGACCGATCAGGATCATCCTTGGGCAAGTTTACCAAGTCGTGAAAGACCACAGCCGCCCTAAGAACATCGCGGTCTACGTTCAATCTGTCGCCGGAAACGATGGCCATCGCGTTTTTCCAGACACGACGAATATGCGACAAGTCATGCGCAGCATCAGACCCGGCCCAATTTTCAATCAATTTGTCTTCGTATTGATCGGTCATGCTGACTGCCTTTGGGCAACTTGTTCACAAAGCCAATGGGCGCATTCCGCACTTCACAAACTGGGCCTCAAGCGAAAAGCCGCCCCGTTAAGGCAAGCCAAAGCCCAAGCGATCCAAAGACGAGAAGAACGTAAAACACAATGCTGGCGAACCAACGCACCAGCGAATTACGCCGCGCTGATGATCGGTCAACCGTCTTTAAATGCCTATTCAAAGCCGTCTCGGCAGAGTCTATCACGGCCAAATCTACGCGCCGTAGCAGTTTCGGATTGCCACCAAATGCCTCAGCTTGCTGCACCGGAGATAATTGCAACCGAACGGAATTGGGCAAACGTCGCCCGGCCCGTCGCAACGCAGTATTCAGATTACGCGCTTTGAAACCATAGGCTTTGCCAATCGCATTGCCCATCCGCCCGGTTCTTTCAGATATGTCTTCAAATGATGTCATCCGGCGTACTCTAATGCCTTGATCAGTGGTCCTCAATCCCTCTGGTGTCTTTGCGTTCTGCGGGTTACGTCCCTTTCATGCTGAATTTTCAAACGTTCAATGAAAATGCCCCCGGTCCCGTTCTTCTTATTGCCCATGGGCTGTATGGTTCAGGCCGTAATTGGGGCGTTATCGCCAAACGACTATCCGACGAACGCGCCGTTGTCACCGTTGATATGCGCAATCACGGACAAAGCGCTTGGCACGACAGCCATACCTATACCGATCTGGCGGCAGATTTGGCCGAAGTCGTCCATCATCTGGATCGACCAGTAGACGTGTTAGGCCATTCTATGGGGGGTAAAGCAGCAATGACACTCGCGCTGACCGAACCCGATTGCGTCAATCGCCTGATATCTGCTGATATCGCCCCTGTGGAATACACGCATTCGCAGATACAATTTATCGAGGCAATGCGCGCCGTCGATCTTACAAAAGTTGACCGCCGTTCCGATGCAGAAGCCCAGTTGGGTGCGCTTGGCGTTGAGGCTGCATTGCATAGCTTTTTTACGCAATCTCTGGACGTACAAACCAAATCATGGCGTTTGAATCTGGATGGCCTGGCCAAAAACATGTCACATATATTGTCATTTCCAGAAAAAAGCGGCACGTATTCTGGCACGACATTGTTCTTGTCTGGCGGAAACAGCGATTATGTCCAGCCACAGGATCGCGGGAAAATTCGCACATTTTTCCCAAACGCACATTTTGCAAAAATACCCAATGCGGGTCATTGGCTCCATGCGGAAAAGCCTCGTGAATTCGAAGCAACCGTCCGCACATTTCTGCGATCAACAACCGGGCACACTTGACGAGCAACCATTTTCGTCGGCACATTTTAGTTAACAATGCGACCGCGCGGGTCGCTTCGGGGGAAATATGTGGGATAAACTTTTAGACCGGTTTCTGACTGGGATGATGACGAAGGATCGCCTGTCGGTCACGCTTCCTGATGGAATGACCCGTGACTATGGGCCGGATTCTGGAAAGTCAGCGCAGATAGAGATCAAAAGCGAAACAGCTTTGCGGCATCTTATTCTCAATCCTGAACTCGCACTGGGCGAAGGATACATGGACGGTGATATCGTCCTGCGGGACACCACCTTGCTTGAGTTGATGCAGATCATCATCCAAAACCGGGCGGCCGGGACAATGCCCAGTTGGGTCCGTGCCAGCCATCGTGCGCGGTTTCACATTCGCCGTTTTTTACAGAAGAACGCACCAAGCGCGTCACGTTCGAATGTTGCGCACCACTACGACATCTCCGATGATCTCTATAAGCTCTTTCTAGACGACGACATGCAATACAGCTGCGCTTATTTCGCGCGGCCCGACATGTCGCTAGAAGAAGCTCAAGCCGCCAAGAAGGCGCATATTGCAGCAAAACTCATGATCGAACCGGGCATGCGCGTGCTGGATATCGGGTGCGGCTGGGGTGGCATGGCGCTGACTTTGGCACGTGATTACGGCGCGGATGTCACTGGCGTTACACTTTCCGAAAATCAGCTGGCCACCGCAAATGCCCGCGCCGAAGCCGAAGGCCTGTCCAACTTGGTCCGCTTTAAGTTACAGGATTATCGGCACACAAAAGGTCCGTTTGATCGCATCGTATCCGTGGGTATGTTCGAACATGTTGGCGTTCCCAATTATGCGACCTATTTCCAGACTGTCGCCGATCTTCTGGATCCCGACGGAATTGCGTTGATCCACACGATAGGACGCTCTGGCCCTCCCATCGCGCACAGCCCCTGGATACATAAATACATCTTCCCCGGCGGGTACGTGCCTTCGCTTTCCGAAGTCGCGTCACCGCTGGAACAATCCGGGTTGTGGCAATCTGATATTGAAATCTGGCGTCTTCATTATGCAAAGACCATTCGGATTTGGTTGGAGCGTTTCGAAGCAGAAAAAGAGTCCGTGCGCAAAATGTACGATGATCGTTTTGTGCGCATGTTCCGGTATTATCTGACGGTTTGCATCATTTCATTCGAAGAACAGCATCAGGCAGTATATCACCTTCAACTGGCGCATAAACGCGATACGGTCCCTTTGTCGCGCGACTATCTTTACGGGAAAACGCCGATCCATCGCACGGAAGCTGCTGAATAACGGTGATACCGATTTTCACGTATCCTAACTGGGAAAGATGCGCATTATTTCAGATTCGAACCACGCCCAGCTAATGACCGCTTTGTTGCCAGCATATCCGTCGTAGTGAGATCGACCTGACGAATTTGGAAGTCCGGCCCAAATCTTGGCCAGATTGTTCATGAATGTTTTCCGGCTCATCGCGCCGTTGGTAAAGGCCGTTATACCTGCGTCTTCAAGAAAAAGATTTGACAGCTTATCCTGCAATGCGGGTGTAAAACGTGCTGACGTTTTGACACCGGCGCGTTTGACCAATGACCGTAAGGTTGCGGGAATCATTTGGTACCGCCCAATGGCATGGGGTTGACCCGGTGTATCCTCAATCCATTGGTAGATTTCTGCGATGGTCATGTTTGTAGGGCGTTTGCTTGGCTTTATCCGTGCGCCATATTGAACCGCATCATACCCTGCGCGCCCAGCTTCTGCGCGTGCGATCAGATTTCGCAGCCCCACAACTCCGTTACCCGTCAACACCGTGGGCAATGCAGACCCAACACCCAGATTTGGATTTCGAAGCGGCGCCCCCGCGAACAAGCTGTTGTCGTCGCGACCAATAAAAAGACTTGCCCGGCGCGGAGCGTCAATTTCCTCCGCACCGGGCATGCCGACAGGTATCAATGCGCCAGAGCTTTGCCCCAACACTTGATGACCAAAAAGCGATTGCGACTCGGCAAAGCCAGAGACCGCACTCGCAAACAAAAAACTGATTACAACAAACCAAAGGTTATTCACCTGACACACCATTGCAGCCTTACTGGACTTGCGGAACACACAAGGAACAAATAGGGGGTATTTATTGACAATCTGTTTCGAGGATTTCCGAACTTGGAAAGACCTTGTCCTGCCTTGCACCAAAACAACCTGATTTACGTCGAAAGCTCGCCTGATTTGTCGCGCATATTTTCTTGATGGAATGGTTGAACACATGGCGTAATGTCCCTCCTGTCTCCTTGCAGTCATGGGCGCGGGCCACTGTGGTTTTCGCAGTGTTCCTTGCAGCACAGGATCACCACACCCCTTACAATCTTGATCCGTTCGCGCTGGCCGTCGGGGTCGATTTACTCATTCGCATTTTTCAACTTCTGACGACTCGATTGAATTTTTTCAAAGGCGAAATTGACGACTATCTGATCCTTGCCGCCATTTGTTGCGCTGGCCTAACCTTGGCCAGTTGGGTTGTTTTTCAAACCGCGCTGACTGCAATGATGATTGTAGCGCTTTGGTCTGTCATGAATGTGTTGTGCACGTTCGGGCTTTCGTTCATGCCAGATGAAATCCTACGATCAAATTCCATTTGGCGTGGATATGGCGATGACGCTCCCTTTGCTATGCGGCTCGAAGCGTTCTGTCATTTGCTTAAAATCATCCTATTCGCCGGTATTTTTCTGACCTTGGGGCCAATGATTGCTCTGGCATACACGACATTCGGAATTCTGGTCCTGGCATTTATCATCAACTGGACAATCTATCTGATTATTCGGGCGCGTTACTTGCAATAAACCGCACTGCCCCCTTGCGTCCGCGCGCACCAAGCCTATAACGCGGACAATTTGTTGGCGGGGGTCCTGAAATGCCGAAAAGAACCGATATCAAGTCCATAATGATCATCGGCGCAGGCCCCATTATTATTGGGCAAGCCTGCGAGTTTGACTATTCTGGTGCACAGGCCTGTAAGGCGCTGCGCGAAGAAGGGTATCGCGTTATCTTGGTCAACTCGAACCCGGCGACCATCATGACAGACCCCGGCCTTGCCGACGCGACGTATATCGAACCGATTACGCCCGAAGTTGTTGCCAAGATCATTGCAAAGGAAAAGCCAGACGCATTGTTGCCCACGATGGGTGGGCAGACGGGATTGAATACGGCCCTCGCGCTTGAGGAAATGGGCGTCCTTGCCGAACATAATGTCGAAATGATCGGTGCCAAACGCGATGCCATTGAAATGGCCGAAGACCGCAAACTGTTCCGCGAAGCTATGGATCGCATCGGCCTTGAAAATCCCAAAGCCACGATCGTGACTGCGCCTGATGGTGATCTGGATGCAGGTGTACAAATTGCGCTGGATGCGCTGGATGAAATTGGCTTGCCCGCCATTATTCGTCCCGCCTTCACTTTGGGTGGCACTGGTGGCGGCGTTGCCTATAACCGCGAAGATTACATCCATTTCTGCCGCTCGGGTATGGATGCTTCACCTGTGGGCCAGATTCTTGTTGATGAAAGCCTGCTGGGTTGGAAAGAATTCGAAATGGAAGTCGTGCGTGACACGGCTGACAACGCGATCATCGTCTGTTCTATCGAAAACGTGGATCCGATGGGCGTGCACACAGGCGACAGTATCACTGTGGCCCCTGCCCTGACATTGACCGACAAAGAATACCAAATGATGCGATCTGCTTCGATCGCCGTCCTGCGCGAAATCGGCGTTGAAACCGGCGGATCAAATGTCCAATGGGCCGTAAACCCAGACGACGGCCGAATGGTCGTGATCGAAATGAACCCGCGCGTGTCACGTTCGTCCGCCTTGGCCTCTAAGGCGACGGGCTTTCCAATCGCTAAAATCGCGGCCAAACTCGCAGTTGGCTTCACGCTCGACGAATTAGACAACGACATTACCAAAGTAACGCCCGCCAGCTTTGAGCCGACGATCGACTATGTCGTCACAAAGGTTCCACGCTTTGCATTCGAGAAATTCTCGGGGTCTGAACCTCTTCTGTCCACGGCGATGAAATCTGTTGGCGAAGTCATGTCGATTGGGCGCACGATCCACGAGTCGTTGCAAAAGGCTTTAACCTCGCTTGAGACAGGATTAACCGGCTTTGATGAGATCGAAATTCCCGGTGCAGATGATCCAGCAACCGGCAAGGCCGCTATTACGCGCGCATTGGCTCGCCAAACACCAGATCGCTTACGGGTGATTGCCCAAGCCATGCGCGAAGGTTTGTCGGATGACGACATCCACGGCGTGACCAAATTTGACCCTTGGTTCCTGTCCCGCATTCGTGAAATCATCGAAGCAGAACAAGACGTAGAAGCATCGGGGTTGCCGCAGGACGCGGACGGCATGCGCGCGCTCAAAATGCTGGGCTTTACAGATGCGCGCCTTGCGCATTTGACCACTGCAACCGAAATCGAAGTGCGGTCAGCACGTATCGCATTGGATGTCATTGCACAATTCAAACGCATCGACACATGTGCCGCAGAATTTGAAGCGCAAACACCCTATATGTACTCCACCTACGAAGCGCCGATGTTTGGCGCTCCCGAATGCGAAGCCCGCCCGTCTGACGCCAAAAAGATCGTCATTCTTGGTGGTGGCCCAAACCGCATCGGGCAAGGTATCGAATTTGACTATTGCTGCTGTCACGCGTGTTTCGCACTGTCGGATGCGGGTTATGAAACCATCATGATCAATTGCAACCCCGAGACCGTTTCAACAGATTACGACACATCAGATCGTCTTTATTTTGAACCGCTGACGTTTGAACATGTCATGGAAATCCTGACCAAAGAGCAGGAAAACGGCACTTTGCACGGTGTCATCGTTCAGTTTGGTGGGCAAACCCCATTAAAATTGGCCAATGACCTTGAAGCGGCAGGCATTCCCATCCTTGGGACAACTCCGGATGCAATTGACCTGGCTGAAGACCGCGAACGGTTTAAACAACTGGTCATCGACCTTGGCTTGAAACAGCCTCGCAACGGCATCGCACATTCCGACGAAGAAGCATTGGCAATCGCAAACGACATCGGCTTTCCGCTGGTGATCCGTCCGTCATATGTTTTGGGCGGACGTGCGATGGAAATCGTACGCGATCAGGCCAGTCTTGAACGATACATCTCAGAAGCGGTCGTTGTGTCCGGCGATAGCCCGGTTTTGTTGGACAGCTATTTGTCCGGCGCTGTTGAACTGGACGTTGATGCGCTTGCGGATGGCACAGACGTACATGTTTCGGGCATCATGCAGCACATCGAAGAAGCTGGCGTTCACTCCGGTGACAGTGCCTGTTCGCTGCCGCCATATTCCTTGTCAGATGACTTAATTTCCGAGGTTCAACGCCAGACTGTTGAGCTTGCAAAGGCGCTGAATGTCAAAGGCCTGATGAACGTCCAATTTGCGATCAAGGACGGCGACATCTATCTGATCGAAGTCAATCCTCGCGCATCCCGTACGGTTCCGTTTGTGGCGAAATCAACGGACAGTGCAATCGCCGCCATCGCCGCTCGAGTCATGGCCGGGGAACCGCTTTCCAACTTCCCCAAACGTCCGGCTTATAAAGACGTCGGGTATGACGATGTGTTGCCTTTGGCCAACCCGATGACATTGGCCGATCCCAATATGCCTTGGTTCTCAGTGAAAGAGGCCGTTCTGCCTTTTGCGCGGTTCCCTGGTGTCGACACGATTTTGGGGCCCGAAATGCGCTCAACCGGCGAAGTCATGGGCTGGGATCGGGATTTCCCACGAGCCTTCCTGAAAGCGCAACTCGGGGCTGGTACAATATTGCCTTCAGAGGGCTGTGCCTTTTTATCCATCCGAGACGACGACAAGACGGCGCAAATGATCGAAGCCGCACGCACTTTGGTGGATCAGGGTTTCACACTGATCGCCACGCGCGGCACGGTTGCGTGGTTAACCGATGCTGGCATCGCCTGCGATCCGGTCAACAAGGTCTATGAAGGTCGCCCAGATGTTACAGATACAATGAAAGACGGTGGCGTACAGTTGGTGATCAACACCACCGAAGGCGCGCAAGCGGTTGAAGATTCTAAGTCCATCCGTTCGATCGCATTGTACGATAAAATCCCTTATTACACGACCGCAGCCGGTGCACACGCCGCCGCCCTTGCGATCAAGGCGCAAGCTGAAGGGGATGTAGGAGTAAAAGCCTTGCAGGCCTAAAACCCTTAGGGATCACGGGACCTAAGGATCTCAGGTTTCGGCCTTTGTCTGAACCCCAGACATGAGGGCGGAACCGTAAATCTAAGGCCTCACATTTCAAACGGGCGTTCGATCCGTTCCACCAAGACGCAGAGTGGCCTGACAGTTTAAGCCACTCCTGCACGTTTCTCGTTGATCTAAACAATTCGGCGCTTTCAGCCACACCTCAAAGGCTCGTCGGGTTGAGTGATCAGTATTTTGATCCCCTGGCGCGATTTCGCCAGCTCCACCCCGTCCAAAAACCGATCCAACGGCAATTCATGTGTCACGATTAAAAGTGGGTCGACCTGCCCCTGTTCAATCATGTTGATGACTTCGGGCCAAATATTAGGACTGCCCAATGCGCCCTTAATGGACAGATCATTTATGACGACTTGATCAAGATCGAATTCGCTCAATTTTCGACCTGCAAACAACCCCTGCAAAACTACCCTACCACCAGGGGACACGTTGCTTATAGCGGCACCAGCTGCATCCGGCTGCCCGGTCGCTTCCACTGCAAGGTCCGGTAAAGCTCCTTCGAATTGTGCTTGCAAAGCACGCGTAACATCTTGAGAACGCGTGTCGATTACTGCATCTGCCCCCAATCGAGCGGCACATTTCAACCGTTCAGTATGGGCACCAACCACGACAATTTTCCGTGCCCCAAACGCTCTCGCGACCAGCAACACCAACAATCCAATTGGCCCGTCACCATAGATTGCAAGGTTATCCTGCTCAGATAGAAGACCCAGTTTCAAACCGTTTGCAGCCACCGCGGTCGGTTCAACCAATGCCGCAGCGCGTATATCAATGTTGTCGTCGATGCGATGCAAATATCGTGCCGGAAAGATCAAATATTCTGCAAACCCGCCGTCCCGGTTTAATATCCCCGTTTCTGTTCGCGACAGACACCGATGATACGCTCCAGTTATGCATCGCGCGCAGCCTCCACACCCGATGCTGCATTCTCCGACAACGTGATCACCGACTTCGAATCCTGTGACATCTGCCCCTTTCGCCTCAATCTGCCCCGCCCATTCATGGCCAGGTGTGACTGGGTAAAAGGCCAGCCCCCGCGTGTAATAAGGCATTGATCCGTCGAGTATTTCCAAATCCGTCCCGCAAATCCCTGTCGCACGCACCCGAACCAGAACCTCACCACCTTCCACATCGCGCAACGCAACGGATTGGCATGTCGCATCGTTTGGACCGCTCACACGGATCGCTCGCATCTCAGCTCCTTGTTTCGCTCAAGTTTCGATGGTTCCTGAGAACCTTATAACAATCAGCAGCTTGTGCGAGTGGTTTCAGTACAGTCACTGTCTGAGCATCGGACTGTTAACGTCTGTGAGCGAGACAATCCATAATTCATCGAAACAAGGAAAGTAGACTGCGCCGGGTAGTTGAAAAATAGCGTCCAACAACCAATCAGTCCTGTTGGAAAAAAGACACTTGTGAATCACCCGCGCGAACCCTATTCAGGTCAGCGGAGACGTGGCCGAGTGGTCGAAGGCGCTCCCCTGCTAAGGGAGTAGGCCCGGAAGGGTCTCGAGGGTTCGAATCCCTTCGTCTCCGCCACCCACCATTTTCATTCATTTCTGTTGATACTTGTTAAGCCCCTTATGGGGCTGTTTTTGTTGATTTAACTGTATACATTGTTGCTTTTCATTTTTCTTCGATTAGACTCGTTTCTATTCATTGCGTGGTAGAAATCGTGGTATTTGCATGGCTGCTCTGAGCGGAAAGCTGACAAAGAATTTAGTCCGAACCCTCGGCCCCGGTCGCCACGGCGACGGGAGCGGCTTGTACCTCGTGGTCGATCCATCGGGTGCCAGACGATGGATTGTCCGTGTCACGGTGAAGGGTCAACGTAACCGTGAAGGCAAGCCCCTACGAACGGACTTCGGGCTTGGTGGCGCTGACATCGTAACCCTGAACGAAGCGCGTGACCGCGCCTTAGAATATCGGCGGTTGGCAAAGCGCGGCATCAACCCGCGCTACAATGGCCGTCAGGAAATCCCGTGCTTCGAAGAGATCGCGCGTCAGGTCCATATCGAACGCCTGCCGACGTGGAAGAACCCGAAACACGGTCAGCAGTGGATCAACACATTGGCTGAGTATGCCTTCCCCAAGATCGGGCGATTGCCGGTATCAGAGGTCGGCCAGCCAGAGGTGCTGCAAGTGCTGCTTCCTGTCTGGACCGAGAAACACGAAACGGCCAAACGGCTCGCCCAGCGGCTCAAGGCCGTGCTCGATGTTGCTAAATCCAAAGGATTCCGCGACGGCGAGAACCCCGTGACAACGATCCGGGATGCCCGTGTGCTGCCGCAGGTCAAACAAAAGGTACAGCACCATAAGGCAATGCACTGGAAGGATGTGCCCGGCTTCTTCGCTGATCTGGCTACAAAGGATGCGATGGCCGCAAAGGCGTTGATGTTCACTTGTCTTACGGCCAGTCGCACAAGTGAGGTTTTGCATGCCTGCTGGGAAGAGTTTGATTTCGATCAGAAACTATGGATCGTTCCAGCTGAACGCATGAAAGCAGATCAAGAACACCGTGTGCCCCTGACGCCGCAGATGCTGGCAATTGTTGAGCCGCTCCAAGCGTTTAAGTCGGAGGTGGTTTTTGAGGGTCAAAAACGGCATAAGCCCATGAGCAATATGTCCATGCTTATGTTGCTCCGTCGGATGCAGGTCGAAAATGTAACTGTGCATGGGTTCAGATCCACTTTTCGTGACTGGGCATCTGAGCAGCCGGGTGTGTCGCGAGAAGTGGCTGAGATGAGCCTTGCTCATCAAGTTGGTTCTGAGGTCGAACGTGCCTACGCTCGCTCGGATCTCTTGGCCAAAAGGCGAAACCTGCTAGAAACTTGGTGTGATTTTATCGGCGGAAAGCCCGATGCCTGAACTACGGGTTCCTTCAGAAGGCTATCCCTTCATTTCGTCGGCAGAAGCTCAATGGTTAGCTGTCGAAACCCTTTTCCTGAGTCGTTCAAAGGCGATGAGTTTTGACAGAACATATCTTGGGATTCTTTCATTTTACTACATCGAATGGGCGAAGGCGGATCTTGATCAAGGCAATGAGCTCAATGCCATGACGCACTTTAAGGTTCTCGAAGAGTCGGAAGAACTTCGACACGAATTGCATAGTCCGAGCGCTTTGATCTTGGACGTGATTTTCAACGACGTGCAACCCTTGAGGATGGTGCTGGAGGCCGTGCTGCGAGGAGCAAGCAAAGAAGAGGCCTATTTAATGGTGTCAAAAAGCTTGGTCGAACTAAGCAATATGCGCGGCGAGTTTCAAAAGGACCCAGAGTTCGGGAATGCGCTGCCGAGAGCTCTGAAGCAGACCAGTCCCAGCCGTCTAGAAGGGCTCTGGAGGCAATACGCTGATATTTTACACTACGTCTTTCTTTGGAAGGCTGGTTGAACCACGCCGGGTTTGCCAGAGGCTAATTTGTCTTAGTTACGCGGCCATATCTGATCTTTCCATAGCGGCATAGAAGTGTGCCTCTGCTTCGGCTGGTGGGATGTTCCCGATTGGCTCCAGCAGACGGCGATTGT
>JBDVKF010000094.1:0-48616 GCA_039960995.1 Paracoccaceae bacterium | reverse complement strand
ATGGCCATCTTCGAATACATCAATGGCTTCTACAACCCGCGTCGCCGCCACTCAGCACTGGGTTGGAAAAGCCCCGTCGCATTCGAGCGTAAGGTGGCTTAAACGAGCACTTGGAGCGGCACAAAAGCGCGACAGGTCCACCATTGACGCTGGTGCTGGCAACGACCTGATCGACGGCGGCGATGGAGCGGACCGTATTCTTGCGCAGATTGGCGACGACACCATTTTGGCTGGTGAAGGCGACGATTATATATCTGCATCCAGCGGCAACGACATTGTTTACGGCGATGCAGGGGATGACACGGTAATCGCAGGTGATGGCACAGATTTTATCGATGGCGGCGAAGGAAATGATAGTCTGAGCGGCGGAAATGGTGATGATAAAATTATCGGAGGTCTGGGTATTGATACAATGCGCGGAGGGGCAGGCGCAGATATTTTCGTGTTCAATACCATTCAAACCACAGCAGATGTCATTCTCGATTTTCGGGTCGATTACGGCGATTTGCTTGACGTATCTGGGCTTTTGTTGGGATCGGCATACACGGTAGAGAATGCCCTTGCCGCAGAGATCTTTTACCTTGTCGATACAGACGCAGGCGCCAAACTGGTTCTTGATTTAGACGGCATTGGAGGGAACGATGGCATCGATATCGTTGAACTCAATCGCATGAAATCGGATGCCGAACTGAGCGTGGATTCGATGATTTAAAGCAATTTTTGGCGTAGTATTGCGCACTTCCTGACATGCGGATTGATGGAAAGTCACACCCCTTTGCAAATACGACCTGACATCCACCAAATGGTTACTTTGTTAACTATAGTTTAACCATTTCTGCCTTCCTTGGCATTGGTAAATGACTGTTGTCTCCAACAGGACTCTAGCTTTGCAAATGAAATGGCAACGCGGATGAAACTCGTTCCTCATTGGGGCAAGTCAATCGCGCTTAAAACAAGAGAAGTCTCAGAACGTTCGCGATTTTGTGCGGCAGGGAAAATACGGCATGAACTTGCGGACCAAAGTCTTGGAACAGTTGGTCAAACAGACGAACGAAGGGTTTTGGTTTGTCGACGTCCAAGGAAAAACTCTAGACGTGAATCCGGCTATGTGCCGTGTCTTGGACAGAGACAGGGACGCTATCCTAGGTCGCACTGTCTTCGACTTCGTCAACGAAGAGAACGCAGCCGTTTTTGAACGAGAACTTGCGTCCCGACGTCTAGGCAAGCACGCGACAACCTATGAAATTTCCCTGACGAAATCTGATGGGACTCAAATTCCATGCATCAACAACGCGACATCAGTTTTTGGTGACGACGGCGCCCGATTAGGGTCCATTGGGCTTTGGAAGGACATATCACGACAAAAAGCGGTCGAAACCGAACTTCGGTGTGTTAAATCATCCTTGGCAGAGCAGGTCGCGATACAAACAGCAGAACTCAGAAATCGTGAGAAAAGCTTGCGCGAAGTACATCGCTTGGCACGTCTTGGCAACTGGAAAATCGATTCCCAAGGCAAGGTCATTTTGTCCGAAGAGGCCTTTGAAATTTTCGGAATATCCCCCGAAGATTTCGATAACTCATCACAGAGCTTTAACGCCTTAATCCATCCCGAAGACAGAGAAAGCGTTCTTGCCGAATTCCAAGCTGCTTGGGAGACATCGGGTCATCATGAAGCAGTCTATCGTATCGTACGGCCAAGTGGTGAAGTCCGCACAATACGCCAGAGCGCTGCAATCATTCGAAACGAAACCGGCCAAGCGCAACGCTTTAATGGAACTGTTCAGGACATTACTCAGCAAGTTGAAGCCGAAAAACGGTGCCGTCATGCACAAAAAATGGAAGCGATCGGCCAACTCAGCGGCGGGGTTGCCCACGACTTCAATAATCTATTGGCCGTTATCATGGGGGCCGCCGAATTCCTCCAAAGCAATGACACTGATGATCACGAGATGGTTGATAGTATTCTTCGTGCGGCAAAGCGTGGCAAGGAATTGACCCATCGGATGTTAGCCTATGCACGCAAACAACCTTTGAAAACCGAACAATTCAAACTTGTCGAACTGATCGATAGTCTTGCAGTCATGCTGCGTCGAACGCTCAGTGCAAATATCGATCTTGTGTTAGATGTCCAAGAAAACACTTGGCCAATCTTAGCAGATCCCAATCAGGCAGAAGACGCAATTTTGAACCTTGTGATCAATGCCAGAGATGCCATGCCGCAAGGTGGGCGTTTGTACGTCACAGCTGAAAATGCCCCCAACGGGTCTGGTCAAATGTCAAACGGAGAGTCGTCTAGTGGCGGCGATTTCGTGGTTTTGACGATAAAAGACAATGGGATCGGAATGACCGCCGATGTCCTCGAGCGCGCGATTGAACCCTTTTATACAACCAAAGATCCAGAGCGCGGCAGTGGATTGGGATTGTCCATGGTGTATGGGTTCGCGCAACAAACTGGGGGGGAGCTGAGAATTTCATCTGAGCCTGGACAAGGCACTCAAGCGGAGCTTTACTTCCCTCGCGCCCCAGCTGACCATGTGACCCAAGTCGATCCCGAACCAAACCACACTGATCTGGGAAACAAAGAGCATATTCTAGTCATAGAAGATGATCCGGCTGTCGCCCATCTGACTCAGCGGATTTTGCAAGGTTTAAGATACAAAGCGACCATTGCAGGCGATGCATCCGAAGCACGGGAACTGTTGAAAGACCGTCAGAGTTTTGATTTGGTTTTATCTGACGTCGTGCTGCCAAACGGGCTAAGTGGGCCGGCGTTTGCAAAAGAAACGCGAATTCAATACCCAGATTTGAAGATCGTTTTCATGTCGGGCTATCCCACATTAAGCCCTGAGTCTAACTGTGACGTTGATCTTGTCGGAACATTAATTAGCAAGCCATTTCGCCGCGAACATTTGGCTACCGTCATCCGGAACACGCTAGACGAAGACCTTTCCGAAAAGGCGTGAGCCAGCAACCTGCTGAAAAAGCTCGAACAGTGGAGAGCATTAACCCGCACGTCAGTGCCGCAACGCCTACGCACGTGTTTCAGCGCTTCTTATCCACGCCAGACCCACCCAACACTATAGTGGCACCAAATAAAAAAGGCGCAAAGCAATGCTCGCGCCTTTCCAAATCCATTTCTGACAACAGTTATGCTGGCAGTGCACCTTTGGCTTGGTCAACAATCGCTGCAAACGCTTCAGGTTCATTCACGGCAAGATCGGCCAACACTTTACGGTCGACTTCGATACCAGCCAGATTCAAACCATTGATGAAACGGCTGTATGTCAGCGCTTCGTCATGCGAACGTACTGCAGCGTTGATCCGTTGAATCCACAGTGCGCGGAAATTCCGCTTACGATTCTTACGGTCACGTGTGGCGTATTGGTTCGCCTTGTCGACCGCTTGGCGTGCGACTTTGAACGTCGATTTACGACGACCATAGTAGCCTTTAGCAGCCTTGATGACCTTCTTGTGACGCGCATGCGTCGTTGTTCCGCCTTTTACTCGCGACATGTCTCAGCTCCTCTTAGCGGTCGTAGGGCATAAAGCCCTTGACGATTTTCGCATCAGGTGCGGACAGTTCTGTCGTGCCACGTGCGTTGCGAATAAATTTACGAGTGCGTTTGATCATGCCGTGGCGTTTTCCGGCCTGACCACCGATGACCTTACCGGTCGCCGTCACTTTAAAGCGCTTCTTCGCGCTCGACTTGGTCTTCATCTTGGGCATTTCCGTCTCCTAGGTTGAGTTCGGTTGTAAGGCGACTCGGCATGCCACACTGGCCGGCCACCCGAACGAAGCGTTGCTATAGGCAGAGCAGCATCGGATGGCAAGAGTTTCTTGGGCAAAGAATGTGCAATAGCGTCCCGTTTTTCGACGGCGTCTTTTCGGCATAGTGATATGCTATGGTTTATGTTGTTTGATTTACCCGACCACTCTGCCCTTTATGACGCGCTGCTGGCACGTGACGAGCGATTTGACGGTGTCGCTTACGTTGGTGTGTCAACAACTGGTGTCTTCTGCCGCCTAACCTGCCCCGCACGCAAACCCAAATCAGAAAACTGCACATTTTACCCAACTGCGTCAGACTGCATCGAAGCAGGTTTCCGACCCTGCAAGCGATGCCATCCCCTACAACCCGTGGCGCAAACAGACCCGGCAATTTCCGATTTGTTAAACGCACTTGAAAAACAACCAGAAAATCGATGGACCGAAGATGATGTGGCCCGCCTCGGGTATGATCCGTCGGCAATTCGGAAAACCTTCAAACGTCAGTTTGGAATGACATTTTTACAAATGGCGCGTCACAGACGTCTGCAGCACAGCTTTACAGTCCTTGCCGATAAATCCAAGGTTATTGACGCGCAGTTAAGCGCCGGATTTGAATCGCCAAGCGCGTTTCGGGATGCATTTGCCAAGCTTGTCGGTTGCTCGCCCAGCTTATTGACGGGCGATACCCTTTTGAAGGTGGATTGGATCGCAACACCATTGGGCGATCTCGTGGCGGTTTGCAGTGCTACTCATTTGCACATTTTGGAATTCATCGACCGCAAGGCGTTGCCAGCGGAGCTGAAAGCACTGCAAGCAAACTGCAACTGCAAACTCAGCATTGGCAAAAGCGCGCCAGCAGAACAGGTGCGCGCAGAACTCGAAGGTTTCTTTGCCGGAACAAACCCAAGATTTTCCACACCGTTGGCATTTGGTGGAACACCGTTTTCACGAAAGGTTTGGACAGAGCTGCAGCAAATACCGCCCGGCGCAACCAGGACTTATTCGGAGATCGCCGCCAGTATTGGGCGACCAAATGCGACGCGTGCGGTTGCAAAGGCAAACGGCGCAAACCAAATTGCCATTGTTGTGCCGTGTCATCGGGTGATTGGAGCAGATGGGTCGCTCACTGGTTATGGCGGCGGTTTGTGGCGAAAACAAAAACTGATCGAAATCGAACGGCACTACAGAACCACATGTCAGGGAGCAAAAAGATGAGTCAGGTCGATAAAGCGCAATCTTTCAAGAAAATGCACCAAAAGGGCGCCCCTTTAGTTCTTTACAATATTTGGGACGCCGGTAGCGCCAAGACAATTGTGGATGCGGGCGCAACTGCTGTTGCGACCGGCAGCTGGTCTGTCGCCGGGGCGCAAGGGTACAAAGACGGCCAAGGTATTCCACTGGATTTTGTGCTGCAGATTGCCGAACGCATTGCTTTGACAGTTGATGTCCCGGTGAGCATCGACTTTGAAGGCGCTTATGCAGACACCCTTTCAGATGTGCACAAGAATGTGACCCAAATCATCAATGCAGGCGCAATCGGCATAAATTTTGAAGACCAAGTTGTCGGAGGACAGGGGCTGCATTCCGTTTCAGATCAGGCTGCGCGCATCAAGGCTGCACGCGATGCGGCCGAAGACATAGGTATCCCTCTTTTTATCAACGCGCGCACTGACCTGTTTTTAAAAGCGCCAAAAGGCGCAGCTCATTCAGAGCTATTGGATGAAACATTTGATCGCGCATCTGCCTATTCGGATGCCGGTGCGGACGGTTTTTTCGTCCCGGGACTGACCGACCTTGGATTGATCCAAAAGGTAACGGACCAAGTAAACTTGCCCGTGAATGTAATGATGCTAGGGCCGCTATTCTCGCCTAAAGCTGCCGCAGAATGCGGGGTATCGCGCGTCAGTTATGGTCCTCAACCATTCAGCAAAGCTATGAAAGATCTGTCCAATCGCTTTCAGGACTTATCCTAAAGAATTTGGCCAATGACCCTTACAAAAGCTTTCGGGATATCCTGAAAAGTATATCCCGATGGCTGTGTTTGAACTGCATATAATAGCAACCCGCCCGCTATCAGTATGGTCAACGCTGAAGCGCGCGGGGCTCGCCTGTCTGAAAAGGCCGACAACATTGAAGGAACCGCCAACCCAGCAAGAACCAGGCCAAGAACCAGGGCAACGTCAGGTGTCATACATTTCGTCCCGCTCAAGTCTTAATGAGCGAGATGTTACTCCGGGTCAGTGCTGTAGATCAAACGTTCGTCGCAAGGCGCGACACGCAAGATGTTTGTTGTTCCCGTCACGTTGAATGGAACACCAGCAGTCACAACGATCTGATCTTCGTTTCCAGCCAATCCGACTTCACGCGCAGCACGCGCGGCACCCACAACGGCCGTCTTAAAGCGGTCCATGCTTTCGATCATCACGCATGTGCACCCCCAAGACAACGCCAGTCGACGTGCTGTGCGTTGAAGCGACGTCAAAGCAATGATCGGTACCCGTGGACGTTCGCGCGCCACAAGCAAAGCAGTCGTTCCCGATTGCGTGTAACAACAGATTGCTTTGATGTTTGTGGTCTCAGCAATTTCTCGTGCAGCGGAAACAATACCATCCGCAATCGTCGTTTTGACGCCTGTGCGGCTTGCGTTGATAATGTCGCGGTAGGTCGGATCACCTTCAACCTCAGTCGCAACATTGTTCATAGTCGACACGGCTTCAATTGGATATTGTCCGGCGGCACTTTCCGCGCTCAACATAACGGCGTCTGCGCCTTCATAGATCGCAGTCGCCACGTCGCTGACTTCGGCGCGCGTCGGCATTGGGCTTTCGATCATGCTTTCCAACATTTGCGTTGCCACGATGACCGGCTTTGAATTGGCGCGACATTTGCGAACAAGGCGTTTCTGAATTGGCGGAACTGCATGAACAGGCAGTTCGACGCCCAAATCACCGCGTGCGACCATGATCCCGTCACTGGCCGAAAGAATTTCTTCAAATTTCTCAACCGCGCTTGGTTTTTCGATCTTAGACAAGATCGCGGCACGACCTTGCGCCAACTGACGCGCCTGTTCCACATCACTTGCACGCTGAACAAAACTGAGCGCCAGCCAGTCAACACCCAAGTTACATACGAATTCCAGATCCTTAAGATCCTTTTCGGACAGAGCGGCCAATGGCAACTCTACATCCGGAACATTGACACCTTTTCGGTTGGAAATTGTTCCACCTGCGACGACAACACACTCTGCGAAATCGGCTCCGCAATTTTTGACCTTCAGGCGAATTTTTCCGTCGTTAACGAGAAGTGTCGCACCTGGCTGCAATGCTGCAAAAATTTCTGGGTGAGGCAGGCAGACACGGTTCAATGTGCCTTCTGTTGAGTCCAAATCAAGACGGAAATCCGCGCCCTCGACCAATTCTTCGGACTCTTGCGCAAACGTTCCAACACGCAATTTCGGCCCCTGCAAATCTGCAAGAATAGCGATGGCAGAATTCGTATCTTCCTCGACTTGCCGAATAATCTTGTGACGTTCCGCTATTTCGTCATGAGCGCCGTGGCTCATATTCAGGCGAAACACATCCGCGCCCGCTTCGTGTAAGCTACGGATCACTTCGTAAGTTGATGAAGAAGGCCCCAGCGTTGCCACGATTTTTACATTGCGTGCGCGTTTCATTTTTGTCCCCTTTGTGGAAGTGTTAGCGTTATCGCTCAATTCCTCGGCAGCCTCAACTGCCCAAATTCATACGCGACATAAAGTACCTAATATTCGACCAAACCAAGGTAAACAAACAGATAAACCTTGAAGAATAACGTCAAAATGCCAATGTGTTAACAAACTATTGAAAGTGTTCGAGGCGAGAAGGACTGAAAGCATGGATGATCAAACACGCATAGAGCTGGAAGCTGCGGCCTTTCGGCGCCTGCGCAAACATCTCATGGAAGATCGTACTGATGTACAGAATATCGACATGATGAATTTGACGGGGTTTTGCAGAAACTGCCTGTCGCGCTGGTACCAACAAGCCGCTTCAGAAATGGGAATCGACATCCCCAAGGACGAAGCCCGTGAGTTGTTTTATGGAATGACGATGGCCGAGTGGAAAGCAAATTACCAAACAGAAGCGACCGAAGCTCAAAGCGCTGAATTCAAAACGTCTTTCGCCGAAAATGGCGGCGCTAAACTGTAACGTCGCCCGTTAAGCTCGTATTCGCTTCAACGGGATCATGACTGAGATTTGGCCATAAAGGCCTTTGTAGCAGCCCTGCCTGCGTCAACGGCGCTGATAACCCCATCCAGCGCTTTCGCTGTTGTCGCATCGTCATTTTCCTCTTTCGCAGTTGCCACTTTGTCCAACGCGGCAACAATCTTGCACAACCCAAAAATGTTTGCTCCCCCGCGGAGCTTATGAATTGTTTCGCTCAGTTCGCTTTTGTCAAAAACCGCACTTTTCCGATCCCAAGCAGTCATTGCGGCATCCGCATCATGGAAAAACGTCGTTACTGCCTCGCCAAAACGATCTTTGCCTAACAACCCTAACAATTCGGTCGCGACTTCGATGTCCAATGCGTCATCGACTGGGGCTGTTACGTTGCTTTCAACTGTCTGTGTAGATCCAACCGGGATATGGGACAAAAAGCGACTAAGTGTGTTCAAGCGAATTGGTTTCGTCTCAAACGCGTCCATCCCCGCATCTTCAGCGTAGAGCTTGTATTCATCAGCGCCGTGGGCCGTAAGCCCTAGTATGAATGTTTTGCTGTTAGGACCAACGTTGGAACGCAATTCGCGTGTTGCATCCAGACCATTCAACTCCGGCATACTGAGATCCATAATGATGAGATCGAACTTGTCCTTCGACGCCATCTCGATGCATTCAGTTCCCGTTTTTGCCGCGAACACGTTGTGACCCATGGCGATCAACATTTCCTGAAGAACCATTCGGTTTACTGCGTTGTCTTCGACAACCAAAATGTCTTTTTGCTTCTTAACAGCTGACGCAGGTAGTTTTTCGGTTGTGCCCCCTGCACCCTCGGCATGGTCAGAGGACCGATTCAGAGGGATGGTCAAAATAAACGCACTACCCTCGTCATTTTCACTGTGTACGGTCAGCTCGCCCCCCATCAACCTTGCGATCCTTCTCGAGATCGAAAGGCCAAGTCCATCGCTGCGGCTCTGACGCCCCTCCGCCGGATTTAGAACAAAAGAATGCTCAAAGATCTTTTCTTGAAATTCACGCGGTATACCCGGTCCGGTATCCTCGACAGCGACTGTTATTAAGGAATGCGAAACACCATGAATTCCGGAAACCTTGACGGTGATGCCGCCTTGTTCAGTGAATTTAATCGCATTCCCCACAAGGTTCGTGATGATCTGATTTATGCGCCCGCTATCGCCCACGAACTTTAGCTTCAGGTCTTCGTCACATTCAAAAGTCAACGACAAGGATTTCTCACGAGCCAAAGGCTCCAAAACGTCCACAACCCGCGCAAGTGTCTCTCGGACGCAGAACCTCTGCTCTGTTATGGAAAGCGCTCCGGACTCGATGCGGGTGATATCCAGTGCTTCATTGACATGTTCCAACAATAGCTCACCTGATGCAGAGGCCACATCTATGTGTCGTTCTTGGCGCTTTGTCAGACGGGTCGTGCGCAACAAATCCAAAACCCCCAACAAACCATTTAGCGGTGTGCGCATTTCGTGGCTCATCACGCTCAAAAACTGTGACTTTGCTTTATCCGCCTTCTCTGCAGAATCCCGCGCATCGATCAGTTCCGTTTCTGTGATTTTTCGTTGGCTGATGTCGCGCAAATAAGAGATAAATAAGCGACTGCTCTCCTGTCCAGATTCCGCAACACTAATTTCAATCGGAAACGTTTCACCCGTTTTGCGCATCGCAAAAATCTCACATCGGCCTTTGTCTACTATGTTGCGTATGCGTTGCAACTTTTGCGATGCTTTGGCGCTAGTAGCACCGCCGCGAATGTGCAGGGGAATAAATGTGCCTTCCATCGGCGCGCCGAGAACTTCATCTCGTCGCCACCCAAAGATCTCTTTTGCAGCTTGATTATACTCAACGATCCGCCAATCCGCGTCAGCTACTACAATGCCATCCAAGGCGGCTGCCACAGTGGACGACAGTCGCTCCGTTGTCGCGCTTAGTTCTACATCGCGTTCGCGCGCACGTTCCAACAGACGGCCAAGAAGAATTAACAAACCCGACATGCCAAACAGAACGCTCAGCGCGATCCCCCCGGTTATTGACAGGTTCTTAGAAAAGTTCTGCCTTTGCGCCCCTTCAATTTGAGTCGCATGCGCGTTACCCAAAACTGATATGCGCCTTGTAAGCGGCTGGGTTCGCTTAACGATCTTAGACAACTCAACGAACGCGGTTTTTCCCAAACTCGGGTTCGAATCCAGTATGACTTCAAACTCGGTGCGCAATCCCCTCAACTGCTCCAGCACGAGCTGGCCTTCGGTATTCCCCTCCATAAGTTTAGGAAATCTTCCTTCGGTTACCAAATTGATGCGGCTGATTGCAATGTCGGCTCTTAGACGAACGAGGCTTGCTTGGGGCATTTCTGCGAGTTGCTGTTCGGCAAGTGTCCGGCCTAGATTGGCGATTTCGGACTCTGCTTGCAGAAACGTCCAAGCCATTTTGTCACTGTTGTCAGTCGACAAAAACCGCAACTCGCGTTGCAGGTTGACCCCCAACAACACTAGCAGGCCGATCAATGCGGCAATGGTCATCGGGATAATAAGGCGGATCGGCAGCATACGCGGCATTGACCTACTCAGTTCGCGAACAGAGTAAACGAGTGATACAAGTCATTCTATGGTGGAAATGTGGTTCAACTGCCAAATTGAACGCGCGTAAGTGGTTTCTGTCCTGTATTTTCGCTCGGAATCATAAGGGTAAACGATCCAAAACGGCCCTTTGTCTCGGACTGACATTAACATTCCATCACGACGAGTGGCGACCAACGGCAACCCGCCCTCAAGCTCTGATGCGGTTAGGAAAATGGCATAATCGTTGAGTGCCGACAGTTCGAAAGTAGATCCTTCTGCACCTGCCGCGTTCAGGATTTCTGACAACGAAACGCCAGTGAACTCGACGACTCCTTCTGTCCAGATTGTTGAGGTTTTGAAACCTGACTGATCCAGCTTATCCAAGTCTTCAATGGTAAAGGTGACCTCGTTTCCCTTTTCAGTAACGACTGTAAGAGAATGCAAACCCTGCGCCATTGCAGGCACCGAAAAAATGCAAAAAAGAATGGCAAGAAGGTTCGCTGTGAGTGGTGACTTTTTCAACATTCTCTATCAAATCGGAAACGAGGTCTTTACAGACAATACCCCTTTGTTTTCTTACGTCGCCAAGTAAAAGGGGTAGGTACCTATACTTTAGGGTATATCAGTGCTAATATGGACCTAACGTAGCCACAGTTAATTGTCCTTATTTTAAATCTGAGTTTTGGTATGGCCAGTATTCTTATTGCAGACGATCACGAATTGATCCGTGACACTCTGGGTGCCTATCTGAACGGTCTACACGATTTTTCAATATCAACCGTCGATTCTCTGGAAGGTGCATTGGTTCAGCTCAAGAGCCCGACCACTTTTGATCTCGCGATCGTGGATTACCGCATGCCCGGAATGAACGGACTTGATGGATTTGCCTTGGCCATGCGACGCTTCCCGGCTACTAAATTTGCCCTAATGTCAGGTATGGCCGGCTCTGACGTTGCTCTGAAAGCGATGGAGTTGGGTGCGCGCGGTTATTTTCCCAAATCTCTGTCCGCGGAAATGATGATTAGTGCCATCCGCTTGGTGCTTTCTGGCGATCGATACTATCCGTTTCAACTGATCGAAAAAACTCCGACAGAAGAGGCAGGCAACAACTTTCGCAACTTATCTGACCGCGAAACCCAAACATTACGCCATCTATGCCAGGGTAAATCAAACAAAGAGATTGCTCGGGAATTGAACGTGCAAGAGGTCACTGTAAAGCTACATGTCAAAAACATGCTGGCCAAGCTGAAGGCCAAAAACAGAACCCATGCGGCGCTTATCGCCCGCGAAGACGGTTTCAGCTAAGGTCTATACAGCGCGCTTGCGGCTTTCTTCCAAGTAAATTTCACGCAACCGCGGTGCAACGCGACCCGGCGTACCATCGCCAAGCGTTGCCCCATCAATTTCCACCACTGGCATAACAAAGGTGGACGCGGACGTTATGAACGCCTCGTCGGCTTCTTTCGCTTCATCAATGGTGAAAAGGCGCTCTTCGACAACCATTTGCGCTTCTTTGGCAAACCGCAGAACTGCTGCGCGCGTGATACCATGCAGAATTTCGTTAGATACCGGGCGCGTGATTATCGTGTTGCCTTTGACGATGTAAGCGTTGTTCGACGTGCCTTCGGTGACGTGCCCATCCTGTACCATCCACGCATCGTCAGCCCCGGCTTTCTTGGCCATCATTTTACCCATCGACGGGTACAGCAATTGTATAGTTTTAATGTCGCGACGTCCCCAGCGAACGTCCTCAATACTGATAACCTTCATGCCCTTCTGCGCCGCAGGACTGTCGGCCAATCCTGGCTTGTTTTGTGTAAACAACACAATGCTTGAAGGTGTCGTTTCAGGGTCCGGGAATGCGAAATCGCGATCTGCCGGGGCGCCACGGGTAATTTGCAGATAAACAAGGCCGTCTGTAATTTCGTTCTTGGCAACCAGTTCCCGATGGACCGTCAACAAATCATCCATGGAAATCGGCGTGGCCATGTCCAGTTCCGTCAATGACCGCTCAAGACGCTTTGCGTGACCTTCAAAGTCTATAAGCTTGCCATCCAGAACCGATGTCACTTCGTACACACCGTCAGCCATAAGAAAACCACGATCAAAAATCGAAATCTTGGCTTCGTTTTCAAGCACGTAGTCGCCGTTCACATAAACAGTGCGCATGTCTATCCCCAAAGTGTTGCAGCGGGTGGATGAACACCAGCCGCGTCAAAAGTCAAAGCTGCGTCGCGGTCTTCGGCCAGAAGCAACGGGCCGTCAAGGTCCACAACTGCCGCACCTTGCGCAACCAAAGTTGCTGGTGCCATCGCAAGCGAAGATCCGACCATACATCCAACCATAACACCGTAGCCTGCAGACAGCGCTTCATCCCGAAGGGCCAAGGCCTCGGTCAATCCACCAGTCTTGTCCAGCTTGATGTTAACGACGTCATATTTGCCCTTTAGCTCGGCTAAAGATGCACGATCATGGCAGCTTTCATCGGCGCAAACCGGCACTGGACGCGCCAAACCGATCAATGCGTCGTCATCTCCAGCAGGCAGTGGTTGCTCGACCAAATCCACACCAAGGCGGCTTAGATGCGGCGCGAGATCCGTGTAAACGTCTGCGGACCATCCTTCGTTCGCATCGACGATAATCCGCGATGACGGCGCCCCTTGGCGAACAGCTTCCAAACGTGGCATGTCATTGGGCGTACCCAGTTTGATTTTCAACAACGGGCGAAATGCATGCTTCGCTGCATCCGCTCGCATTTCGTCGGGTTCCGCCAAAGACAAAGTATAGGCGGTAATTTGCGGAACCGGAGCCGACAATCCAGCCAATTCCCATGCGCGTTTTCCAGACCGTTTTGCTTCCAGATCCCAGAGCGCGCAATCCACTGCATTGCGTGCCGCACCCGCTGGCAGCATATCGTACAAATCCATGCGGTTCAGATTATCCGGGAGGGATTTGATCTGATCCGCGACGCTATCTAAGCTTTCGCCATATCGCGCATAGGGCACACATTCCCCCCAGCCCAAATATCCCGCATTTTCGATCCTAACTGTGAGCACATGCGCTTCGGTCCTCGATCCACGCGAAATGGTGAAGACTTGCGCCAACTTGAAGACATCGCGCTCGACAGTGATTTTCATGAATCAAGTTCCAATCTAATCTTGGCTATCGATCAATTGCTTTCGTCAGACATAAAAGTGCCCGACTAAATTGCCAACAAGCCATCGACCAATTTTCCTGCGCCAAAGCGAAATGGATCAGTCGCAGGCAAATTCATACGATCCTCGATCTCTTCTAGCACTTTCTTTGCCTCCGCATCATCCAGCGCTTTGGTATTGACCGAAACTCCAGCGACCTGACAATCGGGGTTTGCGACATGTGCCAAAGGCAGGGCCGTATCACGCAACTGTTCCAGCGACGGCAGAGCAAACTGCGGAAGTCCACGCATGTGAGTGCGTGTCGGTTCGTGGCACAAAACCAGCGCATCCGGCTGACCACCGTGGATCAGGGCCAATGTCACACCTGAAAAAGACACGTGAAACAAACTGCCTTGCCCTTCGATGTGATCCCAATGGTCCGCATCATTGTCCGGTGTCAAATACTCGACCGCGCCCGCCATAAAGTCGGCAATGACAGCATCCAGTGGCACGCCTTTCCCGGTGATCAAAATACCTGTCTGACCGGTCGCGCGAAAATCGGACTTCAACCCGCGCGCCACCATCTCTGCGTCCATGGACATGGCCGTGTACATCTTGCCACAGGAACAATCGGTTCCGATTGCTAGGCAGCGTTTGCCGGATCGCTTTTTGCCGTTGGCAATTGGATAGGCAATGGATGGAACCCGCACGTCATGCAATGTGCGGCCGTTCACCTTTGCAGCCGCCTGCAATTCATCTTCGTTTCGCAACAGGTTGTGCAACCCAGCAGCAAGATCATAGCCCATTTGCAGGGCCTTTACCAAAACCACTTTCCATTCATCGGAGATAACACCACCACGATTGGCAACACCGATCACCAGCGTTTTTGCGCCCGCTTTCAGCCCTTCTTCCAGCGTCATGTCGACCAGGCCCATATCCGCCCCGCAATTGGGCAACCTGAATTGACCAACCGCGTTGTCACGTCGCCAATCGACGATGCCCTGCGCGACTTTTCCAGCCAGTTGGTCTGGTGCGTCACCCAAAAACAGCAAGTACGGTGTCTGAATCATGTCTTGTCCCCACGCGGCTCATTTGTTGTGCTAATTGAAAGGATACGTCAAACTGACCCGAATAAAATTGAATTATTTCGGGAATTTTTCACTATCCTGCAAATAATGCTCGCTCATGCAAATATTCTTGAAATATTCTTCGATTACCCGTTTGAACTTTCGAATTTCGAACCGTTGCTGCACTTGCAAAACTCGGTCGAACTGGGTATCGCGCAACATATGGACTTTTTATGGTCCATTTTCATAATAAAATTACCGGGAGCCCCTGACCCTTGTCCTTTCGCATCCAACCCGCCTCACCCAGCCGCCCCAATCGTTGTCAGCTTTTCGGACCCGGTTCTCGACCCGCTATTTTTGAAAAAATGGCAATGTCCGCTGCTGATGTGATCAATCTCGACCTAGAAGACAGCGTTGCCCCATCCGACAAGGACAGTGCCCGAAAAAACGTGATCGACGCCATTGGGGATGTCGATTGGGGAAGTAAAACCCTGTCTGTGCGCATCAATGGTCTTGATACGCCATATTGGTATCGTGACGTCGTTGATTTGCTGGAACACGCGTCGGAACGTTTAGATCAAATCATGATCCCGAAGGTTGGAAATGGAGCTGATCTCTATGCAGTTGACGCACTTGTCACAGCCGTAGAACGCGCCAAAGGGCGTGAAAAACGGGTCAATTTCGAAGTTATCATCGAAAGCGCTGCGGGCATCGCCCATGTCGAAGAAATCGCCGCTGCAAGCCCACGGCTTGTGGCGATGAGCCTCGGGGCCGCGGACTTCGCCGCGTCGATGGGGATGCAAACAACTGGGATCGGTGGCACGCAGGAAAATTACTACATGCTGCAGTCCGGTGAAAAGCACTGGTCGGACCCGTGGCATTGGGCTCAGGCGGCCATTGTGGCGGCCTGCCGTACACATGGCGTTCTACCCGTTGATGGCCCATTCGGCGACTTTTCGGATGATGAAGGGTTTCGCGCCCAATCTCGCCGCTCGGCCACCCTTGGCATGGTCGGAAAATGGGCAATCCATCCTAAGCAAGTTGCTTTGGCCAACGAAGTTTTCACACCGTCCGAGGCAGCCGTTCAAGAGGCGCAAGAAATTCTGGCCGCCATGGAGGACGCCAAAGCCAAAGGTGAAGGAGCCACGGTTTATAAAGGCCGTCTCGTGGATATCGCTTCAATCAAACAGGCCGAAGTGATCGTCAAACAAGCCGAATTGCTCAAAGGTTGAATACGCCGGGGATGGTGGGCGGGGTGTCGCGACCGCAAGGGCGCGCACGCCGTCATCAGCCCCACACGCATTTGATTTGGCCTCAAACCAATTTTATGGCAGGATTCACACGTCTAAAAGGAAGATCTCACATGCGTAAATTTCTGTCCTCAGTCGCATTTTCCATCGTACTTTCCAGCCAAGCTTTCGCGGAAATGTCTCAACGCGAGGGTTGGACAGTTTTGGTCACGACCAAGCCCTACGCTCAGCTTATCGATGACTTAAAAACCGCAGTAAAAGCCAACAAATTCGGCGTCGTCACACAAGCCGGCCCAACCGGGGCTGCGAAAAACCGCGGTATAACCATACCCGGCAATCGCGTTATCGGCGTCTTCAACAACAAATATGCTGTTCGCACGCTGAACCTTTCCACAGCCGCAATGATCGAGGCTCCGATACGGTTCTATGTGACGGAAAATGAAAACGGTTCGGCAACGCTCAGCTACAAACACCCCTCGACCGTTTTTGCCCCCTATATCGACGAAGCGGGCCCCGAGCTGGAAACCATCGCGTCAGAATTGGATGCGACATTTGCAAAAATCGCGGACACGGCTGCTCAATAATTGTCCACTGCAAAAACGCTTCTAAGACGTCTTTGATATCAGGTTCGCATATCCTTCGGTGATCCGATCACAACGTAGGTTGTGATCGCATTCACCTGAGACAAAGCGCCCAGTAAATCAGTGTGGAATGCTTTGTACGCATCCAGATCCGCGCATTCGATTCGCAACAAATATTCGATCGTACCCGTGATGTTATGACACTCACGCACAGGATCGGCCTGCGCCATTGATTTTTCAAACGACCACTGCGCATCTCGCGAATGATCATTCAATCCAACTCCGATATAAGCCAGGAAACCGCGCGCTCTTTTCTTCCTGTCCACGACCGCGCGATAGCCCTGAATAATGCCGCTGCGTTCCAAAGCTGCGACGCGGCGCAAACATGCAGAAGCAGACAATCCGACACGGTCAGAAAGCGCAAGGTTGCTGATCCGTCCATCACGCTCAAGCTCACGCAATATATGTTCGTCTATGTGATCGATATTGCTCATATATTGTGAACTTTAACCAACACTCTCAATCTTCGCAATTTAATGCCGCAAAATTTCGACCATTAATTGCGTCATGACCTATGACCTTACACTTGCCCTTTGCGTTTTCGCCTTCGTCAGCTCCATTACCCCGGGGCCCAACAACCTCATGCTCATGGCATCCGGCGCTAATTTTGGGTTTGTCAGAACCGTACCGCACATGCTTGGGGTCGGTCTTGGTTTTATCTTCATGATCATTCTTGTTGGTACAGGTTTCATTCAGATCTTTGTCACCTACCCGATCAGCCACACAATTTTGAAGGGCATCTCGGTTCTCTATCTGATCTGGTTGGCCCTTAAAATTGCTGGCAGTGTGACCACTGAAGCAAAGGACACAGCAGAACCGACCCCCATCACCTTTTTGCAAGCTGCGGCTTTTCAATGGGTGAACCCAAAAGCATGGGCAATGGCCTTGACCGCGATCACCGTTTACACGCCTGACACATCGCTTGCGACGATCGCTCTGGTCGCGTGCATCTTTGGGTGTGTCAATATTCCTGCCGTCAGTTCTTGGACGCTTCTGGGTCAGGGAATCTCTCGCTGGCTTCGAAATCCGGGACAACGAAAGCTGTTCAACTGGGCGATGGCCACACTTTTGATCCTGTCACTTTATCCTGTCTTGTTTCCCTAGCGTTGCAAAGCTGTGCGCACGCGGCCATATAGGCCTGAAAGAAATGAGGGGGCCGTTGTGAGCCAATATCTCGAGTTCGAAAAACCCTTGGCTGAGATCGAGGGAAAAGCGGAAGAGTTGCGCGCGTTGGCCCGCGAAAACGAGGGCATGGATGTCACTGACGAGGCTGCGGCCTTGGACGTCAAAGCGGCAAAGCTGCTTGTCGAGTTGTACGAGTCGCTGACGCCGTGGCGAAAATGCCAAGTTGCGCGCCACCCAGATCGCCCCCATTGCATCGATTACATCGACGCGTTGTTCACTGAATACACTCCGCTGGCCGGTGATCGTGCGTTTGGTGACGATCATGCAATTATGGGCGGTCTTGCTCGGTTTAACGACAAGCCGGTCGTCATTATCGGCCACGAAAAGGGCAATGACACCCATTCCCGTCTAAAGCGTAACTTTGGCATGGCGCGCCCCGAAGGGTACCGCAAAGCCATTCGACTCATGGATATGGCAGATCGGTTTTCTTTGCCGGTGATCACGCTGGTTGATACGCCTGGCGCTTATCCCGGCAAAGGCGCAGAAGAACGTGGGCAATCCGAAGCGATTGCACGTTCAACTGAAAAATGTCTGCAAATTGGCGTACCACTTGTCTCTGTTATCATTGGTGAAGGCGGGTCCGGGGGTGCGGTCGCTTTTGCAACCGCAAACAGATTGGCGATGTTGGAACATTCCGTTTACTCTGTCATTTCGCCAGAAGGCTGCGCGTCGATCTTGTGGAAAGATGCAGAAAAAATGCGCGAAGCAGCCGAGGCTTTGCGTCTGACGGCCCAAGATTTGACGCAGCTGGGTGTGACCGATCGCATTGTTCCAGAAGCCATCGGCGGTGCGCATAGACATCGTGATCAGACAATCAAAGATGTCGGGGATGCAATTACCGCTATGCTCGAAGATTTGTCCGATATGGATGCCTCAAGCTTGATTGCAGATCGTCGTGAAAAGTTCTTGGGACTCGGATCAAAAGGGCTGGCCGCATAGGGTCTAAGTGCTGGCAGAATCGGGCGGTGACATGCTACATATGGCGGCATGTCGCTTGCCAACCCCAATATAAACGATGAACGTCCAGTAATTCGCCAGCTTGACGAAGCTGCGATTAATCGCATTGCTGCGGGCGAAGTGGTCGAACGGCCAGCATCCGCCGTTAAGGAACTGGTTGAAAACGCGCTGGACGCCGGCGCGCGGCGTATAAGCATTGATATTGCCGAAGGCGGCAAGACCCTGATCCGGATTACCGACGATGGGTTTGGCATGTCTGCTGACGAATTGCCTTTGGCACTGTCGCGCCATGCGACATCAAAAATCGACGGTTCGGACTTGTTGAACATTCATACGTTTGGGTTTCGGGGCGAAGCGTTGCCATCATTGGGCGCTGTTGGTCGATTGACAATTACAAGTCGTGTTAACGGTGCCGAAGCTTACGAGATCAACGTGCAAGGCAGCAAGGTTAGCCCGGTCAAACCAGCCGCCTTAAGTGCAGGAACCGTGATCACGTTGCGGGATCTGTTCTATGCGACTCCCGCACGCCTCAAGTTCCTGCGCACAGATCGGGCAGAGCTGCAGGCGATTACCGACACGGTCAAACGTTTGGCCATGGCCGAACCTTACGTGCGCTTTGAATTGCGCGAGGTCAGCGATGCCCCACGGGTTTTGTTCCGCGCCGAAGCACAGACAGGCGATCCGGTTCCAGCATTGTCAGGACGTCTCCGCGACGTGCTTGGCGCGGAATTCACCGAAAATGCGATTGCCTTGGATGCAGAACGCGAAGAACTGCATCTTACAGGATTTGCAGCGTTGCCGACATATTCGCGCGGCACGGCCGTCGCGCAATATCTGTATGTGAACGGGCGCCCTGTTCGAGATAAACTGCTCAGCGGTGCGTTGCGGGCGGCCTATTTCGATTTCCTCAGCCGCGACCGACACCCGGCCGCAGTTTTGTTTGTGGATTGCGATCCGACATTGGTCGACGTCAACGTACACCCCGCGAAATCCGAGGTGCGTTTTCGAGATCCGGGTATCGCGCGCGGGCTCATCGTATCCGGGCTTCGGGCGGCTTTGGCGAATGCTGGTCATCGTGCGTCGACCACTGTCGCAAACGCTACGCTTGGCGCAATTCAGCCCGAGCAGACACAACCGCGCGTTTACCAGATGGATCGCCCTTCACTGGGGCCGCGCAGCGCGGCACCGCCCCCTGCGCCCGGCTTCGCAGATCTAAGCGAGGCCTTTAGTGGCGCAGTCTATGAACCGGCGACCGAAGACGTCACTGAAAACACCGATCTGCCGTTGGGTGTCGCCCGGGGCCAAGTCCACGAAAACTATATCGTTGCGCAAACAGCGGACGGCATGGTGATCGTTGATCAGCACGCGGCCCACGAACGTCTTGTCTATGAGAAACTCAAAGACCAAATGGCGCAAACCGGCGTGGCCCGGCAAGCTTTGCTGATCCCAGAAATCGTCGAACTCAGTAGCAACGAAGTTGCGCTCTTGTTGGAATATGCAGACGATCTGTCCCGTATGGGTCTGATGGTCGAAGCATTCGGGGGCGATGCAATCGCCGTGCGTGAGACCCCTGCAATCTTGGGCACCGTCAATGCCACAAAACTGTTGCGGGATATTCTGGATGAATTGACCGATGGCGAGGTCAGCTTTCAAGTCCAAGCCCGAGTCGAAGCGATCCTAAGTCGCGTGGCGTGTCACGGTTCAATCCGATCAGGACGGCGCATGCGGGCCGAAGAAATGAACGCCCTGCTACGCGAAATGGAGGCAACCCCTCATTCCGGGCAATGCAACCACGGTCGCCCAACATATGTAGAGCTAAAATTGAAAGACATCGAAAGGTTGTTCGGACGCACATGATCCAAATTGGCACGTTGACCCTTGATACAAACGATCCGTTTGTCATGGCCGGTTTGGTCGCCTCCGGACTGATTTTGCTTGTGTTTCTGCTGTTGATTTTATCGTTGCGCGCCTCGTCACGGGCTGCCCGCGCGCTTGGGCCGATGACACGACAGCTTGGTGTTTTGGGGCAAAACGTGCAGCAATTGAGCCTTGGCCAAGAACAGCTGCGCGGCGGGCTTCAAACCGTGTCCGACACGGCCACAAACGGGCAAACGCAGGTTATCCAAACCGTCGAAACACGTCTGGCCAATGTGCAGCAGCAGATGCAGGACCGGCTGGCCGATAACGCGATGAAATCACAGCGTTCCTTGACGGAGATGCAGGAACGTATGCGCGAGTCATTGCATGGGTCGTCCAAACAAACCGCAACGTCCCTGACTGCTTTGCAAGAGCGGTTGGCGGCGATCGACAAAGCCCAAGACAACATTACCAAACTGTCCGGCGATGTGCTGAGCCTGCAGGATATTTTGTCCAACAAACAAACACGCGGTGCATTTGGTGAAATTCAACTGCGCGACATCGTGTCAAAAGCGCTGCCTGCGGAAAGCTACAAGTGGCAACCGACCCTTTCGAATGGCAAACGTGCTGACTGTCTGATTGATCTGCCCAATCCACCCGGCCCCATTGTCATCGATAGTAAATTCCCGCTTGAAGCTTACGAAGCGATGCGGGCCGCAGAAAGTGACTTTGAGCTCAAAGAAGCAGTGCGGCAGATGAAAACAGCCGTGCGTAAGCACATCAACGATATCGCGGAAAAATACATCCTTGATGGCGAAACCGCGGACGGTGCATTGATGTTCCTGCCGTCCGAGGCCGTTTATGCCGAACTGCATGCGTCCTTTCCTGACATCGTGCGCGAAGGGTTCGACAAACGGGTTTGGATCGTTTCGCCGACCACCTGCATGGCCACGCTGAACACAATGCGCGCCATTCTGAAAGACGCACGCATGCGCGAACAGGCGGGCGCCATTCGACGAGAGCTTTCTCTTTTATTCAAAGACGTGGACCGGCTGGGGGATCGCGTCGGAAACCTTGATCGCCATTTTGGGCAAGCGGCCAAAGACATCGCAGATATTCGCATCAGCGCCGACAAAGCTGGCAAACGGGCGCGGCGTCTGGATAACTTTGATTTTGAAGAGATTGAGGAAAGCCCAAGTGTCGTCCAGTTGAAGCGGCCAGATTGAAACCACTTGCCTGAACGTTGATCCCCGCGCACCCTGCCAACACAAAAGGGAGGACGCGCAATGATGAATGCTGGGGTGATTGGTCTGGGCGACATGGGATCAGGCTTGGCGAAAAACCTGATTGCCAATGGGTTTCAAACGCGGGGTTACGATTTGATCGACACGCGGATGGCGGATTTTCTGAACATGGGCGGACAGGCGGCCTCTTCCGCTGGTGATGTTGGGACGGGAACCGACGCCGTATTTATCATGGTCATGAATGGGGATCAGGTCAAAGATGTGATATTTGGCGAACAAGGCCTTGTGCATACGATGCCCAAAGGCGGGTGCATCCTGCTGACGGCAACGATCAAACCGAAAGAAGCGCGTGAGATTGGCGAAAGACTGGCAGGAAGCGGCCTTTATTTGATCGACAGTCCGGTGTCGGGCGGTTTCCCCGGCGCACAAGGCGGCACATTGACGATGATGGCCGCCGCGCCAGACAGCCTCTTTGATACATACAAACCAGTCATGGACGCCGTGTCCGCCAATATCCACCGCGTGGGTCAATCCCCCGGAGACGGTCAAACCGTCAAAGCCTGCTTACAATCGCTTATCGGCGCGCAGTTCTCTGCCACCTTCGAAGCTGCCGCATTGGCTGCAAAGGCCGGCGTTCCGGGGCAAGTCATCCTAGATGTCTTTTCGACGTCATCAGCCGGATGTGGAGTCGTCAATAATGCGTTGGAAAAGATCATCGACCGCCAGTTCGAAGGCACGGGCAGCCACATCAACACGATGCACAAGGACCTGACCATCTCAATGAATCTGGGCGAAGAGCTTGGCGTGCCTCTTCATACCGCCGCATCGGCAATGCAGATCTTTCATGCCGGTCGCACAAAATACCCCAATGGTGACAATTGGATCTGCACGCGCGTCATAGAAGACATCGTCGGTGCAGAACTTCATAGAAAGGGCGCAAAATGAAACTGGGAGTCATTTGTGACGGCATCAGCCGTAACCTTTCACACGCCGTCGATGTTATGGACGAATTTGATCTGGAATTTGCAGAACTGCAATTTGTTGGTGAAAAAGAAGTGGGGGATCATACCCCGGCAGAAATTCGTGAAATTGATCAGCTTTTGCGTGATCGCGGCAAACCTGTTTCCTGCCTCAGCCGCCACATTTTTGCGGGTCTGACGACAGCCAACACCCCCGGTGACGACGCACATACATTACACATGGACGCGTTGAAACGCGTTATCGACATGGCGCATGTCCTGGACAGCCCCCTTGTTCGGATCATGACGAATAAAAAGGAACAGATTCTGTGGGGGCAAAACGGTGCTGAAAAATGGAACGTGGCACATGGTGCATGGGACAAGACGCTTTCGCTGATCGCACCAGCCATTGAGGTGGCGCGCGCGGCAAATGTCACCCTTGCCGTGGAAACCGGAAACGGCACGATGGTCAATTCAAATTACACCGGTCGAAAACTGATTGATGATTTGGACGCCAAGGATGTTCTGAAAGTGCTGTGGGACCCAGCAAACAACTGTTGGTGTCACGAACGAGCGTGGCCAGATGGGTACGAGGCGGTCAAAGACGGCTATCTTGGGCACGTCCATATCAAAGATGTGCAGGTCGACACACCTCGCGCCACACTCGAAGTAAGACGTATGGGCGAGGGTCAATTGGCCGATCAGTTTGAGCCAATAGCAAACGCCCTTCGTCTGGATGGGTATGATGATGTCATCAGTTTCGAAAGTGTCTTCCATCCAGGAAATGGTAAATTCGAAGAGGGGTTTAGACAGTGTATTGACCGCTTTAAGCAGGTCTTTGGACCCTGACACAAAAAAATGATGATCCAGTGCGCGGCGTTGCGCGTATACTGTACGTTAAGCGATGAACGGGGACCCTCATGCGCTTGTTATGGATTATCGGAACCGTCGCCATGCTTGCATCCAATGCAGCACTGGCAGACATGCAAAAAATCGAAACCCTCGAACAATTCGTTGAATTTGTTCAGGGCAAAAAGCTCACTCGACCCCTGATCAAACTCGAAGTGTCAGCAGATGGCCGCATCAGTGGGCGCGGCGCGACGTGGGATGTCGAAGGCAACTGGATTTGGCAAAACGGCTACTTTTGTCGCGACTTGTTTTGGGGTGGCGATGCGCTCGGGTATAATTGCCAAGAAGTGCGCGCAAATGGCAATCGAATCCGGTTCACATCGGATCGTGGCGCGGGTGACACTGCTGTTTTTCGTCTGAACTGACGCTTAAAAGTCGACGGCCAGACCTTTCTTCTCCCAATCACCGTATCGCACGGGCTCTGGCCCGTCGCGGCCGCCCAATTCGGTTGGCTGTTCCAGAGCTTTTGCCGTAAGCCGCCGTTCTTCGGCTTCTGCAAGCGCTCGTTGTGCTGCGGGAGGAATATCTGGATTTGGTGAAGTCTTGGACATAGCGGGTTTCTTCCTTTGTCGCTTTGATATACGCCCCATGCCGGATCAAACAACCCATTGACCACATGATTAAGGGATACCCTTTGGCACAAGATCAGGCCCGCGCGGGCGCAATACGATTGCTAGATGGCGTTTTGATTGATCAAAAACTGATCACTGAATTGCTGAATGATGGCGTTTTGGAACATCTGGCGCCTGAAGATCGCGCACGTGCTCAGCGATTGGCGTTGGACACGTTGCGCTGGCTCGAACGGGCGGATCGTGTATTGGCCAAGCATCTGCGCAAACCCCCGCCAGTTCCAGTGCACAACATTTTGCGCTTGGCGACTGTCGAACTGTGCCACGGCGGAGCGGCCCACGGTGTTGTGAACGAAGCTGTCAATCTTATCGCCAAACACAAGCGTCATGGGCCGCTCAAGGGGATGGTCAACGCCGTGCTGCGTAAGGTGGCCGAAAAAGGCACCGCAGAATGGCAAAAACTGCGCGTGCCTCATCTGCCCAAATGGATTCGCAAACCATTGGTTGCGGCATGGGGTGCCGAAACGATGGGCCGCATCGAGGTCGCGCATGCCAAAGGCGCGCCTTTGGACCTAACCTTGAAGGCCCCATCTTCGGCTGTAACCGAACAGCTGGACGCGCAACAATTACCCTCTCGCAGCCTTCGATTGCAGTCCCCCGGACAAGTATCCGCGCTGCCCGGATTTAACGATGGCGCATGGTGGGTTCAGGATGCGGCAGCAGCTTTGCCAGTCAAAGCCTTGGCCCCTCAGCCTGGCGAACACATTCTAGATCTCTGTGCTGCACCGGGCGGTAAAACGATGCAATTGGCCGCCTCGGGCGCAGTTGTGACTGCCGTCGACGTATCTGAGGGTCGCATGCAGCGCGTACGCCAAAACCTGGAACGCACTGGATTGACGGCGACCTGTCAGGTCGACGATGCCTTGAACGTAACAGGCACATGGGACGCCATCCTTTTGGATGCGCCCTGTTCGGCCACAGGGACAATCAGACGACACCCGGATTTGCCATTTGCAAAAACCGGAGAGGGGTTTGGGGCGCTGATCGAACTGCAGGCAACATTGATTGATCATGCGTGGACGATGCTGAAGCCCGGCGGGCGTTTGGTCTTTTGTACATGTTCATTGCTTCCGGACGAGGGCGAAGCACAGGTGGAAGAAGCGTTGCAACGTCATTCAGACATGGTGGCCGACGCAACTGCATTTGACGGGATCGGTGTCGAACCGGAATGGATCGATGACTTAAATGGCCTGCGCCTGCGCCCCGATTTTTGGCCCGATCGGGGCGGCATGGACGGGTTCTATATTGCGATGCTGCGCAAAGGGGTCTGAAAATCGGTGACTCGTGACCTTCTCGAGTCTATGCTTGCTGGAAAACGCGCACCAAACGCGTAATTGCAGGGCAGACATGTCGAAACCACAGGGTCTTTCCGCGCGTGTGACGCGGACACGAAATCACTGGAGCGCGCGGCGAGCAACGCGTGGTTCCACTGTGACCGCATTCCAGACTGCTCCGGAACCCAAAACAATTGGTAGTTTTGCGCGCGGTCGCCAGCTGCTGGCAGGGAATTATTTGTTCGCCGGTCACCTTGTTCAAGGTCCCAATAGCATGCTTTGGGATATCGACGTTCTTGACTCCAAATGGGTCGAAGAGACGCAAGGGTTTGCCTGGCTGGACGACTTGGCCGCAGTTGGTGATTTCAACACGCGCAAGTTGGGTCAGTCGTGGGTGTGGGGCTGGATAGACAGATACGGACGTGGCACCGGGCCTGGATGGACTCCGGACTTGACGGGGCGCCGTCTGATCAGATTGATCAACCACGCCTCATTTTTATTGCATGGTCGCAGCGAAGAACACAGCGACTTATTCTATCGATCGCTGGGTCACCAAACGGTCTTTCTGTCGAAACGCTGGCATGCGACCGCACCAGGGCTCCGACGGTTTGAGGCTCTCGTCGGTTTAATCTATGCCGCGTTGACCCTTGAAGGCATGGAATCGCGGGTCGAACCCGCAATCACAGCGTTGGTCAAGGAATGTGACACCCAAGTTGGCGGTCAAGGTGGGTTACCAACACGCAACCCAGAAGAACTGTTGAACGTATTCACGTTGCTGACATTGGGTGTGGCCGTGTTAAGCGATGCAGGTCGGACGATTCCGGACAGTCTCCTAACGGCGATCGAACGGATCGCACCGACTTTGCGCACCTTACGCCACTCGGACGGGGGACTTGCTCGTTTTCATGGGGGGGGTCGCGGGTTAGAGGGATGGCTTGATAACGCTTTGGCTGCGTCCGGTGTAAAAACCCGTCAACCTGACGGCCTGTCGATGGGATACGCACGTTTGTCTGCAGGCCGCACAAGCGTCATTGTGGACGCCGCAAAACCGCCTTCGGGCAAATCCAGCCCAAACGGGCATGCGTCCACTCTTGCGTTTGAACTGACCAGCGGGAGACGGTCGCTGATTGTTAATTGTGGCTCAGGCGTCCGGTTTGGACCTGATTGGCGGCGCGCGGGACGGGCGACACCGTCACATTCCGTATTATGTCTTGATGGGTTCTCTAGTTCCCGGCTTGGGTCTTCTGACAAAGATTCCATCCACGAATTTCTTATCGAAGCACCCGAGCAGGTTCCGATTGAAGTCGATCAAGCGCCGGATGGATTGCGGTTTCAAGGTGGGCATGATGGATATGCCAAGACACACGGCCTGACACAGGCGCGCGCATTGGAATTGACCTTCGACGGGCGCAGTTTGGTCGGAGAAGATTCGCTACTTGCGATCGAAGATGTGCAAAAACGTCGTTTCAAAGCCGCCATGAACGATCGCAACTCAACCAGCATACCTTTTGATATCCGCTTTCACCTACACCCCGAAGTGGAAGCAGCCGTTGATCTGGACGGGACCGTCATAACCATGGCCTTGAAATCTGGTGAAGTTTGGGTTTTTCGACATGATGGAACACAACGGCTAAGCCTTGAACCCAGCGTATTTCTGGAACAACGCCGCCTGAAACCACGGGCCTCTCAGCAAATTGTTCTGAGTGGTCATGCGACGCAATTTGCCACACAGGTCCGGTGGTCCTTGTCCAAAGCGCAAGAAACTGCCATTGGCGTGCGCGACTTGCGACCTGATGATGAACCGTCCATGGACGACGGTACTAGATAAACCAAAGGACCCTTTGCCAATGACTGATCTTGCGCCTCTTCGCCGCGCCCTGTTGTCTGTTTCTGATAAAACTGGGCTGGTAGAATTTGCCCAAGAACTGGTCGGACATAACATCGAATTGGTCAGTACCGGCGGCACCGCCCGCACATTGCGAGACGCTGGGCTTACGGTCAAAGATGTATCAGATTTGACCGGCTTTCCCGAGATGATGGACGGCCGTGTAAAAACGTTGCATCCAGTGGTTCATGGCGGACTGCTTGCTTTGCGTGACAAGGCTGATCACACCGATGCGATGGATGCCCATAACATTGGGCCAATTGATCTGGTTGTCGTCAACCTTTACCCGTTCGAGGACGCGTTGTCGCGCAAGGCCGGATATGACGAGATGATCGAAAATATCGACATCGGCGGTCCTGCGATGATCCGATCCGCCGCAAAAAACCACCGCTTTGTCAGTATCATCACGGACGTTGAAGATTACGCGCCGTTTCTTGAAGAGCTGGCCGCCAATAATGGCCAAACAAGTTACAGCTTGCGCCAAAAATTAGCGGCAACAGCTTACGCGCGCACTGCCGCATATGACACTGCCGTCAACACTTGGATGGCAACGCAAATTGACGGAACACCTAGACGCCGAACGTTTGCGGGCACCTTGTCCCAGGAAATGCGGTACGGTGAAAACCCACATCAGAACGCTGCGTTTTACACCGATGGTTCAAACCGCCCCGGTATTGCGACCGCAAAACAGCATCAAGGCAAGGCCCTGAGCTATAATAACATCAACGATACGGATGCGGCCTTTGAACTGGTCAGCGAATTCGCACCCGAAGATAGCGCCGCCTGTGCCATCATCAAACACGCAAACCCATGCGGGGTGGCAACAGGTGCCACTTTGGAAGAAGCGTATACACGCGCATTTGATTGTGATCGCACCAGCGCATTTGGCGGTATCATTGCGCTAAACCAAAACTTGGACGCAGCAACGGCCCAAAAAATCGTCGAGATCTTTACCGAAGTGGTCATTGCCCCAGGTGCAGATGACGAAGCGCGAGAGATTTTCACGGCCAAGAAGAACCTGCGGCTTCTTACAACGGATGGTTTGGCCGATCCGCGTACGGCGGCATTGGCTTTCAAACAGGTGTCCGGTGGCTTTCTTGTTCAGGATAAAGATGTTGGGCACGTTGCGAAAAGCCAACTGAAGGTCGTGACAGCGCGCGCGCCAACTGAAACTGAAATGAAGGATATGCTTTTGGCTTGGACCGTGGCCAAACATGTAAAATCCAATGCGATCATATATGTTAAAGACGGGGCAACCGTCGGCGTCGGAGCCGGACAAATGAGCCGCGTCGACAGCTCGCGTATTGCGGCACGCAAAGCACTGGATATGGCAGAAGCTATGGGATTGCCGGCACCATTAACACAAGGCTCCGCTGTGGCATCTGACGCGTTTTTCCCGTTTGCAGACGGGCTTGTGACAGCGGCCGAAGCGGGTGCGACAGCGCTTATTCAACCCGGCGGATCAATGCGCGATGAAGAAGTCATTGCCGCTGCGAACGAGCTTGGGCTGGCCATGATCTTTACCGGCCAACGGCATTTCCGCCACTAGGAGGACGCATGCGTTTAGTTGGTATAACCGCGTTGATAGCGGCCTTGTTAGATCAAATCAGCAAGTACATTGTTATTCACAACATGCAGCTTTGGCGCGTGCTGTACATCGAGGTTTGGCCCCCATTTTTGAATTTTCTTTACGGCGAAAACCGTGGGATTAACTTTGGCTTGTTCAACAACGGCGTAAGCCCATGGGTCTTTATTGGGCTGGCGGCCGTTATCTGCTTGGTCGTTTTGTGGTGGATGCGGCAACCCCAACCGAAACTAGCGCAAATGAGCGGCGGTTTGTTGATTGGCGGGGCTATCGGGAATGTCATTGACAGAATCTGGTATGGCTATGTTCTAGATTTTCTCAACATGTCTTGCTGTTGGATCAACAACCCATTTTCCTTCAATGTCGCTGATATTTTTATCTTTGCTGGCGCCATTGGTCTGGCATTCTTTGCGCAAGACGCGAACAAGACGAAAAAGGGTGCGTGACAATCCACCAAAGGCTGAGATATTAATCGTCCGAAGTTGAAGGAGAGCATGATGCGCATCGCAAGCCTGCTGATCATTCTAAGCACACTGATGCTTAGCGCCTGCGGCGAGCCCAAGCTGCGCGAATTGCGCAATCCTGGGGAGGGACCGGACGAATTTATCGTGTCGCCTCCGCTGCCATTGCAAGAACCGGAAAGCTATTCATCATTGCCACAGCCAACGCCTGGCGGATCAAACATCACTGATCCAAGGCCACTTGATGATGTTGCAACCTCTTTGGGCGGACAACGGACGTCTCCGACAGGTCCAGTCCCCGGAGCTGATGCAGGAATCGTAAGTTACGCAAGCCGCAACGGTGTGACCCCCGATATTCGTGCTCAGCTTGCCAAAGAAGACGCCGCGTTCCGCAGGCGACAAGGCCGATTCGCGAATATCAAACTCTTCCCAGTTGATCGCTATGCAGATGCGTATCGCCGGCAGGCCATCAACCCGGAAGCAGTCGCCAGAGTTTACCGTCGTGCCGGGATTGTGACGCCAACAGCGCCTCCTGCATCACGTTAATCGTGTCAATATTATAACAAATGCGCCAGTCCTCTTGAACCAAGCAGGGCACGGTGTAGCTATGAGTCACGCCCAGTTTGCGAGAGGAACCATAATGACCAAAGCGCGCGCCTTGCTACTTGCCGCCGCGACGGCCCTGACACCGGTCACCGTTAAAGCCGCGGATGATCAGGTCACTACGTTTTCATTGGACAACGGCATGCAGGTCGTTGTCGTCGAAGATCACCGTGCCCCTGTTGTTCAGCATATGGTGTGGTATCGCGCCGGATCCGCTGATGAAGAACCCGGCGCATCTGGAGCCGCACATTTTCTGGAACATTTGCTGTTCAAAGCGACGGACACTTTGGAATCTGGTGAGTTTTCGGCTGTAGTTGCTGCGAATGGCGGGAATGACAACGCCTTCACCAGCTATGATTACACTGCCTACTTTCAACGCGTGGCCGCTGACCGGCTCGAGCTGATGATGCAGATGGAATCGGACCGGATGCGCAATATCCGGATAACAGAACAAGATATCCTGACCGAACGCGATGTGATCATCGAAGAACGCAATCAACGTACTGAAAACAATCCAAGGTCTTTGTTTGGTGAACAGATGAGCGCGGCCCAGTATCTGAACCACGGATACGGCGTCCCGATCATCGGTTGGATGCACGAGATGGAAACGCTCGATCTGGGAAATACGATGGCGTATTATGATCGCTTCTATCATCCAAACAATGCTGTTTTGGTTGTTACAGGTGACGTTACACCAGAAAACGTACGCGAATTGGCGGAAACCTATTACGGTGTCATTCCGTCCGATCCAGAAAAGCGGACACACGAACGCACCCAAGAACCGCCCCAACGCGCCGAACGCCGCGTTATTTACCGCGATGCACGTGTTGCACAGCCCTATGTCCAACGATCCTATTCTGCCCCGGAACGTGATCCCGGTTCGCAGGAAAAAGCGGCCGCTTTGACAATTCTGGCTGAAGTTTTGGGTGGCGGTACGACTTCGTATCTGGCCGAGAAACTGCAGTTTGATACACAAAAAGCGGTTTATGCAGGCTCGTTTTATCGCGGCACGTCACGTGACGACACCAGTTTTGATGTCATAGTGGTCCCCTCGCCCGGCGTCAGCCTCGAAGAGGCCGAAACCTTGATGGATGAAACATTGGCTCAGTTCATCGAAGACGGCGTAGACGAAGAACAATTGGCCCGCATTAAGCAACAGCTCAAAGCCTCGCAGATCTATGCCCGCGATAATGTCGACAGTATCGGCAACCGCTATGGGCAAGCCTTGTCCACAGGTCTCAGCGTGCAGGACGTCCAAGATTGGCCGAATATTCTGCAAGCCGTGACAGGCGATGATGTGATTGAAGCAGCGCGGGCTGTGATGAACAAACGTGCCAGCGTAACGGGCTGGTTAATGCGTGACGAAGAGGTGACTCAATGATGCGGATATTTGCAACACTGTTTTCTCTGTTTTTCCTGACCTTGCCAGCACAGGCAGAGGTCAAGATCGAAGAGGTCATCAGCCCCGGCGGGATCAAGGCGTGGTTGGTTCAAGAACCCTCTATTCCTTTCATGGCGCTTGAAATCCGCTTTCGCGGTGGTGCATCTTTGGATGCGCCAGGCAAACGCGGCGCAACTTACCTCATGACGGGTTTGTTGGAAGAAGGCACCGGTGATCTTGATAGCCGTGGGTTTGCGAAAGCAGTCGAAGGATTGGCTGCGACATTCGGATACGACACAAGCGATGATGCAGCGAGCATTTCAGGCCGGTTTCTAACTGAAAACCGGGACGAAGCTGTTGAATTGTTGCGGCGCTCTTTGCTTGAACCAAGTTTCAACCAAACCGATATCGACCGAGTGAGGGAACAGGTCCTGTCTGGTCTGCGCTCAGACGCGCAAGACCCGAACAACATCGCTCGATTGGCGTGGGATTCCAGAACATTTGGCGACCACCCTTATGGATCTGCCTTCAAAGGCACCGTAGAAAGCGTTCAGGCGTTGACGCGGGATGATATCGTAGCGGCCCATTCCGCTGTCTTTGCGAAAGATCGCATTTATGTCGGCGCAGTTGGCGATATCACCCCCGAAGAGCTGGGCCCGATGTTGGACAAACTGCTGGGTGATTTGCCGGATACTGGGGCTCCAATGCCCGCTCAGGCAGATCTGCAAGTCGAAGGCGGATTACACGTCACTGAATTTGACACGCCCCAATCCGTTGCCATCTTTGGTCACTCTGGCATTGATCAGGATGATCCTGATTTCTTTGCTGCACGGATTTTAAACCAAGTTCTGGGGGCCGGTGGATTTGAAAGCCGCCTGACCACCGAGGTGCGCGAAAAACGAGGCCTCACCTACGGTGTTTACTCGTTCCTCGCATCGCAGGATTTGGCGGCAACGGTTCAAGGTCAGGTGGCGTCGGCAAATGATCGGATTGGCCAAGCCATTGATGTCATCAAAGACGAGTGGGCCAAAGCTGCGACCGAAGGCATCACTCAGGAAGAACTTGATGCGGCCAAAACCTATGTCACGGGTGCCTATCCGTTGAACTTTTCAGGCAACGGTCAAATCGCGCGGATTATGGTGGGCATGCAAATGCTTGGCCTGCCGATTGACTATATCGCGACACGCAATGAAAAAGTCGAAGCTGTAACGCTTGAGGATGCGAACCGCGTGGCGGCGTATCTGCTGCAGCCCGAAAACCTGATGTTTGTTGTGGTCGGCAAGCCCGAAGGTCTTTCGGCCAACTAAACCCAGACGAACAGGAAATTAAAAGAGGCGGGGCTGATGCTCCGCCTTTTCTTTATTCCCCATATGGCACCCAGATTGTTTTGACTTCGGTTGCGGCTTGTAGGAACGCGCGCCCTTCGCCGTCCGGTCCGAACCAATCCCGTGCTTTGGCGTTATTAACCCAAGTCCGTTTCAGATTGCTTGCCGCGCCGCGTTCAACCGCGCCAGACGTGTCACTGCCTGAAAACGACCACACCGCGTCGATGTCCATGTGGGATGCCATATGACTGACAAGGTCAGAGTGCGCACCCGTCAATATGTTCACCACTCCGCCCGGCACATCAGAGGTTTCAAGAACCTGATAAAAATCTGTTGCTGCCAACGGAAATGGTTCTGAAGCGGCAAGAACAATGCGATTGCCCATAGCAATGGCAGGCGCCATCAAGGACACCAGCCCCAAAAGTGGTGTTTCATCCGGGCACAGCGCCCCAATGACACCAACGGGTTCATTCATCGCAAGGGCGACGCCGCGCATTGGCACCCCTTTGGCTTGGCCATCATATTTGTCGGCCCAAGCTGCATAAGTGAACAATCTGTTTATAGCTGCATCAACTTCTGCAGCCCCTTTGCGCCCACCTTGCATTGCATCCAACCGCTCGGCAAATTCTGCGCTGCGGGCCTGCAAATTCTCTGCAATGTAATACAGGATTTGAGCCCGCAAATGTCCTGTTGTCCCGGACCAGGATTTGGCGGCTTGTGCCGCCTCAACGGCGTTGCGCAAATCCTTCCGATTGGCCAGCCCGACTTGGCCCAGCATCGCGCCAGATTTATCATATACCGCCCGGGAATATCCGCCATCTGGACGGGCTTGTTTGCCACCGACATACATTTTCGCGGTCCGATCCAACGGATCAGCCGGCGCACCGTCCCCTTGCAGGGCGGCAATTGGTTTCAGCGTCTTTTGGGAGCCTTTGGGGCGTGTATAGGCCTGTAAACCTTCCCACCCGCCTTCACGGCCAAACCCGCTTTCTCGCACGCCTCCAAATCCAGCAGCTGCATCGAACAAGTTCGTTGCATTAACCCACACCACACCGGTCACAAGCTTTGGCGCAATGTCCAAGGCAAGGTTCACGTTTTCCGTCCACACAGTGGCAGCCAGCCCATATCGCGTGTTGTTGGCTAGCTGCACGGCCTCGTCCGGTGTGCGGAATGTCGTTGATACCAAAACAGGCCCGAAAATCTCTTCCTGCATCAGCGTGTCTGCGGTATTCAAACCTGTGATAAGCGTCGGTGGATAAAAGGACCCAGCCGAAGGCAATTCCGTTGCTGCCTGAAACGTTTCGCCTGCAGTGTTGGCTTCAACCATACCTTTGATGGCGGCAAGCTGTACGGGGTCGACAACAGCCCCCACATCAATCGACTTGTCCAGTGGATCACCGACACGCAGTTTGTTCATCCGTGTCCGAAGCTTGGTGTAAAACGCATCTTCAATCGGTTCATGCACCAACAAACGCGACCCGGCACAGCACACCTGCCCTTGATTGAACCAAATGGCGTCGACCAACCCTTCGATTGCGCTGTCGATGTCAGCATCATCAAACACGATATAGGGCGACTTCCCCCCCAGCTCGAGCGTTAGGGCCTTGCCGCTGCCTGCTGTCGCTTCGCGAATGCGACGCCCTACGGATGTTGATCCGGTAAACGCGATCTTGTCGACATCCGATGCCACGATCATTTCACCCACGGCCCCATCACCGGTGACGATATTTACGACCCCTTTGGGCACGCCTGCCTCTTTGCAGATATCGGCAAACAACAACGCCGTCAGCGATGTGTATTCCGCGGGCTTCAGAACAACCGCGTTTCCCACCGCCAAAGCTGGCGCAACTTTCCACGCCAACATCAAAAGCGGAAAGTTCCACGGCACGATTTGCCCACACACACCCAAAGCTTGGCGATCGGGCAATTCCGCATCCATCAGTTGCGCCATACCCGCATGGTAATAAAAATGACGCTGCGCCAGTGGAATATCGATGTCCCGGCTTTCGCGAATGGGTTTCCCATTATCGAGGCTCTCAAGCACCGCAAACAACCGGCTGTGTTTTTGCAACACTCGCGCAATCGCATAGAGCACTCGCGCGCGTCCGTGCCCACCCAGCTTTTGCCACGGCCCTTGCGCCTTGCGGGCGGCAGCGACTGCGGCATCCACATCAGATTGTTTGGCTTGCGAGACTTGAGCAAGGGCTTCCCCATTGGCCGGGTTCGTACTGGGAAATCCTTTGCCCGTTTTTGTGAACGCACCGTCGATGAAATGGCCAAATTTGCGATTATGCGAATCCAGCCAGCTTTGCGCTTCGGTCGTGCTTTCAGGAGCCAGACCGTATTCCATGCTTTCAAAGATCTCTTTGACTGTCATACCAAGGCTCCTGTCGTGCAACCTTCCGGCATAAGCACTTGTGTTGCTGAGGGTGAAATTATTGCTGGATTGTTTGCGGGTCTGCCACCGCACTTTGGACTAAGCTCATGCATGCTGACTATCCTGCTGCATGGCGCCAATTGGCTGAATAGGCCCCGGTCAAATGGTGTTCCAACTGACGTTCAATATCACCCAAAAGCGATGAAGCCCCAAAACGGAACAGGTCAGGGCGCAACCAACGGTCGCCCAATTCCTCTTTCATCAACGCCAGGTACATCAATGCATCCTTGGCCTTGGAAATGCCGCCAGCGGGTTTGTAACCGACCCGAAACCCTGTGTGTTCATAGTATTCGCGGATTGCGCGGATCATGACCAACGTGACCGGCAGCGTTGCATTCACGCTTTCTTTGCCCGTCGACGTCTTGATGAAATCGGCCCCTGCCATCATGCACACCAAAGACGCACGCGCCACGTTGCGCAGAGTTCCCAATTCGCCGGTCGCAAGGATTGCTTTGACATGGGCCTCGCCACAGGCCTCTCGCATTTCTTTCATTTCGTCATACAAAGCCTGCCAATTGCCCTCAAGCGCGTGCCGCCGCGAAATCACAATGTCGATTTCCGCCGCGCCCGCCGCAACACTTTCGCGAATTTCCTGAATACGCAGATGAAACGGTGAAAGGCCCGCTGGAAACCCAGTTGATACAGCCGCAACAGGAATGCCTGTGCCTTGCAATGCGCGCACGGCGGCTGGGATCATCTCGTGATAAACGCACACGGCACCGGTGGTCAGGCCATCCATATCCAACGCATCCAGCATATCCTGACGCATCGGTTGTCGGGCTTTTGCACAAAGACGCGCCACACGTCTGTCTGTGTCGTCGCCAGACAACGTGGTCAGATCAATACAGCTTAGCGCGCGCAACAGCCACGCCGCTTGATGATCTTTCTTAATCGATCGCCGTCCCGGCAGTGTCTTACATCGCCTTTCAATCGCCGACGTATTGGCTTGAACGCGACGCACCCATTCCAAATCAAGGTCCATACCTGGATTGCGCGGTTCTGTGACCTGCGGCAACTGGGTCTTTGTTTTCAAAATGGATGTGGCCGGTTCTAGCATCTCTCACCTCCGATAGGAGCACAGTTTGTGGTCGCACGCGCGGCAGCACAAGGCAAGATATGCCTCTGCGCAAAATCTGCACAAATCACCTGCGGCATCTGCACGCCCCTACGTCAGTTTGATCTCAAAGAACAAAGACACAACAAAACACAGGGACAGACAAAATGAAAACTGCAGTAATCAGAGGCGTTCCATTGGCGATGCAACGCGACGGTTGGTGGATGGATGGGGTCAAACCGCGTACACGAAAACCCGTCAAATCAATGGATTCAGATATGGGCAAGTTGCTTGTCTTGCTTGCATTGATCGCTTTCGGCGACGCCATGATCTGGCATGTATGGCCCGGCTTGTCACTTGCCGTTTTTGCCTTGGCTGTCATCGGGGCCTGTCTTCTTTTTGCACCGAACCTAAGCCGCCCGCGTCTGCAAATCTGCCTGATCGGCGCAGCTCTAAGCGTTTTACCCGTGATCGAAGTCGTGCAACCGCTGTCGGTCTTCTTCCTGCTGGCAGGCGGTTTGGTTGTTTTGTGTGGAATTGCAGGCGTCAGTCATCAGTCGCTTTTGCGATCTTTCTTGCGTTATCCTTGGATCGCAATTGCGTTCAGCTTTCGCGACGGTTTGAACCTGACCAGTCAATTGCACATTCCAAACATGAATATTCGCGAACTGGTTATGGGGTGGGCGATTCCTTTGGGGTTGGGGCTGGTTTTCTTGCTGTTGTTTGGCACTGCGAACCCGTTGATTGCTGATTTTTTGGAGCAAATCTCTTTGACCCAGGTTCCAGAACCAAACATGATGCGATTGATCTTTTGGGGCGTGTTGGCCTTTGTCATCTGGGGCGCTTTGATTGCGCCGCGCTTGCGAAATGCGCTGACGGCACGAAAGCCGCAACGGCATATGGTTCATCGGCCTGGATTGATCAACACACGGTCATTGGGTCGATCTATGGTGCTGTTTAACCTCATGTTTGCAGTTCAAACCTTTATGGATTTCGCCTTTTTGTACGGCGCGACTGAATTACCCGAGGGCGTGACCTATGCCACTTATGCACATCGTGGCGCGTATCCATTGTTGATAACAGCGCTATTGGCTGGGGCATTCGCCGTATTGGCCAGACCATTGACTGACCAATCCAGCCTGTTGCGCAAGCTTCTTATCCTATGGCTTGTCCAAACCATCATGTTGGTCGGGGCATCCGTAACGCGGCTGGATCTTTACATCGATGTATATGGGCTAACCCGGCTTCGCTTGGCGGCAGGTATTTGGATGGCCGTTGTCTTGCTTGGGCTTCTGCTGGTCTTGTGGCAGGTTTACAAAGGTCACAAGACAAGCTGGCTTTTGATGCGAAACGCATCCCTTGGATTGGGTACATTGTATGTCTGTTGTTTTATCAACTTTGATGGTGTCATCGCACAGCATAATTTCACAACCTTTGGAAAACAGGATTTAAATTACTTGTGTTCCTTAAGCGAAGGCGTGCTGCCAGAATTGGACCGACAAGGCATGAACGTTGAGTACAGTTGCCCTGAGTGGAGACGCCCAGAAATGTCCCAGCCAAAGGATTGGCGCGAATGGGGCTTTCGCAATTGGCGTCTGCGCCGTAGCTTGGCGCAATCAGAGGTGAAGGATGTGTACCATGATCCTTATCATTGAGGACGATCCAGACATTCGCCTGATGTTGCGCGTTGCGTTGGATCAGGCCGGGTATGAAACAGAAGAAGCTGGCGATGGTCCCGAAGGTCTGGCCAAAGCACAAACTGGGCGGTTCGCGATGATCTTGTTGGATATCGGCCTGCCAGGCTTTGACGGTCTCCAGCTTTGTCGTCGTTTGCGGGAAACACACGAAACACCCATTCTGTTTCTCAGCGCACGCGACGACGAAGTAGATCGCATTCTGGGCTTTGAATTTGGGGCAGATGATTACGTCACCAAACCGTTTTCGCCACGTGAATTGATTGCAAGGATCAAAGCGATCCTCAAACGCACCCATCTCCCTGTGTCCGGAGGTTTGCACCGTGGGGTTTTGCAATTGGACAAAGACCGGCATGAATGTTCTGTCGCCGGACAGATCGTGACATTGACCGCGCGCGAGCTTGATCTTTTGGCCTTGCTGATGAAACGGCCAGATCGCGTCGTGCCCCGTCCGGATTTGACAGATCGGCTTTATGGTGTTGGCCAAACCGTCAGTGATCGCACGTTAGACAGTCATCTGCGAAACTTGCGGCAGAAATTGTCAAAAGCTGGCTGCCCGGACGCTGTCGAAACGGTGCATGGCGTTGGTGTGCGGCTGGGACCCTGCCTTGGCTTGGTGGCGACTGAATGATGCAAAAGTGGCGTCCACCCCTTGCCCTTGTGATCGGGGGCACCTTGGCCGCAGTGCTCAGTTTGCCCTTGATCGGGATTGGGTATTTTCGTCTGGCAGGCAATATTCTGGGTTGGGGCGAAACCACATGGCTTCTTGGCTGGATTGTGTTCGGCGCGACGTCAGTTCTGGCATTCCTATTGTGGCGGCTTGTGTTGCGGCCAATCTGGAGCCTCACTCATTACGCGCACGCGCGGTTGCACGGCGAAGACGCGGTTCCGCCCGCACATTTTGGCACACCCGAACTGCACGCTTTGGGCACCGCAGTCACAGAAATGAGCGCAACGTTGCAGGCCCGTGCCAACAGTCTGCGCGCCTACGCAGATCACGTCACTCATGAATTGAAATCACCGCTCACGTCGTTGCGCGGGTCTGCTGAAATGTTGCAAACGGCGGATGATGCGGACACCCGCGCCGCATTGATCGATAACATCAATCGTGCCTCATTGCGCATGGAACAATTGCTGGAACATTTGCAAGCCCATGCCAAAGCGTCTCAATCTGCGGGGCAAGGCGTGTGTCAATTGTCAGATGTTGCAAAGAACCTTACCAATTGCAGTGTCGAAACCGACGGCCAGATCCCGTTGGCCGAACAGGACATTTCAACCGTTCTTCACCATTTGCACCAAAATGCACTGGCACATGGTGCGACCAACATTTCCTTGGCTGTGCAACCGGGTGTTTTATTGGTCGCTGACAACGGCACAGGCATAGCGGCAGGGGACCGCGACAGAGTGTTCGACCCATTCTTTACAACGCGGCGGGATACAGGCGGCACAGGCATGGGGCTGAATATTGTTCAGACGTTGCTACAGGCCCGCGGCGCCCGTATCGGGTTAAAAGACGTTCCAATCGGCACCTGTTTCCAGATCACCTTTCCCGCCTAAGTCGGCCACGATCAACTGCCCCGATATGTCGAATACCCAAAGGGTGACAGCAAAAGCGGCACGTGGTAATGCGACTCTTCCTCTGACATCCCAAAGCGGATCGGGATCACATCCAGAAACCGTGGGGATTCCGGTGGCGTGCCACACGCGTCCAAATAGCTGCCCGCGTGAAATTCTAGTTCATATGTGCCCGTGACAAACACATCATCCGGCAGGATCGGCGCATTGGTGCGCCCGTCTTCGTTTGTGACCATTTCTGTCACTTTTGTCCGCACATCGCCATCCAGCTGCCACAGCACAATTTTCAAACCCTGCGCCGGACGGCCAAGCGCCGTGTCCAACACATGCGTCGTTAGATATCCACCTGCCATTGCATCCTCTCCCGGATCGCTTCATCGTGCGGCCACTTGAATGAAATAGATGGGTTTTGTCCATGGCCGATGTACCTCCAAGATATCCAAGGAATTTCCTTGGGCATGGCCCAAGCGCGCCAAACGCGGCTTGGCCCAATAACGCACGGATCGCGATTTCATTTGTGTTGAACTATGAAGAAGGTGGCGAAAACTGTTTGCTGCACGGAGACGCCGCATCAGAAGCGTTCTTGTCCGAGATTGTTGGTGCCGCGCCTTGGCCGGGTCAACGGCATTGGAACATGGAATCGATCTATGATTACGGCGCACGCGCTGGGTTTTGGCGTTTGCATCGGTTGTTCACGCAAGCTGGCATTCCGCTGACGATCTATGGCGTGGCAACAGCATTGGCCCGGTCGCCCGAACAGGTCGACGCAATGAAAGCCGCAAATTGGGAAATCGCGAGCCATGGACTGAAGTGGATAGACTACAAAGACCACACCCCCGACGCAGAAGCCGCAGATATGGACGAGGCCATTCGTTTGCACACCGAAGTCACCGGTGCGCGGCCACGTGGCTGGTACACGGGTCGATGTTCCGTAAATACAGTTCGATTGGCAGCAGAGCGTGGGTTTGACTGGATCAGTGATACATATGATGACGACCTGCCATACTGGGCCCAGTTTGAAGGGCGCGATCAGTTGATTATCCCCTACACCCTTGACTGCAACGACATGCGCTTTGCCACGCCGCAAGGGTTTAATTCGGGTGATCAGTTCTTTGCATACCTCAAGGACACCTTCGATTGCCTTTATGCGGAAGGCACAGAAGGACAGGGTAAAATGATGTCGATTGGCTTGCATTGCCGATTAATTGGGCGTCCCGGACGTGTGCAAGCGTTGCGTCGCTTCATTGAATACGTTCAAGGATTTGAGGGCGTTTGGTGCGCAAAACGCGAAGACATCGCCGCACATTGGACCGCATCACATCCACCAACGGTTCAATTGCGCCCTCATCAAATGGATCATTCGGAATTCATGGAACGTTTTGGCGGAATTTTCGAACATTCGCCATGGGTTGCCGAAGGGGCATATGCGCTTGAATTGGGTGCTGCGCACGACAGCGCCGCAGGATTGCACAACGCGATGTGCCGTGTGTTCCGAAGCGGATCCAAAGACGCTCGGTTGGGTGTGCTGACCGCGCATCCCGATCTTGCTGGCAAGCTGTCACAAGCCAAACGGCTGACTGAGGACAGTACATCCGAACAAGCCAGCGCCGGGCTTGACGCTTTGACTGACGCAGAACGCGTGAAATTTGAAACCTTAAATGCGGGTTATGTCGAAAAGCACGGATTTCCATTTATCATCGCGGTTCGCGATCACGACAAATCGGGTATCTTACGCGCCTTTGAACGGCGTATCGCACATGACACCCAGACAGAATTCCAAGAGGCATGCAATCAAGTCGAACGCATCGCCCGCTTGCGATTGGAGGCCATCCTGTGACCTATGCATTTCCACCCGGCGGGTTGCCCAACCAATCTGAGAACCCCGAAGGCACGGCTGCCTTTACCGACGCATATGCCGTGTTGCCCGCCAATACGCAGCGCGACATTGTAACGTCCTTCTTGCCCGGTTGGGTCGGGGCGCGTGTTTGGATACTGGCTCGTCCCCTTTCAGGTTTTGCCGAAACATTCGCACAATATGCGTTGGAAATCGCGCCGAAAGGTGGATCCGACACACCTGAACCAGACCCAGAGGCGCAAGCGGTATTGTTTGTCGCCAGCGGTTCTGCGCGTCTGAAGCTTGGCAACAAAATCCACGATCTGCGCGCGGGGTCTTTTGCGTTTATTCCGGCAGGTACGATCTGGACGCTTTGGAATGAAAGCGACGCACCTTGTGGCATTCACTGGATCCGCAAACTCTTTATTCCTGTTGATGGTCTGGCGGCACCCGATGCGATCCTGGCCCATGATGATGACGTACCAGCCCATGAAATGCCTGATTGCGATGGCGTTTGGGCCACGCAGCGTTTCATTGATCCTTCGGATCTAAGGTATGATTTCCACGTAAATATCGTAAATTTCAAACCCGGTGGACGCATCCCATTTGCCGAAACCCATGTCATGGAACATGGGCTTTATGTGCTTCAGGGTACGGCTGATTACCTGTTGAACAAGGATTGGGTCAGCGTCGAGGCTGGTGACTTTATGTGGCTTCGGGCCTTTTGTCCGCAAGCATGCATTGCAACTGGAACCGAACCGTTTCGGTACTTGCTTTACAAAGACGTTAATCGGCATGTTCCGTTGGCTCCGTTCGGATGATCGAAGTTCGTTGCCAACCCCTAACGGCCAAGGCATTTGCGCCCTTTGGCGACGTGCTCGAGGCAGCCGGTTTGCCGGACAAAGTGATCAATGCTGGCAATTGCGGACGTTATCATGATCGCGCAGCACTTGAATTTGGCCTTGACGGGCGGGCGGGTATTTCGATTTTTCAGGCAAAGCCGCGTCAACTGCCCTACACGCTTGATTTGCTTGAGCGTCATCCAGAAGGCTCGCAAGCCTTTATACCCATGTCAGCCGACCCGTTTTTGGTCACCGTCGCCCCAAACGAAAACGGACGTCCCGGCGCGCCTATCGCGTTCCTGACATCACCCGGGCAGGGGATAAATTTTCACTCCGGTACATGGCATGGTGTCCTGACTCCGTTGAAAGCGCCCGGTTTGTTTGCAGTTGTTGACCGCATTGGGAAAACACCAAATCTAGACGAGTTTTTTCTTGATCCTCCGTATCTAGTCGTCTCTTAGTACCCTGCAGCGCCCAAAAAAGAGGCGCGACATTCAATGGGACGAGGAAATACGATATGTCTGACTTAAATGCAGGACACTGGGATGATCCCAATGACACGCCACCATTAGCGCAGGCAGTTCCGTTGGGATTGCAACACGTTTTGGCAATGTTTGCCTCAAACGTCACACCGTCGATTATTGTGGCAGGTGCCGCCGGACTGGCTTTTGGCGGAGCTGAACAAGTTTACCTTATCCAGATGGCAATGTTGTTTGCCGGGATCGCGACACTGTTTCAAACTGTTGGTATCGGCCCGATCGGGGCACGGCTGCCCATTATGCAAGGTACAAGCTTTGCCTTTGTAGGTGTCCTGGCCGGAGTTGCCGCAACCCAAGGTCTGGGCGTTGCGTTGACGGCTTGCCTAATCGGCGGCGTCATTCACTTTTTTCTGGGGTCTGTTATCCAACACCTACGTTGGATGTTTCCGCCTCTTGTCACGGGCCTCGTGATTTTGGCCATTGGTCTGTATCTGATCCCGGTTGCCATAAAATATGCCGCAGGTGGAGCCGCCAAATTCCAAATGGAAGCCGAAAGCTTTGGCAGCTTGTTGCATTGGTCGGTCGCTTTGACGGTCGTCATTGTTGCGCTGGTGCTTAAGTTCTTTACGAAAGGTACATTGTCCAACGCCGCCATCTTGATAGGATTGATCGCAGGTTATGTTCTGGCCATGGCACTGGGCATGGTAAATTTCGGCGCCGTTGAAAAAGCTGCCGTATTCCTTGTTCCCACCGCGTTGCCATATGGTTTCGAATTCAGCTTGGGTGCGGTTGTTGCCGTAACACTTGTTTCCATTGTGTCCGCCATCGAAACCGTGGGTGATGCGTCTGCCACAACAAAGGCCGGTGCCGGCCGCGAAGCGACAGACAAGGAAATTGCTGGCGCAACTTACGCCGATGGTCTGGGGACCGCAGTGGCGGCCGTCTTTGGGGGGTTGCCAAACACATCCTTCAGCCAAAACGTTGGCATCGTGGGCATGACTGGCATCATGAGCCGCCATGTCGTTACCATCGGAGCTCTGATCCTGATTGCATGCGGACTTTTGCCCAAAGTTGGCGCGGTTATTGCGTCAATGCCGTTGCCTGTATTGGGCGGTGGTGTGATCGTAATGTTTGGTATGGTTGCCGCTGCTGGCCTGAACGTGCTGACAGAAGTCGAAATGAACCGACGCAATATGATTATCATTGCGGTGTCTTTGGCTGCTGGACTTGGCCTTAATCTGGTACCAACAGCTGTTCAGTATGTTCCAGGTGTATTGAAAGTGCTGATGACAAGCGCCGTCGCGCCAACAGCCTTTGTCGCCATCTTACTTAATCTGGTTCTTCCAGAGGACGCTTGAACAGATAAATACGGGACACTGCACACGACCGTGCAGTGTCCTTTTTTAACGCGATCTAGTCGATTTACTGGTTGGCTGAACCAACGCACTGTCCAAGCAGGGATTCCAATTGTCGGGCAAACTCAAGTAAGCGAACGTCCGGATGAGCCTAAGAAAATCAGAGCGACCTTTGGACGTCTTTCTGTCGTCATCCAAAGGCTCTTCGCGAAAACCCTCTACCTAGCAGTAAGCATTTGCACCCTCTTTTTACAGTTAACTTCGCATAGTTTTCTCCGCGAGTGAGGCCCCTTGGACTACATCCCAAGCCCATATGTCACCTAGGTGATGGGTGTTTGCCGCAAGACAACGTTAGGTCAAGTATCATTTTCCTGTGACCGATGAGGTAATCAGTTTATAATCATACCTCTGGAGGACATGGATAACTATGAACAATCAATTCGGGCAGATCCGCCGTGGTCGGAAATTTGATCAGGTTCTTGATGGAGCCCGGCAAATTTTTATGGCGGATGGCTTTGAAGGCGCTAATGTGGATGACATCGCCAAGGCGGCGGGCGTTTCGAAAGCGACCCTTTATAGTTATTTTCCTGACAAGCGGCTTTTGTTCGTCGAAGTGGCGCGACACGAATGCTTGCGGCAAAGTCAGGAAGCTGTTGACAACATTGACCTGAACGCCCTGCCCCGCGATGTTTTAGGGCAAGCCGGGCGGCATTTCATGCGATTTATAACATCAAAGCTGGGTCAGCAGATCTTTCGCATTTGCATGGCAGAAAGTGAGCGGTTTCCTGAGATTGGACGCGAATTCTATCGCTCCGGGCCGGACGTTATGCAAGCTGAGATGGGGGTCTATTTCGAAGTCGCGATTGCACGGGGCGAGTTGAAAATTGACGATCTCACATTGGCAGCCTTCCAGTTTGGAGAAATGTGCAAAGCCGAAATCTGGATGAAGATCATGTTCAAGGTGATCGATGACGTCTCTGAGGCAGAGATCGACAGAATAGTTGATTCCGCTGTTGAGACTTTTTTGGCCCGCTACGCCACTTGATCTCTCTCGACTCGTGACTGCGACTCGGGCATGTTCTGAATTGGAACAAAAAGAGAACACGCCTTGGCACATGCACGCCGAATCCTGTCATTGTGGTTTCCCCGGCTAGAGGCCGAACGCCTGATCCGGCAAGCACCGGAACTGGCCGAATGCCCCCTTGTCGTGGTCATAGATCAAGGCAATGCGCAAATCGTGGCTTCGATGAACGGCATCGCCCAAGGGTTTGGGATATATGTGGGCCAACCAGCGCGAGACGCCCATGCGATGTGCGAAGGACTGGTGACGCAAACCCGCAATCCAGTGGGCGAAACACGGTTTCTCGCTACGTTACAAAGATGGGCTGGTAAGTTCAGCCCGTGGGTTTCGCCCGAAGGATCAGACGGATTGGTGGTTGATCTGACCGGCTGCGCACATCTTTTTGGGGGCGAAGAAGCCTTGCTTGCTGTTGTTCAAGAGGATTGCAACGATCTGGGGCTGACCGTGGCCATGGGCCTTGCCGATACGCGTGGCGCGGCATGGGCGTTGGCGCGGTTTGCAGGGCAAGACGCACAACCCAACAGATCCGGAGACGCCATTGACCAAGAAGCCCGCGCAACCCGGTCCCGTGCGGGCAAGCGGCGCCACTGGACCAAAGGAGGGGCAGCGCCCACCGTTACAGCCACACGGCAAACATTGGCGGGACGCATTTCCGGACAAGGCCAAACCTATTCTGCCCTGTCCCCTTTGCCTGTCGCCGCTTTACGGCTTGAACCCGAAATGACAGCACAACTTGGGCGTCTTGGGTTGCGCCGTATTGGCGACCTTTTGGGTCAACCCCGTGCCGCTTTGGCTCGTCGATTTGGCAAAGGTCTTGTGTTGCGGTTGGATCAAGCTATGGGCAGCGCGCCTGAGCCCGTCTCTCCGGCAAAGCCACCGGATCACTTTGCAGTTCGCATGACCCTTCCCGACCCCATCGGCTTGGAAGACGACATGTTGGCCGGGCTTGATCGCCTTCTTCCGCGTCTTTGCGACACGCTGAAAACAAAAGGGCGCGCGGTACGACAGATCACCTTACAAGCCTTTCGCAGTGACCATGGGATTGAAGCCATCTCGGTCGGGCTGGCACGACCCAGCCATGACCCCCACCGTATTCGCCCCTTATTGGCAATGAAGCTGAAGGACATCGACGCAGGCTTTGGCATCGACATGTTGCGCCTTGAAGCCACGCAGAACGAACCATTGCACAACGCCCAAACGGTTGGGCATCTGCATGCCGGGCGCGCAGTGGCCAAACGGTTGGAAGCGGGAACAGCGCTGGACGATCTGATTGGGAAACTAGGTGCGCGTGTCGGGTTAGAAGCCATCACACGCGTCCACCCTGCCGATAGCCACATCCCCGAGAAATCACACCAAGTGCTTGCCGCCGCATGGTCCGCCCCGTTTGATGGGCCATGGCCTCGCGCCGCGTCAGCACGTCCAATGATGGTGTGGTCGCCCGAACCTGTCCATGCCCCGGCCATACCTGATTTGCCGATAGATTTCCGCTGGCGGGGCCAAACATTGAAAACGGTACGGGCACAAGGCCCCGAGCGGATTGCCCCTGAATGGTGGCTGGATGATCCCGAATGGCGCACAGGGGTGCGTGATTATTGGTGTGTGGACACCACATCAGGGCGTCGCCTTTGGCTTTATTTTGCACATGGGGCAGCGATGTCGGCCGGATGGTTTTGCCAGGGCGACTTCGCTTAAACACATACCACACCCTCTATCGCTCTCAAACCAACCGCCCCTGTGGTTCCGTCACGACATGGAAAACTGGGATTGCGCTTTTTTTGGCACAGACAACGTCGGATGCGTGCTGGCAAATCGGCTCAGCGATGCCCTCGCGGCGGCATAGCTTTAAAATCGAGATCTCTCCACCCAGCCCATCCAGAACAATGTGGATTTTCTCTTCCGCAGAAAACTTCCGTCGCGTTTTACGTTTGATCTCTTTTACATGTCTGTCAGCCGATCCATTCGGCCCTATCTTCGTTCCCATTTCGCATCCCTCCAAGGGTTACGATGAGCGGAAGATACTCCTTTAGCAAAACAATCCTGTCTGTCTCAAAGGCAGTGACGGCTTACAATGCCGCACATTACTGGCTGACGTTCCATAATTCCTGACCCAAACCGGACATTCATCTAGGACAGCACCAAGGTCGGTTCGACGGGATTTGCCAGCTGTTCACTATAAGTGCATCAATGTCCGGTTGACCTAGCCGTTCAACAAACGGTCGTTTTTGGAACGTTGTGCAGATACAAGGAACACTGACTTTAATGAGATCCAGCGTTACGTTAGTATATGTATCAATTAATCTGAGTTTTGGAGAGTTACTGAATGCATAATAAATTTTCGGCCATCTTAGTGACTGCGTCATCATTCTTAATTGTGACTGAAGTGCATGCGGATGAATCCGTCCCAGTTTTAGCAAACAGCCACAACAATCTTCGCTATGGCCAATATGAGATCATAGAAGATCATCCTGAATGCAATGCACGAGATGAAATCGCATTTAATGTGCCGTTCCGAATTGATGAACTTGATTACGTGATAACCGACCCAGCGAATGAAACTGTAATTTTTGAAAGTGATCAACTTTTCCGCGAATGTACATTGACGACGACACGGGGCACAGAGCGTGTTGTCACCAAAATCCCTTGCTCAGATGGGGCCAACTCGGACAGCGGTAATCAACTTAAGAACCTCGGGCTTTCTGTGAAGCTTGAAGGCGAAATTCGGGTCTGCAGGTCCCCCAGGAACGACCGGGTCCTTGCCAAATCGTGGGCTTTGAGCGGTACAAGCGAAGCTGAAATCGAAGGTAATCCGGCATCCGTATCCGTTAGTTCAGAGACGATACGCAAAGCTGCAGATTTGGACGAGGACCTCACGGCGAGGGTATTTGTCGACTATTTCAGTGGTTCCAACCGTACTGTCTCTTGGGAAAAATCTTCTCGTAAACATGATTTAGCTCAAGCGCTTAACTTTAACTCATACATTTGGGTCAATGTATCTTGCATACCTATAAACTCTAATTTACCCGACCCATCCTTCATCGAGTTCCAAGCTAGATTTATGCTTGTGAATGGCCCTGAACAGACTTGCACGGCAGCTGACTGTCCTGTTCCGCTATCGGACATGTTCATGGGGTATCTGTATTCAACGAACCCCTCAACCGGTGAGGCAATTCCAAATCTTACCCACAAAGGCACAGGGCAACACTGTTTGCGTCAATAACGAGACTGTCTGAACCGCGCCGGGTTTGCCGGAGGCTCCAACTCATGAGTAGGATGGAGCATCATGAACAAAACGACGAACAAATATTCCCCAGAAGTGCGCGAACGTGCCGTACGGATGGTTTTGGACAATCAAGGGCAGCATGACAG
>JBDVKF010000093.1:0-70185 GCA_039960995.1 Paracoccaceae bacterium | reverse complement strand
GCAGGGAAAGCACCAGGCTTTTCCATAAATGCAACAAAACTTTGATCGCTTTTGCGACCGGGCCGATCGAAGAATTCTCATTTCCACAAAACCCATCTCACTTTGGAAAAACTGTCGTTTGAGCTTGTGCAAGAATGAAGTAGCTGGACGCTCTCAACCTCCAAGACACGCTCCGTCGCGGAATGACCTCAAACTGCCCTGAGTGGCATTGCTAAGGCGTGTTACATTTTCAGGGAGAGTTCCATTGGTCTGTTCTTTCGTCGGCAGCGGTACGGCAGCTTTTACAGGAAATCTGAGACCGGCCTCAATGGCGCGCTTCAGTTGCGGGTTCAAACCACAATTGAATTGCTGAGCCAGCAAATCCATCGCGAGGAGGTCGTTTAAAGTATTGCGCATGGTTTTCGAACTTTCACGATGTGTTGGAAAAAACCCGGGCGAAATTCGAAGTCGGGTGGCTGAGCAGTTTTTTATCCGACAAAAATACTAAGAATATGCAAGGGTCTTAAATATCCATCGCGCATTCTTAGCAACGCGCGATGGTGCATTGATGTTTTGACCTGCCCGGTCACTCGGCTTGTGTAGGAAAAATGATCTAACCAAAGTATGTTAGGCGCTGTGTCGTTTGCACCAAAAGCCAAGGCCACCAAGCGCCCCACCCAGCAAGAAAGCCGATGCAGGAAGCGGAACAGAAGCTGATGCTACGCTGCTGTAAAACACAATAGAACGTGGTCTGAGTGGTAAAGAACCTTGTTCATCGAAAGACAAGAAGGGCTGAGTTTCGCCTGCGTCGAGAAAATCACCATCTCCGTTGAGATCCACAAGCGATAATATCTGGTCATTGTCGTTGAACTCGTTGCTGGGCACCAATCCGCGAGCACCATCAATCGCAAAATCAAAAATCGCACCGTCCAGAAAACCAATCGGGTTCCACAATTCGAACGCTTCGGTAGCGACGTCAATTTGCCTATTGCCGTCTAAATCCTTGTATCGGATCAACCCATCCAAAAAGACGCCTTGGGCGAAAAGACAACCATTGCCAGTACTTTGTTCGCTGGGTACACCTAAAACATGATTTCTAGGCATTTTTTCATCCCCGTCATTTTGATGATCGGATTGACGCAGTCGGTCACTGCGCAACATGCGGAATTGAATGGATTGGAATTGCGCGCCTCTGGAGAGGCTTACAGTAAGGCAATTCGATTTCGTAGGGTTGATCGCGAGGTTTCGTATTTTGACCCCATGCGCCCTCCACCATCTTTCAAAACCAATCAGAAGGCCGATGACAGCATCGAGGCTGACATTGATGGCGCTAGGGTCAGTACTTCTTTCGGAGGTAATCGCGTCATAACCTTAGTGATAGCTGGCGCTGTTTTGCTTGGGATTGCCTACATTTTTGTTGTTTTTGGAGGAGGTCTTCCGGTGTCGTTTGCCCGCGCACCAGACGACGTCCAAGGGAGCTCTCTGCGGAAAAAAAGCACACGGGCATCAATTGGGCAGACGCCTGTAGCTATTGACGCTATCCTGCGAATGCAGGACCGACGAGAAGCGCTTGTAACTTTGTGTAAAGGACTTTTGGCCCGAGTGATGGCGGGTGAAGGTGTGTTATTGCAAGATAGCTGGACCGATCGGGACGCATTGCGCAGGGTCCCGAAGGCTTTTCCACAACGTGAAGCGTTGCAAGCTCTCGTTTACGCCAGTGAAAAAGTGCAGTTCGGTGGACGGGACGTGTCCGAAGATGAATTTAAGAGTCACGTCAGCCGTTTGCGTCCAATTTGGGCGGCCAACCCAGCGTGAGTCAGATTGACCATACACAACCTGATCGTAACCGGCTCGGGGCTGACAAGATCATCCTTGGCCTGCTAGCGGCGTTGATAATCGGGGCCTTGTTTTTTGTATCCTCTCAGCGGCAACAGCAGTTGCGCAGTTCGCCAAGCGGATTGGATGGTTTGCAAGTTTGGCTGGCCTCCGAAGGTCAGGCTGCACGCAACTTTGTCGGCGGGTGGAGCCTGAATGCTGACGAAATCGGATTACTGATCCTGCCACTGTACGACACGGATCTGAAAAATGCGCGGGTGCCCCCGGAATCCGAAGAAAAGTACATTTTGCAACAAGATGAATACGACCTGTCGATTGAACCAATACTGTCTAAGGCAGCCGAGGTGCCGGTATTATTGGTACTGCCAAAGTGGCGTAGTGGGATGCGGTTGACAGGACTGGCGCATCCGTTCTTGTTGGCGGAACAGGCGAAAATCACCGATACATTGAACGACTTAATCGACACCTCGGATGCGCGATTGACGAGCGGACAGCAGCCTTTTCTAGAATTCTCCTATAAAACGCATGCGGCAACTGTGTATGCCGCCCAAATGTTCACGGCATCAGGGTGCACGCCCATCATAGGCACGGCCAGTGCTATGATACTTGGGTCGTGTCAACTGCCCGGCGGCGAGCCGGTATATGTTCTGTCGGACCCTGATTTGATCAACAATCACGGGCTCGCCCTTGGGGACAACGCCTTTGCTATTCGAGATTTCGCGGCTGAGATTGCCGGTGATCAGCAGGTCGTCATCGATTACAGCCGAGGAAACTGGCTGACCCGAGACACACGTAAAATACAACGAGACCGCACATGGTCTGATCTGATGCGGTTTTTCGCGCCCCCTTTCACGCTGATGTGGGTCGGGCTGGCGATCACTGTCGTATTGGTGCTTTGGCGGGCGGCGATGCGGTTTGGACCGCTGATCAAAGCACCCGATGTCATTGGGGCCGGTAAGATGATGGCAATTGGTGCGCGGGCTCGATTGATGCGTCTGTCCAATCGCGATGGCGCGTTGGTTGCTGACTATGGCAAGGCCCGGCTGGCTGCGACAGCCGCAAATCTTGTGGGGTCTGCAAATGCCAGCCAAATATCAAATCAGCAGGCATTTTTAACCTACACCCAACGCCGCCATCCCAAACATGCAGCCGCCTTAGTCGAGGCACTCAACGCCATAAACGCCTTGCCTCAAGGCGCATCAACAGGACTGGCCATGGCCGCCGTTGCAGACCTAGATACCATATTGGAGCAAATCACCCATGACACTTGAAATATTGCGGGACCGTGCAGACAAACTGCGCGCTGAAATCGGCAAAGTTGTCCTGGGGCAGGAAGACGTGATCGATATGTTGATCATCGCCCTTTTTGCGCGCGGCCATGTGCTTCTTGAGGGACCTCCGGGGACCGCCAAGACCTTGCTTGCCCGCAGTTTTGCCTCTGCGTTATCGCTTGATTTTGGCCGTATTCAGTTCACGCCGGACCTGATGCCAGGGGATGTGCTGGGCACTTCGATTTTTAATTTCCAGACCAATGATTTCATCCTGACCAAGGGACCCGTTTTCAGCGAGGTTTTATTGGCGGATGAGATCAACCGTGCGCCGCCCAAAACGCAAGCGGCCCTTCTGCAGGCGATGAATGAACAGACCGTATCGATTGACGGCACTGATCACAGTTTGGGTGAAAACTTTATCGTTGTGGCCACGCAAAACCCGATTGAACAACAAGGGACTTACCCGCTTCCCGAAGCGCAATTGGATCGCTTTTTATTCAAGGTCATCTTGGATTTCCCACCCGAAGACATTGAAATGTCGATCTTGCAGCAACATGCGGGGAAACCCGTCAACGCAGCAGGCGCTACAAATGATGTCGTGTCTGTTCTAGATGCCGAGGCACTGGCTGAGGCGCGCGCCGTGATCGACGGCATTATTCTGGATGATGACATTCTAGCCTATATCCTCCGGCTTGTTCGAGCGACACGCGAGACCTCAGACATTGCGTTTGGGGCTTCAACCCGTGCTGCCGATGCGGTGGCATTGGCAACGCGCGCCACTGCTGCTTTGAGCGGGCGCGACTTTGCGATCCCTGACGACGTTAAGCGGTTGTTTGGGCCTGCGTTACGTCACCGCATCGTTCTTGGGCCTGCGGCTGAGATTGAAGGGCAATCCTCCGATAAGGTTCTTGAAAACATTCTCAACCAGATTGAGGCTCCCCGCTGATACGTCCGTCGCGCAGATTTTTGGCGATTGCTCTAGCCTTGCTGATCTTCACCTTGCTTGGCGCGGTGATCAATACAGGGTTGCAAGAGATCGCGTTGTTGCCTTGGGCGTTGTTGGCAGTGGTCGCAGCGACCGATCTCATTATGTCCACTCGGCGTGCCGCACCACTGCAACACGTGGCACCAGTCGAGGTGTTCGTTGGCGACAGTTTCACATTGACGCTGACAGACACGGCCAACCGAAAAGGACAGTTGGCGCGCTTTGATTGGCCCGAGGGGCTTAATGGACCGTCCGAGATCGCATTTGAGGCCACACCGAATGGTCAAGCAAGCGTTGATGTGACCATTCATGCGAAGCGACGCGGCATATGGGCGCTGAAGCATGTTTGGCTCTTTTGGTCATCACGAATGGGTTTGTTCGAATTCGTGCCTAAATTGGCGCTTGATGCAGAGTTCCGGGTCGTACCCAATATTCGGGCAGTACAATCGGGGGCTCTGACGACTACGGTTCTAAGCACATTGTTTGGGTCCAAGGAAAACCGCGCGATTGGGGATGGATCAGAGTTCCACCAGTTGCGTGATTTTGTTCCTGGGATGGACGTCAAGTCGATTGATTGGAAACGGTCAGCGCGCAAACGCGCCCTTGTTGGGAAAGAATTGCGGGCGGAACGCAATCACCACGTCATCCTGGCCATCGATAATGGGTTTTTGATGCGCGAGAAAATCGGTGGTTTGCCAAAAATCGATCATGCAGTCACAGCTGCGTTGGCGCTTGCGTGGGCGGCCGCTATTGGTGGTGATTTGGTCGGGCACTACGCCTATGATGTGCGCCCGAGGTCATTCGCCAAACCAGAACCTGGACGAGGCGCTTTTGTACGTTTGCGCAGTTGGGCCGCCGAATTGGAATATGTCAGCCGCGAAACCAATCACACGCTGGCCTTGACTGAATTGAACGCGCGGACGCCCAAGCGCAGTCTGATCGTCATCTTTACTGACTTTGTTGATACAACTTCGGCCGAGTTGATGATCGAGAATATTGGCATTCTGGCCAAACGACACTTGATCATCTTTATTGCCATCCGCGACCCAGAGGTTGAAAGTATCCTTGACGACCCGCCGAACAATCTGTCGGGCGTTGCGACTTTGGTTGCAGCCAATCAATCCATAGCCGAACGGCGGCTCGTGTTGGAACGGCTCACGCGACTGGGGGTGACGGTAATTGATGCCAAGCCCACGCAAGTTACTGCACGGTTGGTCTCGGCCTATCTCGACATCAAAGATAGGGAGCTGATCTAATGGCAGACACCACAACAATGATCCGCTCTGCACGGTTCCGCCACGAACGAGAAGCGGACTGGGTACGGCTTGAAAAACTGGTGGCCAAGGCCGAACGAAATGGCGCGCATTCATTGCAATTTTCAGAAGCCCGAGACCTTGCGGCTCTTTATCGTCAGGCGACAACATCCCTCGCCATTGCACGCGAAATCTCTCTCGATAAGGCGCTGCTCAGCTATCTGGAGGCCCTGGCTGCACGCGCATATCTGAGTGTCTATGCTCCTCAACAACGCTTGGGGGGGGTGTTCAGCCGTTTTCTGATCACAGGCGCGCCGCAAGCCATGTGCCGGTCGGCGGGTTTTATCGCGCTTGGCTTTTTGTGCATGGGTCTAGGCGTATTGGTGGGGTATTTGCTCTATATGGATAGTGCCAGCTGGTATTACGTCTTCACGCCATCAAGCCTTGCTGATGGGCGTGGGCCAGACGCACCCACGTCTTATCTACGTAGTGTGATCTATGACCCCGATCCAGAAGCCGCGGGACTAGGCGCTTTTGCCAGTTTCTTGTTTTCACATAACACACGCATTGCGATTTTCGTCTTTGGCTTAGGTGTGTTTGCGTGTCTGCCGGCAGTAATCTTGACGTTTTACAATGGACTAATCCTTGGAGCTTTTTACGCGCTGCACGTGGAAAGGGGGTTGGGCTGGGATTTAGGGGGCTGGCTTTCCATTCACGGTGTTACCGAACTTTCGGCGATTTGCATCGCATGTGGCGGTGGGTTGCAATTGGGGTTTGCAGTGCTGTTTCCAGGGCAATACAGCCGCAAAGAGGCATTGCGCCGCGCGGGCAGAGATGCAGTCAAACTGGCGATCGTGGCCAGTCTTATGCTCTTCGTGGCGGCTTTGCTGGAAGGGTTCGGTCGGCAACTGATCCAAGACAGAACTGCCCGGTATGTGATCGGGTGGGGTATTGGGCTTTTGTGGCTGACATGGTTTGCGTCGGGGAGGCGTCGTAAATGACCAGTGACGCCAAAAGTCGCAGACGAGCACGTCGGGCCGATGCAGCACTGGTTATCCCACCAGAAGGCGTGCCTTTAACGCTTCCGATTGCAGGAGTTGGTGTCCGATTTGCGGCACAAATCATCGACGTTCTAATCACCGTTTGCTTTGTCGCGGCGACCCTAATCTTTCTAGGAGTAACAGACATTGTGGATGGCACGACGATTTTGGGTGTTGGGGCATTACTCTTTTTCGTCATCCGCATACCCTACTATGTCCTTTCTGAACTGGCGTGGAACGGACAGACGATAGGCAAACGTTTCATGAAAATAAACGTCGTTTCGCATATGGGTGGACCATTAACCACTCATGCGCTGGTACTTAGAAATATTATGAAAGAGGCCGAGATTTTCTTACCGGGCACTCTTATTCTGACGCTGAGCAGCGACGCGGGATTGGCCGGTTGGCTGAGCTTTTTTTGGGTCTTGATGGCCTTTGCTATTCCCCTGACAAACCCGCATCGGATGCGGTTGGGTGATATGCTTGCAGGCACACACGTAATACATATGCCTCAACCGATACTTTTGTCAGATCTCGCACGCAATACCCTAAAGCCCGCGACAGGCGATCAGACGGATTTCAGTTTCCTGTCGCATCAACTTGATCACTATGGACGCTTTGAATTGCAGACATTGGAAAGCTATTTGCGCGCACAAGAAAAGGGAAGCGTCCAAAAACAGCAACAAAAAAACGCTGAAACGTTGACCGCTATTGTCGACAAAATTCGCAAAAAGATTGGCTATGCAGACGCCGTCCCACAGATTGATCAGCTTGCCTTTTTACGTGCATTTTACAATGCGCAACGCGCCCATCTTGAGCAAAGGCAACTCTTTGGTGACCGGCGCGGGGACAAACACTTCGCCGATGGGAATAATGCTCAATAGTGGGATCAGCGCCACAATCAGATAAAGCAAGCAAAAATAGCTTGAAACCGTATAAAGCTTGCGGTCCTGTATGTCAGCCGTGCGGTGGGGGGCATCGCGTAGAAATCTGATTTACTTTAATCTTTGGCTTAAGGAAAAAGGCAATGACCGAAACCAGTGCTCAAATACCGCGCACACCACTTGGCGTCGGAGCAATCATCTCTGACAGCTTTTCCATTTTGTTCGGGAATTTCTTCAAGGTTTTCTTGTTAGGATTTTTGGGCGCATTCTTGGGATTCATCATAAACGCATTGCTTCTTGGCGTTGACGTTGCAGCTGGATCAGATCCAGCTGCAGGGATAGAGCCAACCACATTGATTATCAGCGGTTTGGCATCTATCGCCATAAATATGGTGGTCTATGGTCTTGTGACAGCTCTGTTAGTCCAGGTCTCATACGATTCCAAATTGGGGCGCACTAACAGTTTTGGTGCTTATTTCAGTTCCGCCTTGCCGGCGATCGTTCCGATTGCTGTTCTAAGTATCGCCATTGCCTTTTTGTCTATGATCGGTGCAATTGCTCTGATCATCGGAGCACTTTGGGTCTATGCAGTCTTTTACGTCACAGCACCAGTTGTTGTCATTGAGCGAGGCGGATTTGGCTCAATGAGCCGTAGCGCGGCACTGACCAAAGAATATCGTTGGCCGATTGTGGGTCTCTTCATCCTAGTGCTTATTTTGACTTTTGTTTTGCAATGGATTGCGGTGTTTCTAGTGGGTATATTAACCGCAATTGGCGGAGCGACCGTTCTTGGTATCGGCATGTCGATGATCAACGGTTTAGCATATGCCTTTGGGGGTATTGTTGTCGCTCTGGTTTACGCGCGTTTGCGTGAAATCAAAGAAGGCGTTGACGTCGACAAAATCGCAGCTGTTTTTGAATAATAACTGACCTTGAGGGCCGCGTCATCCGAACGCGGCCCATGAGCAGAATGCCTCAATCAAGTGTCCTTTTTGACGAACAATTTGACGTCAGAAGCTTTCGATCATTCCTTTCGGGTTTCAGGCACATCGGTCCACGGTGCATTCACAACCTAAGCTTAAATCACGCCTTCAAGGCATCCTAAACTGGTGACGACTCCCCTAAAGGCAAGTTTTTTCGCGACCCGCAATTTCAACCAAGGTCTCGACTATGACCTTTGCTAACGCCAGTCCGGTGATCCACCAGATGATCTTGGGCAGATCACCACGATCATCTGAAAGTGCCATATCGACACGTATGACCAATAGCAGATCAACTGGAGGTGACCCGTGCGTTCCTTGATAGGTTCAGCCTCAATGGAAACAGAACAACTAAAGTGAAGATGCGCTAAAGTGAAAAAGTGCAAACGCACAATTCCACGCCCAGCCACCCAATTAAATTAGTGCAACAGAACCCTCAAGGCCAACATCCTTTTTCACAATGGAATGAACAGGACACATTTCTGGCAGGTGATTGACCTGTGGGCCGAAAGCTATTCGTGTGGTTTTTGTCAAAAGCGCGGTCTCTACCCGCAAACCCTCGATTGAAATGATTGAATGTCTTGCCAGAAGAATGTTGTGATAATCGACGGTCTTGTGTTCGTGCATTCTCCGAACTCCTTGTCGTCCGCACAGTTTGACCGCTGCAATGAGAACCGTTTTTCCTGATAGCGAGCGCACAGCAATGCGATGTTGGGGGGAGACGATGCAATCTCGGAAGGGTCGATCCCGCCCAAAACTGTTTTTCTTGATCAAAATGGGCTTCCCCCGATCAACTCGGTTTGTAAAATGCATACGGTTGGCGCATATGGTGACTATTGGATCAGTTCCATTATCCTCTGTATTGACAAGATCACCTGGCCTTAGATCCTGCACCCGTGTGTAGCCGCTGGGAGTGCTTATGCGTGTATCTCTATGCAGGCAAACTGGTCCGGCTTCTGTCGAAAAGTTCTGTGTGCCGATGTCCACTATTTCGACCCCGACAAGGCGCGTTGTATCCCCGTTGTCATAGGTGACGATTGCGTCGGCGCTATCTTGGCTGAGCCTGTCTAGAAAGTCCTGATAGGTCTGTATTTCGGCCATATCAAATGCCAAAACATCCGGATCAGCGGGATCGAAGTCGAGGATCGTATCAGACCCGTCACCATCGCGAATGACGAAAGTGTCACTGGTCGAATTGTCCCCAGACGACAAGGTGTCATTGCCCAGACCACCGACGATTGTATCCTGGCCGCTGCCGCCTGTGATCGTATCGTCCCCATCCCCGCCATCGATGCTGTCATCGCCGCTTCCCCCATCAATGCTGTCATCGCCGCTATCACCATCAATCGTATCGTTGCCGTCGCCGCCATTGATCGTGTCGCTGTCACTCCCAATCGCATCTCCATCAGCGTCGGTGTACCCGAGACCCATCACGTCATCACCGGATGTGCCGTCAACGGGGCCGTCCGTTTCGACAAAGTTTCCTTCCTGACGATTTGCGACTAACCTGGAATTGTTGTTGTTCAAAGCTTCAATTTTCAGTGACTGAATTGGCTTTGCTTCGAGTAAGGTCTGTCCAGTATTGAATGACACATTCGGTGCCAAATAGGTATTTCCGTTTGTATCCTGAAAAAACGTGTAGGTGGCGAGGGCTGTTGTGCCGTCGTTGTAGGTAAGTGTTGTGAAAAATGTTGCGGCGGAATCAAACAGTTGATCCGCACCACCATCGATGCGGAACTCATCGTGAGAGGTTGCATTATTGGTGTCATAAAAACTTGCGTTCCCCGCACCAAAGCCCGCGGTTCCAGGTGAAAAGGACTTTACATTGGCCGAAAGCGGATCATCCGTGCCGCCAAATGTCATGCCGACAAGCGCGCCAGCGTTCTCAGTTATGTTGGACCCTTCTGTCGTGTCCATGTCAGGCGCAACGCCAAGGGAAAATACGTTAAATGTTGTGGGCATAAACACTGCCTCGCCTTGGAACTGTATCAGGGGGAATCCTGATTATTGGACATACAAGGAAGAAAAACGCTAAAACCGCCGGGTGCCTGCAACTCAGCCAAAGGTCAGCACAAAGAATTTGAAACAACCTTTGCGTGTTCTGCAATTGACCGTAGTTTTCAATTTAGTAACTTGCGCTTTCCCGTGGATCTAAAGAATAAAACCGTCCTTTGATCAGGTGGATAAATTAATAAATTGAACATTCCGTAAAAAGAAATCTCCAAAGACCTTTTGAGGCTTCAGGCTAAGGCCTTGAGTGCTCAGACACTCGAGTTCCAAGCACATTCAAGATACGGATAAAGGCGAATTTCAGCACAATTCATTGCGGACAAAAAAACCGGGTTGTCCTATATTTATAAAATTTTATCGGAACCTGCATGGCTTTTTCAAATATTTGGTCGCAAATGCCTTGTAGTCTACCGACAAGTGTGACCTCTCGCTGAGAAGCGGCAATTGTTATTCAAGCTTGGTAAATTCTCATTTAGGTTTGGGCCAGACCGGGTGATGGTCATCGATTACAAACACGTGGCTATGTCGAACGGCCTCGTGATGATGGTGTATCGGCCGCTTCGAATGCGTAATTTCCCCTTGATGGTGGTCCGCATCACCATTGGCATGCACGTGATCAAGAGCGACATGGTCGTGTTCAATTTCCATTGGATCGAACGAAGGCCAAAGACGGTGCGCAATCAGCGAAGTGATACCGGAAATGAGCGCCATAACCAGAAACGTGATTGGCAACCCAGCGTTGGCCCCAAGTGTTCCCGCTAAGGGGTAGGCCAATAGCCAAGTGGAATGCGACAAGGCAAATTGTGCTGCAAACACAGAGGGACGGTCTTCGGCGTGGCAGGATCGGGTGATCAGCAAACCTGCAGACGTCTGAATAAACGAGGTCCCTGCCCCAAGTGCGGCCCATATCGCCAATCCGACGACGACCCCCGGTGCAAACGCTGCCAGCATAAGGCTGACCGTCACAATGGCGGCCCCGATGAACATTATGGGACGCGGCGCGTGTCGATTGAGTAGTTTAGGCAACAGCAGAGCGACCACCATCGACCCAATACCGCTTGCCGCGAAATGCAGCGCCACCATTTCATCGCCAAGGCCGAGATCACTTTTGACGCGCACAACCGTGTTGACGATGACCATCGCCGTCCCTGCCGCAACGGTCACATAGAGGGCCAGCAACCCGCGAAGGCGCGGCGTGGCCAAATAGATCCAGATCCCACGGGTTACACGTTTGCGAAACGGAGCCTGAACCGCGGCCGTGTTTCTGAGGGGCAGCACCACGCTGAACACCAAAGCGGCTGAAACCAGGAACCCGATTGCGGTCCCGACAAACAACGCATGAAACGTAAACACTGCCAGCGCCAAACCGGCAATTAAGGGGCTGACAAGCGATTCAAGATCGTAGGTCAGTCGCGAGTAGGACAACGCTTGGGTATAATCTGCCTCGTCTTCCAGAATATCGGGAATCGTTGCCTGAAATGTGGGCGTAAACGCTGCTGAAAAGGCCTGAAACCCGAAGACCAGCAGATAAATCTGCCAGATCTCGGTCACGAAAGGCAGGAAAAGCACCATCCCCGCACGGGCCAAATCCAGCGAAATCAAAAAAGGTCTGCGCGGCAAGCGCTCTGATATGGCTGCGGCAATGGGGGCAAGCCCGACATAGGCGACCATCTTAAGCGCAAGGGCCGTGCCGAGAACAGCGCCTGCATCGTCACCGGACAGCTGGAACGCCAACAGACCCAAAGCGATGGTTGTCAGCCCCGACCCAAGCACCGAGAAGATTTGTGCCAGCAAGAGCCGTCGGTAGATAGGGTTCGCCATTGCACCGGTCATTATCAAACTGTAGTTCTTCACAGTTGCGACACAATACCTTAAATGACGCTGATGCGGGTCCGATCATCAGAACCAGCTCGCTTTTGGATGTGAGGAGACCAGCACGTGCATTGGAAAGGAGGAATAGTCACAAGGCTTTTAATGGCCCTGACGATCCTTGTCAGTGTCGTTCTTCGTCCCCCCGGCACCATGTTGGTGGTCGAAGGCGAAATGCTCAGCTATGTCCTTTGTACCGGTGGTGAGCCAAGAACAGTTCAAGTGCCGCTTGATGACACCGTCCCAAGTGAGCGGGATCTAAGCTGCGATTTCTTCTCGTCGCAGATCGGCAGCCTAAGCGGACAAACTGCTACGTCTCCGCAATTCGAATTTCTGTCCTCTTATCGCACAGCCCTCGCGCAATCCGGCGATCTTGCAAAGCGTCGGTTGTGGCACCCGAATCTAGCGCGTGCACCTCCCTCTATGAATTCAAACCCAAACTACATTTGAATTCATGAGGAATACCCAATGTCTAAACTTCGTTTGGCCGTACATTTTGTAGCGGCGACCCTTACGGCTATGCCGTTATCATTCACGTCAGCTCAAGCTGAAACGTCGCTAACCGTTGCGGTCAAGCGTGATCGTTATTCAGTCGCGGAAGACAAGTTCTCTTTCACAACCCGTCGTCCTGCGGCACAGATCGTTGAAACGGCTGTAAAGCCAGATGAGAATTTCTTGCCCAGCCCGCTATTATTCGATGCATGGGACTATAAAGATGGCTCTTATACCGTCACATTGCGCCAGGATGTTTCGTTTTCAGATGGTACAGTTTTCAATGCAGACAGCGCCATTGACGCGCTGAAGCTATATGACCAAGGGAAGTCGGATTTCCTTCAGATCGATCAAGACAGCTTTGAAAAGCTCGGGGATTACCAGATCCGCTTTCGATCTGAAAAAGGGTCGGCACTGGTCATCGAAAACATGACCCATCGGGGCACATCCCTGTTCGGCCCATCCGAAGACCGCGCCGCGAACCCTGTTGGCACCGGTCCTTACCTGCTTGATAGCTATGAGCCCAAACAACAGATCACGGTCGTGCGGAACGAAAAGTACTGGGGCGAAGCGCCAAGCGTTGACCGTTTGACGTTTCGTTTCATTGGGGATGACAATGCGCGTTTGCTTGCCCTGCAAAACGGTGAGATTGACGTAATTGGCGAAGTGACCCCGCAAATGATGTTGTCGATGCCGCAAGACGGGTCCGTTGTGCTGCATGAAAGCCGGCCAATCCGCTATGTGGCCTTGTTGGCGAACTTAAACGGTGCGGCACCTTTCGACATCATTCAGGATTACAAAGTCCGCGAAGCCTTGGCTTGGGCCATCGACCGCGACACGCTGGCTGAGGTGTTATTTGCTGGGCGCGGTGTTCCGGCCAAAGGCATTCTGCCTGGTTGGATGTTTAACCTAGGCGAAAATCACACAGATGGATTCGGATATGATCCGCAAAAAGCGGCTGCGTTGCTGGATGCGGCCGGTTGGGCCTTGGGCGACGACGGAGTACGCGAAAAGGACGGACGCAAGTTGAAATTGCGCTTAGTAGCGGCTTATCCAAACGTGTCCACTGTGAAGCCAATGCCCGAAATGCTGGAACAAATGTTCGCAAGTGTTGGTATCGATATCGATCTGGTCGAAGTGGATGACAGCGGCGTCTATGGCTCGACTTATCTCGATACTGGCGAGGCGGATTTGTATATGGAGTTCGCGTCGAACAACAACACAGACCCAACCTATTTGCTGTATAACCTGTTCACCTCGACAACCGCATGGGGTGGGTACAAGTTCACAGCACCGGGACCACATGTTGACGAAATGCTCAAATCCGCGCGCAGCGCTCAATCCCGTGAAGAAGTGATCGATCTGGTGCGTCAGGCGCATCGTGCGATCGTACAGGACGATCTGGCGGCCATCCCGATCTTGATGGTGCCGAACTTTACCCTGTCACGTCCGGGTATCGAGGTTCCAATGTCGGAATATGCGGACTGGATCGACTATGGCCGCGTGAAATTCGCGAAGTAATCCAATCTTTAGACAAGGCAGAACTCCCTTCGCGGGGCTCTGCCGATTTGGAATTTGACTATGGTTCGATTTGTTCTTTTACGTCTATTGGCTGCGGTGCCGACATTGCTTGGCATGAGCTTTGTGGCCTTTGCGATCGTAGCACTTGCGCCCGGCGATCCGGTGATGATGGAACTGCGGGCCATGGGCATTGTGCCCGAACCCGAAGACATTTCGGCCCTTCGGGCGCAATTCGGGCTCGATAAGCCCCTTTTGCCGCGCTATTTGGATTGGCTGTCACGGGCGGTTCGATTTGATTTTGGCACCTCCGTCGCCACGGGTCGCAGCGTGATGTCCGAAATCGCGATCCACCTGCCCGCAACTTTAGCATTGGCCGTGAGTTCGCTTATCGGGGCCGTGATCATTTCGATTGCGCTTGGCACATTCGCGGTCGCATCGGATCGGGTTATCGGGGCGGGCCTCAGAGGCTTGACCATCCTTTTGGTCTCGATCCCCTCATTCTGGTTGGCGCTGCTGCTGATCTATGCCTTTGTGCTGAACCTTGGGTGGGCACGATTGGTCGGCGATGGATCAGCGTCGGATCTTGTGCTACCAGCATTGACACTCAGCCTTGGGGCGGGTGCCTCATTGGGACGTGTGGTTTTTGAACGTGTGCGCGCCGAAAAAAGCGAAGACTATGTTCGGCTCGCAATCGCCAAAGGGCTTGGGCCGCATATCATCATGTTGGGCCATATCGCACCGCGCATCATTGGACCCCTGACCACCGCTTGGGCCAATACGTTTGGGTCGCTGCTTGGTGGGGCCGTCATTGTCGAAAGCATCTTTGGATGGCCTGGCCTTGGGCAACTGATCCTTCAGGCCATCGCACAACGGGATTTCCCGGTTATTCAGGCCTATCTGGTCTTTATGGGTTTGATCTTTTTCACAACCAGCCTGATCGCCGATGCCGTCGTAATCTTGGCCGATCCGCAATTGCGGCGGAGGTTGGGACATGAGTGAACACGCCCTTCGCATCCCCGCGTTGCGTCTTGGATTAAATGGCGGACGGATCGGCTTGATCCTTGGGCTTATCCTGATGGCCGCGTTCCTTGCTTTGGGTCTATCGCCTTTGGTATTTGATTTGCCGTCTCCGAAACAGATCGACTTGTTGTCGCGATTGTCGGGGCCATCCTCTGTTCACCCGTTGGGTGCAGATCACCTTGGCCGCGATGTGCTTTCACGGTTGGTCGCGGCGGTTCCCGTATCGCTTGGCGCCGCACTTGTGACCATCACCGTGATCTTGGCCATCTCGTTGCCGTGGGGAATTATCGCCGGTTTGGCTGGCGGGCGTGTCGACATGGTGATGATGCGTTTAGCCGATATCATCATGGCCTTTCCGACATTGGTTCTTGCACTGGCTGTCATCGGTTTCATGGGCGCATCGCTTGAGGCTTCGATCATCGGCGTTGCCGCAGCATGGTGGCCATCAAATGCCCGGATGGTGCGCGCCCTTGTTTTGTCTGCCAGTCAGCGAGATTTCGTACATGCGGCTTACCTTGGCGGCGCTTCACGCATCAGGGTCGTCATGCGCCATATCTTACCGCAAATCTTGCCGCCCCTTGCGGTGATCATTTCGCTTGAAACCGCGTCGGTGCTGCTGGCGTTATCCGCGCTCAGCTTTCTGGGCATCGGCGTACAGCCCCCGACCCCAGAATGGGGTGCGATGCTGAACGAAGCACGACCATTTTTTGCCCAAGCGCCCCATATGCTGCTGGTCCCCGGCTTGGCGGTTACATTGGCGGTGCTGGCCTTCAACCTTGTCGGAGAAGGCTTACGAGAGCTGCTAGACAAAAGGCAGCCTTTTTCATGGTAGACGCATTGTCAGTCACGGACCTCACGGTCACTGCGGGGCCTCAGCAACAACTGTTGGACAAGGTCAGCTTTGCCTTAAAACCGGGGGAACGCGTGGGGCTTGTTGGTGCAAGTGGCTGCGGAAAGTCCCTAACCGCAGGTGCATTATGCGGTTTGTTGCGCCCGCCACTTGCGGTGACCAACGGCTCGATACGTCTGGACGGCGCAGAGGTTTTGGATTTGTCGCCCACTCGTTGGCGACAGATACGAGGCAAGGCGATATTTCAGATTTTCCAAAGCCCGAGCACGGCATTGACACCAGGACGACGCATCAAAAGCCAATTGGCGGAAACGGCCCACTTGGCCGGTTCGGACGCAAAACCAACAATCGCAAAAGCGCTGGATGCCGTGGCTTTGGAACAGCGCGTGACCGAGTTCTTTCCCTATCAACTTTCAGGTGGGATGAAACAGCGGATCCTGATTGCCATGGCCCTGATCCTGCGCCCGCGCATTTTGATCGCAGACGAGCCGACAACCGGCCTCGACGTGTTGACCGAACGCGAAGTTTTGGCCGCGTTGAACACGATGGCCGATGAAACCGGCGCAACGGTGCTGTTCATCAGTCATGACCTGCGTGCAGTGCAAGACGTGGCAGACCGCGTGTTGGTCATGGATGAAGGGAACGTGGTCGAAGACACGTCGATCTCATCCCTGGCCACTTCACCTGCGCCTGCGGCCCGCCAACTTGCCGAGGCAGCGCAAGCGTTGCAAAACGCATGTTAAGTGTTCGAGGACTTTCCAAGCGCTTTTACGGGCATGAGGTGCTGACGGATATCAATCTGACCATCCACTCTGGCGAAGTTGTGGGATTAATCGGTCGATCCGGGGCTGGCAAATCCACCATCGCCCGCTGTTTGGCTGGATTGGAAACCCCAAACACCGGCGACATTCAGTTGAACGGGGAAAGCGTCACACCCGGCACTGGGCAGGTGCGACGTGACATCCAATACCTGTGGCAGGACCCAACCCAATCGCTCAGCCCGTTTCTTAGCGCATTGGGAACGGTGAGCGAAACGCTCGATGGGTTCAATATTGGCGATCCTGCAAATCGTCAGGTGCGGGCGCGTGACATTCTGAACGAGCTGGGTGTCGCAAGCGACATGCAGCAGCGACGCCCCCATTCATTATCGGGAGGTCAATGCCAACGCATTGCATTGGCCCGCGCCTTGGCCGCCGAACCAAAAGTGCTGATCCTGGATGAACCGCTGTCATCGCTTGACCTTGCCACACAGGTCAACACAATCCGGTTGCTGCGGCGGGTCCACAAAGACACGTCACTGGCGATATTGATCGTAAGCCACGATCTCGCACCCCTTAGGCAATTGGCGGACAGAATTCTGGTGTTGGACGATGCCCGTATCGTCGAAGATATCCCGATGGCCGACTTTGCCAATCAGGCACGCCATCCACTTTCGCGTGCTTATGCACAGACCCTCAAGACGATAAGATAAAGGTTGCCAAGACGACGAGACGCCAAAACAACATTCAGCATCTCGATGCGGGACTATGACGCTCGACCAATTCACAAAGCCCGTCTCGGCCTCCAGCAGTTTCAAGCGTCCGTGCAAAAAAAGAACCACTCAAATGCGGTTCCAATTACTCTGTTCCTCGAACCTCGGCTATGGTGGTCTCTCTAAGGCGTTCAATCAGATTTTGCTCGATGTCTTTCATGACCCCCGTCACTCGCTTGAAAAGGGCATGCTCAACGGAACATGATGGAACTTGATCTTCGTCGCCAGTCGCAACCAAACTTTCGTCAAGCGCCAAATACACGTCTGCCAACGTAATCTCTTGCGGAGGTCTGGCAAGTTTCCACCCCCCCGCGTGCCCCTTCACAGAAATCAAAAGGCCTTGTTCGCGCAGACGTCCCAAAACACGGCGCACCACAACAGGGTTGGTCCCGACATGATCCGCAAAATCGGCAGAAGTTCGCACACGGTTTGGGTCTCCTGCCATATGGCTGAGCGTGTGCAAAGCAAGAGAAAGGCGGCTATTGCGCTTCATTTGGGATATGCCTCCAAGCTTCGTTATAATGTAACAATTTGAGTTGCATTAGTCTAGTAACAGTATAAGTTACGTGACTGTCCAATTTCATTCAGGAGCTCAGTCATGTCAGATACACGTCTTCCCGTCACGGTCCTATCCGGATTTCTTGGGGCAGGCAAAACCACGCTTTTGAATCGGGTTTTGAATAACCGCGAAGGTCGCCGGGTGGCCGTGATCGTCAATGATATGTCTGAAGTGAACATCGATGCCGACCTCGTACGCGCGGACACAGAACTTAGCCGGACTGACGAGACTTTGGTTGAGATGTCGAATGGCTGTATTTGCTGCACGTTGCGCGATGATTTGCTGGATGAGGTCCGACGCCTCGCGGCAGAAAAACGCTTTGACTATTTGTTGATCGAATCCACAGGCATATCTGAACCACTGCCTGTCGCCGCAACTTTCGATTTCCGCGATGAAGACGGTCTGAGCCTGTCTGACGTGGCCCGTCTTGATACGATGGTGACGGTTGTTGATGCGGCTAACCTTTTGAACGACTTCTCGTCCCACGACTTTTTGCGGGACCGCGGTGAAACATTGGGCGAAGAAGACGAACGCACATTGGTGCATTTGCTGACCGATCAAATTGAATTTGCTGATGTTGTGATCCTCAATAAAGTGGATGATGCTGGCCCGGAAAAGGTCGATGCCGCGCGTAAAATCATCCGCAGTCTCAACGCGGATACAGAGGTTATCGAAACCAATCAGTCCTCTGTCGACGCAGATAAAATCCTTGATACTGGCCTTTTCGATTTCGAAAAAGCGCACGAGCACCCGATGTGGGCCAAAGAGCTCTATGGCTTTGCCGACCATGTACCCGAAACTGAGGAGTACGGTGTTCAATCATTCGTCTACCGCGCACGTCTCCCGTTTGTGCCTGAACGCATCCTAGACGTTCTGAATGGTGATCTGCCCGGGGTCATCCGGGCCAAAGGGCATTTCTGGATATCGACACGGCCTGAATGGGTTGCTGAATTTTCGCTCGCCGGGGCCTTGTCCAGCGTTAACCCGCTTGGCACTTGGTGGGCCTCGGTCCCGAAAGAACGCCGTCCAGAACATGACAGTGCGCGGGCCTATATGGACGCACATTGGCAAGAACCTTGGGGGGATCGCCGACAGGAAATCGTGTTCATCGGGGCCGGCATTGACTGGACCTCATTGAAAGCGCGATTGGACGGCTGTCTGGTTCCAGCGGTCGCAGCCATTGGTCCCGATAACTTGCCAGACTTCCCCGACCCCTTCCCCGTGTGGCGTCGCGTAGAGGAAGCGGCGTGAACTTTGTCAGGAAAACCGTCCAAGATGCTGCTGTTGGCGTCGGCATTGCCGATGATCCGGCTTCGTTGAACACGTTCTTGCGACCGGGCAGCGCGGCAACAATCTGGCGCAGGCAAACGCCCCCTCATATCCAAACATGGCTAGATGGTCTTGACCCAGAGGATCTGCCATTTGGTCGAGAGATCGTGCCATCAAGTGCAGTTGCAAAAACCGCCCAAGCTTTTTGCGACAATGCGAGTATGCCGGACGGCGTTGAACGCGAATGGCTTCTGGATGACATCACATCTTTGGCCAACATATTCGCTGATCTCATGCAGGCGCGTTTCCTGCGGCTGCGATTGGATGTTGTCACCACCAACGCCTGTAGAAAGTTCCACATCGACGCGATCACTTCGCGTTTGGTTTGCACGTATCGCGGCACGGGCACACAATATGGAATCTCTTCCGACGGCAACGATCCCAAGCGTGTATTCACAGTTCAAACGGGCGCGCCCATTTTGCTGCGTGGCACATTGTGCCCAGAACAACCGCCCTCTGGTTTGCTGCACCGATCGCCGCCGATTGAAGGCACCGGTGAGACCCGGCTTGTCTTGGTATTGGATCCGGTGCATGAACCGAAAGATGAAACATGAAGCGTAATCTTGGGCAAAGCAGCCTGCCCCGCAGACGGCGCTCTGGCGATCACATGCATGCATATGACCGACTGCCCGCCCCATTGCGGCGATGGCTGTCCGAAGCAGCGTTACCATGGTCCCCCGCATCGGTTCGACGCATCTGGGCGAAATCGCGGGCCAAAGGCCTTTCCTCCGCCGAGGTTCTCATGTCATTAAGCCATGCAGAATCTCGAACGCTGGCCCGCGACCGACAATCCACCGATTTCAAAATTAAATCTCAAATCTGAAGGAAAAATCCATGTCTCTGTTTTCACGGCTTGCCTTTAGTGCCTTCGTGGCGCTCGGCTCTGCCCTTCCAGTAGCCGCCCAAGAGGGCAGCTTGACGATCTCTGTCGGCTTTGGCCCAACCGACGAAGTGCCCGACCCTCGGGCGGGTTACAACGGCTGGATGTCAAACCAAACCGGCGTAACCGAGACATTGATGGGGATCGATTACGATCTGAATCTTTATCCTCGCCTTGCAGAGAAAATCGAACAATCTTCGCCGACAACGTGGCGTGTGACGTTGCGGGATGGCCTGGCGTTCCAAGATGGATCACCGGTCACATCGCAATCCGTGATTGATGCGATAGCGCCAATCTCGATCGAAGATCATCCGGGTAACAACGCCCGTGTTGCAAAGCTTCTTGATCTTGCTGGCATGTCTGTCGATGGTGACAATGTGGTTGTGTTTGAAACAAACAGCCCAAATGCTGCGTTTCCTTGGACACTTTCTGAACCGGGGATCGCCATTCTCGGTGAACCCTCGGACGCGTTTCCAATTAATGCGACAGGCCCATACATCTTTAAAGAAGCCGTCCCCGAGCAGCTTTACCGCGTCGAAGCCAATCCGAATTACCGTCTTGGAACACCCGGCCTCGAAGAGGTCAAAGTCGTTGTGGCCGGAGATCCAGCAACTGCTGCACTGGCCTTCGAAGCCGGTGAAGTCGACATGGTGATCAACTATCCAGAAACCGACTTTGATCGCATAAAAAGCACCGGCGCACTTGGATTTTCGGCCCCCACCGCGCGGCTTTATTTCTATACAGTCAACGCAGCCAATGGCCCAATGGCGAACCCGTTGATCCGTCAGGCCGTTTCGATGGCAATTGACCGCCAAGGCGTTGTTGATGCCGTGCTTTCGGGTGTTGGTGGTGTACCTGCCGAAACTGTCTTTCCAGAAGGCAAGGGTTGGGCAGCGGACGTTTCTTCACCGTACGATCCTGCCAAAGCGGAAGAACTGTTGGCTGAAGCCGGCGCCGTCAAGGACGGTGGTCGCTGGATGCTTGACGGCGAGCCGCTTGAGATCAACATCGTGACCTATTCGTCCCGTGCCGCTTTGCCGCCGACTGCAGAATTGACCCAAGCGTTCCTTTCCGCAATCGGTGTGACCGCCAATGTAAAAGTCGGTGAATGGGGTGCAAGCAACGACGCAATTGCTGCCGGCGAAGCCGACATGTTCTTGCAAGCTTGGGTAACCACACCGCAAGGTGATCCCGGTGCGGTATTAGAGACCCTATTGAAATCCGACGGTGGTTCAAATTCAGGTAATTACGCAAACCCTGCCTTGGACCAACTGCTCGGTGACGGTCGTCTGACATTTGAACAAGAAAAGCGTGAAGCGATCTATGACGAAGTACAAAAGATCATTGCGGCAGATGCTGCCATGATCCCCGTCTTCCATGTCGCTCAAGTCAACGTATCCAAGCCCGGATTGACCGGTTATGCCGTTCATCCAACCGAAACATATTGGATCACGCACGAGACAAAGTTCGTTAAATGACACTTCGAGTGACCGGCCTGAGTGCAATTCGCTCGGGCCGAGCCATCCTTCATCCTACCTCTCTTGAATTAGAGCCCGGTGCCCGCATCGGGCTTGTTGGTTCGTCGGGGTCGGGAAAATCCACCCTTGGCCATGCTCTGATTGACGACTTGCGCAGGCAAGGATGTAGTGTGGCGCATGTTCCGCAAAGCCCAGACGAGGCGTTGGACCCGCTGCGCAGCATGGCCTTTCATTGGCAAGAGGCCGAACAAGCCTTGGGGTTGAACCGAGGCGAAGCCGATCAAGCCGCGCTTTTCAAAGCACTGAAGATCGAAGGGGGCGACCTTGGCAAACGACCGTGGGGTTGGAGCCGGGGGATGCAGCAGCGCTTTGTCATTGCGATGTCTTTGATCGGGTCGCCAGACCTGATTGTCTTGGATGAACCCACATCGGCCTTGGACCCTGTCGTGGCTGCGGCAACAATGGACTTGCTTGACCGGCATCTTGCAAACCGTGATACCGCAATGATGTTAATTACCCACGATCTTGGACTTGCTGCTCGACGGGTCGCGACATTGATGGTGATGGATGAGGGGCGGATCATTGAACGGGCCCCCACCGTAGAGATTTTGGAAAACCCACAAACACGAACGGCACAATCGTTAGCAGCCCACCGAAACTGGATGGCCTTACCATGTTGATTGTGGATCAGGCTTCGGTCAAGCGAGGCAATTTGGTCGCGCTGGAAGACATTTCTCTGTCCCTTCCCCCCGGAAAAACCTTGGCCGTTGTTGGCGAAAGTGGTGCAGGAAAATCCACATTGGTCACGGCCATTCTCGGCCTGCTTCGGCCATGGAAAGGAACGATCACATGGGACGGCAGCGCCGTTTCCAACTGTCGACCTGCGTTGGTCATGCAAGAACCAAGATCTGCGTTCAATCCAAGCCTGCCTCTAAAGCGGTCAGTGATGGAACCGATTGTGGCGCAACGTTTAAAAGTGCCTAAAGAACGGTTCAAGCGACTGTGTGACGGGCTCGAACTTCCCATCGATCTTCTGGACAGACGACCAAGCGAAGTCTCTATCGGGCAGGCCCAAAGGGCTGGCATCCTCAGAGCATTGATCGCCGCCCCTCCTTTGGTTTTGTTCGATGAACCACTCTCAGCACTAGACGCCGTCATTCAAAAACACACAGCTAAGCTCATCGCGGAGCTACAACGTGAGGAAGGTTTTGCCGCTTTGATCGTCACACACGATCTTGGCTATGCTGTAGCCCACGCCGATGAGATTGCGGTTCTCAAAGCGGGTCGCATTGTAGAGATCGCCGACCCACAGACCTTTGCGACCAATCCCAAGACTGATTATTGCCGAACCCTACGAGATGCGGCGATCGCACTTGGGGCGCTAGAGGCGGTTTAATGATCGTAAGTTTGGTGGGGTTCCTTCTTAGAGCTGTTGTTGTCCTTACTGGGACGGCCATTGTGACGTTCGCGCTGCTTTGGAATGCCCCCGGTGACCCCGCACAAGCAATTGCGTTGGCGCGATTTGATGCCTTGGTGACAGAAGACGTCATCGAGCTGGTCCGAGAAGAGGTCGGATTAGACGCCAATTTCTGGACCGCTTTCAAAAATTGGGTTGGTCCCTTGCTGACGCTTGATTTTGGGCACTCGGCCGTCACCGGCCGCCCGGTTTGGCCCGATCTTTGGGCCGCGATAACCTATACCTTGCCATTGGCTTTGGTCGGTCTTGCTATTGGCCTTGCCATTTCAGTTCCGCTGGCAATCCTCGCAACCAAACGACCGGGTGGATGGCTCGACCGCTTTGCCGTTGCCATCGCGTCCTTGGGCGCTTCAATCCCGGCGTACTGGCTCGGGCTGTTACTCATTTTACTCTTTGCCGTGCACTTGGCTTGGCTTCCTGCGATGGGGGCTCGCACACCCGCACATGCCATTCTTCCGGCCCTCACGCTTGGCTTGGGCCTTGCCGCATCGCTGACCCGCATCATTCGTTCCGGCATCTTAGAAGCGAAAGGCCAACCCTTCCTTCCCGCGATCCGACGTCGTGGCGTATCATCAAAAAACATAGCCCGCGACCACGTGGCGCCACATGCTGCCATTCCTGTCGTCACTGTCTTTGGATTGGAACTGGCCTTCCTTCTTGAAGGGACCGTTATGGTCGAAGTCATCTTCGGCCGTCCCGGTCTTGGAACATTCCTAGTAAATGCAATCGAGGCCCGCGACTTCCCTCATGTGCAAGCAATCGTTGTCCTGACAGCGCTGCTTTTTGTAACCATCAACGTCATCATCGATATCGTCTATAAAGTGATTGATCCCCGGATCGGACAGCACGATGCGTAGCGTTGTCGCTTTGGCCGGAGCAATCCTTGTTCTTGCTGTGATCGGGCCACTGGTGGCTCCATATGACCCGACTGCGATCAATATTCCCAAGCGGCTTTCCCCTCCAAGCGGCGAATTCCTGTTGGGCACTGACGCATTGGGGCGGGACATACTGTCCCGGTTGCTACACGGATCCCGGTGGTCACTCGGGTTGGCTTTTCTCATTTCCTTTATCGGCCTCTGTATGGGCACCTTGGTCGGCCTCACTGCAGCACTTGGTGGAAAGCTGGTTGATTGGGCGGTGATGCGCACGACGGATACTTTTCTTGCCTTTCCAGATCTCATCGCCGCCGTGGTCATCGCAGGGTTGTTGGGGGCAAGCACTTGGAGCTTGATCTTTGCGCTGACCGTCACCGGTTGGATGCGATACGCAAGGGTTGCGCGCGGCATTGGCCTGTCACTTCAAACCCGAGGATTTGTGATTCAAGCCAAACTCGCCGGGATGTCCCCTTGGTCCATTGCGCGCTGGCATTACTTGCCCTCGCTTTTGCCGTCCCTAACTGTCGTGTGGACCGGCATGTTCGCGCGTGCGATTCTTGGCATCTCGGCCCTTGGTTTCCTCGGTTTTGGTGTCCAACCGCCAATGCCGGAATGGGGCACAATGTTGCTCGATGCACGAATCCACATGCGATCCACGCCGCTTCAAATGATCTGGCCGGGATTGGCCGTTGTCATCAGTGTCCTTGCCATCAACCTTGCCGGAGACGCCTTGCGCGATGCCCTTGCGGATGAAGGGGAGCATAGATGAGCCGAGTAGACCGCCCGTTGCTGGGGAACGGTCTGCGTATCTTATCGGGTGTGCTTGGTGCGGGCATGTTTATCAGTGTCAAAGCCGTAAGCGACGGTGTACCCTTGGGCGAGATCGTCTTCTTTCGGTCGTTCTTTGCCTTCATCCCCTTGATCATTTTTCTCTGGGTTCGGAATGAATTTCCCAGTGGATTGGCAACCAAAAGACCGGGCGCGCATTTCTTGCGATCGGCATTCGGGGCTCTGGCGCTATTCACGTCTTTCGCAGCAATCGCACGTCTGAATGTGGCCGAAGCGATTTTGATCGCACAACTTTCACCCATGTTGATGGCCATCGCCGCTTTCTTCTTTTTGTCCGAAAGACTTACGATGTGGCGCATCGGTGGTCTGGCTTTAGGGTTTGCCGGTGTCATCGTCCTGGTCGGGCCGGAGATTAATAGCAGTTCAAATAACCCAGAGCGATTGATCGGATACATCATTGGTTTGGTTTCAGCGGTGCTTTCAGCGCTGGCCTTGATCATGGTGCGCAATCTAAACAAGACCGAAAGCCCCGGCGCGATTGCCCTCTATTTCGTTCTCGCGTCGATGATCGGCGCCTTGTTCACCCTTCCGCTGGGATGGGTGATCCCGGAAGGCCGAATATTGGTTTGGTTGATCGCGGCGGGCTTGTTTGGCGGTTTCGCCCACATCGCGATGACACTGGCGTTTCGCTTTGCTGAGGCATCAAGACTTGCCCCCTTTGAATACCTCGCCTTGCTCTGGCCCATCCTGGCGGATTTGTTCATCTTCCGGCTGCAACTTTCGTCAGCGTTTCTCTGGGCATTACCCCTTATCCTAGCGGGGGTCCTATTTGCCGCGTTTGAAAATAAGAAACGCGGATAGATCGAGGCTTGAGCCGCGCCTTCCATTGATCGCTTGGACCAACCCAAGGGACCAGAAAAACAGGCAGACTAGACAGGAATTTTGCCTTGCTGTCATGTAAGCCACAGATAGTATATGTTTCGACGCATTCCAAAGGGCCAACCTGTGAAGCCGAACATCCTTTTCATTCAGGTCGATCAGTTGGCAGCGCAGTTTTTGCGGTGCTATGGCGACCAGGTCGTCCACGCCCCAAACCTTGATCGCCTTGCCGCAGAAGGCACCGTGTTTGAGACTGCTTATTGCAATTTTCCGCTGTGTTCCCCTTCGCGCGCATCAATGGCGACGGGGAAACTGTGTTCGGAAATTGGGGCGTATGACAATGCCGCAGAACTGGCCGCTTCCATCCCAACCTATGCCCACTATTTGCGCGCCGCCGGATACCAAACCGCGCTGTCTGGCAAAATGCATTTCATTGGTCCCGACCAGCATCATGGCTTTGAACGCCGTCTGACCCCAGATCTTTATCCTGCCGATTTCTCTTGGGTTCCGAACTGGGAGGACGAAGGCGAGCGAGACACAAATGATCCGCGTTCAGTCACAATTGCTGGCGTTTGCGAGCGGTCAATGCAAATCGATTTTGATGACTTGGTGACATTCCATGCCGTCCAGCACCTCTATGATATCGCCCGTAGCGCAGACAAACGCCCGTTCTTTTTGCAGGTCTCCTTCACACATCCCCATGAACCCTATCTGTGCAAAAAGGAATTCTGGGACCTTTACGACAACATCGACATTCCCTTACCTGACGTCCCCGCCCTGCCCGAGAACGAACATGACGCCCATTCTGTGCGATTATTGTCCGATTTTGGGATGTTAAACGTGCGTTTCGACGACGCAGATATCCTGACTGCGCGGCGTGCTTATTACGGTTCGATCAGCTACCTTGATGGTAAAATCGGCGAACTGCTGGAGACTCTTGAACGTACAGGACAACGCGACAACACTGTCATTGTCTTTACATCCGATCATGGCGAAATGCTGGGCGAACGAGGGATGTGGTTCAAGAAGCACTTTTTTGAACCATCATTGAAGGTGCCGCTTATCATCACCGGCGGTGCCTTCAAGTCGGGCCACGCATCAACACCAGCTTCGCTGGTTGATCTGTTGCCAACCTTTATGGGTATCGCTGAGGGGGCTGGTTGGACGTCGCCTGTTGAAACTTTGGACGGTGAAGACCTTGCCACCAAGCTGTCCGCCGAACCCAACCGTCCCATATATGCGGAATACCTTGCCGAAGCGACAACCGCACCGATCTTTATGGTCCGGCAAGGACCATTCAAATACATCTATTCCAGCGCTGACCCACCGCTTCTTTTTGACGTGGAAAACGATCCGTCAGAACAGCGAAATCTTGCAGGATTGGCAGAACACGCCGCAGAGGAAACCCGGCTGCACGCCTTGGTAACAAAACGTTGGGACAGTGCAGATCTGGCAGAACGCATTCACCTCAGTCAGAAACGCCGACACCTTGTTTTAAAGAGCGATCTGCAAGGGCAGCGACCGCGTTGGAATCACGACGAAGACCCCGGCGCGCACGTCGTTTGGTATCGGGGCGAAACCACCTATAACGATTGGGCGTTCAAGTACCTCCCACTTGCTAGGGACGATTGATATGACAGACCCCAAGGCCTTGCTGATTGTACCGACGCAAGTCGAAGCCGAGGTTATAACCTGCGAAGACGGTCTGAGCTTTTGGGGCGGCGTTGATCCGGACACAGGAGTGGTGATTGACGCGCACCACCCGCTTCACGGCCAGTCACTGGCGGGCAAAATCGTTCTTATGCCGACAAGCCGAGGCTCTTGCTCTGGCAGTGGTGTGCTTTTGCAATTGGCCCTGAACGGATGTGCGCCGGCGTTGTTCGTTTTTCGTGAGGATGAAGAAGTGCTTACGTTGGGTGCGTTGATCGCCTCGCGCATGTTTGATCGAAACGTTGGTATCCTGCGTCTGGCCGCAGAGGATTATGACAGGTTGTGCACAAAGAACACTGCAAAGCTACAAGGCAATCGGCTAACGGCCTCGCAGCTTTCTGTCGACCTGCATCAGGTCACACAAAATGACCTGGATCTGAGCATCGGCGACAAAACCATGTTGGCCGGTGACAAAGGCAAGCCCACAGCCCTTGGGATGGAGGTCATTTGCGCCATGGCGGCGTCGCAAGGGGCAAAGCGATTGATCGACGTCACCCGAGGCCACATCGACGGGTGTATCTATGCCCATGAGGCAAACCTCATCTTTGCAACAACGATGGCCGAAATGGGGGCTAAGGTGACCATCCCAACCACGATCAATGCAATCTCGGTTGATCGCGAGAACTGGACCAAACACGACATGCCGCCCGATTTTGGGCGGGCCGCGAGCCGATTGGCCGATGCCTATGTTCAAATGGGTGCACGCCCGACCTTCACCTGCGCGCCTTACCTTGCCGAAGACGTGCCGCAATTTGGCGAAGATATCGGTTGGTCAGAATCCAATGCCGTGATTTTTGCCAACAGCGTGCTGGGTGCGCGCACGGCCAAACATCCCGATTACCTTGATCTGTTCATTGCCCTGACCGGACGCGCGCCGGAAACCAGCGTCTATCTGTCAGAGAACCGACGCCCCCGCGTTGTGATCGATGTCGAAATGCCCAATGATTGTGACGATGCGATTTGGCCGTTGCTTGGCTGGATTACGGGCCGTTTGGCCCCGGATCGCATTCCTGTGCTGAGGGGGATCGAACAGAGTGCGCCAAGCCGTGATGACCTGCGCGCAGTATGTGCGGCTTTTGGAACGACATCTGCAGCGGCTCTCTTGCATGTGGCAGGCGTAACGCCAGAAGGCAATATTGAACCCGTTGCCGACGCAAGACATGAAACAATTACCCTCGCCGATTTCGCTGCTTCGTGGGGCGCACTGAGTACCGGGTCCGATAAGGTCGATCTGATTGCTTTGGGCAGCCCGCATTTTTCGCTGGAAGAGACACGCCGTTTCGCTGAGCTGATGGCAAATCGGCAAAAGCACCCAGATGTGTCTGTCATCATAACATTGGGGCGTGATACCTTTGCGCAAGCTCAATCCGAGGGAATTGCCACCCAACTTCAGACCGCAGGTGTTCAATTCTATTCAGATTTATGTTGGTGCTCGATTGTAGAACCCGTGTTCCCGACACAGACGAAAACCTTGATGACAAATTCTGGCAAATACGCCCATTATGCCCCCGGTTTAAGCGGAAGAAATGTGCGGTTTGGAGGCCTTGTTGATTGCGCCCATGCCGCTGTCACTGGCATGGCCCCGACTGAGCCGCCCAAATGGGTGTAATCAACCCATCCTAAAACGTGGCGCCCGTGTCCGCAGTGATCAGCTCTTTATACAGCTTTTGAATGCGCTTCATCACTGGACGATCACCAGTGCCAATTGGCTTGCCGTCAATCTCTGACACAGGGGTTTGTGCCCCGAACGTCCCTGTCAAAAAAGCTTCGTCCGCGCTGTAGGTTTCAAAAAGCGAATAGTTACGTTCAAAGACCGGGATATCGTTGTCGCGGCAGATATCGATGACTTTTTGGCGGGTTACACCATTCATGCAATAATCCCCGGTCGAGGTCCAAACTTGCCCCTTGCGTACGATAAAGAAATTGCAGGCATTGGTGGTATTCACAAACCCATGCGGGTCGAGCATCAGCCCTTCATCCGCGCCCATCTGTTTCGCTTGCAAACAGGCCAAAACACAGTTCAATTTGGAATGGCTGTTGTATTTGGCGTCTTGACTCATCGGCAGGCCGCGCACTTGTGGAACCGTGGCCAAACGGATGCCAGTCTTTAATCCGCCTGCGGGTTTCGAATGTTCAATGATGATCACCAGTGTCGGGCCGGATCGGCTTAGCGAAGGGTGCTGAAACGGTTTCACCTTGGTACCGCGCGTCAGCATCAAACGGCAATGGGCATCGGTGGTCATACCGTTTGCTTTGGCGGTCTTGTTCAACGCATCCAAGATGCCATTACGGTCCATGCCAACATCAAGCGACACCGCCTTACACGAGCCAAAAAAGCGGTCCATATGTTCATCAAAGAACGACCATTTCCCGTTATAAAGACGCATCCCTTCCCACATGCCATCGCCCAACATAAAGCCGCTGTCATAGACCGACACTTTGGCGTCGTCGCGATGCACGATATCACCATTCACATAGATCTTGATGTCCATGTTGCGCAGGTCTTCATCTGCATCATGAGTGGTTTTTTTGGTCTCAGACATTGGGATAATCCATTTGATTGGTGCGGGACGAGAAATTCCGGCCCCTAAGCTAGCGTGGCGCTTTACCTATCGCACAGAGGCATAGATGTTGAACAGCAACTCGTGCTTGATCACCGGGGACGCTTTTCGAACCTAGACAGAACTCCATCAACTAGTAGGTATTCGACAGAATCGGTTGCGTTGAGTTCGTTGAAAAGGCGTTGACGCGTTCCAAAAAATCGCAAAATTACTGCCTAGAAAAGCCTTACCAAAGCAAATGTTCCAATCCGTTTTTAAACGGCTGTAAACCCACCATCAATCGGCAGGCATACACCTGAAATCATTGCGGCACCGTCTGACAATAAAAAGACAACCGGTGCCGCGATATCGTCTTCGGTCGCCCATTTCTGAAGCGGCATCGTTTCCAGGAAAGGGCCTTGGATTTCTGGACGCCCCCAATACCACGCGGACATGGGCGTCATTACCACCGTCGGGTTGACCCCATTGACCCGGATACCGTGGGGCCCAAGCTCCATCGCAGAAACGCGGGTTATGTTGTCCAACGCCGCCTTGGACGACCCATAGGAAATATGCCCGCGCAATGCGACCAAAGACGCTTGGCTTGATACGTTTACAATCGCCCCGCCCTTGCCCAAGCGGATCATCGATTGCGACGCATACTTCGTCACCAACAAGGCCCCGCGTGCATTGATCGACATCACTTTGTCAAACACACTGATATCTGTGTCCATTGGGGTCGCGATTTCGCCGCCAAAGCCACCACAGTTGACGGCCCCCCATAGGTCTAGACCTTCAAGCGCTTCGCGTATTTCTTCTTCGGATTCCAGATCGAACGCCAAAGTGCGACAGCCTGTTTCTTTGGCCAATCCCCCCAGCTTTTCTTGATCACGACCATTCGCAATGATGTCTGCACCAGCCTCTGCCAAATGCCTCACGATCGCGCCATCAATACCGCCGCTTGCCCCGGTCACAAGGATCGGACCTTTGTTAAGACCATTCATCGGATTGTCCTTTAGAAGCCCGCGACCGTATGTTCTGAATTACAGGGACACACCCCATTCAAACATGCTAAAAAGCAATCATAGTTGGCTTTGTCCGTCAATGTTTCGACGCCTAAGAGGTTTGAGGTGCGCTCGCATTGTAGACAAGCCCCCCGATTTCTTGGTTTGCAACGCGGTTCGCGACGATCAATGCAATGATCCACCCTGAACTGACTGCGATACCGATGCCAAGCCACACACCCCACACGCTCATGTCGAACACGCCAATCAAAAGCCACACAAAAAATGCGACGCCAAAACCTTGGCGATAGATCGAGATCCATAGCGTCCAGATTGGGCGTTTGAGTGCTTGCAAAAACGAATTTATGGAAAACAACATCATATAGATCGTGAGTAGAAAGCTATCTACGCGCAGATAGCTGACGCCGACATCTATGACTGCCTGAGTATCGGTAAACAGCGACATCACAATAGGCGCACCAAGCCACAAGAATGGCGCGACAACGATGGTCATAACGAACCCTAGCTTCCAACAAAACCAAAGTGCCTCGCGAACGCGTTCATGGTTGCCAGCTCCGAAATTTTGCGCAGCTATGGGTAACAGTGCGCCCGTCATGCCAAAGACGGGCAAGAGTAAAACCTGTTCGACCCGCAACGCGACAGCATAAGCAGCCAGCGCATGTTCCCCAAACCCTTTCAGCGCATATTGTACGGCAAATCCCGAGATGAACATGACCAGAAAAGCAGAGGCTGTCGGAATCATCTGGGCAAAGATTTCTCGGTAGCGACCAAGATCGGGCATAAGTTCGCGCAGCCCGGCCCCTTTTATCACACGCAGGTTATGCACAGCGCGTAATACAAACAACATGACACCGGTCTGTGAAACGACTGTGGCCAACGCAATGCCATTGAACCCAATCCCCGGGATCACCCCAGGAATGCCATATATAAACAATGGATTAAGGCCAATGTTGGCAAGAAACGCTGCCATCATAGCGCGCTGCATCGTGACCGTATCCCCGTGGGCCTGCAATATCCCGTTGGCGGCGTATGCGATCAAGAACCCCGGAAGGGCCGACAGTAGCCAATAGAAATACCCATTGGCCGCATCCCGATATCCGCCCGGCTCCGAAATCAACGCAATGAGCAATGGCCCTGCAAACCCACCTGCCACGACAAGGATCAAAGTCATGACAAATGCAAAGGACAGGCCCTGCATGGCGGTCCGCCGTGTCGCGGCGTCGTCTTTTTTACCACGGGCGTTCCCGACAAGGGCCCCCATCGCTGATCCCATACCAAACCCAACGGCCATCATTATGAAAAAGGCTTGGAACCCGATGGCCAGACCGGCTTGCGCCTGAGTAGACAACTGACCCGCGAAATAGATATCGACAACGTTATAGAGCGTGGAAAAAAGCATCCCCATCGCGGCTGGTACAGCGAGAGTGCGAAAATGGCCGGAAATTGGACCTTCGGTCAGGTCATGATCTTGCATGATGAGGGCTTTCGCTAAAGTCAGGCCGAGCCGATGGACGTGTGCGCCCCGAGGTCAGACGACACATAATGTCACTCGACGCTGTCGAAGCAACTCTTCTGTTTCACAAATCAGAAGTTTTTAGGCGTACCGATCGCCGAACTGGACGTTAGGAATCCAATTCCACGCCCTTTTCCAGATGGCCAGTTCGTCTCAAGATGAAATAGTCACCCTAATCCGTTTTTGGCGCAGGCTCTTGAACGTCGGCAGTGATCAGATCGGCAGGGTCACGTTCCCACTGGAACAACCAAACTTCCGTTAGCTTTCGATCCTGGCCCGCCACGTGTGCCGTAATTTCGATCAACCGTTCATCTTGTCCGTCCACATCGAAAAATAACCGCCAACGTTGTGTGGCGTCGTCAATTTTGTGCAATCCCAATCCGGAAATCTCACCCGCCGATGTTGTCACAACAGGCTTAAGTCCCGTTTCTGGTGCCATGTTCCCTAGTGCGCCACCTTCAAAATCTATGACAAATTTCCGGAGGTTCGGATTTTCAAGAGGCACCCCTGATGGTCCGCCAACGCCTGTGCGTGTGCTGTGAACATAGGCCAATTCGCCGGCCCCATCGGCAGGCAATGCACCCCAATGCATTTTGTAACTATAGGTGCGTGTCTCACCCGCTTTAGGTGCATTTTCCGGCGTCCAAAACAGTACTATGTTATCTTCGATTTCCAGCTCCGCCGGTATTTCGACCAATCGAATAGTACCTGCGCCCCAATCACCAATAGGTTCGATCATTACCGAAGGTCGGTTGTGATACTGTGCACCCGCATCTTGATAGGCTTCATAATCGCGGTCCCGCTGAAGCAAACCGAATTGAACAACGTCGTCTCCCGAGAAATAGGAATTGGAAACGTTATGTGGATTGTTCAACGGCCTTACCAATACGTCGCCAGACCCACGGATGATCTGCAACGCGTCACTGTCATGGACCTGCACGCGGAAATCATCGAACACACGCTCAGAATGTTCAGCGAAATAGAACATCGATGTCAGCGGCGCGAGGCCAAGCTGTCGGATATCCGTGCGGAAATTGAGTTCGGATTCGACTTCGATCACTGTGTCTGCACCCGGTGAAATAACAAAGCGATACGCCCCGGTGACGGATGCACTGTCCATGGCTGCGTAAATTTCTAATGCAGCGTCTTCCGTCTCTGGCCGCACAACCCAAAAGGACGTGAAACGGGGGAATTCCTCTGGCGTATTCAACCAAGTATCAATCGAAAGACCCCGAGCCGATAACCCGTAACTGTTGCCAGCTCCCAAGGCGCGGAAATAGCTCGCACCGAGAAACGTAACCAGCTCGTCGAACTTTGTTGGCGTGTTCAATGGCGCGTTGACTTTTAGCCCCGCGACACCGGACAATTCTGCGTGCTCAGGCACCCGATCTGCAAGATCGTTTCGATATTCAAAATCGTCAGTGCCAAAGATCAAAGGCCGAGACTGGCCATCGACGACTTCGTATACTTGGACAGGATCCGGAAATAGCCAACCGGGGTGAAACGCCTGCAATTGAAAAGGTCGCGTACCATCTGCCCAACGAGATTGGTTCGGGCGGAAATAGATGTTGCGGTAATCATCATAGGTCAGGTTCTCGAGAAAGTTATCCAACGGCATGGGCGGCGCATCGGGCACATTGGCCCGGTCCCGCATCTGGCTTTTGAGCCACTCGAACGAAAATGGTTCTGCTGAATCTGTTGTCTGCGCGATCGAATGTCTCGCGACTGTCGTACTTGCCAGTAAGCCTGCCAGCACACTGCGCCGTGTGACGCGTTTTTGAAGTAACATCAAGTGTCGGTTCCTTCATTCGGAATGGCGAAGGCACTGAGCCGCTGATCGCCCGAGATTGGTTTGACGCGAGGGATACACAACCATCGCTGGATTCTTGCGGTCGCAAATAGCCTGTTTTCTAAATGAAAGGCACGACACTTTCTCGCTAGTGGTCTGTACGTGAAAATAAGCGCCGTTTTTGGCAATTTCGCGCCGAAAAAGGGGTGTCCTCCCAGTTCCGGCGCAGACATACCAACCTGAATCGAAGGTCCGGTTCAAAACAGCCGCCAATTTTCTTATCGAGAATTCATCAACCCGCCGGAAGATATTTCTCCAAGAACCCTTCTAATGCTGACCAGTATTCAGCGCCATCGCCACTGTCCAAAGCGGATGCACCATGGCGCCCTGACCCATTGGGCACAAACTCAACAACCGGACTGCCAATCTTTTTCGCAAAAGGTTTCCACTGACCGGCTTCGCCACGCGCGCTTGTTAAGAAAGCTGGCACTTGCATACCGCCCAGTTCTTTCGCGACGTAATTGCTCGATCCGTAATATTCGCCGGGCGAGAACGACATGACAGCATCCGCAAAAGTCTTGTCCTGCGCTGACAGCACCAAAACCAGCCCTGCTGAATAAGAAGATCCCAGAACGCCGACCCGGCGTGCATCTGCGTTTTGACGTGCCCAATCAGATGCCGCGACAAGATCCGGGATTGCCGCAACAAAGCTGGTGCTTCCTCCAGCTGAAGCCACCGTTTCATTCCGCACACCGTTGATTTGCCCACCAGAGCGTTGGTCAACTGCAAGTGTGGCATATCCAAGACCGTTCAACCGCTCAGAGATTTTGTGATATTCGCCACGGCTTGCACCCGCCATGTGAAACAGAACAATAACCGCTGCGTAATCGGCCTTGGGGGCTTTGAAGTCGGCAGTGACCGTGACACCGTCCGAAGCTTGAAACTGCACCGTTTCCGCCTGTGCAAATGAGGTGGTCAAAAGCATCACACTCAAAGCGCTGAGCAACAATTTCATGATGGGTCCTTTCTTCATCTAAATTTAGCGTAACAGTTTGAATGAAGGAGGCAGATAACGATTTTGAGATAATTCACGACCGGATTTATGGCCAAGCAGGTCAAACGCAATCAAAGCGGTCATCCATCAAATGCGGTAAAATGGTTTAGGTGTTTGACCTTTGCGTGGACACATTTGCTATTTCAGGATTTCAACCATTTCCGCATAACCACGTGCCACCGCATGCTGCAATGGCGTAACTCCCTCACGATCTCCGATGGATTTATCTGCCCCTGCGTCCACAAGGATTTGCACCGTTTTTATGTGATCTGGTCCTCCGTCACCCAGAACGACTGCTTCAATCAAAGCTGTCCAGGCGAGGTTATTGATATGATCAAGCGGTGCCCCGCCTGCAACAAGGCGCGCGACAACATCGTGATGCCCAAGATGGGCCGCCGCGATCAGAGCCGTGCCATCATAGACGCTTGTGACAAGGTCAGGCTTGTTACCAAGCTCCATCGCCAATGACACCATTTCTGGATCGTCTGCGACCGCCGCAATGGTCAGCACGTCATAGACACGGTTTTCAAGCGCGTTCATATCCGCACCACCCTCAGCCAACGCGATCAGTACATCATCATGCGACGCAAATGCCGCAACATGCGCAGGTGTACGTTTGGAACCATCCCGGACATTGAGATCGGCCCCTGTTTCGATCAAACGTTTCACCTCGGCCACATCGCCTTCATGGGCCGCAAGGTGCAATCCATCATAGGACGCAATTTCCGATGCCGACGGTGCAGTCTGAGCCGTTACAAAACCGCCGTTTCCGACCAAAACCGCTGCAAAGACTAAAGAACGAAGCATAACGTCACCTTTCCAAAAACCGTCAATCACAGCCCGATGTTTCCAAACCAATCAACCGGTTCCGCGGTGAATTGATTGCACTTTATCAGACGCTGGAAAACCTCTCTGGGCAAGGCGACCTTGGACAGATGGCATCAAATGACTGTGACTAAATCGCCAACCATACGTAATCGTATGATCGCTTTGTCATCAGGAAATAATTGATTTAGCATGCACTCAGTTTTTTCGGGATTGCATCGCGTTTGTTAGCCTCTTTTCCCGAAAAAAGGCCTGCCTACTGGTGAAAAATGCCGGGTCAAAACCTGTTCCATCTAGATCTCAATTGACGCCGATTTCTGCTCGGTTGAGGCATCAAGCCGGCACGGCCTCCCCTGGTGCTTCCTTTGCGCCGGTCATAAAGGCCACTGCGTCAGACATTGTATAATCCTTTGGATCAACGACACACAGACGTTTTCCCAATCGGTGCACGTGGATACGGTCTGCAACTTCGAACACATGCGGCATGTTGTGGCTGATCAAGATAATCGGAATACCGCGGGACCGCACGTCTTGGATAAGCTCCAGCACTTTGCGAGATTCTTTGACGCCAAGCGCGGCTGTAGGCTCATCCAAAATGATAACCTTAGATCCAAATGCAGCAGCACGGGCTACAGCGACACCTTGGCGCTGTCCACCGGACAACGTCTCGACTGCTTGGTTGATGTTCTGGATCGTCATCAGGCCAAGCTCGGTCAGCTTATCGCGGGCAAATTTCTCCATCGCGGCACGATCCAGTTTGCGAAACACTGTCCCCATGATACCGGATTTGCGAAGCTCACGCCCCATGAACATGTTGTCCGCAATCGACAAGGCTGGGGACATCGCCAGCGTTTGATACACCGTTTCAATCCCATGTTCTCGCGCTTGGATCGGGGAAGAAAAATTGACCTTTTCACCTTCCAACCAGACATCCCCGGCATCGGGTATAACCGCGCCAGACACAGCTTTGATCAACGTTGATTTTCCCGCGCCGTTGTCACCAATCACGGCAAGGATTTCACCGGGATACAGATCAAAATCACAATGATCGAGCGCTGTGACCTTGCCATAACGCTTGACCAGATTTCGCCCCTTAAGAATAGGTTCCATTATGCTGATACCTTTCTGATCCACTGGTCGACCGCGACGGCCGCGATGATAAGCAGGCCTATCAGCAAAAACGTCCATTGTGCGTCGGCCCCCATCAGACGCAATCCCAGAGTGAACACACCAACAATCAACGCGCCAAACAACGCCCCCAAGATCGATCCGCGCCCCCCGAAAAGGGAAATCCCGCCGATCACAACCGCCGTAATGCTCTCGATATTGGCCAGTTGCCCGACAGTGGGCGAAATCGAACCGATCCGACCGACCATCGCCCAACCCGCAAAGGCGCAGATCAAACCAGACAGCAGATACACAGAAATCAGAGTTTTTTTGACGTCCACTCCGGAAAGTTCGGCCGCGTCCGGGTCATCGCCAACGGCATAAACATGACGTCCCCAAGCCGTATGTTTCAAGGCATAAGCCAAAGTGAAAATCAAAGTGATCATAAAGATCACGCCAAGGGTCACGGTCGCGCCGCCAATTTGGAACTTGGTCCCAAAGACCTGCAGAAGGCCGGCATTGTCTTCGATGTCCTTACTGCGGATGGTTTCATTGGCGGAATACAGGAAATTCGACGCCAAAACGATTTGCCACATGCCCAACGTTACAATGAAAGGCGGAAGCTTCATGTAGGCCACTAACCAACCATTCAAGAGCCCGCACACTGTTCCAACCAGAAGGCCGATTACAATCGCAATCTCAACCGGCATGCCATATCCAAAGACCATCTGCCCCATGACCACCGACGACAAAACCATAATGGCACCAACGCTAAGATCGATGCCCGCCGTCAGGATAACAAGGCTTTGTGCAGCGGCGACAATGCCCACGATCTGCACCTGTTGCAGGATCAATGTCATCGCAAAGGGCGAGAAAAAACGTTGTCCCACAAGCATTCCAAAAAGCACGATCGATGTGACAAGGACGATCAGAGGAACAAGTGCGGGGTTCACGTGCAATAAATGTTGTAGCTTGCCGACAATACCTTTTCGGGTGTCTTCGAACTCGGCGATCGATTCCGTTGGACTGCTGGATGCAGCTTCATAGTCGGACGTTGATTGGGACATACATCGCCTCTCGCAGACGGCGCGCCATCTGGTTGTGAATCTCTTAATTTATAATGTCAGCGTTTTTTCGATTGTCGCAGAAAGAGAGGGCATATGCGGTGCCCTCTCTTCAATCTTCAAACCTGACTTAGCCCCAGCAGAGCTTCAGACCTTCTTCGGATGAGATAGACGGCACACCGTCAACTGGGTTGTCCGTCACAAGTGCAACGCCAGTGTCAAAGAAGGCTTTGCCGGGCGTCAACTCTGGCTTAATGCCGTCATCCGCCCAAGCCTTGATCGCCTCGACGCCCAAAGCAGCCATCAAAAGCGGGTATTGCTGCGACGTTGCACCAATTGCACCTTCGGCAACCGCTTGAACACCAGGGCAACCGCCATCGACAGAGACAACAACGACGTCGTCAACCTTACCAAAGTCTTTCAGTGTCTCGTGCGCACCCGCTGCAGCTGGTTCATTGATCGTGTAGAGGACGTTGACACCGTCATCCATGGTCAGAAGGTTTTCCATGGACTTGCGTCCCCCTTCCTCATTGGCATTGGTCACTTCGTTGTTGATGATCCGCTCATCGCTCTCGTCGCCCCATTTCGCAGGATCGGCAAGGTCAATGCCAAAGCCTTGCAAGAAACCTTGGTTACGCAGAACACCCACGGTTGGTTGGGACACGTTAATGTTCATCATACCTATCTTGGCAGTAGTTGTATCGTCGACCTGACCCGCAGCCCATTTACCGATGAGCTCACCAGCAAGGAAATTGTCGGTCGCAAACGTCGCGTCAGCCGCTTCAATCGGTGACAGCGGCGTGTCGAGTGCGATCACGACGAGCCCCGCATCCCGCGCTTGCTGTACGGCAGGTACGATTGATGAAGTATCAGATGCAGTAATCAGAATGCCTTTGGCACCGTCGAGGATACAGGTTTCGATTGCTTGTACCTGTGTTTCGTGATCACCGTCGATTTTACCAGCGAAGGACTTGAGCGTCATGCCAAGCTCTGCAGCTTTGGCTTCTGCGCCTTCTTTCATCTTTACGAAGAAGGGGTTGGTATCGGTTTTTGTAATGAGGCAAACGGTTGTAGAATGGCCGTCGGCCCATGCTGCGCCTGTTGATGCAATCGTCATCATAGCCGCGCCAATTAGAAATTTCTTCATGATATCCTCCCAAGACGTAAAGGCCCTAGAATCATTTGGCCTTACCCTACGTGAACCTGATTTCACGCACCCGTCAACAGGGGCAGCTCTGGAGGCTTAAGACGTAGCCCCAATTTAAACTGACGAAGGGAGCCAGCCCCCTGCTAGATTTAACTGTTTTTGAATTTGTATCCCGTGCCGGTTTTGCAGCCGTGTGGACCGACATCGCCTTGGCAACAAGCGCGAAGGCCTCAAATCTCGCAGTGTTTTATTAATGAAATTGTCCCTTAGAATGAAACATTCGTCTACAGGCGCAAATTCTGGGGCAAATTGAGTTCATCAGCGCGAAATCGCGCATGGTACGACAGTGTAGAGAATTTCACAGCCCAATCGTCACACACGAGAACAAGTCCGCGTTACATTGAATTGATATCACAACAAAACAGCACTACCTCTAATGCCCACACATCTCGAAAGTTGGACACACACCTCCAGCTAAAAAATCATGAAGGCCCCACATGCCATCCGAAGCGTCCCATACCGACTTTGTTTTGTCTAACTCACGTTCTGTAATAACAAAAACTCCGATATTGAACGAAGGAACTGTCGAATCCAAACGCGAAGAGATACTTGAGTATTTTCATCGCACTTTCTCCTTGTACGAGAGCATTTTCGACTGCCTTGTAGATGACGAAGCTTACTATGCGCGCGCGAACATGCTGCGCCATCCATTGATCTTTTATTATGGTCACACCTCGGTTTTCTACATCAACAAGCTCAACGTTGCGAAGTTGATCAACGAACGCATCGATCCGCACCTGGAATCAACGTTGGCCATCGGTGTGGACGAAATGTCATGGGATGACCTGAACGAAGCCCATTACGATTGGCCGACACCGGCAAAGGTAAAGGCGTACCGCGACAAGACACGTGAGATCGTCGATAATTTCATCCGGACTTGTGATTTCACATTGCCAATTCAATGGGACGATCCGATGTGGGTCATCATGATGGGCATTGAACATGAGCGCATCCACCTTGAAACAACCGCGGTTTTGATCCGCGAGTTGCCGTTGGACAAAGTACAGGCGCATGATGTCTGGAGCAAAATTTGTTTAGAAACGGGAACCGCCCCATTGAACGAATTGTTGGATGTTGCCGGTGGCGACATCGAATACGGCAAAGACAAATCAAACCCGCTATATGGATGGGACAACGAATTTGGGCATGCCGAAGCGAAAATCAAACCTTTCAAAGCATCCAAATACCTCGTTTCAAATTCTGAGTTTTTGGAATTCGTCGAAGCTGGAGGATATCACACCCGCAGCTATTGGGACGACGAAGGGTGGCATTGGGTGCAATATGCCAAGGCCGAACACCCAGTATATTGGGTCAAAGATGCGGACGGGTACAAATACCGGTCCATGCTGGAAGTCATCGATATGCCGTTGAACTGGCCCACGGATTTGAATTACCTCGAGGCCAAGGCCTTCTGTAACTGGAAATCTAAGGAGACTGGCAAGAACATCCGGATGCCGACAGAGGCAGAGTGGTATCACCTGCGCAACGAAACGACCCAAACAGACCAACCTTATTGGACAAAGGCCCCCGGCAACATCAACCTAGAATATGAAATGTCGCCCTGCCCCGTGGACCGTCATGAGTTTGAGGGTGGCTTTTTCGACATTATCGGCAATGTTTGGCAGTGGACTGAAACACCTATTGATGGTTTGGAAGGCTACAACGTCCATCCAATTTACGATGATTTCTCATCGCCTACATTCGATGGCAAACACAACGTTTTCAAAGGCGGTTGCTGGATTTCAACGGGCAACTATTCCATCAAGGATTCCCGTTACGCCTTCCGTCGCCATTTCTTCCAATACTCTGGCCTACGTTATGTTGAAGCCGGTGAAATCGAGAACCCAATCATGAATGTTTACGAAACCGACGAACAAATCTCCCAATATATCGAGTTTCACTATGGGGAAGAACATTACGGTGTGAAGAACTTCCCCGTCGCCTGTATCGAAGCTTTGGCCTCTCATGTTACAGACATGAAAACCGAGCGTGCCTTGGATCTGGGTTGCGCCACTGGCCGTTCGTCCTTTGAACTGGCTAAGATTTTTGATCATGTCGACGCACTTGATTTCTCGGCACGCCTGATCGAAGCCCCATCAACGTTACAATCGACTGGTTCACAGCGCTATGTCATTGCCACCCAAGGGGATCTTGTTGATTTCAAAGAGGTGAAGCTGGCTGAGTTTGATGGATATGAAGCGATCAAAGACAATGTTTCCTTCATGCAAGGTGATGCCTGCAACCTGGCGGATAAATACACCGATTATGATTTGGTGTTTGCGGGCAACCTGATTGATCGCCTGTACAAGCCAACCGACTTTCTTGCCTCGATCAAGGATCGCGTTCGCCCAGGCGGATTGTTGGTCATCACGTCACCTTACACATGGCTGGAAGAGTTCACACCAAAGGAAAATTGGTTAGGCGGGTTCAAAGCTCAGACCGGCGAGAACTATTCCACACTGGAAGGACTGGCGGAAAACCTTGCGCCAGAGTTTGAACTTGTTGGCGATCCAAAAGACATCCCCTTTGTCATTCGCGAAACTGCGCGGAAATTCCAACACAGCGTCGCCGAAATGAGCGTTTGGCGGAAAGCAAAATAAACAAAATGCATAAGTATGATCCCAGTTGGTTCCGGCCAGCTGGGATTTTTCATGCTTCAAGGGTGTTGTGCCCTCAAAACCCGTACCTCTGCCTTCAACACGATTGGACGGGAAACCGAACTTCTGCCGTCCACGTCAAAGCTCAGCTTCATCGCGGCGGCCTTCGTTATCAGGTGCCAACTTAAGCTAACAAATAGATATTTCTTTCCGTGCGATTGCGCTTAACTTCAAACCTCTCCGCGCGTAGAAATATGTATGAACGTTGACCAAAAGCCCTTTTCTTATCGGCTTGACAGAAATGTACCTGAATTCCCGGACAGTGGACCCGTTTGTGTAATGGATGCGCATTGCGCGCTTTGTGCACGTGGGGCGGCATGGATCGCCCGCAATGATCGGCTAGCAGAATTCAAGATCGTGCCTCTGCAGTCGGAGTTGGGCAACGCTTTGATGATCCATTATGCGATGGACCCTGAGGATCCGACGTCATGGCTTTATCTGGAGGATGGGCGCGCTTATGCATCGCTCGATGCGCTTATGCGTGTCGGGCGTCGCCTTGGACGCGTATGGCATGCGTTGAGCATCATGCGGATCGTTCCCAGTCCGTCGCGTGATCGTCTCTACGTGATCGTTGCCACAAATCGATATCGTTGGTTCGGCACGGCGGATCTGTGTTCCTTGCCTGATCCCAAGGTGCAAAAAAGGCTTGTGTCATGAAACTTCTCATCCTCGGTGGGTATGGCGTGTTTGGGGGTCGTCTCGCAGAGCTGCTGTCCGACATTCCCGAACTTGAGATTTTGATATCTGGCCGCAATTTAGATCGCGCCAAGCAATTTTGCGCCACTCTTCAGGGTGCCGCGACAGTTAAGCCGGTCAAACTCGATCGCGACGAGCTGGACCAGAGCATCAACACCCTTGCCCCCGACCTTGTTGTCGATGCGTCGGGTCCGTTTCAGGACTACGGCAAGGATTGTTATGGAGTGATCGAAACCTGTATTCGATCTGGTGTGAACTACATGGATTTCGCCGACGCTGCCGATTTCGTTTTTGGTGTCTCCAAGTTTGACAGCGCAGCCAAAGACGCGGGTGTTTTTGTTTTGGCTGGGGTCAGCAGTTTTCCTGTGCTTACAGCGGCGGTTCTGCGCGAAATGTCTAAATCCATGCAGATCGTTTCCGTAACGGGTGGTATCGCTCCGTCACCTTATGCCGGAATTGGCCTGAATGTGATGCGCGCAGTGGCCGGCTATGCTGGCACCCCAGTAAAGTTGACGCGTGACGGGGCGCAAACAACGGCGCCCGGCCTTGCAGAAAGCATGCGTTACACAATCGCAGTGCCGGGCCGAATGCCGTTGAAGAATATCCACTTTTCTCTGGTCGATGTTCCCGACTTGCAGGTCATTCCGCCAGAGCACGCCACCCTTAAAGACATCTGGATGGGTGCTGGTCCAGTTCCCGAATTCCTGCACCGGATATTGAATCTATTGGCCAAAGCGCGGGCAAAATTCAAATTGCCAAGTTTTGAACCAATGGCTCCCTTTTTTCACAAGGTTCTTAATCTGATGAAATTTGGTGAACACCGCGGTGGCATGTTCGTGCATGCAACTGGGTTTCAGGACAGTAAGCCGATTGAACGTTCATGGCATTTGCTGGCTGAAGCGGATGACGGTCCATATATCCCTTCCATGGCAATCGAAGCGCTTGTCCGGAAGCTCCTGAAAAAAGAGCGCATTCCAAATGGTGCGCGTGCAGCAACCCAGACCCTCAATCTTGACGACTATCAGCGGATTTTTGACAAACGTACGATTTACACAGGATTTCGCGGTGAGCAGCCAGAGAACACACCTCTCTATCGTGAGATCCTTGGGGATGCTTTTGATACGTTACCTCAACAGCTTCAGGCACTTCACGATGAAACCGGCGAGCGCAGTTGGGAAGGCGTCGCTCGTTTGCAGCGTGGCACGGGGATGATGTCCAGGATTATTGGGAAGCTATTCGGCTTTCCCCCGAGCGGCGAGCAAATTCCTGTAACTGTGCAGTTTACGCCCGAGCGCGGTGGTGAGAAATGGTTACGAACATTTGGGACAAAATCTTTCTTTTCGATCCAGACGCTCGGCACAGGCAGGGACGAACACTTGCTGATGGAGCGCTTTGGGCCCATCAAGGTTGCGTTGGCGTTGGTTGTGCGGGATGAGAAGCTGTTCTTGATCCCACGTCATTGGTCGCTACTCGGCTTACCACTGCCATCTGCGTTGCTCCCTTCGGGCAACAGTTTCGAGTCTCAGGTGAATGGAAAGTTTCGCTTTGATGTCGAGATCTCAGCACCCGTCGTTGGACTGATCGCTGCGTATCAAGGGGAATTAGAACCGTCGCCGAAGGCATGATTGCTTTGAGGTTTTCACTGACGCTGGCGGCGACACCAACGATGTGGCTGCATTAACGGATTGCCAGCCCATTTGTATCAAATATGTGAAGAAGGTCGTTTGGAATGTTCAGGCCAACAATATCGTTTGGGGTCAAGGTCGTCGTTCCGCTGACACGCACCGTAATTTGACCAGCCTTGCCACAGTTAAGGATAACGAAGGTATCTGCCCCCAAATATTCCAACACATCTACCGTTCCGTCGATCAAACCTGCCCCAGGATCGACCAATTCGATATGTTCAGGGCGCATGCCAACGGATGTTGCATCCTCATGCAGCGCAGCACCTTTCAGTGACTTGACTGGAACAACATTCATCCTCGGCGATCCAATGAACTGAGCCACAAAAAGGTTTGACGGCTTTTCATAAAGCTCCCGAGGTGTCCCAACTTGGGCGATCCGGCCAAATTCAAGCACCACAATTCGGTCGGCCAAAGTCATTGCCTCAACCTGATCATGGGTTACATAGATCATTGTCGATCTAAGTGTCTGGTGGAGCTTGGCAATTTCATATCGCATCTCAACCCGCAGAGCGGCATCGAGATTCGACAAAGGTTCATCAAACAAGAACGCCGTCGGATCGCGCACGATCGAGCGGCCAATGGCGACACGCTGACGCTGCCCTCCAGACAAGTCCTTGGGACGACGATCCATGTAATCGTCCAGCTTCAAAACTCGAGCAGCCTCGTTCACCTTGGTGTCAATTTCAGTCTTGGGCAGTCCAGCGGATTTTAAAGGAAAGCCCACATTGTCGCGCACGGACATATGCGGGTAAAGCGCATAGGACTGGAACACCATCGCCAGCCCACGTTTGTTGGGCTGCTCGGCTGTCGCATCCCGATCGCCTATCATGATTTGCCCACGAGACGTTTCTTCGAGCCCAGCGATCATTCTCAAAAGTGTGGATTTCCCACAACCGGACGGCCCAACGAAAATGACGAATTCGCCTTCTTCGATCTCAAGATCGACACCCTTGATGACTTGAGTATCGCCAAACCATTTCTCTACAGCACTTAGTTTGATGGATGACATTAAGCAGCCCCTCGCCGATTTTCGCGATTGTCCCGCGCCCAGCCCAGCCAGACTGCAGCGGTCCAAGTAAAGGTCTCTCCACCCGCGGGTGTTCCATTAAGAGGATCATAATATTCGGCAAATCCGTTCATCTCCATGAGGCGTGCAGTATCACCGCGGATACGGGCAGCCAAATCGTCGACGCCTTGTTCCTCCATCCCGGAACCCACAAGGTAATTCATGATCGGCCAGGTCGGGCCCCGCCAATAACGCAGTGGCTCGAAGCCGTCACCATGGGGGTCGAAACTGGCCAAGCCATAGATTGCAGCATCCAACATGCGCGCAATCGCAGGCCGTGCACGATCATCATTGATGCCCGCATACCAGCACAAAGCCGAGGCATTTGAGAGCACGCCGTTAAAGCTGCTCGCATGCACATCGCGGCTGTCATAGCCACCAATCGCCGGGTTCCAGAGCGTTTCCGCCCCACCCTTAAGTGTCGCAATCCAGCCCTCGATTTCTGTGACATCTTCACCAAAACGCCGACCCATTGCGGCCATATCCCGTTGCGCACGCAGCAGGGCAAACGTCATTGTCGGATCAGCCACGCGGAACGGATTGATGTCGCGCAACGCGTCTTGGTCCCAATTCACTGAAACACCAAGGTGCACCAATTTGAGGTAACGGTCATAGTCGTATTTGGTGGGGCGCATGGATGGGTCAACGTGGCTGGTATCGCGGCGGGTGTATTCACCTACGTCATCCGCATTGATGGCTTTCATCGCGCCGTCCCAATCAGGTGCATTATCGCGTCCTGCCTCCCATGGATGCGTCACGCAAACCGCGCCTTGATCCAGACGCCATTCCATAAACCACCGATGCCACGCATGCAGCTTGGGCCACATGGCACGGGCGCGCGGCTCACCTTTTGGGTCCATTGCCAGCATCTTGGCCATAAAGCTTGCGGCGACCGGGGGCTGACTGATGCCAGAGGACGCGACGGGACCTCGGCCTTGCCAAACATCGGGGCCGGGAAAATAGCTGGAATCAACCCGGTGGAACAGAATATGCGGCACCATGCCATCGTCCCATTGCCCGGACAAAAGCGTTTCAAGTTCGGTCCACCCTCGGTCCGGATCAAAGGTCGTGAACCCCCAGGCCGCAAAGGCGCTGTCCCAGTTCCATTGGTAAGGATACAGCCCATGGGTCGGCAGCGTATAGCCGCCCTTGTCATTCATCCGCAGGATATCGCGGGCCTTTTCGTCCAAACTCATATCATCCCTTAACTGACCCGGCGGTCAGCCCTTTCGTCATAAAGCGTTCGAGCCCCAGGAACAGCGCCATGATCGGCACAGTCGCAATCACCGACCCGGCCATCAAATGTTGCCGTGGGATTTCTGAGGAATTGAGCGAGGCAATCCCTCGCGTCAGTGTGAATTTCGAAGGATCATCCAGCAGCATGAAAGCCAGCAGGAATTCGTTCCAAGCGATCATAAAGACGTAAAGCGACACCGATGCCAGCGCAGGTAGCGACAGGGGCAGCGTGATTTTCCAAATCACGGCGAGACGGCTGAGCCCGTCCATCAGGCCCGCTTCCTCCACCTCGGACGGCAAACCACGGAAATAACCTTGCAACATGTACAGTGCGACGGGGATGGTGGTGACAGGGTAGATCATCACGATCCCAACGAATGTGTTGCGCAAACCAGTGGCAGAAAAGGCAATGTAGATCGGCAGAGCCAGCACGATCATCGGCACCATATAGATCAGCAAGATCGAACGCGAAAACACCGCCCGCCCCCTGAACCGCAACCGTGCCACGGCGTAGGCCCCCGGGATCGCAAATGCGAGGGTGATGAAGACCGTGATCACCGAAATGAAGAACGAGTTGAAAAGATAGGTGCCAAAGTTGAACTGAGTAAACAGCTCATCATAAGAGCGCAACAGTTCGGCCCCTTTGCTAAGATCGATTGAGAAGTCGAGAGGGTTCTGCATCAGCTCTGATTGGTTCTTAAAGCTGGTCATGAGCATGACGTAGAACGGAATCAGCACGATGGCGGAAAAGAATATATACCCAAAGCCCGTCAAAAAGCGGATCACCGCCCCTTCGAATTCATGGCGCGTCAAAGATCCGATTGGCGTGTCGTGAAGAATTTTACGCGTGGACCAGACGAAAATCACGCCCAGCGCAATCGCGGCAAACACGGTCGCGATCAGGCTTGTATCACCACGCTGGATCGGCCCGTAAGGCGTCAATGTGATGCCAATCAAGGCCAGCATCACGCCCCAATGGGCAACCTTTTTTCGCGGCTCGGTCATCTCGGCGGCTCCCATCGAGGCAACAGTGCCCCAAAGCAAGCTCAGCCAAATAGAGGGGCGGAACGGATCACCCGTCGCAAAGGACATTGCGACGCTGATCGTGATCGCCAGAACCGCCATCCAAAGCGCTCCCAAAAGCGGCGCCGTGACATAGCCAAACCGCAGCATGCTCATAACCCTTCCTCTTGCGAGATATACTTGAGGAAGAAGATCGAGAAGGTGAGCAAACAGCCAAAGATCACAACCGCAACCGCGGCCCCTGCCCCAATGTTGGAAATCGCAAAGGCCTGCTCGTAAACATTTACGGTGAGCGTCCGCGTCCCCGCATTCCCGCCGGTTAGCAGGAAAATGTCGTCGAATTTGTTGAAGGTCCAGATAAAGCGGAGCAGGAACAAAACGCTGAGGATGCCCAAAAGCTGCGGCACGCTAAGGTACCAAAACTGCTGAAAAGGCGAGGCTCCGTCCATGTCTGCGGCCTCGTACATATCGCTATCGATGCTTTGCATACGAGCCAGGATGAATAGGAACGACAGCGGGAAATAGCGCCAGATTTCAAAGATCGTGACCATGATCAGGGCCAGGGGTCGTTCTCCGAAAAAATTGATGGCTTGTGGCGTCACCCCCATCTGGATCAGCAGCGCATTGGCCGATCCTGAAAATGGGTCAAATAGGATCAACCATGCGAATGCGACGGCAATAACCGGGGCGACATATGGGAACAGATAAAGGCCGCGCAGGATGCCTTGGCCCTTAAACGATTTATTCAACAACAAGGCCGCAAAGAGCCCCACCAACAATGCCCCGATGGTACCAAAGACAGCGTAGAACAAGGTGACCCAAAGCACCTCAAAGAACTCATCCCCATTGAAGATGCGTTTAAAGTTATCCAACGTGAAGGTGCTGTTGGTCAGGATGTTGGATGATGTCCCCGTCGTGGCGGCGGGGCTGTCTTGGGGCCGCAATCCGTTATCCAAGTAGGCCTGTTCGACAATCACTGGAATGGTCAGCGTCTCGCGTGTGCCCGGTTCCCAATCATCCAGATCACAAGTCAGGGTACGGCCATCCACTGTACAGCGCGGATCAAGGTCTTGCACATTCAGGCCTTCGGGAATGACGTCCCAGAATGTGACACCGGCAATAGGCTCGTCTTGTGAAGAGTTGCGAAGACGGTAACGGATGGTTGCCTCATCCCCGACTGCATCATACTCGCCACGAATATCTTCACGCAGGACAACTTCAGGCGCGCGCAAATCGCCCAGCTCAACCGGTTTGAACGAGATCCAAAAGATCGCCAGTAATGGCAAAAGCACTACCAGCGCCACAGCAGTGATCGTTGGGAACAGCAATCCCCATGCCAAGCGCGCTTCGCGTACGCCAAGTGGTCCGGTACCGGTCGGAGGGCCGAGATCTGCCATCGTGCTGTCTTTCATCAGGAAAGCCGTGGGCGGCTGGGCGCCCCCCGCAGGGGATGCCCGTTTTGGCTCTTACTGAACAGCCGCAATCGCTGCATTCAGCTCAATAACTGTCGCTGCCGCGTCACGCTCTCCATCGATGAACTCGCGGACCAGACGGTTGATGACCTGACTGTTGATGATGGCAGAAGCCGCAGAAAGCTGGCCGTCTTCCACACCCCAACGTTGGGCCACATCCAGACCGCCCACGATCTCTTCGATCATAGCGCCATCATAAAGGTCACCCAACGGCGCCTTGCGATCGACGCCAACATCAAGCGTTGCCCATAGATCAGCATACTCGGTCGCGTTGTCGGCTGTACCTCGGCGAACTGGGAACTTGCCTTCAGGCGCAATCGCCAACGTCGAGCCATACCCGTCAGACATTGAGTACTGCACGAACTCCATCGCCGCATCGGTCGACGCATCCGACGTGATGCCAAAGTAACGGACATCCCCCCACGCCGCGCCATCAGGGTTCGACGGGCCAGAAAAGTTGGTCACAATGCCCGTGGCCGCAGCCAGATCGCGCGAGGTTGGGTCATCGTTAATGGTAGGCGGAGCACTGTCACGCAGACCCGCCAGCTCGTCGAGGATAAATGGCGACCAGATGATCATCGCTGCATTGCCGCTGAAATACAGCGTGCGCGACTGATCCCAGAACAGATCCCCCGGAGGCGAGGCTTCAGCGATAGCCTTGTAAAACTCAAGCACTTCGATGGTGGCGGCTTGGTCAAGGTCCTGAACACCGGCGGGGCCCACGGGCGACACACCGTTCGCAAGGAACACGTGCTCTAGCACTTGGCTCATGAAGTTTTCGTCGATCTTGGTCGCGGCGACAAAGCCATACATCTCAGGCGGGTTGTGCAGCGCCTCAACCGCAGCCAACACGTTGGCGTATGAATTTGGCGGCTCTAGGCCTTTCTCTTCGAACAGATCAGCGCGGTAGACCAACATTTGTGTCCAGCCGTCGACCGGTACAGAAGCAAAGCCGCCGTCAACCGAGGCCATGTTCAACGCACCCGGTGCGAATGTATCAGCACCGAGAGCTTCGACCACATCAGACGCCGCGTCTGTGTCCAGAATTCCAGCTTCTGCCCATGGAGCCGCATATTGCAGCGTGTGATAAATCACGTCTGGCAAGTCGCCTGCAGCAAAAGCAGCTGTCGCGCGTGTACCAAGGTCGTTTTCAGAGACCGGGATCACTTCAACGTTGTGACCCGTTGCAGCGGCAAAATCAGCGGCCATTGCTTCTTGGCGGGCCAAACGCTCTGGCTGCTCTTCTGTTGTCCAAAAGCGCAGGTCCTCTGCGGCAAGGGCTGTCGCAGACAGGGCAATCGCCATGGCCACGCCCGAGCGTAGAATTGTTTTTGCTGTGATAGTCATCGTCTATCCTCCCTGAAAGACTTGTGGTTGATTGGTCGTTATGGCTGTGGGCAAGCTCCGGTTGAGCCGCGATTGACGAAAACCGGCGGGACGGTTTTGCGTAGGGTATCGAGAGCTTCGCCCCGAATGCGTTTGATTAACAATGTCGCAAGCTCGACCCCTGCATTGCGGCTATCAACAGCAAATGTGGTCAGTGGCGGTTGTGCATGGGCACCTTCGCGGATGCCATCATACCCAATGACAGAAAGATTGCGCCCAATGGTCAGTTCGCGCGCCGCTGCTGCGCGGTAAACTCCCAAGGCGACTTGATCCACCGCACAGACGATTGCCGTTGGTCTATGTGCAAGATCAAGAAGAGCACCGGCGGCTTGCGCGCCGTTTTCCATGGTCACCGCGTTTTCCAACATGAGCTTTGGATCAATTGGCAGATTGGCTTGGGCCATACCAGCGCGAAAGCCCTCGCCCCGCAATTTGGCGTAGGAATAGATCGTACCACCATTGATGAATGCAATCCGTTTGTGACCTAGCCCAGCCAGGTGCAGCACTGCATCCCGCATCGCATCCTCGCCTCGGATATCGAACCAGCAGCATCCATCGGGATCAATCTGACGACCATATAAGACAAAGGGGACCCCCGCATCGCGCAACACTTCGATCCTTGGGTCTTTTATCATGGCACGCGGCAGAACAAATCCGTCCGCCTTGCGGTCTCGCGAGAGCGAGCGGAACGTCTCAATCAGATGCGTATCGTTATCTGCCGACGCAACGGTTAGTGTATAGCCTTCTGCGGTCGATCCCGCTGACAAGCCCGCAAGAAATTCTGCCAAGAACGGACGTTGGGCGTCGTGATCTGCAAGCTGCAATACAAAGCCAAGCGACCGCGTACGCCCTGTCCTTATGGCCTGCGCTTGACTGAGCGGTTGATAGTTCATCCGTTCAGCCATTCGCATGACCTTCAAACGGGTGCCTTCGGAGATATCAGCATAATTATTCAGTGCGCGGGATACAGTTGACTTGGTCAGATCAAGGGCAGTCGCAACATCACTTATCGTAACGCGTGAGCGATTTGGTCCTCCCGGTGAAGTCGACGCATTTCGTGTCATTCTATCTCCCCTTGCGACTCACATTGAATTCCGAAACCGGTTTCGGCAATAGCATCTTTACAGGTCTTTTTCGGACCCCAGATACCTAAATTTTCGGAGTGATACCCGTCAGACATCTCTAATCATGATCAATGCAACAACCTTGTTCCAAGGCGCGCCATGCAAAGGATGCATATCGCCTTTGACCCTGATGAGCTTGTTCAAATGTTATGTTTTTGATACTGAAAATTCAGATCAGGGAGGTCCTGATCTTAAAATAGTCGTAGCGGAGGTCGCACGAGATGAGCAAGACGCACACATTGGCTGTATTTATCGGCCGTTTCCAACCCTTTCACGTCGGACATTTGGATGTTGTCAACAGCGCTTTGGCGCAGGCTGACAGCTTGTTGATTTTGGTGGGCAGTTCTTATCGTCCCCGCAGTTGGAAAAACCCATTCACCTACAACGAACGCTCTGCATTTATTCGCGGTGCGACGCAAGACGTGACGAAGCCTATCGCGACTTTGCCGCTCGTGGATACATTGTACAATGACCGCGCGTGGACAACCAATGTGCGTACAGCAGTGACGCTACACATGCGAAAAGCCGAATTGGATCCAAACCAAACTGATATCCTGTTGGTCGGTTTGGAAAAGGATAAGTCGTCCCAGTATCTGAATTGGTTCCCGTCTTGGGCGTTAAAGTCCATGCCACCATCACTGCACGACAGCGATGTGATCAGTGCCACAGATTTTCGCGAAGACCTGTTTTTTGGGACTGAAGACACAGTGGCAGGTTTGGCAAATCGGTTTGGTCAAAATCAAGTCGCCCAAGTGCAAAACTGGATGGCAGGAATGCCCGACGCCGTTGATATCATCCGTAAAGAAGGCGCATTCGTGCGCGCCTATCAAGACAGGATTGATGCGGCGGAAAAGGTCTACGGTTACCCGATCCCGATTAACACGGCTGATGCGATTGTCGTACAGTCCGGTCATATCTTGATGGTTGAACGCAAAATGGAACCTGGCAAAGGTCTGTGGGCGCTACCTGGTGGTCACATCGATCCAGACGAGACGGCGGAAGAAGCTTGTGTACGCGAACTCTACGAAGAGGCTGGCCTTGATATGCCCAAAGGTGCGATGCGTGGACGGCTGCGAGCACGGCGCGTGTTTGACCATCCTGAACGCTCTGAACGGGGTTGGGTCCGTACCGAAGCTTTCGTGTTCGAATTGCAGGACAGAAAGACGCTAGAGAAATTAAAAGCTGGTGATGACGCCGCCAACGCACGGTGGGTGCCCATTACTGAGATCACGCCAGATACGATTTTCGAGGATCACTTTGATATCATCCACGCCCTCGTCCCTGATGTGCCCTTTGCCTATTCGTCCATTTTGATGGCGCAAAGCTAAGGCCCATTGCCCGCAAAGAGCATATCTTTGCACACCCAAATCTGCGGGAGGTCCGCAGGTTTCATATCCGTCCAAATCCGAGGAGGAACAGGACAATGACTTACGACCCAATGGGCGCAAATGCGCTTTTCCCAAATGCCGTCGCAGTAGATAATATTCTCTACGACACCGACAGTTACAAACTTTCCCACTTCAGCCAATATCCAGAGGGCACCCAATATGTGTCTTCCTACGTGGAACCGCGCCGCGCGTGGGGGCAAATTGATCAGGTCATGTTCTTTGGCCTGCAGATAGAGCTGGCGAAATTGGCGGGTGAAGTCGTGACCCAAGCCATGCTGGACGAGGCAACTCCGTTTCTGAAAGCGCACGGGTTCGACATCTTTGTCGACGGTTGGCAGTATATAATCGACACATATCAAGGGCGTCTGCCAATCAAGATCAAGGCCTTGCCCGAAGGCACCCTTGCACCTGTGTCAATCCCGCAGCTGCGGATCGAAAATACTGATCCCAATTGCTTCTGGTTGGTGTCCTATCTGGAAACACGTCTGCTACGTGCCATCTGGTACCCAAGCAGTGTCGCCAGCCTGTCTTACTTTGTGATGGGCAATATCCGTGAACGGCTTATTCAGACCGACGGTGACGCCGCTGGTGCAGAATTCAAACTGCACGATTTCGGGGCCCGTGGCGCCACCTGTTTTGAGGCCGCAGGCATCGGGGGGGCGGCGCACCTCGTCAGTTCTTTGGGGACTGATACAATTGCAGGGTTGGTCTATGCGCGTAATTTCTATGGTGCAGAAATGGCTGGGTTCTCTATTCCGGCCAGCGAACACTCCACCATGACTGCGGCGGGCGAAGACGGTGAGCTCAACCAGATGCGCAGGTTCTTGCAGCAAAACCCTGAGGGTATTATTGCTTGCGTCAGCGACAGCTATGATTTGATGCGCGCCGTCAAAGATTACTGGGGCGGTGCGTTGAGAGACGACGTTTTGGCCCGTGACGGCGTGTTGGTCGTGCGGCCCGACAGTGGCGACCCGCTGGAAATCGTCCCTGATGTGATCGAAGCCTTGATGGCCAAGTTCGGATACAGTCTGTCGAAACAAGGTTACCGGATGTTGCCCGAAAAGGTCCGCGTGATCCAAGGGGATGGAGTGAACAAAGACTCTATCCTGCAGATCATGGATGTGATGATCGAACGCGGCTTGGCCATCGGGAACATCGCGTTCGGGATGGGCGGCGGTCTGTTACAAAAGGTCGACCGGGATAGTTTCGGTTACGCGATGAAGGCGTCTGCTGTGTACTACGATGATAAATGGCACGATGTGTTCAAAGACCCGATCACTGCAAAGGGCGGCAAAACATCCAAGAAAGGCAAACAGGGTGTGATGCGCACAGAGTCCGGCGCATTCGTTGCCAGGCCGGCGGCGAATATACCCAAAGGAGGCGACGCATTGGAATGTGTGTTCCTGAACGGGGAAATCACAAGGATGCAAACCTTCGATCAAATCCGCGCTCGCGCTTGGTCCAACGTCTGAAACCGGGCGAAACTCTAACACCTGTAACGGCCCTTTCGGGGGCCGTTATCCATTCTGATCTTACCTTGCTTTGGCTGGCCACAGGCCCCTTTTCCTGATTTGAAAAGACACGCGTAATTTCATCGGATTGATCTGGTATGTTTTCCACGTTTCAGAACATCGACGTAAACGTTTTTTTCGACGATATTTCAAAAATTGAAACTCTGCACATGGGCGAGTCATTTAACACCCGACTTGAAGCAGAAATAGCCCAACATCAGGGACAAATTCACGCGGAAAACCTGCTGCTGAACACCATCGCGCGATACCGTGATATTGCCACGGCCAAGGGGCAAACCCGGGATCAGTTCAATCACATGCTACGCCACGCGCGATACGATCTTGCGAAGTTGCGAAGTAAAATCGAACAGATCGCCGATGGTCTTGATCTTGACCAATTACCAGAAAGCGGCGCGATCAACACAGCCGACCTTATGCGCCAACGGGCCGCGATGATGGGAGCTGTCATGTCCTCCACTCCCATTCTGTTGCGCGACCCATGGGATGGTCAGCCCGTCACAGCGAAATATGGGTTCAAAGATGCAAAGGCGACCGTCGGAAACATGGGGTTTAGCGCCGTTGCGACGCCCCGCTATAAAGGTATGCCCTACCGTTTCGCCGTCATGAAACATGAACACGATGGTTTCATTGACCACAACCCAGCGATCATTCTTTCCAATCAATTTTGCGATGCCTTTGACGACTATCGATCACAAACAGGGTGTGCGGCAAACGATCACCCCCTGATACGGTCCACGGTCGCCGCCCTTAAACCCAGTGTTCACGACCGGTTCCACAATTGGTTGCTCTACGACACCGATGCCAAAAGTGACGCGTTCAAAGCATGGGGGGACGACATCTTCTTTGTCGATCACAAAGACAAAAACCCGCTACTAATCAATTACGAGCAAATCGCATTGTGTTTCCACCTATATGTCCATCAAACATTGTCACGGTTGATGCCCAACCACGAAGAAGCCATCTACACCCAGTTCGAAACCTGTATCGCCGAAATCGAAACCTTCCGTCAGAACATGATCGAACGCGGTATTCCGCAGGCAAACGACATCGCCGATTCGACGCAGTTCCTTGTCGCATCCAATATCTGTTTCGTCTTGGACCCGTTCACAGCCAGATTTCAGTCCTGTCTGCGTCATGCCCCCGACGTTCATCATCGCATTGTTTCCCCGCAATCCAACGGCGGCGGGATCGCACACACGCTGCGCATGCTGCATGGTGGGTCAGATACAGTTCCGTCGCTTCGTTACGGAGGCGCAAAAGAGGCCGTGTGTGAATATATCTTGCGCTACCCTCTGGTCGAAGAAATCCAAGCCCGGCAAGGCCCGAGGGTAGCCTCGTCAGGTGCCAATGCCGTCCCAGAAATCCTGAAAGGCATCGCTCCATCGCTGTCTGAAAATCTGTCAAAACGCTTTGTAACCGATAACAGCGGCTTCATGTTTTTGCGCCTTGATCGTTCCGAAATTGACTACACCAGTTTTGTAAAACGCCGGCAAGAAAAACGGGTTCTTCTGGTCGATATTCCCGACGGTAAAATTGTGAAATTTGAAAGCGCCAGACGGGCTTCGTTGCTAAAAAAGGTCACGAAACAACAGTTTGAATTGCGCGGCGGGCATGAAATCCTGGCCGTGAACATACGCGATAAACAGTTAGCCGCAGACATTTTGGAACAGGCGAACACACCTCAAGGTATTGATCCGCAAAGGGTTGTCGAAGAGGCTCAATATTTGGCCCAGATGACAGGCAACACGGCAATCGCGGACCTTTACGGCTTGTCTAAATCCAAAGCTCAGTCAGACACTTTGTATGGGTTCCAAGATACTGGGTTTTACGTGCGGGCACTCAAAAAACATGTTGCGTCATCCGTGGGGCCCATCATTCTCAACCTCGAAAATGGGAATGATCAACGCTTGCTGCGCGGCGCATTCGTCTACATTCCCTTTGACGCATCTTGGACAAACGACACCTATCCAGATTGTCATTTAATGGAGCAACGCGATTATCAACGAGATTATGAAACCCGCGAGCCCACCCAAGCCCTTCCACGGTTTAAACTGGTTCCGGGCAACCTCATCGAAACTATGACGGATCATGAAACCGTGTACGAAGTACTGGAGAGGTTGCAGACACATAACATCGTCACCGCTCACCGCGGTGATGCGTTTGCCCAGGCACAAGGTGGTATTTTCTTTTAAAGGGCAACTTAGGCAATTCATCAGCTTCGCTTGAAAGAACCACCTTTTCACGTCGCAACTAATGTTATGTTGTGTGGATAAAAAATCTCAATCATGCCTTTCCCGCGTTTAGAAATCGAACACTTTTACCTTATGCTGGTTCTTTACCTTCACCCCGGTCAAGGCAAGCCGCTCGAAACAGGGCGGGAATACGCTGCGGTTGCGCCAATGCTTGGTTACTGCGACAAATTCACTCCATAGGAAAAATCGCGAGCCCTGCTAACGGTTCACGCATAACGATGCGAGGAGCAGGTTGTGTTTTTGAAAGTGATTAAGGGAACATTCGCGATTGCGCGTCTTCCTGCAGAGTCAAGCATTCCGAATTGGATGAATGGGGCTGGCTTCGTGGCAATGGTTAAGGCCGATGATGAATTGACCCTTGTCTGCGACGAAAGCAGAATTCCTCAGAGTGTCACCGCTGACAGAGGTTGGGCTTGCTTTCGCAGCATTGGGCCGTTCGCCTTTGCTGAAACCGGAATCGTCGCCTCTCTTGTGTCGCCGATATCTTCCGACGGTATTGGCGTCTTTGTGCTTTGCACTTTCGATGGTGAACATATCCTTTGCCCATTTGAAAAATTGGAGCGAGTGAAAGATATTCTAATTTCAGAAGGGCATCGTTTTGTCGTTTGAAAGTCATCGTTTTGAAGGTCTAACGCCGCCATCCCCCAAAGGCTTCGCCCGGTTATACGCTGACTGTGGTGATTAACGTGGACAAAGATCAGAAGTCGCCAGAGAGATAAAAACGTCGGAAAGCTGTTCCGTGTCGCAATCCGCTCGCCGGAAAAAGCCGTGCCTGTTTAGCGCGGTTTAGCTTTCTCTAAATAAGCGTCCATCGCTGGTCGGTATGCTGTCAGTTCTTCGCTGACGACACTAAATGACCGAAGCCGTTTGTCATAATCAACGACAATGTCCGACCATGTGATTGGTAAATCAAGTGCGGTCTCAAACGCCTTGATCCACGCAAATGTCACAGCAAACCCGCAATCACATAGCCATAGCGTGCCGGTATCAAGCGGGTTTTGAGATAATAGCAAACCAAGCGATGAGAGGTGTTTAGAAATCAGCGCACCGCCGTTTTGCACTGCGTCTGGGTCGCGTGTTTCATAATCCACATGAGGGTAGATTGCACGAACGGCGGGTTCTAAGCGCGTGTCGTGGGACCGGCTAAATTCACGGGCTTTGGCACGTAATTTTGGCGTATCGGGCAACATTGGAACGTCTGGAAAGGCGTCTTCCAGGTATTCTGCAATTGCTTCAGAATCTGACAGCATGAACTCGTCATGGATCATTGCAGGCAGGTTTCCTGACGGCACGATCGCACGGTATTCATCAGATCCGTAACCGCCGGGTGGTGGAAGCTGTTCGAATGGGATCGATTTGTGTTCCAGCATGATCCGCAGTTTCGCACAGTACACGGCGACCGGGACAGAATAGATTGTTAGCATTTTGAGCCTCTTGGTATTCAGGGGAAAAGGCCAGCCACCTGGGTTAGTGTCAAGGGTGGCGCGAATTTATGCCCTTGGGGTATCAATCGCTGACGGGTGTCTGTGTTGCAGAGCAGGACGCAGAAACCGGAACGCTTTCAGGTTTCTGGCTGGACGCATTCCTCTTTCCAGACTGTGGATGGAAGGCGAGTTGTTGGTTGGCACCAAATACCTCTGGCTCAGCTGGGTTCGTGAGCGGTTGCACCACGATGGAGAGCACAGTCTGATTTCTATGTGTCGAACTAGAAGACACATTGGCGATTTCAAACGCCGATAAAGTTCATAATGCTGCAGGCGGCCCATAACAGGCCGCCCTTTTTTGTTTAAGCGCTAGCGCGCAGTTCTGTCGCGATCACCTTGGGAACCTCTGCATAGTGATCAAGCACCATGGAAAAGGTGGCCCGGCCCCGTGAGAGTGAGCGCAATGCGCTGACGTATCCAAACATCGTTGCCAGCGGCACATGGGCCACGATGTTATGTCCGGCTTTCCCCGCCTCCGATTGCACCACGGTGCCACGCCGTGCATTCAGATCGCCGATCACAGCGCCGACAAAGTCGTCTGGCGTCGCGATGTCGACTTTCATGCGCGGTTCCAGAAGAACCACTCCGCCTTCAGCAAAGCCTGCAACCGTGGCTTCCCGAGCGACCCGTTCGAACGCAGTCGCCGAACTGTCGTTGGGGTGGAATGCCCCATCAACAAGCGTGACGCGTGCGCCCGACATAGGCCACCCAAGTCCTGAGCCGCTGGCAAATGCCGTCCGCACCCCAGCTTCCACGGCTGGGATGTATTCGGACGGCACAGCGCCGCCGGTGATGTTATCGACAAAGACAAGGCCTTCGTCGGGTTCAACCACCAGCTTGACCCGCGCAAATTGCCCAGGCCCACCGGTTTGCTTGCGCAACGTTCGGTCGACCACGGCTTTGCCGATCAACGCCTCTCGACAGGCCACGCGCGGCTGACCAAGATTGGCCGAGATGCCATGGGTACCTGCAATTTCCTCCAGAGTGATCTGGAGGTGCAGTTCGCCCATGCCAGCAACCAGCGTCTGTCCCGTTTCGGGATCAATGCCGACACTCAAAGACGGATCTTCACGCGCCATTGTTGCCAGCACCTGACCCAGCTTGGATTGCGCCAGAGCATCAGACGCCTCGACCACAGCCTCGATCACCGGCTCTGGACAGACCAACCCATCCAGAACCAAAGGCATCTTCGGATCGCTCAGGCTGTCGCCCGCACGCACCGATTTCAAGCCCATGACCGCAATCACATCGCCTGCTTCAGCCACGTCCAAATCAACGTGATCGTCGGCATGCATCTTGAGGATGCGACCAACGCGTTCACGATCTCCGGTCGTGGCGTTCAGCACAGCCATACCTTTTTCCAGCCGTCCTGCATAAAGCCGGACGGTCGAAAGCGCGCCATACTTGGTGACACGGCTCTTGGCGACAAGCGCGAGAAGCGGAGCCTTTGCATCGGCCTCACGAGTCTGCGTCTCACCATCAGGTGTCACGCCTTGCGCCGCTGGCCGATCCAAAGGTGACGGACAGTAGGCCGCAATCGCGTCCATCAAAGGTTGCACCCCGATGTTGCGATACGCCGAACCCGCCAGAACTGGCACTCCAGCACCCTTGATACAAGCCACCCGCAAAAGTCCGCGCAGCGTTTCAGCATCAATGTGTTCACCGTCAAGGTATCGAACCAGAGCCCGATCATCATGTTCGACAACCATTTCGACCAAAACCAAGCGGGCCCGTTCAGCATGTTCAAGCAGCGCTTCAGGCACATCAGTCACCTCTGGTTTCGTTGCATCCGAGGTCCACAAAAGCGCGCGCATGGCGATCAAGTCGATCACACCAAAGAACGCGTCTTCAGACCCCATTGGCATCTGAACAACCAAAGGTTCTGCCCCAAGCTGGTCCCGGATTTGCACAACGCAACCGTCAAAATCGGCACCAAGGCTGTCCATCTTGTTGATGAACGCAACCCGCGGTGTGCCGTAGCGATCCGCCTGTCGCCAGACGGTTTCGGACTGTGGCTCTACCCCAGACACTGCTGAAAAGACCGCGACAGCGCCGTCAAGCACGCGCAAGGATCGTTCGACTTCGATCGTGAAATCAACGTGTCCAGGCGTGTCGATGACGGTGACGTCACAGCCGTCCCATTCAAATGCTGTGGCCGCAGCCGAGATCGTAATACCGTGCGCCTGTTCAACCGCGCGACTGTCCATTTCTGTGTTGCCCGTGTGGACATCGCCGACCTTATGGATCCGCCCTGCATTGAACAAAATGCGTTCCGTCAAAGTGGTCTTGCCAGCGTCAACATGTGCCATGATGCCAATGTTGCGGATGTTGTTAATATGCCGGGCCATGACTGACCCTCCTTTCCAAGGCACGCATGACGGCTGCAAATCAGGACAGCGCACACATACGGCCCGAGGCACCTTCTCTAGTGGTGCAATTTCATATGGTGTTGAGGAAGAGGGAAAGGCCCTCGTGATGGAGACGCGCAAGAGTACCCCTGACGGATCGTCAGAGCGTCTCCCCTATCTGGCTATCTTCGGTCATCACGCGCCTCCTTTTGGCTGATCGACGGGTTAATGCAAGTCGGCGATTCGTGTCAACTGAAAGGCTGCCTAATGTGTATTGAGTCATAGTTCGGATTTCGCCCTGTCGGACCGAAATTCGGAATTTGTGCAAAGTGCGACATCAATCACATCCAGCCCCGTCGCGCAGTGTGCAGCGTATTACGCCAGCAATGGCCAGGTCCCGAAACAAGCCCCTTTTTTTAGATGCGCTCGCGTATGCGGCCCCTCCACGTGGTCCAATTGCGCGTCACTACTGCGCTTCATTCAGAGACCAATCGTATTGATATCGATCGATGCGCCCCCGTGCCTGCAATGCAGCCGCTTTGGGCTCAGGGGACTTGCTGATCAAACGTTCAAGGACCTCACTTTGGCTGGCCCCGAAGTCTTCACGAAACCAGATGTAAATTTTGGACGCGGTCACACGCCCGTCTTCGTCAATGCTGATCCCACGATCATCCGCCAGATAGGAAAGTTCCGCTGCCTCTAACGCAGCATTAAGCCCCGCCCCACGCCATGCTTGTGGCGCGAGATTGGGGCAAGAGGCAGCGGCGCAATTCAAGGCGTAATGAATACGTGGCTCGTTGAAGGTCGGACGTATGATACGGTGTTCAATATCGTTCAGACTAAGCGCCGTGCCATTGACCATAATGTCTTTGCGGTTCCAAGGGCCGATGCTGAGCGGTCCGTCTTTGATCTCTCGGATACTGCCGACGGGATAAGCATCTAAGACAACGCGAATGGTTTGCGCATTGTACAGGTTGATCCAATACGCCAGTTGATCATTACGCTCCAAGTTGCCCGGATTTATCTGTTGCAGTTGATCGACGAAGCTTGCCAGATTGGCTCGATCCGCTGCGCCGACCGCTTTGTAATCCACCCGCGTGATACCATTTGCGTCTTTGGACCAATACTTGGTCAAGAACTGGTCATAGGTCGCGTAGTTCACCTTTTCCGTTTGCACTGGAGTTTGAAAGGCGAAATTTTCGGATAGCAAGGAGGGCTTTGGCAAGGCGAGACGTTCTACGGATGCACATGCGTTAAGGCTGATGGCAAGTGTGGCAACTACTAGGGTTCGCAGCATTGTCGATCTTCCCTCAATTGGACAGATCGAGTGTTTTCAGTCCGGAACCTTTAGGACAAGCCCCCTCTCGCAGATGTGCACACTTCGTTAGGTAAACGAACAAGTGCTGCGCAGCGCGCGAATGTCCGAAAAGCCGTCATTGGAAAATAGCGCCTCATCTAGGCCCATTGGAGTGCGACAACGCAGACATCTAGAAGCCGCAAAGTGCACACATCAAAAAATGGCATCTCTCTTATAAATACCAGCGACCTGGCAAGATGTTGGGTAGCTTCACTCTATGACAAATGCGCGCCCCGATGTTTTTAATGACCAATTTGATGGTTAAAAAGAAAGAAGTTCGATTACTTTGCACCAAATGAGACGTTGTGGTTTTGGCTCTTGTCTCAAAAAATGATTGTTCAAAATTTTTCATCAGTCTTCCTTTCTTCGATCTATGAGGCCGAGAAGACTAAGAGCGCGAGGTTGATGCTTCGACGTGCGGCGAAATTTGACGGAAATAGTTTTCGTCGCTCCATCCTTTGGCATTTTTCAAACTCTCAAACAGATGCGCTCCAATCTTCGTCGAAATCTGTTCTTGAAAACTGGTATGTTTGCACAACTCCAAATCATAACCCGTAAGGACATAGGTCGGAAAAGTTCGATCACTCATTGAGCAGTTGGAGGGGCGTTAAGTTCCGGATTTAAACCGGTTCACCACATCTTGGAGGGAATCCCTTTCGATTTAAGGTCTTTCCATTGCTGTGCGATCAAACTGCACGCGATAGCGCTTAATTTTTCAGCCGTTCTCAGGTCACGCGCAGAAAATGTGCGATTGGAACTAATGTCCCGACCCAGGCAGATTTGCACAGATACTCCTTGATCAAATGCCACGTGATAGCAGGCTTCATCGATCAACGTCGTTTGCTTGCACATCGTCGGCGATATCAGTTGGTATGGTAACACCAACCAATCGGCTTGAAAGCCCACTGCTAGCCGCATTTGCAACTCATATGCGCGACTACGTTGCCAAGAAATTGCCGGCTCTTCACTAACTCCGGCCTACGATGGGTTAGACATCAGCTTAATAAAGCGTTCTTGCACAAAGGAACGGCAAATTGGTTCGTCAGCCACGTTCAAGCCGTTCTCGACCCCGAAGCACATTCGTGCCAGAGCACCAATAACGCCGAAACTGGCAACCCGAATATTCAATCAGGTCATATTCAACGCTATATCTGCGTCGCCGCTCTTGACACGTTCAAGAAGGGAGCGAAAAACGATAGGGCGCACGATAACGATATCACAAACACGCGGTGCCTTAACGGGTACACGATCTCAACTGGATGAATTGCATGCAATTTGCACCCGGAACTCATGTACTGCTAGATTTATATGCCGCGCAATTCTTGGATGATTTAAGCGTCGTTCGCGAAGCATTGTTGACAGCAGCCAATGACGTCGGCGCGACCGTGCTGGACCAAAAATTTCACGTCTTTGGTGAGGGTTCAGGCATTACTGGAATGGTGCTGTTAAAAGAGTCGCACATTTCGATACATACTTGGCCCGAAACCGGCTTTGCTGCGGTAGATATTTTCTTGTGCAGTGGTCTTTCACCTGACCCGGCAATCGCGGTCATAGAGGCCGCTTTTCAGGCCTCGCACAGTGAAGTTTCAAAAATTCGCCGCGGCCAAAAATCTGAATAGATTCTTTAAACCAAGGCCATCACGGGTCATTCAAACCAAGCATCCCAACCGTCCTGATAGTAATGAACGAGCGCATGAGATTGAATGGTATTCAGATCGGCGGGAACGCGGTCTGTGTCTGCTGCAAAAACCTGTGCCTGTTGCCAGATTTCTGGGGTAAGATAGCGCAATCCCTGCGGCCAAACCAAATCACGTTGGGCGGGTTCATAAGGTGACACAAGCACAAAGCCCCATTCCCCAAAGCTTGGCACATAAGCGCGATATGGACGCACATACAAAGCTTGCAAGGCGCTCACGGGGTTCCGCGTGCCTTCCCATGTTTCAATGATCGACCAGAACGCCTGTCGCGCAAAGAAAGGTGAACCGGCTTGGGTCACGAGAAAGCCGCGCGGCGACAATCGTTCGATCAAAATGGCGTAGAATTCGGTCGTGTACAGCTTGGACAGCGACAAGTTTTTGGGATCGGGTAGATCAATAATGATGACATCAAAAATTGCATTGGTTTCTTCGGCAAAAGTCCAGGCATCTTGATTGACGATGCTGACCCGTGGATCGGACAAGGCCTCATCATTCAGATGTTTTAGTTGGGCATGATCGCGAAATAACTCGGTGACACGCGGATCAAGATCGACGAGCGTAACCTGCAACACGTCCTCATATTTCAGCACTTCACGTGCCGCCATTCCGTCACCACCACCAAGGATCAACACGTGCTCATGCCGTGAGGCTTTTGCAAGCGCAGGATGGACCAGCATTTCATGATAGCGATACTCATCCGCGGAATCGAATTGGATCGAATGATCAAGGAACAAGCGCGTGCGATCCCGAAAACGCGTGACGGCGATGTTTTGATAGGGCGTTGTTTCTGATAAAATCAGGTCATCCTGAAACAATGCAGCATCTGCCACAGACACCAGCCGTTCCGATTGCACGAGCCCAGCCACCATTAGAATAAATGCGCCTGCGCATACAAATTTGAGGGTGGAATTGATCTGATCCCGAAACATGGCAATGGAAACGCCCGCCACGACTAAGTTGAGGCAACCAAACACCAAGCTTGCAGACATCAAACCAAGGTGCGGCACAATGAAAAGCGGGAACGCCAATGATGCGATCAACGCGCCCAGATAGTCGACGCTGAGCACGTTTTCGAACCGAAACCGCGTGGCTCCGATGTCTTTAAGAACGCGCGCAATCAACGGAATTTCCATGCCTGACAGCACCCCAACACCGCCCAGCATAAGGTAAAGAAGAAGTTGGACTTCTCCGGTCAGTGCATAGGCTGCGTAAACGACGGGAGCCAGAGCACCGCCGACAACGCCCAATGCGACCTGCACCCGCACAAAGCCCTGCAAAGCATCGCCCGTGAATCGCGAAAGCCAGGCACCAACGCCCATAGTTGCCAAGAATACACCGATCACAAAACTGAATTGGCGCACAGAGTCACCAAGCAGGTAGCTCGATAATGTCGCGGCGATCAGTTCGTAAATTAGGCTCGCAATCGCCACAAGCCAAGTCGCAAGCAGCAACCAAATAGCCTGCTTGCTCTGGGTCGTGTCAGATTTCATTAGGATAAAATGACGGCCGAGATGATCAACGATAATGAAATGAAGACAGAAGCAATCAAAATCGCCAGCGCTACGTTCTGATCTGTCTCAATCTCTTTGATGATGGGGAATGGAGAAAATGTACGGATCACCCACCAGCATAGGCATAAGATAAAGATCCCGATCAGTGAAAAAATGAGCGTCGAGAGTATCTCTGCTCCTGAAATTTCGGCAAAAAGTTCCAACTTTAATCTCCTATTTCACGCGACTATTTATGCCGCCACCAACTCCGCCAATCCTTACAGATCGATCCAAGTCTCTGCTTTCCTGCCATACGCTGTTGATCGACAGGTAGTACCCGCCAGCCAACGCACACACTGCCAGAATAATGAATATTGCGCGCGCGATCATCTAGTCATCGCTCCAATCGCTGTGGCGCATCCGTCGATATTGGTGAACCGTAGGGCGTGCGATGTGATAGATACCAAAGAGCGCAAAGACCAAAGCGATGAATTGCAACCAACGGCCATTGGTCACACCTTGTCGCAAGCGCAAGGTCACGTTACCGAGTGGGGCGCCCTGACGCCCCCATGTATCAGCCTCTAGCAAATCGACTTCGACCTGATAGGTGCCGGTCTTACGGGGTATAAACCGCAGAGCTGAGGTCCGACGTCCTTCACTCCATGCGCCATCACTGTCGCGGCCGGAATAGCGTTCCACGGTGCGGCCAGCCTCGAATACCGGTACATCTTCTGGATCGGTGACGTATACTCCTAAATATGCCCAACTGTTATCCACATCAGCACTAACTTGAATGAGGGCAAGTCGATCTTTTTCCGTAATCTCAAAAGAGGTTTCTTGCGGCAGTTCGCTTACATTGAACGTCCAGTTCTGGCCAGAACCACTACCCGGTGATCCAATGACGGTAACAGACATAACCAGCGCAATCACAGCGAATACAAATGATGAAATCGCAAAGAATCTTTGATGAGGTCCGGGCAAAAAGGGCTTTAGGACATTGAAACCCGTGGACTTAGGTGGGTTCTGAACACCAAAGGATGCGTATACCTCTGCCGCTGACACATACTCTGTGCGCAAGATTTCTTCTTCAGTTGCTGATTTACTGAAATCGAGCATCGCGGCCTGGCCCAACATTGAAACGCTTGTCGTTTGTGCACCAATTTCGGGGCGCCAATTGAACTCGCCTTCGACGAAACTAATCTCGGCCGTTGACGTTTCGAAATAGGAAAATGTTCCCTCAGAATTACGCACCGTTGGGCGTGTCTCTGCTGTTTCAACGCTAGTAGGCGTGATCCAAGCTGGTCGGGTATAGCCACGATAGCGGCGTGTAAAACTTAGGTTTCCGTCCTCAACCGTCAGATAAGCATAACCATGAGTTGGTGAAAACAATTGATGTTCGACCCATGTCCAAACTCGTCCGCCCCATCGTTCCACCATGCCTAGTGTGCCAATGACAGTGAAAGACACCCCATCAATTTCACCCGTCATCCCAATCGAAAAAGGAGTTTTAGGGCGTTCAAGGTCCGAAAATTGACGAAGCACCGCAAAATTGTCTTGGGCATCCAGTTCGGAACCGCAATAGCCACATACCATGACTTGCACTCGGCCGCCGCCAAGAATATCCAGACCTGCACCACAAGAGTTACAGTTTATTGATTTGATATCAGAGTTTCGGGTCAAGATCTGGTCTCTATCTTGAGGCTATACTGATCAAGCCAGGCACCAGTATACCAATCTGGATCACACGTGGAAAATTCCCCGGATAGCAGCGTATCATCGTCGCCCTGGCAGTTAATGAATTCATACTTAGAGCCAAGGTGAAGAACCTCCGGAAACTCTCCCCGAAACGCGATGCATGTCGCGGTATCCTTTTCCGTTACTCTGTAATCTGTTTCTTTGATGGTAAAGGAAGCTCCCAGTTTTGGGAGCGTCTTGATGTCTGGCGCATCTCCGGAGGACAAAGGACGCTGAACGATCACGTCTCCCTCGTCGACCGAAATCCAAACTTCTTCGCCACGGTCCGTAACGGCAAAAAACTCATCCCACCAACCGATGCCGTAACTGAAACGCGCATGACCCATCACGCTATAGGTTTCTGCGCCGAAACTCACGGTTTCACCGACCTGAAACAACAACGGAGCATCATGCATTTCGCCACTCGACCCGGCGTCGCGCAAATGGCCTGTATCAATATACAAGGTGGTCTGACACGACGCACAGGTGGTCATTTTGGCCGTGGCAAAGCGCGTATCCTGGTTATTTCCGCAATTTGGGCAACTTAGATTAGCCATAAGATTAGGACTAACCCCCACTGGGTATCATGTCCATAATCAAGAAGTTTGAACGGTATTTTTGTGCGATTGATCCAACAATGTGGAAGGACGAAGAAAACGCCCCCCAGCCTTGGTCGTGCAAGTCGGCAAAATGCGGCTTTCGTATCAACTGCGTGCCATGGACGATGTATACGAGATGCTGATGTCGCATGGTGATTGGATGCGGATTGGCAATGCAGATGAAGGCAAGCCAACCAAACCCGGTACATCGGAAGATTGGGCGCGTTCGGAGAAGTCGCAAAAAATTAGCAAGGTTTCAGAGGGAAAGCACCATTTTGAAGGCGTCATCAAAACGGTGATCCGGTATCCCCGCCCGGCTTTTCAGCGCCACGACAATTGAGGTCACCTGGTTGCTAAACCTCGCCTCTGTCACGCCCTTCTGTTTTGCAACGGCCGTGAAATTTCTATTTGATTGCAACATCTGTTTTCAGGCACGCCGCCTAGTTTACTGGCCATGTCGAGCTTCATTCAACAACAACGAACGAGGTTACATCATACCAGACATAAAAACGTGTTGCGGATGGTGCCTCCATTGTGTTTGCAGATAGAGGACATTCAACCGGTACTAGACGCATTTGAACGCCGTTTTTGCCGATCTTGAAAAGCCAATCTGGGGTAAGATAAATATGATCGATACTGCCAAGTCCATTTCAGATACCACCCGCACTGTCGTGGTGGGCGGCGGCATGGTGGGGATTGCGACGGCTATTTGGGCGGCTCGGTCGGGGCAAGCTGTTACATTGATCGACAAATCCACCCCAGACGGTCCCGCCAGCTTTGGCAATGCCGGGGTTCTGGCCTCGTCATCTGTTTTGCCCGTAACGATGCCGGGCTTGCTTGGTAAATTGCCAAAGATGTTGCTCGATAAATCCGAGCCGATCTTTGTACGTTGGCCTTATATGCCGCGGATGTTCCCTTGGGCCATGCGCTTTCTGGCCCATTCAAACGAGGCCGACACCCGCCGGATTGCCGCAGCACTGGCACCGATCATCGGCAATAGTCTGGACGATCATCTGGCTTTGACCGAGGGCACCCCTGCCCGCCAATTCATCAAGCCTTGTGATTTTGCAGTACTATTTCCGGATCGTGCAAGTTTTGCCAAAGATCGTTTGAGCTGGGACATTCGCAATGAATTGGGCTTTGACTGGCAAGAAATCGAAGGACAGGCGCGCAAGGAATACGACCCGCTATTCCCCGACCAGTACGATTTCATGGCGGCTTTGCCCGGCCATGGGCGCATCACCGACCCCGGCGCGTATATGGCCGCTCTGCGCGATCATTTTGAAGCGTCGGGCGGGCAGATCATTGCGGGCGAAGTCACCAATATCGTCCACGCTGCGGGGCGCGTCAGCGGGGTCATGACCAATCAAGGCCATATCGATGCGACTTGTGTGGCGATCACCGCCGGGGCCTATTCGCCATTGCTGACACAAAAGCTGGGCGTGCACATCCCTGTCGAGGCCGAAAGCGGCTATCATCTTGAGTTCTGGGACCCCTCGCAGATGCCCAAAGTGCCGACCATAGTCCCCAGCTGCAAGTTTATCTTGTCGCCCATGGAGGGACGATTGCGTGTGGCCGGCGGGGTTGAATTTGGTGGCCTTGGCAACACGGGGCGCGAGGCTCCGTTTGCAACATTGAGGAAGGGGTTGGACGCGATCCTGCCGGACCTGACTTACAGTCGCGAAACCCGATGGATGGGCCATCGTCCGGCACCTACGGATTCCGTTCCGATCATAGACGAGCTACCGCATATCAAGGGCGTGTTTTTGGGCTTTGGACATCAGCATGTGGGTTTGACCGGCAGCGCTCGAACGGGGCAGCTTTTGGCAAATTTGATGCAAGGATTGAAACCAAATATCGACCTATCGCCCTATGCTGTCACGCGCTTCACCAGATCCGCTCGTCGGGCGAAAAGCCCAACTTAGGAAGTGGCGAAAATTTGGAATGAGACAGCGCCCCGGTCATGGGCAGCATGGAACATGCTTATGATGGGCGGGACAAATCCGCTACAAACAGGCTGGCTTGTGCAAGCCACGCACCCGCATCAGCATGGCGTTTCAACACGCTAACTTGTTCACTCATTTGATCGTTTTTCAAAACGTCATGAAAGATCGGTTGACCATTCTGGGCCGTGACAAAGCCAAAGCCGAGAAAAATCCATGGCACACTTCATCAGAGTCGGATTGGCCAACAGGGTCGGCTTTGTTGCACAAATCGGGTGATTGCCAGTCTTTCCCTTACCCCAAGACGGATTTAGCCTACAGGTTCTGTGGTAGGTATGCCAAGCGCGGTATAGCGATTAAGCACAGCGATGCGGATTTGGATTTCCGCGACTCGT
>JBDVKF010000092.1:0-69292 GCA_039960995.1 Paracoccaceae bacterium | reverse complement strand
CTGTCATGCTGCCCTTGATTGTCCAAAACCATCCGTACGGCACGTTCGCGCACTTCTGGGGAATATTTGTTCGTCGTTTTGTTCATGATGCTCCATCCTACTCATGAGTTGGAGCCTCCGGCAAACCCGGCGCGGTTCAGTATAAGCAGGCATTTGATACCTGCTTCGCACCGCGCCTGGCCAAGAATGCCGAAACAGACTGGGCATTCTTAGATGTGTCTTTACGCCGCGCGTGTTGTGCGTTGTTCGATTCGTTTCTCGTGTTCACCTTGAATCAGGCGATGAACGTATATGCCTGGCAGATGGATCGCGTCAGGATCCAATGTGCCAGGTTCAACGATCTCTTCCACTTCCATGACGCAGTATTTGCCACACATAGCAGCAGGCGGATTAAAGTTGCGCGCCGTTTTGCGGAAAATTGCGTTGCCGGTGGTGTCGGCCTTCCAAGCCTTCACAATTGCCAAATCCGCGAAAATCCCTTCTTCAAGAATGAAGGTTTCGCCGTTAAAGTCTTTGTGCTCTTTTCCTTCGGCGATGACAGTGCCAACGCCCGTCTTGGTATAGAACCCCGGAATGCCACATCCGCCTGCGCGCATCCGCTCGGCCAGGGTGCCTTGTGGGTTAAATTCAAGCTCCAGTTCACCAGACAGATATTGACGCATGAATTCAGCGTTTTCGCCAACATAGGACGAGATCATCTTTTTGACCTGCCGAGATTGCAGCAATATGCCGATCCCAAAATCATCTACGCCAGCATTGTTCGATGCAAAGGTCAGATCTTTGGTGCCTTCTTCCAAAATTGCATTCAACAGCACCTCGGGGATGCCACAAAGACCGAAACCGCCCGCGGCGATGAACATGCCATCAAACAGCAGACCATCCAGTGCTTCTTTTGCCGAACCATAGACTTTTTTCATGAACTGAGCCTCTTGCCAAAGGGTGTAAGTCTTAGTGCCTTGACGCTTTCCGAGTGTCAACGACAGGTGGACGATGACCCGCCAATCAAACAATTTCAGTGCGCGTGAAACAAACGCTCGTATGGGCTACAAACGCTAAGCTTTTTTCTTGGTCGCTGTCTTCTTCTTTTTGGCCGTGCTCTTTTTGGCAGGTGCCTTTTTGCGGCCGCCCTTTTTGGCCGCCTTCTCGGCAACCAGTTCAAGCGCATATTCCAAAGTGACGTTTTCCGGCTCAACCGTTTCGGGGAGCGTCGCGTTGACCTTTTCCCATTTCACATATGGCCCATACCGACCTTTCATGACATTGACCGGCCCACCATCTGGATGTTCCCCCAGTTCTTTCAAAGGTGTGGCTGGCGCCGCTTTGCCGCGCTTCGGTTTTGAGGCCAGAACTTCGACGGCGCGGTTCATTCCAATTTCGAAAACGTCTTCGATGGATTCAAGGTTTGCGTTTGTACCACCTCGGTTTGAAATGCTGTCTGCGTGTTTCAAGTATGGACCATACCGCCCGATATTGGACCAAATCATCACACCATCTTCGGGATGGACGCCAATCTCACGTGGTAAGCTCAAAAGCAGCAAGCCTTGTTCCAAGGTGATTTCTTCGGGCACCCACGCCTTTGGAATGGATTGGCGCGGTGGTTTGGGTTGTTCTTCGGTCACGGGGCCACGCTGGACATAAGGGCCAAACCGACCTTTGAACACGCGAATTTCTTCGCCGCTGTCTTCGCCTAACAGCTTTCCATCAGGTGGAATTGCGGTGTCTGCACCGTCTGCGGATGGCGGGCCGAACGCGCGCGTAAAGCGACATTCGGGATAGTTGGAACACCCGATGAATGCACCACCCGATCGCGCGGTGCGCATGCTCAGGCGGCCGATACCGCAATTGGGGCAAAGCCTTGGATCGGTACCTTCTTCATTTGCTGGGAACAAATGAGGTTCGAGAACCTCATTGATTTTTTCCAACACGTCTGTGATCCGAAGTTCAGACGTTTCGCTCAATGCGGCAGAGAAATCGCGCCAGAATCGCCCCAACACATCTTTGTAATCACGCGTGCCTGCGCTGACATCGTCCAGCTCTTCTTCTAACTGGGCGGTAAAGTTGTAACCCACATATTGCCGGAAGTAGTTTTCCAAAAACACAATGACCAGACGACCCTTGTCTTCTGGGCGCAAACGTCCGCGCTCTTTCACAACGTACCCGCGATCCTGAATAGTCGTCACAACGGACGCATAGGTTGACGGTCGGCCGATGCCCAATTCTTCCATGCGCTTGACCAAGGTTGCCTCGGTATAGCGGGGTGGGGGCTGTGTGAAGCTTTGAGTCCCAAGAACGGATTCATTGGCAGACAAAACGGCCGCACCGTTCTTTGTCATTTGTCCGGTGTCGCCTGTATCAACAACGTCATCGGATTTTTCACCTGCTTTTGCATAATCCGCACGCAAAGAATCTTGGGCAAAGGCAGCTGGTTCGCCCTGCATGATCTGTGGAAGCCGCTTGGCGTCTTCATCTTCGACGTCATCGCGGCCTTCTTCATAGACCTTCATGAACCCATCAAACAGGACGACCTGTCCCGTGGCGCGCAAAACGACCTGTTCGTCAGCACTGCCGATATCAACTGTTGTGCGTTCAAGACGCGCACCAGCCATTTGACAGGCCAATGTCCGTTTCCAGATCAGATCGTATAGCTTGCGTTGATCGTCATCGATGATCTTGGCTGCTGTCGCATCACGCGACATTTCTGTCGGGCGGATACATTCGTGCGCCTCTTGCGCGTTCTTGGCTTTGTTTTTGTAAACGCGCGCTTTTTCGGGAACATATTCAGCGCCATAGCGGTCTTTGATCGCGGAACGTGCGTTTTCAACAGCCTCGGGGGCCATGTCGATCCCGTCTGTTCGCATGTATGTAATGTGGCCGGCTTCATACAAACGCTGCGCACAGCTCATTGTTTGGCGCGCACCCATACCGAATTTCCGGCTGGCCTCCTGCTGCAATGTCGACGTCATAAATGGGGGCGAAGGATTGCGCGAGCCCGGCTTTGCTTCGACGGAAAGAACACTTAGATCGCGGCTGGAAACCGCCTGTACGGCCATTTCTGCCTGTGTTTCGTTTTCCAAGTCATAGCGTTCAAGCTTTTTGCCAGCCAAAACCGTTAGACGCGCTTCGAAGGTTTGGCCGCGCGGGGTGTCGAACAGAGCTTTGACCTGCCAAAATTCACGCGGGCGAAAGGCTTCGATTTCCATTTCGCGTTCAACGATCAATCGCAGACAGACGGATTGCACGCGACCTGCGGATTTTGCGCCGGGTAATTTGCGCCACAACACCGGAGACAGATTGAAACCAACCAGATAATCAAGCGCGCGACGGGCCAAATACGCTTCGACAAGCGGCATATCGACTTGGCGCGGATTGTTCATGGCTTCGTCAACGGCGGCTTTGGTAATCGCGTTAAAAGTGACGCGCTTAACGTCTGTATCTTTCTTGATTGATTTTCGCTTGGTCAACGCTTCTTGAAGATGCCAACTGATGGCTTCGCCTTCGCGATCAGGGTCAGTTGCGAGGATCAATGCGTTGTCATCTTTCAAAGCGTCGGCAATCGCTTTGACGTGTTTTTTCGAATCACTGGATATCTCCCAGAGCATTTCGAACTCTTGTTCTGGGTCGACAGAACCGTCTTTTGGGGGCAGGTCACGCACATGCCCATAACTTGCTAAAACGGTGTAATCACTGCCTAGATATTTGTTTATTGTCTTAGCTTTAGCTGGGGATTCTACAACGACGACTGGCATTGATAATCAGTACCTCAAAAAGAAGGATCAGAAGGGTCCTCATGGCGGCGCAACATGTCGTGTGCAATCGGTAATTGTCAACTGACCTTGATTGTCGCGCCTTAAGTGACCCGACTAAGCAGTCCGCCGGCTTGTCGATCGATTTGTCCATCCAGCTCGAGTTCGACCAAAACAGGGGTCACGGTTGACGAATGTGCATTGAGATCCCGGATCAGCTGATCTTCGGCCATGGGGGTTGGTCCGAGGCGTTGTAATATTTCTTGGTGCAAGGCGAAGGTTTGTTGTTTTGAGCGTTTGTCCGGCGTTTTGGATGCGGGTGTTGGTTCTACACGCTCTTGTTGCGTCTGGATGAAAGGAGTGATGGCCTCGAGCACGTCCTCTGCGGATCGGATTAACAACGCACCATCCCGGATCAACATATTGCAACCCGAAGCGCGGGCATCGAATGGGTGTCCGGGGACGGCAAACACGTCACGCCCCAGATCAAGCGCGTCGCGCGCGGTGATCAGGCTGCCGGATTTTGCTGCCGCTTCTACGACAACGGTGGCCATCGACAGGCCTGAAATAATCCTATTGCGTGCCGGAAAGTGGCGCGCCATGGGCTGCAAACCCATAGGTTGTTCGGATATTCGAAGGCCGTCGCAGGCGATCCCACTGGCCAGCTCAGCATTCTCGGCAGGGTAAATCACATCAACACCGCCGCCCAAAACAGCAATCGTGCCAGTCTTTAGTGTTGCCAGATGCGCAGCCGTATCAATCCCACGCGCCATACCGGAGACAACGATATACCCAGCTTCGCCCAATTCGCATGCCAACTTTTTCGTCATGCGAGATCCAAGTGAAGATGCATTGCGCGCACCGACAATTGCGATCATCGGTTTTTGCAAACACTCAGGATGCCCCATAGCCCACAAGAAAGGTGGCGCATCGCGCAAATCTTCCAGTGCTTTGGGGTAACACGCGCTCCCTCGGGAAATAAGAAAAGCGTCCATAGTTCGGGCCGTACGAAGTTCTGCTTCTATGACGGGAGCAGGGCAAATTTCGTAGTTCTTCACGCCGGCTGTCCGCGCCACCTCAGGCAATGCCACCAGCGCGTTCTGTGCGGTGCCGTGTTCGGCAAGCATCCGATAATAAGTGGAAATGCCGACACGGCGCGAGCGCAACAGACGGAGCCGATGAAACTGTTCGTCTTCCGAGGTGGGTGGGAGTGGGGGGTGAGTGGAAGAAGGACTTTCATCCCTATTAGTCATCCGCCGCTCCGTCCGTTGCTTGGAATTTTTATAGATTCGATAAGGTTAACAAATGTTGAACAGATGCGGGAAACATCACAGGCTTACTCTTCCAAGAGTTGTTCCGGTCCGAGGGGTTCGCGTTTTAAATCGCGCTGCCACCCACAGTGAGTTTGCCGATTTTCAGAGTTGGTTGGCCCACACCGACAGGAACCCATTGACCCGCTTTACCGCAATTGCCAATTCCGGGATCAAGCGCCATGTCATTCCCGATCGCATGGATGTGCTTTAACGCAGTTGCGCCATCACCGATCAGTGTCGCTCCTTTGACCGGAGCACCGATTTTGCCGTTCTTTACGCGATAGGCCTCGGTGCAGCTAAACACGAATTTTCCGTTGGTAATATCCACCTGACCTCCGCCAAATCCAACCGCGTAAATGCCATCCTTTAAGTCTGCGACAATGTCATCTGGGGCGGCGTCGCCACCCAGCATATAGGTGTTGGTCATGCGCGGCATTGGCGCATGCGCATAACTTTCCCGCCGTCCATTCCCGGTTACAGGAACGCCCATAAGGCGCGCGTTTTGCCGATCTTGCATGAAGCCAACCAAAACGCCGTCATCGATCAGAACATTCCTGCCAGATGGGGTGCCTTCGTCATCGACACTGATCGAACCGCGCCTGTCAGGAAGTGTGCCGTCATCCAAAACTGTAACACCTTTGGCTGCGATCCGCTGGTTCATAAGCCCGGCAAAGGCTGAACTGCCTTTTCGATTGAAGTCGCCTTCAAGGCCATGCCCAATCGCTTCGTGCAAAAGGATACCAGGCCATCCAGGCCCCAGCACGACATCCATGACACCCGCTGGCGCGGGCTCTGCTTCGAGGTTCACAAGTGCAATGCGCAAGGCTTCTCGGGCTTTGGCTTCCCAATCTTTGCGATCGATCAATCCGTCCAACCCGATTCTGCCACCGCCACCTGTGTTACCGGATTCGCGACGTCCATTGCTTTCGACAATGACGGAAATGCTGACGCGGGTCATCGGACGAATGTCTTGGACGGACTTGCCTTCGGGCCGTAAGATTTCAACTTCTTGTAGGGATGCTGCAAGAGAGGCCGAGACTTGAACAACACGTTTATCCAATCCTCGCAAAAAATCGTCGATTTCCTTAAGTGTGTCCAATTTGATTGGAAAAGTTGCCCCTTCCATAGGGTCCTCATCCGTATAAAGCTTTGTATTTGTTGCCAAAGGCGCATCGGCCATTGTTCCGCCACCAGCGCCAACAGCCAACCGCGCTGTTTCGCAGGCACGGCGTAACGCCGCCACCGACATTTCCGTAGAATGGGCGTAGCCTGCGACTTCACCACGCACCGCGCGCAGGCCAAAACCCTCTGCCGCGTCATAGCTGGCGTTTTTCAAATGTCCGTCGTCAAAGACCAAAGCTTCGCTGCGACGGCGTTCAAGAAACAATTCTCCATCATCCGCGCCAGCCGTGGCCTGACGCAGAACATCAAGGGCCTCAGAGCGGTCAAAGTACTGTTCAAAAGGGGAAAATCTTTCCTGTGACATGTCGAATCCTTACACGTGCGCCTGTTGCCATGTCGTAAGAAGCGTCCGTTTGACGCGCCCAAGACATCTTTATCTTGAGTAAAAGATATGATTGTAACCACCACCAACACAACGGTGAGTTTGATCCTTTCGAACAACCCCTTCTATGACAGCCAAAAGCGATCACGAACGATCAGGACAAAAGATGAAAAAGTTTTTCGCCGCATCCAGCCTACTTAGCGCCATATCAGCGCTGCCGGCTCAGGCTCAAGAAAATCTGGAAATTATCGGCAAGCCGATTGATGGTGCGGTTGGTTTCCAACCTGCAGCGACAGAAGTTGCGCGGCGTTTGCAGGCTTTGGATGATCTGCTTCTTGTGATCATAACGCTCATCGTCATTTTCGTGACTGGACTGATGGTTTGGGTGACGATCCGCTACAATCGCACGAGAAACCCCGAGCCTCAGTCGTTCACACACCACACGCCGGTCGAAGTTTTGTGGACCGTAGTCCCGATCGTTATCTTGGTTGGGATCGGCGCTTATTCGTTGCCAGTACTGTTCCACCAGCAAGAAATTCCAGAAGCGGATATCACGATTAAGGCGACTGGTTACCAATGGTATTGGGGTTACGAATACGTTGACGAAGGTTTTGCCTTTGACAGCTATCTCTTAGGCTCACCAGCGACACTTGATGAGGGTGCACGGCCGGATGACGCAAACGTTACGCCGTTTGTTCTGGACGAACACATGGAAGCAAAGTTGGTTGACGCTGGATATTCGCGTAACGAATTTTTGCTTGCGACTGACACAGCGATTGTCCTGCCAGTCGGCAAAACTGTGGTTGTTCAAGTCACAGGCGCGGACGTCATCCACGCCTGGACGATCCCTGCTTTTGGCGTGAAACAAGATGCAGTGCCGGGACGTTTGGCGCAATTGTGGTTCGCTCCTGAAAAAGAAGGCATCTATTTTGGCCAGTGTTCAGAGCTATGCGGAAAAGACCATGCATACATGCCCATCACGGTCAAAGTCGTAAGCGAAGAAGAATATGCTGAATGGTTGCAAGGCGCGCGCGAGGAGTTCGCGGGTATTGCGCCAGATTACCATGTGGCATCAAACTGATCGACGATCGCCTGACTGAATTGCTGGGGCATGGGGGCTCCTGGAGAGGACACGCATGAGCGACACAAGTATCCAGATGGGAACGCAGGACGCTGAGCTAGGCGATTATTTCGCTTTGCTCAAGCCACGCGTCATGTCGCTGGTTGTGTTTACGGCGCTTGTTGGATTGATGGCTGCGCCAGGTGCATTGCATCCGGTCGAGGCATTCAGTGCAGTTTTGTTCATCGCAATTGGGGCAGGGGCCTCCGGTGCTCTGAACATGTGGTGGGACGCGGATATCGATCACATCATGAAGCGCACCCAAAAGCGTCCTATCCCTGCTGGAAAGGTTCAGCCTGGTGAAGCGCTTGGTTTGGGTGTTGCCTTGTCCGGTCTGTCGGTCATCATGTTGGGCTTGGCGACAAACCTATTGGCGGCCGGGCTTCTGGCCTTCACGATTTTCTTTTATGTTGTCGTCTACTCGATGTGGCTAAAACGCTCGACACCGCAAAACATCGTCATTGGCGGTGCTGCCGGTGCGTTTCCTCCGATGGTCGGTTGGGTTGCCGTGACGGGCAGTGTGTCGATCGAAGCATGGCTGATGTTTGCTTTGATCTTTATGTGGACGCCACCCCATTTTTGGGCTTTGGCGCTGTTCATGAAATCGGACTACGATGATGCAGGTGTGCCAATGTTGACGGTCACGCATGGCCGCAAAGTCACGCGTTTGCATATCCTCGTTTACACGCTTTTGTTGGCTGGCCTCGCTGTGGGCGCTGCCTTTACCGGTATCGGTGGTCCGATCTATCTATCTGCCGCCGTCATTTTGAATGCGTTGTTTGTCAAAGGTGCAATTGATATTTGGCGCCGATCCGAAGAACAGGCCGAAGCAGATTCATACGCCGTAGAAAGAAGCTTTTTCAAGTTGTCGCTGTTGTACTTGTTCTTGCATTTTGGCGCGATTGCCGCCGAGGCGTTGTTAGGGCCTTGGGGTTTGGGTGGATGGTCATGAGCATTCGGACCGAACATGAATTGCATCAGCGGCGCAAAGGCCGCAACATCGGCGTTGGTCTCTTGTTGGTCAGCTTTGTCGTTTTGATACTGGCATTGACCTTCGTTAAGGTGACACGTGGCGATTTCGAATTGCCCAAGATCGAAGAGGCCGGGTAATGGCGCTTTCTGGACCACAAAAAACAGTCTCCCAAACCGTTGGGCTGGTTGTGGTAATGGGCGGATTGGCTTGGGCCTCTGTGCCGTTTTATGACTGGTTCTGTCGTGTCACTGGTTTCGGCGGGACACCGGGGATCAGCGAAACGGCTGACACCGAAATTCTTGACCAAACAATAACCGTGCGGTTCGATGCGTCTCTTGACAGTAAAATGCCTTGGGAATTTAAACCGGTCGAACGCGAGATGACGTTGCGCATTGGTGAAACCGGTTTGGCGTTTTACGAAGCCTATAACCCCTCCGGTCGCCCTGTGGCTGGCTCAGCCAGCTATAATGTTGCACCATATCAAGCGGGCGGATTTTTCTCGAAAATCCAGTGCTTTTGTTTCGAAGAGCAAGTATTGCAACCCGGCGAACGTGTGATGATGCCGGTTACGTTCTACGTGGACCCCGAGATTGTCACAGACCGCGACGGAAAATATGTTCATACCATCACCTTAAGCTATACATTCTATGAAATTGACCTGCCAGATGGCTATGCAGCCGTTAAGCAGGACAGCGCGACCAACCTGAACTGAGGGACCCCAAGACATGGCCCACGCAAAAAACCACGACTATCACATTCTCAACCCTTCTATTTGGCCACTGGTAGGTGCCTTGGGTGCCTTGGCCATGCTGGCGGGCGCCGTTCTTTGGATGCATGCAGTAACGCCGTGGTTGTTCTGGATTGGTCTTGCGGCCGTCCTTTACACCATGTTCGCTTGGTGGTCCGAAGTTGTAACAGAAAGCCATGTGGGTGATCACACTAAGGTTGTGAGTATCGGTCTGCGCTATGGGTTCATTCTGTTCATCATGTCCGAGGTTATGTTTTTTTCGGCGTGGTTCTGGTCGTTTTTCAAACACGCCATTTATCCAATGGAAGAGTACTTCGGAACGACCTATGTCGCGCCTGAGATTTACCCGGTGGACGCACTGCATTTGCCACTGATCAACACGTTGATATTGTTGTTGTCTGGCTGTGCCGTCACATGGGCGCACCACGCACTCGTGCACAACAATGACCGCAAAGCGTTGATCAATGGGTTGGCCATCTCGATTGTTCTGGGCGTCGCGTTCACAGCGCTTCAGGCTTACGAATACGCGCATCTTTTGCACGAAGGCTGGGTCTTTGGCGAAGACGAATTTTATTCGAATTTCTTCATGGCAACTGGATTTCACGGCTTCCACGTCGTGATCGGTACACTGTTTCTGACAGTATGTTTGTTCCGCGCAATGAAGGGGCATTTCACACCCGAAAGACATATCGGTTTCGAAGCCGCGGCCTGGTACTGGCATTTCGTTGATGTCGTTTGGCTGTTCTTGTTCTTCGCGGTCTACCTCTGGGGTATTTGATCGCGACTTGCAGATTGCTGAAAGAAGCTTAAAACCCAACGGCGCACGGAAACCCCCGGGCGCCGTTTCTTGTTAGGGGCTGACGCATAATGGGGCGTTTTCTGTTTCTGATCATTGTGGGAATTGGCGGCGCTGGAATATTGGTGTCGTTAGGCGTTTGGCAAAGCCAGCGATTGACGTGGAAAAACGATCTGATTGCCAGCATCGAACAGCGCATAGCCGCGACACCCGTTTCGCTGCCGGTGAACCTTGATCCCGTGGTCGACAAATACACGCCGGTTGTTCTTGATGGTCACTTCCAAGACGGCGCATTGCGTATATTGGCATCGCGCAGGCAAACCGGCGCTGTGTATCGCATCGTGCGCCCGTTTGCTTTGACAGACGGACGAGTCGTTTTGGTTGATACCGGGTGGATCCCAGACGAGGATGAAATCCCCAGCCTTGTTACCGATGAAATTCGCCTGACCGGTAACCTGCATTGGCCAAACGAAATCGATGGGTTCACGCCGGAGCCGGATGTGAATGCCAATATTTGGTTCGCCCGAGATGTTCCCGCAATGGCGGACGCCTTGGGCACATTGCCAATCTTGGCTGTTTTGCGCGACGCACCTGAAACGGATATTGGTGTGACGCCTTGGCCGATCGATACGGGCGATATTCCAAACGATCACCTGCAATATGCCTTTACCTGGTTTTCGCTGGCTGCGATCTGGGCCGGGATGAGCGCCTTTTTCCTGCTGCGGCACAATCGCAACCCGAACGTGACTGGTTAAACACATGCAATATATCTCGACACGCGGAACCGCTCCGCATCTGACTTTCGAAGACACAATGCTGACCGGGTTGGCGCGTGATGGTGGGCTTTATGTGCCTGAAACCATTCCCGCGATGTCACATGCCGAAGTCTCCGGGCTGGAAGGTTTGCCCTATGAGGAAATCGCCTTTCGGGTGATGTGGCCATTTGTGCAGGGCACGTTCAGCGAAACGGAATTTCGCGATTGCATTGAACGCGCTTATTCTGGATTTGGTCACGCGGCACGCGCACCCTTGAAGCAATTGGATCAAGGGCATTTCCTGCTCGAGTTGTTTCATGGCCCAACTTTGGCGTTCAAAGATTTTGCGATGCAATTGATAGGTCAGTTGTTTCAAACCGCATTGGCGCGTTCAGGGCGACGGGTGACGATTGTAGGTGCCACATCAGGTGACACGGGCAGTGCGGCCATTGACGCGTTCAAAGGGCTTGAGAACGTGGATGTGTTTATTCTGTATCCGCATGGGCGCGTCAGCGAAGTGCAGCGGCGACAAATGACGACCCCGTCCGAATCCAATGTCCACGCCTTGGCCCTAGAAGGTGACTTTGACGATTGTCAGGCGCGACTGAAGGACATGTTCAACGACTTTACCTTCCGGGACGAGGTCGGGTTAGCTGGGGTTAATTCGATCAACTTTGCCCGTGTTTTGGCGCAGATCGTCTATTACTTTTCATCGGCTGTTGCCGTGGGCGCGCCACATCGTTCTGTCGATTTCACGGTGCCCACTGGGAATTTTGGGGATATTTTTGCGGGTTATCTGGCCAAGCGCATGGGGTTACCAATCCGCCAGCTTGTTGTGGCCACGAACCAGAATGACATTTTGCATCGCTGCCTGTCAGGGCAGGGATATCGCAAAGGCGCAACAATCCCATCGATCAGTCCTTCCATGGACATTCAGGTCAGTTCGAATTTTGAACGCGCCTTGTTTGATGCCTATGGGCGTGATGGTGGTGCAGTAGCGCAGCTAATGGACGAATTGAAAAGCGGCGGGTTCGAGGTCAGCCAAGGTGCGATGGAAGAATTGCAGGATCATTATGTATCCGGGCGCGCGGACGAAGATGAAACGCGTGCTGAAATTGCGCGATGTCTGGCCGCAAGTGGGGAGCTTTTGTGCCCGCATTCAGCAGTTGGCGTCAAAGTCGCAAACGAACATCGTGGGGTTGGTACGCCAATGATCACGCTGGCCACTGCGCATCCCGCAAAATTCCCAGCAGCGGTCGAAGCAGCAACAGGTGTGCATCCGCCTCTTCCAACACGGATGGCTGACCTGTATGAACGCTCGGAACGGGTAACGCGGATCAGCGATGATCTGGCGGTGCTTGAAGCTCATATCAAGGAAAACCGACGCACGTGACAACGCAACAACACACGCTCCAGAACGGCTTTCGCATTGTGACTGAACACATGCCAAGTTTGTCATCGGCAGCCATTGGTATTTGGGTCGGCGCAGGTGCGCGCCATGAACGTCCAGAAGAAAACGGAATCGCACATTTCCTTGAACACATGGCGTTCAAGGGAACAAAGCGGCGATCTGCACTCCAGATCGCCGAAGCGATTGAAGACGTCGGCGGATACATCAACGCCTATACCAGCCGTGAAGTCACGGCCTATTACGCACGTGTCCTTCAGGATGACGTCGCATTGGCGTTGGACGTGGTTGCCGATATTCTTTTGAACCCCGTTTTTGATGCAAATGAAATCGAGATTGAGCGCGGTGTGATCTTGCAAGAGATTGGCCAGGCGCTCGATACCCCTGATGACGTTATCTTCGACTGGTTGCAGGAACGCGCGTTCCCCGAACAGCCTTTGGGCCGTACGATTTTAGGCCCGTCCGAACGCGTTGCGCAATTTAAACGTCAGGATTTGTCTTCTTTTGTGAATAATCATTACGGTCCAGATCAAATGATCTTGTCGGCTGCGGGTGCAATTGATCACGACGAAATTTGCCGGACGGCGGAAAAACTGTTTGGGGATATGGTGCCGCGCACATCGCCCTCCATCATTCCGGCCCGGTTCGGCGGCGGAGAGATTCGCGAAAACAAATCCTTAGAACAGGCTCATTTCGCGTTGGCGTTTGAAAGCCCCGGATATCGCGACGACCGGATTTATACATCCCAAATTTACGCCAGTGTCTTAGGTGGTGGCATGTCGAGCCGCTTGTTCCAAGAAATCCGTGAAAATCGAGGGCTGTGTTATTCGATCTTTGCCCAAGCAGGGGCCTATGCCGATACGGGGCTGACGACCATCTATGCGGGGACATCGGCGGATCAGCTGCATGATCTGGCAACGCTGACCATAGACGAGATGAAGCGAACAGTTGGGACGCTGACAACGGAAGAGGTCGCGCGTGCACGCACACAGATGAAGGCAGGTCTTTTGATGGGGCTGGAAAGCCCGTCCAGCCGGGCAGAGCGTTTGGCGCGGCTTGTTCAAATTTGGGATCGGGTGCCAACGCTAGGTGAAACAGTTGAACGGATCGATGCTGTTAATCCTGAGATGGTGCGGGATTTTGCAGAACATATTGCAACACAGGCCCCTGCAGCGCTGGCGCTTTATGGTCCAGTTGATGGAGCGCCTGCTCTTGAAACTCTGCAGGAGAGGCGCACCGCCTGATGTTGCTGGCCCGTCGTAAGCTGCGCATAGAGACCGAACGCATGACTTTGCGCCCGCCTGTGCATTCCGATTTTCGGACTTGGGCATCCTTGCGCCAAAGCTCTTTCGAGCATCTGACCCCGTGGGAGCCAAGTTGGGCTGCGGATCATCTAAGCCGCAAAGCATTTACGAACCGCGTGTATTGGGCGCAACGGTCGATATCCAATGGGACGGCGATGCCATTGTTTCTGATACGTCGCAATGATCAGGCGTTGCTTGGGGCCATAACGCTGGACAATATCCGGCGTGGTCCCGCGCAATCGGGCACGTTAGGGTATTGGACGGGGGCTGCATTTTCCCGGCAAGGTTTCATGCGCGAAGCCATTCATGCTGTGGTTCATCATGCTTTCACGCGGCTGGATCTCAGCCGGATCGAAGCGGCGTGCCTTCCTGAAAATACACCGTCCCGCGGGCTGCTGGAAAAGAGCACGTTCAAGTACGAAGGTGTTGCGCAAAGTTATCTGCAGATTGATGGACGGTGGCGGACTCATGTGCTTTATGCCTCACTTAGATCTGATCGACGCGGGAAAACGGAAGCAGGTTAGGACTAGTCAAGTCGCGTTAAAGGTCTAATTATGGACTTATGCGCATGATCATAACATTCTTTTTCGTTTTGCTTTTGCCAGCCGCAGTGGCCGCGCAAGAGCGTACCCCAAGCCATTGTCTTGCTCTTGCAGACGCTGTCCCAGAGGCAGAATTTGTACATAAGGCCAGTTGGAATACGGATGTCGCAGATGAAACGGTGCGCATTCACTATGTCACGCATGCCGCATTTCTGATCCGCACCGCTGGCGGTTTGAATATGGTGACAGATTTCACGGGCTTCTTGGGATCTGCGCCGATGATCCCGGATGTCGTGACCATGAACCATGCCCACGGTACGCATTGGACCCCAAATCCCGATCCAGCCATATCCCATGTTTTACCCGGCTGGGGACCTTTCGGGCAGGGGATCAAACACAATCTTGACCTGGGCGAAGTGCTTATTCGCAACGTATCCACTGACATACGATCCCAATTTTCCGGGTCTGAACCCAAAGGCAATTCGATCTTTGTGTTCGAAGTGGCCGGCCTATGTATCGGCCATCTGGGCCACTTGCATCACGAACCCTCTGATGAACAATACGCTGCTTTGGGGCGGCTGGATGTCGTCATGGCAGCTGTTGACGGTGGGTCCAGTTTGGATTTGCCGACGATGATGCGTGTGATCAGCCGATTGCGATCCTCTATTGTGATCCCGATGCATTGGTTTGGGGATGGCACGCTTGGTGCGTTCCTGCGCGGGATGTCAGATGACTTTTCGGTCGTTCAGGTCGGTGGTCCAGTGTTGGATGTGTCGCGCGCGCGACTTCCGTCGCGACCGACGATAATGGTGTTGCAACCAGCGTGGTTGTCAGAGTGACCTTGTCCTTGGGGCCGCGATCTGGTTCATCGAATAAATGACATGTGTTTCTCTTACTGCTGATTTAGCAGATCGTTTTCGCCAATCCTTGCCTGCGGATCGGTTTGGCGTACCAGATGCAAAATATCTGGAAGAACCCCGTGGACGTTGGGCTGGGCAAGGTGGGCTGCTTGCGCGTCCACGTGACACTCGTGAAGTTGCAACGATTGTCAGACTGGCCAATGAGTTGAATGTTGGCATCGTGCCTTATGCGGGTGGTACGGGTCTTGTCGGGGGGCAGATATTAGCGGACGGAGCCATTCCCCTGATCATATCAGTGGAACGATTGAACCAGATCAGTGCCGTTTATCCAGAGGAAAACGTATTGCTGGCGGGTGCAGGCGTGATTTTGACGGATGTACAGCAGGCAGCTGAAACGGCGGACCGGCTGTTCCCGTTATCCCTAGCATCTGAAGGATCTGCACAGGTTGGCGGATTGTTGGCCACCAATGCGGGTGGCACGGGTGTGCTGCGCTATGGAAATGCGCGGGACTTATGCCTTGGGATCGAAGCGGTGTTGCCAAACGGCGATATTTATAATGGACTTAGCCGTCTACGCAAAGACAACACCGGCTATGATTTGCGAAATTTGTTGATCGGCGCCGAAGGCACATTGGGCATTATCACAGCAGCGGCTCTCAAGCTGTATTCGCGACCACTGGGACAAGGTACGGCACTAATGACCGTCAAAGATCCCAAGGCGGCTTTGTCATTATTAAGTATGGCCCGCGATCAGATGGGCGAAGGAATTTCGGCATTTGAATTGATGCATCGTCAGGGTTTCGACTTTCTGAAGGAAACAAAGGTCGAAATCCGAAACCCTTGGGACGTAACGCCGGAATGGTGTGTGCTGATCGACGTCGGCTTGGCTGCAGGTTTGGATCCGGCGGATCAATTGGAAAACCTGTTCACGCGTGCGGTCGCCGAGGATATTGTAAGCGATGGGTTGATCGCACAAAGTGAACAACAACGCGCAGATTTCTGGTCGGTGCGCGAACATATTCCGGAAGGAAACAGGCGGGTTGGATCAATTTCCAGCCACGACATTTCTGTGCCCTTAAGTGCGATCCCCGATTTTATCACCAAAGGTGGCGAAGCTATCGCAAAATTGGGGTCGTTTCGCATCAATTGCTTTGGGCATGTGGGTGATGGAAACCTGCATTACAACGTGTTTCCAATAATCGGGAAATCGCGGGCAGATCACCTGGCCGAACGGGACGAGGTAAAGCGCATAGTGCATGATCTAGCCCATGAATTTGGCGGCTCGATCAGCGCAGAGCACGGGGTAGGGCGGCTTAAGGTGGAAGACTTAGAACGATACGGTGATCCAACCAAACTGACGGCAATGCGCGCGCTAAAAGACGCGCTGGATCCCAAAGGTATCATGAATCCCGGCGCCGTTCTTCGATAGGTGGCGCGGGGCAATACCCGCAGCCACCGGATCACTTCAATTCGACTGCCAACGTCCTTCAAAATCTTCGGGGACCAGCAGATTTTGACGCCCTAAATCCGACACTTTGGTTTCACCGCATAAGGCCATTGTGGTGTCGAGCTCTTTGTGGATGACTTCCAACGCTTTGGTGACGCCCTTCTGTCCCATCGCGCCTAATCCATATATGAATGCGCGACCGATATGCGTACCTGTTGCGCCCAATGCCAGTGCTTTCAATACGTCCTGACCGGACCGGATGCCGCCATCAAGGTGAACTTCAACCTTGTCGCCCACTGCGTCCATTATCGAAGGCAATACCCGGATCGAACTCAGCGCACCGTCTAATTGCCGTCCGCCGTGATTGGATACGATGATGGCATCAGCCCCAAGCTTGGCCGCCATCTTGGCGTCTTCGGCGTCCAAGATACCTTTCAATATCACTTTCCCATCCCATTCATTCATGAGGTTTTCGACCTTTTTCCAATCTAATGTTGGATCAAATTGTTCTGCCGTCCAAGAATGCAGCTGCGAGGTGTCTGTGACGCCTTTGGCATGACCCACGATATTTCCGAATGTACGGCGCTTGGCCGAAAGCATCTCAAGGCCCCAGCTCCATTTCGTGGCCAGATTGGCAATCGTACGTGGTGTCAGTTTCGGCGGGGCGGACAGTCCGTTTTTGAGGTCTTTGTGCCGTTGCCCCAGAATTTGAAGATCGAGTGTAATGACCAAAGCAGAGCATTTGGCGTCTTTGGCCCTCTGGATCAAGCTGGACGTGAAATCGGTGTCGCGCATTGCGTAGAGCTGAAACCAAAAGGGCGAGCTGGTGCACGAGGCTACGTCTTCGATCGAGTTGATCGACATCGTCGACAATGTGAAAGGCACGCCAAACTGTTCAGCTGCACGGGCTGCTTTCATCTCGCCATCTGCATGTTGCATCCCGGTGATGCCAACAGGGGCCAAGGCAACCGGCATAGCGACGTCTTGGCCGATCATTTGTCCTGCCGTCGAGCGCCCCGACATATCAACAGCGACCCGCTGGCGTAGCCTGACCTTGTCGAAATCCGTGGAATTTTCGCGAAACGTTTGCTCGGTCCAGCTGCCTGATTCAGCATAGTCATAGAACATCCGTGGCACCCGGCGTTCGTAAATACGGCGTAAATCCTCGATTTCAGTAATGGTGGGCACTGTAAGATCCTCATTTTGGTAAGTAATGATTACCAATTTAGCTAACTGGGCGCAATGGACATTCGATATAGGTGAGAAAAACTTGCTTAGTGCGAATTTGTTCTATAACGAAGTATGTAGTTCGAATTCGTACTAAAGGTGAAGCGATGACTTTGACACGACGCAAGACGCTGGGAATTTTAGGGGGTGGTGTAATTTTAACTGCAGGTGGAGCGAGCTACGCGGTTATGCAAAAGCCGCGCACTGCTCTTCAGCCTTGGGCCATGGCGGGGCAGTATGACGATCCAAGGATGGTGGCGTTAAGCTATGCTATTCTTGCGCCGAACCCGCATAATCGGCAGCCCTGGATTGTGGACTTGAGTACGCCCGGTCAGGTCGAGCTATACGTCGACCCGGATCGGTTATTGCCGCACACAGACCCGTACAATCGACAGATCGTAGTGGGATTGGGTTGCTTTCTTGAATTGATGACGATGGCTGCTGCGAATGAAGGATATCGGGTGTCCTTGTCGTTATTCCCTGATGGCGATGATTCAACCAAGCTTGATCAACGTTGTGTGGCAGTCGCGCGATTTGAACCGTCAGATGAACAGGCAGAGCCGGCGTTGTTTGATCATGTTCTGGCGCGTCGTTCGCTAAAAGAACTTTTCGATTTAAAGCAACCCGTCAACCAAGACGCCTTGGATGCGTTGATTGCGTCCGTAACCCGCGGCAGCTCCGTAGCAGCTTCAAATGACGAAAAGTTTGTTCAGGATTTGCGCGACATCACCACAGATGCGTTTGAAATCGAATTCGAAACGCCGCGAACGTATAAAGAAAGCGTGGACCTCTTTCGGATAGGACATCGCGAAGTCGATGCGAATCCAGACGGCCTTGATTTCACCGGAGCAAAATTCGAAGCGCTGCGCCTGACCGGGCTGTTTTCGCGCAAAGACGCAATAGACGTAAATTCCATCACCTACAAATCTGGCTTGGACATGGTGCGCAAGGCCGCTCAGTCGGGCATGGCTTACGTGTGGCTGAACACACCTGGCAACTCTCGGGTAGAACAAATAATGGCAGGGCGCGACTGGGTTCGTTTGAACCTTGCCGCCACCTCAATCGGTCTTGGGGTGCAACCAATGAGTCAAGCATTGCAGGAATTTCCGGAAATGAGCGCGCTTTATGACAAGACGCATCAGATACTAGCGCCGGGTGGGGGTGTTGTGCAAATGTTGGGTCGGTTGGGATATGGACCGCAAGTGGCCCAAAGCCCACGTTGGTTGTTAGAAAAGAAGGTCAGGTCAGGGTGACAGAAGAAAATACGGCTGGTGTTGTTTTTGCGGTGATGACTGAAATTGGGATCATAGCACAGCTCAGTCGTACCGCCTTAGAAACCCGTCTTCCTGATGAATTAATCGCGCCCCATTTTACAGTGCTCAACCATCTTGTGCGCGTGAGAGACGGGCAAACCCCGATGGCTATGGCCAGCGCCTTTCAGACTCCCAAGACATCCATGGCGTATACGTTAAAAATTCTGGAAAAGAGGGGGCTGATTGAAATGCGCCCGAACCCAGAGGATGGTCGTTCGAAATGCGTTTGGTTGACGGACGCTGGGCGTGCGCTTCGTGAAGAAACGATTGCGAAATTAGGGCCAGATTTTGCGGCTGTCGTTCAATCTTTTGGTCTCGACAGATTTGTCGAGATGTTGCCGCATCTTCGGGCCTTTCGGATCCTGCTAGACGAAAACCGCGATGAAACGGGCATTTCGAACGAGAGTTAAATGCCCTAGAGTCAAAGCCCCTCGAATGCGCAAAGGGCGTGAACATCCATTCCCAAGTCTTCCAGTTTCTTGCGACCACCAAGTTCGGGAAGATCGATGATAAAGGCACAAGAGATAATTTCGCCACCCAACCGTTCAATCAACTTAATCCCAGCTTCGGCTGTTCCGCCGGTGGCCAGCAGATCATCGACAACCAGTATCTTTTCACCGGCTTGGATTGCGTCATCATGAACTTCGACGACCGCTTCACCGTATTCAAGCGTGTAGGCTTGGGAGATCGTTGCGCCGGGCAACTTGCCTTTTTTGCGGATCGGGACAAACCCAACAGACAGTTGGTGCGCAATTGCCCCCCCTAAAATAAAGCCACGCGCCTCAAGCCCGACCACTTTGTCGATGGCAAGGCCCGCATAGGGGTGCAGCATTTGATCAACGGCAATGCGAAAGCCGCGTGGGTCGGCAAACAAGGTTGTGACATCGCGAAACATGATCCCTTCGTGTGGGAAATCCACGATGGTGCGAATGTAGTCTTTGACTGAATTAGTTTGCTTTGGCACGGAATAGCCCTTTGCTTAAGATCGACCTGCGGCTTCTGGCCCGGTGGAGGAGCAAAAAGCAAGAAAAATGAATGCGTATCGTTGAACTGAAGCACAGGTGACTGCGTTTGAGAAACAGGTGTGTTCGGAATAATGCGTAGATTGGCGCTGAGTTTATGTCGAACGGCGCAACGTCATTGTTAAAAAACCCATACCAATCAATGTCAGGCCACCACATTTTGATAACCAATTCTGGACGGATGGCCGTGTCATGCGGCTGCGCATCGCATTCGCGCTTAGGGCAAAGACCAACGCATTTACGGCTGCGATTGCTACAAACGTGCCAACAAGAATGGCCGCTTGGGGCGCGAAAGGGGCCTCTGCAGAAATGAACTGTGGAACGAACGCAATAAAGAACGTGTTCGACTTTGGGTTCAAGGCCGTTACAGCAGTGAGATCGCGGAACACCTTTATTGCGGTGGTGTTGGAGGGTTTGTCCATCAACGCAGACTGATCCGCGGGCGTGCGTAACATACGCAAACCGAGATAGATCAAGTAAATTGCGCCGGCCCATTTCAAAATGGTGAAGGCGGTGGCCGAGGCAAGGAATAGTGCGCCCAAGCCGATGACGGACAAGCTCATTGCAATGAAATCACCTGTGGCAACACCCAACGCAGAAGCGATCGCAACCCGTCGCCCTTGCGTCAAAGCATAGCTAAGGACCATCAATAAAGTTGGACCCGGTAGGATCAAAAGAGCGGTCGACGCTGCAGTAAAGGTCAGCCAAAGATCAAACGACATAAATTATTGCTTTCTAAGGTAATATAGTTTGATCATCATCAGCAGCCTTACAATTCGCGGCCGCTACGATGACCTGTTTCTTCACAAAACGCGCCCGGCAATTACATCCAGTTTTGCCAGTATTTCTGGATCGCGTTTGTCAGGGGCGGTCAAAATCGCGTATTCTAATGCTCTGTCACATCCGTGCGGGCACGGCGCGCGATCGGGACCAAGCAGCGCCGGTAATCTGCGGACGGTACTGCGCCCTTTGTCTGCATTGCCTGTAAGGGTTTCAATGATTTGCGTGACATCCACCTCGCCATGATCCGGATGCCAGCTGTCGTAATCCGTAATCATCGCCACAGATGCATAGCAAAGCTCGGCTTCTCGGGCGAGCTTGGCTTCGGGCATGTTTGTCATTCCGATCACATCGCATCCCCAGCTGTTGCGGTACATTTTCGATTCCGCGAGACTGGAAAACTGCGGACCTTCCATTGCCAGATAGGTGCCGCCGCGATGAACCGTAACGCCTGCATGTTTGGCGGCGGTTTCGCACGCGTCGGACAAGCGTTCGCAGGTTGGGTGTGCGACGGATACATGCGCTACGCATCCGCTTCCGAAAAAGGATTTTTCACGTGCAAAGGTTCGGTCAATGAACTGATCGACAACCACAAAGTGACCGGGTTCCATTTCTTCGCGAAATGACCCGCACGCGGAGATCGAGATAACGTCAGTGACGCCAATCCGTTTCAGCGCATCGATATTGGCCCGGTAAGGTACCGTCGAAGGAGAATGCACATGACCTCGGCCATGCCGCGGTAAAAACACCATAGACACGCCATCAAGCGTCCCTGTTAGCAGCTGATCCGAAGGTACGCCCCACGGAGTTTCGACGCTGATCCATTCTTGGTTCTCAAGGCCGTCGATATCATAAAGCCCAGACCCGCCAATCACTCCGATTTTCGTTTGCACCATGATCATTTCCTGTGTGGTTATCCATGCGGTGATACAGTTGCAGCAGCTTTGGTTAAAGGGGATCAGGCTTGTTTTTCTGGTAAGATTGACTTTTTGTACGTCGCAACCGAATACAGGTACAAAAGCCGAAATAAAGGGCAGGGCATGGACGAAAAGTCAGCAAAAGCAATGCGCAAGGCTTTCCTGAAAGCGGATAAGGCAACCCGAAAGTTGCTACGTCCTATTTTGCCCTCCGGGGAAGTCAGCTTTGCGGACGTGCGCATGGCTGTGAACCCGCGCGATAATTGGACTGAATTGCAACTGTGGCTCAAGGGGGTGCCCGTCGAGGTGCAAAGCTTGGCACAATTGTTGGATGCGGTGGAAAACCGAAAAGCGCTGGTTTTGGATATCGGCGCGAATTGCGGTGCTTATTCAATTCCATTGGCCCAGGCGGCAGGAACTGGCGCGCGCGTGTTGCCGTTCGAACCTAATCCCATCATGATTGGACGTCTTGGGCAGAACATTCTTCTGAATTCCCTTGGTCAGACCGTGCGCATTGAAACATGTGCGGTTGGTGCAACCGAAGGCGAAGCTGAATTGCTGCTGCGTCCCGGTAATTTTGGTCAAGGTTCTTTGAACCCAAACAGCTTGGCCAAAAAGAGCGGCTTCATTGTGCCAGTACGTCTGCTGCGGCCCTATCTGAGCAACCTTAATGACTACGATCTAAGTGTCATGAAGATCGACATAGAAGGCGGGGAAGATGCTGCACTTGGCCCATGGCTGGATGCAGGCGTCAAATCCGAACGCCCCGATTTAGTGCTGATGGAAACGCGCCACGCGCGCCTTTGGGAAGATGATCTGCTCGCGCGTGTCCGTGGGTTTGGTCATGAGAGCATATTCGAAGGCGAAGGCAATACACTATTCAAACGTCAATAAAGCAGCGCTTAGCGATCTAATCAGACACAGCGCGTGCCCAGTGGTGAAGAGTAGGCTGTGCTCAATCTAGCGAAAGCGCCGGACATTTCCCTGCTTTTTTCAGAGCAGAATGCAGATTCCAAGCGGTCTATATTGTTAATCTAAAAGATTAATTATATTATTTAATCAATTGATTGATTTTAAATATCAATCATCTGGACGGGCAAGTTCAAACACGTCAACCACGCGTGAATAGTCGCGATACCCCAGTCGTGCGAGAGGTTCAAACGTGGTGACGTCAAAGCGACCGTCACGCAGGCACTCATCGCGCATATGCACGCCCGTGACTTCGCCAAGAACCAATCGGTTTGACGCACCCGGCAGGTCCACGATCTGTGTCAATTTGCATTCCAATGCCGCCGGCGCCATGGCCACGCGGTCACAATCGATCGTTTCACATGACGCTTTTTCCAACCCCGCGTTGATGAATTCGTCAACCGATCGATCCAACCCGGCAGAGGACGCGTTCATGGCGTCGCGCAGTTCATAGGAAACGATGTTCACACAAAAGACGCCAGTTTCAAGGATGTTGGCAACGCTGTCTTTGGTGTTGTCCTGATCCGCCTTCGCGCCAGTCGAGGAAAACATGACCTGTGGTGGGACATATGCAACCGCATTAAAAAAGGAATAGGGCGCGAGGTTGGCGTTGCCGTCAAGATCTCGGGACGAAACCCACCCAATCGGGCGCGGCGTTACGATCGCGTTGAAAGGATTATGTGGCAGGTCGTGACCGTCTTCGGGGCGATAAAACATGCAGGGCGTTCCTTTGGTTTGCAGGGGACTTAACGTCATGCTAGGCCAAGCGCCAGTCTTGCGGTGAGAGTGGCACCCAAATGTATGAACTCAGGTCGGAAAAGCCCTCGGATTGGTGGGAAGTCGAGGCCCTTTACGACCTGTGCTTTGCGCCTGGTCGTGAGGCGTTGTCGTCTTATCGCCTGCGGGACGGCGTACCCCCTGTGAAGAAACTGTGTCTGGTTGCTCGGGATGTGGATGGCATCCTTGGCGGCGCTATTCGATTCTGGCCAGTCAATATTGGGCAGGTCAAAGCACTGCTTTTGGGCCCTGTTGCTGTTCATCCGACGCGTCAAGGTGAAGGTTTGGGTGGCTTCCTGATCGAAGGATCGTTGGATATCGCGCAAGATTTGGGTTGGGATCGCGTCGTTCTCGTGGGGGATGCACCCTATTACAGCCGATTTGGGTTTCATCGATTGACTGGTGTGATGATGCCGCCCCCGACCAATCCGGACCGCGTGTTGGGGCGGGCATTGCGCGCGAACGCATGGGACAATGTGCGCGGAAAAGTCATTTCAACGTTGAAATAAGCCCCGCCAGCCCCGACATTCAAGGGATGGATGATTTGGTTATTGTACCTCCATTCGATCTGGAGCGAGAAATCGAACGCCTTGCAAAGCGACATGCGGATGCGGGCGGATTGGGAATTGACCTGCTGAATTCACTGGGTGCGCAAGCGGATAATTTGGTGGATCGGCTTCCCGCACCTGTGAAAGATCGACTGACAGGCGCGACAATCGATGCGTTGTCTCAAGCCATGCGTCTTGCCCATCGGTCGCGGCGTGTGTTGCCTGATCAGGCGAATTGGTTGAACCAATCGATCAGTGCTGCAATGGGGGCCGCAGGTGGTCTTGGTGGCCTGCCGACGGCTTTGGCAGAAGTGCCGGTGACCACAACGCTGTTGTTGCGCGTCATACAAGGTGTCGCGGTTGAGCACGGGTTTGACCCCAATTCGGAAAACGTTCGGTTTGATTGTGTTCAGGTCTTTGCCAGTGCGGGCCCGTTGGAACACGACGATGGTGCTGACATTGCGTTTTTGTCGGCGCGGATGGCATTGTCGGGGGCGGGTCTTCAAGCGCTTATTGCACGTGTTGCACCAAAACTGGCGACTGTTTTGGGTCAGAAGCTAGCGGCGCAAGCGGTGCCCGTTCTGGGCGCGGTTGCAGGTGCTGCTACCAATTATGCATACACGCGATATTACACTGATATGGCACATGTGCATTTCGGGTTGCGCCGGTTGTCCATCGACGCTGATCTGCCTCACGATCAGTTGGTTGCGCGGTTGCGTACGGCTTTGCCAAAAGTAACTTAACCATGGCCGATCGCCTCCGGGGCGACGGCCATCGCTTTGACGATGGCGTAACAGGTCATTTGCGGGACAAGCCCCATGCGCTCAACCGAACGGGACGTGACGCGTGCCAAAAGGCGTTCTCCGCCAGCGTCCAATTGGATCGCAGCGCCGGGACCGGCCCCGTCTTGGATTGATGTGATGGTGACAGGCAAGACATTCATCGCCGATAGCCCGGTGGGTGCGTCCAATGCCAATATGATATCCTGCGCCAATATGCGAAGGCGCACAATTGAACCTGCGGCTGCATCGACACCCGGCAGATCAAGCGTTTCAGTGCCAACGGATAACGCGCTGATACCATCTGATCCATGCGAAATGACCTTAGCTTGGACCAACGCGCCCGCCTCGCGAACGCCCAACATTGGTATGTTTTGGGGGTCGGAGAGCACGTCAAAAATCGCGCCCTGCGTTGTGGCCCGTCCATCTCGTAAAATGACGATATTGTCGGCTAGTCGCGCAATTTCATCCATGGAGTGGCTGACGAAGATGATCGGCAAACCTGTTTCTGTCTTCAAGCGTTCGAGATAAGGTAGGATCTCTGCCTTTCGCGGGGCATCTAAAGCGGCCAGAGGTTCATCCATTAACAGCATTTGGGGCGCAGACAGCAGCGCTCGCCCAATCGCAACGCGTTGCTTTTCCCCGCCTGACAGGGTGGTGGGGCGGCGATCCAAAAGCGGGTTCAAGCCAAGTAAATCGATGATTTGAGCACGTGAAATACTCGAGTTTTGTTTGGCGAAACGGGTGCCGTAGTCAAGATTTTGCGCGACGTTCAGATGTGGGAACAATCTGGCATCCTGAAAGACACATCCCATTCGACGCTTGTGGGGGGGCACGTTGATTTGATCACTCAACAAGGTGACACCATCAAGTTTTACAATGCCGTGATCAGGCTGGAGTAATCCATTCAAAACATTGATAACAGTCGACTTTCCTGATCCAGATCGACCGAATAACGCGGTGACTCCGGCACTGGGTTCGAGGTTGAGATCAAGGCTAAAATCACCAAACCGATGCTGTATGTTAGCTTCTAAACTCATGCGCCGCTAATCCGTCGGGCGATCCGGCGGGCTAACCATTCGGACAAAAACACCGCTGCGATGGCTAAAAGAGCGGCGCACAGCACCAAACGCGCAGCGGCGCTTTCTTGACCGGGAACTTGCAGCAGGCTGTAGATTGCAGAAGGGATCGTTTGCGTTTCTCCGGGGATCGAAGCGACAAAAGTGATGGTCGCGCCAAATTCACCCAGTGCTTTTGCAAATCCCATGACAACGCCGGCCAATATTCCCGGAAGGATCAGCGGCAATGTAATGGTCGTAAAAACGGATGCCTTTGGCGCGCCAAGCGTGGCGGCTGCGGCTTCCAATCTGGGATCAACTGCTTCGATGGCAAGGCGGATTGCGCGCACCATTAAGGGCAGCGCCATGACCGCTGCGGCCAGCGCTGCACCAGTCCAACGAAACGCAAATTCCAATCCAAAGACTGTATCAAAAAATTGGCCAAGCGGGCCTGACCGACCAAATAACACCAGCAACGCGTAACCGGTTACGACCGGGGGAAGAACCAAGGGTAAATGTACCAAGGCATTCAGCGCGGATTTTCCAAAGAATGACCGCCGCGCCAAGAGCCATGCCAACCAAAGTGCGATGGGCAAAGTGGCAATTGTCGCAACAAGCGCAACTTTCAAAGAAAGCTGAACAGCGTCCCAACCCGTTGCATCAAGCCCCCACATCAGTTGGTCGCACCTTGTCCCGGCAGAAAGCCGTGGTTTGCAAAAATGGTTTTGGCAGATGGTGTGCGTAGATATTCCAGAAACTCGACCCCCTTTGAGGACAGGGCCCGCGCCGGATACCGGATAGATGGATGAGTCTTGGGATCAATATGCCACAGAACGCGAACAGCGTCGCTAGCATAGGTATCGGATACATAAACGATGCCTAGCGGGGTTTCGCCGCGATGCACAAGGGTCAAAGCCATGCGCACGTTCTGCATTTCTGCAATGTGTGGAGATATCTCGGACCACATCTTATGCGTTTCTAACCAAGCGCGCGCATATTGTCCCGCCGGGACACTGTCGCGTTGCCCCATGGCGATGCGTCCGCCATTTAACCGATCCAGCAAAGTTATGGCATTTGGTGTCACCTCAAAAGGGGCTTGGTCTTTACCGCCGATCAGAACCAGTCCATTCGATGCTAAGGTTGGTTCGCGATCTATCGCGGGCGGAGTGTTTTTGGACAACCACAAATCCCACATCGGGTTGGCCAAAATAACCAGATCGGCAGGCGCACCCTGAGACACTTGGCGTGCCATGGTGCCGGAACCGCCGTAAGAAACAGCAACTGGTTTTCCAAAATCTTCGACTAAAACGTCAAGCACCCCGCGCAGGCTGGCGGCCGCAAATACCTTCAAACGCGTTTCTGCGACGGACGGACCTGCGATTGTGATCAGGCCAAGCCAAAGCAACGTAAAAAAGACCGACGTTTTTTTCATCACTGTTCAATCTTTCTGAACGCAGCGGGTGACACAAGTGGATGTCTTACCAATTGTTAAGATGTTGCCGCCCAAGCTACTGGTGATTTTTCCATTAAGATACTATATAAGTTTACGAAAAACAGAGGTTTGCAGTATGTCGGCGCAGCAGTTCAATCAACTGCCTTTATCTTTTTCTGAGGTCGGAAAGCGCGATGTGAGAACGCAATTTGCTGCGTTGTGCTATCGTGTGGTCAAGGGAAAAACAAAAGTTCTGCTGATCACATCTCGGGGAACCGGACGTTGGATTATTCCCAAAGGCTGGCCTCAAGCGGGGGAAGCACCTCATCAAGTTGTCTTGAACGAAGCCTGGGAAGAAGCGGGTGTTAAGGGTGATGTAAAGTCGCGCCCCGTTGGCATATTTTCCTATATAAAAGACATGGATGATGATGAAAATTTACCATGTGTTGCAATGGTTTACGCAGTTGAGGTCAGTGACGTTTTGGATAAGTTTCCGGAGCAAGGGCAGCGAGAACGAAAATGGATGTCACCCAAGAAGGCGGCCAGTCGCGTGGACGCCCCGGAGCTGGCTCAAATATTGTTGCATCTTGATTTTGATAACATCGCCTGATCGTCTTGCAGCGGAAACAAGCCATTGACCAAAGGGTGCTAATGCTTATTTCATGCTACAGCATTACGTGAGTGTACGATGATCCGTTATAATCTGAAATGTGACCAAGACCACAGCTTTGACAGCTGGTTCAAATCGGCTGAGGCGTTTGAAACGTTGCAGGCTGTGGGGCATATTTCTTGCGCGATTTGTGGATCGACCTCTATCACAAAAGCGTTAATGGCGCCGCCTGTTGCCAAAAAGGGATCCGCAAAGGTGGATTTGACAACGCCTGAGGGTGACGTCGCTGAAAACCTGTCCAAGATGCGAAAGCATGTTGAAGAAAACAGCACCTATGTCGGCGGAAAATTCGCCGAGGTTGCGCGCGATATGCATGAAGGCGTGGCCCCAGAAAAATCGATTTGGGGCGAAGCGAAACCAGAGGAAGCGAAGGCTCTTATTGAAGAGGGGATTCCCGTCGCCCCGCTTCCGTTCTTGCCCAAACGACAAGCGAATTAATCTTATGCATGTTTTGATCACGGGGGCCAATCGCGGTATCGGCGCGGCTTTGGCCCAAACCTATCTGGCCCGTGGCGATACAGTCAGTGCGGTTTCGCGGGACGCCAGTCCCGAGCTGCGGTTGGACGTTACCTCAAGTTCGGATCACGCTGCTTTGGCGCGCAATTTGCGAGGACGCGCAATTGATATGCTGGTGTGCAATGCAGGTGTTTTTTTGGACAAAGGCCATTCCATTGGAAATGGTTATGACGAAGACATTTGGGCCCAGTCTTTTGCAGTCAATGTAACAGGTGCATTCAAAACCATTGAAAACCTGTTGCCTAACTTACAAGCTGCGAAAACACCCAAAATCGCGATTATTTCCAGCCTGATGGCAAGCCAAGCGGGAGCTCCCGGTGGCAGTTATGTTTATCGTGCGTCGAAGGCAGCTGTGTTAAATCTTGGGCGAAATCTGTCCAAGGATTTGAAGCCGCAAGGTATTGCGGTAGGGATTTATCATCCTGGTTGGGTTCAAACTGACATGGGTGGCGCGGCGGCAGACATTACGGTGGACACCGCCGCCACTGGCTTGGTCCAGAGATTTGACGCCCTAAGTCTGGACACGTCCGGGTGTTTTCAAAACTGGGACGGGCAAACACTTCCCTATTAGGTGACTGCGGACTGCTTGAACCTTTCTGCCATCACGCGTAAACGGCGCGAGGGTTTTAAGAGAGGGCGCAATGCCTGTTCTGGTGATGAAATTTGGTGGCACGTCAGTGGCCACATTGGATCGCATCCGGCGTGCAGCAAAACGCGTCGGCCGCGAGGTCGCGCGCGGTTATGATGTTATCGTCATTGTTAGCGCAATGTCCGGCAAAACGAACGAGCTAGTTGGCTGGGTGAACGAGACATCCCCGCTTTACGATGCGCGAGAATATGATGCGGTCGTGTCGTCTGGCGAAAATGTAACTGCGGGCCTGATGGCGATGACGTTGCAGGAAATGGATGTACCGGCGCGCAGCTGGCAAGGGTGGCAGGTGCCCTTGCGCACGACGTCCGCACATGGTGCGGCTCGGATCGAAGAAATTCCATCCGAGAACATCATGTCAAAATTCGCAGAAGGTATGCGGGTGGCTGTGGTTGCCGGTTTTCAAGGCATCAGCCCAGAAGGTCGGATAACGACGTTGGGACGCGGTGGCTCGGATACAACTGCTGTGGCATTTGCAGCAGCATTTGATGCAGAACGCTGCGATATCTACACAGATGTGGACGGTGTTTACACAACCGATCCCCGCGTGTGCGAGAAAGCCCGCAAATTGGATAAGATCGCGTTTGAAGAGATGCTGGAACTTGCATCCCTTGGCGCGAAAGTTCTCCAGACGCGTTCTGTGGAACTTGCGATGCGGTACAATGTGCGCCTGCGCGTACTTTCAAGTTTTGAGGACGCCGGTGATAACGCGGGAACGCTGGTCTGTGCGGAGGATGAAATCATGGAAAACAACATCGTATCGGGCGTCGCATACAGCCGCGACGAAGCCAAAATGACGCTGGTCAGCGTGGCGGATCGACCCGGGATTGCAGCAACCATATTTTCAACGCTCAGCAACGGGGGTGTTTTGGTTGATATGATCGTGCAGAACATTTCTGAAGAGGGGCGAACTGATATGACCTTCTCTTGTCCGACGGATCAGGTTGCGCGTGCGCAAAAGGCTATGGATGACGCCAAACAGGAAGGCCTGTTGAATTTCCATGACATGATTGCGGATATTGACGTTGCCAAGATCAGTGTTGTCGGAATTGGGATGCGCAGCCATACGGGCGTTGCAGCCAAGATGTTCAAATGCCTGAGCGATGAAGGGATTAACATTAAGGTGATCACGACGTCGGAAATCAAAATCAGCGTACTTATTGATCGCAAATACATGGAGCTTGCGGTGCAGGCGCTGCATGACGCGTTCGAAATGGAAAAGGCGGCATAGCTTCTTATTAGGCGTTTGGTAGATACATTGACACTTTCGTCCCGCTGGGTGACGTGTCGAAGGCCAAACCTCCTCCGGCTTCGCGCGCGAATGCCGCAACCGTCGGTAAGCCTAAGCCTGACCCAAGGCCGATAGGCTTTGTCGTAAAGAACGGCTCCAATATGCGTTCTAGAACATCGGGTTGCATACCTGGGCCGTCATCTTCGACGTCAATTCGAATATAGTTCCCCGGCAAGATGGGCATGCCGTCTTGCATTGTTTTTGGTGAAGAAAGGTGAAGCCGATCCGCCGCAAGTGTAATTGTCCCGGTCTCTGAAATCGCGTCGCGCGCATTCACGACCAAGTTCAACAGAGCGGTTGTGATATTTTCCTCGTCGGTCATGACGACCATGTTCTCAGGCAGTTCTTTCACATTTAGGGAAATAGAGGCAGGAATAAGCGGTTGGCACAGACGTTCGAGGTTATCCAGAATGCTGACAAGACTGTGTTGTTCAGTTGTTTTGTGTCTTCGACCTGAAAAAGCCAGCAATCGCTGCACCAATGCTTCGCCCCGGACGGCGGCACTGCGGGCTTGTTCGATGCATTCATTTTTTTCGGCTTCTGTTGGAACCTCGTCGTACAAATCGAGATTGCCCAGTGTTGCCGTCCAAATATTGTTAAAGTCATGTGCAACACCGCCGGCCAAACGCCCAATGGCTTCCATCTTTTGTGCTTCGATGGAGCGATAGGCGCTTTCTTCAACCTGTAACCTCTGGCGTCGACTGATTAAAACAGCGCCAGCGTAATAGGCTACTGCACCAATCGAACAAAGAACCATCGCGATTTTGGCGAGGAAAAAATCGACCCGCGATAGAGTGACCACGAGCAAGCAGGCAACGGAAACAGCAATGATGACGATGTTGCCAAAGACGATTGCCGGTAAAATGTCTGCGCGGCGGATCAACCATACCAGAAGACAGGCGACTGCCGACGTGCCGCAGAAATTCATGGCGATGTCTGGTTGCAACATCAAATAGATTGGCAGCGCGATAAAAAATGCATGAAGCGCCAAAAACACGATAGATGCATGAATTGTATGCTGAGCCGTGGTTACGTCGCGATTTCGTGTCAGGTAATAGTGATAGTAACTGTGCAGAGCAAAATAACCGATCAGCCAAAAAATGGACATCGTCCACCCTGTATAGCTGTACAAGATGACGCCACCGGTCGCGATACTGGCAAACCGAAAGATCAGTTCATTCGGCTCGCCGTAATCGAGATTATATAGCCGAGTGAATTCCCTAGCGTGGTCCATTTGTCCTCGACTTCGAGCTGAGCAAACCGTTGTCCGCGTGCTTCGTTTTTCATTTTTGGAATGCCAGTCGCCAAATGGCGGGCAATCACGACGATTATCTCGTCTAAGCGCCAGAATAGCATGCATTTCATGCGGCGCCAGACACGTATTTCGAGAGTGGGGTTTATTACGATCGCAGCACCGATATTTCGAAAAAAGAGCCTAAAATCAGAGCGACGAAAAAAAATGCTTGGATTGGAACACGCATTTTTTTGACCACTGATGTTTCTCTCGTTTCGCTTGAGTTTGATTCATGCTCTAAAGGCGCGCGACCAAAGGCGGTCGGGCAGTGGAAAACGGGGAGACCATGGCCAATACCGTGGAAAGCGAAAGCCGCAAGTTGCTTGGGCGCTTGCGTGATGCAATGGCTGGTGATGATGCAGGACAGGCGCGTCTTGATAAGATCACGCGGTTGATCGCGGATTCTATGGGAACAGAGGTCTGTTCGATCTATCTGTTTCGGGACGAAGACACGCTTGAACTTTGTGCGACAGAAGGCCTGAATCCAGAGGCTGTTCACCAGACGCGTATGCGTTTGGGTGAAGGTTTGGTTGGGCGCGCAGCGCGCCGACGTGAGATTGTGAATACCGCTGACGCTCCAAATGCGCGTGGCTTTCGATATATGCCGGAAACTGGCGAAGAAGTGTTCTCCAGTTTTTGCGGTGTTCCTGTCCAACGATTGGGCGAGGCTTTGGGGGTACTGGCTGTACAGTCCAAAGAAGGGCGTGAATTTTCAGCTGACGAAGTTTATGCGCTTGAAGTCGTGGCGATGGTGTTGGCCGAAATGACGGAACTGGGCGCGTTTGTTGGTGAAGGCGCCGCAATGGAAGCGCTGCATTCTCAGCCAAAGATGTTAAAGGGCGGCGTCGCTCAGGAAGGTGTCGCCGAGGGGCATATTTGGCTGCATGAACCGCGCGTCGTTGTTTCAAACCCTATCGCCGATGATCCTCAACGTGAACTGGAACGGCTAACCACGGCGGTCGAAGAATTGCGCGTAGGTGTCGACAAGATGTTGGCTATGGCTGCTGGCGACACCGAGCAGAAACAAGTGCTTGAAGCGTATCGGATGTTCGCGAATTCCAAGGGTTGGATGCGCCGCATGGAATCCGATATTGGAGGCGGGCTGAGCGCAGAAGCGGCCGTGGAAAAGGAACAATCGCTTGCCCGCGCTCGGATGTCTCAGTCCGGGGACAATTACCTGCGGGAACGCCTCAGTGATTTGGACGATTTGTCGAACCGTCTGCTGCGCATCCTTACGGGGCAGGGGCAAGACACAGGTGCAGAGATGCCCGCCAATCCCATTTTAGTTGCCCGCAATATTGGCCCGGCTGAATTGTTGGATTACGGACGCAATCTGAAGGGTATTATCCTTGAGGCAGGGTCAGTTGGCAGTCATGCCGCGATTGTGGCCCGCGCGTTGGCGATCCCTCTGATCATTAACGTGAATCGTATCACTACTGAGGCTTTGAACGGCGACCATGTCATGGTTGATGGCGAACAGGGTATTGTTCATTTGCGACCTGATGACACTGTTGTTTCGGCCTTTCGTGACAAAATGGCGATGCAAGCAGCCGCACTTGAACGATATGCGTCGATCCGCGAAAAACCGGCTGAAACCAAGTGTGGCGCGATCGTTGGCATGCATATGAATGCGGGCCTAATGGCGGATCTGCCTTCTTTGCAGGGATCTGGTGCCGAAGGTGTTGGTCTTTTTCGAACAGAGCTTCAGTTTCTGGTGCGCAACCAAATGCCAAAGCGATCCGAATTGTCGGCGCTCTATTCTCGTGTCTTGGATTCAGCGGGTGGCAAGAAGGTTGTATTTCGCACACTAGATATTGGGTCAGATAAAGTTCTGTCTTACATGCGCCCAACAGATGAGCCGAACCCAGCGCTTGGATGGCGCGCAATTCGGGTTGGTTTGGACAAACCGGGTGTGTTGCGCATGCAGTTACAGGCGCTTTTGCGTGCTGCGAACGGGCGACCTTTGACGGTAATGTTCCCGTTTATTGCGCAATACGAAGAATACACAGGCGCTCGAGATGAAATGACAAAAGCGATCGACCGCGAGACCAAGTTGGGGCATGTCCTGCCGTCGGAAATTGACGTCGGTGCCATGTTGGAAACACCCAGCCTCGCATTCGCGCCAAGAAAGTTTTTCGAAGAAGTTAGCTTTTTGTCCATCGGTGGCAACGATTTGAAACAGTTCTTTTTCGCCGCGGATCGCGAAAATGAAAGGGTGCGGCGGCGCTATGATACATTGAACGTATCATTCTTGAGCTTCTTGGAACGGATCGTAGAACGTTGCGAGGATACAAATACCCCTTTGAGTTTTTGCGGCGAAGATGCTGGCCGACCGGTCGAGGCGTTGTGTCTGGCGGCAGTGGGGTTACGATCGCTTTCGATGCGCCCGGCATCCATTGGGCCCGTCAAAAGCTTGCTGCGGCGTTCAAACCTTGAAGAGGTTCGAAAAGTCATTGCAGATGCACGGCATCGCGGCGAAATGTCGGTGCGTCCTGCGATTATGGAATATCTGCGCAAAAACGCTTGATGACATCGAGGGCTTATTGCCCATGAACTGACGCATGCCGCTGTGCGATGGTTGCCGGTGTGTTTGGCAAATTATTTACGACGTATTTTCATCCCTACGAATTGTCAGAACCTTGACGTTAACGCAGACGGTTTTCTGTTTCTGCATCAAAAAAGTACGTCGCAGCCGGGTCGAAGTCGACATTGACCGTTGTGCCTTCCGGAAGGGCCTCGTCGTTGCGGCTTTCGACGATCAAACGCTCACCCGTTGAACACCTGAGGTAATCATAGGCGACTCCGCCCAAGCGTTCGCGTAGTTCCAGTTTGATATCGCCCTCGCCCGGATTTAACAGCAATGCCTGAGGTCGCAGACCGACAATGACGTTTGATCCCGTTGTAGGAAGCGAAACTTGCGTTGAAATAACAGTTCCACCCAAAGCGGGGACCAAAACGCCGCCGTCAGCCACTTCGCCATTCACGAAATTCATGGAAGGCGACCCGATGAAACCAGCAACAAATTTGTTGTCCGGATCTTTGTAAAGATGCATCGGGGCACCGACTTGTTCGATTTTGCCTGCGCGCAAAACAACGATCTTATCGGCCAATGTCATGGCTTCGACCTGATCGTGGGTCACATAAACCATTGTTGTGCCAAGCTCTTTGTGCAAACGCGCGATTTCAACCCGCATATCCACCCGCAATTCGGCATCAAGGTTGGACAGGGGTTCGTCGAACAGGAACACTTCTGGTCCACGCACAATCGAACGACCGATCGCAACGCGTTGACGTTGTCCACCAGACAGTGCTTTTGGTTTGCGCTTTAGATATTCGTCCAGCTTCAAAATACGTGAGGCTTCGCTAACTTTGCGGTTAATCTCGTCCTTTGGGACACCGTTCATTTTCAGCCCGAATCCCATGTTTTCTTCGACTGTCATGTGCGGATAAAGAGCGTATGTCTGGAAAACCATGGCGATGCCGCGGTTTGCCGGATCGGCATGGGTCACATCGCGGCCACCAATTTTGATCACACCGTCAGAGGTGTCTTCCAGACCGGCGATCATACGCAGCAATGTGGATTTTCCGCACCCTGACGGGCCAACGAACACACAGAATTCGCCATCTTCAATTTGTAGATCTACGCCATGGATAACTTGCGTGAACCCGTACCGTTTGACTGCCTGTTCAAGTTGAACGCCGGACATGTGTTATCCTTTCTCGGGTTCGGGGAATTGCCATGTGGTGGCCGCCTCGGCGATTCGCTCTGCGGTTTTTAAGAGGTCTGGTTTCAGCTTCTGAAGTTCTTTTAATGAACTGCGCTGGACAGAGGTCGTGATGCTTAATGCGCCCATGACACGTGTGCCATTGGAAAGAATCGGTGCGGCGATGCAGATAATTCCGGGCTCGTGTTCTTCACGATCATAGGCGAAACCCTCTGCGCGAATATCCGCAAGTTCGGCTTCCAAAGCTTGAGACGACGTCAACGTGTGTGCGGTATAGGCGTAATAGGATTGGCGCGCGATGGCCTGTGACTGGGGTTCTCGTGCCATGAAGGCCAACATGGCTTTTCCGACACCTGTGCAATATCCCGGTCCGACTTTTCCGGCTTGGCTGAACATCTCAATCGGGCTGGATGCATTGCGCTTGTCGACATACAGAACTTGACCATTGTCCATTTGCGCCAAGTGTATCGTTTCGCCCGCTTTTTCCGCCAATCTGTCTATGAAAGGCCGCGCGATAGGGGCGAGCGAACTCTGACGCCACGCAGAATGCGCCAACCTGACAAGTCGCAATCCCGGCGCGTAAGTTTGGCGGTCCACATCATATTGCAACATGCCCTGTGCCGTAAGTGTTTGGAAAAGCCGATAGAGCGTTGCCTTTGGAATGCTGACCTGCGCCAGCACTTCTGCAAATCGAACAGGGCGCTGCATTCCGGCGACCAGATCCAGCACATCCAATGCCTTGGCAATTGTTCCATCGCCGCTGGGGCGTTGTGCTGTCATCTTGCGGGTCCTCCTTTGACCGGCTTGTAAATTGCTGTTGACGTACAAGCGGCCTCACCGCATAGTTTCAATAGTTGGAATTAAGTTTCACTATGTGGAACTGAATGTCAAAAAGATTTTTAACGCGAACGAGCGCTTGAACCTTTTTGACAGCAGCGAACCGGTCAGGCGAATGTCTGGCTATCTTGAGGGAACCAATGTTGGGAGGACACTTATGTTCCTTAAATTGAAAACGGCTGCGGCCGCGCTGGCGCTTACGGCGACCGGTGCACTTGCGGGTGATCTTGTCATCAACTTTGATGATTTGAACCCAGGCCCCAAAAAGGGCTTTGACGATGCGGTAGCGCAGTTCCAAAAGGAAAACCCGGACATCAACGTGATTGTTAACAACAACGATCGCGAAGCGCATAAGACTGCGATCCGGAACTTTCTGACAGCCGATGCACCGGATGTGACGTCGTGGTACCCTGGTAACCGCATGGCGCCATTCGTCGATGCAGGCCTGTTTGAGTCGATTGATGATGTTTGGGAAGAAAACGGATTCAACGAAGACCTTGCGGCGATCAAAGCGACCATGTCGCGCGATGGTAAGACCTGGGGCGTTCCTTACAGCTATTACCAGTGGGGCATTTACTATCGTAAGGATGTCTTTGAACTGTTGAAGCTGGAAGAGCCCAAAACATGGGGTGAACTGCTCGCGGCCTGCGGCACAATGAAATCAAACGGTGTGACGCCTTTCACCATCGGAACAAAGTTCCTTTGGACGGCAGCGGGCGTATTTGATTATTTGAACCTGCGCACAAATGGCTATGAAGTTCATAACGACCTGACAGCTGGTAAGATCAAATACACTGATCCACGCATCGTGCAGACGTTTGAGAATTGGAAGACGCTGATCGACGAATGTGGCTTTGTGGAAAACCACGCTTCGATGTCTTGGCAGGATGCAATTGCGCCGTTCGCCAACGGTGACGCGGCGATGTACGTTATGGGCAACTTCTCAGTTGATGGCTATAAAAACGCAGGTCTGACCGAAGATCAGATCGACTTTATGCCGTTCCCAACAATCGACCCTGACGTGCCTTTGGCTGAAGAAGCTCCAGCAGACGCATTCTTCATTCCGACCAACGCGAAAAACAAAGAAGACGCCAAGAAGTTCTTGGCCTTTGTTGCGCGCGCTGACGTGCAGACACAGTGGAACAAAACCATTGGTCAGCTGCCAATCAACGCCAAGGCGGAAATCTCGGACGACAAGTTCATCCAAGAAGGCTTTGCATTGTTGAACTCGGCAACTGGGATTGCGCAGTTCTATGACCGCGACGCCCCGGCGGCGATGGCCAAGGCAGGCATGGAGGGTTTCCAGGAGTTTATGCTGGATACGTCCAAAATGACGGCTGTTCTTGAGCGTCTCGATGAAGTTCAAACTGAGGTTTACAAGTAAACCATTGAACATGGGCCGCGGAACACTTCGCGGCCCAATTCTTACAGCGGTTTGGGGTTTGCCCGAACACGTCTCGCCGGTGAAAAGCCGACTTCAAATAGCGAGGGTAAGCCCATGACAGATGCGTCAATAGAAAGTTCGCTCGAGTCAGACCGCGCGTCTTGGATGGCACGCAACAAGTTGACTATCGCACCTTGGATCTTTCTGGTGCCGGCTTTGATCTTCTTTGCGATTTACGTGATTATTCCGATCTTCAAAAGCCTTGGACTGAGCCTTTATGAATGGAACGGACTGTACACGGCGGATGGGCAATCGACCGCCATCTGGGTTGGCTTTGAAAACTACAAAAAGTTATGGAGCGATCCTAATTTTTGGACCTCCCTCAAGAACAACATCCTTTGGCTACTCTTATATATGCTCGCCGTTCCAGCAGGTCTTGGGATTGCGCTGTTTTTGAACCAAACCGTGCCCGGGATGCGATTTTACAAATCGTTGTTCTTTTTTCCTTTCGTCATTTCACAAGTCGTCGTCGGCCTGATTTTCGGTTGGTTCTACAATCCGGATTTCGGAGTCATCGGATCGATTTGGAAAGCGCTGTATTGCGAAGAGACCGTCAATATCCTTGGCAATGCGACTTTTAAATGTTCGGCCCCGGCACCTGATATCCTATCAAGCCCTGAATGGGCGACCTACGGGATTATCTTTGCGGGCCTCTGGCCGCAAATCGCATATTGCATGATTTTGTACCTGACGGGTCTAAACAATGTGGCTGCCGATCAGATTGAAGCCGCGCGCCTTGATGGGGCAAAGGGTTGGAAAATGTTGTGGTATGTCGTCATTCCGCAGCTGCGTCCAGCGACGTTTATTGCGGTGGTTGTGACGGTCATCGGGGCGCTTCGATCCTTTGATATGATCGCGATTATGACCCAGGGCGGGCCGTTTGGATCAACCAATGTTCTGTCACATTACATGTACGAAGTTGCGATCAGTGAATACGGCGAACGATATGGGTATGGATCTGCCATTGCCACGGTTCTGTTCCTGATCATGCTGATCTTCATCAGCTATTTCTTGTGGGACATGTACAAAAACGAAAAGGAGGGTCGCTGATGTTTCCGCGCCCTGTCGAAAAAGCAGGCAAAGGAGCCGTCGTCGCCTATCAGGCGTTTCTTCCTTTTGCCTTGCTCATCTGGCTTTTGCCTTTGCTTGCGATTTTTGTCACATCGATCCGAGGGGCCGGGGACATCAACACAGGCAACATCTTTGGATGGCCAACGGAATTCCGCCTGTTTGAAAACTATTCAGCGGTGTTTACTCAATCCGAAGCCGCCAATTACATGTTGAATTCGGTCTTGATCACCTTTCCTACGGTTATCATTTCTGTCTCTTTGGCCTGCTTGGCGGGTTATGCCTTGGCGATCTACCGGTTCCGCGTGGCCTTGCCGTTGTTCTTCTTGTTTGTGGCTGGGAACTTCATTCCGTTTCAAATTCTGATGGTTCCTGTCCGCGATATGTCTGTTCAGACGGGCCTTTATGACACGATTGCAGGGCAGTTTCTGTTCCACGCTGCGTTTCAGACCGGGTTTTGCACGTTGTTCATGCGCAACTTTATCAAGGCTTTGCCGTTCGATCTGATCGAAAGCGCGCGGATCGAGGGCGTCAAGGAATGGAAGATTTTCTGGTTCGTCGTGTTGCCATTGGTGCGTCCGGCAATTGCAGCATTGTCAGTGCTGATATTTACATTTGTCTGGAACGACTTCTTTTGGGCGAATGTCCTGACGACAGGCGAAAGCGCGAAACCGATCACCGCAGGTGTTCGCGCGTTGAATGGGCAGTTCGTAAACAACTGGCACTTGGTTTCGGCGGCGTCTTTGATGGCGGCAATTCCACCGGTTGCTTGTTTCTTTATGATGCAGAAACACTTCATCGCAGGTCTGACTTTGGGAGCTGTTAAGTGATAAAATGTTGGCGTCTGGATGACGGGCGTCAGACTTTCGTTATTGGGTCCAATCGCGGCCGTATGGCAGAAATTGCCTATTGGGGACCGCGTCTGCCTGACGAAGAAGATCTGACGAGCCTGTTTGAAGCATGTGCAATCGATGTGACCGGGGGGATGCTGGATACGAACCCCGAACTGTCAATCTGCCCCGAAGCGTCCCGATCGTTTCCGGGTCAACCCGGTCTTGTCGTCCAACAACAGGATGGCTCGCAAATCTTACCAAAATTCTCTTTTGAAAAGGCGGAAACTGACACCAATTTTTTGGTGCTGACTTATGTCGATGAAACGCACAAGCTGACCTATCAAGCGCGCTTTGCCATTGATCCAGAAACGCACGTCATTGAATCGAGCGCCACGCTGGAAGGGAAAGACCCGATGCATTTGCATTGGTTTGCAGCACCCGTTTTTCCCGCACCTCAGTTGTCAGATGAAATGATCGATTTTTCTGGCCGTTGGTGCGGTGAATTTCAAATGAATACAACGCCTTGGTCCGCTGGTATGCGATGCCGGGAAAACCGCACGGGGCGCACGGGGCATGAACATTTTCCGGGTCTGATCATCCCATGTCGCGGGGCGACCAATACATCCGGACAAGCCTACGCACTTCATTATGGGTGGTCTGGCGGGCATCGCATGGTTGCCGAAGAGCTTCCGGATGGACGACGCCAGGTTCAGTTCGGTTATGCGACAGGCACGGAACCCCAAACGTCGACGCAGTTTCAAACAGCTAAGGTATATGCAGTCTTTTCCGATGATGGATTGAATGGCTGCGCTGTCGCTTTTCAAAGGCATTTGCGTGACAGGATCGTAACGTTTCCTGATCCTGACCGCCCGCGCCCTGTGCATTACAACTGCTGGGAAGCGGTGTATTTTGATCATGATCTGAATGTTCTTAAAGACATTGCCAAACGTGCGGCGTCTCTTGGCGCAGAACGGTTTGTTCTGGATGACGGTTGGTTTGGCAAACGCGACGACGACACGAGCTCCTTAGGCGATTGGCTTGTTGACCCACGGAAATACCCCAATGGGCTAGCGCCATTGATCGACTATGTGACGTCCTTGGGGATGACCTTTGGATTGTGGTTCGAACCCGAAATGATCAATCCAGACAGCGATGTTTTCCGCGCACATCCTGATTGGGTTCTGGGGGATGAAGATCAAACATTGGGACGTCAGCAAATGGCGTTTGATATGTCTTTGCCTGCAGTGCAATCGTTCTTATTCGACCGATTAAGCGCGATTTTGTCAGAGCATGACATTGATTACGTGAAATGGGACCACAATCGCGCGCTGCCGACACCAGATGCGACGCAAACCCGTGGGACTTATGCGCTGCTGAATCGATTGCGTCGTGAATTTCCGCAAGTGGAAATTGAAAGCTGCGCGTCGGGTGGGGGGCGCATTGATTTCGGAATTATGGAACGCACACAACGTGTTTGGTTGAGTGACAGCAATGACGCGGTTGAACGTCTAAAGATTCAGCATAATGCGTCGTTGTTCTTGCCGATGGCGGTGACCGGCAGCCACGTTGGTCCGCGCGAATGCCACACGTCGGGACGCAGCCTAAACATTCGATTCCGGGCTTGGGTCGCTGCACAACGGCACATGGGTTTTGAGATGGACCCGCGCGAATTGACAGAAGACGAAACACAAGTTCTGCGCGACGTAACGGCGTGGTGGAAACGCAATCGCGATTGGTTGCAGAGCGCCGATATCTTGCGATTGGACAGCGCCGATCCGGCTGTACTGGCCGAACAACAGCTGTCTCGTGATGGTGCGCGGTTTGTCGTCTTTGCAGGTAAGGCCACGACATCAGACCAGATCACCCCACGCCCATTGCGTTTGACCCAACTTGTTCCAGACGCAAAATATCGGGTTGAATTGGTCAACAAAGACGACGTAACACGTCTGTCACGCGGCACCATTGCGTTGAAAAATGACCCGATAGTCGTGAGCGGCAGCTATTTGATGTATCATGGCCTTACCCTGCCATGGAGCTTCCCTGAATCCATGTGGGTCCTGCAAGGGAGCCTCGTTTAATGCCGCACTCAGTGCTCAGCCAGGAATATGAACATGACTAATATCGCTACGTTTCACGACCTTGAAGGGGCCTCTGTGTTCATCACCGGTGGCGGTTCAGGCATTGGGGCTGCGCTGACGGAAGGATTTCTTGAACAAGGTGCAAAGGTCGCCTTTGTACAGCGTTCGGATTCGGTGGCGTTTTGCGATGAGATGGAAACCAAGTTTGGGACACGCCCGCTGTTCATCCCGTGTGACGTCACGGATATCGCGGCGTTGCGCGGAGCGTTGGACCAAGCTGCGATGGCTCATGGTCCCGTCACTTGCTTGGTAAACAATGCCGCGAATGACAAGCGGCATGACTTTCTCGAAATGGATGAAGAATTCTTTGATTGGATGCTGGCAATAAACCTCAAGGCTTACGCCTTTGCTTGCCAAGCCGTCATCGAGGGAATGCGCCAAGCGGGTGGGGGCACTATTATCAACTTTTCTTCGATCAGTTACATGATGGGAAATGCAGGATACCCGTTATATACGGCCGCCAATTCGGGAATTAACGGTATGACGCGCAGCTTGGCGCGTGAATATGGGCCTGACAAAATCCGGGTGAATGCCATTGCTCCGGGTTGGGTGTTAACGCAAAAGCAACTGGATCAATGGGCGACGCCGGATGGTCTTGCCGCGCATCTCGAACGCCAATGTTTGAAAGACCATTTAGAACCTCATGATGTGGTCGGCGCGGTCTTGTTTATGGCGTCTGACATAAGTCGGATGATGACCGGGCAAGCCGTGGTGGTCGACGGCGGCGTAGTGGTGACAGGATGAACGAAACAGCTTGGATCGCAGTGGATTGGGGAACGTCGCATCTGCGCGCGTGGCGCATGAATGCGGATGATCGCGCGATTGAAAAGCGATCTTCTGACGCGGGTATGGCCGGTCTTGAACGGGATCAATTTGAACCAGCGCTCAAAGCTATGATTGGTTCGGTGAACGTGCCCGTGATCGCATGCGGAATGGTTGGTTCGCGACAAGGGTGGGCAGAAGCGCCGTATGAATCTGTGCCGTGTCGCCCGCCGGATGCATCACGGGCGACTGTTATTGGGAATGTTAGAATTCTGCCGGGTATTTGTCAGCTTAATCCAGAGGACGTTATGCGTGGCGAAGAAACCCAGATTGCAGGTTTTCTAGCTGCATATCCTGATTTTGATGGGGTGGTCTGTTTGCCTGGAACACACACAAAATGGGTGCATGTCAGCGCGGGTGAAATCGTTAGTTTTCGCACCGTTATGACCGGTGAAATATTTGGGCTTTTGTCGACGGCGTCCGTGTTGCGTCATTCGGTTGATGCGTCTTGGTCAGAAGAGGCGTTTTGCGCGGCTGTCAATGATGCAATGTCTAAGCCTGAAATGTTGGCAGTACGGTTGTTCAACATTCGCGCGCATGGCCTGTTGAACAATGCGCAAGCGGGCGAAGCGCGTGCGCGATTGTCCGGCGCGCTGATCGGAGCAGAGCTGGCAGCCACGCGGGTGTATTGGTTGGGGCAGGCGCTTGCGATTGTGGGCGAAACTGATCTGTCGCAGATCTACGCCACTGCGCTGGGTGCACAACATGTCCAAGTCTTGCGAGCCGATGGGGATGAGATGACCTTGCGCGGATTGATTGCCGCGAAGTCTGCGATGGAGTTGACATGAGCCGTGAAATAATTGCGATTTTGCGTGGAATAACACCGCCTGAAGCGGTCGACGCAGCACGCGTATTGATCGACGCAGGGATCGATTACATAGAGGTTCCTTTAAACTCGCCCGATCCGTTTGACAGCATATCTGCCATGATAGAGATCTTTGGAGATCGCGCCATAATCGGTGCTGGGACAGTATTGCATACCAATGATGTGCATCGATTGGCTAAAATCGGCGCGCGAATGGTGGTGTCGCCCAACTGTAATCTGAATGTGATTGCCGCAACGAAAGATGCGGGGATGGAAAGCTATCCGGGGATTTTCACACCGACCGAAGCGTTTTCAGCGCTTCATTCCGGCGCTGACGCGCTCAAGATGTTTCCCGCTGAAATGGCCGGACCTATTGGGATGAAAGCGCTGCGTGCAGTGTTGCCGCCAGATGCAAAAGTATATGCTGTCGGTGGCGCGGGGCCGCATAATTTCGGGGATTGGTTTGCCGCCGGTGCGACTGGGTTTGGGATCGGCTCGGCCATCTACAAACCGGGGATGAGCATAGCGGACATTTCGGAAAAGGCACTGCAGATTGTCGCCGCTTTTGACGAGGCCAAAGGATCGCAATGAACATTTTTGATGACCGCGCGTGCGCGTTGGGAGAAGGGCCGCTTTGGCACCCTGAACGACAGTGCTTGTTCTGGTTCGATATTTTGCACCATCGATTGATGTCCAAAGACCGTGTGTGGCAATTCGAAGAACATGTCAGCGCTGCGGGTTGGATGGATCAAGATCATTTGCTGATTGCATCCGAAACGGCGCTTTTTCAGTTTAGTCTGGAAAACGGGGCTAAAACCCATGTGGCGGCTTTGGAAGCGGATATGCCGATCACGCGGTCCAATGATGGTCGCGCGGATCCTTATGGCGGGTTTTGGATCGGGACAATGGGCAAATCGGCAGAACCGCGCGCCGGGGCGATCTATCGCTATTACAAGGGTGAGGTGCGTAAGTTGTTTGCTGGTATCACTGTAAGCAATGCCATTTGTTTTAGTCCCGATGGGCTGTGGGCCTATTTCTGCGACACGTTTGATCGTCAGATCAAAAGACAGGCGTTGGCCACGGCAGATGGATGGCCTCAAGGTGACCCCGAGGTTTACATCGACCTTAAGGCGGACGAACTGAACCCTGACGGCGCTGTTGTTGACAGTCAGGGGCGGCTTTGGAATGCGCATTGGGGGGCAGGGCGTTTGGCGTGTTATGAGGCGGGCGAATACGTTCTATCGATTGATCTGCCAGCCACTCAAACAACATGTCCGGCCTTTGGTGGGCCCGATTTGAAGACCTTGTATTGCACTTCGGCGGCAATTGGAGTTGACGGACGCGACGCCGGAAAAACCTTTTCAATAGGTGTCGATATTCCGGGGCAAACAGAACATCGGGTGATCTTGTGAAACGTACACTTGGGGTTTGTTATTATCCTGAGCATTGGCCAGAAGACGTCTGGGCCGATGACGCGCGTCGCATGGCAGAATTGGGATTAACCTGGGTCCGGATCGGAGAATTCGCCTGGTCTCGATTGGAAAAAAACTCAGGTAATTTTGACTGGGGATGGTTAGATCGGGCCATATCAACGCTGGGTGAAGCCGGCTTAAAAGTTGTTTTGGGCACGCCAACAGCAACACCACCGCGTTGGGTCGTTGATGCCTATCCTGATATGTTGGCTGTGGATGCAGACGGTAAGACGCGAGGATTTGGGTCACGGCGACATTACTGTTTCAGCCATTCCGGTTATCTGGACGCATCATGTCAAATTGTGCAGGAAATGGCCGAGCGATATGGTGACAATCCGTATGTCGCGGCATGGCAGACGGACAATGAATACGGATGTCACGATACGGTCCTAAGCTATTCTGACGCTGCGCGTTCTGCCTTCCAAAATTGGCTTCAGGAACGATATGGGCAAATTGATACCTTGAACCGCGCTTGGGGCAATGTCTTTTGGTCGATGGAATATCATCGTTTTGATCAGATCGATTTGCCCAATTTGACCGTCACCGAAGTGAACCCAGCACATGCGTTGGCCTTCCGGCGGTTTTCATCGGATCAAGTTGTTGCGTTCAACAAAGCCCAGGTGGATATCATCCGCACCCACTCCCAAGCTCCGATCACGCATAACTACATGGGACGGGTGACAGAGTTTGATCATTTTGATGTTGGTGATGATTTGGATATCGCGTCTTGGGACAGTTATCCGCTTGGCTTCCTGGAAGATCGCATTGCCGCGGATGACACGCACAAGGCGGCATTTGCCCGTCAAGGCGACCCGGATTTCCAAGCATTTCATCACGATCTTTACCGTTCAGTGGGTCGCAATCGTTGGTGGATCATGGAGCAACAACCCGGCCCTGTGAATTGGGCACCCTACAATCCCGCTCCATTGCCGGGAATGGTCCGGCTTTGGACATGGGAAGCCTTTGCGCATGGGGCGGAAGCCGTTTGTTATTTCCGTTGGCGCCAAGCGCGCTTTGCACAGGAACAGATGCATGCAGGATTGTTGCGCCCAGACAGCATAGACGCGCCCGCCATAGAAGAGGCCAAACAGGTATCAAAAGAACTGCAGGCGGCACCGGATGTGCAACAAGCTCAAGCGCCAGTTGCTTTGATATTTGATTACGATGCGGATTGGTCCTGGACGGTCCAACCACATGGCGCATGCCTCAACTATTTTGATCTGGTTTTTGATCACTACAAAGCACTGCGCGCGTTGGGCTTTTCCGTAGATATTTGTTCAAGCCACACGCGGGATTTCGGCGGCTATGGATTGATCTGTGCACCCGGGTTGATGCACATGGATGACGATTTGAAACAAGCATTGATAGACGCGGAGGGGCAAGTCATCCTTGGTCCGCGCAGTGGTGCACGCAATGTAGATTTTGAAATACCGTCTGCTTTAGCCCCGGACCTGACGGGCAGCGACCTTAAAGTGACGCGTGTCGAAAGCCTGCGCCAGGACACGCCTGTACGGCTGGCCGGTGGCGGTGTGATCCAAGGCTATTTCGAAGTGATCGAAGGCGGTGGGGATGAAATTCTGTCATCCGTTGATGGTGTGCCAGTGGCCGTTCGTGTGACAGAAACGGTCAATTACATGGCCGGTTGGGGGGATCAAGTCACCCTTAAAAGGTTGATAAAAACCTGTGCGGAAAAAGCGGGTTTGGTCCCGATGGATTTACCTCAGCACTTGCGGGTTCGCGAAACCGCTGGTGAACGGTTCTGGTTCAACTATTCCACAGAACCGATTGTTTATGAGGGGCGTTCCATACCTGCCGCAGATTTCCTTTTCGAACAATTGAGCTGACGGATTATTGTTCGTGCGTTCGAGTAGTAGAAAGGTACATTCCACAAAAGTGGAGCTGCGACGCCAGTTGCACAATCTATCCGCAATCCTTGTCCTTCAACGAACGCAAGAGCTTGCAAACGGCGTCGTCAAAACGTGCGCGCGCTTGCGGAGCCCGTATCGGAAAATAGTCAGCGTAAAAGCCGAAATCGAAACTCGGGTATCGTTTTTGAAGGGTTTCATAACTGATCAACGCGGCCTCGATTTGGCCTAACATCGTTTGCGATAAGCAACGGTAAGCAATGGCGGATACCCTCTGTGGACCAGATGCCGAAGCTGCGATGCTGCGTTCGTATTGACCGAAAAAGAACCTGATGCGTGCCTCGACAAATCTGTACCAACCAGGGGGGGCTGGATTGATCTGGATCGCTTTGTCGAACATCAACTCTGACGCAGAAAATTCATCCTCTAACACGCACATTGCAGTGGCAATGCATACGCAGGCGTCTGCATCAGCTTCGCTTTTGTCCTGCGCTCGAGATATCGCATCTGACGCACCTGACATGTCGTTGTTGCGGGCCCGTTGTAGCGCAATCAGTGCAAGTGTGACAGGATCACTCGGGTCAAGGATGAAGGCTTTTTCCATTGCCTGAGCGGACGTTTTCAGTGTCTCGTTATCTTTGGTTTCGAATACGTCATAGGACCATTGCAGCATGATGGCCTTCATGACCCAGCAACGCGCAAAGCTGGGATCCAATTCAAGCGAACGATCGAAATGCTGTAACGATCGAAGAATGCTGGCGGTATCGAAATTAAGTTCTAGATCGCATCCACGGATGAAATGATCAAACGCGCTAAGTGTGTCCGGGGCTTTGCGGGATGCAAGTTTGAACTCTGCCAAATGCACTTCTCCGTGCCACCCGGCCAGAGTATTGACCAAACGCGTGACCAATTCTTCAAGCGCTCGTTGCGTGTTTTCGTTCTGTGCCGACATGCGTTGCGCCCAAACATGTCTACCGGATTGCCCCTCGATCATGTGGAAGGTCGCTCGTAACGTGTTCCCGTCAGTTTCAATAGCACTTTCAAGTAGATAATCTGCACCTAGATGCGTGGCGACATCGCGCAAGTCATCGGTTTGGTCGACGGCAAATGATGATTGCCGTGACACGACTTCGATAACCCGATGTGACGCCAGTCCGGAAATCATTTCTTGGGCGAGCTTTTCTGAAAGAACGGGTGACGGAGTGTCACCGTTCAAATCGATGGGTCGCAGCACAGCTATTGTTGCTTTTGATGCCCCATTGCCGAGTATCATTGTCATCTGTTCACGGGGGTGCGCGTCCAAAGCAACGATGCTTCCGATCAGACGAAATCCTCGGCCACGCAATGTTTCGATGTAATTCGTTGCGCGTGCGTCGTCCCCTAATGCTGTGCGCAGATCGAAAATGTACTCGCGGACCAAATCCTCGGTGACATGCAATCCCGGCCACACCTCGGATAGAATGTCCGTTTTGTTGACCGTCTTTCCTTTGTTGCGCAGAAGACAATCCAACACAGCAGACGCGCGGGGGGTGATCTGTACCACCTTGCCACCGCTGATCAACGTGTTCTCGGGTTTGTCAAAGCACCACTGCTGCACTGGACATCCTTTGCGACAAGAGTGGAAAACCATGGCCATTATGACATCCCTCTGACGTGTTGTCTAAACGTGGGGCGCAGAATCAACGATAACACAACGGACCCTGGCCAGATCAGACCATAGATTTGATTTGCGTGAATTCTCGCGCATCGGCCCCCTGATTTTAACATTGGGCTAAGCGACTATTTTGATTTCGGGAGATTTGAAATGATTATCAATGAAACCTCTATCGCCGACATTTTGAATGGTACTTTCTTTGCAGACCGCATTCGTGGATTGGCGGGCAATGACACGGTTGACGGTGGAAACGGTGATGACACAGTCTATGGCGGCAATGGCAGCGATTTTCTGGAAGGTGGCGCAGGTGACGACATCGTTTACGGCGATCAAACCGGCCCCAGTGGGCCAACTGGTCCTGGTGATTTTGAACAGGCGTTCACCACATCGCAAAGCGTTAGAACGCCGCGAACTTTGAGCGAAGGTTTTGACCTACTTCCGCCAGTCTTTAAAGTATTGACATTCAATGACCGAATTTATGGCGGTCGCGGCGACGACAAGTTGTTTGGTGAAAGTGGGAACGACACGATTTTCGGCGAAAGTGGTGAGGACACGATCGTCGGAGGGTCTGGCAGAGATAATCTGTACGGTGGCGATGACGCGGACGAATTAAGCGGCGTCAATGGCGATGATAGGATGTTTGGCCAGGCTGGCAAAGACAACATGGATGGTGGGTCTGGTAATGACACAATGTACGGCGGATCTGGCAATGAATTTATGCGCGGCGGCATCGGAGATGGCCACGACGTAATGCTCGGCGGGAACGGCCAAGACTACATGGAAGGCGGCGGTGGCGACGATAGGATGAGCGGCGGGCGTGGCAGCGATCGTATGTTGGGCGGGACAGGCAGTGACCAAATGGACGGCCAATCAGGCCGCGATCTCATGGATGGCGGCAGCGGCAATGACCGTGTCTATGGCGGAGAAGGCAACGATACGGTCGATGGCGGGGCCGGAGACGACGTTTTGCGTGGTGGCGATGGCGAAGATTCCATCGATGGTGGATCGGGTGATGATTGGGCAGACGGTGAGGCTGGTGAAGACACCATACTGGGTGGTGCGGGAGATGACACGTTGTACGGCGGCGCCGAAGCGGACATGCTGGACGGTGGCGACGATGACGATGTACTGTTTGGCGAAGATGGGTCTGACGTTCTTCTGGGTGATTTCGGTAATGACGAGATCAACGGTAGCGCCGATCGTGATTTGATTGAAGGGGGCAATGGCAACGATATTCTATACGGTGCAGGGGGCAGTGACACAGTCCGTGGAGGAGCGGGTGACGACGAAATTCATGGATATGCATCCTTAGATGTCGTGCAAGATCTAGGTCAAAACGCGCTTGGTCTTGAAGACGACGCAAATAACCAGCTTGAAGGCGGCGCCGGTGATGACGATCTTTTTGGTGGGGACGGGGCGGACGACATGTTCATTTTCAGCATTGATGATGATCTGTTCCTTCCCGAAAATGCAGGCTTTGGACACGATACAATCCACGATTTCGGGCCAGGTGATCAAATCGCTCTGATCAATTTTGAATCGCTGAATTTCCAGATGTCATTCAGTTCTTTGGACAGTTCTGGAAACGGAATTCTGGACGACAACGATGATGGTATCTCTGTAAATGGTGGTGACATCACGATCGATTTCTTGGGGACGCAGAACCCGGATCAACCGATCTTGACGCAATCCTTGATCGACCAACTGCCTTTTGGCTCTGACTTTGTCATCACTGTCGAAGATCAGACGGCGTTGACAGACACAGACTTTCTGTTTGCGATCTAACATGTCTTTCGAATTAGGATCAACCAGCCCTCAATAATGAGGGCTGGTTTTCATTTGCTTTGCGTCCAGGTTTTCGTGTGGGGTCTGATGCTGTCTATCCAACCAAACCCAAGTTTGTGCTTAATCCGAGATCGAGACGCGATATCCAATGCGAGGAAAATGTACGTGCATATTGCCTGCATCGTCGTCTTTTCTTTTGATCACGATGCGTTCGCAAGTGGTCGCAACCAAAGTGCCTTGGACGGGCTGTTCGCCGCCATCCAGATCGGGTGAAACAACGACCTCCATACCTGCGGCCAACCCCTGAGGATCGTTTGCATCGTCGTGGTTCATAGCAAGAGGTTCGCAGGTTGCAGCTTGTTGAATAGCGTCTTCGGCTGACATTTCAGAAACCTGCCCATGCCCAAGTTTTGCGACGCTTTTTTCCCACATTTCAAGTTTCGGAAACTCCGATAAGAACTGCGGGCCTTGATCCCAACGTCCGCGCAAAAACCAAACCAAATGATAGAATTGAGCATCAATGGCTGCAGGATCATCCCCCAACAGAAATGCACGACCATCCGCGAACTGAGAGTCCAGCCAAGACATTGGTCCGCGCATCTGAGAGGCAAGGTGGGGTAAATTTTCGTTTGCTTTCTTGAGGCCTTCCGCCCAATCGGATCCAAGGTAAAGCCGCCCGCGATCTTCTGCAAAGTCTTTTGGCAACGCATCCCCAGCTGAGCCAAGAACGATTTTTACAGTTAGATCAAACAGGGCTCCATCGGTCCATCTGCTTAACGCCCAGATCAACCCAGAATCTGTCGTCGGAAAAAACGTAGGGGACGCAAAACGTTGTTCAAGCTCTTGCAGGATGCACTGTGAATCACAGTAGATATCCGCGCCGATTTGCATAACCGGCGTGCGCCGGTATCCCCCGGTCAACTTTGTGAGCATGTGTTTAGGGGGCAGACGCGGAATCTCGACCGAGGCCCAAGACAACTGCTTGATTCCAAATGCAACGCGCGCTTTTTCAGCAACCGGAGACTGTGGGTAATTGTGAAGAATGATCTGGGACATGGTCTACTCTTTTCAAGGGATCGGCGTATCTACTCAACTCGCGCCCGCTTTCGCAAGCTTTGCACATCATCTGGCCTGGCAGCAAAAGTCAAAATGCGCATTGCCTCTGACGACTTCGATAACTGAGAAGCCGTTTCATCTTGGACAAATGGTTGATGTTCGCGAAAAGCGTTAAGTCGCCCGTTTCAGTCTGGGAAAGGGAACAACAGAAGGGGCGGTTAAACCGTTGATGATCCATTCCAGCGGGCCATTCGAAACACAAGTTTGTGAACTCTATCGACAATTGGTGTCTACAAGCGACTATTCCATTCCGGGGAGTATGCACTGCCTTATTTTTGTCGAAAATTAATCATTAGTGCATTAAGTCAGCCAAACATAACGGTTTTTTGACGCGTTCCAACGCGTGAAGACATTTGATTTCGTAAAGTTCAAGGAGCAACTTGATGAAGATGATCAAGACAACTATCGGAGCAGTTGCAACCACACTCGCTCTGCTCAATCCCGCGTTTGCAGAATACCCAGAGAAAGACATTCTTGGTGTTATCATGTGGGGTGCAGGCGGCGGGACCGATACGGTTTCGCGCGCTGTTAACGAAGTTGCGGCCGAGGCTTTGGGCCAGCCGATTGTTCTTTCAAATAAACCTGGCGGCGGGGGGGCAATCTCGACCGCGTTTTTGGACGCATCGAAACCAGATGGCTATACGTTGCTGTACGGTGCTGAAAATCCGCAAATTCACGGAGTTCTCGGTGTGTCCGAGATCGATTACTTGGATTTCTACCCGATTCAAATTTTTGGCCGCGGCTTGGCTGTGATTTCTGTGCCTACATCGTCCCCGTATCAAAATCTCCAAGATCTATTGGATGCGATCAGCGCGAACCCTGGAGCGATCAAGATGGGGTCCACTGGTGCAAGCGGACTGCCTTCCACGATCGCTGCCATTATTTCGCAGGCAACTGACTTTGAAATTACACCTGTCGTGTACGGGGGCGAAGGCCCCGGGATCGAAGCGATGTTGCGTGGTAATGTCGACTTTGTGCCGTCGTCTATTGCAGGGGTTGCAGAAGGCGTCGCAAATGGTGACCTGCGCACTTTGGCTATTTTTGACACTGAGCAGAACAAGGCGTTGCCCGGTGTTCCAGCCATTACAGACACTTTGCCAGAACTAAATCGGTTTTTGCCATGGGGTAACTTTTACGGTGTCTACGTGCGTAAAGACGTCCCGCAAGACGTTATCGAAAAGTTGACAGCAGCCTATTCTGTAGCAGGGCAAGATCCTGATTTCGTGGAGTTGATGGAAGGGCGCGGCAACGTCATGATGAATATCTCTGGCGATGAAGCGGTGCAATTTTTGACAGCGTGGCAGCAAGTCACTGCGTGGGTGCTTCAAGACACCGGCGCCGCAAAAGTGAGCCCCGAGGCTCTTTCAATTCCAAGACCTTGAAATCAGGCTTAGAGGATATCAAAATGAGATTTTATAGCTCTTCCGTTTCGCATCGATGTTTGTTTGGTCTTGTGCTGTCCAGTGCTCTACTTCCGGCCGCATTTGCAACCGCCCAAGAGGTAACCTTAACCTCAAGCAATGGCGAGACAGTCATCAACGGAACATTCTTAAGCTTTGAGGATGACACCTATACAATTCGCACTGGATTAGGTGATCTGCGTGTTCCGTCCAAAGGGATGACATGTACAGGCTCCGGATGCGTCGAGGTCGTTGACTCCATTTATCCGGATGCGAGCTTTAGCATTGCCGGGTCTGACACGATTGGATTGGGCCTGATGCCTCTATTGATGCAAACCTATGGCGATAAGCTTGGGGCTGAAAGCGTCACCACCGAAACAGAAGTTGCGGGGCAGTACTATGTTGAATACATTGGTGAAAGTGGATTTGGTGACAGCCTAGATAGTCACTTTGTAAATGCGACCAGTTCTTCCGATGCGTTTAGGGCGTTGTTGGATGGGTCTGCAAATATCGGCATGGCATCTCGGCGCATTACCCCAACCGAAGCGCGCGCATTGCGCGCTGATGGCGCAGGCAGCATGATTGATCCGAACCAAGAACATATCCTTGCTGTGGACAGTCTTATCGTCATTACGCATCCAGATAATCCAGTGAATGAAATGTCGGTCGACCAGCTTGCTGATATTTATACTGGCAAGATTCGGAACTGGATGGAACTTGGTGGACCTGACATGCCGATTGTCGTTGTTCACCGCGCGGAAGGGTCGGGTACTGGCGCATTGTTCAATCAACGTATTCTTGGCGACGCTGATGCCCAACTCAGCAAAGCCGCCGTCCGCATGAGCGATAACAACAGCGTTGCGGCAATCGTCAATGCCGAACCAAGCGTTATCGGGTTTGTGGGTATTGCCTTCCAACGCGGCGCACAAGCTGTGACGCTCACCAATGACTGTGGGATCGCGATGTCTCCGGATGCGTTTTCGGCACGGACCGAAGAATATCTGCTTCAGCGTCGTCTTTATCTGTACAACCGTACAGATAGTTTGACCGCGGAAGCGACCGATTTCCTGAATCATGTTCAGTCGTCACAGGTGGACGATGTGATCTTGAAATCTGGATTTGTGGATTTGGGTATAGAACGCAGGGAAATGCCGCTTGATGGGAACCGTGCACTGAGACTAACGAACAAGGATGCTGACACTTACGAGAGAGGTTTCCTAGATTCACTTTTGCAAGAAATGGCTAACTATGATCGTTTGTCGACGACTTTCCGGTTCGCGACGGCCTCGTCTCGGCTAGACGAAAGAGCGCGCATCGATTTAGAACGACTGACAGCGCATCTTGAAGCACAACCAGAAGGCACAGAAATCCGTTTTGTCGGCTTTACCGACAATGAAGGGTCTTTCGAAGGAAACTTGAACCTGTCTGCCGATCGCGCAGCACGAGTCATGCAAGAGGTTCAAAGCTATGCTGGTGAGCGGTTAACTGGCGTGTCTATGGGTGTTTCCGGCTATGGCCAGCTTTCTGAAGCAGCTTGTAATTCAACGGACGACGGTCGCAAAATTAACCGCCGTGTCGAGGTGTGGATCAAAAAATCCTAACCGTGACGACTTAAAATGCCCTTAGGTTCGGATGTGCTTTTGCTTGGCCACTTTTGAGCTTAGTAAGGGGGGATCTGACCAAGGGCATTCCTCATTCTACCAAAGAGGATCGTTCCTTCGCGTGGCGTCCACCATTCGCGCCTCAAGTCGGGGTCATTTTGGCTCATAAGGAACCAAAGCCAGCATTGTTCGCAAACTAGGCGATGCGTCCTTTGGTCGTTGAATTGTTTTTGAAACCAGCCAGGTATTCATGGAATGTGACCATTCCGGAATTCTGCGTTTCATGAATGATGTGTGGTAAACGACGGACGTACCGAAGGGCACCGCAAATGATGCCCTTCGATAGAGCGATTTAAGCAATATGTTCTTTTACTTTTTCGATCACATCTTCGACCGAAATGCCCAGCCCTTCCAGCATGGACAGATCGATCCCTTTGTCAGCCAGCATTGCAGTCACACCCTCTGCATCCAAAGACGTCAACGCGGAAAGGTCGACACCACTTTCAGTGATCTTCGAGACGATATCCTCGACGCCGCCACCCATTCCAACGGCTTTCCCAAGCATGTCACCAAGTCCCATTTTTCGCTCCTTTTTAGGTTAGTTTCGTCATTGATGTCATGAGACAACCTGCCATCAACCTAAACTGAATGAAAGGTTGAAACGTTAAGTTTCCGGACTGTGGGCCAGATTGGGCTTGCGGATAGGTCAGTTTAAGTCTGGGAGTTCGGTGAACAAAAAGACATCTGAACGTCCTGAAAAGGCCGGCGTTTATTTGATTTAAAATTGTCTGCGATCGTTGGTTATTTGAAGGCCGCAAATATTGCATCGCAAAGATTGCGCCTGTTATGCTTCAAAAATACGCGTATAGCCGCTGGCTTTGGATGCAATGGATCTGCGAGTTCTCCCGAAGAGTTAAGCCTGAAGAACTGTTTGTTGCCTTCGATTTCAGCACGCACCTGCGGCGTGAAGCCTTTTACGACCTTACAGTGCCCGTCTGCTTGTGCAAAAGCATCAGCAATGGCCTCTTGCGCCTTTACGCGTTCCGCATTGGTGTCTTTTGAAAACACCGGCGTGGTGGTCATGAAAACGCATGGCATGTCTTTTGGGATTTGGGAAAGAGTGCGTTGCACGTCGCGGGCGGTGGCCTTACGATCATTTGCCCATCTTCCGGCAGAATTGCCCAAGAATGCGAGCACTAGAAGATCCGGATCATAGTAACCGTTTTTGAAGATACGTTCGAAAACCGGAACATTTGATTCACAAAACTGATAGTCCGCGCCTTGGCCAATTTGCACATAGCGGATTGTGTTGCCTTGAATGCCATATGAGCCGGCATTTACGCCAAACTTTTCGTCGATCGCACAAATCATGTCCTTGGCGCGTCCGGTATCGTCGCTCCAAGCGCGAAGCGACGTTGAGCGGACGCCAATTGCTGCAGTTCGGATTTTCCCTATCTTTCTCAGCGTCTCTCTTCGCGACCGGTTTAAATTGCAGCTCTGAGGGAGATCATTGAAGAACTTAAGGTATTCCGCTCCCGCTCCTGCGGAAATCTGGCTGTCCCCCAGGATCAATACATTTGGAGCGTTTTGAGAAATTGACGGTGTGGCCGTCAGAGCGATGACAGTCGCAACCAAAGATGCCGAACGAGGAATTTTAATCATAGTCAATTCATACAGGATGGAATCCATGAGGCTAGCCCATGTAACAACACAATTTTTTGGGGTCGCGTGTATTTGCCCAACTCGGATGTTAAAAACTGTAGAACTGCTCACACGCCTCCAGATTTGGATTTTCGGGTCCTTAAGGCGCGCACACCAAGAAACGGCGCCACAAGCATCACCCAACCCAATATGCCTTGACTGTGTGCCGATAGGTTCGGTCGATATTGAAAGACCAACATCTGTAAGGCTTTGAATGGCTCTCGCAGATTCCAGATGACCCATTGCATTGGAAGATCAGGAATTATCACTCGATAGTACATGTAGTAAATCTGTGGGGAGGCCCAAACGAACAACGCAAACAGTATCAGTGCGCCAAAGATCCGAGCCCCGATACTGCGCCGACGCAAGGTTGCCCAACTGATGAAAACCATAAGTGAGAAGAGAGAGAGGCTTAAGAGAGCCAACCCGAGTTGACCCCAAAGCGTCAGGTCAAAGAATGAATCTTGAGAGTACATTGGGGTATTAGAGCCCAAAACAAAGAAAACCGCCACTGCGGGCGGTTCTCCATTCGATTATGAAAGCTTGAGCCTTAGCTCAATGGTGCGACTGCCAAAATGACAGTAAACTGCTCACAATAGATGTAGAGTTCATTGTATTTGTCTGTGTCGATGCTGGCTGGAACTTCAAAAGTCGCGGCGCCTTTTTTGACGGTCAACGCATCGTGAATTTTGGATCCTTTAGCGTATGATTCGCCGTTGCCAAACCCGATTTTGATATCTGGTGGGTTTTTCGATGGATCAAAGACGTAGTCGTCTTTCAGCACAACTGTGGTCTTGCCACCGTCTTTTTCGACGCTGACAGTTCCTGAGACCTTGTAACCTTTTCGTCCAGATAGGCTGCCGGTTCTTCCTTTTGAACCTGCCAATGACGGTGTAACTCCGAGTGCGACAGTGGCTGCGGTTGCAAGGCCAAGGCCTGTGAACTGGCGACGGTTGATTGACATCTGTGTGGTCCTTTGGTTTTGAATTCTGAGGATTTGTGACCTGTTTTCATACAATAATCTAGGGGAGAGAGCTTCACACGCAATCAAATGGAATTGATTAAACGAAACATTTTAGGAACGACAATGCGTGAATTTTTTTAAGGTTACTGTAGGAAGCCCAAAAAAGACATACGAAAATTTATCTTAGTCTAATTTCTATTGCGTATCGCAACAGCAACCTTCGCATCCTCTACGTTTTTGACACGCGTACCAACGCCTCTCCATCTGTTTTGGAACCTTTGGGGCTAAATATATGACCAAATGTGGTTATTTTGTCCATCGCGGCTGTCTGTATAAATATCTATTTAAATCAGGTGCTTGTCGATGTTTTAATTTATAAGATATCGGTCGCTTAGGGTGAATCTTCCTTGACCGCGGGGACCGTTTAGAGGTCGAAATCCAAATGCGTCACCTATCGAACTTTGTGTGCCCCGTCTATTTCAGCCTCGGAAAGCAGGGCGGCCCATGACGCGCCATGCATATCTCTATCTGCGACAGCGCCTTGTATTGTTGGCCGTGGAAAACTGAACTTAATGACGTTGAGATCGGCGATATCAAAGCGTTTGATCGTTTGTGGTTCGGTATCATAGATTTGTGCGACCAGCTCGGTCTTGAGGCCATCAATAACGCGTCGATAGGTTTTTGCATCGCCGCAGAATATGTCGATTGTCAGCCAAAACGGTCCTGCGTTCTTACTGCGAAGCTTGTGCACGAGCGTTCCGAGCTTAGGCAATGTCATGCACCTCTATCGTGAAGGCGTCCATTGGGTCGTCTAAATGCAAAACATGGTTCATTGTAAATTCATAGATTTGCCCGCGGGACATTTCCGGAGGGGAGAACAGGAATGCGAAAGTCGGAACTTCTTCTTCAACGGTCAAAGGGTGATGCAACATGTAAGGGTTCAAGAGTTTGGCAATTTCGTTCGAAAGGCTTTCTGACTTTGCTGTTACGATGCCAATTGCTCCGATTTCAGCAGGCGTGATGTGTTTTGTTTCCAGCGCGCCAAAACTTGCAGATTGACCCATTAACCGGATGTCTATGTCGAAGTCATCATCTGTCAAATTTAGTCGTTCGCGCGCTTTAGCGCTGCATTTCGCGATGATATCATTGGCCCAAATCTGCGCATTTTCGACGTAGTGTTGATCTCGCAGCAACGCCATTACGACAGTTTGAAACCCAGTGCCCCGCGCGCCTTCCAACTTGACGGTATATTGCTCGGATGAGACCCACTTGGATCCAGTCACGCGCACTGACGTTTCATCTAAGGCTGTGTATTGCGCATGGCGCACGTCAAGATATCCACCCGGTTCATACAGAATGAAAGGGTCGGCATTCTCGTAAAGCATATGGGCGGACACAGTGTGTGGGGTGGCATGAGCGCCATCTGCCATTGGGGTAATAGTGAACCCCTCTTCATCGAAATCGATCAGAACGACACCCGATTGAGGATTGGTCGCACATAACGCACCACATTCGCCTATCTTCGCGCCGTGCCACGCGCCACCGGCATGGCATCCTTTTTCCAAAGGCAGTGCCGCGATTATTGCCGTATCAGTTGTGCGCCCTGCGATAATTATGTCAGCGCCTGTTTCCAAAGCTTTGTTAATCTGTTCTGCGCCTGCCAAAGCCACGATGTTGGTGCAGCTTTCAATGAGGTTTGCGTCAATTTCAGGTGCGTTCGACAAAGGTGTGATGCGGCCATTCTCAAGTGCGTCTGAGATGTCTTTCGGCTTTTGAGAAGAACGGAGAACTGCGATCCTTAAAGGGTGGCCTTGTTCAGTTGCGATCTCGCGGGTGATATCCAGCATCCAATCAACGGCACTGTCGGTACCGCAAGTGCCTGCGGTCCCGATCATCAATGGGCATTTGGCTTTGGCACGGGCTTGCATCAATCCGGCCCATTCGATTTTGGTCGAGCTGCGCGCATATTTCGAAACACCGCGCCCAAGGTACGACGGCCCACTGTCCGTTGATCCGCCATCTATAGCAATGATATCGGGCTGTTTAGCAATTCCCCGGTCCAGCGCGTCTTGATCGTAGTTCAGGCCAAGCGCGCCGGAAGGGATAAGAACCCGGATCATCAATCTGATACGGCTTGCGGTTTTTTCAAAATACCCCGCAAGAACATCGGCGCAACAAAGCCAAGAATTGCAGCGATCCACAACCCAATCGAAATTGGACTAGAGAAAAGGTATGTGACATCGCCGTCCGACAATGTCATCGCGCGTCGCAGCGCGTCTTCCATGTTGCCACCCAAAAGGATGCCAAGGATCACGGGTACCGTCGGCACATCAAGCTTGCGCAAGAAATACCCAAGAACACCAAAGCCAATCATCATCAGCAGATCAAAGTAGCTGCCAGTCAAAGAGAAGATCCCAACGAAGGAAATCATTGTGACCCCGGGCAGCAAAATCCAAGCCGGGACCGTGAGGACTTTGACGAAGATTTTGACCATCGGAACATTCATCAGCAAAAGAACCACATTGGCGATGAGTAGCGAAGCAATGAGACCCCATACGACCTCTGGTCGGTCCGTGAAGAGCGTGGGGCCGGGGGTAATGTTGAGTGTCATCAACAACGCCAACAGGACGGCCGTGGTGCCAGATCCTGGAACACCAAGCGTCAGCATCGGCACCAGTGCACCACCTGCCGCGGCGTTGTTCCCTGCTTCAGGTGCTGCGATGCCTTTGGGCACCCCTGTGCCGAACCCGCCTTTTTCACCCGCGATGGATTTTTCCGTCATATAGGCCATGAAAGACCCCAAAGAGGCACCAGCACCGGGCAATATGCCTGCAATAAAGCCAACCCCTGACGCGCGAAGCATTGTCCATTTCGTGCTTAGAATATCATTCCAAGGGATCCGAACTTTGTCGAGGACGACCCCAATGGAAGACCCTTTGCCGTGGCTCTCGATAAAAAAGAACAGTTCCGCAATTGCAAACAGACCGACAATCGCAACTAAGAAATCCACACCATCGAAAAGGTGCAAATTTCCGCCCGTAAGACGGGGGAGCCCTGACGAACTGTCGACGCCGATCATCGCGATGCCCAGACCAATACAAGCGGCCAACGCCGCCTTGGCTTGGTTGTTTGATGCCATTCCGCCTAGCGTGCAGAAGGCCAACAAGTAGAGCGCAAAGTACTCTGCAGGACCAAAAAGAAACGCGACCCGTGCCAGTGAAGGGGCCAACAGCATTAATCCGATGGTCGCAAGCAAAGCGCCAACGAAAGAAGCCACGCCAGAGAGAACCAAAGCATCACCCGCGCGGCCCGCTTTGGCCATCGGATACCCATCCAAAGTGGTCATCAGTGCAGGTTCATCGCCGGGGATATTCAGCAAAATTGAACTGATGCGGCCACCATACATCGCGCCGTAGTACACGGATGTCATCAGAACCAATGCTGAGGTTGCATCAAGGCCCAGAGTGAAGGTGATCGGGATAAGGATTGCGACGCCATTTGATGGGCCAAGACCGGGAAGTGCCCCGATGATCGTCCCAAGAAAGCAGCCGCAAACAGCCAAGAACAATGTATAGGGCGACAAGGCTACGCTGAATCCGAGCGCAAGATTGGCGAGAATATCCATGTTAGTGCCCTACAAACGGAACGAGGATTGAAATCGCGTCCCACAGTTTTGCGGGTGTCGGGATGCGGTAGGCGACAATATTGCCCAGCCCCAATGCGAATTTGAACAGAACAAACAGACCCAGCGAAAGGCCGATTCCGGAAAGGACGGACGGGCCAGCACGGTTCGATATTTGATAGCTCAAAATGCCGGCGGCGAAGATCGTCGGAAGGATAAACCCAAGCGGGGCAAGAAGAACCGCGTAGATGGCCAGCACAACGACCGCGAGTGCCATCGATATCCAAGTGCGTGATGCCGGCCAGTCAGGGTCGGGATCAGGTTTGTACATGATACTTAGCGAGCAAATAGCCGCCACACCGCCAATCAACAGCGGAAATAGCTTTGGTAGAAATTCACCTGAAAAGAAGTTCGTCTGAATCTGAGTGGCAGCCGCGATATACGCGACTGCCGTGATCAGAGTAATCAGACCGAATATTCGGTCTGAAGCCATTATTGAGTGACCCCAAGCTCTTTGGACATCGTGGCGATATCTGCGACAAGGCCATCCACATAAGATTGGAAATCACCGCCAACTTTGGTGAAAGGAGCTAAGCCGTTGTCGGCCATAGCTGTCGCCCATGCATCGCTGTCAGCGACTTGCTGAAGCTTGCCTGCCCATTCGTTGAACTTGTCGTCAGAAATACCTTTTGGCACGTAAAGGCCACGCCAGTTTCCCGCGACGACGTCAAAGCCTTGTTCTTTGGCAGTTGGAATATCGTCAAAGCCGGGCACGCGTTCTTCGGTCAGCACGGCAATCACACGAATATCGCCATTTGCCAAAAAGCTAACGACTTCTGACATGTCGCCTGTCATCGCCTGAGTAAAGCCCCCAACCGTCTGCGTGATCGCGTCTGCACCACCGTCAACACCAATGTACTTAACTTTGGTGATGTCGGTGAAACCAGCTTCTTTCAAGATCATCAAAGGCTTAAGATGGTCAAATCCACCCACAGCCGAACCACCTGCGAAAGCAACGGAGCCGGGGTCAGCCTTGATGGCATCAACCATGTCACCAAGCGACTGGATCGAGCTATCAGCTGCAACAGCAATAACACCCGGATCGACACCGATGGCCCCAACAAAGCGGACCTGATCAGCAGTCATCCCAGCATAAGCATTTTGTGCCAGACGTGTCGTTGTTGCGGAAGATGCGGCAATGATCAGATCGCCGTCATCATTACGCTCGTTAACAACAGTGCCATAAGCCAAGCCGCCACCGGCACCTGGCATGTTTGTGACTTGTACCGGTTTATCTACCGCACCGATGTCGAACAGAATTTTACCGATCTGACGGCAGGTGAAATCCCAACCGCCACCTGGGTTTGCAGGTGCAATGCACTCTGCAGCAGATGCGGGACTTGTCATCGCAACAGATGTCGAAATCGCAAAGACAGCGCCCATCATAAGCGTCTTAACAGAACGTTTTGTCATTAGATCCTCCCATGAAGTTGGTACGGCTTGATCCGTACTCCTATCAGCTGAACGCTATCGACCAGCCACGACGCTGTCACGCAAATATTTATCGATACCCTCGTCTGTAGAATAATCCGATTTGTTGAGCATATTTGACAGAGATGAGTGCAAAAGCGGACCTTGGAAATCAACCATCTGCTGTTTCATCTCTACTCGAGCGTTGGAACCCCTTCGAAGGCAGCGACAAAGGCCTGAGGCTCACGCTCTGGGTCAATTTCGAAAACGGAATTCGCTCGCTTCACCGGTTGGAGGGTTCCATTAATGGAGAAGGTGATCGATGTCTCTGAATATTCAAGGTTCTGAACCGGAAGTCTGCCGCCGAGATCAATGTCGGAAATATAAAAACCATCATCAGCGACAAATGTAACATCCGCATTCTCCGGCAGACCAGGCAAAATTGGACCTATGACAAAGCCTACTCCGGGAAAGGTTAGGCTGCCGTCAGCCGCTATCGACTCGGTTTGAATCGATATTATAGTCGTTCCGACGTCTCTAATCTTGAGCGTCGAGCGTTCTCGCTCGGTGTCGAATGTCGCGACGAATTCGAATTCGTTGCTTCCAAGAGTACCGGTTAAGGTCCCGACTTGTTCATATTTGGAATCGAGCTGTTGTGCCGAAACTGAAGACCCAACAAGAAAAGTTGCGAGAATGAAATGACGCATGAAAAGCTCCTTTAAAATAGGAGCAGTCAATAGATTGCGTCAGGTAAAATCAAGGGTGGGGCGACATATCGGCGAAATCGCTCTGAGGTCTCATCTGTCTTTAGTTCAGATGCTGGCCGCTGCCCGACTGTCGATACTGAGTAACGATTAAGGGGGCCATCCAAAGAAAAACGCCCCAGCCGAACGGCGAGGGCGCTTGTATTTCGTCTAGGCTATGCAGCTCAAGCTGAACGGCGACGCATCCAACCGAGACCAGCCAAAGCTGAAAGTAACATCCAAGCTGCCGCAGGCAATGGAACGGGCTCAGGCGAAGGTTCCGGGGCGGAATCGATTGTTGGAACCTGTCCGCTGAAGACGTTCGTGTTGCCGAAAGGACGGAATTCAATGCGTTGTTCGATGTTGTTTCCAACCACTGTTCCGTTCACCCCACCACCAGTTGCTGAGATATCGGCGAGCGGTGCGAGGATCGAAAAGCCCAGTGCGCCGCCTTGAATGGTCAACGATGTCGTATCAACGAAGTTCAGCAGCACGTTTTCGTTGTCTACATTGAAGTTAGACGAATAACGCAAATCTGTTCCGTACAGATTGATGATCGTCGTCAACGAGGAGTCGATCCCAGCAAAGCCACCATTGGCACCATTTCTCAAGAATGAGATCGATTCAGCTTCAGTCAAGTTCAGGATAGCGATGCCATTGTCGCCGGTACCGGAATTGATGAGCGTGCCGTTCTGATCCGAAAAATCGGCAGAAGCGCCTGTCGTCGTGTCCAAGGCACCCAAGCTAGCAGAGAGGCCTGAAAGAACAGCTGCAACATCGTTGACTGGGATGTCTGAAACACCTGTCTGAACCACGCCGTTGCCGTTGTTGTTGATGATTGCGGTTGCGGTACCACCGATCTGGGCACTGCCGTTGTTCAGATTAATTGGATTGCCAGACACATCACCGCCAATAATAAGGCTGCCGCTGACTGTTCCAACTGTTCCATCTGCCAAACCATCAGGATTTACCGTGTAGCCATTGGAAACAAAGTCGCCGCCGACAAAGACGGTCCCTTCTGTTTCACTGGACGCAGTGAGGTTTCCAAGCGCAATCGTGTTGAAGGACTGCAACAGATCAAGCGCATCAAATGTTGCCGCCTGGGCTGTAGAGCCAACCAATACAAAAGCACCGATCGCGAGTGGCTTCAAATACGTCATACTTTTTAATTTCCTACGGTCTATTTCACCGCACAGATAATGGAATGGGACGTGGTGCAAAAGTGGAAATCACCGTGTGGTTTCCCCATAAGTCGCTTGAAAATGCATAACGTGACGTCAGTTGCATAACCTGGCGTTGTTTCTGCCCGAAATTCACGTTTTTCGGCGACAGTTCCCTCGCGTTTTTCAACTTGTTTATCGAACAATTCTCGGTGATCGTCATGTATTGTTGACGATTTGATCATACTCGACATCAACATTCCAATGAGAACAGCAGGCACATTCGTACTTTCGGGTATTTTTGTGGCTTGTTCGTGTCAGCTTCGCTTTCAGTATTCTCAAATTGGAATCCTTGCTATGGTGCTCTTTTGTGCAATTAATCCGCCTTGCTGGGCAGGGCTCAGTTTGGCCAGCGAAACGGGTATTGCTCTAAGCTGAGTGAGTAGGGGAATTTCATGGATCGATGGGTCGCAAACGCCATTCGTCAAATCAACGCGGATGCGCATCGTTCGGCGGACACCCACTTGTTCAAGCTTCCGTTGCCGCGCTTAGCTGGTGTGGATCTTTATTTGAAAGACGAAAGTACCCATCCAACTGGCAGTCTTAAACACCGGCTCGCACGGTCGCTCTTTCTGTACGCCCTATGCAACGGAAAGATCAAAGCCGACACAACAATTGTCGAAGCGTCTTCGGGCAGTACAGCCGTGTCTGAAGCGTATTTTGCGCGGATGATCGGTGTTCCTTTCATTGCGGTTATTCCGAAAAGCACCGCGCGCAGTAAAATCGAGCAGATCGAATTTTATGGTGGTAAAGTACACTTTGTGGAGTCAGCCCCGCAGATGCATGACGCTTCGGTCGAACTTGCCGGTTCGATCGGCGGTTTCTTTATGGACCAGTTCACCTTCGCGGAACGTGCCACTGATTGGCGGGGCAATAATAACATTGCTGAAAGCGTCTTCACTCAAATGGAACACGAACCACATCCCATTCCCGCGCACCTGATAATGAGTGCGGGAACCGGCGGCACGTCTGCCACTTTGGGGCGCTATATTCGGTACAAAGGATACGAGACGGAACTTACCGTTGTTGATCCCGAAAACTCCGTTTTTTACGAAAGCTACGTGAACGGTGACACAAGTTTGGTGTCCGAAAAATCCAGTCGCATCGAAGGGATTGGGCGGCCCAAAGTCGAACGCTCTTTTCAACCAAGTGTTATCGATCACATGATCCAAGTCCCTGACGCCGCGAGTGTCGCGACGATGCTATGGCTGGAAAAGCTGATCGGTCGCAAGACAGGGCCCTCTACGGGTACGAACCTATGGGGCGCTCTGACTTGTGCACAAAACATGGTACATGCAGGACAGAAAGGGTCCATCGTTACTCTATTGTGCGATAGTGGTGATCGTTATCTGGAAACTTACCATGACCCAAGCTGGGTAAGTGAAAATATTGGCGATTTTCAGAAGTATTCGGACCATTTGAACATTAACTTCAGTTAAATGGCACGGATTAAGTGAGGCGGGTATCCGAACCGTACTGATCGGCCCATTCCGATGTTTTTCATTGGGGTAGGGTGCGGCTGTGATCAGCATTCAAACACTGAGCTTGTAATAGAAGATATCGAAGATGTGCATTCTTAAAAGGTTCGATTACGCATAGTTTGTGCGATGACTTGCACAGTGCAAACAGGAGAATGTCATGTGTCGATGGGCTGCGTATCTCGGTGAGCCGATATTCATGTCGGAAATTGTAACGTCTCCGGCCAATTCTTTGATTAAGCAAGCACAATCCGCCCGAGAGAGCATTACTGAGACCAATGCAGATGGCTTCGGGTTGGCTTGGTATGACCAGCGGCCAGAGCCTGGAATATACAAAGATGTACATCCGGCTTGGGCGGATGCAAATCTGCATTCTGTGACAGACCAGGTGTCATCAGGACTGTTTTTGGCACATGTCCGCGCCTCGACTGGAACGGCGACAAGCCGCGACAATTGCCACCCTTTCGTCTGTGGCAAGATGTCTTTCATGCACAATGGCCAAGTCGGTGGTTTCGATGCGGTTCGCAAATCAGCCGACATGTTAATTCCCGATGAATTGTTCGCACGCCGTCGCGGATCTACCGATAGTGAATCTATCTTTCTGGTGGCCATGGGAATGGGGTTGGAAAAAGATCCTAAGTTAGCTCTGGAGCGCGCCGTCGGGCGGTTCGAGGCAATGTCACGTGATAAAGGTAGCGCCCCTCATATCCGGATGACTGCCGCCATTTCGGACGGAGAGAAATTATACACCGTGCGCTATGCATCTGATGACATGGCACCGTCGCTTTATTATCGCCAAAGTATCATCGGGCAGGGGTGGACTGTTGTATCGGAACCCTATGCAGATTGCGGCGATTGGAAGCAGATCGACAGCGGTACTTTTTATACCTTCAGCCCTAAAGGCGCTATTCCTGACAGCTTTAATCCATCTGTTTGACGTGCAGATGTCCCTTCCGGAATTCAGCCCCCTTAACCCTTTGTTGAGCTAGATCGGCATCCAGATTTGACGTGATCAAACGATCGGCAGAGGCAAGCGTTCTCGAACTAGAGGCAGACCAAGGAAATGGGAAGTTAGCAAAACACAGAGGCCAGAGCGACCTTCGGAAAAGACGACCTTTGAGATTTTCATTTCTATATCCATTGCAAGTCTTAAAAAAGAGGGCCGCATGAACGGCCCTCTTTGTTATGTTTCCACTTGCGATCAGTCTCGTTGTGAACAGGTCCTTCTTCATCACGAAGATCACCCAGTACGCTGCGAACAACGCGCCAGCACCCGGAACACCGCCTGCAATACTAAACACTTTACCGTTCAACTCGGGTGAAGGAGACGGGGAGATTGCGTTGAACAAGAAGCTATCGGCCGAATTCGCTGGTCCAGGGGTGCTGTATTGAGTTGGTTTCAACTTTCCGGACCCCCTCTGTTTGTGACAAGGCTTTGGAGCAGCGCTGCGCGGTCACGTCAATTAGCGTCAATCGGCATCTGGAAAACAATGTGCGTTCGGGTATAAAAGACGTGAATATTCCAGTGTTCCAAGCTTGAGCATTCAAAGACACACCACGGTAAATCAGCATTGGATATTTGGAAGTTGATCTTCCGGCCTTCACTTACCGACACGGCACAAGCCTTGTCTATCGCGCGAGTTTCTTCCAATGGGTAAATTATTTATACATATCGGATCACAGAAAACCGGATCGACATCTATCCAGACATTTCTGATAAACAATCCTGAAAAACTGGCCGCACAAGGACTCAATTACGTAGCAGCGGGGCGCGGCCCTTCGGCACATAACCGTGTCGCGATCAAGTTGAAAACGAACCCTAAGATCGTCGATAACATGCTTGAAAACATCATATCGGAAATCAGAGCCCAGCCGGACATGACGCATATCTTGTCCTCTGAGATGTTCTTTAACCGCGGCTGGGCCAAAAAATTCAAGCTTGTGTTGCCAGATGATATTCGCGCCAAGACACGCGTCATTGCCTATGTCCGGCGTCAGGACAAGTTTGTGGAAGCGATGTACAAACAGGTGCTCAAGACCGGTCGGTTTCAGGGCACCCCGAAAGACTATATCGCCAAAAAGCTGCGGAGCCTCGATTATGCCAAAACTCTCGCGCCCTTTGAGCAGGCATTCGGGGCCGACAGGATCGAACTGTGCCCCTATGAGCGGGGCTATTTTCCGTCGGGTGATGTGGTGCTGGATTTTGCCGCGCGCGTCGGGCTGACAGGGCTCGGGCCGGGCGATCTGGCGCAACACCGCTCCAACGTGACATTTTCTCGAGAGGTTTCGGAATTGCTAGGTCAGATCGCGCAGCACACCGATCTTAATATCGCCATGTTGATCCGTGCTCTGATCGCCGATAATGCGCCGGAAACAGTCCAGTCCAACGATTGTATTACGCTGGCACAACGGCGCGGAATCATGGCGGCGTTGGAAGACAGCAACACAGCCCTGCGTGACACTTTCCGGTCGGATCTGAACTCTTTATTCGACATGAGCGACTTGGCTAGCACGGTGCCGAAAAAAATCGTGACTCCGTCAGAAAGACTCAAGCGGTCCAAGGCGGCCCAGACGGCTTTGCTTCGGGCTATTGGCCAGACCCACACCAGTACCCTAATAGAAACTCCCAAAGCGTAGAGCGAAATGAGGCAGTTCGATCTCTCGATGACCTAGAAGGGACATAGAGCAGGTATCTGAAGTCAGCACCCGCTGGACAGATTTGAGGATTTGAATAGGGGAGGATTTCTGGTTCATCTTTTCGATTAGGAGATCGAGATGACGAAGAAGCCTACCACATCGAAAGACGCCGCTGACAAGGTGGTCAAAAACATCCGTCGCAAGACACGTCAGACTTACTCAGCTGAAGAGAAGACCTGAGCGGGGCGAAACTGCGCGGGGCGGACCTGAGCGGGGCGAAATTACAATCCGTCAATCTTGCGGGCTGCCGCATGGGAGCCCGCAAGATTGACGGATTGTACTAACACTTTGAACTTGTCCCAAGCACAGGTCAATTCAATGTTTGGGGTCAAGTCTGGCGTAGGGCTGACCCGATTGCCCGATCATTTGTCTTATCCAGATCACTGGCACACTGCCGAAGATTCACCGGAAGACAGCCTTAACGCCGAACAGGTTTATAAACGAGCTTGGATGGACTGGAAAAGCAGTAAAGGCGTGGGCGAATAGATCCTGTCTTGAAGCCACAATCAACTTGGCCTCGCGAGCTCTTCTATGTTGACGCGCTCTTTGGAAAATTCAAAGAAACAACGTCGTTTCTTTGCTGTTGACCTGGTAATGTCTTCCTCTTCCCGAAATTATTTGATAATCTGGGGAAGAGGAAGACATGCGGATCTACTTCTTGACAGTATATCCTTTTAGTGACACCGATTGCGTTAAAATCCTAAATTTCTGATTGGCGCATTTTTTGGCTTTCGGATAACGAATTGTTTCAAATGTTACCGTTCTGTATATCCTTTTAGTGACCCTGCGCGTGATGTCGGTATTTGCGACACGCACTGCACCTGTCCTAAACTCGGCCCTCAAACTGTTTGCATGGGAACTCCCATTCGCCCAACCGGGCACGCGAACTCACAGTGACTAAGGAGCTAATTTTGGAACTGGACAGGTTTAACTTGTTTGAACCGCCCCGGTTTTACCGGAGACTGTTTAGTTCTTCTTATGCGACTTTATCGAGTGTGTTTATGTTTGCATAGAACGCGTCCTCAGCTTCAGTTGGCGTGATGTATCCGATGGGTTCGAGCAAGCGACGGTTGTTGA
>JBDVKF010000091.1:0-22211 GCA_039960995.1 Paracoccaceae bacterium | reverse complement strand
GCCATCAATCTGGTCATACGCCTGAAAATCGCCGAAATACTTCGTAATCGCTGCCGTCAACGTCGTCTTGCCGTGGTCAACGTGACCAATCGTGCCAATGTTAACGTGCGGCTTATTACGCTCAAACTTTTCCTTTGCCATGATGGCCTCCTATTTCTCCGCCCCGAAGAGCCGTCGTTTGATATCGGACGCAAAAGATGCGACCGTGTTTTTGTAATCGTTCTCTGGGCTTTTGGTCGACAACGCTGCAATCACGCCGCCCGGAGCATACGTCCCGTCCGCCAAGCCAACCACTTCGGTCGCCGGAAGAATAAATTCGCCCGACTCCGTATTGGTGATCTGTACAACACCGGCAATCCGGCTTGTTCCGCCAAAAGCAAAAGCTGCCCCAGGCGAAACCAACCGCACCGATGAAACTGACACAGCAACATCCGCATTGCCTGCATTTGTTGGCGCAAATTGCCTGCGCAATGCTGCAGTGATGTCTGCCTGAAGTTGTTCGGGTGTCACATCAAATTCACGACCCGTAATCCCTTCAAAACCCGACACATCTACAGAAACAGTCCGGATACGCACATCCTGTGCTGCGTCAGGAGCCAACAAAGGCGCCTGAGAGCAGGCTGCCAAGAAAACCCCGGCAGCCAAAGTAAGGAATGTGCGACGGCTAAACATTTACGCGTACTTTGCCTGAATTTCGTCCGAGATGTTCTGGGGAACCGGATCGTAGTGGTCAAATTGCATCGTAAAGTTTGCACGCCCAGACGACATCGAACGCAACGTGTTGATGTAGCCGAACATGTTCGCAAGTGGAACAAAAGCATCAATCGCAATCGCGTTGCCGCGTGCATCCTGCCCCTGAACTTGCCCGCGCCGTGATGTCAAATCGCCGATGATACCACCGGTGTATTCGTCCGGTGTCACAACTTCGACCTTCATAATCGGTTCAAGCAACTTCGCACCAGCTTTACGCATTCCTTCACGCATACACATCCGTGCAGCGATTTCGAATGCCAGAACCGAGCTGTCCACGTCGTGGTATTTGCCGTCGATCAGCGCCACTTTGAAATCGATCACAGGGAAGCCCGCCAATGGACCACTGTCCATAACCGAATTGATCCCTTTTTCGACGCCCGGAATGTATTCCTTTGGCACCGAGCCACCAACAACACGCGACTCGAAAGAATATCCTTCGCCCGGCTCTGTCGGAGAAATGATCATCTTCACTTCGCCAAACTGACCTGAACCACCCGATTGTTTCTTGTGGGTGTAGGTATGTTCAACTTCGTGGCCGATGGTTTCACGGTACGCCACCTGAGGTGCACCAATGTTGGCTTCGACTTTGAACTCACGCTTCAGACGGTCAATCAGAATGTCGAGGTGAAGCTCGCCCATGCCTTTCATGATTGTCTGGCCCGATTCCATGTCAGTTTCGACGCGGAAAGACGGATCTTCAGCGGCAAGACGTTGCAGACCCTGAGACATTTTCTCTTGGTCAACTTTTGTCTTTGGCTCGACGGCAATTTCGATCACTGGATCCGGGAACGTCATCGTTTCCAGAACCACTTGCTCTTTATCGTCAGACAACGTGTCACCAGTTGTTGTGTCTTTAAGACCCGCCAACGCGATGATGTCGCCTGCAAAAGCTTCTGTGATTTCATCCTGCTTGTTGGAATGCATCATAACCATACGGCCAATGCGTTCCTTACGACCCTTGGTCGTGTTCATCAGCGTGTCACCTTTGGCGAGCGTGCCAGAGTAGATACGTGTGAACGTCAAAGTCCCCATGTATGGGTCGTTCATGATTTTGAACGCAAGGCCCGAAAACGCCATGCCATCATCAGCGCGGCGCGCGATGTCACGCGTCTCTGTTTCGTCACCTGGCTTAAAGCCCATGTAATCGACAACATCCAGCGGGCTGGGCAAATAGTCGATGACAGCATTCAATAGAGGCTGGACGCCTTTGTTTTTGAACGCCGAGCCACCAAGAACGGGCACGAACTTCATTTCCAAAGTGCCTTTGCGAAGCAACGCACGCAATGTTGGAACGTCAGGCTCGTTGCCTTCTAGGTATTCCATCATCGCGTCGTCGTCCATTTCGACGGCAGCTTCGATCATCTTGCCACGCCACTCATTCGCCATATCCTGAAGTTCAGGGCGAATGTCGCGCTTTTCCCAAGTCGCACCAAGATCTTCCCCGATATAGACCCATTCTTGCATGGTCACGAGGTCAACAAGGCCTTCCAGCTCGGTTTCCGCACCAATTGGCACGCCCACTGGAACAGCGGTTGCACCGGTTCGGTCTTCGATCTGGTGAACGCAGTTGAAGAAGTCCGCGCCGATCTTGTCCATCTTGTTGACGAACACGATGCGTGGAACCTTATAACGATCGGCCTGACGCCAAACCGTTTCTGTCTGCGGCTCAACACCAGCGTTTCCGTCAAGCACACAAACTGCACCGTCAAGAACAGCCAATGACCGTTCAACTTCAATTGTGAAGTCAACGTGTCCAGGTGTGTCGATGATGTTCAAGCGGTGCTTTTCAGTTTCTGCATTAACGCCGTCTTCTGTGCGCTCCCAGAACGTTGTTGTCGCAGCAGACGTGATCGTGATACCACGTTCCTGTTCCTGCTCCATCCAGTCCATTGTTGCGGCGCCATCGTGCACCTCACCAATGTTGTGGGATTTACCTGTGTAATACAGGATCCGCTCTGAGCAGGTTGTTTTGCCTGCATCGATATGCGCCATAATTCCGAAGTTCCGGTAGCGATCGAGAGGATATTCGCGTGCCATTTTGATCAGCCTCTAAGGGAGAAAGCGAAGGAAATTTACCAGCGGTAATGTGAAAAGGCTTTGTTTGCGTCAGCCATCTTATGCGTGTCTTCACGCTTTTTGACGGCCGAACCGCGCGACTGGACTGCGTCCATAAGCTCGGCTGCAAGGCGCTCTTCCATTGTGTTTTCGTTGCGCGAACGCGACGCGGTGATCAACCAACGGATGGCCAATGCTTCGCGGCGTTCAGGACGAACTTCCACTGGAACTTGATACGTTGCACCACCAACCCGGCGCGAACGAACTTCGAGTGCCGGCTTAATGTTATCGAGCGCTTCGTGGAACACTTCGACAGGTGCGCGCTTGATTTTGTCTTCGACCCGATCCAGAGCACCGTAAACGATACGCTCTGCGACGGATTTTTTACCATCAAGCATTAGGTTGTTCATGAACTTAGTCAGAACCTTGTCGCCATATTTGGCGTCGGGCAAGACTTCGCGTTTTTCAGCAGCGTGACGACGGGACATATGTGTCTCTCCTTACTTCGGACGCTTCGCGCCGTATTTCGAACGGCGTTGCTTCCGGTCCTTGACGCCTTGAGTATCGAGTACACCGCGCAGGATGTGATAGCGCACGCCGGGAAGGTCTTTTACACGACCGCCACGGATCAGAACCACAGAGTGCTCCTGAAGGTTGTGGCTTTCACCTGGGATATAGCTGATCACTTCGAAACCATTTGTGAGGCGCACTTTGGCAACCTTACGCATGGCCGAGTTCGGCTTTTTAGGCGTCGTAGTATAGACACGAGTACAGACACCGCGTTTCTGCGGGCACTGTTCCAAGTGCATCGACTTCGAACGTTTTACTTTTGGCTGCCGGGGCTTCCGGATCAGCTGTTGGATCGTTGGCATTGGGCGTTTTTCCCCGCTTCTCAACACATGTGTTTGCGGGTCGCCCCGCGGCTATCTAATTGCGCGCCACTGTGCGTCCACAACAGCGCAAAAACCGCATTCGCCCAGATTATTCGGACGACGCGGCGGGTTCCCAGAGGATCGGAGTGCTGAACACCCGGATCGTGACCACTTCAGTTTTGAATTCGGCTTGCAAGGGTCGTCCCCTCGCTCCGAGATGTGCGGCGTATAGGGGGAGTCGCAGCCCCTGTCAACAGCCCCTCATGCCCTGATAAGCTGTTGAGCTTCTCTGTGTGTCATGGCTTTGGGTCCATGACGCAATTCATTGATCCCGAGCGTTTTTTTTCCGCTTCGATTAGCGGGGCGATTTTTCAATGCAGACCTACCTGTTTTGGGATTTAATCAGTCGGACAAATTCGGCGTTTTGCCGTGTCAATCTGCCCCCAAATGTATCACCGCACCACCGCACGTTCTCTGTACAGCGTGAACAATCCCGTGGTCACGATAATGCTTGCCCCGATCATAGTTAAACCGTCAGGCCAATCGCCAAAAATCAACCATCCCAACGCCAATGCAAAAATCAGCGACGTATACCGGAATGGAGCGATAAAAGAGATATCGCCTTGGCGCATCACCTGAACACTGAAAAAGTAACCGCCCAGAATAAAGATCGAAGATCCCACGATCAGGGCCCACAGATTGGGCGTCAATTCGGACCATCCTTGAGGCACGGACGCAACGCCAGCAAAGATCGTGACGGAAATGGCCGCAACAAGCGTGACTGTTAGTGATGGGACACCCGGGCTCAGCTGTCTCGTGACCAAGTCTCGGCATGTGACACAAAGAACCGCCAGCAAAGCGTAAATTGACCATATGCTAAATCCATCTGGCCCCGGTCGCACAATCAACAACATCCCGCAAAACCCAATCAAAATGGCGGTCATGCGTTTCCATCCAAGGCTTTCACCAAGGAAAAGGGCTGCGGCCAAGCTGACCGCCAACGGAAGAACTTGAAGGATGGCGATCGCATTGGCCAACGGCATCTGAAGCAAGGCGGACAGAAAGAAATACGCCGCCGCAATTTCAGATACGCAACGCATCCCGATCAAACGCCAATCCCGAGCCGAAATTTGAAAGTGAATGTTACGCAGTACGTATCCAAGTCCGAGGATCAGCATCGTCGTTATCACACCGCGCAAGAACAGCAATTGCCAAAGCGGCACTGCCCCATCGGTCATTTTGATGAACGTGTCATTGAAGGTGAACGAGGCCATAGACGCCATCATCAACAATGCACCGAATACGTTATTCGACATAGATAGCCCCAATAGCCCTCAGCGATCTTTACCTGTCGATGAAGTTAACGAAAGCTCTTTCGCCATCCCCAACAAAAAACCCCCGCACAAGGCGGGGGCTTTCTATCTGTTCAGAACGTCCGGTTTTAATCCCGGCTTTCCTCACTTGTGTCGATGACCGTGTCAAAGGCACCGCCGCCCACAAAGTCGTCGCCGGGTGTCGGCGCAGCCAGCGCTGCAGCTGCTTGTGCTTCTTCCTGACGGGCTTCAATGACAACGTTGTCGCGTTCCGTTGCGATACGGCGAACGCGCTGTGTCGCGCCCCCTGTACCCGCTGGGATAAGACGACCCACGATCACATTCTCTTTCAAGCCGACAAGTTTGTCTTTTTTGCCTTGGACCGAAGCTTCGGTCAGAACACGTGTCGTTTCTTGGAACGAAGCCGCAGAGATAAACGAACGTGTCTGCAAAGACGCTTTCGTAATACCCAAGAGGATTGGTTCGCCAGATGCAGGGCGTCCACCTTTTGCAAGTGCTTTTTCGTTGGCTTGATCCAGCTCTTGTTTTTCAACGTGCTCGCCTTTGAGCAACGTCGTCTCACCCGAGTCTAGGATCTCCCACTTCTGCAACATTTGACGCACGATAACTTCGATGTGCTTGTCGTTGATCTTAACGCCTTGCAGACGATAAACATCTTGGACTTCGTCGATCATATAGTCAGCCAACGCCTCGACACCCATAATGGATAGGATGTCATGCGGCGCAGGGTTGCCGTCCATGATGTAGTCGCCCTTTTGGACAAAGTCGCCTTCGACCACAGGGATGTGTTTCCCCTTTGGCACCATGTATTCGACCTTTTCCATGCTTTCATCAGCAGGTTCGATCGCGATACGACGCTTGTTTTTGTAGTCTTTGCCAAAGCGCACATAACCATCGATTTCCGCGATGATCGCGTGATCTTTTGGACGACGCGCTTCAAAGAGTTCGGCAACACGTGGCAGACCACCGGTGATGTCTTTTGTTTTTGCACCTTCCCGAGGAATACGTGCAACAACATCACCCGCATCAACCTGCGACCCTTCTTCAACCGACAAAATAGCGTCAACTGACATTGGATAGGTGATTGGGTTGCCCGCTTCATTGCGCACAGGCTCTTCGCCATCAACCAAGATGATTTCTGGCTTAAGCTCGTTCCCTTTCGGAGCGGCGCGCCAGTCAATCACGATCTTCTGTGTCATTCCTGTCGCGTCATCGGTTTCGTCACGTACCGCAATACCGCTGACAAGGTCGACAAATTTAGCCTGACCTTTCTTTTCAGCGATGATCGGCAATGTGTACGGATCCCATTCAAAGAGTTTGTCGCCCAGTCCAATCGCCTGACCATCTTTGACAAACAACTTAGAACCGTAACCCAGCTTGTGGCTAGCGCGTTCTCCACCCTCGTCATCTTGGATGGTCAACTTCATGTTCCGACCAATGACCAACACTTCGCCAACCGTATTGGTAATTGTATTCGAGTTCTCAAATACGATCTTACCTTCTTGGCTGGATTCTTGGAATGACTGCTGGCCACCTTGTGCAACGCCGCCAATGTGGAACGTACGCATCGTCAGCTGAGTACCCGGTTCACCAATCGACTGAGCCGCGATGATACCCACCGCTTCGCCCGAGTTGACCATTGTACCGCGTGCAAGATCACGACCGTAACACATGGAACAGACGCCCTCTTCGGCCTCACAGGTCAGTGGGCTTCGAATCCGCATGGACAAAACGCCAGCTTCTTCGATTGCATCCGCCATCCGTTCGTCAATCAACGTACCAGCTGCGGCCACGACTTCATCAGTGCCCGGACGCATAACATCATCTGCCGTCACACGACCAAGGATACGTTCGCCAAGCGATGCAACCACTTCACCATCGTTCACAGCGGCTTCTGCCGTGATCGCGGCTTCTGTGCCGCAATCCACCATCCGCACGATGCAATCCTGCGCAACATCCACCAAGCGACGGGTCAAGTAACCCGAGTTCGCTGTTTTCAAAGCCGTATCTGACAGCCCCTTACGCGCACCGTGTGTCGAGTTAAAGTACTCGAGAACGGTCAGACCTTCTTTAAAGTTCGAGATGATCGGCGTTTCGATGATGTCGCCGTTTGGTTTGGCCATCAGGCCGCGCATACCGCCCAGCTGTTTCATCTGCGTGACCGAACCACGCGCACCAGAGTGCGCCATCATGTAAACACTGTTTGGCTCGCGCTCGGATCCATCGTCTTCACGTTGCGTGGTCGAAATCGACCCCATCATCGCTTCGGTGACCTTGTCGTTACACTTGGACCAAGCATCCACAACTTTGTTGTATTTTTCACCCTGAGTGATCAGGCCATCCATATACTGCTGTTCAAAGTCTTTAACTTGGCCACGTGTTTCGTCGACGATTGTCCACTTGTCATCAGGGATCAACATATCGTCTTTACCGAACGAAATGCCTGCCTTGAACGCTTCTTTGAAGCCCATGGACATGATCTGGTCACAGAAGATGACCGATTCTTTCTGACCGCAATAGCGATAGACAGTATCGATGACGTTCTGAACGTCCTTCTTCCGCAATAACCGGTTTACCAGTTCGAACGGCGCTTTGGCATTGGTTGGCAACAAAGCGCCCAATTTGACGCGACCCGGTGTGGTCTCAAAGCGCGTCATGACTTCTTCGCCATGCTCGTCGATCTGCGGCACACGTGCTGTGATCTTTGTGTGCAGGTTCACTTCACCCGCATCCAAAGCATGTTGAACTTCTTCAACCGAAGCGAACTTCATGCCCTCGCCCTTCATTCCTTCACGCTCAAGCGTGACGTAATAAAGACCCAAGATCATATCCTGCGACGGAACGATGATTGGTGCACCATTCGCTGGCGACAGAACGTTGTTCGTCGACATCATCAGGACGCGCGCTTCCAACTGTGCCTCAAGACTCAGCGGAACGTGCACGGCCATTTGGTCACCGTCAAAGTCAGCGTTAAAGGCTGAACAGACCAGTGGGTGCAGCTGAATCGCCTTACCTTCGATCAGAACAGGTTCAAACGCCTGAATCCCCAAACGGTGCAATGTAGGTGCACGGTTCAGCAGAACGGGGTGTTCGCGGATGACTTCATCCAGAATGTCCCAAACTTCGGGGCGTTCTTTTTCGACCAGCTTTTTGGCCTGTTTCACCGTCGAAGACAGCCCTTTGGCCTCGAGCCGCGAATAGATGAACGGTTTGAACAGTTCCAACGCCATCTTCTTGGGAAGACCACACTGATGCAGTTTCAATTCCGGACCCGTCACAATGACCGAACGGCCAGAGAAGTCGACGCGTTTCCCCAAAAGGTTCTGACGGAAACGACCTTGCTTACCCTTCAGCATGTCTGACAGCGATTTCAACGGGCGCTTGTTGGCACCCGTGATGACGCGGCCACGACGACCATTGTCAAACAACGCATCCACAGATTCCTGCAGCATCCGTTTTTCGTTCCGCACGATGATGTCAGGTGCGCGCAGCTCGATCAGACGCTTCAAACGGTTGTTCCGGTTGATCACCCGACGATAGAGATCGTTCAGGTCAGACGTCGCGAAACGTCCACCATCCAACGGCACAAGCGGACGCAATTCTGGTGGGATCACCGGAATAACTGTCATCACCATCCATTCCGGACGGTTGCCCGACTCAAGGAAGCTTTCGACAACCTTCAAACGTTTGATGATCTTTTTGGGCTTCAACTCACCTGTGGCGACTTTCAGCTCTTCACGCAGGCGCTCGGCCTCGCCGTCAAGATCGATTTGCGCGAGCATTTCGCGGATCGCTTCGGCACCGATATTCGCCGTAAAGGCGTCCATGCCAAACGCATCCTGCGCGTCCATGTATTCTTCTTCCGACAACATCTGACCATAGGTCAGGTCTGTCAGACCGGGTTCAATAACTACATAGTTTTCGAAATACAGAACACGTTCCAGATCACGCAAAGTCATGTCCAGCATCAGACCGATGCGGGACGGCAGTGATTTCAGGAACCAGATATGCGCAACTGGGGCCGCCAGCTCGATGTGGCCCATACGTTCGCGACGCACTTTTTGCAGCGTGACTTCCACACCGCATTTCTCGCAGACAACGCCGCGATATTTCATGCGTTTATATTTACCGCACAGACATTCGTAATCTTTGATCGGGCCAAAGATACGCGCGCAGAACAGACCGTCGCGTTCAGGCTTGAACGTCCGATAGTTGATGGTTTCGGGCTTTTTAATCTCACCGAAAGACCACGACAGAATCCGTTCAGGCGATGCAAGCGAGACTTTGATCTCGTCAAAAACCTTCTGCGGAGTGAGCGGGTTGAACGGATTGTTGGTCAGTTCTTGGTTCATATCGTTTCCTCTCCCGTTTTCGGGCAATGGAAGGCAAAGATTGGAGTCGAGCTAAAGAAATTCGGGCCACTGGCCTCTTCTTTGCCAACGATCTCCAGTTCCACAGTGCCGGACTCAATAGCGCTTGCGGTACCACAAAAGGCATGGACGCTGTCTACAGCTGCCATTCGCGCTCTTGATCCGATGCCATGACCATTAGGTATCGCTTGATGTGTCGCTGATAAGCTTGCAAACGGTTTCCAGTTCGCATCCAATGGCTGAATTTCGTAGGTCAATTCTTGTTGCTCTGACTGTTCTGGTTCAGGGGTGCAGGCCGCCACTGAAGTGGCGACCAAAGGAATTAACGAGGCCAAAAGCCTCACTCATCTTCCTCCGCATCCAGGAGTTCCATGTTCAGACCAAGGCCACGGACTTCTTTGACGAGAACGTTGAATGATTCCGGTACGCCGGCCTCAAAGTTGTCTTCGCCTTTGACGATGCTTTCATAGACTTTCGTCCGTCCAGCAACGTCATCCGATTTCACGGTCAACATTTCCTGCAGGGTATATGCAGCGCCATAAGCTTCCAAAGCCCAGACTTCCATTTCCCCAAAACGCTGACCACCGAACTGCGCTTTACCGCCCAATGGCTGCTGGGTGACCAGCGAGTATGGACCAGTTGAGCGCGCGTGGATTTTGTCGTCCACAAGGTGGTGCAGTTTCAGCAGGTATTTGATCCCGACAGTCACAGGGCGGCTGAATTGTTCGCCCGAGCGTCCGTCGAACAAGATCGACTGACCCGAAGTGTCAAACCCTGCGCGTTCCAGCGCATTGTTCACATCCGCTTCTTTCGCGCCGTCAAAAACAGGCGTTGCGATTGGAACACCGCGTGACACGTTACCAGCCGCTTCAACCAGCGTTTCTTCGTCCATGCCGGTGATGCCTTCTTCATAGACATCCTCGCCATAGGCCAGACGCATGGCTTCGCGAACAGGTGTGAGATCACCCGAACGACGATATTCTTGCAACGCCTCGTCCACATTCAGGCCCAGACCGCGTGCGGCCCAACCCATGTGTGTTTCAAGGATCTGACCAACGTTCATACGTGATGGCACACCCAGCGGGTTCAGACAGAAATCAACAGGTGTCCCGTCTTCAAGGAACGGCATGTCCTCCATTGGAACAACTTTGGAGATAACCCCTTTGTTCCCGTGACGACCGGCCATTTTGTCACCCGGCTGCAGCTTACGCTTCACCGCGACAAACACTTTGACCATTTTCATAACGCCCGGTGGCAAATCATCACCCCGGCGGACTTTTTCGACCTTGTCCTCAAACCGAGCATCCAAAGCGCGTTTCTGCACTTCGTATTGCTCGTTCAGGGCTTCGACGATCTGTGCGTCAGATTCTTCGGCCAACGCCAGCTGCCACCACTGACCACGTGTCAGCATTTGCAACAAATCTTCGTCGATCACAGCGTTCGGACGAACACCTTTGGGGCCTTTGACCGCGACTTTACCCATGATCAACGTCTTGAGACGCGCATAGATGTTGCGGTCAAGGATCGCCAATTCGTCGTCCCGGTCACGGGCCAAACGTTCGACTTCTTCGCGTTCGATCTGCAACGCACGTTCGTCTTTTTCGATTCCGTGGCGGTTGAACACACGCACTTCGACGACCGTTCCGTAATCACCCGGCTTGACCCGCATTGATGTGTCACGCACATCCGATGCTTTTTCACCAAAGATTGCACGCAGAAGTTTTTCTTCTGGTGTCATCGGGCTTTCGCCTTTTGGCGTGATCTTACCGACCAGAATGTCACCCGGTTCCACATCCGCGCCGATGTAAACGATGCCCGCCTCGTCGAGGTTGCGCAGCGCTTCTTCACCAACGTTTGGAATGTCGCGTGTGATTTCTTCTGGCCCAAGCTTCGTGTCACGTGCAGCGACTTCAAATTCCTCGATATGGATCGAAGTGAAGACGTCATCACGCGCAATACGCTCAGAAATCAGGATCGAGTCTTCGTAGTTGTAGCCATTCCAAGGCATAAACGCGACGACCACGTTTTTACCCAAAGCCAGTTCACCCAGATCAGTAGATGGACCATCCGCGATGATCTCACCTTTGCTGACGGTTTGACCCACCCGCACCAGCGGACGCTGGTTGATACATGTGTTTTGGTTGGACCGTTGGAACTTACGCATGCGATAAATGTCAACGCCCGCGTCGCCCAGCTCGAGGTCTTCGGTCGCCCGGATAACAATCCGCTGCGCATCCACTTGGTCGATGATACCAGCGCGATACGTTTGGATCGCAGCGCCAGAGTCGATCGCCACTTTTTCCTCGATGCCAGTTCCGACCAAAGGCGCTTCAGCACGCAAAAGCGGAACAGCCTGACGTTGCATGTTCGACCCCATCAGAGCCCGGTTCGCATCGTCGTTTTCAAGGAAGGGGATCAGCGACGCCGCAACAGACACCAACTGTTTTGGTGAAACGTCGATCAGATCAACGTTTTCATTCGGAGCAAGCGTATAATCACCGGCCTGACGTGTCGAAACCAGATCGTTGACGAACTTACCCGAACCGTCGAGGTTCGCGTTTGCCTGAGCAACAGTGTGACGCATTTCTTCCGTTGCGGACATGTACACCACATCGTCAGACACCTGCCCGCCTTCAACACGGCGATACGGTGTTTCGATGAAACCATACTTGTTCACACGGGCGAAGGTCGCCAGCGAGTTGATCAGACCAATATTCGGGCCTTCTGGTGTCTCAATGGGACACATCCGACCATAGTGGGTCGGGTGCACATCGCGCACCTCAAAGCCGGCGCGTTCACGTGTGAGACCGCCAGGCCCAAGCGCGGACAGACGACGCTTGTGCGTGACTTCTGACAATGGGTTGGTTTGGTCCATGAACTGTGACAGCTGGCTTGAACCAAAGAATTCACGAACAGCAGCGGCCGCAGGTTTTGCATTGATCAAGTCTTGCGGCATCACAGTGTCGATTTCGACCGATGACATCCGCTCTTTGATCGCGCGCTCCATGCGCAACAAACCAACGCGGTACTGGTTTTCCATCAACTCACCAACGGACCGCACACGACGGTTGCCCAAGTGGTCGATATCATCCACATCGCCTTTGCCATCGCGCAGTTCAACCAGCGCTTTGATACAAGCGATGATGTCGTCCTTGCGCAAGGTGCGCATGGTGTCTTCTGCATCAAGGGCCAAACGCATGTTCATTTTCACACGACCAACGGCCGAAAGATCATAGCGTTCGCTGTCAAAGAACAACGTGTCAAACAACGCAGACGCTGCATCAACGGTGGGCGGTTCGCCCGGACGCATGACACGGTAAATGTCCATCAACGCGGATTCGCGGTTGATGTTTTTATCCTGCGCCATCGTGTTGCGGATATAAGCGCCGACATTGATGTTATCGATGTCGAGGACCGGAATATCTTTCACGCCTGCTTCAAGCAGGTCTGTGACGGATCCACCGATCAATGTGCCGTCTTTGTCGTATTCCAGCGTCAACTCGTCGCCAGCTTCGACATAGATTGCACCCGTTTCTTCGTTGATAATGTCCTTGGCGACAAATTTACCTACGATGTGTTCGAACGGAACAAGCAAATCGGTTACTTCCGCTTCGTCGATCAACTTTTTGACAGCGCGTGGTGTAACTTTCTTGCCCGCTTCGGCAATCACAGTGCCCGTTTTCGCATCAACAAGATCATATGTCGGGCGCGTACCGCGTGCACGTTCTGGGAAGAACGGCGTGACCCAACCTTTGTTCTTACCTTCGATCTTGAAGGACACGGTGTTGTAATACGCGTCCATGATGCCTTCTTGGTCTAACCCAAGCGCATACAAAAGCGTTGTCACAGGCAGCTTCCGGCGACGGTCAATCCGCGAGAACACGATGTCTTTTGCGTCGAACTCAAAGTCCAACCAAGAACCGCGATATGGAATGATACGGCATGCAAACAACAATTTCCCGGAGGAATGCGTTTTGCCTTTGTCGTGGTCAAAGAACACGCCCGGCGAACGGTGCATCTGGGAAACGATAACACGCTCTGTCCCGTTCACAACGAACGTCCCGTTCGGGGTCATCAAGGGCATGTCACCCATGAATACGTCTTGCTCTTTGATGTCCTTGACGGACTTAGCGCCTGTATCTTCGTCGATATCAAACACAATCAAACGCAGCGTCACCTTCAGCGGGGCTGCATAGGTCATGTCGCGCTGCTGACATTCTTCAACGTCATATTTCGGAGCTTCTAGCTCGTACTTTACATATTCAAGTATTGCAGTCTCGTTGAAATCCTTAATCGGAAAAACCGACTGGAAAACTCCGTTGATTCCTTCGCCCTCTGTTGGTTCTGGCGCTTCGCCAGAATTCAAGAAAAGGTCGTAACTGGATTTTTGCACCTCAATGAGGTTCGGCATATCCAAAACTTCGCGGATTTTGCCGTAATACTTGCGCAAACGCTTTTGTCCAAGGTACGATCGTGCCATGCGGTTTTCGCACTCCATCTTTGTCTGTCCACATGCGGGCGGGGCGAGCCGCTGCGAACCATCAAAGACCAGAAAGCGGGTCAATCCCTGCACACCTGCCCAAGATGCGCGCCCGACCTCGTCTCTCCAAGGGAACTGCCAAGACCGTTAAACCCCTCATTTTATTGGGTTAACTATGGCAGCTCTCTACGAAAGGCGATCATTTTTCGATTTTAGGACCTGCTCCTGGCATCTCAACACGAAATCCCGCGCGCGAATCGCTCGCACCCGGAAGAGATTGCTAATTATGTCAGACCTTAAAAAAGCGCAACCATGAGCGCCTAAAAATTTGCACAAACCTAAGCGGCCCATTTTCGTGTCATGCGGCATAACCTGAACTGCTACGATTGGATATATGCCTTCGGCCTCGGGAGTCAGGCCTCATGGGCACCAAAAGACTAAGCCGCTCACACTTGCCTCGCCTCAATACAACGCAAGGAATTTACTCCAACAAAAAAGGCGCTCCGTTTCCGGAGCGCCTCAACATCCCAAAAGGGATAAGACTTAAGCCACTTCGACTTCTGCGCCAGCTGCTTCCAGCTTGCCTTTGATCTCTTCGGCTTCGGCTTTGTCGACGCCTTCTTTGATCTTGCCACCAGCTTCGACAAGGTCTTTGGCTTCTTTGAGGCCCAGACCCGTGATGCCACGGACTTCTTTGATGACGTTGATTTTCGATGCGCCTGCGTTTTTCAGGACAACGTCGAATTCCGTCTTTTCTTCAGCAGCATCGCCGCCGCCGTCAGCGGGACCTGCCATCATGACAGCTCCGCCAGCTGCTGGCTCAATGCCATATTCGTCTTTAAGGATCGTTTTCAGTTCTTGTGCTTCGAGCAGCGTGAGACCCACGATTTGCTCTGCAAGTGCTTTCAGATCAGCCATGTCCAGCTCTTTCCGTTTGCTAATATGTGTATTCTAACGCGCCAAGATCACCTCAGCGCCGTTCTGACAAGCCTTAGGCCGCCTTCTCCTCGATAGTCGAAAGGATTGAGGCGATGTTCGATGCAGGTGCGCCAATAGCTCCGGCAATGTTCGATGCAGGTGCGCCGATACAGCCAACGATCGAAGCAATAAGCTCGTCACGCGAAGGCATTTTCGACACGGCCGTTACACCGGCACGGTCCAAAGCGTTTTCACCCATAGCTCCGCCAATAATTTCGAACTGTTCGTTCGTCTTGGCAAAGTCCTCGGCCACTTTCGCTGCTGCGACAGGGTCCTCGGAATAGGTGATAACGGTCATGCCCGAGAGGTATTCACTAATAGAAGCACAAGGCTTCCCCTCTAGGGCAATTCTGGCGAGCCTGTTCTTGGCGACCCGTACAGCAGCATCCGCTTCACGTGCTTTCGCACGAAGATCCTGCATGTCGGCAACTGTCAGACCGGCGTAGTGGGAAACCACGACGACGCCAGAGCTTTCAAAGATTTGGCCGAGTTCCTCGACCACTTTCTCTTTCTGGGCTCTATCCACAGTGTTACTCCAGTATATGGAGGGGCGATCCCCCTCCAGCTCACATTCACGTTCAGAAATTGCCTGAACGCATCGTGTCCTTACGGGTCGTCGCAGCCCAAGCTTGAAAACACAGTTTCCAGCTGGAATGTCTCTTCCCGTCTCAGGCAGGAATTATGAATGCGAACGCAATCACCCACCGTCTCGGACGAAACGCCAAAGCGCTTCCGAATCAACGAAAGCGCCCGACACCGCGGGACTAGGACGTTTCTGATGAAATGTGAAGAGGCAGTATGCCGGTTCACATGCGAAACCCTACTATTTAATGCGTTTGCACTGTTTCGTGTGATGTTGGTGCAGCGCCAGAGGTCGGCCAATCGCCTTTGGACTCAGCCGCGTAAATATACAAATCAATATCGTTAAGCAGCGGACTGACAGCTACCGCCGTCTCCCAATGTATCATTCGGGTCGCTATAAATCTCAAGCAACGTCTCAAATAGATGATCTTTGGACACAGGCTTAACCAACACATCGCACATCCCAGCTTCGTGATACGTCTGAACCTATTCGGGTAATGCGTTTGCGGTGACCGCCAAAATCTTGGGTGGTTTGATCCCAATCTCGGCACAGCGGGCTTTTATCTGGCGGGTCGCTTCAATTCCATCCATGCGTGGCATCTGCACATCCATCAGAATGAGATCAACAGGATTATTTAAAGTAAAAGCAACCGCATCACTGCCATCCGATACCTCACTGGGCTTTATGTCCAACCCTTTCAAAAACTTCTTCAAGATTAGACGATTGGTGGAATTGTCATCTGCAACCAATACGGAAAAATGAGCCAGGGAAGTTTGTCGTTTCGGCAGTGAGTCAGCCTGGGATTGCGGGCCAGCATCCAGCGCTGCTGGCAATGGGAGCATAACTTTAAAACACGACCCCTTACCAACCTTACTTTTAAGCGTGATATCCCCTCCCATATGCCGCACGAAGTCGCGAGAAATAGTGAGCCCAAGACCTGTGCCGCCGTGTTTTCGATTGATCGCCGCATCTGCTTGCCCAAACGGTTCAAAAATCTTCTGTTGCGCAGATAATGGAATTCCCGGACCAGTGTCTTCGACCTCGATTGTCAGACCATTCTCGGCATATTCTGGGTTTGGGTGACAATAAGACACGCGAATTGTGACACTTCCGGCTTCGGTAAATTTGATCGCATTCGAGATCAGATTGTGCAGCACTTGTCGCAACCGCCGTTCGTCACCGCGCACCGAAGGTATGCTCGCGGAGTCTGTCACCTGTGCGCTCAACTTCAGCCCTTTGCTGGCGGCAGCTTCTTCGAACAATGCGCAAGCTGACTTTACAATCGAAACAACATCGAAATTTCGCAACTCAAGAACAAGCTCGCCAGATTCGACTTTTGACATATCCAGCACATCGTTGATTGTCGCCAGCAGCACGCCTCCGGAATCTTCCAGAACTTTGAGACAATCGCGTTGATCGTCGTCCAGCCGTGAGTCGCGCAGAATGCGCGCCATACCCAAAATTCCATTCAACGGTGTGCGCACTTCGTGACTTACATTTGCGATGAAGGCAGATTTTGCTCGTGACGCGGCACGCGCTTCCAATGCCAAAAGTTGTTCCCGCGCTTGCTGTTTTGACACCTGAACGACTTCGAACATCAAATATGCCAAAATCCCAACGGCAACAGGCATTACTTCCTTGAAGGGTCTTGTTGAATGTTCAGCAATCCAAGTTTGCCGCAACTTTGTGACGTATTGGTCTACCCGTTGATGAAGAACACCCAACTCGTCCGGCTTTGGAGTCTTTTCAAAAATATGAGGGTCGTACTCAATAAGGTCCGCCTGCAAGTCTCTGACAGTTTCGTCAACCACCGCCATGTTGACCATTTTGACATCCATTACGATATCGACGCGGCTCCAGAGCAGGTCGAACTGCAATCGAAGCGCGTCCACATCTAAAGCATCTGCACGATATAAAGCGATGGCACCAAGCATTCGCTCGGCTTCAAAAATGAGTTCGCTAAACTTCCATGCCGAAGAAACGAAAATCGTTCCCATACGTTCTTCGGCATCGCGCAAAGAACGACTCTGAAATATCGCCGCGCCCAGCATTATCACACACAAGGCTATCGCAATACTTGTCCTGACAATCCTAGTGTGTTGGAACACTTTAACGCGCCGATCGGATTATTCGACCGCAATACGATCGAGTTGCCAAATCATCTCGGCGTCAAAGTTGTGCTCACTGGCTTCAGCTTCTGTTTGCGGATAAATCACCCAGACTGGCCCTTTATTGCGAACCCGCATTGTCCGTCCATTATGATCTAAGGCCAACAAAACATCGTACATTTCGGCATGTTCCACAGGGATATCAACTGCATAATCATTGATCGCAATGGCCCGTATTTTTGTGCCTTTCGCCCCAACTGCCGCCAATACAGATTTTAATGTCGGTCCAGCGAAGACCTGCTCTCCTTCAATGAAAGAAGTCCAGGTACGGATCTCACGCCAATCGAGAGCTTCCAGCATTTCGCGATCAAATGCGACGACGTCCCCATCTATCTGGCCACTGATCGTAAGAATGACCGGGCCGGAAGCAGAAACTTGTGTTCCAATCACTCCAAACGACATCAAAACAGTTAAAAACAACGCACGAATAATGCGAACGTGAAACAACATAGCAATCTCCTTGCACCCAGTTGGCGCTAGGGTGAGTGAGAAAGCCTAAAATTACCTTTCGAAAATCAATGTCAGGCGCGTTTTCTTCGGCGACGCTGACGCGCTCTGCTTGGGCCACAAAACAAACCCAGCCGCAAAGAAAAAGGGCCGGTCATTTGACCAGCCCCTCGATAGCTTTTTTGCTTTTCAGACTTATTCTGAAGCAGCACTGTCCACATCAATGGTCACACCCGGGCCCATTGTTGAGCTTAGCGCGATCTTTTTCATGTAAGTGCCCTTTGCACCTGCAGGCCGCGCCTTAGCAACAGCGCCTACAAATGCGCGCACATTTTCAACCAACTTGGCTTCGTCAAATGAGGCTTTGCCGACACCTGCGTGTACAACGCCTGCTTTTTCAGCGCGGAATTGAACTTCACCGCCCTTAGCGTTCTTCACCGCTTCTGCAACGTCCATTGTCACCGTACCCACTTTTGGGTTTGGCATCAGGTTGCGTGGGCCAAGAACCTTACCAAGGCGACCAACAATCGGCATCATATCCGGAGTCGCGATGCAGCGATCAAAGTCGATCGTTCCACCTTGAACCGTCTCCATCAAATCTTCTGCGCCAACAACGTCTGCGCCTGCAGCTTGCGCTTCTTCGGCTTTCGGACCGCGTGCAAATACGGCAACGCGAACGCTTTTGCCTGTACCGTTTGGCAGACCGATCACGCCACGAACCATCTGGTCCGCGTGACGTGGATCAACACCCAAGTTCAATGCAATCTCGACAGTTTCATCGAATTTAGCCGATGCGTTGGATTTCACCAATGCGACAGCCTCTTCGACTGACAGATTGTCTTTTCCTGCAACTGCTTCACGCGCCGCGCGGCTACGTTTTCCAAGTTTTGCCATCTTACTTCACCTCGATGCCCATGGAGCGGGCCGAGCCCAGAATAATCTGCATTGCGCCTTCGATGTCGTTTGCGTTGAGGTCCTTCATTTTGGCCTCTGCAATCTCACGAACTTGCGCTGCGGTCACCGACCCAACAGTTTCGCGGGAAGGGTTGTTCGCACCGGACTTCACCTTCGCAGCTTTCTTAAGGAAATAGGACGCAGGTGGCGTCTTGATATCCATAGAGAAGGATTTGTCTTGATAATATGAAATCACGGTTGGGCACGGTGCACCGGGCTCCAGATCCTGTGTTTTGGCGTTAAACGCTTTACAGAATTCCATGATGTTAATGCCGCGCTGACCCAGCGCCGGACCAACCGGCGGTGAAGGGTTTGCTTGTCCGGCAGGCACCTGCAATTTCATGGTGCCAGCAAGTTTCTTGGCCATGAGCCAATCTCCTGTTCAACGCCCTTGGATCGCGATCCGCAGGCTTTATGTGATGTGGTCCGGTCTAGATCACGCGTGATCCACACCTCCCACAAAGGAATCTGTCAAAACGACGACAGAGGTGTCGCATACAAAGGGTCGCCAAAATTGGCAAGCTTTAATGCGGCAACAGACATTAGCGTCTGATACCCGCAAGGCGAACAACGATTTCAGCACGGTCATGATCGATGCCACGATTGGAAAAGTTGACCACGCCATCCGTGTCTATTGGAAATGGAATAGTATCAATACTCCCCTAACCAAAGAGAAAAACGGTCGCCTTAGATCGGCAAAGAGCAAACTGGCAGCAAGAAATCAGCGACATACAGCCGTTTTCTCGATCGGAAGAAAGCGCTGAAATTTTTACAAGGTACACGTCTTTGCGGTTTGCGCCGTCGTTGGGGGCCAGCCGTCCCTCAAAACCCCGAAGACACTTGCAAAGCAGAGTTTCAAGATGGAATAGTCGTATGGAACAGGCTGGGCAATCAATGACCACGAACAGACTGAAGGTTTGCCTCTAAAAATGAGCCGTTTTCGTTCAGGTAGTCGTCACAAACCGCGACCTCGCGTATTCATATATGGCAAATTCCAAAGGGTGAGTCTCAACGAACAAATCGCGATGAGAATCTGATAAAGACGTATCCCGTTCCGTAACATTGACTCTCAAAAGCGAGGACGGATCAAACTGTTGATTCAATTTTCCTGCGATTCTCTCAAGACTTTCGGGTAACATTTCAGTAATTCCAATTTCGATAAAATCCTTCTCTAAGATTTCTCTGAAATTTGAGATATTAACTTCTCTAGGAAAGTGATTCAGCATACGCGACTTTTTATTTTTGACATAATCTTCCAAACTCACCTGACAACTCTGATACAGCCAGTGAGTAGGGCCTTGCTTTCTTACGTAAAAGTACGTCGATATAGCCATTTCATACGGGTCTCGAAGTATAGCCACAAATTGCGAAACCGTTGGATAGTAATCTTGAACGCCGAAATTTCGCAACTTATTGAAATGGCCATAAATTAGAGGTGGCCGAGTTTTGTTGTTCAATACCCTCGGCGACAAACGCTTTGGCATTCTTCCTTTTCTGTCATCGAAATAATGTCCATGATAGTTACTTGAAAACCATTTTTTTACAATTGTTTGCACCGCAATTCCTGCGGTTTTAGGAACATGTATAAAAATCAAAGGGCTTTGGGGGTCGTAATCGCGCATTAGATTTATCCTCAATACAGTTCCAATCACCGTACAGGTTACACAATAGCATAGAACAGCCTACCTTGCCAGACGCGCAAAGGTGCTATGTTGAGGTACTGCAAGCGCGCCTTTTCAGCTTGAAGATAAGTACAATTATTCCAAGCGGTACGATTTCAGCCGTTTAGCGCTGACCCTTGAAGTGTTTATTTACGAAGCTGTATCAGAAATCACCGGCATCGCCACAGTTACGTCCCCAACTTCAAAATCGCCCTCCAAATAAAAAAAGCCACGCAATGCGTGGCTTTCTGATCGAAGCATATGCGTCAAGCTATAGGCGCAGAAGTTATACCTGCTTGGTCACCTGAGTGTATTCCAACTCCACAGGTGTTTCGCGACCAAAGATCGACACCATGACCTTGAGACGCTGGTTTTCGTCATCAACTTCTTCAACCATACCGTCGAAATCTTCGAAGGGACCTTCGTTGACCTTGACCTGTTCACCCACTTCAAAGTGGATAAGAGTACGCGGCGCTTCTTCGCCCTCTTGTACCCGATTCAAGATCCCGTTCACCTCGGCGTCGCGCATTGGCATTGGGCGGCCTTGCGGACCCAGAAACCCTGTTACACGGTTGATCGAATTGATCAGATGATAGCCTTCGTCTGACATTTCCATGTGTACGAGCACATATCCGGGCATAAAGCGACGTTCCGTCGTGACTTTCTTGCCGCGACGCACTTCTATCACTTCTTCCGTGGGCACCAGAACTTCATCGATCTGATCCTCAAGCCCCTTTTCCTCGACGGATGTGCGGATTTGCTCTGCGATCTTCTTTTCGAAGTTCGACAGCACACTTACCGAATACCACCGTTTCGCCATGAGTATCGAGGCCCCTTGCCCTGTCTGTTTATCCAGTTTTCGCGCATCTTGCGCACGCGTGCCTAAAAGTAATGCGGCGCGAAGCTCGAATCGCCGCGCGCCACCTTTTCGGTCCGACTTGCCGGATACAGGGCAAGTCGCCAGATATCAAGAGCTAGCCGACTTAGAAGGCTGACAGAACAACTGCAAGACCGCCCCGAATGAACCAATCTACAAGCGCAAAGAAGACAGCCGTTAGCGCAGCCATGATGAAAACCATGACAGTCGTCAGGAAAACTTCGCGTCGCGTCGGCCAAACGACCTTTGAAACTTCGGCGCGGACCTGCTGAATGAATTGCAACGGATTTGTAGTGGCCATGTACCGGATTCCTTACTGTGTTGTAGCCGCATCTACGCGTCAGTTATGCAAATTTCAATACCCAAGGTCGATCTGCTGTGTTGGTTGTCAACACATTCTGCATCTTTTGGTCTTAAGCGCAGAAGCAAACGTAACTCGGATGCAGTATGCAACCCTCACAAAAGAACCTTCGTCCCGCCCAAGACCCTTGGACTGTTCGTATCGCCGAAAAGATCAATGCTGGCAAATAAACGTCTGCTCTGGCTGGGCTTTGTTGCACAAATCCCGTTAAGGATTCACCTGATGAATCCAGCATGATAGCTGGGGTGCATGAGCAGTTGGTCCCCTACAAAATACAAGACGACAAACTGGTCGTCATACAATGACTGTTTGAAGCGC
>JBDVKF010000090.1:0-14755 GCA_039960995.1 Paracoccaceae bacterium | reverse complement strand
GGACTGACCGTCCGTGGTTGCCAAAAACAATTGCCGGTCAAACCCGATGCCGCCCAGATGGAGATCGTTTGTATAGTCGCCGCCCGGCGTGCTGAGCCGGAACGTGTCGTTCCCATCGCCCCCCTCCAACCGCTCAACCGCGCCACTGCCCGACCCTTGCAGCGTGTCATTGCCCGCCCCACCATAAAGGCTGGCCGATCCGGCCTCGTTGACAAGTGTGTCGTTGCCATCGCCACCATAAAGTACGTCGGTTCCAGTGCCTCCGAAAATCTGATCATTGCCGTCACCGCCGTATAAGACATCTGCCCCACCGGCTCCATCAAGCGTATCGTTCCCGCCTAGGCCAAATATTGTATCGTCGGTGTTCAAACTGCCGAGCGAGTCTGCGTTATTACTTCCAAAAATTAGCGCCATGCGAGCCGCCTTTCTAAAGTGCGGAGTGGGTGTGCGAGGGAATGCTGATACTTTGTGCGCACATCGCACAGGAATTTGTGTGCGTGTACGGGATCTGACGCCTCAAAATTATCATTATCTATCAGTGCACTGCACTGATCCGCGCCAAGATGGTCACCACGAAAGACGGGCTCAAAAATCAGAGTGTTAAATTCAACTCCAATGGCCACAGCCAAACTCCCTAAAAAAATATCCGAACGAAAATTCGATAAGCATAAAGGCAAATAATGCTTGAAATCGCGCGTTTTAGCAAGTCAAAGCGCCTTTCGGGCGAGTTATATGCCTTTAATTATCGTGTAAGCTGAAATTTCCACGGAACGGAAAATGGCCGTGGTGGACGATTACAGCAGTCTCATCGCACCAGATATCGCCACTGCATCCTTCGACCCAACGGCGACAGAAGGATTGGTCTTCTCCGTATATCAGACTGCCCTTGGGATCGGTTACATGGCTGAAAAAGTCGTGAAATTTAGCCCCCGCATAAAGCGGCAACCCGTCATGTCGCGGACGCGCTGGCGCAACGCCCTTCGCAACCATGGTTTCGGGCACCGTTCTCGCAATAAGCATAAGCCCTGTTCCGGCCCCTGGAACTGTTCGAAATCCGTCATGATATTTAGATTGCCACGGTTCGACGTGATTGAGACGTTTTTGAACATTGTAGGACAGCGCCTTGGCCAACAGATCCTGTGTCGGTGTCCGTTCACGGTCACGGTCACGGTCACTGTCGGTCGCGTCGTTTTCAATCAGCCGACGTAGTTTTTCCAACGACAGTTTGCGTTGCGGGTACGCCGCACAAGTGAACGCAGCGCCAAATTCTAACAACCGAAACACCACTGTCGGTTCAAACGACATATCGCCATCGATCAGGAGTGTATGGCTGAACGTGATGTCTGTGAAAAATTGTGACATCAGGGCATTTCGAGACATGACAATGTCAGACCCCTCAAACGTTTTGATGGCAAAGGCAATTCCGCGTTCCCGTAAACCCTGGGTCAGTCCGATCAGCGCAACCATGGTTTCCGTCCGAACATAACCAGATGTCGGCATCGCAATCATAATTGTTGGCATAGGTTCACTTTCTGAAGCCGTCATTCATAGCTTATGCTCATAAACACCGATTGCAACGAAAGTTGCCTTACCCGCCTCTTTGCGACCACCCCGCAAGACGTGACACCACGGACGGCATCGGATTGACAGCGTTGTCGGAACGGTGAAATCTTGCGCCATTAAGGATCGCGCGACCATGACAAACGACAAGTTATCAACGCTTTCTGGCGAATCTGCGAAGAAAGCTGCAATCGCATCACACCTAAAAGATGACGTAGAAACAGCGCGTCAGCTTTATTACAAGGCGCTGGTGCAACTGCCAGAAGATGTCGAGATTTGGACTAATCTGGGAATACTATTTCGAAGTCAAAAGCTCATTTTTCAATCCTTTAGAGCGCAAAAAAAAGCCTTTGATCTGGACCCCGAAAAACCGTCCGTCTGTCTCAACTTTGCGAATATTCTGGATGACATCGGACAGCATGATAACGCGATTTCATTGCGCAAGAAATTGGTGACTGCATCACCAGATAATGTTGAAGCGCATATCATGTTGATCCGTTCGCTGCGGCTTGCCAGGCACTTGGATGCGGCAGAAAAGGCGGCGGCGCACGCATTGCAATTGTTCCCCGATAATCCGGAAATCTTGTTTTACAAATCAACGATGTTGCTGGCGCAAGGCCGATACACTGATGGTTTTCTGAATTACCTTTGGCGATTTGATACAGATCAGATTGATGTGCCAACCGACAAAATCAATCGTTGGAAGGGTCAAAACCTAGACGGTAAACGGGTTTTGGTTTTGCCAGAACAAGGGTTTGGGGACACAATCAATTTCACGCGGTTTCTGCCACACCTGAAATCCCTTGGCGCGACTGTTCACCTGCTGTGCCGCCCACCGGTATTGCGGCTGATGCAGCGGGTGAAAGGGGCTGATGCGGTGATCACTGAAACGTCGCCAGGGGCCGAGTACGATTATTGGACGACCGCTTTGGACATTCCTGTGGATTATTTCCTGCGCAACAAGAGGATTCCGGGGCCAATCCGTTTGACGCTGCCCGACGCCGCAAAGAGACGCGCCCAAAAATTCACCCGCGCGCATCAAAGTAAATTGCGCGTCGGATGCGTTTGGGCTGGGTCCGAAGGGAATGACCGCAATACGATGCGTTCGTTTTCACATCAGAATTTTCTGCCACTGGCAAAGATCCCAGGCATTCAATTGTTTTCTTTGTACAAGGGGCCACGCCTAGAAAGCTATTTTGAGGACGGTACCGCAGCATTCGTGCTGGATACCGCCAGCACTGATCAAGACCTTGCAGATTGCGCGGCCACAGTCGCGGAAATGGACCTTATCATCACCGCGGACACGGTAACGGCTCATATCGCAGGGTCGCTGGGCATCGAAGTTTGGAACCTTCTACATTGGGAGCCGTTCTGGCTTTATGGTACGGAAGGTGATCAAACGGATTGGTATACGTCTATGACCCTTATCAGGCAATCCCGAGCCAATGATTGGAACGATGTGTTCAAAGTGGTTGAACGTAAGCTGTTGGAACGACTGGCCGAAAGGTCTGGTGGCAAGACATGAAAATCCAAATTCCGATCTCGGTTGGCGAATTTGTCGACAGGCTGACCATCCTCGAGCTTAAACTTGAGCATGCACCGAACGTCGCCTTGGAAAAGGCCATCCAGACACAAATCGACGAATTCAATGCGGCGGCCGCACCAATTGCCAACGCACTTGCCTCATTGAACGCTTTGCATCGAGATCTGGCCGCCATAAACGCAGAACTTTGGGTGGTGGAAGATGACCTGCGTGCGAAAGAGCGGCAGCAACGGTTTGATCAAGATTTTATTTCGCTGGCCCGATCAGTTTATCAGTTGAATGACCAACGTGCGGCGCTTAAAAATCAGATGGATCAGCAAGTCGGATCTGAGTTTGGCGATGCAAAAATCTATCGGATCGAAACACCTAACAGCTAAGCAGGTCTTATTTTTTGCGCCGCGGCTTTGGAAAAAGAAGCTGTTCCGGCCTGCGTTCTTCTGCGTCTCTGAACAGAGAAAACGTTTGATTGACGAAATTGACGGCGCCAGCAATCATTTCAAGGTATTCCGACAACTCTTCTGTGCGCTCAGCTTCCACCATCTGGACGGCCCGGTCCTGCGGTTCTGTTTCAAACTGCACGTAAAAAAGAGGTTCTCCGCGTTTTAGGTTTATCGGTCGGGATGTATCATGCCATTCAAACGCCCAAACGACGGCACGCGGCCAAACGTGCACCGGAAAACGGCCGCCAAATATTGTGCCCGGCAACGCGTCGGATCGGTAATGCATGAAAGGGGCCAATTGAGATAGGTAAACAGGTTCGTCGGAGATAAAGATGTATGGCAGAGCCAATTGCAGTGTCGGGCGATCCGGATAACGCCATTCCGCTTCGGGGATCAGGCTGAGTAATTTGCTCAAGTGGTTCCACCGCACCGGGCTTTCGTCCCCCAGTAGATTGACCAATGCGGGCACGCCTTCTTCGGTGCGATCGAATTTCAGACTCAGATCAAAAGGGCAGGCAATCTCAAAATAGCGGCTTTCCAAATTCATTATTGCGGGGCAACGCGATGCAGACTTGGCGTGTGTGCGGCTCATTTCGACCGAACGCACGCGCGCCGGGGATTTGTACATCACACCACCCTTGTTGGTCCCCAAGAGCCACCCAACCTTAACAGGTTCTCGCGTTGGTCCGTCTTTATACATCAGTGTCCCTCAGAAAGTGTGCGTTTCAAATCGACCGCCCGTCTCATGGCGAGACAAAGCCCCATAATCGCGCAAGAAATACCCGAACCGGCATGCAGATGCACATTTTTTTCATCAATGTGGATCAATCAGGCCGTCAAATAATACCTAAGAGCCGCGCCACCAGTCGTTTGTGCCTTCGACCTTTTTGAATTGTTTAAGTACAAATTTACTGTCGCGCGGCAGGCAAAGCATATTAACGCTTACGATATCGCCGAACACATTCTGGGTGTCACCGCGGTAATTGTCGGGGCTGAACATCGCAGGCAAATGCCAATAGGCGGAATAATCCAACTCTTGAATCAGCCTGATCAAATCGGGGGAGCTTTCGCGGCGATCATTCTCAAGATAAAGCAGCGGCTGGAATTCGGCTATCGTTTCACGTGCGCCCAATAGCACCTCGCGCTCCATGCCTTCAACGTCTGCCTTGATCAGATGACATGCATTCAATTCCAATGAATCGATGGGTGTTGACGGTACAATTTCGCCTGTACCATCCTCGGCAACAGACACGCCGCCAAAATTTCCCGGCGCATCTAAATTCGCAACCGGAACGATTAACTGTCCGGGTTCCGACCCCAGTGCAGCCTGTCGTGCTTGGGTGTTGGTGATACCGTTCAGCGCCAAGTTACCGCAGAGCATCTGAAAGACTTGCCTTTGCGGCTCAAAAGCGAATACGTTACCGTACGCACCAACCAGATGCGCGAACTGTAACGTAAAACACCCTACATTTGCGCCAGCCTCAACCACCGTCTGTCCCGGTTGAACAATTGAGTTATATAACTTTACCTCTACCGGTGAAAACTCTCCATACTTGAGCAAGGATCGCCCGATATAGACATCATTCGCGTTGACCATCATGCCCCCATAACGGCCTTCAATTAAAACAGGTTTGCTCATGGCTGATGCACCTCGGACAGAATATGCCCCTTGGTTACTGGTCACATTAATCTCTGCCGACAATGCGGGTCACTCAGCATGATAGGGCACGAACGCCTTTCATTCTACTGTTGTTTCAGCTGCGACCAGTGGCGTTGGACTTCATGAGGCCATCCCCTGTTCGACAATCTGAACCTGCCCAATATACCAATCAGTTCAGATGATTACTGGAAAAGACGGATAATTTCGATAAACTCGCGCCAGATTGCTTTGATTGAACTGATAGCGAGGCAAAGTTTTAACCGATGACCTCGACCGCAGCTATATATTTTCACCCAGACATCATAGAGCGGCCGGAAACGCCTTTGGTTGGTCGACGCGCGGCTGGTACGTCTTTTCTAAGGGGGTACATTCAGCATGTTCAGGCAGATGTCTTACATTGCGTCACGGACACACAATCCGCGATCGAAGAATTCGCAGGCGTATGCGCACAGAACAATTGGCACGGAGACGTTGTTGGCCACTTGCAGGATGATCCAGAGGCGTTAGCAAATCCAGGCACGCTTTTTGTTCCCGGCCCTTCACTGGCAACCTTCGCTTGGTCCCGGCGCAGTCGGGCCAACAGTTATTCGCTTTGCGGTATAACCCACACCTTATCGACCAAAACAATTCAAACTGATCTGGCCAATCTGTTGTATGCTCCTGTTGAGCCATTTGACGCCATTATCTGCACCAGCACTGCGGCAAGACGTGTTGTCGAACACCACCTTGATGCTGCAGAAGAATACATTCGTGCGCGTTTCGATGCGCGCAATGTACCCCGCCCCCTGTTGCCGACTATCCCATTGGGCGTTGAAACATCCCGATTTGCTCCAACCCCCGAAGCTCGCCGGTCTATGCGTCAACGGCTCAATCTGTCGGACGAACAAATCGTGCTGATGACAATGGGGCGACTGTCAGTGTTTGAAAAAATGAGTCCTGGCCCGATGTTTTTAGCCTTGGAGCGCGCAGCACGCAGCATTCGCCAAAGGTTGGTGTTGCTGATGGTCGGTTGGTTCAAAGATGAAACTGCCGAAAAACAACATAGAACCATGGCTGCAGTCATGGCGCCAAGCGTCGATGTTCTGTTTGTTGACGGCAATGAAGAGACATTGCGCGCAGATATCTGGGCCGCCGCAGATATTTTCACGCTGCCCGTTGATAACATCCAAGAGACGTTCGGCCTTGCCCCGGTTGAGGCGATGGCGGCCGGGCTACCTGTGGTGTGTTCAGACTGGAATGGGTTTAAAGATACGGTAGCGCATGGCGAAACAGGCTTTCGCGTCCCGACAATGGCACCTTCACCGGAAAACGGAACCGAACTGGCCAAACGGCATGGATCCGGTAAGGATCAATATTCCCAATATTTAATGGCGATCAACCAACAGACTTGTATAGATCTCGGCGCATATGCCGATGCCATCGTTAAACTTGCGACTGACGCTTCGCTACGCAAAAACATGGGTAATGCAGGGCGAAAAAGGGCGATTGAGCTGTTCGATTGGAGCGTGGTCATTCCTCAGTACCAATCCCTGTGGGCCGAGCAAACCGAAGTCAGACTGCGTATCACACCCAACGGGAAAGACGCGAACCCACGCAATGCGCTTTCTGAATTAGATCCTTTTCAAACATATGCACATTATCCAACCACAACGATTTCACCTACAACGGAAATACGCGCGCCAATTCAAGTGAAAAATGAGGAAGTCCATCGCTTGCTCATTCTGTCAGGTGCCCAGGCGTATGGAAGCCTGATTGCCAGCTCGGCCAGACTGACCAGCCTGCAGAATGTGGTTCATCAACAAGGTGCTTTGACTCTCAGAGCGCTATCGGACCAGTGCAGCGCGCCGATCAGCGAAATTCAAGGGCACGTTCTTTGGCTTGCAAAGTACGGGCTTGTCACCGTCAATTTTGGAACAGTCAAAACCACCTGATCATCGTCAATGCAGGCGTACCGTGGTCGGGTACCATCGAAATTTCGCAGAGAACTGTCGATTAAAGAAACTCTTTCAATTTCAGATATCTCTAACCTCAGCCCCAGTCTCAAACAACTTGGCAATACCGTCCCTTTAGCTCAGTAGGTGCGTTCGCGATTTTCCAAATAGGTCGCTTACCGATTGAAGGTCTGGACCCAGCCCTTCAATGCAGTAGGGATTTAGAAATTGTCGGCCGCCAAACAGGGCTTTGTCTGTTGCGTTCAGTCCTGCTAGAGCATAGACCGTGTCCCATTCACCGGCGATCGTGACAATCTGTTGTATAATGATCTCGATTGCTTCGTTGTCCGTGGTCGATGGACAAACGGACGAGATTTGCTTTGTGCGGACAGCGCCGTTTCAAAACTAAACCTGTTGTTGAACGTTTATAATGCGTTCGTTCAGGATCAAAAAGACGTCGAAATGCTTAAATTTTAATATCTAGAGGCCTCTTTGCCGCCATATTGACAGGGCAGTCTATGTTAAAGTCACATAGGGATTTCCATGGATTTTCTATCTCAAATTTTTTCGACGCTCATGGCAAGCTTCACAAGCCTTAACTCGCGACTGGCCTTCTTTTACCTGTGTGCCACTGTCATCGTCGTCGCGGTGTTGTGGATTGTTCGAGGCCGTCCGAAAACTTTCGTACAATATTTGCTCCCCAAAGAAGTGTACCTGCACAAATCCAACATCGTTGATATCAAGATTTTCCTATTCAATTCCGTCCTCTCGGCGAGCGGTTTGTTTGCTGCGATCACATTGACGCCTATGATGACCATCACCGTGCTGAACGCCCTCCAGGCCATGACCGGCGCTTCAAAAGCATCCGTCGACCTGACACTCACCAAGATGGCACTGGCCACCGTCATCATGATTTTGACCCTCGATTTCTGCAAGTACTGGGCCCACCGCTTGCACCACGAAACATCCATTCTTTGGCCGTTCCATGCGCTACATCATTCTGCTGAAATCATGACGCCCCTGACGGCCAACAGAAACCATCCGGTGTTCCTGATCCTGCGCTCGTTGATATATACGGTTGTTGTCGGTTCGGTCCAAGCGCTCACGCTTTTCCTTCTTATGGGCAAAATCGAAATTCTTGCCATAGGCACTGTGAATGCGGGATACTTCATCTTCAATGCATTTGGTTCAAACCTGCGTCACAGCCACGTTTGGCTAAGCTATGGCCCTATTTTTGAACACGTTCTCATCTCACCTGCGCAACACCACGTGCACCATTCAATCGATCCAAAACACCACAACAAGAACTACGGCGAAGTGTTCGCCATCTGGGATTTGATGTTCGGCACCCTTTATGTTCCGCGCGCCCACGAAAAACTTGTTTTCGGTCTCGGAGACGCACACGGCCAGCGTATCGAACAACCCTATCCGAACCTTCGCACGGCCTTATTGGACCCGTTTGCCGACAGTTGGCGCGCCTTGTTCAAGGGCACCTCGCGTGATCCCGAAACCAAGTTCGCGTCCAAAGAAGAGACCACACCATGAACCGTGGTCTTTCCATCTGGCTGGATACATTGCGTGTTTGGGCAACTATCATCGTCGTCTTAAGCCACGTTGCCTACCCACGTTTCACGCGCGGTGATTACATTTTTATCCGTGAACTCAATCTTGGCAGCGACGGTGTCATCGTCTTTTTTGTGATTTCGGGCTTGGTGATCGCATATGCAGCCGGGCGCGACGCGAAATTGTCGACCTATGCGTTCAACCGCCTGACACGATTGTTGTCGGTTTTGGTGCCCGCCTTGGTGCTGACCTTTGTTTTGGATCAGATCGGGCGCGGCATCGGGCCTGACGCCTACAGCAGCTTTTACACCCCGTTGCACTTCACAGAATTGATGACGCGCGGCCTTTCGATGTCTAACGAGTGGGGCGCTTTTGAGCGTGTGCGTCTTGGCACCAACGGCCCATTGTGGTCGCTGAGCTATGAGGCCGGATACTACCTGCTTTTTGCAGCGGCATACTTTCTGTCTGGTGTGCGCAGAATTGCGATCTTGGGTGTGTTGGTTCTGCTGGTTGGACCACGAGTGCTTTTATTGATGCCTGCATGGCTTATGGGCGTTTGGTTGTGGAATTGGATGGCAAGTGGCGGCCCTGCCAAGTTATCCGCTGGTAAGGCGCGCGTTTTCGCGTGGGGCGGTCCGATGTTTTATGCGTACTGCCTTTGGGCTGGCGTGCCTGATAGGCTGGCGGATCTGACGGCTGTGTTTTTCGCGCCAACGGATTACCGCATGGTGCTTGGCTTTTCGAACGAGTTCGTTTGGAACGCACTGCTCGGTGCGGTGACGGCACTTCATATCATGGGTATGGCCAGATTATTGCAAGGCTACCAGGGACGTCACCCGCACATTCGTTGGTGGGCAGGTGCGAGCTTTTCAATCTATGTCACGCACTATCCTGCGCTGCACATCATTGATGCAATTTTCCCAGCAGAAACGCTTGCCCGGGATGGCCTGCTCGTTGTCGGCTCAATTCTGGTAGGTTTGCTGTTCGCTCAAATTTTCGAACGCAAAATCGGAAGTCTCCGCGCGCGGCTGCTCTCCCTTCATAAAGCAGTGCAGGATCAAAATCCCAGAGGGTGGAAGCGACGCACACAATGACGTCGCACTTCCGCTAGAGTAGGATGCGTACCTGACCGCCATGCATCTGATCTTTCTGAGATTATCCTTGTTTCACCATCGGTAACTGGAAGTTGAATTTTCCAGTTGGGAGCATCTGTATGGACGGCATTGTCAGGTTGTTGTGTCGACCCACAAGATCGGAATGGGTGCGGATTTTCAAGCAGTCAGCTCGTTTACATACTCAGTCCAGAGATCGAAGGCATCGTTTCGGGCGTGCCGGTAGGAACGGGCTGAAAGGCGGTGGCGCTTAGGTCTGAATAGTGCGGCGATCTGATCGTGAACTGACAAGAACCGTTGCGCCTGACCAGGTGACTTGAAGCGCCCCATAACTTTTTCCCGCCGCCGTGTATGCCGGTGCGACGGCTCGGATCGGTTATTCAGCACTTTGTGCTGGCGATGCTCGATCCCCGGTGCCAGTTCTGTCTTTGCTGTGCCGTACGATCTCAGTTTGTCCGTAATGATCACGCGTGGTTGGCCCCATCTTTTGAACAGTTTCCTGAAGAAGCGCAGCGCGGCCGCCTTGTTCCGGCGTGACTGTACCAGTATATCGAGGACGTCGCCGTTAGCGTCGACCGCGCGCCAAAGCCAATGCTTCCAGCCCTTGATCGGAACGACGACTTCGTCGAGGTGCCATTTGTCGGCTGGACGCGAGCGATCCCGTCGAACCTTCGCGGCAAACTGAGTGCCAAAACGTGCCACCCAATCCCGGATGATTTCGTATGAAACCGTGATCCCGCGAGACGCCAGAAGATCTTCAACGTCCCGCAGGCTGAGGGCAAAGCGATGGTACGCCCAGAAAGCATATCCAATGACCGAGCGGGGGAGCCGAAACCCCTTGAGGCGGGAAAGATCGCACAGGTTCAGCATGAAACGGCGCTACACGGCAAAACATAAGCGAGCAACCTGACAATGCCCATGGAACCCATACTCGGCGAAGCCGATGCCGGGTCCATAGTCGAAATTTGCCTTCGTGCCCTCCTTGAGCAGTCCTTTTTCTGAAGTTTGGCCACACAGAGGTTGAGCCGAAGGGAGCGCGCAGCACATCCGGCTGGTTTGAGTATGCATTTAACGTGCGGCAAAACAAGCGTAGAGTAAGCGGTTTCAGGGCAAGATATCAGCCCCCAACTCGCGAAACGATCCAAATGCCACTTGGGTCGCGCAAGTCTCACTTGGCAGGTCCCTTTGGTGCAAAAACTAGACTTTTGGCATGGTTGCGACCGCCCCACCAGCAGCAGCTTTTGCGTCTAAATCGTCGGCTTCCACTTCGTCGATAACCACGCGCACGCGAGGACGAGCAAATGGGATGTCGTTTTCTTCAAATGCATCCTGCATTGCCTGGAACGCATAGCGCCTGATGACAAATTGCTTGCCGGGCTTTGACATGAATTTTGTAGAAATGACAAAGCCGTAATCATCGACTTCAACTGCGCCTTGCGCTTTGAAAGGTTGCAGAAAGTCATCCCGAATGGCTTCAACTTCGGCTAATTCGTGGCCAACTTTCTTTAGCAGTTTGCGCACCATGTTCAGATCAGTTTCAAAAGGTACGCGCACCTTAAGCTTCATGATTGCCCAATCTCGACTGAAGTTTTCGATCACATCGATCGACCCAAACGGCACTGTATTCAGCGCGCCACGATGATGGCGTAACTTCAGCGATCTCACGGAAATTCCTTCAACCGTTCCTTTGGCTTTTCCGATGTCGATATATTCGCCAAGGCGAAAGGCGTCTTCGAGTAAAAAGAAAAACCCGCTTACGACATCTTTTACCAAGGTCTGAGATCCGAAACCAATCGCCAACCCAATCACGCCGGCACCAGCCAAAAGTGGGCCAGTGTCCACGCCCATGGCGGAGAGTGAAACCAGAACGACAATCGTAAACAAAACGATTAGCGCAGCACGGCGCAAGAGTGGAAGCAAGGTGCGTGTCCGGCTCATACCTGAACCAATTTCTTGGTCATCCATGTCTGTTATTCCGTTTTCTTCAGCAAAGGCTTTGTCTTCGACTGCGATCTTTTGATCAAGAAACACACGCAGAATTTGCCATACTGCATAGGCGACGGCGATTGTTGCGGTAATTTGGATAAGCGTTTGGAAAATTTGGGATCCGACACTGCTGTCCACTGTCGTTGTGATGTTGAACCGCCAGACAATCGCCAAAAAGAGGGCAACAAACAAAAGCAGTGTGATGCGTGATACGCGCGCAACGATGGTGGCTGCCGTAAATTCGCTCCCCTCCAGTTTCTCAATTGCGCGGGACAGGGCCGCCTCGGCAATGGGCACAAGCACCAAGGTGAATACCGTGAACAACGCGGCACCATACAGAGGCAAACCGCCCAAGAAGATGTTAATCAGTATGCCGATGAACAATGCCGGGATGGCAATGAACGTCATCAAGGGCCAGAATTTACCAACAAGCTGACGCATTACGGAGGGGGTCTTGCTTGCGGCAAGTATATCGTTGGTGATGGCGTCGCGTTGCACCCAAATCGTAAAGCTCAATAGCAACGTCGTTCCCGCACCAACAATGAGCAGGAGTAAGTCGTGAACATCGCCGTTTATGCCCAAAGCGGCAAACGAGGCGCATGAGAAAAAGCCGAACGCACCGAAAGCCGTAGACGTCAATACGCAGAGATGAAAGCGCCATGAATCCTCATCTGACATAACCGGAATACGCAATGCAGGTTCATTCGGTTCAAATAGGGCGCGGCTACCCCCTGCTATAAAATCAATGATTGCAACGGCAGATAGGAAAAAGAAAAACAGTGTGCGGTCGCGTTCATCACCCGATGCAAAGATAAAATACCCTGCAGTGGCGACTATGATCAACACAACGACACCCACACCGTGCCGGAACAGCCGTCCGGCAAAAGCAGTTGCAAGCGACAGATTTTCCGCGTCAACCACAGCCATCCGGTTGAGCCTTTTCTTTACCAACGCAGAGGCCACCAAACCTGCAGCGATGCAAATCAGGAAGGTTGCCAAAAACACACTGAAAGAGCTGCCGTTCCGTTGTTCGTTGATGCGTTTCCACCATTCACCAGGCAATCCTGAAAGTTGGTCATAGGCCCCTAAAAGAGTGTTGGCGCGCGCATGCACTTTTGAAAATCCAAGCTGGATTTTATAGGCTATTTCCGCAGGGTTGAAAACGGGTTCTGGGGCGGCTTCGGGTTCTGCCAGCCGTTCAATCAGCAAGGCGCGAACCTCTTTATCAGACAGTTCTGAAATGTCTCCGGCTGCGACTGCAGGTAATGCGTTTACAAACAAAAACAGCCCGACAAAGGCAGTCGCAATTTTCGGGATACCCCGTCCACCTGCAACAGAATATGCGGGTACAAAAGTTCTGCCAAGTTGCGCGATCGCAGCGAAAAGAGCGCTGATCCCGAATATGAAAAGCACGACATTTACAGGGATCACGACATCTTCCATTTTTGGTTAATTTGTCGCGATGTGAGCCTTAAAAGAGATAGTTGGCAAGTTCAAATGTTGTTGAATGGCAAAACGCACTGAGCTGCCGCACGTGAGTGGTCCAATCTTTCGGTTGATGCATGATTTGCTTGTGGTCCATCAAAACGCTGCCGGTTGTGTGAACTCATGCGCCGTACAGCGAAGGTCCGCTCCTACCAGACCACCGGTTTGTACAACTTTGTAGAACGTGCGACGAATGATGGCTCCGGGTCCATGTTGATCACTGTTGTACAACGCACCAATTTCGGGATTGAGCCAACGTTGCTTCTATGCGTACACATCACTTAGCGCAGTTTACAGATTGTTTGAGGAGTTCGACTGGTGAGGTTTGTACCTTTTTATCTTTATTGTACGATTTTATTATTTCTCATCGAGTTAACAATTGCGCTCTATATCGACGACGCGTTTATTCGGCCTTATGTTGGTGACGTGCTAGTCGTGATTTTGATCTACACATTCTTGCGAACGTTCTTGCGGATTCCGATATTACCGACCGCCGTTGGGGTGCTTATCTTTTCTTTCTTTGTCGAGATATTGCAATATTTCCAAATAGTTGACGTGTTAGGACTGCAATCCGTTACATTCGCCAGGATCGTTATTGGCACAAGTTTCGACTACAAAGACCTTGCAGCCTACAGCTGTGGCTTTCTACTTTTGCTTTTTTGGGAGCGCTCGGCAGGAAGATTTAAAGGCGAATGGTGTGTCATCCCAGCACGGGAAATGTGAGTGAAAGCTAACTCCCCTTTTCGAAAGATATGAACTAACTCCGTTGCAAGTTTTGGAGTGATGAAGAAAAACGTTTTCTTTTGAACCGAAGGCATCTGCATAATCTTAAATGATTGAGCAGCCTGGTCTAAATTCATAACGCACGCAATCTTCCTAAAACTGAATGATAAATATAGCCTGAAGGCGAATGCAGCCATTAGAGCAAGATGCAACGAATGGCGTGTGAAGCTGATCGAACCCACCGTTTGCGGGATCGATTTGCCATCCATTTAGTCCACTTTGACATCAACCTTGGGTGATCTCCTTTGTTACGCATCAGCTTTTAGCATGGTTGATAGTCTTCGGTGATTGCGTCGAATTACCCAAGGAGAGACGAGGTGTGAGTATTGTCTCTCTGCCAGACGCGTTCGTCATGTCCGCCTGTTGTATGCGTTCAATCAAATAGTTGATCGCCGTTCTGGCGAGGCTGGCTTGATCTTGTTCGACCAACGTGAGCTTGGGTTTGATGACCGAACTCCATGGAACTTTGTTGATCGTGGCCAACGAAATTTCATCAGGGCATTCAAATCCAAGGTCTTGCAAGGCAGCGAGACACCCCAGTGCCATGACGTTAACGTACTGCGGCAAAAGGGGTTGACCGGAACGGGATGGGCCTTGGCTTGGAAGGCGAAATCTTGGGCGCGATTGGGCGAAGGTAAAATCGCTCATTCGCATTTGCATGCTCTGTTGTCACCGGTCCTCGCAACACAAGT
>JBDVKF010000089.1:0-16097 GCA_039960995.1 Paracoccaceae bacterium | reverse complement strand
CATGAACAACCTCCGTATCGAATACAGAAATCATACCATCATCTGAGCAAAGTGGCGGAGTTTTCACACACCCTCCGGGACGAAGCTGCCGTTCCATTGTTAAAAATGACAGTCCGATAAGGAACCAAAAGCGGTCACTCTTCTCATAGAAAATTCGCCGCGTCACAGTGACAACGCTGAACGCACCTCATCTGGTGTGATGTGAGTGGCAGATCGATCGATGATGATATTTCCTGTATCAACACCAAGATAATGGTCAGAAATACTGGTCAAAAAACCCAAGTTCTGTTCGCATAAAAACACGCCCGCTCCGGCAATTATACGGCGTCTCACACATTCTGCCATCAATTCGATGTTTTCGGGCTGCACGCCCTCGGATGGCTCATCGAGGATGATCACGTTGGTGCCTTCAACCATCGTACGCACAAAGGCGAGGATTTTACGCTCGCCTCCTGACATTGTTCCAGCCGGTTGATCACGGCGTTCAGCAAGACGCGGGAACACGTCAAAATAGGGCTCAAATGGATGGGCGGTTTGTCCTATGGTAAGGTTCTCCCAAACTGTGAGGTCGTTGAAAACCATATCCGTTTGCGGCATATATCCGATGCCTTTTGCGCGGCGCTGATGCGCTTTGAGGCCTGAAATCTCTTCGCCATTTAGGATAAGTTGGCCGGATGCTGGCTTTAGACCGCCCTGTATCAACCTTGCCAAAGTTGTTTTGCCAACACCGTTGCGCCCGAAGACGCCAAGAACTTGGCCCGCAGTAATTTGGGCGGACACGTCAAAGACGACGTTCGTGTCGCCATAGCCACCTGTCAGTCTGTCGATTTCCAACAAAACAGTCATTTAGACGCTCCGGCATACACGGCCTGCACCTGTGGATTGGCCCGGACAGAGTCGTAAGTGTCAAAGGCCAAAACCTGCCCTTGATGCAGCACAAGTACCTTGTCAGAAATGGCTTCGACAATGCTCATGTCATGTTCGATCACGATAATCAATCCGCCGCTTTGCCCCTGATATTCTTGGACCAACCGCGTCATCAGTGCGGTTTCATCCGGCGACAGACCCGCGCACGGCTCGTCCAGTAGGAGCAACGCGGGTTCGGCGGCGGTGGTCATGGCAAATTCAAGAAATTGGCGATGTCCTTGGGGTAAACTGCCTGCGGTCTTCGACAGATCGCGCGCAAGTGACAATTCAGCGTGTCCCATGACGCGGGCCAATGCTGCTGATTGCCATCCAAACGCAGAAGGCCGGAAAAGGTCGTGCCACCGAGCGCGCCCTGCCAACATGGAAAGGGTCAAGTTTTCAGCGACACTCATCGAGAAAAAAACCGAAGGTACCTGAAGTTTGCGCCCGATTCCGTTGCCCAACGCCGTGTGCGGTGCGCGATTTTCAATTAATTTGTCGCCAAGTTTAATATGACCACTGCTGACGCCTAGATTGCCAGTAATCGTGTTCAATGCACTGGTTTTGCCGGCACCATTCGGGCCGATAATGCTAACAACTCCTTTGGCAGGTGTTTCAAACGAGACGCCATTGAGAATACGCACGACACCAATTTTTAGCCTGACGTCGTCAAAGATTACAGGCGCAGGCACTTGCGTCGCCCGCGAGATAGGCGCTACGGAAAGGCTGGTCTCTGACGTCCGACCCGATCGCCAAAAACGGGTCATGATCGCGGCCCCCAGTTCCGCCAGTCCGCCCGGCGCTTTCAACACGACCAGAATGAAACCAAACGCTAGGACGATCTCCCAGTAGGGAAAGCTGTCACGCAGTTCTGCCGACGCCCAGCCCACAAGAACCGCGCCGATCAAGGGCCCCAGTACATGAAAGCGCCCGCCGATGGCGGCAAGAATGACCAGTTCGGCGGATAGACCAAAACCGATTGACGTAGGTGTTACAATTCCTTGATGAGAGGCGAATAGGAAACCCGCCAACGCAGCAATGATGGCAGAGAACGCAAAGGCCGCCCCCTTTAACCGGTGGGTCGCGAACCCCAAAAGCTGCAAACGCGGCTCATTGTCCGCCACGCCTTTGACAACCAGATTGGCGGGCAAGCGGTTTAGGATCAGCAATCCGGCAGACACCGCAACCGTCGCACCAACCACCAGATAATAGAAATTCCCGTAAGGATCGAGACCACCGAGGCTGCTGTAACCAGACAGACCGTTGAAGCCCCCCGTCAAGTCGGATGCAGTGTTTGCGATCTGTTCCGCAATCATCACAAGCGCCAGTGTGATAAGCGAGAAATATGGCCCGCTTTCGCTCCGCCCTTTGAAGATCAAGGCGGCGAGGCCATAGGCCAGCAGACCGATCACCAACATTGCGACCACTGCCAATCCCAATTGAGCGGGCACGCTGTCGACATTGCGCAGAGTCCAAGCCGTGACATAGGCTGCTACGCCAAAAAACAGCGCCTGACCCAAAGGGAGGATCCCTGTTTTGCCCCAGAGATATCCGATGCCCTGCGCGGCGATGCCATAGATCAGATAAAGCCCGATCTGGTACGCCATGAAATCCCCGAACATCTCAGGGATGAGCAACAAGGCTGCCAACAACAGACTAACGGGAAGAAGAACGGATGCCATCAGGCTTCAACCACAGGAATAAAATTGAAAGGGTTAGCACCGCGAGATACCCGTATGTCTGGCTGGCCAGTGCACCGATCACCGATTGGGTGCCCGCAATCAGCGTTACGCCAAGGCCCAGACCTTCGAGGCTACCCAAGCCGCCTACAACCAGCGCGAAAAACGAGCGGATCAGATAGTCGATGCCCATCATTGGCTCAATGCGGATGGTGGGGGCCAACAACAGCCCCGCCAGCCCGGCCGTGCAGCATCCAAAGACGAAAGCCGCTGCTGACAGACGGCCTGTGTTGATCCCTACAGCTTGGGCAAGCTCAGGGTTGCCGACCATCGCTTTGATCTGAGTGGCCACCTTTGATCTGCGGTTCCACCAAGCTAACGCGCCAAAACCAACACAGATCAGACCAACGACAGCAATGCGGTAAAGAGGGTATTGCGCACCAAAAATCTCGACAGTGCCCGCGATGGGCACACTGACCGATTGATAGCCACGTCCAAACATCAATTCGATGACTTCGCGCAACAAAATGGCAATGCCCCATGTTGCAAGCAGACTGTCGAACATGCGTCCGTAAAGATGCCGAATAATCGTCAGTTCAAGAAAAAATGCGACCAGCGCCACAATTACGAGGCAAACCGGCACTTGCAACCATGTGGGTAACCCGAGGCTGGAGGTGATGACCGGCGCATAGGCCCCGATCATCACAAACTCTCCGTGTGCCATGTTCATGATCCGCAACTTGCCAAAGACAATCGCAAGCCCCAGCGCAATCAACGCCAGTGTGCTGATTTGCCAGATCAGATTGAGGATCAGAATGGTCACAGGTGCCTATCCTTATTTGGCGCACGCTTCAGAAGAGGCGACGCTGTCAAAAGACGTGACAACCTCGAACGCCCCGCTTGAACCATCCGCCAGATATATCGTCTGCGCCATGTGTCGACCCGTCAGAGTGTTGTCCCCGCGCGGCGTGGTCCATGTCAGCCCTTCGGCCGCTGCGTCCATCGCGACCACATCAAGACTGCCTGCTTTCTCAGCCAAGGCATCCAGCAATATCAGCCCCTCATAAGACGATTGACCCAACGTATTGAGTGCAGGTGCATCCGCACCAAAAGCTGCAGCATAGTCAGACGCGAATGATGCCGCCGCTTCGCCCTTGATCGAAGTGAAATAACCGGATGTGGAGAACAAGCGATTGACGTTGCCCGCGCCGATCCCAGCAAGGGTGTTTTCCTCGATCAACGTGCCAAGCCGGATGGCCTGATCGTCCATCCCAAAGCCAGCAAAGCTGACGTTGAACCCAACTGAACCGCCGCCCACAAGCGTGATCAGAACCGCATCCGCGCCGCTTTCCTTGATCCGCTGCAACGAGCTGTCAAATTCGGCAACCGAGAATGGCAGGTATTCTTCGCCCACGACTTCACCACCCGCATCGGCAATGTAACCCTTTGCCAATGCGTTCGTGTCGCGCGGCCAGTTATAATCATGCCCGATGAGGTACCATTTTGAAACCTTCTCGGCGTCCATTAAATACGGGATCACAGGGGCCAATTGCTGGCTCGGAGTCTCACCCGTTACGTAAAGACCGTTGGCACAGGCACCGCCTTCATAGACGGGGGTGTAAACATAAGGCACCTCGCCATTGAAACGACCCAGCAAAGCCTCGCGCACAGCGGAATCGTGCATACCGATGAAGGCTTGCACGCCTTCGCCTTTCCACAGCCGCAACGCGGCCTGTGCAGCCTCTGCGGGGGGGACGCCGACGTCCGCAAACAACAGTTCGATCTGTTCACCGTTGATACCGCCGCCTGCGTTGATCTTTTGCGCGGCCAGTTCCGCAGCATTCCGTGTTGAGGGTCCAAAAAGCCCGGCAGGGCCTGAGTCAGGCACCAATACCCCAACCTTGATGTCAGCCAATGCCGTGCCGCCAATCATCACGGCCGCGATAGAGGTGCTCGCCAAAAGGCGCAGTGTCTTGTTTAACATGTGTCTTCTCCTTGTTGGTTTCGGCGTCTACTGCGCCATCGCTTTTTCTGCAGCCAGCGCCAGCGCCAAAAGGGCGCGGTCCTGGCCGGGTAATGCGTCAAATTCGATGCCGACGGGCAATCCGGACGTGACGGGGCACGGCAAGGAAATACCCGGTGCGCCGACGTTTGAGCCAAGATCGGTGTTGCGGATATAAGTCGGAAAAGTGGGGACTTGTGCGCCGTTCAACTCAACCGTTTCGTCCTGCCCAATGGGCCGCGCCGTCAGTGGCGTGGTGGGAAAGACGATCGCATCCAAACCATGATCCCTGAAAACTTGGGCATAGATTTTGCGCATTGCCGGACGGTGGACATTCATGGCCGCGTCATAAGCCTCTTGCGGCATCGCATCCTCACCCATTTGGCTTTCAAATGCTCCCACGACATCTGGCGATCCGATGCCTTCAATCAACGCTTCAAAAGATGTTTCGGGCGCATGCTCTGCTAGATAGGCAGGCAAATCCCGCATCACCTCATACAGAACAACTGGGAAACCAAAGGCATCGTTATGCTCCCAAACGGCTTCGAAACTGACATCGACCAGCTTGGCACCTGCGTTGCCAAGGACGGACAATTGTTTTTCGATTACCACCGCCACTGCTGGCTCAAGGTTGTCAAAGAACCGATCTTTTGGAACGCCCAGCGTAACTTGGGAGGGATCAACACCCTCTGCACTTCCATGCTCGCCGCTAAGAACGTTGTCCATCAACGCAATGTCACGTACGGATCGCGCAAGTGTGCCGACGGTATCGCGGGTATGGGAGATCGGCAAAACACCGTCGCTGTCATAGCGTTCAGTTGTCGGGCGAAATCCGGCAACACCACACAGGGCTGCTGGAATACGACATGAGCCACCCGTGTCGGTTCCTAGCCCGATGGGAAATATCCCCGCCGCAACAGCGGCTGCGGTGCCACCAGACGAACCTCCTGCGATCATGTCTGGATCAACCGGATTGCGCACAGCCCCCGTAGTCGCGTTATTAGACGTGATCCCGAACGCCAGTTCGTGCATTGATGCCTTGGCTGCGATGAAACCGCCTGCAGCCTTAATCCGGTTCACAACACCCGCATTTCTCCTAGGTGTATGGTACAAAAGCGATTTTGTTCCGCCAGATGTCGGAAACGTGTTGGTATTGATGTTGTCCTTTGCCAGAACCGGAAGCCCTGCTAACGTTCCGTGGGGAGTGGCGCGTAAAGCTTCGCAAACGGAAGGCTCCAATGCAGTCGTGGCAAAGCTTTGAAGCGCATTTAGGTGACTGTTCAGCGCCGCCTTTTCGACTAATGATCTTGCGTAGACCGTCGAGGTGACAGCCCCACTTTTGAAAGCTGCAATCGTCGCAACGCCGTCCAGTTTTGATAAATCTTGTGGCACGCAAACCTCCCCGTTTTCGTACAGAGGAGGATAGAAGTCGCATGAATACTTAGGCTATCATCATAAATGATGATTTTTTTCGGCCAGGAACAAGGACAGCTGCGAGCGTCTGTTCAGACCGGATTTGCGAAATATTGCCGCGATATGTGTACGCAATGTCGGCTTGGAAAAACCCAGTTTCCCGCAAATCTCATCATCGGTTTGGCCGGTGACAAGCAAATCGGCAACTTCGGCCTCGCGCGCGGTAAATCCCACATCATTAGCAATCTGTGAAAACCGCAAGGACGGGGCTTTGGTGTTAATGCTGCGCGCGCGGATCAGAGCATTCACCAGACTGGGGCCGATTGCATCAACAATTTGGGCATCGCGCTGCGTAAAGTCTTCGCGGTTGGCACCGCGCCAGATGCGCAAGTCTCCGATATTGTCGCCACGGTCGAATGCAAAGTAGTTTAGCCCATAGCACAGCCCGTCCTCTTTAAGAAAATCGTTAAAGAACTCGGTGCGCACTAAACGGTCATGCCGCATGACCTCGCTGACGGGTGTCGCTTTACGCCGCTTTTGCAAGATCGGCGTGATAGGATCGTGAAACTGGAAATAGCTTTCGTAGCTGCGCAGATTGTCGTCTGTCATGTTGAGCTGAACACAGGATACGAATTCCTGGCTGGCATCATCCCACACATAAGAGGCGAAATGATCCGCCTTAAGCAGTTCCAACAATTTTTGACCGACCCGTTGGCGCACTTCCAAATGGTCAAACTCACCACTCAGGTCATGCATGATCGAAAAGACCAGTTTTGATTCATCTTCGGTAAGGTTCACGGCTTTGGATCCTATGGCTACTCAAAGATACAGTCACAGGCGCGACAGAAATTTACAAGTTTCACACAATGCAGTTGAAAAGGGGTTTTGGAAACAACCCCCGCATCTTAGCAAGAAACGGATTCTGAGAATCGCCTCAAATCCGTTGAAAGGCTTTGATTTTTGGGCTGTCCGCTTTACTGACAGGAGCTGCCATTCGAGCATTCTGCAGCATTGGACACTTTGGGCTCAAAGCCGACCTCGGATGCGGCGCAGCATCCTCTCAGTTTTGGCTTCGGTTGGCGACACGAGCGGCCCAAACCTGACGTTGGCCACGTTATCTCGATGCTACGGTTGCAGCCCACATTGCCGCCATTCGTTGCAAGCGCATCGCCTGAAGCTGATCGAGCTCACCGTTCGCGGGATCGACTTGCCATCCATTTATCCACTTTGACGTCAATTTTGGGTGATCTCCTTTGTTATGCATCAGCTCTTAATATGGTTGATCGTCTCCGGTGATTGTGTCGAATTACCTAACGAGAGGCGAGGTGTGAGTATTGTCTCTCTGCCAGGTGCGTTCGCCATGTCCGCCTCTTGTATGCGTTCAATCAAATAGTTGATCGCCGTTCTGGCGAGGCTGGCTTGATCTTGTTCGACTAACGTGAGCTTGGGTTTGATGACCGAACTCCATGGAACGTTGTCGATCGTGGCCAACGAAATTTCATCAGGGCATTCAAATCCAAGGTCTTGCAAGGCAGCGAGACACCCCAGTGCCATGACGTTATTGGCCGCCAAAATGGCGGTGGGCGGTTTTGCTCGTGTCAGCAGTTCCATCGCCTTGGCATAGGCTGGTTCGTACATGTATCCGCCATCTACAATATCCAGATCATGAATGCCCGCCGCGTTCATTGTGTGCTGAAACCCTTTGATACGCTCCGCTGCTGTCCACATATGCGCAGGCCCAGAAACATGTGTGATCTGGCGATGCCCCAGTCGCAGTAGATGCTCTGTCAGCATCGATGCAGCTAAACGGTTGTCGGAACAGACAAGATCAAAATCCGTCCCTTCGATTTTGTGGTCAATTGTGACCAGAGGCATATCCAGTGCTTTAAGGCCTTTGACATAGGCTGGTCCCGACCCGTGCGGAAACAAGAGTGTACCTGCCACACGTTGTGACGCCAGATGATCCAGCACCGAAAGTTCTTGTTTGGGGTCGGCATCAGATTCTGCGACAAGAACATTGTAACCTGCCCGTTTGGCGCGACGTTCAATTTCTTTTAGCAGAATGCCAAAAAATGGGTTGGACAGATCGCCAACAACAATCCCAATCAAGTTCGTCCGTCCACGCTTCAGGCTCTGCGCGAGGGGATTGGGGCGATAGCCAAGTTCTTTTGCAGCAGCCCAAACCTTCCGAGCTGTCTCTGGGCTTACCCGGTTGCTCTTACTAAACGCCAGAGAAGCAGTCGAGCTTGAGACCCCTGCGAGACGGGCCACGTCACGAATCGTTGTCATTTGCGCTCCTTCCACCATCATTCAGGTGTAATTAAATCATCAATCGAACATGTTCGATTTCGTTCGATAAATCCATCAATATTCGTTCGTTTATTTTCAATGGATAATATGAACAATCATATGTATTGACTTATTTGCCGAAAATTTGATTATTGATATCGAAACGTTTCGATTTTAAGGTTGAAGCGTTGGGAGCCGTAGCTGTTAGATGTATGGCTCAAGGGAGAACGCTGATGGTACGGGATATTCATCCAATCTTATCACCAGAACTGCCGTACATCTTGGGGCATCCGATAAAGGTCTTGCGATGACAACAATTACCGGAATGACCACCCACGATTTGCGTTTTCCGACGTCCGATAGTCTTGATGGGTCCGACGCGATGAACCCTGATCCCGACTATTCCGCGGCCTATGTGGTGCTGGAAACCGACGGCGATCACGAGGGGCACGGACTGACGTTTACCATCGGGCGCGGGAATGAGATTTGCATCGCCGCGATCCATGCCTTGCGGGATCGGTTGGTAGGGCTTGATCTGGATTGGATCAAAGCGGATATGGGCCGTTTTTGGCGCCATGTCACATCGGACAGTCAGCTCCGCTGGATTGGTCCCGATAAGGGTGCGATCCATTTGGCGACCGGAGCTCTTGTGAATGCGGTCTGGGATTTGTGGGCCAAGGATGCAGGCAAACCAGTTTGGCAATTGGTGGGCGAGATGTCCCCCGAAGAAATCGTGAATTTAATCGATTTTCGCTATCTCACCGACGCGATCACGCCAGACGAAGCGCTTGCCATTCTACAAACGGCCGAAGGCGGCAAAGCGGCGCGGGTTGAGACGTTAAAGACCGAAGGGTATCCTTGCTACACGACGTCGGCCGGATGGCTTGGTTATCCCGATGACAAGCTGCGCCGTTTGTGCCGCGAGGCGAAGGGCGCAGGTTTTACCCACACCAAGTTCAAAGTGGGCCGTGATTTGCAAGATGACATTCGCCGTCTGACCATCGCGCGCGAAGAACTAGGCTGGGACATGAACATCATGATCGACGCTAATCAGGTTTGGGAAGTGGACCAGGCGATCGATTGGATCAAAGAGTTGGCCTTCGCCAAGCCCTATTTCATGGAAGAACCGACATCGCCTGACGACATCGCAGGCCACAGGGCAATCCGCGAAGCAATTGCACCAATCAAAGTGGCGACGGGCGAGATGTGTCAAAACCGGATCATGTTCAAACAGTTCATCAAAGATGGCGCAATTGACATCGTGCAGATCGATAGCTGCCGCATGGGCGGGTTGAACGAGGTTCTGGCCGTCATGTTGATGGCTGCGAAATACGACCTACCTGTCTGGCCCCATGCTGGCGGCGTGGGCCTGTGCGAATATGTTCAGCACATGTCGATGATCGACTACATCGCAATTACCGGTGAAAAAGACAGCAAGCGGATCGAGTTTGTCGACCATTTGCACGAACATTTTGTTGATCCCTGTGTGGTCGAAAACGGCGCTTACATGGCACCGTCACGCCCGGGCTTTTCCATTCAGATTAATTCGCAAACGTTGGTCGATTATGCGTTTGAACCTGTGGTGGCGGCACAATGAATATTCATGCCCACTCCGCGCACAACCCGGCGCAATCTCAATTCTTGAAAGTGTCCCAATGACGTCCCAACCACATGTGAGGGCGTCAGCCCTTGGTCTAAATTTTGGTGCTTACCGCGCCTTGGATTCATTGTCGTTTGAGGTTCAAGATGGAGATTTTTTTGTCCTTCTCGGTCCGTCTGGATGTGGGAAATCGACGCTATTGCGCGCAATTTCTGGCCTTGAGGCGCTGGATGAAGGCGTTTTGGAAATTGATGGAAACGATGTGACGGACACCCATCCACGCGACCGAAATATTGCGATGATATTCCAAAACTACGCGCTTTATCCGCATTTTACAGTCCGTCGTAATATCGCCTATCCGCTACATGTCGCAGGCTGGTCTAAGGCCGATCAAAAGGCAAAAGTTACGGAGGTTGCAGACCTTTTGGAACTAACACCATACCTTGATCGCAAACCGGTTGAGTTGTCGGGGGGCCAGCGACAGCGCGTTGCCATGGGGCGCGCACTCGTCCGTGAACCCGTTTTGTTCTTGATGGATGAACCGCTTTCTAACTTGGACGCGAAACTACGCCAACAAATGCGGGTTGAACTAAAGCGGCTGCAAAAACAGCTGGGGATCACGACCCTTTATGTGACCCACGATCAAGTTGAGGCCATGACCATGGCCGACCGGATCATGATTTTGAATGCGGGTCGGATTGAACAAATCGGAACCCCAAAAGAGGTATACGCAAGGCCCGCATCGCTGTTTGTCGCCGCATTCATTGGATCGCCCCCGATGAACTTTATCAAAGAACCCAACCTCGCGGGGCAGGTTTGCGCCCATCACGGCATCGATCACACGCTCGATGATGTAATTATTGCTGTCCGTCCCGAAGCCCTGAGCCGCAATGCTGGCGATTTACAGCTACAGGCACATTGCGTGGTCGCTGAAGGATTGGGGGCGGAAACCCTCTGCCATCTGCGACTAAGCCTACCAGGCGATGGGGCAGCCAGCACAGATCATACGCAACTTGCGCAGGGGAATGGTGCGGTCACCGCTAAATGGGCGGGCGATTACACGGACCTGTCCGACACGCCCGTCGATGTGTCGCTGTCGATGCCCTCGGTCCTTTTGTACAGCGCCAGCACCGGAGCATTGCTGAACTAAGGATCTAATTGAACCAATTTTTTGTGGAGGAGAGAAAGATGAAGAAACATATACTTGGAACGGCTGCGGCCATAGCTTTTGCCAGCCCGCTCGCAGCACAAGACACTACGTTAGAGGTTTGGACATGGTTCCCATCCGAAGACGTGATGACCAAAATCATTGACGGGTTCGAAGCCAGCCATCCAGGCGTCGACGTTAATCTGAACCTCTTTGAATCCTCTGCCTATCAGGATCGAATGCCGCTTGCTCTTACGTCAGGAGATGCGATGGATGTTGTGGCTATTCAAACCAGCACAATGGTCGAATTGGTGCGCGGCGATCTGCAACCATTGCTGCCGTTGTTTGAGGAACATGGCTCTTCACCGCTGCCAGACCTCCTTGCCGAAAACGCGTTGGCTCAAGCCGCCAGCCTCGCCAGTGACGGTGAACTCTATATCGCCCCAATGGGTGTTCTGGGCTCTGCCGCTGTTTACTACAACGCTGATATGCTCGAGGCGATTGGTGTCGAGATGCCAACCAACCGCGCCGAAATGGCAGCGTTTGTTGCGACTGTGAATGCTTACGATCCAGACCTGCTACCCTATTCCTTCACAGGCGCAAACTGGTTCTTGGACGAGATCACGCTGACGATTGCCGAACAGGGCGCACCGGGTTTCTTTAATTCCGTGCGTTACGAACAAGGCGGAAGCTGGGATAGCGCAGAATATGGGGCCGCGTTTGACGCGATCACGAGCGCCTATGCCGATGGTATCTTCTCAGCGGAGACGCTTGACCTTGATTATGGCCGTGCTGCTGAACTGTTCCAGCAAGGACAGGCAGTTGCGTACATCCAAGGAACTTGGGAAAATGGCGTTCTGTCCGCACCTTTCCGCGCTGACAACAGCATCCCGCTCAACAATGTCGTCGGATCTCCACTGCCCGTGATGATTGAGGGTGGCGCACCTTCAATCCGATCCTTCATCGAAGTGGCGCTTGCCGTACCTGCGCAGGCGGAAAATCCAGACCTGTCCGTGCAATTCATCGAATTCATGACGGCAGGTGATGGTGTGGGCGCGTGGGCTGACACATTGTTCGCGGTTCCGGCTGCCAAGGGTTTCACCTTGCCACATGGGATCTTTAGCACCGAGGGTTCAAAGGCTGGATATGACGCAATCGCAGCGCAACTTCTGAACCCCGGAAGTGATCGCAACAACGTGTCTGACTTTTCTGCCGCCGCTGGTGACGCGATCATCTCGTCCATCCTGACAGGTGCAAGCACTGCGGATCAGATCACCTTTTTGCAAAGCGAATGGGAAAGCGGCCGATACTCAAACGCCAATTAACCCGGATACCCGGGGCGTCGTTATAGCGCCCTCGGTCCACCCCCAGTAAGAAGATAGTTGCAATGGCCAAACGGCGTTCCTTAATCCGAAAGATAAGCCTGAAAGACGCTTTGTTCTTTTTCGGGCCATTGATCGCATTCTATGCTGTCTTCTACCTGTTCAGCACCGGATTCCTGATCTACGCAAGCTTGCACCGCATGTCGATTTCGTTGCGCAATCCGCGCTCGGTTGGACTGGATAATTTTCAGCTTTTGTTGAGCGATCCAAACTTTTTTACGGCTTTGCAAAACAACATCATTTTTGCGCTGGTTGCCATCGCCGCGGGCCTCACCATTGGATTCTTCATTGCTGTGACGTTGTCTGCTGGGATCCGGGCTAAATCCCTTTTGTATGTTGTTTTCCTGCTGCCCACATTGATGCCCTTGGCGCTGATTGCCTCGGTGTTCCGAGTGCTGCTTGAATCGCGTTTTGGCGGTTTGAACGAAGCCCTCAGGGCCATTGGTTTGGACAGTCTTGCAATGAATTGGCTTATTGATCCGACGCTCGCGTTTGGTGTGGTCTGTATCCTGTTCATCTACATGATTGGCCTTCCCGTGATGTATTACACCGCTAATCTGGCCACGATTAACACCTCGGTTCTGGAAGCCGCCGTTCTGGATGGCGCACGGACCCGCCGCCTGATGCGCGAAATTCTGTTTCCCTTGATGAAGGGCACCCACCGTACAATTGTTCTGTCCACTTTGCTGATGTCGTTCCGGGCCTTTGATATCGTCTTCTTCTCGACCCAAGGCGGTCCTGCCGGAACCACACAAATCGCGGGAACTTACGTCTATCGATATTCAACGACCGGCACGAATATCGGTTACGGCTCTGCTGCGGCGCTGGTTGTCATGGTGGTGGCGCTTGTTCTTGCGACGCTCCAGCTGCTTTGGACTAGGAGCAGATCATGAGTGCGTTGCCAAAAGATTTCCTGTACCGCCGGACCCGCGAAAAGTGGGTTATGTGGACCGTCTTGGGGTTTATGGCCCTTTTATGGAGTTTGCCGTTGGCCGCGGCGGTGATGCGTGGTTTCGCATTCAACGGCATCCAAAACTTCACCGACGTCATCTTCAATGACATTGGTGGGATCAGTCTGGGGCGGACCTATTTCAACACCTTTGTAATTGCCCTGATGCATGCGTTCTTTGTCGTCTTGGTCTCTGCACTTGCAGGTTACGGATTTTACATCTTTGAATTTCGTCTGAAAACCGTCGCTTACTTTGTCGTGCTCGTCTTTCTGGCTGTGCCGGCAACGTCTATCCTTGTGCCGTTGTTTTTCATCACTCGCGAATTGGGGCTGCGCGACAATTACCTCGCCGTCGCATTACCAGAGGCGGCCTTGACCCTGCCTTTCGGGGTTCTGTTGGTTCGCAACTTTGCTGAAGAAATTCCGCGATCCTTGATCGAGGCCGCCGCCATCGACGGGGCTACCCACCCACGCATCTGGCGCGAGATTTTCTTGCCGATCTGCAAGCCCGCTTTGATCAATATCGGTGCCTTGTCGATGATGTGGTCTTCGCAGGATTTCCTGTTCCCATCGCTGTTCTTCTCAAGTCCCGAGATGACGACCGCCGCCCAAGCCGTGTTGCGTTTCCGAGAATACCTCGGGGCCACGCCCGATGACATAGGCCGATACAACGCAAGCCTCGTGCTTCTGGCTGTGCCCGCGCTTTTGATCGTCGTGTTCGGGTTGCGGTTTATCACCAATGGCCTGACCTCTGGCGGCGTGAAGGAGTAGTCCCATGGACGGGCCAAAAGTAAGCGTCGGACATAGCGGCGTCAGTGTTGGACGCCATAGTCTAACCCACACCTATCCAGCGACCTGTTTTAACGATGCCTTCCCAATCGGAAATGGGCGTATCGGGGCCATGGTTTATGGACAGTTGGGGAAAGAAAAACTGTCCTTGAATGATGACACCCTTTGGGCTAGCACAACGCCGCGCGGACCAAACCCAAGGGCAGCAGAAGCGTTGCCAGACATCCGCCGTCTCATTTTCGAGGGTAAACTGGAACAGGCAGATGCGTTGGCAGAAACGACCCAAGGTGTCGAATTTTGCCAACCTTACCTTCCCGCTGGGCATCTAGTATTGGACTGGCCCAAAGAGACTGCAAGCCAACCTTATACACGGGCACTTCAGCTGGATGAGGCGGTGGTCACGGTCGAAACGCCAGAGCTACGCCGCCGTTACTTTGCCTCTGAACCTGCGCAACAGATTGTCTATGAATGCCAAAGCAAAGCTGGGCCCATCGCTAAGCTTCCCATCACGTTAGGGTCAAAATTGACCCACGAGATAACCTGTGAAGATGGCTTTATTATTCTGACCGGACGCGCTCCGGAGGACGTGTTTTGGGAAAACGTCGAAATGCCGACCACCAAAACCCATCAGGCCGAATACGGCCCTGCGTCGCGCCGTTTTGCTATTGTGGCGTCGGTGAAGTCTAGCAGTGGAGAAATCACTTCCAATGACGGCACGTTAACCGTGGAAAACTTCGAAGACGTCATCGTCAACATCGCGCTGGCCACCGATGCTCACGGCTCTGATCCGGTCGCAATCTGCAAAGAAACGCTTAAGGCGACCCGGACACAGGTAGCCCTGTTCGCGGATCATAAGGCGTCTCATCAACGGCTCTACGATCAGATATCTCTCGACCTTAGCGGGCCAGACACGAACGTTCATGCCCCTTTGCATGACGTTTTTATGTTCAACTACGCGCGCTACCTTATGGTTTCATCTTCTCGTGCGGACACAATGCCTGCAAATCTGCAAGGCATCTGGAACGAAGACGTTATGCCTCCGTGGTGGTCGAATTACACCTGTAATATTAACACAGAGATGAACTATTGGATGGCCGAGGCATGTGGTCTGGGCGAATGCCATATGGCGCTGGTGTCCTTTATTGAAAGCCTCGTGCCATCAGGTCGCGAAACGGCGCGCGACCATTTCGGATGCGGCGGTTGGGCCTTGTGCCATCAAACCGATTACCGGCGCGTTACCACGCCCATGGGTTTCAAAAGCGGGCGCCATCTTCGCGGGAGCGCGTCTTGGTCAATGTGGCCCATGGGGGGCGCGTGGCTATGCCTGCATCTGTTTGAACGCTTCCGTTATGGGCGCGATCTTGCCTTTCTACGGGATCGTGCATTTCCGGTTATGATCGAGGCGGCAGAATTCCTGCTCGATTGGCTGATTCCCGATCCAACCAACGCTGGGACACTTACCACCGCTCCCTCAACTTCCCCCGAAAACACTTACCTTGACAGCACCGGATACTGCGCCAGCCTATGTAAGGGCAGCACCATGGACATCGCCATCACCCGTAGCCTTTTCGAGGCTGTTGTGATGGCTGCGGATGAACTTGGCGGCGTGAGTGACTCTCGATTGGCGCGAATAAAAATCGCCTTGCCCCAGTTGCCCGCACAAACGATCAATGCGGATGGTACCCTTAACGAATTCGGATCTGACGTACCCGGCGCCGAAGAGCCACACCGCCATATCTCACATCTGTTTGCGTTGACGCCCGGCCATAACATGGACCCGGCCCTTTTTGATGGTGCGCGTAACGTACTGCGGCAAAAGGGGTTGACCGGAACGGGATGGGCCTTGGCTTGGAAGGCGAAATCTTGGGCGCGATTGGGCGAAGGTAAAATCGCTCATTCGCATTTGCATGCTCTGTTGTCACCGGTCCTCGCAACACAAGT
>JBDVKF010000088.1:0-6274 GCA_039960995.1 Paracoccaceae bacterium | reverse complement strand
CGCTGGCTCATTGGGCGAACCTTCCACGCCCGAAAGCCACGGGATGTGACCTGCATAACGCGGCAAAGAAACTCGACGGGCCAGACTTCTTTCCCGGCATCAATGAAAGCGAACCTCATCGGTTTTGGCCTGCAAAGAAACCTATCGGGACATTGCTGCGCAATGCCCTGCCGGTCAGTGGATGGTGGCCTTTTTTAGCACCTCCCTCTCCTCGCGCAGCAAACGGACTTCTTTGCGAAGGCGTTTATTCTCTTTCTCGACGTATTCGTGCGGACCAGACATCAGATCTTCGTGTTGATGCTTCTGAACCCATTTGTTCAACGTCGAAAGCCCGACCCCTAAATCTGACGCCACTTTAGGCCTGGTCAGCCCGCTAGTGATTGCAATGCGAACCGCATCACGTCGAAAATCGTCTGTGTATCTCGTTGCCAAATCTCGTCTCCTTCATAGCAAACATTGCTCGAAAGAGACCGGAACTAAACCGGGACAAGACCAAAGCAAAATGCGCATCGGACATGCCTCCGCTTTCAGCAAACAGCGATGCCCCCACAGATCACCTTTGCGCCTGTTGGAAGCCACTCGATCAAAACGGAGCGTCCACATGACAACCGCGCCCATCCTTTCTGTCCGCGACGTCGAAATGGAATACACTGTCAAAGGCAAAACCTTTGCGGCGGTATCGGGTATCAATCTTGATCTGTCAGAAGGTGAAACGCTGGGCCTGGTTGGTGAATCCGGGTGCGGTAAATCGACGATTGGCCGGTCGATCCTGCAACTTCCGTCACCGACCCGTGGCAGTGTGACGTTCAAGGGGACCGAGCTTAACGAACTATCCCACACCGAAATGCGCCCCATTCGCAGCCAACTGCAGATCATTTTCCAAGATCCTGTATCGTCATTGAATCCGCGCCGCAAAGTGAAAGATATCGTCGCCGGGCCTCTGACCATCGCGAAAATTGGCACGCGTGAAGAGCGCTATGACAAAGTCGAGAAAATGTTGCACGCGGTTGGCGTTGACCCGAGCCATGCAATGGAACGCCGCCCCCACCAGTTTTCTGGCGGCCAATGTCAACGCATCTCAATTGCACGCGCATTGATCATAGAGCCGAAGGTTATCGTTTGTGACGAAGCCGTATCCGCGTTGGATGTTTCGGTGCAGGCGCAGATCGTCAACTTGCTTGAGGACATGAAGGAACGGTTCGGGCTGACCTTGCTGTTCATAAGCCACGACCTCGCTGTTGTGAAACACATCAGCGACCGTGTGGCTGTGATGTATTTGGGCAATCTGTGCGAATTGGCACCATCTGACCGCATCTATGGTGCGCCGGCCCATCCTTATACCTTGGGCCTCATTGGGACGATTCCAACCGTGGAAGGCGGTCGCGCCACGCAAGAAGGTCGTGTTGTGCTGTCTGGCGAATTGCCATCACCATTGAACCCGCCATCGGGCTGTCGTTTCCGAACGAGATGCCCCTATGCCCAAGAAAAATGCGCAAACGAAGCACCTCAACTGCGCTTTATTGATGATGAACATTATATGGCCTGTCATTTTCCGTTGATTGAAACGCCATAAACGGGCGGCAACGCTCAAGTTCCGGAAACAAGGCTAACGAACGCCTCAAACAACCACAGGTTATAGACAATTCAATGAACGTTTTGTTCAATTAGATGCGAATGCACAAATTTAGTGCGATATTCAATAAGTTATCCATTTTGGTGTGAATACGGGAAATGGTCACAAATTCGCCCGATAACAGAGCGATTGTTGCCAAATTGACTCCTAACAACTTCCAATTGTAAATAAATACGCAGCTTACCGAAACTTGGCTCGCCTTATCGAAGCACGTTCCGGAGCTGCCGATTTGCGTCTGCGAAAGCGAGGGAACCAAGTGCGGGTAAAAGAATACAGATTCGTCCCGTCGATCCGCTCCTTTTTGGTGTGTATGGTCTTGTCATGCATGCCGTTCAGCGTGAAGGCCCAATCAATCGATGACGTCGTCATGCGGTTGGTGTGTTTTGATGTTTCAGAAGCCGCCAATTTCGCAGAAAATGGTGGCTGGACAGTTATCATCACACAAATGAGTAATGATAAATTTGCAGCCGAAATTTTCATTCCTGGTAACACTGGCGACTATGTCGACAAATTCCCAATGTTTGAAAACACAGGGTTCCTTTTCTCTGTGTTTGAAGACGCACCAGGAACCAATGGGTTCGATAACCTTGCGGAATTTGCCGAAGAACTCTTCGTCAATGACACGGCTGCAATGTTACGAACTTCAGAAGGCAGGCGTGTCGGCACTTTGTTAGATCTGAGCATGGAAGGGGTCAGCATCTTTCAATACGACTCGAAGAACCAAAGTATCAATTATTTCGTAGATCCACTGAAAGGCGACGAGCGCGCAATCGTTTGCGAGCCACCCTTTCTTCACACTTCCTAACGCAACAAAAAATGGACTCAAGTGACGAGGCTAAAAATGCAAATCTCAAAAATTAAGATGATCCTCATGTGCACCGCATTGTGTTCTCCGATGGTAGCGGCGGCCCAAGAGGTCACTCTGAAAGCTCTAGATGGATCCTTGGATCTCACTGGAGAACTGATCGAGTATCAAGACAACGTATATGTTATCAGTTCAAATTTCGGCGCGATACGCGTCGCAGGAGACACCGTCGAATGCACAGGTGCGGCATGTCCGAGAACGGACATCCTAGATCAGGAAGTCACAATTTCCGGATCTGATACCGTTGCCGAAGGACTGGTTCCATTGCTGCTTGCTGGTTACGCCGCTGGCAAAGAAGCTGAGATTGTCACAACCGAAACCATCAGCGGTATCGAGACGAACGTTCAGTTCATCGACAACCTCGGCTTTGGCGACCTGACGGATTCATTTCGCGTTCGATCTTCGGTTTCATCGGATGCGTTTTCGAACCTACTAGGTCAATCTGCAGAAATTGGAATTTCGTCTCGCCGGATCAGAGTCGAAGAAGCGCGCGCTCTTCGCGATGCCGGTGCGGGCAGTATGGTCAGACCATCCAACGAGCACATTCTGGCGAACGATAGTATTATCGTGGTCACAAGCCCATCAAACCCCGTAAAAACGATGACAACGGAACAATTGGCCGGGATCTACAACGGTACGATTTCAAATTGGAGTGAAGTGGGAGGCAATGACGCACCAATCAGCGCCATTCACTTGCAATCAGGTTCGGGTACGCGTTCCGTTTTTGAAAGTAGAGTTCTGGACGGAGAACCGGGTCAGCCGGTCAATGTCGTGGCCGCAAGTGACATTATCGACGTCTCTCGCCAGATTGAAGCGGACGAAAATGCGATTGGATATCTTTCCTTGGCGTTCCAACGCGGGAGCCAAGGCGTCACGTTGATCAATGAATGCGGCATCCCAATGGAACCTGATTCATTCTCGGCGAAAACTGGGGAATACATGCTGCAGCGACCGCTGTATTTTTACACCCGAAGCGACACGATTACGGACGAAGTCAGTGAGTTTTTAACATGGGCTAAATCCGGAGAAGCCGACACAACGATTGAGAAATCCGGTTTCATCGATCTAAGCGTTGAACGTCATGCGCAGGGCCCAGATTCGGCACGTTCAATCAGCATAGCCAATGCAGGTTTGGATGCGTACGAAACAACCTTTGCTGACAAATTGATTGATCTGATGGCAAATCATGATCGGTTATCGACGACGTTCAGATTTAATGCGGGTTCGAACCGACTGACCCCGCAGTCAAGAGACGGGTTGGAACGTTTTGTGAATTACCTTGAGGGTCAACCCGAAAGTGAACTGCTCTTGGTTGGCTTTACAGATGACCAAGGTCCGTTTGACGCAAACCTGAACCTATCGCTTTCGCGCGCTGAATTTATGGTCAGCGAAATTCAGAATGTGGCTCAGGGCCGTCTTGATCACATCACCTTCAAAACGACTGGGTTTGGTGAACTTGCGCCTGTTTCTTGCAACTCTGCAGAAAGCGGTCGCGCAACAAACCGTCGCATTGAGGTCTGGACCCGAAACTAAACTGAACGCTTCCAAATAGAATTTGTTGGCGTCGTTGCGCCAATGTTCAATAGACACAGATGAGAGTTTGACACATGAAGCCGTTTTTTTATGCCACCGCAGTTGCTTCGGCCATGATCGCTGCACCGGCAATGACCACCGCAAACGAATTGACAATCGCAACCGTGAACAACGGCCATATGATTACGATGCAACGACTTGCAGCGGAATTCATTGAGCAGAACCCGGGCACATCGCTGAACTGGGTGACCTTCTCGGAAGGCGAGCTGCGAGAGCAGGTGACCAAAGATATCACCGAGCAACGCGGCCAATTTGATGTGATGACGATTGGTATGTACGAGGCCCCGATTTGGGGCGAACGTGGATGGCTTGCTCCGTTGGAGTTCAGCGCAAGTTATGATCAAGATGATCTGCTTCCGGCAATCCGGGACGGCCTCAGCCACGAAGGTACGCTGTATGCAGCACCCTTCTATGGCGAAAGCTCGATGATCATGTATCGTTCTGACCTGATGCGCCAAGCCGGCGTGAGTATTAGCAATAACCCAAGTTGGGATGACGTCATTGCCGCCGCAGAAGCCATGACCGATCGGGACAATGGCACCTACGGAATCTGCTTACGTGGCAAGCCTGGTTGGGGCGACAACATGGCGTTCTTGACCACAATGGCGAACAGCTATGGCGCGCAATTGTTTGATGAAAACTGGCGACCAACTTTAAATTCGGATGAATGGGAAACTGCGGTGACCCTCTACATCGATACCTTGACCAAATATGGCCCGCCCGGGTCGGAAGGAAACTCATTTAATGAAATCCTTTCGCTGTTCAACGCTGGTCGCTGTGGCATGTGGATCGATGCAACAATTGCGGCATCCTTCATCACAGATCCCGAACAATCCGAAGTCGCAAGTGACGTGGCCTTTGCGCAGGCTCCCAGCGGCGTCACAAGCAAAGGTGCAAACTGGCTTTGGGCTTGGGCGCTTGCCGTTCCAGCCGGATCAAATGCGACAGAAGAAGCGACTGACTTTATCGAATGGGCAACGTCAAAAGCCTACATTGATTTGGTCGGTGAAAGACGCGGCTGGGGTCAAGTTCCAACAGGCACGCGCCAATCCACTTATCGTAACGGGCAATTCCAACAAGCCGCGGTTTTTGCCGACGCGGAGCTGAACGCGATCTTGTCAGCCAACCCCAAGGACTCCACCCTTAATCCAACGCCATACGTTGGAGTACAGTTCGCATCTATCCCTGAATTTGCGGATATTGGAGGATACATGGGCGAGCAGATGACCCTCGCTTTGCAAGGTGACCTGAGCGTTGAAGATGCCCTTGCAAACGCCCAAGCCTATGCAGAGAAAACAATGTCGGAAGCGGGCTATTATTGAGTGATTGGTCATCGGCCAGATTTTTCTGGCCGATGACCTACCAAAAGCGGCCATTCCACAAATTAAGACTCCGCCAGGTTTGAAGCGCTCTAGTCTGGCAACTCGTTTTCCATTGAAAAATTAGAATTTTTCAGTGCGTTTGGCGAACATACGGAAGCCAAAGCCGAACATCAGTCCCATGCCCAGGATCCGATTTGCAACGAAGTACACCATGAAGGGACTTCGCACGCGCCCGCATGTTGGCCATCCCTTTGCCTTTTGTCGCCAACTGAACATCAAAGCCATCACCATCGTCTTTTATGTATGTCTGTATTCCTGGACTATTGTTTTCAGTTTTTTCGTAACACCCGACCCGGATGATTTTCGCGCTTGAATGCGCCAGAATATTACTGATTGCCTCGTTATGGATACGCAGGACATGCAATGCGTTGGTGGCATCAAGCCACTCAATCGGCCTACAATCTTTGACTTCCCATTTGCAAGTGATGCCTGCCTTGTCGAGGTCTCTCGCCATACGGTGTCGCAGGTTCCCAAGGAGCACCATTATGTCCCCTTCGACGGGTTCAAGTGAATCAACCGTCAGCTTAAGATCGCCAAGTGCACGCGACAGAACAGAAATCGTTTCATTTGGTTGCTTTTGTTGACGTGCAACGGCGAGCGCTGTTGTTAGGTTCGAACCAATTCCATCATGCAATTCCTGCATCAACCGTGCGCGCTCGTTTGTCATCGCTGGGCTTTGTTGCACAAATCCCGTTAAGGATTCACCTGATGAATCCAGCATGATAGCTGGGGTGCATGAGCAGTTGGTCCCCTACAAAATACAAGACGACAAACTGGTCGTCATACAATGACTGTTTGAAG
>JBDVKF010000087.1:0-19875 GCA_039960995.1 Paracoccaceae bacterium | reverse complement strand
CTTCAAACAGTCATTGTATGACGACCAGTTTGTCGTCTTGTATTTTGTAGGGGACCAACTGCTCATGCACCCCAGCTATCATGCTGGATTCATCAGGTGAATCCTTAACGGGATTTGTGCAACAAAGCCCAGCGATGACAATCATAAGCAAAAACAAGAGAAGAAAAGTGATTTCCATCTTACCACATTAAAACAACTTAAGCGAGCATGCACGCATTTCCGTGCGTTTCACCTTCCTAATTTGTCTTTGTTTGTCGCGGTAAATGTCTCCAATTTAGAGAAGATCACAATAAGACAGTGCAAACCTTGATTTGAACCACACTTATGCCACGAGAACACGTCCAGCGTTTTGTTCTCAATCTTAAGTGACTCCTCAAGTCGCACTTGGGTCCAGTCCTGTTCATGACAGTTTGGTGAAATCCCCCGGCCTCTCTTGTTGTTTGTTACTTTATAAAATAAAAATGCATCGTGGGATGGAGGTCGAGTGATGAGAAAGCGTGCAGCAACCCGGCAATCGGATGTCTTGAACGTGTTGAACACATCTGACAGGCCGATGACGGCGTATCAAATCCTTGAACAACTTCAAGAAAATGAACCTGATATCGCGCCAACAACCGTCTATCGCACGTTATCGGCATTGATGGATTTAGGGCACGCGCATCGGTTGGAATCGATAAAAGCGTTTGTACCTTGTCGCTGTAAACACCTCGAAAGCGTTCCTGTTCTCGCCATCTGCGGCGACTGCGGTTCGGTCGAAGAGCATGACGGAAGCGGTCTTTTGCCGACACTCACAAATTTGACGGATCAAAACAACTTTCGCGCCGACCGGCACATCGTTGAAATTCACGGGCAATGCGGCACCTGCGCAGCCTGAATATTCTCAATCAAAACACACTGGACACATCATGAAACACTCGCTCTCTCTTATTGCTCTCGTTGCGGCTATGCCGGCAATCGCTCAGGACTCTCGTCAGCTGGATGCGCATGAACATGGCGTCGGGACACTGAACATCGCGATTGAAGGCACAACCGTTGCAATGGCTTTCGAAGCACCGGGCGCGGATATCGTCGGATTTGAATATGCTGCAGAAAGCGACGCTGATCTTGCCGCGATCGATACTGCCATAACCACACTTGGCGCGCCGCTTGACCTGTTCGTATTGCCCGAAGCCGCAGCGTGCAGAGTGACCGATGCGAAAGCCGAATTGGAAACTGAAGATGATCATGACGACCATGGCGAAGAGCATCATGACGATCATGCAGATGAAAAGCATGATGATCACGACCATGAAGAACACGCGGACGAAAAGCATGACGATCATGACCACGAAGAACACGCAGACGAAGAGCATGATGACCACGGCCACGAAGAACACGCAGATGAGAAACATGACGACCATGGCCACGAAGATCATGCGGATGAAAAACACGATGACCATGATGATCACGGCCATGAAGAGCGTGCTGACGAAGCCGGGCATACAGAGTTCCACGCAGAATACACGCTGGCTTGTGACAACCCCGATGCCTTGACCCAGATCACTTTTTCCTATTTTGAGACCTTCCCAAACGCGCTGGAAGTTGAAGTCCAAGTCATCACGGACTCTGGTGCACAGGCCTACGAAGTAGAACGTGACGAACCCGTTTTGAAATTGGGAAGCTGACCATCGGTGACTGACGCAATTCTTGAAATCTCTGAGGTTGGTTTTAGCTGGTTGGGACGTTCTGCGTTCTCTCTAACTGTCCCCGACCTTAGGATTTCAAAGGGTGAATCAGTCTTGTTGCTTGGCGAAAGCGGGTCGGGAAAATCGACGCTTTTGTCGCTGATATGTGGGACGATCTTGCCAAACCAAGGCAAGGTCGTCATCGCAGGAACTCACATCACGACCCTGACAGGTGGTGCACGGGATAAATTTCGCGCGGAACAGATTGGCGTGATCTTTCAGCAGTTTAATCTGCTGCCCTTTGGGTCAGTCTTGGACAACATTCTGCTTCCACTGCGGTTTGCACCTACACGGCGTGACCGCGTTGGTGACGCCCCTGCCGAAGCCGCCGCGCTATGCAAGGCCCTTGGTTTGCCCGCCGATGTTATTGGTGCAAAAGCAACGGCCTTAAGTGTTGGTCAGCAACAACGCGTTGCGGTCGCACGCGCATTGATCGGACAGCCGCCTTTGATCATCGCAGATGAACCTACCTCAGCCCTTGACGCCAACAGCCAAGCCGCATTTCTTGACTTGTTGTTCTCGCAAACCGCCAGGAACAATACATCGCTTTTGATGGTCAGCCATGACCCACGACTTGGCGACCGCTTTGACAGAGTGATCCGTATGGAAGACATCGCGCAGATCAAAAGAGCCGCCGCATGATCTTGCGACTTGCGATTGCCTCACTGTTTGCACGCGCATTGACGGTGGGCATGACCATCCTTGCCATTGCTTTATCGGTGGCTCTGTTTCTTGGTGTCGAAAAGGTGCGGACCGGGGCAAAGGCCAGTTTTGCCGATACAATATCAGGAACAGATTTGATCGTAGGTGCGCGGTCTGGATCTGTTCAATTGTTGTTATATTCGGTGTTCCGCATCGGAAACGCGACGAACAACGTCACCTGGGAAAGCTATCAGGACATTGAAAATCGATCTGACGTGGATTGGATTGTTCCGATTTCGTTGGGCGACAGTCATCGCCAATTCAGGGTCATGGGCACAACGCAGGCCTTCTTTGAACACTACAAATATCGGCAAGGCAGATCGCTGGAAATCGCGGACGGTCTTGTTATGGACGATCTTTTTGACACCGTGATTGGTGCGGATGTCGCCACGACGCTGGGCTATAGCGTGGATGATCCCATCGTCGTTGCACATGGGCTTGCGTCCTTTACCGAACACAAGGACCAACCGTTTCGCGTGTCAGGCATTCTGGAAAAGACCGGCACACCCGTTGACCGCACTGTCATCGTCAGCATGGAAGCCATCGAAGCAATTCATGTCGATTGGAAAAGCGGCGCGCAAATCCCCGGTCAATCAACACCGCCGGATGTCATTCGCCAGATGAACCTTGTCCCCAAGGCCGTTACCGCCGCGCTGATTGGTGTTGAAAGCCCATTGCAGGTCTTTACCTTGCAGCGCGCCATTAATGAATACACCGAGGAACCCCTACTTGCGATCTTGCCTGGCGTGGCCCTGCAAGAGCTCTGGGGTATCGTAGGTATCGCTGAAACCGCGCTCCTCGCGGTCTCTGCCATGGTCGTTGTCACTGCGTTGATTGGGATGATGGCCACCATTTTTTCCAGCCTCAACGAACGCCGGCGTGAGATGGCTATTTTTCGGGCTATGGGTGCGCGTCCATTCACAATCCTCAGCATGCTCGTTCTTGAGGCCATGGTCATGGCGACGGTCGGTGCGTTGCTTGGTTTGGTGTTCTTGTACATTGGCTTGGTCGTTGCCCAGCCTATCCTTGACAGTGCGTTTGGCCTATGGCTTACGATTGATGCACCGACACTGCGCGAGGTCTGGGTTCTTATTGGTGTTGTCTGTGCTGGCGCAATTGTGAGCATTGTACCCGCAATAAGGGCTTACCGTATGTCCGTAGCTGATGGTATGATCGTTAAAACGTGACGCCAATATCTAGGGGATTCTAATGCTAGATCGCAGAACAACCTTAATGCTGATGTCCGGTGTGGCAGTTGCACCAAAGACTGCGTTTGCCGCAACAGCGCGTGAAATCAAGTGGGATGATCTTATCCCTGCGGGCCTGCCCTATTCCGAAATCATCGGAGAAGGCGACATTGACCCGATCAATGACACGTGGAACCCCGTTTATGACGCCAACGCGACCAAAATGAACGAAACCCTAAACGGCGCCTTTATCAAGATGCCGGGGTTCATCATTCCTTTTGACGTAAGCGCAGAGGGTGTGACCAATTTCATGCTCGTGCCGTACGTTGGCGCTTGCATCCACACGCCCCCGCCCCCAGCAAACCAGCTTGTGATGGTGAACGCTGCGACTCCATGGCCGGGCGACCAGCTTTGGGATCCGGTCTGGGTTACGGGAACAATGCGCACGCAACTGCAATCCACCAAACTTGGTCAAACTGGCTATTCAATAGCGGCTGAGGAAATGGAAGTTTACGTTTGGTGAGCTGACACGAGCCACGTCGAGCCGTTCCGGCCGGAATGGTAAGGGCAACGTTCGTGCCACGATTGGTCTGGGCCGATAACTCAGTCGACTTTGCGTGGAACGACCTGCTGGCGAAAAACCAAACCTTCATGCCAACAGCTCAACAGGGTAATCAACCCGCATCATCAAACGTTAGACCGGATGGGAACAGGCAGGATGTCCGCCTTCCGGGATTTATTGTGCGCATCCAATACAGCGGCACAGGTGTTAGGGCCATTGTTTTTGCACCCAATCAGAGAGCCTAAGTGCATGTAGCCCCCCGCCGGCCATCCAATTGGCTGTCGTGTCGACATAAACACCGCACGAGAATGCAGAACTGATCGAACCCTACAGCATATCGGACGGCCGTTTGAGTTTCCTGAGACTTACTTTGGGAACGCAACGTCGAAACGTCGCGTTCTTAACGATCACATTAGACCACGTTAAATTCGGGGCCGTAGGGATAGCCGGTGATATTTTCGCTACCATCTTCTGTGATGATCAAGATGTCATGCTCTCGATACCCACCGGCACCCGGGGTGCCGTCCGGAATGGTCAACATTGGCTCCATCGAGATGACCATTCCCGGCTTCAGCTCTGTGTCGATGTCTTCGCGCAGTTCCAGCCCAGCTTCGCGTCCATAGTAATGCGACAGCACGCCAAAGGAGTGACCGTACCCAAATGTTCGATACTGCAACAGGCCACGTTCAGCAAAGAATGCATTGATTTTCTCGGTCACATCCGCGCAACGCGCGCCGGGCCGCAATAGGCTCATCCCATATTCATGGGCGGCAACGTTCGCCTCCTAAACTTTCAGGCTATCGGAATCAACTGTTTCAACGAACATTGTGCGTTCCAATGCCGTATAATACCCGTTGATCATTGGAAATGTATTGAGACTTAGGATATCACCAGCTTTTAATATGCGAGCAGTCACCGGATTATGCGCACCATCGGTGTTCATGCCAGATTGGAACCAGACCCAACTGTCTCGATATTCTGCATTGGGGAACCGTGATGCGATTTCCAGTTCCATCGCATCGCGTCCGGCCATGGCAATATCAATCTCACGCGATCCAGCTTTGATTGCATCCTTTATGGCATACCCTCCGACGTCAGCGGCCCTAGCGCCTGCCTTTATCAAATCAATTTCGGCATCTGACTTGTGCATCCTTTGATACATCGAAGACGCGGCTATATCGATTGTCGCTTTGGGTGACAGGAATTCATTCATCAAAGACATCTGTGCAAGCGTTAAGTGATCTGCTTCGTACCCAATGGCTTTGCCTACGCCAGTCACAGATTGTATGGCACGCCAATAATTGTTCCGTTGCCAGTCTGTGTAAGTGATATTGTCGCCAAAGCTCCTGCGCCATGGCTGCCCTGCATCAATGCCCGCGCTAAAAGTCACGTTATTTTCGGATGTGACAACCAGCGCATAAGGTCTGCCAAAAGCGCAATATAGAAAGCCACTGTAATAAGCGACGCAGTGCATCGACGTAAAAACACAAGCATCGATGCCTTTTTCTTTCATGTCAGCCCGCAGAATTGCAAGTCGCCCTTCATACTCTGCATCTGAAAACGGCAATGTCTTCTGACCTTGGTGAAAACGGTAAAAGTCTGGACGATCCATCAAATGGCTCCTTTGGTCCGAAGCCACTATGCGTTGAAATGAAAGAGCCGGTCTCCTCCATCCCGCAAAGCGGCAAAGAAGTCCCGGCGTTCAGGATGGTGTTTAACGGGGGTGCACCTTGTGTGCTGGCGACGCCATCGCCTGCCCGCAATCACTTTCTAAAAACTTCTTGAACACCTATCAAGCCCTTTGGTGTTTATCCCAGCCTAGTTAGGCTTGTTTGTCCTTCACTTAATCGGCGAGGGACATGAGGGCGTAGGTGATTTGTGCGGCCGTAAAGTCAGAGACTGTGCTATTTTCACGCGGCGCAAGCTCCACGACATCACACCCAACAAGCCTGCGGCCATTTAAGGCGTGGCGTACCAAATTGAGGGCTTGGTAATATCCCAATCCCCCCGGCACCGGGGTGCCGGTTGCAGGCAGGATCGACGGATCAAGCCCATCCGCGTCAAAGCTGACATAAATATCTTTTGGAAAATCGACGGGAAGATCGACGGCCTGGATGGCTTCAGTCACAAGCTGCTCTGCATCGCGGTAAAAGACGGCGCAATCGGCCCTGCGTTGAACTTCTTCTGCGCAAAGGGCCCGGACGCCAAATTGTGCAATCGCAACCCCTTCTTCCTCGGCCAGCAATTGCATGACCGATGCGTGGGAATGTCGTTCACCTTGATAGGCGCGGCGTAAATCTGCGTGGGCGTCGATTTGCACAATCCCAATAGGGCGCTCCAAGGCACGCGTGACCCCCATGACTGCGCCATAACTTAACGCGTGTTCGCCGCCCAAAGTGACTGGGATTGCGCCAGATGCGACAGCGGCCTGAGTGCGCGCAGCAATGGCCTGCATCACGTCGGGCAAAGGTCCGGTGCAGTCAATCGCGTCCTCGGTGACGATCCCCTGTTCACAAGGCTCTTCGCCACGAAACAGACGTTCCAATTCAACGCTGGCCTCTAATATTGCAGCAGGCCCGCCAGCCGTTCCAGCGCCATAAGACACCGTACGTTCTAACGGCACCGGGATAACACGGAATTTCGCATTTTTAGGGTCGCGCTCAGATGGGCTCAATTCGCCTTCAAGAAAATACGTCATGACAGCCGATCCAGAAAATCATCATAGGTGAATTCCCGGATCATTCGCAGGTCATCCGTATCAGAATTCCACAGTGCGATAGACGGCAGCGGCACGCCATTGAACGTGTTCGTTTTCACCATCGAATAATGCGCCTGATCAAGAAAGGCGATGCGTTGACCCACCTGCAGTGGCGCATCGGTGGTATAGTCGCCAACCACGTCACCCGCCAAACAAGAGGGGCCGCCAATACGGGTGGTGACACCGCTGTCTACCTCGTCCAAAAGGTCGGGGCGATAAGGCGCTTCAAGTACATCAGGCATGTGACACGTCGCGGAAATGTCAGTGATGGCAAGCGGCATATCGTTATGCGTGACATCCAGAACTTCGCCGACCAAAATGCCCGCAAATAACGCACAGGCCTCGCCCGGTTCCAGATAGACGTCGATATCATACCGATCTTTGATTTGGCGAATAAACGCGATTAATCCGGCGCGGTCATAATCCGATTTGGTGATGTGATGACCACCCCCAAGGTTCAACCACTTCATCTTGGGCAACCACATGGCCATACGGTCTTCGATGGCTTCCCAAGTACGCAGCAGGGGCGCAAACCCTTGTTCACACAGGGTGTGCATATGCAAGCCATCGATACCATCTAGATCGGCATCCTTGAGACGGCTGATCGGCGTGCCCAAACGGGAACACGGGGCGGCTGGATCGTATTTCGGGGTCCACCCTTCGGAATGTTCTGGGTTGATCCGCAGACCAACACTCACCTGCGCGCCGCGGTCTCGTGCTTGTTGCACGTTGCCTGCAAACCGAACCGCTTGCGATGGGGTGTTAAAGATAAGGTGATCGGACAGGTCGACAATCTCGTCCAATTCCCCTGCCTTGAACCCTGCACAGAATGTGCTGACTTCGCCGGTAAATTTCTCACGGCCCAGCTTGGCCTCGTACAGACCCGAGGCGCAGGTGCCGGACAGGTACTTGTCCACCAAAGGGGCCAGCGAAAACATCGAAAACGCCTTGAGCGCCAGCAAGACCCGCGCACCGGATTGATCCGCAACATCGCTTAGGATCTGCAAGTTGCGCTCTATCGCCACCTCATCCACGACAAAGCAAGGCGAGGGAACCCGTGTCAGGTCAAAGCGCGCAAAGCTGTCGCGGGAAAGGCGATCGATATCGGTCATTAGAATTCAGGATGACCATCAAGTTCGACAACCTGCCACGGCAAACCGTCAGTGTTAAGCATGTCCATAAACGCATCGGGGTTCAGCTGTTCGGTGTTCCACACGCCGGGGTCCAACCATTCACCTTTCATCATCATCGCCGCCCCGATCATCGCCGGCACACCCGTGGTATACGCAACCGCTTGGCTGCCGACTTCGGCAAAGCATTCCTCATGATCGCAGATGTTATAGATGTAATAGGTTTTCTCGCCGTCATCCGTGGGGCCCGTGATGATATCGCCGATACATGTCTTGCCCTTGGTCAACGCGCCCAATTCGCTTGGGTCTGGCAACACAGCCTTGAGGAATTGCAGCGGGATGATTTCCTGCCCTTCATAGATCACAGGATCAATGCGGGTCATGCCGATATTCTGCAACACTGTGACGTGGTTGATATAGGCATCGCCAAAGGTCATCCAAAACCGCGCGCGCTCAATCTCGGCGAAATGAGTTTTGAGGCTTTCCAGTTCTTCGTGGTACATCAGGTACATGTTCTTTTCACCAACGGCCGGAAAATCGAACGCAACCTTATGGGTCATCGCAGGCGTTTCGACCCATGCACCTTGTTCCCAATGACGTGCCACAGCGGTGACTTCTCGAATGTTAATCTCGGGGTTGAAATTCGTCGCAAACGGCTTGCCATTGTCACCGCCATTGCAATCCAACACGTCGATCAAGCGAATGCCATTCAGTTTGTGTTTACGCACCCATGTTGCAAAAATCGATGTCACGCCCGGATCAAAGCCTGACCCCAAAACAGCCGTTAGGCCCGCTTTTTCAAACCGGTCTTGATATGCCCATTGCCAGTGATATTCGAATTTGGCCGTGTCTTCCGGTTCATAATTGGCGGTGTCCAGATAATGCACACCGGCCTCCAGGCAGGCATCCATTAAGGCCAAATCCTGATAGGGTAACGCCAGATTCACGACCAATTCCGCGCCAGTCTCTTTGATGAGGGCAGCCGTGGCCGCCACATCCATCGCATCGATCTGACGGGTCGCGGTCTCAACACCGGTGCGGGTTTTGACATTGGATGCGATCTCATCACATTTGGACAATGTGCGGCTGGCTAGTGTGATGTGTTTAAAAATTTCAGGGTGCATTGCCATTTTGACAACTGCGACAGCGCCTACGCCACCTGCGCCCACAACCAAAACGTTATCCATTGCGTGATCCTTCTGAAATGCTTGATGGCCCAGTGTCAAAATAAGTCGATCCAGCCAAGCTATTTTTGTATGCAGCAATCATCGAACGCCGCTCGTTCGCATTCACCCGCCCTGCCTTCACAGCGCGTTCGACCGTTTTACGGAATGTGCTGAGGCAATCATTGGGGTCATATTCAACATAGGACAACACTTGCGCGATTGTATCGCCCTCGGTTTCATTTTCGATGTCAAACCCACCCGCATCATCCAGTGATATGGTCACCACATTCGGGTCGCCAAACAGGTTGTGCAAATCGCCCAGTGTTTCCTGATAGGCCCCAACGAAAAAGACACCGATAAAGTAATCTTCGCCCTCACGCAGGGAATGAACAGGCAACGCACCCGCCACGCCACCAGACACAACAAACTGGTCAATCTTACCATCGCTGTCGCAGGTAATATCCGACAATACCGCCTGCCGCGTCGGTCGTTCATCGAGACGTTGCAAGGGCATGATCGGGTGCAACTGATCAATTGCCCAAACATCTGGCAAAGATTGAAACAACGAGAAATTCCCATGATAGTAATCAACAAACCCGGCCAATTGTTCGTCGATCTGCCCCTCATGTTCAGGTTTGCCCGCCTCGGTTTTGAACCGGGACAAAAGGTATAGAAACCCCTGTTCAGCCCGCGCCAGCAAGGGCAGGTCAATTTGGCCACGCCGGAACAAAGCGCGGATTTCGTCGCGGTAATAAATCGCATCGTTAAACGCCTCTTGCAGGCGATTACCAACGATGTAGCTTTCAACCGCCAAAAGATCGGTCAACAGATGATGATCATCCGGGTGGATTTGCGGTTTATCGGATTTGTCATACAGCGTTGCATCCAGAATATTGAACACAAAGATCGCGGATTGCGCGACGATAAAGCGGCCACTTTCCGTCACAATAGTCGGGTGATCGATCCCCGCATCATCCATGGCATAGCCAACCGTTTCGACCAGATTGGCGCAGTATTCGTTCACCGTGTAATTAACTGAATTGTCGTCCGTGCGCCGTTCGCCCGTGTAATCCACACCAAGGCCACCGCCCAGATCCAGATATTGCAAAGGCGCCCCAAGACGCCGCAGCTCGGTATAGAACCGGCACGCTTCGGTCGTTGCGCGCCGAACGTCCATTATGTTGGGCACCTGCGATCCCAAATGCGTATGCTGCAACACAAGGCAATCCATCATTCCTGTGTCGTGTAAACGCGATTGCAGCTGCACAAGATCCAGCGCACCCAATCCAAACACAGAACGATCCCCGGAGGACGCCTGCCATTTGCCCGTTACGGTTTCCGTCAATTTGATCCGTACACCAAGGCTGGGCCGCACATTCAATTCTTGCGAAATGCGATGGACGATTTCGAATTCGGCCAAGCTTTCCAGCACAATAATCGTATTGAACCCCAGCTTTTGGGACAGGATCGCAAGATGAACAAAGGCCGCATCTTTCGCGCCGTTGCAGATTAGCAAAGCCTCAGGCGACATCGATTGTGCAAGGGCGATCAATAGCTCGGGTTTTGAACCAACTTCCAACCCAAAATGATAAGGTTTGCCGGCCTCAGACAAACGTTCAATCACTTCCGACTGTTGATTGACCTTGATAGGAAAAACGCCGCGGTAATTGCCTTTGTATTGTCTGTCTTTGAATGCAGCTGCAAAGGCATCATGCAACCGCGCCAATGACCGGTCCAAAAACGGCTGAACGCGCAGCATAATCGGTGCCGAAATACCCCGCTGTGTCAGCGCATCCATGATGGACGGCAGCGACACGGGCGGCGTCCCCCCCGCCGGGTTGCAAAGCGCCAACGCACCATCACCCTCGACCGACAAAAGATCATCGCCCCAGCGATCAAGTCCATAGAGATCTGCAAACAGTTTTTCAGACCCGCTATCGCTTGCGGAATTCCCGGTGTTCTTTTTCGAATTCAACGAAGGAGTATTCACGCGCCGCTCCAACAACTATCGCGGCCCAATTGGCTGGTTCAGAATTGGCATCCAATGCAAGCCTGCCGTGCAATTGACGCCGCATTAAAACGCAATTCTTGTAGACGCAAGTCCTGATCTTGCATCCATTTACACTTGGGCCACAGTCAGCTGAGTTTGTTCAGCTTGTAATCAGCGCTTGGGTTGCCAAACCAAGAAGCAAACAAGCTTCAGTCGAACTATCAACAAATTTCCAGTTCACGTTTGCCGCGAACATCGGAGAGCGTCATGAATTCGACACCAGACATTGAACCTAGCACGAGCAAATTAAGGTACGCCTTCCACATCTTTTTGGGCCTGCTGATTTTACCATTTTTGGTTTTACGTCGCCCTGAAATGATAATGGAATTTGGAAGGTTCTTACGCGAGTCATTTGGTCAAAGCAGAGGTATCCTGCTGACATCATCAAAGCACCGTCATCGAATTCAATTCAATACCGTCGACTCGGACCCAAGCCTTGAACAGCTTGAAGCCGCAAGGGTGCGCATGTCGGATCTTGCTCACGCGCAGGATTGGGTCGCCATGGGTGAACAGCTTGAGGAATGGGATCGCACGAACGCAGCTTGCGTCGCAAACAAGCGCTTTATTCATCCCGGATTGGATCGTGCGATTGACGTTCTGATCGCTGGACGCCCCGGTGCGCGTCGGTGCGAGCCTCTAGACATAGCGCGAATTCCAGATGAACTGATTGACGATGCCATGAGGCATTTCAAACAGGACCTCGACCGTTACGGGTTGGCCGCATTGATTGCACGTATGCTGTTCTCGCAGTGTTGGGATCTTCGCGGACAAATGGCGGCTGACACTATTTCTGACAATGCTTGGGATCGCATGAGCCAAAAGTACGAAACGGCCATGTCTGTGTTGGATCAAGCGCAGGTCGAAACGCGAAATTCCAGCCTGCTGTCTGACGGACGTCTATCCTTGCTTTATTTCTCGTCTGAAGCGGATCGCCACATTGACGATTGGTTTGAAGCGGTTGTTAAGGCTGATCCGGGGGACAGCGCTGCTTTGATGTCCATGGGAAACATGATGCTTCCTCGATGGTTCGGCGATTACGAGAAAATGGAAACCAAAGCACGTCAGGCGACTGTCTGGACCAGTGGCGAAATGGGGTCCGCAGCTTATGCGATCTTGTATAACGAAGCCCTCAGCACAGAGCCGGTGCCGCTCTATTTCCTGGATATCGAACTATACACTGAAGCAGTGCATGATCTGGTTAAATACCGTGGATACTCGCCGGTCTATCTGCCTGAACTCAGTCAATTCTTGGCGTCCTTGTCCACGTATTCTTATCCATATGGCATGACAGACCCCGAGGATCGGCAGATATGGGATAACAATTCGCAGGCTTTGCGGTTGTTGTCGTTGAAGATCATCGAAGATTATTTGCCCGCCATTCATCCTCCAAGTTGGATCAACGGAGAAAGTGGTGCACTGAACATGATTTCACATGCCATGGGGCAAGAGTTGGAGGACGGTCTTTCGCTCAAAGTGGGTCCGCGTGGCATCTCGAGTTACGAGCCAGTAGAGCACGTCAACGAATAGCGGCTGTTGACGCCGATGAAACTGGGTCAAGAGACATCTACATTTATGTTTCTTCAAATTGCAGCAGAGAATTGTGGCGAAGAGTGTTTCGATATGCACAATTAGCAACGCTGCAATGAATGCCTTGCTTCGCTCACTGTTGCTTTAGAGCGGCGGTTATCAAGTCGGCATAGATTGATATGGATTCTTGTTGCGTCATCATGAATTCCGATCCTGCGCGTGCCATTTTGTCGGCATCGCCATCTTGCATAAGGCCAACAAGACTTTCACCAAGCTGGGCTTGTTCTGTGACTTGCAGCGCAGCACCAGCATCTTTCAGTGCATCATAAGCGTCATCAAAATTTTTGACGAACGGTCCATAGATTACGGCGGTTTTAGCACTCGCAGGTTCGTACGGATTATGCCCGCCTTCTGAACCAAAGGACCCTCCGAGAAATGAGATGGGAGACAATTCATACAATGCCCCAAGTTCACCCAATGTGTCGGCGATATAGAATTGAGTAGTCTTGTGGATGCCGTCGTGAGTGCTGCGCTGCGCGGTTTCCAGTTTTCTATCGTTCGCCAGTTTTACAAGTGCCTCCGCGCGTACCGGGTGACGTGGCGCGATAATACACAGAGTTTCAGGGAACGATTTTAGAACAGTTAGATGGGCATCTAACACGGCATCTTCATCCGCTGGATGGGTTGATGCTGCGAGCCATATTGGGCGATCACCAATCGTTTCAGACAGAGACCTCTTCAATTCCGGGAGGGCAGCCAACGCAGGCATAGTCAGCCTTAAATCCGGCATGACCTTCAGGCGATCGGATGGAAAGCCAAGCGTCCGAAAGCTGTCAGCGATATTTTTTGAGCGACATGTGATAAGTGCAAACGGACGAAACAAGGATGCGAACACGGCTGGAAGGCGGTCTCGGGTGCGTGAGTGGCGCGCATTTAGTAAGATTTGTGGAATATCGCTCTTTTGCGTTTCCCGGACCAGTCGCGGCCAAAGATCGCCTTCGACGTGAATGGCCGCCATTATCGACCAGCTCGACAAAAACCGCCTGACTGCAGAGGGCGTGTCGATGGGCGCAAACCGATGGATTGCATCGGGCATTTCCTTGGCGACCCATTCGGCACCTGTTGCAGTCGTCGTCGTGATCAATATCTGCACCTGTTCTGTCTGATGAAGATATTCCGCCAAAGGTCCGACTTGTTTGACCTCGCCAAGGCTTGCCGCATGAAACCAAATGACCTCTTGCCGTGTATCAGGTCCATTCTGCCCCAAACGTTCGGGAAAACGCTTTGGATCCGCGCCCATACGACGGTGAAGATATCGGCAAAACATCGAGATGGGATAAGACAAACAAGAAGACCCAAGCATCCAAGCATGCAATATGAAAGGTGTTCGGTTCGGCCTCATCTGGCCGTTGGTAAGCCATATCGACCGTAGAAGTGAATAGGCAAGTTCGAATGCCAGCTTGTCCGCGAAAATGGGTCTGCCCAGCCGAGTGTCCCGTGCACAAGCGATCTGATCAACATTGTTCTTGGCGGTGTTTAACACTACTGAATGTTACATTTACAATTGAATGGCTTGAAGCCGGAGAATTTGAAATGCCGACGACCGCAGACACGCGCGTAAATGGAGCGGTCATCCGTTATGAAACGGATATTCTAAAGACGATAGAACCAAACCTGTTCGATGTGGATTGGCTCCGGTCCAATGGGTTTTGGCAGGGCAGTACTCGGGGGCGAAGCCAGGCGCATTTTTTGCGCTATGCGGACCACGACATGGTTCTGAGGCATTTCAACCGTGGCGGTTTGATCGGTCGCGTGAACCGAGATCTTTATCTGGGTGTAAACGCGGCGAAAAGCCGAGCCTTGAGTGAGTTTGACCTATTGGCGACGCTGCGCGCGCAAGGGTTGGCAGTGCCCCGGCCTGTGGCGGCGCGTTATGTGCCTGTTGGACCATTCTATCGTGCCGACATCATTACGCAGCGTATCCCGACGGCGCAAACCTTAGCGGAAATTTTGCGCGACACACGCCTTTCTTCAAATCTTTGGACGGCAATTGGCACCGCAGTTGGAGCTTTGCACAACCATCAAGTTTTTCATTCCGATCTCAATTGTCGAAATATCATGATCGATTCCGATGACATGGTTTGGCTGATTGATTTCGACAAATGTTGGACGCGGGAGTCAGGCAGTTGGATGCAAGACAACCTTGATCGGCTGGAACGATCGCTGAAAAAGGCGGCAACAGAATTTGCCGAGTTGAATTGGTGTCGGAAAGATTGGGATGATCTGCTTTCCGGATATGTGTCCCAAACGAATTCGCGGGCATGATCCAAGGTCAGTGAATTCGCTTTTCGCCCTCAAATCCGTGGCGTCAAAAAGGCTGGCTATGATCCTTCGCCGCAAAGGCGGAACAGAGCATTTCAATGGTAACCGCACAGGTCTTCGGTTATGAGCGCGGAAAAATCGTGCACTTAATTTTTGATCAGGACACATCCATGTATATTGACCCCGATAAGGTCGACGTCATTGTCCCAAACTTGAAACGCCGCTATTCCGGTGTGACATCGACGGTTGTACGCCTTGTACCCGTCCAAGCCAAAGAGATCGGGATCGCGGCCACTGGTCCTGTTCTGCCAGAGGATTTGCCGCAATTTCCGCCCTCGAAACTGCCGTTTTTGTCACGGTCGGGGCCGTCTGGTTACCGTGTTTGGCATGCCCGTAGAAATATCGAAATGTTGGCGGGTCTGATCCTGAAACACGTGTTCTGCAAACGCCTCAAGCTTGTGTTCACCTCGGCGGCGCAACGATCACGAGGGAAATACTCGCGCTGGCTTATCCGACAAATGGATGCCGTCATAGCGGCGTCGAGCAAGGCAAATTCTTATCTGGAATCACCAACAAAGGTGGTTTTGCATGGGATTGATGTCGATGAATTTTCACCAACCAAAGACCGCAAAGCATTGCGTGCAAAACTTGGGTTGGATCAAGACGCTTTGATTGTCGGGTGCTTTGGGCGGATCAGAGCGCAAAAGGGCACCGATATTTTTGTCCAAGCTATGATTGAACTTTTGCCCCAGCATCCGCAGGCACATGGCGTCATCATGGGTGGCGTGACACGAGAACAGCAGGCGTTTGTCGACGACCTCAAGACCAAGATCGCCGCTGCGGGTCTAAGCGATCGGTTATACATCCTACCAGAAGACAAAGGCTTTACGATTGCGCCTTGGTTCCAAGCATCTGATATCTATGTCGCGCCTCAACGCTGGGAAGGGTTTGGTTTGACCCCACTCGAAGCGATGTCCTGCGGCGTACCAGTCGTTGCCACGCGCGTCGGAGCGTTTGAAGACCTGATTGTGGATGGTGAGACGGGCTATTTGGTTCAACCCGAAGACGTCAGTCAGCTTATTGATGTCACCAACAAAATGATGACTGACGCAAAATTGCGTAAATCCATGGGCGAAGCGTCGCGGATCAAGGTCGAGAAGTTCCACAAGATTGAGCACGAAGCCAATGACATCACCGCAATATATCGACGCTTGATTGAAGAGGGCCTCGATCAGACAGGTTAGTCTTATGTCTGGTCGAATTCGGTAAAAAGTTCAAAACTCTGAAGAGGAGCCGCATGTGTCAAACAACAGAGTTACGATCGTTACCGTTACTTTTAACAGCCTAGCGGTCGTGCCAGACATGCTGAAAAGCGTTCCTTCGGAGACCCCTGTCGTTTTGGTCGACAATAATTCATCGGATACCGATACGCTGAAAGTAATGGCCGATGACCACGGTGCCACTTTGCAGCTTAACGCACAAAACGTTGGGTTCGGGCCAGCTTGCAATCAAGGCGCAGCCTTGGCCGCAACTGAGTTTCTTTTGTTTCTCAACCCAGACACCGAGCTTCAAGACGGGGCATTGGAAAACCTGGTACAGGCCGCCGAAACATATCCTGATGCGAGTGGCTTTAATCCGCAGATATTGGACGGAAGCGGCAAGCAGAGCTTTCGCCGAGGTTCCAAGATTAGACCAAAGGAACGGTGGCAGGGTGCCTTGCCCAGGCATGATGTCGAAGTGCCGGTTCTTGCGGGCTCTGCCATTTTCTGCAGGAAGGCTTTGTTCGATCAAATCGGAGGCTTTGATCCCGAGATATTCATGTATCACGAGGACGACGATCTATCGTTGCGACTGCGTGCGCATGGGCCAATTATGTATTGCCATGCTGCACAGGTTGTTCATCTAAGTGGCCATGGATCGCCGCGCTTGCCTGCGACGGCTGCGTTCAAGGCTTACTATTCGGCGCGTTCACGGGCCTATACATTGGAAAAACACGGGCATCGACGACCCAAGCTGAACACTTTGGTCGCAGCCATTCTGAGGGTCATCGGTCCTGATACTTTGTTAAACAAAAGAAGACGGGCGAAAAATTTCGGGTATCTAAGGGGTGCGTTAAGCGCTTTGAAAGACGGTGGTCGGAATTCAGCTATCCACCTTACACCCAATAAAGATTGATATAAGGTCGCTTGATCTGTTCAGCGCGTTCTTGAAGAGCTTCAAACATGGGTACGTATTTTCTTAGGTCTTGGCGTTCATGCGTCTCGACGAAAATACAACCAACGCGCGACAAAACCGGGTGATCAATGAGACCGTTCAAGATATCCCATTCCGCTCCCTCAATACCCGTCTTTAGAATTCGAATATCGCGATCGATTTCTTCTAGGAATGCAATCAAATCCACGACTTCTACTTCTAGCGCATTCTTGTCGTCGGTTCCCCTGTCGCGATGTACAATTGGCGACGATTGCGTATGACCAGACGGATCATCGACTACAGCCGAACCTGAATCAGATTTACTAGGCAACCGGTGACAATTATTAATGTCCTGGTAAGACTATCTTTTATGTCCCTGTTTTGACGATCCATTCGTTGTAACTTTCCGGAGCCCCCCGAAACGTAGCAACTAGAAAATCAACGAAGACTCGAATCTTTGGGGCAAGATTGCGCCGCTCTGCAAATAACACGACGATGTCTGTGCTGGGGGGGGAATATGTGGGCAAGACGTGGATAAGTTCACCAGAACGAAATTTCTGATTGACCATATAGCTGGGCAATCGCGCGATCCCTAGCCCGGCAAGCGCTGCATGAAAAATGACGTCTGTGCTATTGCCTTCAAAGTTGCCTTGGGCTTCAACGCTTTGTTTCTGGTTGTCTTCGCCGCCGTTCCAATAGTTTCGTTTACGGTTCCCTGCGATGCTGAGGCAATTGTAGTTGGCCAATGCAGCAAAGTCTGCCGGAGTCCCATTGCGTTCAAGGTATGAGGGGGCCGCACACAGAACACGTTTGCTTTGCATAATGCGGCGCACGACGGCGTTTGGGTTTTTATCCTGCGCGTCAAAGCAGATGGCGGCATCAAATCCCTCGGACTGCAGGTCAATGCTCCGATCTGTCAAATCTAAAGAGACTTCAATCTCGGGGAATTTTTTCATGAACATTGGTAAAGCAGGGATAAGTTGGGATTTCCCGAAGGCGACTGTGCAAGCAATCTTGAGCTTACCGCGCGGTGTCCCATCTAGGTTTAGAATAAGCGCTTCGGCTTCTTTGAACTTGTCGGCCATCGCCCTGCATTTTTCGTAAAAATCCTGACCTTCTTGTGTGGGTGAAACACCGATCCGGGTTCGGTTGAGCAACCGGTAGTGAACTTGATCCTCAAGCAATCCGATTTGTTTGCTCACAGCTGATGGCGTCTGCCCCATTGAACGAGCAGCAGCAGAAATGCTGCCGTGCTCGACGACATTCGCGAAGATCAGCATTTGTGCTGAAAAATCCATATTGATTTCAAAACCTGTTCCATTTTGGCACGGCGTCTATGCCAAGTTGCGAAATTGTGAGCGGCTCCAAGTTCGTCTATCTCTGCAGTGCAGCACAAATACTGCATCGCAGCAATAAGACGAGGCACTATTATGGCAACTACACGTTCTTTAATTGGGTCAGAGATCATTCCTGATGCTTTGCGCTCATTCTTTCATCAAAAACGCGACCAACTGCGTCGCTCTCTCGCTCACCGTAAGGTCTTTAGAAAAACCTATTATGAACTCTCGGTCCTTTCCGATCGAGATCTGGCTGACTTGGGGATTCCGCGTAGCAACATCCGAAGACTGGCGCAGGAGGCGGCAGATGTCGAATGATGTACAAACACGTGCTATCTCAACCATCCTTCCTTTCAAGATTTCAGGTTGGTTGACACAGCATTGGTCACCATTGGCCTGCGGTGCACGGTCTGCTTTGCTGTCTGTTCAGACTGCACGCATGTTGTCCTTGCTTGAAAATATGAGCGACCACGAACTTACCCGAATGGGTATCTCACGATCCGATATACCGGGTTACGTAAAAAAACTGATGATACGCGAGTAAGCCAAGGCCAAAGATATCGTTGAAACCGGTCAAGCCAAAGGTATCGTTTTAAAAAACAACAAGAATGCCGGTTCTCGCTCCTCCCAGGGTAAGCCAGTTTAAGCGGCGGCGGAAAAACTACAGGTGACGCCGACGCAACAGGCCAGCATCTTCACCCCTTCCTCTCGAAGATGCTGGCTCAAATCCGTTCTTGAGATCGGAACGCTAGGTGCTTGCGCGTCGGTTGCACGGTACCAAAAAAAGTTACCCTATTGGTCAGCGCGAGTAGTGCTCACGGGCAATATCAGCGATGAAGGCCCGCTCCCTCTAACTTCACTGCCTCTAATCCAGCTGCATTGGCTGGGATTCGATCGCTTTGATTTAGCTTAAGCGGAATTGCGCAGGACCCAAACACCAAACCAACGCCAAGCCGTTCACTCACGCGACAAAGTAGATCGAGATCGAGTTGATCTAGCCAAGAACCATCTTTTCAACCTTCGAGACGATGGTTTCGATGTTCTGCGATTACGGACACAAAATGCACTGATTGGGCTTGTCTTAGCCCCTTAAAACTGTGCCATTATTTGAGTGTCACAGGAGGGATTGGAAATGGCTCGGAAGCGGTATTCGGATGAAGATGCGTTGAAGTTACTACGTGAGATTGAGGTTCATTTGCACGATGGCTTGGATGTTG
>JBDVKF010000086.1:0-11033 GCA_039960995.1 Paracoccaceae bacterium | reverse complement strand
ACGAGTCGCGGAAATCCAAATCCGCATCGCTGTGCTTAATCGCTATACCGCGCTTGGCATACCTACCACAGAACCTGTAGGCTAAATCCGTCTTGGGGTAAGGGAAAGACTGGCAATCACCCGATTTGTGCAACAAAGCCCCTCTATCTAAAACTCATTCGCTATTGCAATTAGGACGCGTTGAACAATATTGATAGGTCCTGGGCAAAGCAGTCGTCTAACATCTCTACATCCCAACCAGCCGCTGAAGCTCTTGCTTCAACCTCACTAGGTGGAACCGGTCGGTCGACAGGGGACAGGTGCTTCTGGTAAATTGCTGACGCCGTTTTTTTGTCGTGGCGCAATAGGTCCATAATAAGTGATTTATGAAATGGCCCCAAAGCTTCAGCATTATGCACTTTGAGTTCATTCCCATCCTCCAGCACAGATCTTATGCATTCAACAAGCGGAACCCAAGAAACTGAACTGCAAGCTGGAAGAGAATTACTTGCTTTTGAAAGGCCGAACAAATAGGTTAAATGATCAGTAATAAACACGTGAAAAATAATCTTAATTTCTGAGAATACGCTCTGAAAACTCTCAAGTTTATACACAGCCTTAACTGCCCCGCCCTCCATATTCATAGGTGAGCCAACGTTCAAAAAGCGTGGCCTAGACAATGCCAAGGCCTCGGCGCTGGTTGCCGTATCCTTGGTGCCGGTTCTAAAATTTCCAATGGTCTCCTTCAAAACCACTTTTTGCCCCATGTCCACGGCATTTCGAAAATTGGCTTTGTAAAACTCTTCTGGAATATAGGTGATCTGTACGGGGTTCGTTCCGACAGGCGGCAATGAAACCACATTTTCAAAGGAACTTTCAAAGACGTTATCAACGCCTATGTGAAAGTGTAAGGTGCCGGCTTTGACGTTCATGGTGATCAAACCTTAGTCTGAAAAATTCAAGTCATTTGCGACAATTTTGCAGGCTTCATATATTTCAAACTCAGTTTTCCAGTAATCTCGCAAATTGCCCTTCGCAGTGGGCGATAATTTTTCGCGTTGCTCTTCTGCAACTGCGTTTCTATTGCCTTCTTGTGTTGATGTAACTGAAACATCGAGCTTTTCATAAATTCGAAGAAGTTGTGCGTCAATGTTCTTCGTTTCACAGCAAATCTCTATATTTTTCATTTTATGCTCATAGAAAACCGCGTCGGTCGAACTGAGATAGTGTTGGTAGCCAAGCTTTAGATGAAATATGTGCTGGAACGCAAACGAAGCCGCTGACACCAACCTTTGGTCATCAGAGCTCAATGCTTCTGCAAGCTCATTTGGAGTTCCAAAAAAGGAGAAGGCTATTGCTTCTCCCTGAGTCCAATCGACGTTGTAAGTAGGTAGCCCTCTTCTGAGCCTTGATTGAAACCCTGAAACGAAACGTTCTTCTGGGTTTCGGAAAAAGAAGCCTAACTTTCGGTAGCGACCAAAATCCTTCATAGTCGAGATTAGTGTATCGCCGTGTTTCCCCATGTATAGGTTTTGTTCTTTTACGTCCCGCTTTGAAGTTGCTGACTTCAAGAACGTTCCACCGGTCTTGCCTATGTGTAAAAAGCACAGAGGCTTAGACGGCCCATCATTGTCCGTCTCGGATGCCATAAAAGTCATACCCTTTGAACTGTGCGAAAGCTCTCTACCACCCAAAAATTGGACTGCTGGATCATTAGAGATTGCTGCCAAGTCTGCATTATAACGCTTATCAAGCGCTTGGATCTGGCTTTCTGTGAACGGTTGGATTGCATCGCTTGAAGGTAGCCGGGAAAGGCTGTCAAAGTCTTCTCTAGATGCCAGTGCTACTGCAATTGTGTCGACCGTTGATCGTTTGTTATGAGGTTTTTTGATAGCCAGCGTTTGATCCCATTCATTCCACTTGGTAACGTGCTTCAACTGTCTTTTGGGGTTGTCACTCTTCCATTCAAATTCGCGAACCACAATTTGTGCATGAGGAAAAGCCTGCTTCACGTCCGCGAGTACATCGCGCCATCCACGAGGTGAATCTACGATACCGTTAAGTGTCTGATCGCATGGTAGGCTGTGATCGCGAGCGACGCAAAATGCGATTACGGATGCCCACCAATCTGAAAGGCTTCTTATTGATAGAAATACTGTATCGATTTGCTCCAACCATTTGGAATATCGCGCTAAATTCTTTTCAACGTTAGGATACAGCTCTCCCTGCTGCAGATTCTCTTCCATGGTTCCCATAACATTCTCCTCACTGATCAGAAGGCGGTCATGATCTGTCGAAATACTCTGCAGAGCCGAAGTTCGTGATGCCGGAGGGAACATTAACTGAATTCCACTGTTCTGAATCAATCTCTGGCTAGACTCCAGATATCTTTGCAGTGAAGTCGTACCAGTACGGTGGGCCCCTAGATGAAGAACTTTTTTGGCCATTAATCTGCTCGACCTGGTTCAGAATCCACTTCAAATTCTGGAAAACCTACTTGTGTAGCAGTAACTTCACCAGTCGCTATTTTCAAAGACTGTTTAGCAGAATTGAGCGCAGCCTGTTCATAAAAAGAACCTTTTATATCAAGTGCCTGCATCGCATCCTTCCGATCAAGGTGTGTTGTTTCCTCTAGGTTCAAAAGCGCAACTGCGACCTCAACTCTAGCGACCAAAAGAGGTAACAGTTCTTCTGTGCAACGCTTTACAGTCTCAGCGTCATGCTTAGGGTCGAAGGATATCTGAAGAGGGCTTTCAGATGTAATCTCCACAGTATAGTCGGCCAATGTGCGATCCCGCAACCAGTGTGAGTCTGGCTCTATTTCATAGTTTGCAAAGCGTTATGGCCCATTGACCATGCTCATCAAGATGCTTGAATTCATAGTCGGTTGTTTCGATGAAGTCATGCAATGCGGTAGCAACTCCTTTACTTAGCTTGTCAGACTGAGGCCAACAATCGTCCCCTAAAATGAGACCGCCTGGAAGCATACGACTGGAAATTTTGTGAAGGTCCGTCATTACTGCATCATATTTGTGACTGGCGTCCAGATATACCCAGTCCAAGAAAGGTCTCTCGAAGGTGTTCAACCAATCTATCGACAACGATTCGACAACTGTACACTCTGTATTCATGTAGTGTGCTCTCAGTTCAACAACCTCTTTTGCGGCTTCGGTCGGCAACCTTTGATGGGCTGTGTATGCCCCCCAATTGGGAAACAGTTCACCATGCATCTGAGACCACGGGTCAACAAGAAACAGCTTTTTTGGTTGAATTATCTCGACTAAAACTTCGGAAAACATCCCCGTAAATACACCGATCTCTGCTCCTACCCCACCCTTTGGAACGTGTTTTAGTACACTTCTACGGGTCTTCAACCGGTGTTTACCCTCCAACTCTACAACCTTTAAAGCACTGTATTTATTGTAGAGTTCATCTAGTTCCACTTCAAACGACAGCCCGGCCTCACCTGCATTGCCCTGTTGGTGAAATCCACTGACTTTCTTTACGGTTTTTTCAGGTTTCAAAATAGATTCTCTTTTTGAGGTCGTTGCGGTAAATCCTGTTATCAGTTTTTGTCTAGCACGGCGATTTTTAGCCGCCAAGTTAAGGCGCTTGTCGCCTGAAGGTGACTTTCCACCAACACAGCTTGCCTCGTACAATCAAATGCTGCACGACTTGAATGGTAAGATGGAATGGGACTGTTGCATTAACTTGTTAAGGATTAATTTGAATCAGGGTAGGGGGCAAAAATGCGTAGAAAGCAGCCATTCAAACGACACCGATTTCCAGCATTGATCATTTTGTCTGCTGTGCGGATGTATCTTCGCTATCCCCTTTCTTATCAAGATGTAGCAGATCTTTTGGGCGAATGTGGCGTCGACGTCGATCGATCAACGGTCTTTCGTTGGGTCCAAAAGTTTCGGTCACGTGGCTATGCTCTTTAGGGTGATCGCGAGTACCGTCGTCAGTATCGTCAAGCAGCCCACGATAAGGCCCCGCCTTGTGACGGCGCTCCGCAGTGTCCGCATGACGTACGAAGCGTTCGACGTCTTTCCGAAGTTCTGCGGGCGTTTTGGGAAGAGAAATCAATCCCTTCAACTACTTCAGTCGAACCGACTGTCTGGTGGCATTAATGATAAAATCGCGGCGTGCGCGCAGTTCGTCGGGGTCTTCGTCTTGCTGTTCCTGAAGCCATTCGCGCAGATCGATATCATTCTTGCCGATCCACCGCTCGTCTTTTGCAGGCACCGTGTACCATGGCCCGTCATCGCAACGCGCGCTGATCGTGCCGATGTCGCCATCCCATCGAAGAAATTCAAAATACTCAGCATTTGAATTGACAAACTGCTCCATGAGGGAATCCGATTGATAGTCGACATGGCACACCCGAAGTCCCGCCTGACTGAGCTTACGGCGACCCAGTACACCAAAAACTTCACGCATTTCATCACTGCTGAGTGAGCGCGGTGTGCATTCCTTGATCGCCTTTTCCCATGCCTGATTTGGCGACATGCCGAGGGCGGTATGCTTTTTTGTGTGATAGGCATCGACAGTCCAACGCACCAGCCACACCAGAAACGCTTCCAAAGTGAGAGTTGCGCGGCTTGCAGGGTCGTTTTCTTCACGCTCGATAACATTACTGAATGCACTCCCCGAGAAGCGCAGCAACAGATCGGTATGGATCGTTCGAAAGACGCGTTCAATGAATGGTTTCAGGCGCTCCTGCCATCGGCCAGCCGAATTTTGCACCTGCTGCGTCTGCGATTGGGTTCTTATCTGTATAGATCATTTCCACAGTTTGTTTCAGGGGGCTTCGCATTGAGCCAGACCCAACCTTGATGAGGTAAAAGCCGACTTTCTGCAAAAGGCAGAGGCAGTTGACCCAAGCCGGTTCGGAGTTCGTCCAAGATGCCAAAAAGATCCTTGCCGATACAGACGCAAGCGCCAAACTGGTTCTTGATTTAGAAGGCATTGGGGAGGCCGGTGGTGTCGATATCGTCGAACTCAATCGCATGAAGTCGGATGCCGAACTGAGCGTGGATTGGATGATTTAAAACAATTTGCGGCGAAGTATTGTGCACTTCCTGACATGCGGATTGATGCAAAGTCACACCCTTTTGAAAATACGACCTGACATCCACCAAATGGTTGCCTTGTTAACTATAGTTTAACCAATTCTGGATTCCTTGGCATTGGTAAATGACTGTTGTCTCCAACAGGACTCTGGCTTTGCAAAAGAAATGGCAACGTGGATGAAACTCGTTCCTCATTGGGGCAAGTCAATAGCGCTCAAAACAAGAGAAATCTCAGAACGTTCGCGATTTTGTGCGGCAGGGAAAATACGGCATGAACTTAACTCCTAATCTCCCATTTTTTCACAAATCGATCAGTAGGGGGTAACGATGCCTGATAGATTAGTACTTGTTTATTCGCTTGCTGATCTTGGGATCACGGCGGGGAACTATAACTTTAGCACGTTAGCGACGGGTTCGACCTTCACTGCTTCGGCGACAGCCGCTCCATCCGAGGCAACTATTTCTGATACAGACACTGAAGACAATATCTTCAACGATGGCGTTCCTGGCAATTTTAGCGGAGCTCCTGTAAATCAACTTCTTAGTGGAACGATCGATGGGACCGTCTTTACAAACGAGCCAAGCAACCCGGAAAACGAATTCCAGGTAACTGATTCCGACGGCACCGTTGTGGGATTCATCTATGATTTGCACGACGCGAACTCAGCCGCTTTTTCATCATTGCAGGGTTATGTCACGACCTTCGACATCATTCCGGGCGAGACCTACACCGTCGTACGAACCTCAAATTTGGTCCAAGCCGAATACAATACGTTCCTGACCTGTTTCGCACAAGGAACCCTCATCCAGACCGGAAAAGGCCCAGTTGCCGTCGAAGATTTGGAAGTAAGTGACTTAGTTGAGACGCGCGACGACGGCGTGCAACCAATTAGGTGGATGGGTCACAGCACAGTCGTCGGAAAAGGAAAGTTTGCACCGATAAGGGTAAAGAAAGGTGCACTTGGCAATACACGCGATCTTCTTGTGTCCCCACTTCATAGAATTTTGATCTGTGGTGGGTGGCGAGCTGAGCTGTTTTTTGGAGAACCTGAGCTTTTGGCCTGTGCCAAGCATCTGGTGAATGGCGATACGATCTTTGTCGACCCATGTGAGCAGATCACCTACTTTCATCTTATGTTTGATCGTCACCAGATCATCACCGCCGAAAACTGCCCAAGCGAAAGCTATTTTCCGGGACCCACGACACTTGACTCCGTCGACGAAGCAATTCGCGAAGAGCTTTTTTCGCTATTTCCCGAACTAGAAAGTGGCGGTCAGGATTATGGCCCGACAGCGCGAATATGCATACGTGGAACAGAATCGGCTTCTCTCCAACTTATGATATAATTGGAGAGAAGGTTGGTTTCAGAAGCTCCCCGCGCACAACCAAAAAATTGCCTTTGGTCCAAGCGTTTAAGGGCCGTTCACGCCAAAGATGTCAGGTATGTGCATTTGCAGCTTGGTTCGGGTTGGTACCGCGACAATATAGCACTGGAGGGCGAACGGTCTTGGGTCGCACCTCAAAACGAGGTAGCCGATAACTGCGGATACTGTTCGTCCAAGCGGCAAAAGTCATTATGATGCGGCCACATCGGTGGCCCGACTTTTGCCTTGGTGAATGGTTGGCCCGCGCATCAAAACGAATGCACCGCAATAAGGTTGCAGTTGCCCTCGCCAACAAGCTGGCGCGGATGGCGTGGAGCATCTTGAGACATAAAACGGCGTTTGACGCGCCAAGAGACGAGGTTGCTATCGGCGTCTGACAAACCCGCAGCAATCCAAAGGAGTTCGCGATAGATAGCAAAGCATGGAGCGGAAATATTTACGCCCCCATTGACCGGCAGGGCATGTTAACATGCCCGAGAGGGGGAGCTTAGTCTACTCGCCAATGTTCAGACGCGGCAACCCCTAGCGTAAGTAACATCGGTGTTCCGGTTGCAATGACTGGCGACTACGAAGCATTTTCCTCAGTCTGTGCCACTCCCTCTCCGAAAACGAAAAGGTCGCCAATCATCGCTGACGGCGGCCTTTCTTGCGTACGATGCGTAACGAAGCGCTTAGCCCAAAAACATGTCGAGGTATTCAAAATATTTCATTGGAACATCTTCAGGTGTAGCATAATTGACTGTCTCGAGGCCCATGTCCGTGTACGTTGTTAGGCTGAGAAGCCAGCTCTGATCATCATCACCATCAACACGAATACGTTCGGTTCTCTCCCCATTTTCATAATTAAACACTATCGTGTCGCCATCATCAAAAAGAGTGCCAACCGACAGAAGTTGACCGTCGGTATCATAAGTATTCAGCTTTTCCTGCCAGTTCCTGGCACCACCCTGTCCGTCATCGGGATCTTCTTGAAAAAGGAGGGTCCGCACACCATTTGCATACTCCTCCAGTCTGTTGACGCCATCGTCATACGCAATTTCACGGCGTTCAGTGTTTCCAGCGGCATCATAATACGTTTTGATTTCTTCCCACGTCTTTGCGTCGAGACTGTCAAACTGTGTTAGCGTCGTGCGGATCCCACTGTCGAACTCTTCTAACTTTTGAACACCATCATCGAGAACGGTTTCCCGGTCGGTAATCACACCAGACTGGTCATAATTGGTTTTGATTACTTCCCACGCCTTTGCGTCGAGACTGTCAAACTGTGTTAACGTCGTGCGGATCCCGCTGTCGAACTCTTCAAAATTTTGAATACCATCATCGAGAACGGTTTCCCGGAAGGTGACGACACCCGATTGATCATAAAACGTATTAATTTCTGACCACGTCTTTGCGTTGGAACTGTCGAACTGTGTCATTGTCAGGAGCGCCCCGTTCTCGATCCTTTCTAGCTTCTCGACACCGTCGTCAAAAATCGTTTCCCGGTAGATGAGTTCACCAGACTGGTCATAGTATCCGTAAATTTCCGCCCACGTCCTTGCGTCGAGATTGTCGAACTGGGTCAACGTCGAACGGACTCCGTTCTCGAATGCTTCCAGCCTCTGGACGCCGTCATCAAAGATGGTTTCTCGATCGGTGATTTCGTCGGAGTCGGTGTCAGTCGTGGTTGTGATTTGCTCCCAAAGGAACAGATCGTCAGTGTCAAAAACAATGTTTTGCTCAAGGGGCATATCTAATCCTATGATTAGTAAAGTGAGATCATGATCGCGCGGTCGAGGCTTTCTGCTAGCCTATAATACGGTAACAAATTGTTAATGCGGCGACAATTTGTGCCGCGCAAAAAGCACCCGAACGGTTATGCCGTTGGATTACCTTCTTTCTTAGAATCTTGACCCGGTCTAGCCGTTTAGCTTGGCAACTTGGGCGAGAAAATAATCTTCATCGTCTTCAATATCGTAACCGAATTTAAGCCGAGCAAAGCCGGTGACTTCAGCGCCTTTTTTTTGGGAAGCCTTCGTAACCGTCAGGTCAGGGTTCACAACATACTGCTGGGCCAGCAATGTGAATTCGGCCATGTATCTTTTCAACGGGCCAAAGATCGCCTTTTCGATCACGGCAACCTGATTGGCCGAAGCTCAGGCATTTCTTGCTGAAGTCGTTTCCATGGAGTTTGAACGGATCGAAGAAGAAAGGTATTTTGAGCCTCAGGCAAGTTCGCCAGACGCAAGGCGGCAGCGCAATCTTGCGGAGCGCACCCGCGCGATCGCGATTGAGCGCGTTGCTGCAATGGGGCATGCGGCGGCCTTGTTTGACGAAGATCGGGCCACCCTTTTGGAAAAGGGGTATTCGGAAAACGACTTTAAGCAGGTTGAGTCCTCTATTGCTGAGCATTTTGAGCAATCCCAAACTCCAAAATTTCAAGCGGCGACGGCCAAATTGGCTCATCGTATCTTGCCTAGCAGAACGCTTGGGTTCCCAAACCCAAGCCATGCCGCAAAATCGCGCCCGCGGTCATAGGCCTCGCCTTTGCCGATGGCGGCGACCATTGCCGTTGAGATCAGCGGACCAATGCCTGGAATGGTCATGAGGCGCTGGCACCCCGGCTCAGTTTCGCTGACCTTTTTGATTTCTGACGTGGTCATCTCGATCCGTTTATCCTGCCAGATCCAATCTTGTTGAAGTCCAAGGATTAGTCTCCGCATGCGCAGGGATTTCTTCCCGCTGTGGTTGTCGAGAATAGCCTCAAGGGAGTTACGCAAGGCAGCGACACTGCGCCTGACAGTGATGCCTTGTTCGATCAGAATGGCTCGGATTTGGTTCATGGCCGCCGCTCGTCGCGACACAAGCCGTGATCGGACCCGATGCAAGGCCTGCAAATCCGGCTGCTCTTGTGTCTTCTCGGAAACCGTCTTCAGATTTGGGCGCAACGCGGCTTCTGCGATCGCTTCGGCATCTTTGTAATCGTTCTTCTGCGCCTTGTTGAAAGGTTTCACGTAAATCGTGCGAATGATCCGCGGCTCAAACCCCATTCCACGCAATGTCCGGCTTGCAAACTGTGCGCTCAAGCAGCCTTCCATGCCGACGATACAGTGTGGCAATTGTTCAAATGTCGCCACCAGTGCCAGGCGTTTGATCTTCTTGCACAGCACAAGCTGGCCATCATGATCAAAGCCAATCAAGTGAAAGACATCTTTGCCAATGTCGATACCGACCGACGTCAGTTCATCAAAATCGTTCTTCGCCATGCTACTCCTCCATGTTGCAGAAATAAGCCAAGCCTAACCTGCTGGGTGAAGCAACCGGTACATCCCATTATTACCTCTTTTCTGCATCGCGGCCAAAGTCCGGTTTCGGGAACACGCGAATTATCCTCTGATAATTCCGGCCCAATCAGGACCTGCGAGCAGGTTTCGAATGTCTGACGACGGACAGGTCGTACCTTAAGCTTTGATATCCGTTTCTACATCCATTGTGTCAACCAAGGCATTCATAGCGCTCCCAATTTAGGAAACGTCAAGACTTCGTCAGGACTCGGACTGCGCCTCTGACTAAGGTTGGTCCAAGACAGTGGTTCGGGAGGTTGGACGATGAAGATGGCTAAGTGCACGTTAACCAACCTGTAAACCCGTGGACTAGGTCCGTTGTCACGCCGTCGCAAGCGGGCGTCCTGATCCAGTCAGCGATTTTAGACAAAAAAGACAGACATTGGGTTCAGATTTTGGAACCTTGGTATTTATGAGCGGATGGACCAAATGAATTTTAGGATTTTAGCAGCAACGGCATGCTTTACCATTTGCAGCGCCATGGCCGGATCGGCGGCAACATTCGACTATAGTTTCACATTCGACTATAGTTTCACATTCGAAAATACGGCCGTCGTTTCGGGCTCAGTAGAAGGAACTCTGCAGGGCGACGGAAACACGGTTTCCATTGAATCAATTGGTTCGTTATTTGTTGATGACGTCCTTTTCATTACCACCCCCTCGACTTTTCTGTCGACATCACCGGAGAGCCCACTAAATTTGTGCTTGATGGCATAGGATTGAATCTTGGTTGGGTTAGTGCTTTTAACGCCGATGCAGCATTTTTCATTGTAAACGGTACCATAGGTGTTGGCGCAAGTATTGATTCAAACACAAATATCCTTGAACCCAACAAATGGATTGTGACCGAACAAGTCAGCGCTGTCCCGTTACCTGCGGGCGGCTTGCTTCTTTTGTCTGGCTTGGCGGGTGTCGCAGGCCTCGCGCGCAAGAAGAAACGCGCTGTATAGGTTTATGCCTTGAAGACCACCTTGGAACCATGCGTTCCAGCGTGTGAGATATTGCCAAAGGAGAGTCGGTGTGAACCGATGCCTCTTTTACTTGGTTTGGTGATGTTGTTGATAGAGAACGTTGGCTCAGCCGCGCGGAATGTCTGCAAAAACCAGTTTTCAGTCTTCTTTGGCTTTGTTGCACAAATCCCGTTAAGGATTCACCTGATGAATCCAGCATGATAGCTGGGGTGCATGAGCAGTTGGTCCCCTACAAAATACAAGACGACAAACTGGTCGTCATACAATGACTGTTTGAAGCGCCGTGGCTCACTGTCAAT
>JBDVKF010000085.1:0-88066 GCA_039960995.1 Paracoccaceae bacterium | reverse complement strand
CGAACTGACCTACCTATTTCGTCACATGGCGGACGAAATGCACACATTCGAAGACGTGACGCACCAGTACGTTTTACTGTCCAAAAAACAATATTGATTGCCCTCCAAACAATCACAATGCCCGCTTAAAATGCGGGCATTTGCACGTCTTCTGCGTAAATTCTGAAAGACAGAATCGCCTCATTGCGCCTGAATAGCTGCTTATCCCCGCTCAGAAACGCGCCAAACGTTCAACCAAACGCACCGCACGTCCAGCGCCCCACCCGTTTCAAAAAACCTTGCCTGATTTTGAAAAACCAACAAACCCGCCACCCAAACAGATCGCAATAAAATCCGCATAGAGCTCAAAGAGACAGGTGTTGCGCCGTTTGCGAATATCGACTGTGGAGGGAATAGGTTAATTGCCGGCGCCTACGGTCGCCACGTCCAAAGTTTAGAGATTTTTTGAACAATCACCCTCCCTTTGGAGCTTCGAAAGAATGCTGAGAAAAACTGCATTGCTAACACCAAGGAGAGCATGACTAGCGGCATTCTATTTGGGCTTTGGGTAAATACGCTCAGTTGTCGTGCCTGTTGATACGCAGTCCAGTGTTCAGAACTTTCGGTTCTATGGTTCTCCAAGAACGTTTCAATTCTTGATGCTAACAACTCAGCTTCGTGGCTTTGACTCGCATCAATGTACCAAAAAACCGCGGCTGTTGAAACCATCGCCAGTCCAAGGACAAGCAGTGAAAATCCTTCTTTCATTTCGGATAACTTGCTCCAGAAATTCCCAAACATAGTGGTACTTAGCAGTACAAGCTGATTTTGTGAAACCGGGAAAGAAGATCTTGGCACAACGACTGCGGTTGGCCTGTTTTGTCCCGCAAAAAGGAACTTCAATACGAAAGCCCCATCTGGAAAAAAACGACAGCCTCCTAAACGAACGCCCCGAAAACCCACCCCAAAATCCTACGCCCGATCCCTGATCAATCACGATCCCATCACAGCACTTTCAACTTGGCCCAAGCTACGCCACTCTGTGTGAAAATATGAAAGGTCTGATCATGGCGACTCGTCCCGTTTGTCTTATCACAGGTGCATCCACTGGAATTGGGGCCGCTTGTGCGCGTATGGCCGCCCAGCGCGGGTATGATCTGGTGCTGGGGTACCATACGGATCGTTCTGGCGCTGAGGCAGTTGCCGCTGAGGCGGAACAGCTTGGGGCGCGCGCTGTGGTTCAGCAGGGCGATGTGTCTGACCCTGCCGCCATTGATGCGCTTTATGCGCGGTTGGACAGCGAATTTGGCCGCCTTGATGCGCTGATCAATAATGCGGGCATTGTGGCCCAGACCGCGCGGTTGACGGATATGGATTTCGACCGGTTGAACCGTATGTTCGCCACCAATGTCGTGGGGGCTATGCTTGTGGCCAAGGCGGCGGTGTCGCGTCTAGAGGCGCAGGGGCATGGCGGCGTGATCATCAATGTCGGGTCAGCCGCTGCGCGTTTGGGATCAGGCGGGCAATATGTGGATTATGCGGCCTCCAAAGGGGCCATCGACACTTTTACCAAAGGGTTGGCGGATGAAGTCGCGGCGCATAATATCCGTGTAATGTGTGTACGGCCCGGCATTATCGACACGCCCATCCATGGCAAAGGCGGTGAACCGGATCGGGCGGATCGGTTGGCGCATATGGTGCCGTTGAAACGCAAAGGCTCCGCCGACGAAGTCGCTCAGGTGATTTTGTGGCTGATGTCGGATGATGCCAGCTATGTCACCGGGTCAAGTCTGGACGTGACAGGCGGGCGCTAAGCAGGGTAAACACCGACCCATTGCAGCAAGAAAGTTAAGTTATGCATATTATCCTTGGTATTATTGGGTTGGCGACAGCGGCCTATTTTCTGATCATGCGGGCCCGTCACGGGGCCGAAATCGCGCACGAACTTTTGGACGTCGCAGATGACATTCGCGCCGCAGCCCGCCGGTTTGGGTTTCGCCGCAAAGGCAACCAACACCCCGCCGAAAGCATCGACGACCCGCAAGTTGCGCTCGCGGGTGTGGCGACCGCTTTTATTGCGCTGGATGACCTGCCCACAGCAAACGCGCGCAAAAAGCTTGAGGCCAGCATCGCACGCAATCTCGACCTGTCCCAAAGCGAGGCCAATGAACTTTGTGTTTTAGGACAATGGCTTGTCGAACAAAGCGGTGGCCCGACCTCAGGTCTGACCCGTCTGGCCAAACGTCAAAAGCGCATCAATGGCAACGACGATTTCGCCACCTTGTCGACGATCCTTCAGGGCACATTGACGGGCGAACTCAGCACCCGCCAAACCGAAGCGCTGCAAGAGCTGAACAACATATTCCGCTGACATGACGCATGAGGATTTTGAATTTGATGTCTCTGGTCGTCGCCCCGCAACAGGTCTTGTTGTGGCCGGAGTCTGGGGCGTTCTGATCCTCGCTGTTGTCGTCTTTGGCGCTGCGATGTGGCTTGTCGCGGTCTTTGCCTTGTTCACGCTCCCTGCCCTTTATGACCTGTTGGCCAATCCCAAGGCGGGCATGCGCTTTGGGCGTGACACGGTCAGTTGGTTTTCAGGATCGCGCGATGCCGAACTGCCTTGGGATCAGGTGGACCGGGTGCGACTGGACACCCGCCTTGATCTGTCGGTGCGGGCCTGTTTTATCCTGATCACTGGCCGCAAGGTCCGCGTGCCTTTTGAGGCCACCCCACCGCATGAACAATTCGAAAGCGCCTTGGTCGCGCGCGGGGTCAAAGTCGAACGCCATCACTTTTCGCTGGTGGGCTGATGCGCTTTGTCTGGTTACTCTTGATGTGTCTGTGTGCCTGCGCCCAGCCGGTTATAGATGAACGCCAAGGGTTTGATCCGCTCTTGTTTGTCCCAGAGGACATAGGCCATGCAAAATCCGTCGTCATCGCTATTCCCGGCGCGTTAACATCGATCCGCGTCCTGATCCCGATCGAAGCTTGGCACACACCAGATCGCACCATCGCCTATTACCGCCTGCCCGGCTTTGACGACCGCCCCGCCGAGGACCGCCTGTCGGTGAATGCCGCCGCCTCACGCATCGCAACCTTTGTACGCGACGGCCAATTCGAGAACGTGTATTTTGTCGGCCATTCCGCAGGGGCCGCCATCGCATTGGAATCCGCCAAAGCGATCCGCCGCATCCGACCCGATACGCAAGTCCACGTGGCGGGCATTTCAACCGCCCTGCCTGCGCCTCAACCGCTTCTGGTCGGCTGGCGCGGTTTCAAAGGCACAACCGCTGCGGCTCTGCGGGCGCGCAGCCTGAACCCGCGCGAGGTCTGGCTCGAATATTACCGCCGCATCAGCTATGGCCCCGACGTCTCAGTCCACGCCGAAACCGCCAAACGCGCCGATCTATTGGTGCAGGCCAATGATGACCGGATCCAACTGCCCAAACGCGGGCTGGGGCGGCGTCACTTTTTGGCCGTGCTCGGCTGGCAGAACCTTACGCCGGAACGGCTGGACGGCGTGCAAATGGATTTTTGGCACGGTGCTGTCGACCCGATCTTTCCGCTGCGCCCCGTCAAACGCTTTGTAGACACGCTGCCAAACGCTGATCTGCACGTTCTGGACAACCACGGACATGTCATCATGCTGACCTATACCGAGATCTGGTCCGAGATCGCCGCCAAATGGGGTTTCCAACCCTAACTTCTTGTTTTACAATCGCAATTAAGGGCGCGCTTTGGGCCGCAGGCTCCGCTTGGATTGGCACGCTGGCATCGACCGTGTCCAATTGGCGATATCTGCCCGCTTGGATTGCGATCGCATTGGCCCCCAATCTGCGCTGACCCCCTGCCATGATGACCCGCGCCCATGGACAACCCCGTCCCGTCGCACCGTGACCGCCATAATCCGCAAAGCACAGCTTAGATTTGCACCGCCCTTGCGCAGCGCAGCACCGGACCGAGCCTCACAGCCATAAGACCGCGCCGTGCCCGGCAAGATCTGCAACAACCCATGCCACTGTCCACCGCCGCCAATTGCAGTCTCACGATAGGTGCTCTCGAATTTCGCAAGGGCCGACAAAAACCCAACCCAAAACGCACGCCGCGCTTGATCATCCGCGTCTGGATAAGCCGGACACCAAGTCCGGATATCCCCCGGAACCATCTCAACCAACCCGCTGGCATGTGTCTTCAACGCGGAAATCGCCGCTTGCTCCCAAACCCCATGCCCCGGCTGATGCGTCCAACGGGTCGCGACGGGTTCATTGGTGCGGGCTTTGGGCCGAACACTGTCTTGCGCACTCGCAAATGTGCCAGCGTTCAAAAGGCCGATCTGACACACCAACAGAACAAGCAAACCCAGACGGGACAAACGCAAACCAAGTAAATTCATGATTCCAACCTATGGTAACCATACGAGTTTGAATAGAAAAACAAAACAAGCTCCAATAGTTAAGAAACAATCCGCTGGTGCCTCCAGGCTTTGTTGCCACCAACGGGCACTGCTATCGAAAAGCCCTGCGAAAAGTCCGACATGGCCCCCGACACGCCTTTTTTCAGCCCAATTGAAACGGCAAAAACAGAGGCAGTAACGAGTAAAAAAGTTGTGCAAGCATGCGCCTGACGGACCTGATCCCATCATTGCGTTCCCGCTCGCAATCCCTGCAGATGGCAGCGGACGGCGTGATGGAACTTCAACCCCTCCGTCAGGGCATGCCGTCACTCGACCCCTCAATTCCGGACGTACCTTTGGCCATTAAATGCCCCGAAACCACGGCCGAAGACCGCGCCCGTGATGCGCATCAATCCAAGGGCCTGTTTTTAGCCCGTCAGGAACGTTGGGAAGATATTGCAAACCTAATGTCCGAAGCGGATTCCGCACTGGCAAAAACGGGTGGCGGAATGCCCATAGCCGAGTTGGTGGCCTATGGTGCGCGTTCGGATGTTGTCAGTGCGGTGGAGCACGCGCTTTTGGAAGGTGTTCCAGACAATGACGAGTCGCTGTTAAGTGGTATTGAAGCCCTCGAAACGGTGCGGTCTGAGCGTGTTGATTGCCCATGGACCGCCATGAATGTCGCGCAAGCGCATATTGATCTGGCCTGGGCATGGCGTGGCACCGGTTGGGACCGCGAAGTGCCCGAACGCAACCGCGCGGTGTTCAAGGCGCATTTTGATCGGGCGACCGATATTCTGGCGGAGATTGATCCAAAATTCAACGGCTCGCAAATGCTGGCGGCGTGTCATGCGACACTCAGTGCCAGTCAACCACGCGATCCCCAACAGATCGCCGTTGCATTCGAAAATCTGATTGATCTTGATCCCCGCAACGCTCGCGCCATGCGCCATTTTGGCGTGCAAATGTTACCCAGATGGCATGGCGATTACGAAGCGTTGGAATTGGCGGCGCGTCGGAACGCAGGTCGCACCTATGACATTTGGGGGGCCGGCGGATACACATGGGTCATGCTCGACGCAATTGCCTCGGATTTCGAAGCTTGCGCGCGTGTTGATTACGATTTCTTCGTGGACGGTTTGCGCGACATCCTGAAACACACCCGAAACCAGTACATCGTGAACCTTTTGGCCGCCTATTGTTCCAATACGATGCAAGCCGATGTCGACGCCGAGTCAGACATCAAACTCATGCGCGCAAAGATTGCTGAAAACGGCAACTGGATTGTCCGCGAACACATGAGCGAATTGCATCCATTGATCTGGGCACATGCGGCACGCGGGTTTGACAACGGCCTTCGGGTGAGTTGCCCACGCCGATTTGCGCAGGCGGGGCTGACAGACGCCTATCGATCCCTGACCCAGATGTTCAAAAAAGAACTAGAAGCCGGACAGCGCATCATTTTCACATCTGACGGTGTCGAAGCCCAGACAACCTAGGAAGCACAGACAAGTTAAGCTGAGTCTCGCGCGCCCTGACCCATCTTTTTGTACTTTCGACGTTCCAGCCGTGCGGCCGCCGCCATCAACAGCAGCCGGGAATACACTTTATGTGCCGCAAGTAGGCTGTCAAAAACCGGACCAAGCGTCAGTTTGCCTTTGCGCTCTACCGGAACAACAATTGATCCAAACCAAAGTCGTGTCGTTTCGTCTGCTGGTTCAACAGCCAGCCAAGATTTTGTGCGGCCGGATCGTTCGCCAAGCAATATTTCAGTAGGTTCGCGTCCTTCGACACGCCAAACCGCAAATGTATCGGACAAGCCCGCGGCCAAAGCTTGCGCTTGCGCATCCGACGTTGGCGCTTTCGCAAACACATGCAGCACCACACGTTCCAATTTGAACAGCCACGTTGTGTAAAAGGCCGCCACAAAATCAGCCAGATCAACCTGCCCCGCAAATTCAAAGCAAAACGCATCCGTGTGATGGGCCTCAGCCACTTTGAACGGGCTGATCAAACGGTTTTCCGGCACCGGGCATTCTTCTGGTCCACTCATTCTTCTATTGTGGCGCAAACCCATTTCCGCGCCCATGTCCAATATCGTCGCGCCCCTTCGATAGAGCACGGGATCCAGCACCCAACACAGCCCCTAACACAGCAGCGGCCTCTTGCAGCGCCACGCGCCCTGACCTATGACAAACGAAACTCTGAACAGCCGGGATCACGACATGCTCGATCTGACCTACGACGCACCGAAAATCAAAACCATTGCAGGCGCAAAACAAGACTGGGAACTGGTGATCGGTATGGAAGTCCATGCTCAGGTCTCGACCCGTGCGAAACTGTTCTCCGGGGCCTCGACAACCTTCGGCGCAGAGCCCAATTCAAATGTGGCCTTCGTTGACGCAGGCATGCCGGGCATGTTGCCCGTCATCAACGACGAATGCGTCGCCCAAGCGGTGCGCACCGGTCTCGGCCTCAAGGCAGACATCAACCTGTTCTCTGCCTTTGACCGCAAAAACTATTTCTATCCTGACCTGCCCCAAGGCTACCAGATCTCTCAGCTCTATCACCCCATCGTCGGCGAAGGCGAAGTCCTCGTTGAAATGGCCCCCGGCATCGCCCGCCTTGTGCGCATCGAACGGATCCACCTCGAACAGGACGCCGGGAAATCCATCCACGACATGGACCCCGCCCTGTCTTTCGTTGACCTCAACCGCACCGGCGTCGCCCTGATGGAGATCGTCTCCCGCCCCGACATCCGTGGCCCAGAAGAAGCCGCCGCCTACCTCGCCAAACTGCGCCTCATTCTGCTGTATCTCGGCACCTGTGACGGCAACATGCAAAACGGCAACATGCGCGCTGACGTCAACGTGTCGATCTGCGCGCCCGGCCAATACGAAAAATACATGGAAACGCAGGATTTCTCGCATCTCGGCACCCGCTGCGAGATCAAAAACATGAACTCCATGCGCTTTATCCAACAAGCCATCGACATCGAAGCCCGCCGTCAAATCGCCATCGTCGAAGCCGGCGGCACCGTCGATCAGGAAACCCGCCTGTTTGACCCCGACAAAGGCGAAACCCGTTCGATGCGATCAAAGGAAGAAGCCCACGATTACCGCTACTTCCCCGATCCCGACCTGTTGCCGCTGGAAATCGAACAATCCTGGGTCGACGAGCTGGCCGCCAACCTGCCCGAATTGCCCGACGCCAAGAAAACCCGCTTCATGACCGACTTTGGCCTCGCCGATTACGACGCCAACGTCCTCACCGCCGAACTCGAAGCGGCTGTCTATTTCGAAGAGGTCGCCAAAGGCCGCGACGGCAAAACATCCGCCAACTGGGTCATCAACGAACTCTTTGGCCGCCTGAAAAAAGACGACACCGACATCACCAACTGCCCCGTGTCCCCCGCCCAGCTCGGCGGCATCATCGACCTGATCACCAAAGGCGACATCTCCGGCAAAATCGCCAAAGACCTGTTCGAAATCGTCTACTCCGAAGGCGGCGACCCGGCCGAAATCGTCGAAACACGCGGCATGAAACAAGTCACCGACACCGGTGCCATCGAAACCGCCGTCGACGAAATCATCGCCGCCAACCCCGCACAGGTCGAAAAAGCCAAGCAAAACCCGAAACTCGCAGGCTGGTTCGTCGGCCAAGTCATGAAAGCCACAGGCGGCAAAGCCAACCCAAAGGCCGTCAACGAAATCGTCGCCCAAAAGCTGGCCCTATAAAACCCGCCCCACAACGTACAATTGAAAAACGCGCCGGATTGTAACAACTTAGCCGATCAGCTCACAACAGATCACGCGCACTTTAACACTCTCACTCCGTCGTGATGCCGTGGCAAAACGCGTGATCATTTTTCACCTATTTTTGCCACAAACCGGCGCTTTACTGTCTCCAAACCGTAACCAGTCTGGAGAACTCTCTCATGTTTGCGAAAACCCTAACCACCGCCGCTCTCGTCCTCACCGCCACTCAAGCCGCAGTCGAACCGTGGGACTTTCACGCCAACGCCGCCAGCGCATCCGAAGACCTGCGCGCCATTGCTGACGCAAACCCGGCCCTGAGCATTCAGGAAACCGAGGATGGCGCCGTGGACTCCATGGTCATGTTTTCCGACGTGCTGTTCGAATTTGGCAATTCCGAACTCAGCCCAGCCGCCCTCGAAACACTCAAAGTCGTGGCCAAAGACCTCGGCGGCGTCGCAGGATTGAAAATCATTGGCCACACCGACGATAGAGGCACAGAAAGCAGAAACCACGCCCTGGGTCTGAACCGCGCCAAAGCCGTGCGCTCTTGGATTGCCGACCAAACCGGGCTCGACCCCGCAGACATCGCCGTCGACAGCGCTGGTGAAACCCAACCGATTGCTGCCAACCGGACCGATGCTGGCGCGGACAACGCCGAAGGGCGCGCATTGAACCGCCGCGTTGAATTCAAAATCATCGAACAAGCCCCACTCGAAGAACCCCCAGTCGTTGCATCAATCGACACACCAACAGAACCCCTTGCAGATGCCGAAACCGGCGACATCGTCCAAAAGGCAGCCGACACCGTGGAAAAAGAAGAAACGGCCGTCCAACCATCCGAAACACCCGCTGACCCAAGCGCATCTGCAGAACTCAAAGGCCGCTACCTCACGGATCAACACACCCTCACCACTGATAAAACACAACATCAGGCCAAGGCACTCAGCCGGATTCACCCCGCCACTCCAATAGCCGCGCGCCAAGGCCACAGACCTTCACTCCAAAGCCGCGCCCACCAACTCGTCAGCCGTCGCTGATCCTTGCGGCCTCTGCTGCGCCACACCAATACGCCGCACAAAACCATCGTCGGCGCATACACCTCTAGCGTCTGTGTCATCCACGCCGCCCAACCATGGCGCATAACCCGCCACAAAGCGCGTGATGACACAGACGCCATTCCATCTTTCCCAATAACACGTTCAGTCCAGCAGTGTTCCCCGCCCCACACCCGTAGGGCGGGGTTCGCCCCGCCAAAGCGCGACCAAAGCCACAAGCCATCTCTTCAAAGCAGCACCCAGCAACTCACCCGCCGACGCTGATCCTTGCCTCATCACAACATGCAACCTAAGATAGCCACATTGTTTTAGGCACATCATGTTTTCATCACGTATCGATCATATTGCGAACGCCGCCAAGCTGCTCACCGCCTCTGCCGCATTCGTCGCGAAGCCTGGCTTGAATACCGGAAGCTCCGTCTACGATGCCGCTCAAAAAGTCTTCAAGGCCCCGCCCAGGGGTCTTAAAACCATGGCGGACGACATCACAAACATTGCTGACGACGTTCTCAAAGGCTTTGCACACGATCTACCGCGCGATGCTCCGTTACTGTTTGATCAAATGGTCACCGCCACCCTGCCCGATGCTGCCGCAATTACAGCGCACCAGATGAACGCGGCCCGCGTGGCAAAGGACATGCGTGACCAGTTAAAAGATCGCGACCATAGACAAGCGCCAATGCCTGATCTCTTTGTCGATATTGTCACTGCGGCTTTTGAAAAGCTTTTTGCCGAAAAAGATTTTGCGGCTGATCTAACCCCTGCGGTTTACGCAAAACTTTTGGACGACACCCGCGAAATTCCCGAAATTCGCGACGATGTCAAAGACGTTAAGACCATGATGCAGGATTTGCTTGCCGGTGAGTACATCCCTCTGGATGAGATGAAGGCAATTGCCGCTAGTTTTGGCGAGCATGATATTTCAGATCAACCAAGTCTCGATCGTTTTTTACGACAGAAAGCCGATGACTACCGAAAACTCATAGCCGAGGTCGAAAGTCTCAAGGGTCTTTCAACCCGGATCGACAATATCCATAGTGCCGCTATGAAAGCCTTGCGCAAGTTTGACCTCGAAGAGGCCCGCAATCTCATCGAAAATGCAAAAGAAATTCACCAACAATCCGTGTTGTTGCCAGCACTGGAAACCAATGAAAAGCTGATCCAAACTCAAGTCGACATCGCATTACTCCAAGGCGACGCCGAACAAGCCTACCGCCTCCTCTGTGCCTCGGCAGATAGCTTCGCCGCAATTGATCCGCTGGAGCCGGCTCGTCGACGCATTTACAACTATTTTCCTACCATTAAGAGCCACGGAGTTCGTTACGGTGGGCATGGGCTTCAATTCGCATTTGACCTTGTAAAACCACATCTCAACAACGCGCTGCGAACAAATGATCCAAACCTGTGGTCTGCGGCTCAAGTTCATGCAGCTATTGCCCTCCAAGAACAAGCCGTCCGCACCGAGGGACCAGAGGGCGCTGACCTGCTCGAACAGAGCATCACCGCCTGCCGTGCCTCGCTTGAGGTGTACACCGACACCAACCATCCTTTAGATTGGGCCATGACACAGAACAATCTCGGCAATGCCCTTGGTAATCTAGGCCCCCGCACCGAAGGGTCGAAAGGCGCGGCCCTGCTGGAACAGGCCGTCACAGCCTACCGCGCCGCGCTAAAGGTCCGCACCCGAGCGGATCAACCCATGAATTGGGCCAAGACGCAAAACAATCTCGGCAATGTCCTTCGTGATCAAGGTAACCGCACCGAAGGGTCAAAAGGCGCAGACCTGCTGGAACAGGCCGTCACAGCATATCGCGCCGCACTTGAGGTGCGTACTCGTACAGAACATCCCGTGGATTGGGCCAAGACGCAGAACAATCTCGGCAATGCTCTAGGTGATCAAGGCAACCACACCGAAGGGCAAAAAGGTGCCGATCTGCTTGATCAGGCCGTCACCGCTTATAGCGACGCGCTTGGCGTGTACACCCGTATAGATCATCCGGTATTTTGGGCCGTGACTCAGGGAAATATTACCATCGCTTTGAAAGACCGCGCGTTGCGTTCCGATGCCAAGGACAAAGGCACAGATTTGGCGGCAGCTTTAAACGCTGTTGACCTCGCTCTCGAGGTTTTCGATCCCGAACACATGTCCTATGACCACAGCAGGGCAACAGACCTTCGACAGCAGATTTTGTCCGATATCGACGCCTTGTCGGACCCCAAATCCTGAAAGCCAGCTTTCGGGCCTCAAAGCTGGCTTTGGGCGATTTCGTAAATTTTCCGGCCATTTTGCGCCGATTTCAAAGCTGGCTTTCGCGCGTCAAAGCTGGCCTTGGCGCGCCGGGGCGGGGATGTTAAAGCAATGTTAATATTTGTTCAGGGGGTGTCATGACATCATACGAGTATAAGGTCGTTCCGGCCCCAACCAAGGGTCAGAAAGCCAAAGGCGTCAAGGCAAGCGAAGACCGTTTTGCATTGGGCATTCAAACGCTTATGAACGATTATGCAAGTGACGGCTGGGAATATTTGCGCGCCGACACTTTGCCCAGCACCGAACGCGCGGGTTTGACCGGCTCCACCACCGAATGGCGCAATCTTTTGGTGTTTCGTCGCGCAGTTTCTTCCAGCGTAAACAACGCCGTACACGCCGAACCTAATCCAGTGTCCGCACCCGTTCTAGCCGCCAACCCGGCCCCAAAACCCGCACCAAGAGCGATCCGCGAACAGCCCGAGCCGACTCCCGCAGAAGACGTCAGCGAAAACGAACGTCTCCGCAGCACGCTCTACCCGCGTCAGGAACCAAAACTGTCTGATAATTCAGAGGCTTAATCGGCCCGATCAGACATCCACATCGATCGCCAAAGCGTGAATCCGGCCGATAAGTTCCGCTCCCAAAGCGGAATGAATCGCCCGATGTCGTGCCACCCGATTCAGCCCCAAAAACCCATCCGCACGAATCCGCACATTAAAGTGACTTTGTCCGCCGTCTTGATATCCGGCATGTCCACGATGACTTTCGCTGTCATCAATTACAGATAATTCTTTTGGATCAAAAGCTTGCGTCAGCTTCATCGCAATCTCATCGGCCACTTTCGGCTGCTCGGTCGACATTTTTTTCATCTACCCCCTTCACTCTTTTCAAAGCCAGTTTAAACTCATGCGCCTGAGTCGAAAAGGACCTGCCCATGACTAAGCCTGACCCATTTGGATTTAATCTTTCGGTTTCCGCTTCGAAAAAGAAAAATCCTCGCGGCCGCAAAAGCATGTCCGGCGCGTCCGAAACCTCGACTCGCGTGTGCGATCACGAAGGCTGCAACGAACCCGGAAAGTACCGCGCGCCCAAAGCGCCCGACGTGTTGGACGATTTCTTTTGGTTCTGTCAGAAGCACGTTCGAGAGTACAATCTGAAGTGGAACTTCTTCGACGGCACAACAGAAGCCGAGATCAACGCACAGCAATCCAAAGACAAGGTCTGGGAACGCAACACGCGTCCGATGGGCGACCCGGAAGCGCGAGCTTGGGCGCGCTTGGGGATCGAAGACCCGCATCAGGTGCTGGGTGGAAATGCGACGTTAAACCCAGGCAATAAATCCACCGGGCGCAAACTGCCCCCCACCGAAAAGCGCGCGATCGAAGTGTTGGAAGCTGAGTCCGACTGGACCAAAACACAGATCAGAAAGGCTTATAAAGCGCTGATCAAAGTGCTGCATCCTGACATGAATGGTGGCGACCGGAGCCAAGAAGAGCAACTGCAACTTGTGGTCTGGGCTTGGGATCAAATCAAAGACAGTCGCAGCTTTAAAAACTGATCATAATGCCGCGTTTGAAAGTGGCTGCTTTGCAGAATTTTCATACATGTGGCAATCCGCATTTGAGCGGGTTGATGCGTGGCAGATTTTTCAATCCAAACGGCTTGGACAAATCTGGCGCACCGCTCTGCTCAACCACGAGGAGAGGCCCTGCTCTTTTCTAAGAAAGCCGGCCATTCAACGCCAGAAAACGGGTGAATTTCAATCATCCCCGCTCTGACGCAGGACTGCTCCACACCAGTTGCACGCGAGGCTCGCGATGTGGACCGGTGCCCAACACAAAGGCACTGCAATTTCTGACGCCAAAATGCGCATTCGCGACGCGCCTTCCCCTTGCGCCACCCCGAGATATGTTGCACGAACGCGTGCGGCGCGATTGTAGCGCCCATAGATCAGCAGAGGATACTAAGATGGCGGACGGTTCCAACGACATCAATGCGATACCTACCGAGGACGTCGCCATTCGTGATCTGTTTGGGATTGATGCTGATATGCAGGTCAAAGCCTTCACAGAATCCTCTGATCGTGTGCCCGAACTGGACCCGACATACAAATTCGATCCGGATACGACATTGGCGATTCTTGCCGGGTTTGCACATAACCGGCGCGTGATGATCCAAGGGTATCACGGAACGGGCAAATCGACCCATATCGAACAAGTCGCGGCGCGCCTGAATTGGCCAACTGTCCGTGTGAACCTAGACAGCCACATCAGCCGGATTGACCTTATTGGTAAAGACGCGATCAAGCTGCGTGACGGCAAACAGGTTACCGAATTCCATGAAGGCATCCTACCATGGGCTTTGTCCAACCCGGTCGCGATCGTGTTCGACGAATATGACGCTGGCCGTGCCGACGTTATGTTTGTCATCCAACGTGTGTTGGAACATGATGGTAAACTGACCCTTCTCGATCAGAATAAGATCTTGGAACCCCACCCTAATTTCCGTTTGTTTGCGACAGCAAACACGGTTGGGCTTGGGGACACGACAGGTTTGTACCATGGTGTGCAACAGATCAACCAAGCACAAATGGACCGGTGGAGCCTTGTCGCGACGCTGAATTATCTGTCCATTGATGCCGAGACGAACATCGTTCTGTCCAAAGCACCACATTACAACACAGAAGCAGGTCGCAAGACGATCCGCCAAATGGTGACAGTCGCGGATTTAACGCGAACGGCCTTTATGAATGGCGATCTGTCGACAGTGATGTCGCCCCGTACGGTTATTAACTGGGCCTTGAACTCAGATATTTTCCGCAACGTGGGCTATGCGTTCCGCCTGAGCTTCCTGAACAAATGTGACGAACTAGAGCGCCAGATTGTTGCAGAGTTCTATCAGCGTCTTTTTGACGAGGAACTGCCAGAAAGTGCTGCAAGCGTCAGCTTGGGATGAAAATCGTTTGGTCAGGCATGTTGATTGCATGCCTCACCGTATCCGCACACGCGCGGAGCCATGTCCAGAAATCTGGAACAGAGACACCTGAACAGATCGAAAAACTGACGCGCACCTTCTCTCTAATCTGCAGAACAAAGAATCGGGATTGGTCAAAAAAAATCGCAATCTATGTTGCGGCGCATCCAAATGCGAGGTTTCTTGACCGCAACTGGGGCTATGCGGATGTTTCCGTTGACCACATAACTTTCCATGATGGATTTCAATACCTTGGCGGCCGTGCCACAGATGTCAACGGTTACCAAATGACACGTCAAGCTGAAAAAAACGGGCAAGTTGAATGGGTGAATTACTGGTACTTTGACGCACGCGACTTGGATTGTGCACTGCGCAATCCTGGCGAAATCAGCCCTGGGAATCCTTTCCGTACCAAGTAAGCCGACAACTGCTGAAAAATTCCCGCAAGTTACGAATTGTTGCGGGTTGTTCACATTTGCATCAAAGTTTTTATTTCGCCTCATTTTTGAGTAACCATCATGATTTACTGTATAAATGATGAGCGTTTTAAGAAAACTTGGGTTCGTCAGCGTTATGGCGATGACAATTTCGGGGTTTGCAGCACAGGCCCGCGCCACTGATACATTGTCACTATTCGCACAATGCGCCGGACGATTTTCGGCAGAGATGGAATTCGCTTGGTTGATTGGCGATCAGGACAGTGAAACACCAAAACAGTTAAGATCGCACTTTATTGATATGATTGACGCTATCCTTGCGCCTGGTGATGGCCCTAATGTGCTGGCCCGTCGTATCGAAGCGAAGGTGGCGCATACCGCCTTGCTGTCGCGCGCCCAGTTCTCGGAGAATCCAACCGAAATTCGCATCGCGGCCCAGACAGCGGAACGTGATGTCGCTTTTTGCCGGGCAATGCTGACCGGATAGGCGCACCAGCACTGGTCATTGGCCCCGAGGATCATTACAGTTTGCAGGTATAGAGTTACTCCTGCGAGAGCCCCTGATGGTCCAGTCCGACAACCCAGCAGATCCGTTCAAAAAAGCTTTGGCTGAAGCCACCAAGGTTATGGCGCACGATCCAGAATTGAATGTCAGCTATTCCGTTGACCCGGCAGGAATGACAGGCGATTCCATGCGTCTGCCACAGGTGTCGCGCCGCATGACGCGCGAAGAAGTTCTGTTGGCGCGGGGAACAGCGGATGCGTTGGCGTTGAACCGACGGTATCACAATGGTCAGACCCACAACCGCTATTTGCCTCAAGGCGATATGGCGCGTGATCTTTATGAATCCATGGAAACCGCGCGATGCGAGGCCATGGGGGCACGTGATATGCCCGGCACTGCAGGAAATATCGACGCCAAAATCGCGCATGAAGCGTTGCGCAAAGGCTATGATCAATGTCGCGAAGCGTCCGAAGTGCCGTTGGCAACTGCGGCGGGGTATCTGATCCGACATTTGGCCACAGGGCGAGATCTTCCGCGCGGCGCTCAAAACGCTATGCAACTCTGGCAAAGCTATATCGAAAATCAGGCTGGCGGAACGCTGGAAGATTTAAACGACATCCTGTCAGATCAGGCGGCGTTTGCAAAATTTGCGCGTCAGGTCATTACCGATTTAGGCTATGGGGATCAGCTGGGCGATGATCCGGATACGCTGAATGATGACGAAGACGAACAAGCCGCCGAAGGCGAGGACGAACAGGAAGAACCAGATAGCACCGGTCAGGACGATTCTGACGAACAAGACACAGATGCCAGCCCGGAAAGTTCGCAAGAAGAACAAGATGACGCCGCCGAAGCCCAAGTTTCCATGGACGACATGGCCGATCAGGAATTGGGCGAAGAGGCCGAAATGCCAGATGGCGAAGCCCCTCTTGAGCCACCGAATGTGCAACCTGCCTCGGAAGCGGATCCAGATTATAAGGTCTTTCTTGATAAACACGACGAAGAAGTGGCCGCAGAGGACCTCGCTGAACCGATCGAACTGGAACGGTTGCGTGCCTATTTAGATCAACAGCTTGAGCCGTTGAAAGGTGCCGTGTCTCGTCTGGCAAATAAATTGCAGCGACGTTTGCAGGCACAACAGAACCGCAGTTGGGAATTCGATCTGGAAGAAGGCACCTTGGATGCTGGTCGCCTTGCCCGTGTGGTTGCGAACCCAACGACGCCTTTGTCGTTCAAGGTCGAAAAAGACACCGAATTCCGCGATACCTGCGTGACCTTGTTGTTGGACAACTCTGGGTCCATGCGCGGACGCCCCATTTCAATCGCTGCAATTTGCGCGGATGTTCTTGCGCGCACGCTTGAACGGTGCAACGTAAAGGTGGAAATCCTCGGCTTTACCACCAAAGCATGGAAAGGCGGTTTGGCGCGCGAAGCGTGGTTGAACGAAGGACGGCCCAGTCAGCCTGGGCGTCTGAACGACTTGCGCCATATCATCTACAAATCAGCCGACGCGCCCTGGCGTCGAACTCGCGACAATCTGGGTTTAATGATGAAAGAAGGTCTTCTCAAGGAAAACATCGATGGTGAAGCCTTGGAATGGGCACATCGACGTATGATCGGGCGACCTGAACAGCGCAAAATTCTGATGGTGATTTCGGATGGCGCACCCGTTGACGATTCCACGTTAAGCGTGAATCCCGCGAATTACCTTGAAAAGCACCTGCGCGACGTCATTGCGATGGTTGAAAAACGCAGGCAGGTTGAATTGCTGGCGATCGGGATCGGGCATGACGTGACGCGATATTATGATCGCGCCGTCACAATCACAGATGTCGAACAATTGGCCGGCGCCATGACTGAACAGCTTGCCGCATTGTTTGACAGTGACCCCCGCGCCCGTGCCCGCGTAATGGGAATGAAACGCGCAAGCTAGCCGGTCGCACCTCGGCTGAACCAAATGCAAAAACCGTTCTTTGTGAACAAACAGGGAGACCATATGTTCCAAAGCTTCGAAGTGACCTCACGTCCTGATCAGGGGCCGCCACGCCTTGCCGAATTGCGCAAAATTATGGGCGCAAAGCATCTTGATGGGTTTATCGCACCCCGCGCTGACGCGCATCAAGGCGAATATGTTTCGGCCCGTGACGAACGCCTGTCTTGGTTGACCGGGTTTACCGGCTCGGCTGGGTTTTGCGCTATTCTTACGGATCACGCAGGTGTTTTCATTGATGGGCGATACCGGACACAGGTGAAATCCCAAGTGGATTTGGCGCATTTCACGCCAGTTCCATGGCCCGACACCAGCCTAGGGGAATGGTTGCTGGAACAGCTTCCCAATGGCGGTAAGGTCGGGATTGACCCCTGGCTGCACACGGTGGCGCAGCTGGAACAACTGGAAAAAGCTCTCGCAGGCAGCAAGGTTTCGTTAGAGCGATGCGAAAATCTGGTCGACATCATTTGGGATGCTCAACCCGGCCCCGCCGCCAATCCCGTTCGTGTACATCCGTTGGAATTTGCTGGCGAATCTCATGACGATAAACGTGCGCGACTTGCAAAGGATCTGACGGCAAAGGGACATGCATCTGCTGTGATCACCTTGCCAGATTCCATTTGCTGGTTGCTGAACATACGCGGCGCAGACATCCCGCGAAATCCGATTGCCCAAGGGTTTGCAGTGTTGCATGCCGACGCAAGCGTTGATGTGTTCATGGAACACTCCAAAGTTGCGGATATTCTGGACCATTTTGGCCCGGATATCCGCGTGCATGGACCTGACGCCTTTCTGGACACTTTGGCGACTTTGGATGGACCAATCCGGTTGGATCGTGGGTCCTGCCCCGTCAGCGTTGCAGACCGTGTCGGCGACAAGGCCGCATTTGGCGAAGAACCATGCCTTTTGCTCAAAGCCTGCAAAAACAGCGCCGAAATCGAAGGCAGTGCCGCGGCGCATTTGCGCGACGGCGCCGCTGTTGTTGAGCTTCTCGCGTGGCTTGACCAGCAAGACCCGGGTACGTTGTCTGAAACGCAGGTTGTGACGCAACTCGAGGCAGAACGCCGCAAAGACAATGCTTTGCAAGACATCAGCTTTGAAACCATTGCAGGCACCGGTCCAAACGGAGCGATCATGCATTACCGGGTCAGCGAAGACACCGACAGTGTCCTGCAATCCGGTCATCTTTTGGTTTTGGACAGCGGTGGCCAATATCTGGATGGTACAACTGACATCACGCGCACCATTGCCATTGGCCCCCCCGATCTTGACGCGAAACAAGCGTTCACACGGGTGTTGATGGGTATGATCGCTATGTCACGCTTGCGCTGGCCCGTTGGATTGGCAGGTCGCGACATCGAAGCCATTGGCCGTGCACCGCTTTGGTATGCGCATCAAGATTTCAATCACGGTCTGGGGCATGGCGTTGGCGCTTATCTAAGCGTGCATGAAGGGCCGCAACGTCTAAGCCGTGTGTCGACTGTCCCATTGCAAGTGGGTATGATTTTGTCCAATGAACCAGGGTATTACCGCGAAGGCGCGTTTGGCATTCGGATCGAAAATCTGATTGTTGCGCAAGCCGCGTCGGTTCCCGAAGGGGGCGACAGCGAACGGGAAATGTTGTGTTGGCGCAATTTGACGTTTGCACCAATCGACAAACGCCTTATCGTGCCCGAGATGCTTGATGCACCGTCGCGCGCATGGCTGAATGCCTATCATGCAGAAACACTTGAAAAGATCGGTCCGCGTGTGTCCGAAGATGCGCGTCGTTGGTTGCAAGATGCTTGCACACCAATCTGATTATGGCACGGGTGACTGCGTTACTCGTTCGAAACTGAACTCCGTCATGTATACATGACATTGGAAGGAACACTCTATGGCTGGACAAATCAAAATTCGCAACGCGACAGGCCGCTGGACCGTTCGCGCGGGTGGTGCGGTATTGGGTGAAAGTTCGAACGCGCTGGAACTAAGCGAAGATGGTTACGAGCCCGTCATATATTTTCCACGCTCAGACATCGCGATGGCCTTCCTCGATAGAACAGAAAAGACAACGCATTGCCCCCATAAAGGGGACGCAAATTACTTTTCTGTTGTGACCAAAAGCCAGACCATCGCGGATTCTGTTTGGACATATGAAACCCCCAGCGAAAACGTTGTGCGGATCAAAGATCATTTGGCGTTTTACACCGGCGATTTGATCACCGTCGAAAACATCTAATCTTCTGGCTTATGAATGCTCTTCTGCGGCAGTCGCCGCAAGTGCGCGATTATAGGTTTTTAAAGCGTCCACCTGAAACAACGTTCCGATCAATTCGGGCGGACCATCTGCCGCCACGCGAACAACAGGCACATAGGTGAAATTGCTGCGTTCAAACATCGGCATCGCAATTTCCAAGGTGGCCGGCGCATCCAGAAAAATACCATCGTCAATCATGATCTGGCAGCTTTCCAACGCAGGTGTGGCGGGATCATCCAATTTGCGCATAACGCTTTGCACATTGAACATTGCCAGCAAATAAGTTTGGGGGCCTGCCGCCAAACGCGTTCCGCGACGTTCAAGTTGTGTCAGGAAAAAACTGCGATCAACAAGTCGAGATGCCACTGACGACGACAAGGACACAGACACCATAACGGCCAGTCCTGTTTGCCAATCCCCCGTCAATTCGAAAACAATCAACGTGGTTGAAATCGGTGCCCCCAGCACGGCCGCTGAAACGGCTCCCATGCCAGCCAAAGCATAAAGCGTGTCCGCACCCGATACGTCGGGAAACAGGCTTGTTGCGATCATGCCAAAGCCCAAACCTGTCAAAGCGCCGACCATCAAGGACGGAGAAAAGACCCCTCCTCCCATGCGTCCGGCCATTGTAATGGCCACTGCGATCACCTTGAGCACCGCAAAGACCACAGCCTCGTGCAGCAACAGTTCACCTGTCAACGCCATTGATGTCGTTTCATAGCCAACGCCAATGATATGTGGGAAAAAGATAGCAAGCGCGCCCAACAGCGTTCCAGCCAAAGCAGGCCGTAACACACGCGGTAGCTTTATTCGGTTCTGGACATAGGTCCCAAAATCTTCGGCCCAGAAAATCGTGCGCATCATCGCCACAGCGACAAGCCCGCTTAGCAGACCCAGAATAAGGAATGCGGGCAGTTCGATGTAAAATTGCAGCTGACTGGGATTGACGAGTATGAACTCTGTGACATCGCCGTAAGCAAGCCGGTTGATAACGGTTCCTGCAGCGCTTGCAATCACGATGGGTGCAAATGCATGCATCGCGAAATGGCGCAAAACAACCTCAAGCGCGAACAGCGCTCCGGCGATCGGTGCGTTAAAACTGGCGGATACAGCTGCCGCAACGGCACAGCCCAACAAATCGCGCCCAGTGATCCCATCTGCTTTTATCCAGCGTGACACTTTGGTCGCAAGAACGGCGGCTATGTGCACCACGGGACCTTCGCGACCGGTGGAGCCACCTGTCGACAAGGTTACAAAAGACGCACATGCAGAGGCGATTCCAACGCGCGTACTGACACGACCATTGTGCAAAGCGGCCCCTTCAATCACATCAGCCACACCGCGAGACATACCGTCTTTCGTGAAATAGTTCAGGATCAATCCGACAATCAGCCCACCGCAAGTCGGGATCACAAGAATCCAGTACCACGGCAGACTTTGCGCAAAACTGTGCAGGTACTGCACATCCTCAGTGCCATATAGAAACGCTTGCAGGGCCTCGATTCCCTTGCGAAAGAACAAAGCCGCGAAGCCCGCCACAATCCCTATTGCAAGCGCAATGAACCAAAACTGGATTTGATTGGGGCCGTGCTGGCGCAGCACTCCAAGACCATCGCGGCAAGCACAGATGGTGCGGTCAAGCTGACGAGTGATAATCGAGCGCGTTGGCAACGATAATATCCGCGCGATAAAAATTTTTCGTTCTCTCCATCTCTAGGGCAAGCTGATCCCACGGGAAAGCCCGAACCTGAAAACTCACATAAAATGAGGGCGGCGAGGGTGAATCTCGCACACAAAGGGAACTAACTGCTTAACAATGCCTTCGCTGCGCCACGCGCCTCGTCTGTAACGTGATCGCCGGCCAACATCCTGGCGATTTCATCGACGCGTTCAGATTGATCCAATGACACAACACGTGACAGAGTTGTTCCCTTTACAATGTCCTTAGCGACCCGCCAATGATGAGCACCAAGTGCCGCAACTTGTGGAGAATGCGTCACGACTAGCACCTGACTGTCTTGTGCAAGTGCTGCCAATCTGCGCCCAACAGCGTCCGCCGTCGCCCCACCCACACCACGATCAATTTCGTCAAAGATCATGGTCAGACCCGGTTGCCCCTGTGCCAAGCAGACCTTCAAAGCCAACAGAAAACGGCTAAGTTCACCGCCGGATGCGATTTTGTTCAAAGCCCCTGATGGTGCACCGGGATTGGTCGCCACAGTAAATGCAACACTGTCTTGCCCGTCCGGTCCGGGGTCAGCAGTTTCAAAATGTGTCGTAAAAATTGCCCGCTCCATTTTCAGCGGGGCAAGTTCGGTCATGACAGCTTTGTCTAACGCTGTGGCCGCTTTTTTGCGCGATTTTGTTAAGGCGTCCGCCGCCTTATTGTAAGCCGATTGCGCTATGCTCAATTCGGATTGCAATCGTGCAAGATCAGCATCGCCAGCATCCAATGCAGTCAGTTTTTGACGCAGTTCAGTCGCCAATTGTGCCAACTCGCCTGCCGGAACATCATGTTTGCGTGCCAATGCCCGAATTGCGAATAACCGTTCTTCGGTCTCTTCCAATTCAAGCGGATTTACATTCAAGTTCTCAATCGCGCGTACAATGCCATCTGTGGCTTCATCCAGTGCTGACAATGACCGCCCCAACGCGTCAATCGGCGCGTCAAGGTAACCCTCGGCCTGCTCTGCCACGCCTTCTAGCCACCGCAACGCATCCGTAGTCGCGCCTTCGGCGCCGCCTTGACCCAAAGCAGAATGCGCCCGTGCAACATCTTCGCGTATACGTTCTGCGGCCTGCATCAAACGTCGTCTTGTATCCAGCGCTTCTTCTTCATCCGGTTGTGGGTCCAGCGCATCCAACTCGGCAACCGAGTGCCTGAGAAACTCTTCTTCCGCTCGGATCGCGTCCATTGCAGCCATCGCATCCGACAACGCGGCAGATGCACTCGATTGTGTGCGCCAGGCGTTTCGCACCTTTTTTCTTCCTGCGTCATGGTCAGCAAACGCATCAAGGATCGCGCGGTGACCACGTGGGTTTAACAAACCCCGGTCGTCGTGCTGACCATGCAATTCAACCAACGTTTCGGACAGAGCACGCAAAACCTCACCACTGGCCCGCCGGTTATTGACCCAAGCCGTCTTGCGTCCATCACGCGCGTTCACGCGGCGCAAAATAAGCTCGTCTTCGGCGTCTAAACCGGCCTCTTCCAACACGGCACGTGCGGGATGTGTGTCGTCCAGATCAAACCAAGCAACAACTTCGCCTTGGTCAGCGCCTTGGCGCACAAGGTCGGCCCGACCACGCCACCCAAGAACAAACCCCAAAGAATCCAGCAAGATCGACTTACCCGCACCCGTTTCGCCGGTCAGCACATTGAGACCCGGCTGGAACTCAAGTTCCAGCCGATCAATGATTAGCATATCTGTGATTTCAAGCCCACGCAGCATGATGCTGTCCGATTGAAATGTTCAGAGCCAGCGGCCTTGAACCATCTGACGATAGATCTGGCTTAGCCAATTGTTTCCGCGAGATCTGGGTTGAAGCCCCTGCCCCGTTAGTAATTTGAAGCTATCTTCATACCATTCAGTGGACCGGTAGTTGAATCCAAGAATCGCACCGGCTGTCTGCGCCTGATCCGTAAGACCAAGGCTCAGATAGGATTCGACCAAACGATGCAATGCTTCCGCTGTATGCGACGTGGTTTGGAAGTCTTCGACAACGACCCGGAATCGGTTAATCGCAGCCGAAAAATTGTCGCGCTTCAGATAATAGCGCCCAATTTCCATTTCTTTCCCAGCCAAATGATCAAAGGCAAGATCGAACTTTAGAACCGCAGATTTCGAAAATTCGCTGTCCGGGTAACGTTCGATGACTTCTCGCAAAGACTGCAATGCTTGAAACGTAAGTCCTTGATCGCGACCAACTTCGTCAATCTGGTCATAGTAACTGAGCGCCAGAAGATACTGCGCATAGGCTGCATCGTCATCTTCGGGGTAGAAATCAATAAATCGCTGCGCCGCAGAACGGCTGTTTTCGTAATCCCGATCCGAATGAAACGCAAAAGCCTGCATAATCAAAGCACGCCGTGCAATATCCGAAAAAGGATAGAGCCGTTCAATTTCCGCAAAATAGAACGCCGCGTCTTCTGGCTTGCTGCGCTCCAGTTCGAATTCGCCGCGTTCAAAAATCTGCTGCGCCGAGAAGCTTTCCAACGGGATATCCCGATTGCCAGCTCGACCAATTCTATCTCCGCATGCGGATAGGGCAACAACACAAGTTGTTACCATTGCCCATTTCAACATTCGCTTGTTGCCGGCCATGCCAACCAACTCCCCAAACTCCGCGTCCCTCATCATTGCAATCCATGCCAAGGGTTTCGCATGTTGTTTAGCATATCGAAATTTCCAGTGAAACGGCCGATTTACAGGTCTTAAGCCACTGCGGGAATTTCGTCCCACACAAGCCCGTGACCAGGAAGACGGGATGCAGTGCTTGCATCACACACAATCATGCGAACCGCGTCTGGTGTGCTGAACAACTTAAGCAGCAAATCATTGGTGACCGCATGGCCCGCTTTCACACCAGTATAGTGACCGATAAGCGGAGCCCCCGCCAGCGCCAGATCACCCAATGCGTCCAACATTTTATGGCGTACCGGTTCATCAGTGTGACGCAACCCGCCAGGACTGGACACGCGTGCGCCATCAAAAACAACGCCGTTTTGGCCGGGAACACCGCCCTGCGCCAACCCGTTGGCCAACATAGCATCTACGTCTGCTTGACGGCAGAATGTCCGGCTATCGCTTAGTTCGCGTGCAAATGAACCGTTCGACATATTCAAAGACTTGGATTGACGTCCGATTGCCGGGTCATCAAAATCAATGTGGAAGTCAATTTTCATGATGTCTGACGGTCCGATGACCGCAGACGCATCGCCTTTTTCGACGCGCACTTCTTTTAACACTTCCAATGCGCGAACCGGTGCAGGCAACGTCCGAAGACCCTTTGCCATGATGCCCCTTAGAAACGGCACCGCGGACCCGTCGAGAATTGGAATTTCCGGCCCGTCGACTTCGATCAAAGCGTTGTGTACGCCACACCCTGCAAGCGCGGCCATCAAATGTTCGACGGTCGAGACGCTGGCGCCCGATCCGTTTTCCAGGAACGTACACAGGGGCGATTGACGCACGGCATCATACCGAGCCGGGATAATGCCGTCTTTGGCCACATCGGTTCTGAGGAACCAAATGCCATGTTCCGCGCCAGCCGGCAGAATCGTAACGGTCGCAGGCTTACCTGAATGCAAACCTTTCCCGCTGAATGATACTGATGACCGAATTGTTTTCTGCACGGAGTCCCGCCTGTAACTCTTTCTTTACGAGAGGAGAGGTACGATTGATGCTGCACAAGCACAATTCACTCTTTGCAACGGAATGAAACATGTTTGTAACAGAAGTGCGCAATACCGCCTACTGCACCCCAATTATATGAAATATAATGAAAAAAGGGCCGCCAGATAGGCAGCCCTTTCGTGAGAATGTTATAGAAAGTTAATTCGCTTGGCGTCTCAGGAAGGCCGGAATCTCGATCCGATCCTGATCAACGTCTGCAGCTTCGTTGACTTGTGGCGCTGCTGGCGTTTGCGCTGCACGACCATGAACCGGAGGTTGCGCGCGCGGAGGCACGGCCGGACGCGCCGGTGTCTCAGAGTGACCAGTCATACGGTTGATCAGCGAATTTATCCCAAACCGAGGCCGTTCGGCGTCATGTCCCTGAGCTATTTCCTGCTCTGGTGCTGACGCGGCTGCCTCGCGGTGCATTTGCGTTGCAGCACGCAAGCGTTCCATTGTTTCTGGGCTTGGTGTTCCGGGCGCTGATGCTTGCGGTGCCACATAAGTTTCCGGCTCGGCTTCGATCGAATCTTCGCGCGGTGCAAATGCTGGAACTTGCGGTTGGTACGCTGGGGGCGGCAGATCATCAGCCTGTGCCGCAGCAACATATTCTTGCTGCTGATACACTTGCTCAGGCGCTTGCTGCGCAACCTCCGGCTGCTGTTCGATGTTTTCAAACAGAGACGGCTCTTCTGCTGTCGGTGCCGTAGTTACCATTTCCGTTTCCGCTTCCGGCAACGCTTCTGCCGCAGCAATCGGAGCGGCGACACCCGCAGGCAATGGTTCTTTCAGACTGCGGCGCGGGACAGGTACATCCATCACGATTTCGGATGCATCTATGCCCGTTGCGACAACACTAACGCGCATCAAGCCTTCCATTGCTGTATCCAGCGTGCTTCCGACAATGATATTCGCGTCTGGATCGACTTCTTCGCGAATGCGGTTTGCCGCCTCGTCCAATTCGAACAATGTCAGATCTTCTGCGCCAGTGATGTTGATCAAGACACCCTTTGCGCCGCGCAGGGAAATTTCATCCAACAATGGGTTCGCGATGGCCGCTTCGGCAGCCTGAATGGCGCGATCTTCGCCTTCCGCTTCGCCCGTCCCCATCATCGCCTTGCCCATCTCGTCCATGACGGCGCGCACATCAGCAAAATCAAGGTTGATAAGGCCAGGACAAACCATCAGATCGGTCACGCCCTTCACACCCTGATACAAAACATCATCCGCCATCGAGAACGCCTCGGTAAAGGTCGTCTTTTCATTGGCCAACCGGAATAGGTTCTGGTTTGGAATGATGATCAGCGTGTCGACAACCCGCTGCAGTGCTTCGACACCGTCTTCGGCCTGACGCATGCGTTTGGCGCCTTCAAACTGGAAGGGCTTTGTCACAACGCCAACGGTCAAAACACCCAATTCACGGGCAGCTTGAGCGATAATTGGTGCGGCACCAGTCCCAGTACCGCCGCCCATGCCAGCCGTAATAAAGCACATGTGCGCCCCGGCCAGATGGTCAACAATTTGCTCAATGCTTTCTTCAGCTGCAGCGGCCCCAACACTTGGTCGTGCGCCTGCCCCCAAACCTTCTGTCGCTTTAATGCCAAGCTGAACACGGCTGGTTGACGTCGATTGCGCCAACGCCTGAGCGTCTGTGTTCGCAACCACAAAGTCCACGCCCTGTAGTTGTTTTTCAATCATGTTGTTGACCGCGTTACCGCCTGCGCCACCAACACCAAAAACCGTAATACGAGGTTTCAAATCCTCTGTGCCGGGCATTGAAAGGTTCAATGTCATTTTCTGAGTCCGCCTGTGCATTGTGGCTCTTGAGTGAGCCCTATTTACATCTAATTAACTGACAACTTACCCAAGATGCAGCGATGCGTCACCCAAAAAACACAGTTCAGCCACAAAATATTGGCCGTTTTTTGCCCATTTTCCCTCAAAATTGTAGGTTAGCGCTGAATATAGCGGTTTTGACTCACCCAGCCACAAGCAGAGTCTGAGTAAGCACAGAATCACTCGTGGTGCCTGCGTGCCTGACTGCGGGTACGGGATGGCGAATTGACTCGCTCTGGTCCACTTGAACTTTCCCGTATTATTCGACTCACTTACACCAACGACACACCCTTAGGTTGTGCCTACCAGTTCTCCTTGAACCACTTGACGGCTCGCCGAAGCGAGCGCGCCGGATAGCGGTCCGCAGGAATATCAAAGTCCCACCACTCGTCTTGGGGGTTTGCTGCAAACAGGCTAAGACCAACCGCGCTGGCAAAGCTTGGGCCTGTCGCGGCTTGAGGCAATCCATGCACGCGAAGTGGCCGACCAAGGCGAACTTGTTGGCCCAAAATCCGGCTGGCCAAACCATCAAGTCCGGGGATTTGGCTGCCCCCCCCTGTTAAAACGATTTGTTGGCTGGGCAATTGATCAAATCCAGCCGCATCCAAACGGGCGCGGACCTCTTCGAGGATTTCCTCGACCCGAGGGCGCATGATTCCAATCAGCTCTGCCCGGCTGACTGTTCTGCGGTCATGTTCATAGTCACCTGTTTCACCGCCGGTTTCGATCACTTCGCGATCATCCACACCGGTGGCATGAACGCCGCCATAAAACGTTTTGATCCGTTCGGCGTTGGTGGTCGGCACTTGCAAACCCATCGAAATGTCGCTGGTCACGTGATCCCCGCCCAAACGCACCGCGTCCGAATAGATCATGTGCTTTTTGATAAAGATGGACACCCCAGTCGAGCCGCCGCCCATATCAATGCACGCCGCACCAAGTTCTTGTTCGTCTTCGACCAGTGCTGCAATGCCAGATGCATAGGTCGAATTGGCGATACCGGCCAATTCCAAATCACAGCGTTTGACGCATTGGGCGAGGTTCTGAACCACAGTTGCGTCAACGGTCAGCATGTGCATATCCACCGCCAAAGCGTTGCCCAATTGGCCGCGCGGATCGATTAGTCCAGATCGATGATCCAGTGCAAAATTAACAGGTTGCGCGTGCAACACTTCGCGTTGAGGGCCATAATCGGGAATATCACAGCGCGCCAAAACCTTGGCAACATCGCCTTCTTCGACCAGCTGGCCTTCCAATTCAATTTGCGCGTCCAACCCATAGCTGCGTGGATCACCACCAGAAAAGCACGCGATGACATGATCCACTCGAATACCGGCCATCTTTTGCGCCGCTTGCAAAGCTGTTCGCATGGCGCGTTCGGCTTCGGCCATGGCTGTGATTTCGCCAAACCCAACACCGCGCGACCGGGTTGTTGCCGCGCCAATTATGCGAAAGCCCGCTTGCCCCGCCAACGAACCAATCTCTCCGCCTTCATCAATCCGTGACGCGCCATCAAAGCGCAACACGAGGCACGCAATTTTGGACGTGCCAATGTCCAATATGGCCACAACACCTCGCTGAATGGCGAGTTTGCGCATGTGGCGCATGGTACGTTGGCTTTGATAGAGATCATACATCGTCAAACTACTCGGATTGCAAATTTAGCTTATGGATACGCAAGCGTTCTTCGGTAGCGCGCGCTTGCATGCGAATTGTGGGGCGGGCGGTTAGGCGAAGGTCGACGCGCGAGATATCGCGCGCCAGAACATCGCTTGCGGAATCCAGCGCGATCATGCGCTCGAGAGCTGCGACCGGGTTTTCGGCGGGCAGTAATATGCGTTGATTTCGGTCCAACACCAGATCCCAGCGACGTTCACCAACCCTTTGAAGTCCCCGCAAACGGTCCCCCAAAGGAGCGGCTGCATCGACAAGGGTCATGGCCTCCCTGACATGCAGGTCAGCGCCCTGTCCGGCGATCAACGGTAAATCCGAACGCTCCGCCCGTTGTACAACAGGCGACACCGGATGGCCCTGACCGTCCAATAAATGCAGGCCGCCATTTGTGCGCCAAATAACAACAGGAACACGCGGCGTGACATCAATCTGAAGAATACCACCAGATCTGATCCGAACAGACACAGATTTAACCGGATCCATCCCAGAGATTTTTGCCCGCATGTCTTCGAGATTCAGATCAAACGAAGACACAGGGAAATCAATCGGCAGCTCGGCGCGAATGGCCTGATCTACGTCGCCCGCAACACCATCAATGGCCATAAGGTTGACCATGAACTCGGGGCGTTCTTCGATGCTGGCACGGGTTTCTGCAACGGCATCGGCAATGCGTGTTTGCACCTCTGGTTGACTGAGGTACCACGCCCCTAAACCAACCATCACAAGAAAGGGAATACCGGCGCGCAACGTCAATCGCACACCCGGTGTCAGCATCAAGCGTTCGATACGCCAAGCCCAACGTGACGGGGCCGGATCGCGCTTTAGCGATTGCATGAGGCATCCTCCACCATCCATGTGCACAATTGGCCAAAGGTCATTCCTTCGGCGGCGGCTTGTTCAGGCGTCAAAGAGGTTGGCGTCATGCCCGGCTGGGTATTTGTCTCAAGCAACACAAGACCGTCCGCGCCTTTGCTTTCGTCCCAGCGAAAATCTGTCCTGCTTACGCCTCGGCATCCCAAAGCAACATGCGCCCGCAACGCATAGTCACGGCACAAGGCCGTTATCTCATCCGGGATATCTGCAGGGATGACGTGGCGCGACCCACCGGTCTCGTACTTGGCTTGGTAATCGTACCATCCATCCGTGATAATATCTGTCACGCCCAAGGCGCGATCTCCGACGACTGTTGTTGTCAACTCTCGTCCGGGGGCAAAGGTTTCGACCATGACTTGCTCTGGCATGCCATCATCCAAAGAGGGTGGTCCATTGGCCGGCTCGTGCACGATATATACACCGACAGACGACCCTTCGTTGTTCGGTTTCACAACATAAGGCGGCTGCATCACGTGACCGGCGTTCACATCAGCTTTTGATGCGATGATGCTTTCGACGACGGGCAATCCGGCGGCGCGATAGGTGGCCTTTGTGCGTTGTTTGTCCATCGCCAGCGACGACGCCAACACACCAGAATGCGAGTAAGGAATGCCCAACCATTCCAGAAGTCCCTGAACACAACCGTCTTCACCCCATCGACCATGGAGACAATTCAAAACCACGTCCGGGGAAATGTCTTTCAGACGCGCGTCAAGATCGCGGTCGGCATCGACCTCGATTACGTCATATCCTTCATCCCGAAGTGCGGTCGCGCAAGCATGCCCGGTGGACAAAGACACTTCGCGTTCAGCCGAAGGTCCGCCCATCAATACCGCAACTTTGGGGAACGTCCTGCTCGACTGCCCGCCCATGTGCCTCTGTGTTCCAAACCCTTTGGTGGGTTTGTGTTGTATCAGAGCGTTTATCGCCCTGTTTGTTTTCCGCCTCAGCGCGTTTTGACTTGGGGCCCGTTGTTATTCTTTGGGTTCCCCAACACGCATTATCTCCCACTCTAGCGTAATGCCTGAATCGGCGTAAACCTTTTTTCGTACTTCTTCGCCTAAACCTTCGAGATCTTTTGCTGTTGCCTGCCCGGTATTGATCAAAAAGTTCGAATGTTTCTTGCTCATTTGCGCGCCGCCCATAGTTGCGCCGCGCATTCCAGCATCATCAATTACTTTCCAAGCCTTCAGGTCATGAACATCATCGACCTGCCCTGTACTGCTAAAACCAGCCGGGTTTCTGAAGGTTGACCCGGCGCTTCGATCTTTGGTGGGCTGTGTCGCGTCGCGCTTTGCCAATTGATCGTCCATTCGCGCAATCAATGCTTTAGGGTCGTTCAGTTGGCCCTCTAACACTGCCTCAACCAGCACAGCCCCCGCTGGCAATGACGACTGTCTATACTGAAAATTCAGCTCTTCTGGGCCAAGTTCCACAATATCGCCATTTCGAAGAACAGCCTTGGCAGACACAAGAACATCCGACAAGTAGCTTCCGTAACAGCCCGCATTCATACGAACCGCACCCCCAATTGACCCCGGAATGGTGCGCAAAAACGTCAAATCAACGCCAGCATCAGCCGCACGACGCGCCACATGCGCATCCAAAGCCGCAGCACCCGCGTGAACACGAGGGCCGTCGACCTGAATACCGTTAAAACCGCGCCCCAACCGGATGACCACAGCCCGCAACCCGCCATCGCGCACAATAAGGTTGGATCCAACCCCCATCGGAAACACGTCAAAATCTTGGGGCAATGCGCGCAGAAAATCGCTTAAGTCGTCCAAATCGGCAGGTTGAAAAAGCCAATCTGCTGGGCCGCCTACGCGAAGCCAAGTCAAATCAGACAGATTGCGATTAGGCGTAAGGGAACCGCGCGGAGTTGGTAATTCAGACATAAGCGGGCCTTGCCGCGTTCTGATCAAAAGGTCAATCGCGTCCGCGTTGCTTGGATCCAACAACTGCACCAATTGTACCACCAATCATAAGCGGCAATGATTGAGCCGGCACCATGATCAACACCATCCAACTGCCCGGCGTAAGCACAAGCGTCCACAGCATTGCGGAAATCAATGACACAACCATGGCCATCATCCAGATGAAAAAGAGACTGAACCCATCAAGGTCACGCCCGAATGACCGCATGACGAAAAATGCGCCGACGGCACAAAACAGCGTGTAAACTCCCAGAAAGCCCATCACTCACCCACTCCTTCTGCGCTGGACTAGCCAGCCTAGCAACGCGCCTCCCAACAAACCTGCCCCCCCCGGCAAGCAAATCAAGAAAGCAACGATCGCGTAACCTAATCCGTCAACCCCATCTCCAGCTTTTTGGGCCAGAGCACAGAAAAGAAACACGGCAGCAAGTGCCAGCAGAATACCCAAGACAAGGATAATCCGCCTCTTCCGACCGAAAACGTACCCAAAACAAGCCATTAGGGCAAGTGTGATCACAGGAAGGAGTATCATTTGCTAGTGATGCGGCGCAGCCAGCGGCCCAAATAGATGACTGGCCAACGCAGCACGCTTGCTCCGGCGACCATCATCAACAGGCCGATCCACGGACCATGTTGCCACGTCGTAAGACCAATAATTGGAATGCCCACTGCGATCAAAACATAGGCGTTTTTCCAGTGATGATCTTTCGAAGGTGTCATTGCAAGAATGTTTGCAGTCACACCCCAAATACAGGCTAATATCAAGGAAAGGCTCATATTTCTTTGCTCCTGTGCTCAGGCAGCCCGACATTTTCCCCACGCGCTTTAGCCAAAAAAAAGCAGAGCGGGTTTCTAAACATGGACACGAAACCAACTGCCGCCAAAATACCCGCCCAATATCCAACTTCGATACCAATCCAAACGATTAGCAAAGGTGCCGCAATCAGCAACGTAACACCCGGAATATACTGGTGGCGCATCGGCAACAGCGCAACAATTGTTGCGGCGATTACCCAAAAGCACGAGGCGAGTAAAAGCGTCATGCCGCCCCCTTCGTCAGGTTTGCAGGCAAATTGTTGGCCCATGCACTGATCGTCCCTGCCCCAAGACACACCACGATGTCACCGGGGCGTCCCTGCTCTTCGACAAGGCGCACCAAATCTACTTCGTCGATGACTGCACGGGCATGACGATGACCGTGCCGAATTAATCCAGCGACCAAATCATCCCGACTTGCCCCTTCAATCGGGTCCTCGCCAGCCGAAAACACGTCCGCGATGCCAACCACATCGGCCTCGTTGAAACATCCGCAGAAATCTTCAAAGTGGTGAGACAGGCGGGAATAACGATGGGGTTGGTGTACAGCGATTACACGACCTTCCGTGGCTTGACGTGCGGCTTTTAGAACGGCCGCGATTTCGGTTGGGTGATGTCCATAGTCATCAATGATCGTCACACCATTTACTTCGCCTACGCGTGTAAACCGTCGGTTAACGCCGCCAAATGACGCCAAGGCCGAGCGGATTTCTTCCGATTTCATACCCAAATGGCGCGCAACCGCGACCGCACTTAGCGCATTTGAAACGTTATGGTCCCCTGGCATCGGCAAGGTGCACCCTTGAATAACCTTGTCTTCGTTTTGAAGGGCGACGTCGAAATGAGCTGACCCGGCTTTGTAACTGAGGTTGATCGCACGCACATCTGCTTGCGCGTTAAAGCCGTACGTCACAATGCGCCGATCCGTGATCTTACCGATCAGGGTTTGAACATCAGCATCGTCCGTGCAGCAGATGGCCAATCCGTAAAAGGGGATGTTCGAAACAAAATCGTAAAACCCCTGATGCAGCGCTTCTTCGGTCTTCCAATGTTCCATATGCTCAGGGTCGATATTTGTGACAATGGCGACAGTTGCGGGCAAACGGTTGAACGTGCCATCGCTTTCGTCGGCTTCAACGACCATCCATTCGCCTTCGCCTTTGCGCGCGTTTGACCCATAGGCGTGAATGATGCCACCATTGATGACGGTGGGGTCAAAATTCCCCGCGTCCAGTAACGTCGCGACCATTGTTGTTGTCGTGGTTTTTCCATGCGTGCCGGCCACCGCAACATTGGATTTCAACCGCATCAATTCTGCCAACATCTCGGCGCGGCGCACGATCGGCAAGCCACGTGCGCGTGCCGCATCAAGTTCAACATTTCCCGGTTTAATCGCTGAAGAAATTACAATCACTTCGGCGTTTTCTATGTTTTTGGCGTTTTGCCCTTCAAAGACGTGCGCGCCCAGATCGGACAAACGATCCGTTATCTTGGACCGCTTCAGGTCTGATCCCTGAACCACATATCCGTGGTTCAGCAAAACTTCTGCGATCCCGGACATGCCGATGCCACCAATTCCGACAAAATGAATAGGGCCGACATCGCCAGGCAATTTGGTTGCCGCGTTCATGATGCGATTTCCTTAGCAAGTGTTTCGACAAGGGCCACCAACGTTTCGGTTGCGTCCGGCTTCCCCACGGACAGGGCCGAATTTGCCATCTGCAACGCTCCTCCGGGATTGTCCAACACCAGATGAATCTGGTCCCGCAACGTTTCCGAGGTTAGTTGGCTTTCCGGGATCATAATCGCCGCACCCGCCTCAACCAGACCGCGCGCATTTGCGGTTTGATGATCTGCTGTCGCGGCAGCAAAAGGCACAAGGATGGACGGGCGACCGATAACGCTGATATCTGCAACGGATGATGCCCCAGAGCGGGAAATAACCAACTGCGCTTCGCTCATACGCTTGGGAATATCGTCGAAAAAGGGCTGCACATCGGCATTGATGCCGTTGGAGTCATAATATTCACGCACACGCGTTTCGTCTTCTCCGCGGGCCTGATGACTGATCCGCACAAATTGACGTACGTCTTCACGCAACCCCGCGATGGCGGCGGGAACCACGTCGCTTAATATCCGCGCGCCTTGCGATCCTCCGATCACCAGGATTTCCATCGGATATTCGCCCGGCTGGATATAGGATGCTCCGGCGCGATCCAAAATAGACCCGCGCACAGGGTTTCCAGAATAGGTGCCATCGACACCCTCAGGTAAATCGGTCGGCCAAGTGCCACAAACAACATGATCAACGCGCGTCGCAAACAAACGATTCACCCGGCCCAGAACACCGTTTTGTTCATGGATCATGCGGGGTTTCTTTAACAGCGTCGCGGCCGTCATGGCTGGTATACTGGGATAGCCCCCAAACCCCATCACAACCTGTGGCTTGTCTTTGCGCATGCGTAACACGGCACTGAACACGCCTGTTGAAATCTTGAAGGGCGTAAGGATTTTGCTAACCACACCACCACGCGCAAACGTGGCACTCGGAATTTCCTCGATTTCAGTGCTCTGAGGGAACCCGCCGACATAACGTGCGCCGCGCGCGTCCGTCGTTAACTTAACCCGCCAACCCCGTGCCAACATCGCTTCTGTCAGCGCTTGGGCTGGGAACATGTGCCCCCCTGTGCCTCCTGCTGCGATCCAAAGCAATGGATGGGTCATTTCGTTATCCTCGCCGCCCGCGGCCTAAAAGCTCAGACAATTCGCCTTGCGGACGCGATCGTGTGAACGCCAGCAACATCCCCACCGCAATTCCTGATGCAATGACGGAAGAGCCGCCATAACTGACAAACGGCAACGTCATACCTTTTGCCGGAAGCAAGCGCACAGCGACACCCATATTGATCATCGCCTGCACGCCAAAAATCGCGACCAAGCCTGTGCCGGCAAGGCGGATAAAGGGGTCACGTTCTTTCACCAAACGCAGCAGGCTGCGTACCACCAGAGTGACGTATAGGGCGATAATGAACAGCACCAAGACCAGGCCGTATTCTTCGGCAGCAACCGCAATGATGAAATCCGTATGCGCGTCCGGAAGGCTCCATTTCACCTGACCTTCACCGACCCCGACACCAAACAAACCGCCTTCGCGGATCGCATTTGTCGCATATCCCAGCTGCGTCGTTGGATCGACATCTGTGGACAAAAAACCGTCAATGCGGCGCGCAAAGTGTTCGGAATTTGCATAAGCTAACGTGCCGCCCACAATCACCAAACCGATCAATGCGACCAACACCAACATTGGCGCGCCGGCGACAAAATACATCACACCCCAACCGAACAAGACCAAGCACGCTTGCCCAAAGTCTGGTTGCAGGGCCAGCATCAATACGATCGATGTGCAGATTGCAAAAGACCACGTCTTACCCGGCGGACCGTTCAATTCTTGACTGGCTGCCATCAACCACGCACTGGCTACGATGAACCCCGGCTTTAAGAATTCGGAGGGTTGAAAGCTGCCAAACCCAAGCGAATACCAGCGCGTCGCACCCTTGCCGAAATCAGTGCCAAAGATTGGCAAAAACGCCACTGCGACAAACGCGAATAAGAAACCAAGAACAGCGAGACGTCGCACCAAGTTCGGCGACATCATCGACGTCACGATCATCGCCACCATCGCCAATCCACCAAAGAAAGCTTGGCGTGTAACGTAATGAAAAGGCGCGAAATTATTCTTTTCCGCCAATGGGACCGACGCGGCCAACCCAAGCAACAAACCAACGGCGCAAAGCATCAAGACTGAGCCTAACGACCACTTGTCCACCGTCCGCCACCATTTCGGCAACACCGGTTCGCGATCCGCATGTGGGACCGCACCATATACCATTTCTGTCACGTCAAACCGCCTAAGTCTGCCTCTGCACTCGCCCCTTTTCGAGGTCTCGCAAAACAACCATACCCTTTATTGCATTACTTTTCCAGTGGATTTGGCACTGTTTTCACGAGTGGCATAATCTTGGGTTTTGCTCCCATTATTGGACAAAATGGTCACCCATAAACCACCACGTCAGACGCATCATATGTTGCCAGCCTTCAAGTAAGGCGTCCTGGATGGCAGACAGGGCTTGCGTGTCGCACTCGGTTCGGGTCAGACAACCAAATGGAAATCGAGACTTTGATCATCGGTGCAGGTGCCGCAGGCATGATGTGCGCCTCGCATGCAGGTTCAGGCGTCATGATCGTTGATCATGCCAAAGCTCCGGGCGAAAAAATTCGTATCTCGGGCGGCGGGCGGTGCAATTTTACGAATTTGCATTGCACACCTGATGCCTTCCTAAGCGAGAACACACATTTCGCCAAATCCGCCCTCGCCCGTTACACGCAATGGGATTTCATCGAACTGATCCAACAACACGGCATCGCGTGGCATGAAAAAACACTGGGGCAGTTGTTTTGCGACACATCCGCCAAGGAGATCATCGAGATGTTGCGGAACATGATGCAGATTGCGGGTGCTCAATTGGCGTTAAACACTGGCGTCGATAGCATTGAGGCCAAGGCTGGCGGTGGGTTCAAGGTTCGACTGTCTGGCGCGCGCAATGACACGATTGATGCGCGCAATGTTGTGGTCGCCACAGGTGGGAAATCGATCCCCAAGATGGCTGCGACCGGCTTTGCCTACGACATTGCGCATCAATTTGGATTGCATGTCACGACGACACGCCCTGCCCTTGTGCCTTTTACGTTTACGGACAAACGATTTGCGCCCATCTCCGGTGTCTCAACCCCGGCGCAGGTCACGGCAGGCACGGGACAGTTTGACGAAGCCGTTTTGTTCACACATCGCGGATTGTCTGGCCCCGCTATTCTTCAAGTGTCGTCTTATTGGCACGAAGGTGAGGCTGTGCGGATCAACTTGATCCCGGACCAAGATTTGACAGAGTGGTTCAAAACACAGCGCCAAAGCCAAGGCAAAAAACAAATCACCACGGTTCTGGGCGATCTGCTGCCATCACGGCTGATCGATCACATTGCAAAAGACATGGGTATTGGAGGGCGCGTTGGCGATCTGTCCGACAAGCGCATTCAATCCATCATTTCGGCCTTAACCGATTGGCAACTGACACCTCAAGGCACCGAAGGGTATCGCACCGCAGAAGTCACAATTGGTGGGGTTTCGACCGAAGATCTGAACGCCCAGACTATGGAGGCTAAAGCCGTTCCCGGACTGTATTTCATAGGGGAATGCGTGGACGTTACCGGATGGCTTGGAGGGTATAACTTTCAATGGGCATGGGCATCTGGCGTGGCCGCAGCAAGGGCAATAGCCGCGTAAGTCACGCGGCTTCTGCGCCGCTCACGCGTCCCGGCAAAAGCAGGGCAATGACCGACACCGGAAGGGAAGCCAAGGCCAAAACTGTCCAACCGAATTCGGCAACAATTGCGCCCGAAGAAAACGCACATATTGTCGACACCAATGCGATAAGCGTGTCATTGGCCCCCTGCGCAACGGCGCGTTCATCCGGCTTGATTGCACTGGCCAACATATTGGTTGCCCCGATGAACCCAAAGTTCCAACCCATCCCCAAGATTATCAGCGATCCATAAAAATGCGCGCCGGTAATGCCACTGGCCGCGATGATAGCCGAGGCAATCAGCATAAGAAGCCCGGCACGCACGACAGGTGCTGTACCAAACCGTTTGATCAAGAACCCTGTGAAAAAGCTTGGCGCGAACATGGCCACGACATGCCAACGAATAACGTCCCCCGCTACGCCTTCTGAGAACCCACATTCGATCATAGCAAGCGGCGTTGGGGCCATCAGCAAGACCATCATCCCCTGTGACACGGCACCAATCGCAACGGCCGTCCAAACCGCTGGGCGGCGCAGAATGATCATCGACGACGCAAAGTTCAATTTGGGTCGGCTGGCCGCAATTGCATCTGTGGCAATGCGCACAAAGACAAGTGGGATCAGCCCAATACTGGCAATCACAGAAATCGCAGCATAGGCACCTGCCAGCGGGATCGGTGCAAAGTAATCCTTGGTGTAGATAAAGACTTGTGGACCAATCAATGCCGCGACCAGACCGGAAGTCAGCATCAGAGAGATCGCGACAGGTTGCCAATTGGTCGGAACAACCTCTGCAGCGGCAAAGCGGAAATAATGGAAACCCGACAAGGCGGCCCCAAAGGCCATATGCGCGATGCATAACAGGATAAAGCTGCCCAAAAACAGCGCCCAAAGCCCGATCAATCCGCCCAAGATTGCAACCACACCAGCAATCAAAAACCCGGTCCTGCGCCCCATTCGCCCCATCAGCAACGAAAACGGGCCCGTCGCGAAAAGGCCGGCAAGTGTTTGAACCGAAGGTGGGAACGTGGCCAATGCAGGGCTTGGCGCTAGCATCAAACCGGCAAGTCCACCGAGAATGATCAACATCGGCATGGCCGCGCCCAGAACCGTATTGGATGCAAGCAAACCGATATAGGTGCCGCGCTGTGCGGTCGATGCGTGTGATGTCATTCCGGCTCTCGTTATGGACTGTGGACTGACATCAACATAGCCCCGCCTTGATCTGTCTCAAAAGCCAATCTGGCGTCAAATTTGGACAAACCAAGAGCTAACCGCTTGAAGAAATTCGAGACTTTACTTCTTGCGTAAAATCATCTCCGCGCTGCTCAAAGTTGTCATATTGATCAAAGCTTGCCGCGCCCGGAGCCAGCAAAACAACATCCCCCGGTTCCGCGTCCGCAATTGCGGCTTCAGCGGCAGCTGACATGTTCGAACACACTTGCGCATCAATTTGCAGTTGCATGGCAAATGCGGCTGCCTCGCGACCGATAACATATGCTTTGCGCACGTCAGCAGTGGCGGCATTCAGACCGTCCAAATTGCCTTCTTTTTGCAACCCACCGCAAATCCAGCGAATGTTCTTAAACGCCTGTAACGCTTTTGCAGCGGAATCCACATTGGTCGCCTTGCTGTCGTTGACAAATTTCACCCCATTTGCTTCCGCAATAAGCTGACTACGATGGGGTAAACCTTTGAAACTGCGCAGCCCCTTTTCGATGATCTTCGGAGCCAACCCCAGTGACCGCACAACAGCATATGCCGCACACGCGTTTTGATGATTATGCGCGCCTGGCAAACCGGAAATGTCCCGCAGATCGATAGAGGCAACCTGACGACCCTTTCGATACTCAGACAAAAATCCCTTGCGCGCGAAAACCGACCAGCCCGGGCCCGTCAGTTTCACGTCCACCGACACACGAATGACGCGATCATCTTCGGGGCCTTCGCTTAATTGGCCGGCCAAGTACTGACCTTCGGCCTCATCCACGCCGACAATTGCGCGATCTGGTCCCCCTTCTGCAAACAAACGGCGTTTGGCTGCAAAATAACCGCCCATCCCGGCGTGACGGTCAAGGTGATCTGGCGACAGGTTTGTGAACACTGAAATATCCGGCGTTAGACTGCGCGCCAGATCGGTTTGATAACTGGACAACTCCAACACGACGACTTCGCCGTCAATCGCTGGATCAATGTCCAAAACGCCGCGCCCGATATTGCCCGCCAATTGAACAGGGCGTTGCGTCGACTCCAAAAGATGATGGATCAAGGCAGCCGTTGTGGATTTGCCATTAGATCCCGTGACAGTGACAACGCGGGGCGCGATGTCAAAATTGTCCCAATTCCTAGTTGCGAAGGATTGAAAGAACAAGCCGATGTCATTGTCGACCGGCACCCCGGATCGCAATGCATTGGCCACAACCGGGTTTGGTTCTGGGTAGAGATGCGGAATACCAGGCGACACAATCAATCGGGCAATATCGTCAAACACTCCCTGCTTGCGCAGATCGCGACAGGTAAACCCTTCATCCTCGGCAAGGCCACGTGCATCTGGGTTGTCATCCCAACACACGGGGGTGGCCCCACCTGCCAACACGGCGCGCGCCGCAGTCAAACCCGACCGCCCCAATCCTAAAACCGCAATGTTTTGCCCTATGACACCTTGCACCGGGATCATGCGCTTTGCCTCATGATCGTTTTCTCGAATGTCATGTCTTTTCCCCCAACACTTGCGCTTCGACCCAGTCCGCCCGTTTGGCAGGCGTATCTTTGGGCAAAGAATGCAGCGAAAACCCGAATTTAGGCAAGCGGTCGCACAAGGCGTCGTATTCCGCAAGGGCTGCGGTCAGATCGTGCCGTCGATCTGTATCTTGCACGTAAATCTCAGGCCAAGGTGGCGCGACAATCACTTGCTTTTCGTAAGCCATGGATAGAACGTCACGCCGAATTGCGGGATCAAGATGCGTATCGGTGCGTTCAAACCAAACCACCGCATCCAAAGCGGATCGATCAAAAAACGTGACCGGCCCGTCAGCGTGTTCGATGTCTTCACGTGCCATTTCGATCGCGACCAATGCAAACGCGTGTGGGTCTTCCCAAGGAAATGGCCCGACCTCCGCGATAATCCGTCGTCCGAGTTCCTGAACGGTGGCGTGCCCGCGTTGGTTCAGCTCAGCCAACAGCGTCGACTTTCCACCACCCGAGCACCCGGTAATGACAATTGCCCTCGGCATGAAGCTTGTCCTTATTCACCCCACCCAACGTCTTCGCCTAAGCGGCACCGAGGCTTTGGATCAGCGCTCCGGTTAGCGTACTTTCAGAGTGGCTAATCCGATCATGGCAAGGATCAAGGAAATGATCCAAAACCGAATAACAATTGTACTCTCTGCCCAACCTTTTTTCTCGTAGTGATGATGGATCGGCGCCATCAGGAACACACGTTTTCCTGTCCGCTTAAAGTACAGAACTTGAATGATCACAGACAAGGCTTCGACCACAAACAAGCCGCCCACGATCGCAAGCACCAGTTCGTGTTTGGTCACAACGGCAATGGCACCCAACGCACCACCCAAGGCCAACGATCCCGTGTCCCCCATAAACACCGCAGCTGGTGGCGCATTATACCACAAGAACCCAAGACCGCCGCCAAACATCGCAGCAGAAAAAATCAGCAATTCACCTGTTCCCGGAACGTAATGGACGTCCAAATATTCGGTAAAATCGACACGTCCCACGGCATAGGCAATGATACCCAAAGTCCCGGCAGCAATCATCGCAGGCATGATGGCAAGCCCATCAAGCCCATCGGTCAGGTTAACCGCATTGGCTGACCCCACGATCACAACAATACCAAACGGAACAAAGAACCATCCCAAGTTCATCAGGACGTCTTTCAAAACCGGCAGCGCCAATTGGTTTTGCAAGGCTTCGGGATGTGCCAAAGATGCGGCATAAGCAGCGATCGCTGCGACTATGATGCCCAACACCAGGCGCACTCGGCTAGACACACCTTTCGTCGTTTGTTTTGACACTTTGGCGTAATCGTCCGCAAATCCGATCAAGGCAAAAGACATCGTGACGAACAGCACAATCCAGACAAAGGGATTATCCAGTCGCGCCCACAAAAGTGTCGACGTCAACAATGCGCCAACAATCAATAACCCGCCCATCGTCGGCGTACCTGCCTTAGCGAAATGCCCTTCCGGACCATCATCGCGGATCGGTTGCCCTTTGCCTTGCTTGCGGCGCAGGACTTCGATCAAGGGCCGTCCAAACAGAAAGCCAAAAATCAAAGCTGTTAGAAAGGACCCCCCTGCGCGGAAGGTAATGTATCGAAAGAGGTTAAAGAAATCACCGCCGTCTGACAGTGCAGTTAACCAATACAGCATGAAAATAGCCTCTACGTATCTTGGACAGGCGCAGCAGTCCGCGCTTGACCCATTTTGCGAATAGATTCGACAACTTTCGCCAGTTGCATGGACAATGATCCTTTAACCATCACCACGTCACCACTGCCGAGTTCGCCCTTCAAATGTGTCGCCATTTCTTCGGCGGTTTGTGTCCAGATGCCACGCTGTGCCTCTGGTAGTGCTTTATGCAAATGACCCATCATAGGGCCGACACAATGCACTTCTTCCAGTGTTTTGGTCGCATCCAATTGGGCAAGTTCGGCATGCATCTCAGCGCCATTGGCCCCCAATTCCTTCATGTCACCAATCACAGCGATACGGCGACCTTTGTGAATTTTGCCATCTTCATCATTGGCTTCGGCAATGGCAAGGACAGCCAAAGCAGCCGCCATTGAAGTCGGATTGGCGTTATAGCTTTCGTCGATCAGTTCAAGTTTCAGATGGGGTTCACCGGGATCAAGCACGATCACTTCGCGTGCGCCGCGCCCCTGATAAGGGGTCCATCGTCCCAGTGATTGCGCCGCCAATGCAAGGTCTGCGCCCAATGCCTGGGCAGCAGCCAGCGCGCCCAGTCCATTTATAGCAAAGTGTTCCCCAGCTGCCGCGATTTTGAACAGCAAAGGGGCATCATGTGCCACGGCTTCGACCACAGTCACATCGCGATGCACTGTGCATTTTTCCATTTTGAAATCAAAACCGAACCGGCCAAACCCAATGTCTCGACGTTTCAAATCATGCGCCTTGGATTGCAGGATCGCAGCCGTTGAACAATCGTTGTTCAAAATGGCATCGCCCCCATATTCCAAACCTTCCAAGATCGACGCCTTTTCAAGCGCGATGCCTTCGATATTGTCGAACGCTTCCAAATGAGCCGCCGCGACGGTTGTGATCATGGCAACGTGCGGGCGGGCCATTTTTGCAAGGGGTGCGATTTCACCGGGATGGTTCATCCCAATCTCGATCACTGCAAAATCTGAGTCCGCTGGCATACGCGCCAATGTCAAAGGGACACCCCAATGATTGTTATAGCTGGCAACAGACGCATGCACGCGACCTTGATCACCAAGAATGGCGCGCAGCATCTCTTTTGTGGATGTTTTGCCGACACTGCCAGTGATGGCAACCACCCGGGCATTTGTGCGCGCACGACCGGCGCGTCCCAAATCTTCCAGCGCGGTTTGCACATCTTTTACCAGCAAAAGCGGCGCATTATCGGTGACACCTTCTGGAATGCGGCTGACCAAGGCAGCGCCTGCGCCTTTTTCCAACGCTTGTGCCACAAAATCATGCGCATCGCGCGCTGCAGTCAAGGCAACAAACAAATCACCGAATTCAATCGTGCGGGTATCAATGCTTATCCCGCTGACAGACCAATCACCGATGGCCGTTCCCTGTGTCGCGGCGGCTGCGTCTGATGCGGTCCAAAGCGTCAAATCGAGGTTCCATCTAATGCAGAGACGGCGATACTGGCCTGTTCGGCGTCGTCAAAGGGGAAAACATCATCCCCAACAACCTGACCTGTTTCATGTCCCTTGCCCGCTACCAACAATGCATCACCCGGTTGAAGTGCGTCGACCGCGCGCAAAATGGCTTCGGCCCGATCAGGTATTTCTGTCGCATCTGGACAGCCCTGCATAACGGCGGCGCGAATGATTGCCGGATCTTCGCTGCGTGGATTGTCGTCGGTGACAAAAACAACATCTGCATGCTGAGCCGCAGCAGCCCCCATCAAAGGGCGTTTACTTTTATCGCGATCACCGCCTGCCCCGACAACGGCGATCAACCGTCCCAGAACATGCGGGCGCATTGCCTTCAGCGCAGTTTCAACAGCATCAGGCGTGTGTGCATAATCGATAAACACCGCGGCACCATTTTCACGTGTGGCTGCCAATTGCATCCTGCCACGGACTGTTCGAAGATTACCCAGAATTGCCGCGATTTGGTCAACCTCTTCGCCGCAGGCCATGACCAAACCAATCGCAAGCAGAATATTTTCCGCTTGGAATCCGCCGATCAAATTGAGGCGCGTGGTAAAGGATCCATGATGGGCAACTGTAAATCGAATGTCTTGTCCCGTGGCATCAAACCGTTGACCATCCAGCCGGACATCGACGTTTTCGCCCCGTCCCACGGTCAGCAATTCTTGCCCACGCGTCCGCGCAATTGCAGCCATTTCAGACCCGTGCGCACCATCAAGGTTGATGACGGCCGTCGCGTGCGCCGGTAACACCCTCGTAAACAACCCAGCCTTGGCATGAAGATATTCTTCGAACGTGTCGTGATAATCTAAATGATCTTGGGACAGGTTCGTGAACCCAGCCGCTTGCAACATCACACCATCCAGACGTCGCTGGTCCAGACCGTGGCTGGATGCTTCCATCGCAGCGTGGGTGATGTCGGCCTGTTGCGCCTGTGCCAATAATCGATGAAGCGTGATTGGTTCAGGTGTGGTGTGGGACAATGGCGCGCTCCATGCGCCCTCAACCCCAGTCGTGCCTAAGTTGACCGCGCGCAAACCCAATTCGATCCAGATTTGACGCACAAAGGTGGAAACAGATGTTTTGCCGTTTGTTCCTGTCACAGCAATCATCGTTTCAGGTTGTGCCCCGAACCAAAGCGCCGCCGCACGCGACAGTGCCGCACGCGGTTCGTCGGTGATGACCAAAGCCGCCTGACTTGCATCCAATGCTTCAGCTGCAATCTCTGCCCCTTCAGCATCGGTCAAAATGGCCGCCGCCCCCATACGAAGCGCGTATTCAATGAAACTGCCGCCGTGCATTCGGCTGCCCGGCATCGCACCAAACAGGGTGCCCGGCTCAACAAGGCGGCTGTCGACCGCCACGCCTGAGATTGGTGGATTCGCACCACCTCGAGCCAGAAGGCCCAGATCTGAAAGAGGTTTTTTCGTTTTGCCCATAGCCCCCGCCCGGGTTACTGACTGGCCTGAGTGAGCGTTATATCAGCCAAACCCGCGGGTTCAACGGCAGGCCGCAAACCAAGCAAAGGTCCGATCCGACGGATCATTTCGGCGGCCACCGGAACGGCGGTCCACCCGGCTGTACGACGCGGTTCGTCACCTGATGTTTCAACGGGTTCGTCCAGTGTCACGATTAACACGTAACGTGGATCATCCGCTGGAAACATTGTTGCGAAAGTTGCGATGACTTTGTCATCGTAATACCCGCCACGCGGTTTTGGCTTGTCTGCTGTGCCCGTCTTGCCCGCAACGGCGTATCCCTGCACTTCGCCCATGCTGGCTGTGCCTTCGGTGATCACCTTACGCAGCATGACGCGCGCCGCACGCGCCGCACCTTCGCTCATGACGCGTTCACCCAATTGCGGGCCGTCTTGTTTCAGAATGGTCGGTGTCACCATGCGCCCACCATTTGCAATCGCAGCATAGCCGGCGGCCAAATGCATAGGGCTGGTCGAGATACCATGACCGTATGATACCGTCATCGTTGACAATTCAGACCACCGTTTCGGCAACAAGGGCTTTCCCGTCGCGGCTTCGATGATTTCAAACGACGTAGGTTCAAAAAAGCCAAGGCTTTTCAAAAAGTTCTTTTGACGTTCCGCGCCAATCATCAACGCAATCCGTGCAGTCCCGATGTTAGAACTTTTTACGATGATCTTTGTCGTCGACATTTCCGATCCATAGTTACGGAAGTCGCGAATGCGAAATTTACCCCAACGCAACGGCCCTTTGGTGTCAATCTTGGTTGAGGGATTTACCAACCCCAACTCAATCGCCTGCGCCGCTGTGAAAATTTTAAAGGTCGATCCCAATTCATACACGCCCTGAACCGAACGATTGAACAATGGGCTGTCCGATTGATCGCCCTTGATCGCAGGGCGCGGTCTGTCATTGGGATCAAAATCCGGCAGCGAAACAACCGAAACCACTTCACCTGTTTTCACGTCCATCAAAATAGATGTCGCCCCCTTGGCGTTCATCAATTTCATACCGCCATACAAAACCCGTTCGGCCGCAGCCTGAACCGTCAGATCAAGCGACAATTCCAACGGCTTGCCACCATTCGACGGATCACGCAGGTAATCGTCAAAGTACTTTTCGACCCCGGCCACACCAATCACTTCGGCTGCGCTGACGCCTTCTTTTCCAAAAGACGCGCCGCCCAGAACATGTGCTGCAAGCTTACCATTCGGGTATAAACGCATATCACGCGGGCCAAACAACAAGCCTGGATCACCGATTTCATGCACGGCCTGCATTTGTTCAGGCGAAATTTTACGCTTTAGCCACAAGAACTTGCGAGTTCCGGAAAAATCTTTCTTTAGACGTTCGATATCCAAGTCAGGGAAAATACCCGCCAAGGCTTCGGCGGCGGCCATCGGGTCCACCATCTGCGGTGGCTGCGCGTAAAGCGCATGCGTTTCAAAATTCGTCGCCAGAATGTTGCCATTGCGATCAACAATGTCGGCCCGTGCCGCGCTGATCCCCGATCCCACGGCGGAAATGCGCGGTTCTGATGGTTCGGATGTCGCCAAAACGCCCATCCGAGCACCAACAGTTACAAACGCACATAAGAAAAAGACGCCAATGACCAGCAACCGCCCTTCAGCGCGCTGTTGCATCTTTCCGCGCATTTCTTCGTGACGTTTCAGACGAATTTCACGTTCAACATGGGCCGGGTTTTCGCCTGCATTTCGCGCACTCAAAATGCGCGCCAAAGGTCGAAGAGGTGTACGGATCATTGTTCGTCCTCCCGTGCGGCCAACTCAACGGCATCAGTAATCGGGGGCAACGGTTGCGGAGGGTAAGACACCTCATCCAAACGACCGAACTGTTCGGGCGCAAATGGCAAAAGCCCCAATCGATCAAAGTTCAAATCCGCCAGATCACGCAAGCGATCTGGACGATTCAAATAGGCCCATTCCGCTTTCAGAACCGCCAAACGCGCATGCGCCGCGCGAATGTCTGCGCGCACATTTTCTGCGTCGTCCAACGCGGCCTGCGTCGCGTAATTTTCACGATATGCCCAAAAAGCTAGGCAAATCACGGCAATAGTGGTCAAAACGCAAAGACAAGTTCGCATTATCTGGCCTCTCTTAACATCGGCATTCCAATAGACTTGGCATCAATACTTCCGGCTGGCGCATCAGTGCGCACGCCAACCCGCAACTTGGCCGATCGACTGCGTGGATTTTCAGCCAATTCGACATCATCCGGTCCAACCGCTTTTCGCGTCTTGATCGTGAATTGCGGTGGCTCTTTTTCGATCTCTGGCGCATAGCGATTTGTTGTCTGGCTCTTGCCACTGCGCGCAGCAAAGAACCGTTTGACCATGCGATCCTCAACCGAATGAAATGTCACAACCGCCAATTGCCCGCCAGGCTTCAATGCACGCTCAGCCGCCATAAGGCCTTGAAACAACTCACCATATTCGTCGTTCACCGCAATACGAAGGGCTTGAAAGCTGCGCGTTGCCGGATGCGCCTGTCCGGGCTTTGACCGCGGCAAACATCCTTCGACCACTTTGGCTAGGTCACGCGTGCGGGTCAAAGGGGCTTCAGATCGTGCCCGCCCGATTGCTTTGGCGATACGACGTGATGCCCGTTCTTCGCCGAACAGATACAGGATATCGGCCAATGCCTCTTCGCTGGCCTCATTTACCAAATCAGCAGCGGATGGGCCCGACTGGCTCATCCGCATGTCCAAGGGGCCGTCTTTTTGAAAGGAAAACCCGCGATCCGCCTGATCCAATTGCATCGAGCTGACACCAAGATCCAGAACAACCCCGTCAAGATTGCTTGCGTATTCGTCCAGTTTGGAAAACGTGCCCTGCTGCACCACAAGTCGCGCGCCATACTCCTGCGCCCAAGCGCTAGCCATTTCAAAAGCAAGGGGATCACGGTCAACAGCCGTAAGCGTTTCAGCACCAGCATCCAGAAATGCGCGCGTGTATCCGCCCGCCCCAAACGTGCCATCCAACCAATGCCCTGTGATCGGCTGCACTGCCGCCAACAACGGACGCAACAAGACAGGGACATGCGGGGCACTTTGCGCGGCTGCACCGGCGGCCATCGCCTAGGCCTCCCCTGAGGCGTCTAAAAAGACAAGCGGGTCAACGTCCTCTGGCAGATCATCCAACCAAGCTTCGGTTTCCGCCAGCTCTTCTGATTCATAGGTTTCGGGCTTCCAAATCTGGAAGGTATCGCCAGCGGCGATAAAAAACGCTTCTTTGTCCAAACCGATTTTTGCACGCAACTTTGCAGGCAAAACCAATCGACCTGTTTCGTCAACAGAAGTCGGGAAGGATTGACCATGGAACAACCGTTGAAGCATTTTGCGCTGCATTGATCCCCGCGCAAGCGTGTCAATCTTTGCATCGACCTCTTCGATCGCTTCCATTGTATAGCATTCAAGGTACTTGCGGCGGTGATCTCCGTACACAATGACCAATTCAGGGCTAAGCCCATCGGTCCAATTTGGATCGGAAACCTCTAGGACACGGCGAAACGAGGCTGGGATCGATACCCTGCCCTTTGCGTCCACCTTATGGTGACTTTCACCTCTGAACCTGCGTGCCACGCCTGTCCGTCCCTACGTTTACTCGCGCCCCCGCGATTGTTATTCTCCAACGGCCTCATGGCCTTGAAATGGAAACGGCGAGTTGATCTGCTGCCACTGATCAACTCGCCGCCCTCGTCCCGCTGAGCGGGTAGTCCAGCTGCGCGCGCCACCTGGGGGGATGTCTGCTCGCTCGCGCGCCGGATCTCTTGGTCTGATGAATGCGAACTGCCTGTATGAAACCTATTTTGATTTTTGTCGGGGTCGTTTAGCGCCCCAGCTCGTCCTCATCTGATGTAAACAGGGATACTATGGGAAAACGTGGGCTGGCAACTATTTTTTTGAGGACTTTCTGAAAAGAGGACTCAATCACCTCACTAATCAAAGACTAAAATCAAGAAATTAGCTATATAAATCGCCCAAATAGTAGGCAAAGTCTAAATAAACACTACATATAGATCATCAACACGCAGTGCCGAAAGCTCCCATGGTTTCCCATATTTTTTGCGAATTCTACAAAACAGTCAAAATGTTCTCAATATGTTCCACCGCACTTGCTCGGAAACCCAAAGAAAATAAGGTTCGATTCGTAGATATTTGCCGAATCTATGCGCTTTCCCACGCATTCCCGCAGCCAGTTCCATGATTTCCCATGCAGCTGATCGCTTTAACGTCCTAAGCGCGATTGGAAAGCTGTCCGTTGCCTTTGGCGCGTTGGACTCCTAGTCCAACCGCCCTGGCCGTTTGCCCGGAACGCACACCCATACAGCAAGAGCTTCCGGCAAAGCCATTTTGAAACAAGCGACGTTAGGCCATTCCGCCTTTGATTAGGCCCTCGGCAATGCGCGCATACGCGTCGGCCATTGCGCCACTGCCCGCAGCAATCGGAGTGCCCCCGTCGCCAGCCAATCGCGTCTCAAGGTCGATAGGCAACTGCCCAAGCAAGGGGACATTCAAAGCCTCGGCTTCTGCAGCAACCCCACCCTGGCCAAAGATATCATGTGTTGCACCACAATCCGGACAGGTGAACTGAGACATGTTTTCGATCAACCCCAGCACAGGGGTTTTGAGCGTAGCAAACATGTCGATGGCTTTTCGCGCATCAATCAGCGCCACATCCTGCGGGGTCGAAACCACAATTGCGCCGCTCAGTTCAGATTTTGTACAAAGGGTCAGCTGCACGTCGCCCGTTCCCGGTGGCAGATCAACGATCAGGACGTCCAGCTCGCCCCACTGCACCTGCCCTAACATCTGTTGCAACGCCCCCATCAGCATTGGTCCACGCCATACAACAGCTTTGCCATCTTCCAACATGAACCCAATCGACATCAACGTAACGCCATGAGCATGCAATGGTATGATCGTTTTGCCGTCAGGTGATGCCGGGCGCTTGTTGATGCCCATCATACGCGGTTGTGACGGGCCATAGATATCCGCATCCAACAAACCAACGCGACGCCCCTGCTTGGCCAATGCCACAGCGAGGTTAGAAGACACTGTGGATTTGCCCACGCCACCCTTACCAGATGCAATAGCAAGGATGCGTTGGACGCCTGCGGGTTTTGTCGGCCCTTCTTGTGGCTTGGGGTGCCCACCGATCTTCAGGCTTGGCGGGTCTTTCGGTTTTGCTGCGGGACCATGTGCGGTCAGTGCCACGCGCACTTGATCAACATCAGCCAGCTGCGCGATTGCAGCTTCAGCGGCTTGGCGGACAGGTTCCAGTTGCGCCGCAACTTCTGGCGTTGGCGCTTCGATAACAAAATTCACTTGCCCGGCATCAATACGAATTGCCCGGATCAAATCCTGCGACACGATATCATTGCCATTCGGCAGGGCCACTTTCGTCAATGCCTGCAACACATCTTCTTTTGTTACGGCCATCCGCGTCCCTCCCGAAAATTCTTAATTGGTAACTGGCATATTTTGAGACAGACACAAGAGGGTGTCGCCAATTTGATCAAATACTACCTCTGATTGGCACCCTAACGGAGCCTTGCGCTTGCTGCATAGCAGCATTTCCAAATGCGCTATTGTGCAATTGCAGAAAGTTAACACATATTAGGCCAACAGCAACGCGAACTTATACGAGGTAAAAATGGCATACGTTAACATCGCAACGCGCAATGGTTTCAATCTAGACGGTGTCCGTACCGCATTGCGAAACTTGAAAACAAATATGGTCAACCGCCGCGTTTTCCGTACCACATTCACTGAACTCCATGCGTTGTCGACGCATGATCTTGCAGACCTAGGCATCAATCGCAGCGAAATTCGTCGCATAGCGTGGGAAGCTGCCTACGGTTCTAAAGGCAAATAAAAGTTTTAGGAATCAGGCGCTTCTCTCCTCCCTTGAAGCGTCTGTAATCCGGTGGCGGCTCCGTCCTCCTCCCTTAGGGGTCGCCACCAACTAAATTCGAATTCCGCGCGTCCTCCTCCCTTATAGCGCGGACGGCATCGCAGAAAGCTCTCTCCTCCCTTGAGCTTTTCGATGTGTAAGGCGGTGACCCTCTCCTCCCTTGGGTCACCGCCTATTTTTTTCCAAAACCGTGAAATTACTGCGTAACGGCACATGAATCTCAGTGTGATTCAACCTGGCCGTTACAGCGCCCAGAATTTTTCGTTGGACCAAGTGATCAGTTGCCCCAATTAATTGAAGGGACAGACCAGGCATCTTTATCTTAGCGCCCTCAAAATGGAATATCGTCGCTGGACGAAATAAAGCGCGATACGACCTTTTTAGTCCCGGCTTTTTCAAATTCTATTTCCAGCTTATCGCCTTCAATTCCAATAATGCTCCCATAGCCAAATTTCTGATGGAACACGCGTTCGCCCATAGTAAAGCTTGAAACCGCATCAAGATCGATCACTTGCGCCTTGGATTCTTTGGGTTGGCTGATGGGCCGTTGCCCTGACCGCGACTGTAGACGTTTCCAGCCCGGCGAATTGTAAACATTCGCATCGGCTGCGCGATCATGAAGCGTTGAATGGCTTGGCGCGGCCGCACCATATCCACCGCCATAAAGGCCAGGAGGCGTTAGGATGTCGACATGTTCTTCTGGCAGCTCATCGATAAAGCGGGAATTTAGCGCCGATTGCCATTGCCCAAAAATACGCCGGTTCGCCGCAAAAGTGATGGTGCACACCTCTTCTGCTCGCGTGATTCCCACGTAAGCCAATCGCCGTTCTTCCTCGAGACCTTTATTCCCGCTTTCATCCATGGACCGTTGCGAGGGGAAAAGACCGTCTTCCCAACCAGGCAAAAACACCATTGGAAATTCCAATCCTTTGGCGGCATGCAGCGTCATGATCGACACTCTGGCTTCGTCACCGCCCTTTTCATTGTCCATCACCAGACTGACATGTTCTAAAAAGCCAGTTAGGTTTTCGAAATTGTCGAGCTGACCAACCAATTCTTTCAGGTTTTCCAACCGTCCCGGTGCTTCGGGTGTTTTATCGTTTTGCCACATCAACGTGTAACCGGATTCGTCCAGAATCTGTTCTGCCAGCTCCACATGGCTGAGATCCTTGGCACCCACCAGATTGCCCCACCGCCAAAGCTGTTCGACCAACGACCGCAGTTCGGTGGCCCCCTTCCCTTTGATCGCGCCTTGTTCCAAGGCAATGCGCGCGCCTTCAATCAGGCTGACCCCGTTTTCGCGCGCCAATCTCTGCATCGTTTGCTGCGCTTTGTCGCCCAACCCGCGCTTGGGCGTGTTCACGATACGCTCGAACGCTAAATCATCATCGGGTGAAACAACGACGCGGAAATAGGCCATCGCATCACGAATTTCCAAGCGTTCATAAAACCGCGGGCCGCCAATCACTTTGTAGGGCAGTCCAATTGTCAAAAACCGGTCCTCAAACGCGCGCATCTGATGCGAGGCACGCACCAAGATCGCCATGTCGTCTAATGACATCGGGCGAACGCCGCGCGTGCCAGATTGCGACGCCTCGATTTCATCGCCGATCCAACGCGCTTCTTCTTCACCGTCCCAATGGCCGATCAAGCGAACCTTTTCGCCCTCGTTTTTATCGGTCCAAAGAGTCTTGCCCAGACGGCCTTCGTTTCCAGCGATGACATTCGATGCTGCCGCCAAAATATGCGGGGTCGAGCGATAGTTTTGTTCCAACCGCACGACATGCGCGCCCGGAAAATCTTTTTCGAACCGCAAGATGTTCCCCACTTCGGCCCCACGCCAGCCATAGATCGACTGATCATCGTCACCAACGCAGCAGATGTTCTTGTGACCCCCTGCCAAAAGACGCAGCCACAGATATTGTGCGACGTTGGTATCTTGGTATTCGTCCACCAGAATATAGGCGAACCAGCGTTGATATTGCTTGAGGATGTCGTCGTGCGTCTGGAAAATATGCACCATGTGCAAAAGCAGATCGCCAAAATCGACAGCATTCAGTTCTTTTAACCGGGTTTGATATTGCGCATAAAGCTCAACACCTTTGTGGTTGTAAGCTCCGGCATCCGCCGCAGGAACCGCATCAGGTGCCAGGGCGCGGTTTTTCCAACCATCAATCACCGAGGACAGTTGGCGCGCAGGCCAGCGTTTGTCGTCAATATTGGCCGCTCTGATCAATTGCTTGAGCAATCGCAACTGATCATCCGTATCCAAAATGGTGAAATTTGATTTGAGCCCTGCCAATTCAGCATGGCGTCGCAACAATTTCACGCAAATCGCATGGAATGTGCCAAGCCATGGCACCCCTTCAATCGAATGCCCCAACATAGAACCGACGCGGTTTTTCATTTCGCGCGCCGCTTTGTTGGTGAACGTCACAGCTAATATTTCATTGGGTCGCGCGCGCCCTGTATTGAGCAAATGAACAATTCTTGCGGTCAACGCCCGCGTTTTGCCGGTTCCTGCCCCGGCCAGCATCAAGACCGGGCCATCGATTTGTTCGACAGCAGTGCGTTGCGCTTCGTTCAACCCATCCAAATAAGGTGCCGGGCGCGCGGCCATTGCGCGCGCGCCTAAGGAAGCCCCTTCAAAGGCATCATTTTCATCGTAACTGCTCATGCCGTAACACTAGCGCGCCCAAAGTCAGAGATAAAGAGACGTTCTTGCAATGTTCTGCACTAGGTTCGGATACCCCTAGGCGAGGCTTCGAAGCTTTTTAAGAAGGTCTTTTCCTGTCAATCCAAACTTCTTTTCAGCGTCTTTTCGGGCTGTTTGCGTTTTGAGGCCATCTAACCCGTCAACTGGGCTGGGGTTAAAGCCTGCATTCAACAACAAAGCTTGCCATTCTGATGTCGGAGCATCCCCCGTTAACGCCGCTAAAGCTTTGGCCGTTAAAATCTTGCGATCAGCCAGACCATTATGGCCGCCATTGATGCCCAAGGTCACCATAACAACATCCGGATCAGGCGCATCCGCCCAATGCAGCAAGGTGCGACCACTGCGCCGAACGCGCCCGCAAAACTGCGCTGCAATCAACCAACAAACCTCAGGATCTGCCGCTTTGTCGGGGTCATTTACAAGATCAATCCCAAGCAGCTTCCCATAGGTTTTGTAATTGGCTTTACCGGTCAGTTGCAAATAACCTCGACCGCGATACTTCCAACCTTCTCCGCTCGCTTCGTTTCCATTTCCGTTTCCGTTTCGATCAGAATAAACTCGGTTGGCAATACGTTCAGGTTGGCGATGAAATTTTGCAGCTTCCGCTTCTGATTTAAAGTACTTTCTAAAAACGCGCCACAACCCAGACCCAGAGTAATTTAGGTTTTCAAAACGATGCTTGAAATGCGCACTTTCGTGTCCGCACTGCCCAATCAACATGGCACGCCTGAAATCATTATTGATCCCAAGATCGATCAGACGTGAAGCATTTGAATTCCACGCATCAATGGCTGTCAGAATAACAGGCGCATCGCCACCAACCGCCTTAATAGCTGCCGAAATAGACATAAGTTGCTCCAAAATTCCTCGTATCAATGCTGACACCTTAACGGAAAAACTGAAGAAATTCTACGTAGCCGTGCAACCACGGTTTATTGAGACACCTTGCCGACATAACAGGTGTTTGCCGATTGACGGTCAAATGCGCCTCTGAATGCACATCAATTACGATTGCGACTATTGGTGAGGCAACTGAACAAACGGCAATATCTATCTAAGCTGTCGCACTGTTCCGTTTATTAAATTCCGAAAACTGAGTGAGAAACGACCTTATCAATCGTCCTGCCGACTGACTTTCCCAATGGATTTCCTGCGATCGCGCCTCTTCGACACGGTCTGCAACCTGATAAAGATCACGCACACAATCGGACACGGCCGGAGACATATCTTCTATGTTCGCACAGCCCATGCTCCACCCTTTGAACGCTCTTTGGGTTGCCATTGACTTCATAATCCGACCGGTTGTCCTGTGCCTTGGGTCTTGTGCAATACGTTTTACACATGCTTCCACTTCGTCTTCTGGGTCTTCAAGCAATTGCATGATCTTGTTTTCGTGCAAAATTAAGAAACCCGTAATGTCGTCACGTTCATTGTTCTTCCTTGATGCGCAAAGAATGTTCTCGATCATGCTACGATCTACACCATTGGTCAGATCACTTGTGTAAAAGACGCGTATCATACTGTTAAACCTCACTCGCGAAATTCCAAAAAAGAATACGCCAGCCCCGGTTTTACACCTATCTCTTTCGGCAACCTTGGTTTCTGTTTCCTGAAGGGTCGCATTACACCTTGATCATATCTCAAAAATCATGGCCTAAAACCGGATGAACCTTGATGCCCGCTTTCCTGCTATCTCAGATTTGCGCCGCAAGGCCAAACAGCGCATTCCCCATTTTGTTTGGGAATACCTGGACAGTGGCACCGGAACCGAAGCGACAACCACACGCAACCGCACGGCACTCGACAAGATCGGCTTTACCCCTTCGATTTTACACGGAGAATTTGAACCAAGCTTGTCCGTATCCTTTTTGGGGCAAACCTTGCCATTGCCTTTCGGGATCGCGCCGATTGGCATGTCCGGGTTGATCTGGCCAAACGCCGAACGACAATTGGCAGCGACGGCTGCAAAGGTGAACATCCCCTACACTTTGTCGACTGTGGCCGCCGCATCCCCAGAAGATGTCGCAGACACATTGGGCGACAATGCTTGGTTCCAAATGTACCCACCACGTGACCCAGACATACGGCTCGACATGCTGCGTCGTGCACGCTCTGCTGGATTTGGAACGCTTGTTCTGACAGTGGATGTTCCAGTGGCATCGCGTCGCGAACGTCAGACGCGGGCGGGCCTAACTCAACCACCTAAATTGACGCCACGCTTGTTGGCCCAAGCGGCCGCGCGCCCGCATTGGGCACTTGGAACAATGCGCCACGGTATGCCCCGCATGCGTATGTTAGATGCTTATAACACCACACCCACCCAAAGCCTGTCTTCAACCGCACATATCGGGTATTTGCTGAGAACTTCGCCAGATTGGGACTATGTCAAATGGCTGCGCGACCATTGGGATGGTCCATTTATCGTTAAGGGTGTCATGCGCCCAACTGATGCCAATCGATTGGCACACATGGGCGTTGACGCGATTTGGGTTTCAAACCATTCGGGCCGTCAATTTGACGCCAGTTTATCCAGCATCGAAACATTGCCTGATATTCGATCATCCTGCGACATTCCTTTGATCTTCGATAGCGGCATCGAAGGCGGCTTGGACATTCTCAGGGCTTTGGCCAAAGGGGCCGATTTTGTTATGTTGGGACGCGCCTGGCATTATGCGCTCGCTGCAATTGGATCAACTGGCCCCGCCCACCTCGTGGAGATTTTGCGCAAGGATCTTCAAGCCAATATGGGTCAACTGGGTGCCAAAGACCTCGCTCACCTCCCCCAACCCATTGATCTGACTTAAACTGCGCAACCTCTGCGCAAATGCTGCGATTGATCCCCATATCCGAGCTTTACTGATCTCTTCAACACAACCTGTTGGAGCACATGATGAAACTGTTGTTGATCAATCCCCCTCACACAGCCATCGGCAGTCGCGTTCCCAAGGAGCATTTACCTCCCTTAGGATTGCTCTCGATCGGTGGTTCGTTGATCGATGCAGGGTTTGACGTCAACCTGTTGAACGCAGATCGCGAAAATCTGGAACTGACGGACATTGCGGACCGCGTATCGCAAATGAACCCTGATGCCGTTTTGATAGGACATTCTGGATCGACGTCAGCCCATCCAACAATCGTGGTCCTGACAGAGATGTTGCGTCGTAATCATCCAAACCTAACACTCATATATGGTGGTGTTTTCCCGACCTATCATTGGGACGACGTGCTGCGCGCATGTCCGCAAATCGACGTGATCGTCAGAGGCGAAGGCGAAGCGACCGTTTGCAATTTGATGTGTGCACTGCGCGACAATGTTGATCTGTCTCACATTCGAGGACTTGCCTACCACGCCCCTGACGGACCAAAAGCAACCCCGTTAGCCCCCATGCTGCAGGATTTGGATGCGCACCGGATCGGGTGGGAGCTGATCGACTTTAAGGATTATTCCTATTGGGGCGGAAAGCGCGCGGTTATCCTGCAATTTTCGCGAGGCTGCCCGCACTTGTGTACCTATTGCGGGCAACGTGGATTTTGGACGCGATGGCGGCACCGTGATCCCGTTAAGTTCGCGCAAGAAATCGCGTGGCTGGTGCGGGAACACGGGATTGAATTGATCAATCTTGCCGACGAAAACCCGACATCTTCGCGCCGGATGTGGCGTGCTTTTTTGGAGGCATTGATAGAATTGGACGTCAACGTGTTGATCGTCGGGTCAACCCGCGCCGGTGACATCGTTCGAGATGCTGATTTGATGCCTCTGTACAAACGCGCAGGCGTCATACGATTCTTGATGGGATTGGAGGGGACCGATCAGACCACGTTAGCGACTGTTCGCAAAGGCAGCGATCAAACAACAGACCAAACAGCGATCAAGCTGTTGCGGCAAAATGATATGATCGGGTTATGCACATTTGCCATTGGGTTTGAGGAGGAAACGGACGCGGATTATTGGCGTCTATTGCGGTCTCTGCTGCGTTATGATCCCGATCAAATCATGTCCGTTTTCGCGACCCCGCATCGCTGGACCCCTTTTTTTGCTGCGTCCTCCCATCGCAAAGTCATCGAACCAGACTTGCGGCGATGGGATTACAAGCACCAAGTGCTGGATTGTCCCAACGTGCCGCCCTTGCGTATATTTTTATGGGTCAAGCTGATAGAAATGACATTGCAACTGCGGCCCAAAGCGATCTGGCGTACTTATTTTCATACCAACTTGGATATTCGTCATGCAATGCGATGGTATACCCGGATGGGCCGAGGTGTCGTTTTGCGCGAAGTCCTTGGGTTCAAGGGAGGGCGTAGCCGCGCCAAGGGCCAAAATGTTGCGTCGTTTTGGGGCAGCACACAAGGCTTGCCAGAAGACGCGATGGCACGTGTCAAACTGGCCAAAACCGTTGGCAAGTGATGCAATTCCACCTCGTACCCAATTCAACGCATTTACCCTGTCACCAAAACGTCATAAACGACGCTGCAAATGCAAAAAGCTGCCAATCGGGGACTTAAGTCATGCCAGACTTCCAAAAAATCCTAATTGCTAACCGAGGCGAGATTGCCATCCGCGTGATGCGCGCTGCCAACGAAATGGGTAAAAAGACCGTCGCGGTCTATGCCGAGGAAGACAAACTGGGGCTGCATCGATTTAAATCTGACGAAGCATATCGCATTGGCGAAGGCATGGGACCGGTCGCGGCCTATCTTTCCATCGAAGAAATCATCCGGGTCGCACGTGAATGCGGCGCGGACGCCATTCACCCCGGCTATGGTCTGCTTTCGGAAAACCCGGAATTCGTCGACGCCTGTGAAAAAGCAGGCATCACGTTTATCGGTCCAAAGGCCGAGACGATGCGCGCCTTAGGGGACAAAGCCAGCGCACGACGCGTCGCAATGGAAGCGGGCGTTCCTGTCATCCCGGCAACCGAAGTTTTGGGTGACGATGTCGCTGCCATTAAAAAAGAGGCCGCCGAAGTTGGCTATCCTTTGATGCTGAAAGCATCGTGGGGTGGCGGTGGTCGCGGCATGCGCCCGATCTTTTCCGAGGACGAAGTCGAAGAGAAAGTTCTGGAAGGCCGTCGCGAGGCAGAAGCCGCCTTTGGCAATGGCGAAGGTTATCTGGAAAAGATGATCACCCGCGCCCGTCACGTCGAAGTTCAAATTCTTGGCGACAAACATGGCGGCATGTATCATCTGTTTGAACGCGACTGTTCCGTTCAGCGCCGCAACCAAAAAGTCGTAGAACGCGCCCCTGCCCCATATTTAAGCGAAAAACAACGCACTGAAATTTGCGATCTTGGACACAAGATTTGTAAGCACGTGAATTACGAATGTGCAGGCACCGTTGAATTCTTGATGGACATGGAAACGGGCAAGTTTTTCTTCATCGAAGTGAACCCACGCGTCCAAGTCGAACATACCGTAACAGAAGAAGTCACCGGCATCGATATTGTACAGGCTCAGATCCTGATTGCTGAAGGCAAAACAATCGAAGAAGCGACAGGCAAAGCGTCCCAAAAAGACGTGCGCCTGAATGGTCACGCGCTCCAGACCCGCGTCACCACAGAAGATCCACTGAATAACTTTATCCCTGATTATGGCCGCATCACTGCCTATCGGTCTGCAACAGGTATGGGCATCCGATTGGATGGCGGCACGGCTTATGCCGGTGGTGTCATCACCCGCTTTTACGACTCGCTTTTGACCAAAGTAACGGCGTGGGCGCCGACACCTGAAAAAGCCATTGCCCGCATGGACCGCGCCTTGCGCGAATTTCGTGTGCGGGGCGTGTCGACCAACATCGCTTTCGTTGAGAACCTGTTGAAACACCCAACGTTTTTGTCGAATGAATACACAACAAAATTCATCGACGAGACGCCTGACCTGTTTCAGTTCCGCGTCCGGCGCGACCGCGGCACAAAGGTGCTGAATTATATCGCCGACATCACCGTGAACGGACACCCGGAAACCAAGGACCGTCCACGTCCAAGAACAGACCTGAAGGATCCAAAACCACCCTTGGTTAAGGGCGAAGCCCAAATGGGCACGCGCAACCTTTTGGAACAAAAAGGTCCGCAAGCGGTTGCCGATTGGATGAAGGCCCAAAGCCAAGTGTTGATCACCGACACCACCATGCGCGACGGCCACCAATCGTTGTTGGCAACACGCATGCGGTCGCTGGACATGATCAAGGTCGCACCAACTTATGCCGCCAACCTTCCACAGCTGTTTTCAGTTGAATGTTGGGGTGGTGCGACATTCGATGTAGCCTATCGGTTCTTGCAGGAATGTCCTTGGCAGCGTTTGCGCGATCTACGCGAAGCAATGCCAAACCTGATGACCCAGATGTTGCTGCGCGGCTCTAACGGTGTCGGGTACACGAACTTCCCAGATAACGTGGTCCAGGAATTTGTCCGCGTAGCAGCACAAACCGGTATTGATGTGTTCCGTGTGTTTGACAGCTTGAATTGGGTTGAAAACATGCGCGTCGCTATGGATGCCGTGGTCGAAAGCGGCAAGGTCTGCGAAGGCACCATCTGCTACACAGGTGACATCCTGAACCCAGATCGCGCCAAATATGACCTTCAATACTATGTAAACATGGGTAAAGAACTGCGCGATGCGGGTGCACATGTTCTGGGCCTCAAGGATATGGCGGGGCTTTTGAAACCAAGTGCCGCCGGCATTCTGGTGCGCACTCTGAAACAAGAAGTTGGTTTGCCAATCCACTTTCACACGCATGACACGGCCGGCGTCGCGGTTGCCACAATCGTTGCCGCCGCCGAAGCGGGTGTTGACGCCGTTGATTGCGCAATGGACGCCTTGTCTGGAAACACGTCACAAGCGACATTGGGCACTGTGATTGAATCCTTGCGCAATACAGATCGCGACACTGGGTTGGACATCAATTCAGTGCGCGAAATCAGCGAATATTGGGAAGCGGTCCGCAATCATTACGCCGCATTTGAATCCGGCATGCAAGCGCCCTCCTCCGAGGTGTATCTGCACGAAATGCCCGGTGGCCAGTTTACCAACCTAAAGGCGCAAGCGCGCAGTCTTGGTCTGGAAGAACGCTGGCATGAGGTTGCGCAAACCTATGCGGATGTGAACCAGATGTTTGGTGACATCGTCAAAGTGACGCCCTCATCAAAGGTCGTCGGCGACATGGCCCTTATGATGGTCAGTCAAAATCTGACACGCGACGATGTAGAGGATCCAGCCAAAGATGTGGCGTTCCCTGACAGTGTCGTCGACATGATGCGCGGCAATCTTGGCCAACCTCCCGGTGGCTTCCCTGATGCGCTGGTTGAAAAAATTCTAAAGGGTGAAAATCCAAACACAGACCGCCCCGGCAAGCATCTTGAACCGGTGGATTTAGAAGCTGTGCGCGCAGACGTGTCCAGTGAGCTGAATGGGATGGAGATCGATGACGAAGATCTCGCTGGATATCTGATGTATCCAAAAGTCTTCCTCGATTACATGGGCCGGCATCGGTCCTATGGTCCTGTACGCACCCTTCCGACAAAGAACTTTTTCTATGGGATGGAACCGGGTGACCAGATCACAGCAGAGATCGATCCGGGAAAGACACTGGAAATCCGACTACAAGCCATTGGCGACACGGATGAGAACGGCGAAGTTAAGGTGTTTTTCGAGCTGAACGGCCATCCTCGTGTGATCAGGACGCCAAATCGGATGATCGCAGCAAAGACGGCGGCGAGACCCAAAGCAGACATTGCCAATCCAAATCACATTGGCGCACCGATGCCGGGCGTGGTCGCATCCGTGGGCGCGCAGGTCGGACAAAGCGTCAACGAAGGCGATCTTTTATTAACCATCGAAGCCATGAAAATGGAAACCGGTATTCACGCCGAACGCGATGCCGTTATCGCCGCAGTCCATGTTCAACCCGGCGGGCAAATCGATGCAAAGGACCTGCTTATCGAATTCGAATAAATACTCGGTTTGACGCTTAGTTGGAAACAACTGGTTTCCGCTCCAAAGGTGCCACGTTTCGACCAACATTGACGGCTTTAAGGTGTCTTGTTGTTAAGTGTTAACGAGTACTTCGGTTTTTTCGAAATTTATTTGTTAGGATATGTATTGAGTATTGGCTTTGCGGGCTTAGGCCTCTGCCAAAAATGTTGAAATTCAAGCTAACCGGGAATCACCCCCCTGACTGCATGTCTGGTTCACACCAACCAGCGAAACCACCCTGCTTGCAGGATCCTCCTTGCATGTCAAAAGCACCTATATCCGCCCCGATACGGTGCACAGTTTCCGGTTAGCTTTTTCTACAACGCCTTGCGTTCCATGAAAATCGATGAACCCAATGTAAATACCTGACGGGTATTCCATTTTCATCTACGCCCCCTCTGTGTCACAAGTCTGCTTATGAGACTGTCAGCGCTTTCACTTATCGTCCCCGATTATGAAACGGGGCTTGCCTATTACAGAGATGTCATGGGGTTCGAGGTAATCGAAGACATCGATCAAGGGCGCAAACGCTGGGTCAAACTCTCTCCCCAAGGTGGCGGTGCATCCTTCATTCTGGCCCGCGTCGACAACGAAAAACAAAAACAGGCGATCGGCGCTCAGGGTGGTGGCCGGGTCTGGTTGTTTCTAGAGAGTTTGGATTTTGATAAAGACCATCAACGACTCAAATCTTCGGGTGTTCATTTCGAAGAAGACCCGCGGCACGAGCCTTATGGAACAGCCGCCGTATTTCGCGACCCATTTGGCAACCGTTGGGATTTAATTCAATATTCTGAGACTCCAAAGTAACACTTACTTAAGTAACTAGAGATGACATCGCCCTGCTTGCACCGTGCAGAATTGGTTTCAAACGGGACATCAAACGCTTTGTTTACGTTTGTTGGACGCCAAGTTTCCCGTGATCCAACTCCTCACAGCTAACTTGCGAAAGTTTTTTTGTAAAACACACGATTTCCCCTTGCAGGTCACGAGCTAGCTTTGTATCTCCGCCTCACCCAAGGAAGCGGGCGTAGCTCAGGGGTAGAGCATAACCTTGCCAAGGTTAGGGTCGGGCGTTCGAATCGCCTCGCCCGCTCCAAATTCATCAATATGACTAGGTTGTAATAAAAATTCCCCTCACGGGGACCCCGATGGTTTGGTACTCTCAACTCACTTGATATCTAACTTGATTGGCTTTTCAAAGTATTGCTCAATTCGTCCATCACGACGGGTCGTAAGGCTATAATGTTCCAAAATACGCCCCCAACCGGGAAGCTCGCTCTAACTTTCAAGTGTATTGGTTGCCCAATTCAATCGTTTACAGCCTAAGCCTCTGATAGTAGGCTCAATCATTGCTTAATGACCGTTTGATCGTCACAGTTTTTGGAGGACGCGTTTTGACTTCGCGTTTTATTCTTCTCTTTAGCCTGAGTAGCCTCCTTGCAGGGGCGCAATTTGCAACTGCAGAATCCTTGAAGGACGCGGTGCGCAATGCGCTAACCAGCAACCCCAGTGTTCTGGCGGCAACGTCTGAAGCCCGCGCAAATGCCTATGACCTGCTTAAACTGCAATCGGAATTTCAGCCGACGGTGACATTGTTTGGGCGCGCTGGGGCGCAGCGCCTGGATGATCCATCATCTTTATCGGCGGCAGATTCGGGTGACACATTGTTTGCGCGCGAGATCGGGCTAGAGGCTGAGTTGGTTCTGTTTGACGGAGCACGGCGCGCCAACCTCGTCTATTCAAACGCCGCACGCGTTGACGGCAGCATTTTCCGCCTGTTGGATGCATCAGAAACGCTCGCTCTGAATGCGACCGAAGTGTATATCGACACGTATCGGCACCGCCGCCTTTTGGATGCCGCCGCTCGGAACTTGCGCAATCATCAAGCCATTAGCCGAAAAGTGAACGATCTGGTGGAAAGCGGTAGATTACCGGTTTCGGATCGTTTGCAAATCCAAGACCGTGTGCGGGCATCGCAACTGGTTTTGATTGAGATGCGCCGCAGCATGAAAGATGCCGAAGCGCGGTACAAAAGGATCGTCGGTCATCCACCTGCGTCGGCAATGTCTGTGCCGGGCATTCGCGTAAAGGTCGGCAAGTTGCAAGATTTGCTGCGCGTGGCCGTAGAAAACAGCCACCGTGTCCGCATTGCAAATATCGAAATCGACCGGGCCGAATATGAAAAGCAAGTCGTCGAAGCAGATCGCAAACCGCGCATTTCCTTGAACGCTGGCGTTCGGCACGGTTCTGATCTTGACGGCAATCGGTCTGGTGAAACCGACACATTCGTCGGCGTGCGCATGAATTGGATCTTGCTTCAAGGTGGTCGCAAGGCGCGCAGCCGTGCTGAAATCAAACGCAAACACCAAGCAACGTCAGAACGCAATGTCGCCATGCGCGAAGTCCGCGAGTTGGCGGAAAGAACATGGAACGGTCACGTTGCCAACTCGGAACGTGTTCAATTGTTGACCCAGCAATTTCAAATCAATCGGAATCTGGTCAAGCAATTCAATTCCGAATTCGAAGCAGGCACCCGGTCTCTTTTGGACGTTCTAGAAGTTGAGCGGGCATCGTTTGACGTCGAATTCGAAAAAATCAGCGCCGAGGCCAGTTTATCTTTCAGTGCCTATAGATTGCTGGCGACACAAAGCCGTTTGGCGGAACATTTTGGCGTTTCCCCAGCCGAAGGCGTCTTGATCCCGAATTTTGAAGATCGCGCGCTGCAATCCCCCACATCCGTTTTCAAAACCGAAATCCCTGCGCTTGATCGGTAGGATGGAAACAGATGCCCACGACATCTCGGTGAATCCGGTCCGGGCACCGCAAAGTGCCGGACAGACAACCGATGACCCTGATCTTGATCTGATCGCATGGCTTGCCAAAAAACATGGCCGCCCCTTTACCAAGGCCGCGCTGCGCAGCGCCATTCCAAGTGATACCAACCTATCGACACCCCAAGGTGTGTCCCGTGCACTTGAAACGATTGGTCTGAAATCAAAACTTGTCCAAGGCCATCCGGACAAAATCGATCCCGGCGCTCTGCCCTGCGTGATCTTTCGCAAGGATGCGACTCCCGTCATTTTGATCAGCATCGCACCACGCGGCAAACATTTGACGATCATTGAACCAGACAAAGGGCCAATGGAAACTGAATTGCGACGTCGAGATGCGCGTCGAACATTCGGGCCTGATGTCTTATTGGTTTCCAAGGCTAGCATACGTCAAAACGGTCCTTCGGGCACTTTGCAATCAACAAAACCTGCAACCCCGCGGAATTGGTTTTGGGGGCCTGTGCGCGAAAGCTGGCCGTCATGGGCGCAAATCATCGTGGCTGCGTTTTGCATGAATGTCCTAAGCTTGGCCCTGCCGATTTTTGTCATGAATGTGTACGACCGCGTCATACCCAACGTGGCCTTTGTGACGCTTTGGACATTGGCCATCGGCGTCGGGATTGCCCTACTGTTGGATCTGGCTTTGCGCACTTTGCGTTTGGGTGTGCTTGAACGGATTGGCCGACGGGTCGAACTAAAAGCCGCCGCGACGCTGTTTGATCAAACCTTAAATGCACGTTTGCTGTCGCGTCCCGGAGGTGCGGCAGGCATGGCGAATGCGGTGCGCGAATTTGACTCCGTGCGCGATTTCTTTGGCTCGGCCAGCTTTATTGCGGTGATCGATTTGCTGTTCATTGGCGTATTTGTCGCTGCGTTGTTCTTTGTGGTTGGTCCATTGGCCTACGTTCCCCTGATTGCGATTCCTGTTGTGCTGATCCTTGCAATCGTCGCCCAAGCCCCCTTACGGCACAGCGCGCAACAGGCACAAACCTTGGCCACCAAACGCCATGTCGTTCTGGTCGAAAGCCTGCTCGGGGTCGAAGCGATCAAAAGCTTGAACGGCGAACCCGTGATGCAGCGAGAATGGGAAAACGCCATTGCAGCTTCGTCGCAAATTGGTGGACGCACGCGGTTCTGGTCTGGGCTGGCAACCAACGGAACCCAGTTGGTGCAACAAGGTGTCAGCGTCGGGATCATCGTGTGGGGTGTATTTCTGGTGTCTGAAAACACCATTTCGGTCGGTGCACTGATCGCCGCGAATATTTTGGCTGGACGGGTCCTTGCCCCATTGGCGGCTGTCGCTCAGACGATCTTTCGCGCCCATTACGCGCGCCAATCCATGCGCGCTTTGAATGACTTGATGGCGCTGCCCCGCGAACGTCCCGGCGCGATCGAAAGCAATCTGGAAGTCCAGCACGGCAAGTTGGCATTCAAAAATGTCACCTTCCGCTATCCCAAGGCGGAACACCCTGCCCTACAGGACGTGTCATTTGACATCGAACCGGGCGAAGTTGTCGCGCTGCTTGGACGCGTAGGGTCAGGCAAGACAACGACAGGCAAGCTGATGAACGGCTTGATTTCGGCTGAAGACGGAAACATTCTGGTCGATGGACACGGGATTTCCCAATATGACCCCGCCGCTTTGCGCGACGGTATCGGATACCTCACTCAAGAAAGCGAGTTGTTCACAGGAACCTTGCGCGAAAACATGGTGTTGGGTGCCCCTCAGGCCAGTGATGAAGCCATTCGCCAGGCCTTGTATCAAGCTGGCATGGATGATTTCGTCGCCGCCAATCCCGATGGGCTGAACGTGTTCCTGGGCGAAAAAGGCAACCGCTTATCCGGGGGGCAACGCCAAGGCGTCGCACTTGCCCGGCTGCTGTTGCGCAAACCAAATGTCTTGTTTCTGGATGAACCCACCAACGCCATGGATCAACACATGGAAACCGCTGTGATCGCACGGTTGCGCGAATTGGCTGGTGGCAAGACGACCTTGCTGTTTTGCACGCATCGCACGTCTTTGGCCAAGATAGCGGATCGTTTCATTGTGTTGGATCAAGGCCGAAAAGTGCTGGATGGGCCTCGCGATCAGGTCATGAACACCCTGCGCGATGCGCAATCCGTTCAGTTGCGAGGGCAATAGATCATGTTTGGGATCAACGTCGAAGAAGAATTCCTGAACGATCCAACCCGCGCGCGCTTGCGTGGTCGCCCCGGTCGATCATGGGCCTTGTTGCTGCTTATCGTGCTTGGCATTGCCGCCTTTTTGGTATGGGCTTGGACATCAGAGATCGAAGAAGTCACACGCGGTGCTGGCCGTGTTGTCCCTGCGCGGCAGGTCCAAATTGTGCAAGTCTTGGAACCGGGGATCGTCAGCAGCATCGATGTGGCCGAAGGCGATATCGTCGAAGCGGGACAAGCTTTGATGCAGATCGACGACACCAGCGTCGCGGCTGAACGCGGCGAGTTTTTAGAACGCGAAGCAGCTTTGTTGGCAGAGGAAGTCCGCTTGCTGGCCGAAGTGTCTTTGAACCGTTCTCCTACATTTCCAGACGCTTTGGTACAGCGCGCAGGACAAGCCGTTCTTGCAGAATTGGACGTGTTGGATGCCCGGTTCGAACAGCTTGATAATGAATTGATTGTCCTAGAGCAAAAAGCGTCCCAAAGGCGGGCGGCTTTGGATGAATTGCGAGCCAATCGAACAAAACTGGCCGAAATTCGTGCCCCCTTGTCAGAAGAAGCCGACCTAACCGCTGGCCTTGTTGAACGCGGTGCGGTTCCGCGCGTTGAATTACTCAGGTTACAATCCCGATTGGCGGAACTGGATGGGGATCTGGCCGTTAGCACGGCACAAGAGGCATCCCTCATCGCCGCAATCGAAGAAGCCGAAGGCGAAATCGCTGTGGCCAAATCTGGATACATTCTGACTGCACGACAGCGTCTAACACGGCTGCGGGTCGAATTGGCCGTCGTTCAGGAAGGATTGCGCGCCGTCCAAGATCGCGTGACACGCCGCCAACTGACCGCACCAGTCCACGGTACGATAAATGCAATCAATGTCTCGACCTTGGGGGCTGTTGTCGAACCCGGTGCCCCTTTGTTTGAAATCGTACCCGCAGAAGACGGGTTGCACATCGAAGTCGACATTTTGCCAGCCGATGTGGCGTTTATCAAACCGGGCGAACGGGTCTCCGTGAAAATAACCGCCTATGATTATCTGGTCTACGGGGCGCTGGAAGGCGAAGTAACCAGAATTGGTGCCAACACCATCGCCAAAGAAGACGGGCGGGAGTATTTTAAAATTACAGTCCGCACAGACCGCACTGATCTAGGGCAAGGCGCGCAAAGTTTGCCGATCAAGCCCGGCATGACGGCCACAGTAGATATTCAAACCGGGAAAAGATCCGTCCTCAGCTATTTGTTGCAGCCCTTGCTGCGTGCCAGAGCCGAGGCATTGCGCGAAAGCTGACTACTTGCTGGTTGCATCAAAAACACCGTCCCAATCTTCGAGTGGCCCGTTCCTGCGAAGGTCATGAATCCGTTCGCGAAAACGTTCAAAATGCGCTGACAACAAAGGATCAAGGAACGTTGCCAAAGGTTCAAGCTGATCCAAAGCCGTTTCAGCAGCATCCCAATCTTGAGACCGATAGGCCGAGTGCATGTCTTCGTTGATCTTAACAACTTTAGCAAACGCACTGCCCGCCCGCATCTGCGCTCCGCCAAGCAATGCAAATATGCGTTCTGGTTGGATTTTTCCTTTTACCCGGATCATGTCCAATTCAAGCAAAGCAAATTCTGCCTCTGCAGAAAGACGCGTGGCGTTTCCAACAATGATGGATGTGCCGTAAAATCGCGCTTGCCCCTCAAGTCGGGATGCCAAGTTAACCGGATCGCCCATAGCCGTATAATCAAACCGCATATCGGAGCCCATATTGCCAACAAGACAGGTTCCGGTATTGACGCCAATCCCAATGTTAATCGGCAAATGCGCCCCCCCCTCTGCCTCGGCTTCTGCGGCCCGTGCCAAATTTAACTCCGCGACATCGCGCTTCATCCGCAAAGCAGCAGCGCAGGCTGCGGTTTGATGACTGTTGTGATCCATCGGCGCATTCCAAAAGGCCATCACAGCATCACCCATGAATTTGTCGATCGTCCCCCCCTGTTCATGAATGGCATTGGACAACAGATTAAGAAATCTGTTCATCAGCGTCGTCAAGCCTTCTGGGTTCTCACGATATCCTTCGGCAATTGCTGTAAATCCTCTGACATCACTGAACAGCAACGTGAGCTCGCGCGTTTCCCCGCCTAGCCGCAAGTTGGCAGAATTATTCGAAAGCGCGTTCACGAGGTCTTTGGACACATACTGGCCAAACGCAGTCCGCATTTGGCGGCGCCTTTGTTCTTCGCGTAAATAATTGGCCGCGGACATGAACATGATTGTCGCCAATCCACAGACGATTGTGAAACTTGGGTCAACCAAAACAAGGAAGTGTTCGAATAAGACAAACGACCCGACACCCAGCGTTGTCAGGAACAATAGCGTCACCCCGATCAGAAATTTCGCATTCATGATCGGCGTTAGGATGATAAGAAGAAGACAGATCACAAACGCCGCAACAAGCTCGGTTGCGATGGCAAAATTCGGACGTTTCAGCAACGTATCTGACATTATGTTTTCAAGCAGCTGCGCATGTATTTCCACACCCGGCATTTGCAACCCCAATGGCGTCGCCCGATAGTCTTCAAGACCGATGGCCGACGTGCCAACCAGAACCAAATGACCATTCAAGCGCCCTTGCGGCATACGATCGTACAACAGGTCCGCAGCAGACACGAACCGCGCTTTATTGGGTGGGGTCAGATAGGGCCTGACCGAACCATCCCCGGCCGTTTGAACCAACTGCCCTGCCACAACGACTCCGTCCACGCCTGCTTGATTGGTGCGCACCGCAAAGGGTTGCCCGCCTGTCGCGACCCGCAGCAATTCGGGCGCCAATCCCAAGCGCAATTGCCCTCCAACACTCATCACAATAGGTACACGCCGGTAGACACCGTCTGGGTCAGGTCGCACGCTAAACACCCCGCGTCCGGTGGCAGACGCTTCGAGATCTGGAAGGTTCTCGACCAGATCCGGGAATTTCAGAATAAACGGCGCCGGATCAGGTCCGAGAATGGCGTGTGGCACCTGTTTAACGTCGGCAGCATCGTCTGACGAACCATTTGCACTTCGAATACTGGTTTGACCAACCACAACACGTCCACGGCCGAATGCCTTTGCCAACATGGCATCATTGCTTGGCAAGGCACGCAACGTATCACGCACATCACTGTTCAATCCCCAATTGTCCTTTGCAATTTGTTCAGGTGACAAACGATCTCGTTCCGCGAAAACGATATCAAAGGCAACCGCAACTGCGCCGGCCTGCATGGATTTATCCACCAAGTCAGCAAACCTGGTCCGTGGCCACGGCCATTGCCCGATTTCGGTAATGCTGGGGTCATCAACATCGATAATCGCAACCGGAAAAGCCTGCGGTTCACGCGGCTTAATCTGTTGGAAAAAATCAAAGGTCAGGTTACGGACGATCTGAACCGGTACCGGGTCATTAACCCGAACCGTCAATGCAAACACGACAAGCGCCAACGCAACAAGCCGTACCAACCCAATCCGAACGTAAATCCACTTCACCATGAGTGGTAGATAAAGACGCCTTCAAGAAAAACTGCAAGAAATCAATCCAAAGCGACATCGCAAAAAGAGAAACACTCGCTACCGATTCGCGTGCAAAGTAGCGATTTTTGGTCCAGATATACTCATTGAATCCCGACAAACGGCGCATTTTGGCGGGATTGTTCCTGAATTTCGCCGAAATCTTGCTCAAAGTGACGTTGATCACTGCATACTGCTGCGGGTGCTGTTAGAACGTTGTGACTGGTTTGGGATTAATTGTTGTTTGTTCAAGGTCGTTCCTGATGTCGATTTCTGAAAGTGGAAACATTAACGCCGGATCGGGCGAACTGATCATGTTCGCTTCAGGGTCTGATGCAATTGTAATTGAATCAGCCTCTCTTCTGTTTAATGCCGAATTTACACGTGTCGGGCGTGATCTGATTTTGCAAAATGCCGACGCAGCAGACATCCGCATCGTCGATTATTTTCACGCGTCCCCTCTTGCAGATCTTCAAGCACCAGACGGCGCAACCCTGCGCGGTGATTTGGTCGAAATCCTTGCTGGCCCCCTTGCCCCCGGACAATATGCGCAAGCCGGCGCTGTGATCGGTGGCGTGCCCATTGGGCAGGTTGAAGCTTTGGATGGACAGGCTACCGTCCAACGATCGGATGGCGTTACAGAGACACTTCAAGACGCCACCAAAATCTTTCAGAACGACGTTGTTCAAACAGATGCTGACAGCAAACTTTCGATCACCTTCGTAGACGGAACCGTATTCACACTGGCTGCTGACAGTCGAATGGTGATCAATGAATTGATCTATGCACCCGATGCACAAGACAACGGCGCCACGTTCAATCTGATCCAAGGTGGGTTTGTCTTTATCGCCGGAAAAGTGGCGGCGACTGGCGGTATGGATATCAACACGCCTGCTGCGACCATGGGCATTCGCGGCACAACAGTACTGGCAGACATTCAGTCCAAAGATGGCGTGTCGACGGCCGAAATTTCGTTGACTCGCGACCCAGACGGTAGCGTAGGCAAAGTTGCGCTTTTTCATCTGGACGGAGACCTTATCACAACGATCACGTCCACGACGACAAAGTGGATTGTGTCGACAGAAGAAGGCGAAACCCGAGAAGTTGAACGGACAGAAGCTGATGACCAAGCCGACAATGTCTTGATCGCCGAAGCCGTGGCTGCCTATCAGGCAGCGTTGCAGCGGTTCTCTCTGGATGGGAAATTCATCGAACTGAACTCCTCAGAGCGTCAACTTTCAGATACTCGATCAGGCGACGCCCTAGGCGACGACGATACGAACATCGATCTGGACAATCAAGACAGAGAGGAACTGCCTGAACTGGCTCCCCTGCCGCCAACCTCCATCGAGCCACCACGCCAAGATCGCTTTGATGAGGGGAACAACAACCAAGACATTCCGGACACCGACGACTCAGACGGTATCGACGTCACTTTGACGACCCAAGAAGATGCCGATGGATCGGAGTTGACTGGGCAATTGCCCAGCACCCAGTCAGGCGGTGTTTTTGCAATTGCATCGTTACCAGTCAATGGTACCGTTGTTCTCGGGCCGGACGGCAGTTTTTCTTATGAACCCGCGCCCGATTTCAACGGAACAGATACGTTCGCGTACACGGTATCTGGGCCAGACGGAATAGAAATTGGGTCCGTGACGATAAACGTAACACCGGTCAATGACGCCCCCACCATTGAAGATGTCAGCGTCCAAGGTGTCGAAAACACAATCATTTTGGGCACCGCCATCGGGAACGATGTCGACGGTGATCCGCTGACATATAACCTTGATCAAGGGGCCGCTTTCGGAACCGTCGTTGTCACAAGTGATGGGGCTTGGTCCTATACGCCCGATCCGAATTTTAACGGCACGGATACATTCACAATTCAGGTCAGCGATCCGGACGAGGCGTCGAGCATTCAAACCGTGACGGTGATTGTTCAGGACCAGAACGACCCTCCCGTCATCACAAGCCCGGCGTCTGAAGTCGAAGGAGCCGTCACAGAGAATTCGAATGTTTCAGCCAATGGGCAATTGGCCGCAACCGATCCGGATTCTGAATCGACTCCAGTTTGGTCCGGCGGTGGAAGCGGTCAATTTGGAACCTTCGCAATAACCGCCTTAGGTGAGTGGACCTATGTATTGGATGAACGTGCCGAAGCGTTACAAGAAGGGCAAACGATCACAGAAACATTTGTCGCCACGGTTACCGATGATGAAGGCGCCAGCCAGGATCAATCCATAACAATCGATGTGACCGGAACAAATGACCTACCAACGGTTGGCGACATTACGTTAACCACAACGACGGGCACAGCTTTAACCGGAACATTCATAGCGCAGGATTTGGATGCAAACGACAGTTTAACCTTTACCGCCAACGCGCTCAGCGCAAATGGTGGTACTGTGACTGTGTCTGGCGATACGTTCTTATACACGCCCGCAACCGACTTCTTTGGCCGCGATGTATTCGAATTTGTCGTGACGGACGAATTCGGCGGTTTCACGTCCGGAGCGGCAGATATCCTCGTCGTTTCTGATCGTTTGACCGACTTTGGCGATCAGACAATTGAATTCCAAGTGTCAACAACAAGCGAAGACAGTGCAATTGGCGCTGTTATCTCTACCGTTTCTCAGTCCGAATCTGGCGGCGAAGAAAACGCAATTCAAATTTTTGAATTGTCCGTTGAATTGACCGCAGACGGCGAATCTTTTGGCACAATCGCCTTTTTGACCAACAACATTTTGAATGAAGATGGCAGCACCGCAATTCTGAATCTGGCTGACATCAGTGGCATCGAAAACCTGTTAGGCTCAGAAAACCAAGTTTCAGCAACTGCAGCCTATTCACTGGACGGCGAGACAATAGAATTAGAGCTTTTTGCCTCTGAAGCGATCAGCAAACAGGAAAGCGCGCAAACAGAAGCCGGATCAGACCAAAGCGATCTGATTTTCGGCAGCGATCAAGCGGACAACTTGGGCGGCTCGGCGGGGACAGATTTAATATTTGGCTTTGCTGGCGACGACACCCTGTCATCAGATGGTGGGTTGGATCATCTTTACGCCGGGGCCGACAACGATCTTATCAATTTGTCCAATGTGCAATCTGTTGCCGCGGGACAAATAACGGAAATCGATGGCGGAACTGGTCGTGACAGGCTCGCGTTTTCTGACGGCGGGGACATCAACGACGCTTTGGACCTTATCGACCTAAGCGGCATCGAAGCGCTAGATATCGAAAACGGTGCGGCCAATACGCTTGAATTGTCCCTTTCCGACGTTCTGGCCTTTTCGGATGAGGCAGATACGGACCTGGAAACCCTGCTGAATGACGCGCTCCCTGAAAGTGCGTCGGTGTATGGGGACGCATCTGATCAGTTGAACTTGCTTAACGATGCGACTGGCCAATTTGTCGACACGGAAACAAGCGTGACAGATGCAAACGGCACAACCTTGACTGTTTATCAGTTCGTCGGTGGTGGCGATGTCTTGGCCACCTTGGCCATCGACAGCGATGTCACGGTCACAACCAATGCGCAACCTGCCGCCTAACCGTGCCTTCCACCAAAGCTGTGTTTCAAACACGTAGCGATGCACAATTTTGCCTTATGAACAGGGATAAAATGATACTGCCCCCATGGCACGGCATGCTGAGAATGAGTTAGAAATTCTAATCAAAAATCTCAAATACATGCGGAATTACTTGCAATTTTACGCGATGCTAGAAACACTTATACGTGTAATCGCGTTTGCCCCCGACTGATAAGAACTCGCGATCACAGTCAATTTTTTTACCTTCGGCTTTTCTATGAGCATAGTTTTGACGATTTTAGGAACGCGTGGTTCGCTGCCGAACACGGCAGCGACATGTGCTGGTTTTGGCGGCGCAACATCTTGCTATCACTTGGATATCGGAAACAGTCATCTGATTTTTGATGCAGGCTCTGGTATCTGCGAACTGGGGGCAAAATTGGTTCGCACGAACCAACCCAAAGCGATCGACCTGTTTTTCACGCATTTCCACTATGATCATATAATGGGACTGCCCTTCTTTGCCCCCTTATTCGAAGAACATTGGCAGATTCGCCTGTGGAGCAGCTCGCTTTTTGGGCCAAAAGCACTGAACGATGCGCTGGATCGATTGTTTTCAGCGCCCCTATGCCCAATCACACGCGACGATCTTAAGGCCGACATTTCATTGAATGTCATCGATCAGCACGCAGAGATGGAATTGCAAGATGGTATTCGGCTTGCGACAATTCCACTGTCCCATCCCGGCGGAAATGCAGCCTATCGAATTGCCAAAAACAATCATGCAATTGTCTACAGTGGCGACTTTGATCATGGTGACCCGACGCTGGACGATGCCTTTGTTGAATTCATGTCTGGCGCTGATTACGCCTTGCTTGATTGTACCTATACGCCCGAAAATTATAATGATGCCAAGGGGTATGGCCATGCACATTGGAAGGCCGCAGGCGAATTGGCAAGGCAAGCAAACGTGCGCGAATGGTACGGCGTGCACCACAAATACTTGCTGGATGATGACGCATTGGCAAATGTCGAAGCACAGATCCAACGCGAATTTCCAAACGGCAAATTAGCACGCGAAGGCATGACGTTCAAAATCTGACCCGCCAGCGCATCATTTTCCAAAACCGCCAAGAACCCTTGTTCATAGCTCCGCAACAAAGTTGCTTTCTTGCCTGCTTGCATACCCTGCCGTACTCACTCTAAAGCAAGGCGCAGCGAACAGCTTAACGCCACTACATACGGAACCGTTTCCTACAGCTTCACATCGTTGACTCAATGCAACGACTTTTCTGAATCCCACTATTGGCCTGCGCGAAGCAGTTGGATTGGCATCAAGCATGGCCGAAACAACTTGCCCTGCCTCGTATTCCGCGGCCGCAATCTGTTTTGTGGACAAAGTTGATCTTGGATAAATGTAAGCGAATAGGCTGTTAAGAGCTTTTGGAATGAAGGTATTGAAGCCGTCGCAGCTTCTCTTAAATAAATTTATACGCCCCACGACCCAAACTTTGGTCACGACATGATGATGAAACTTCTTCGAGGAATTGCGTTGGTTGCGTTGGTTTTCTCGCTGTACTTAGCCACGCCATATCTCCGACAAAAGTTATTTGTAACAGATGAATCTGCAGCTGCGGCATTGAACCAACTTGAGGATAATGAACAGGGTCCACAAATAATTGCTTGCATTAACTTAGAGACAACAATCGACAGAATGTGGAATGACCACAACGCTGTCGAATTGACCGCACATAACAATTCTCGTGGGCCATGGGGCGATACTCAAATTGTTATCTCTGGCTTGCTCGGGTGGCATGTTACATGGATAGCGGCCATACCCCGTCAAACAAAACCTGTTGTTGTCTACGACATGATAGACGTTGGCGGTGGTTCAATGTGGTCAAGAAAAGTGCCGCCAAAAGTTATCAACGCGCTGGCACGATGTGGTGTCGAATATATGGGGGTTTGGAAAGGTGAGCCACCTCCTGGATTTTAGGAGCCCAAATTCGTGCGGGCCGTAACACCAGACCTATTGGACTCATTCCTGCCCTTCGCGGCCTTTTGCAGGGATGCCCACTTTCGCGCTTTTCTCACCAATTGGTCGGTTGGTGAGAAAAGATCCAAGCCTGTTAAAACTTGGCATTGCACCATAACTTAAAACGCTTTGAACGTGATCGTTGTCAGTGACCGCTCGATACCGTCAATATCCAGCAGACGGTCATTGATGTAGTGCCCCACATCCTCATCTTCGGGGATATAAACCTTCATCATCAGGTCAAACTCGCCGCTGGTCGAATACAATTCCGAATGGATTTCGCGCAGGGCAATTTCTTCTGCGACCTTGTATGTGCGACCGGGTTTGCAGCGGATTTGGATAAAAACACAGGTAGACATAGCGCGCCTCGTATTTGAACGGTTGGCCATTGCTGACACAACACAGTGACCACACGCAAGCACCCAAGGTCCTTGGCCCCACGAAAAGCACAGCCTATAGAGACGCCAGTTACATAAGGACGTCCCCATGCGTAAGGCCAGCAGCACGCGAACCACAGCGGAAACGGATATTTCGGTCGAGATCAATCTTGACGGAACCGGCAGCTATGACAATCAAACCGGTGTTGGTTTCTTTGATCACATGTTGGATCAACTGTCGCGCCATGCCCTGATCGACATGACGGTGCGCTGCAAAGGCGATTTGCACATCGATGATCACCACAGTGTCGAAGACGTTGGCATCGCGCTTGGGCAAGCCCTGACCAAAGCCGTGGCTGAAAAGCGCGGGATATTCCGCTATGGTAGCTGTCTGTTGCCCATGGATGATGCCTTGGTGCGCGCAGCCTTGGATATTTCTGGCCGCCCGTTTTTGGTGTGGAACGTTGAATTTCCAACCTCAAAGATCGGCACGTTTGATACCGAACTTGTGCGTGAGTTCTTTCAGGCCTTTGCGACCCATGGCGGCTTGACCCTGCATGTGGACGCCCTGCACGGGCTGAACAGCCACCACATCGCCGAAGCTGCCTTCAAATCCGTTGCACGGGCCTTGCGTCAGGCCTTGGACGTCGATCCACGTCAGGCGGACAGCATTCCATCGACAAAAGGGGCACTTTGATGGGCCTTACGGCACTGATCGATTACGAAAGCGGCAACCTGCATTCAGCACAAAAAGCGTTTGAACGTATGGCGTTGGACGTCGATGCAGGCGAAGTTGTCGTGACAAGCGACGCCGATGTTGTCGCACGCGCCGACCGGATCGTTCTGCCCGGAGACGGCGCATTTCCGGCCTGCATGACAGCGCTGCAAGGCGAAAGCGGGCTATACGCCGCTTTGCGCGAAACCGTTGAAACACGCGGGCGCCCATTTTTGGGCATCTGTGTCGGCATGCAATTGATGGCATCTTGGGGGCGCGAATACACGGATACCCAAGGACTTGGATGGGTCGACGGCCAAGTCGTCCCGATCGAGCCCAAAGACGCCCAGATGAAGGTGCCTCATATGGGGTGGAACGATCTGGTGATCGACAATCCACACCCTGTGTTTGACGGTATTGAAACCGGCGACCACGCGTATTTTGTGCACTCGTATCACTTTGACGTCGCGCGGCCCGAACACCGGTTGGCCCATGTGGATTATGGCGGCGACGTAACGGCTGTGGTTGGTCGCGACACGATGATCGGCATGCAATTCCACCCGGAAAAAAGCGCCGATAACGGCCTGCGCATGATCGCAAACTTTTTACGCTGGACCCCCTAAGTCGAAGGGCGAAATCTGTCGATCCGTTGAATAACGAAAGATCTTGAACGTCAAATTACCTTGACCTTTACGTCATCAACTCACCCAGCTTCCCAAACCGACAAAGCAGACCTTGATGCATCGCGCAGCGAATGTTTCCTTCTCTAATTGGGTGTTTGGATCAAGCTCGTTTTTCTTCTTTCTGTTGGGTCGTTGTCGCTCATCCGGGTCACGCTTCTCTTCGCAGTCTATTTGATGCCGTGATGGCACCGCTGCATGTATGTGTCGGATCGGCAGTGGAGAGCCCTACTTCGAGACGCGCTTTACTTTGCGCAGCAGACACTTTCGGCTTCTTCCACGAACCTCGTCCGGTGAGGGACGACCCCGTCAAGGTTATGTGGTTGGTTTTTAGATCATGCCGTGCCTCCCACTTGGTCCTGACGGAATTCCGTGCCGTCTGTCCACATGCGGTGGAGCAAGACGGCGAGTTTACGTGCAACGGCGACCACCGCGCGACGGCGGCCTTTGGTGCGGATTAATCGCATGCCCCCTATCGGCAGATTGCTACGCAATCGCCTGTCGGGCAGAGCATGATTTGATCTGTGAACCAGCCATCGTTCGCATGAGCAACGCATTTGCTGCGGCATACAATGTTGCGCGGACGTTCCGATCCCCAGCCTTTGATATCCGACCAGGATTGTCTTGTTCACCCGACTGGTATCGTCGCGGTGTCAGCCCCAAATGTGCAGCCACCGTTCGGGATCGTTTGAAGCGTGTTGGATCGTCAACCGCGGCTTTGAAGGTCAATGATGCTATCGGCCCTACGCCCGGGACGGTCATCATCCGCATGCAAACCTCATCATCGCTAGCGGCGCGCTTCACCCTACGATCCAGTTCCAGAAAGTGTTGATACAAAACCAAACGTGCATCCAGGAGTGGCACCAAAGCATGTGCCAAAACGTCGTCCATCTCGATCAATGGCCGCACTATGCCATCAAAGCCGCCGTGTTTTACGGTTTTGGGCAGACGAATGCCAAAGATCTTTAACAGCCCCCGCACTTCATTGGCCAAATCCATTGTTTTCTTCAGTAATGCCTTGCGCGTACTGAGTAAGGCGCGGACACCATGCGCCTCACGGCTCTTCATATGTACTGGACTGAACCACCCAGTGCGCAGGACCTGAGCGATGCCACGTGCGTCATTCTTATCGGGTTTGTTGCGCATTGCTGACAGTTCAGCATGCACCTGACGCGCCTCCATACACACGACATCAAAGCTTGCCGCCTGCAATCCGAAGAACAAATGCTGGCTCATCGCACCTGCCTCAAAGCCGACCCGTTCAATGGGATGCTCGAAGCTTGTAAGGCAATCAGCAATGTCTTCAACTTCACAGGCCAGCTCTCGTTCAAACAACACCACGTCCTTCCCATCAACAATGCAAAGCGCACAGGATCGTAGCGATACGTCTATTCCGGCAAAATATTCCATCTTCTAACTCCCTTGTTCACAGTCATCCTGTGATCTTATCGGGAGCTCAACCTCACAACAAAGGCAGCCCAATTACGCATACTTCGAGCCCGAAGTGACATTGTTCTGCGCTGCAGCAAACATCTGCTTTTCAAAATTTAAGGAAAAATTGTGCCGCAAGCATCATCCATGCAACAAGGCAGGGATTAGCGTCACGAGAAATACCATTGCCGGAGGCAAGATTTGTAAATGAATGAAATTCTCAGATATTTAGTCTTCACAGTCCTTTTAGCCTCTCCAATAGCGGCGGCTGAGTTAGAAAGCATCGTTGTAGACCTGACAAAAGATGGACTTCTGCACCTTCAAGATGGAACGGTTATATTGCCGTGGGGCCTGAACATACCCAAAACAGCCGCCGTCGAAGATCTATTGGTAGGCAAAAGGATCATCTGCCGAACCATGAATACCACGGAAGCTTCTGTCTTGGCGGATTGCCTCATTGCGCCGTCTGACCGTCGGCCGGATACTGCAAGCGAGTACTTAGATTTGTTTACGTGGTTGCCACTTATGATGGATGTGAAAACAACATGCGATCCTTATGATCTGTATGCCAGACACAGCATTTGGGTGCGAGGCATCGGACAGCTCGGATTCGGTTGCCGATCTGGTGTCCCGTTGCGTGGCGTGACTCGTCAGTAATAAAACTATAGAAATTGTTGGTAGGCGTTCAAAAAGATCCGTTTGTTGCAGGGCTCGCCGAACCGGACGTTGGTGTTCGTGCAAAGAAGGTTGGTTTTGTCCCGCGTAGCGGTCATCGCGGCTGACTGCGATCAATGTCCGGTCTGGGTCAGAAATCCTCGACTTTTAAGCCAGCATTGCGCGACACAACCCCCTAATCGGAAACAGCCAAACTGTTGCACCGGATCAAAGGGCCGTGACGTTTTGTAAAGGATCGGCAACGCCAAAAATTACTGGCGTGACCAGGTCCCGCCATCCCGGCAAATACCCAACACACAGCCTGACACTTTCAGTGTGTTTCCGGACAAAACCAGTTTGGAATTATACGTCTTATCCCGATCAGGCGAATAGACTTTGCCTTTGTAATTGCCGGCACCTGACGCGACGGTTTCCGAAATGATCTTCCGCCCCAACTGGTCGCTGGACACCGATGCGCCACTGGAATCAAAGGATTTGACCAATGTACCGCATAGCTTCGCGCCACATGGTTTGACTTCGATCAGGCCTGAATTTCCGTTATCATCCTTGGTGGTACGCCACAGCCCCTCCAGCGGGTCAGCCGCCAATGCGCCAGATGCTGTTCCCAGTGCAATAATTGCGGCAAGTGCAAGCTTTTTCATGTGATCTCCTCCGATAGCTGGGAAAAGTCTGTCCTCAGAACAACCATTCACGCAAGCATGACCCCACGTCGCGTTGCAAAGCGCACGAAATGGTGCGATGTGCCCCACGTTTCTGTCATCGGAGTCGCACATGATCCTTTATCCCGCAATCGACCTGAAAGATGGCCAAGCTGTGCGCCTGCTGCATGGTGAAATGGACAGTGCGACAGTTTTCAATGATGATCCGGCAGCACAAGCACAAGCCTTTGTAGATGCGGGCTGCGAATGGCTGCATCTGGTTGACCTGAACGGTGCGTTTGCTGGTGAACCCGTGAACGCCGCACCGGTCGAGGCCATTTTGAAATCGGTGAACGTACCCACACAATTGGGCGGTGGTATCCGCGACATCGCAACCATCGAAGCGTGGCTGGAAAAAGGTCTGTCTCGCGTGATCCTTGGCACCGTCGCAGTTGAAAACCCCGATCTTGTGCGAGATGCAGCGCGTCGCTTTCCCGGTCATGTCGCCGTTGGCATCGATGCGCGTGATGGACGGGTCGCAACAAAAGGCTGGGCCGAAGAAACCAATGTCGATGCAACGGATCTGGCCAAGAGCTTTGAAGACGCAGGCGTGGCGGCCATCATCTATACCGACATCAACCGCGATGGCGCCATGGGCGGTCCAAATGTCGACGCGACCGAGGCGATGGCCCGAGCCGTTTCCATTCCTGTGATCGCAAGCGGCGGCGTGTCGTCTTTGGCGGACCTGACCGCGTTAAAGGCCACTGGCGTGATTTCCGGCGCGATTTCTGGGCGTGCGCTTTATGACGGTGCGATTGACCTGACCGAAGCCTTGGCAGCGCTTAAGTAGGTCGGACCGCCTCTCTGATCGTTCCAAAGACAACGACGCATAGCACAGGCAACAGGCTGACATATTTCACCCAGCTGGCTGCAACCTTGACCCAAACGCCCCACGTGTCGCCTTGCAACAGATTGAGTGACGCAAAGTTCTCTATGTAATCCGCGCCCAAATATACGGCGATCAGCGAACCAAAGGCTGTTTTCAACTGACCCAGCCGACCATTCAACCGCATGACGCCAAGCCACAGCACGACGGACAGTTGAAACGGGAAAATCATGTCAAAGGTTCGGGTGCCATACGCATGATAATCGCGCGCAGCCTCATCCCAAACCGATAGGGCGTGATTGACGGCACTGACCGTCATCTGCGCGTCCAAGGCCCGCGCATTTGGCAACCCCTTGAAATAGCCAGACATCACCGCGAACCACGCAGCCGTCACCGCCATTAACGCCAAATACCAACGCAAAGAAAAACCCATGGAAGCCTCCTGTTACGAACACAGTGCACCCACGGGTTTCAGGCTTACAAGTTTATTTGGCGACGCCGCCCGTGAATTTGGCCAATGCGCCAGTCATCACTTGAAGATATGGCGCATCTTCAGACACACCGCCCAACGGGGTTAGCATGGATTTGGGATCTTCATACGCGATCCAAGCCTGACCCGATGCATCTTCGTACACCAACACTTTTAATGGCAAAAAGAGGCCTGAAACCGGATCATCCTTAATGGCAGGTGTCCCGACTTTAGGGCTTCCGAAAATCAAAAGCTGCGAATCCCCGACGTCTTCGCCAACTGACACAGCCCCTGCCCCATGATCGACACGAGCAAAGATTTTCAGCCCAGCACCTTCCAATGTTGAAACCAGGCTATCAACTGTTTCAACCACGCCTGCTGACGCCTCTTTGCGCACGATACCACTGTCACCGGCCATTGCAGCCCCCGCTATTAAGGCGACTGCCGCCGCTGCTGTCATTATCGATTTCATGAATCCCTCTCCTCAGATGAACTTTAAGTGAACATGGCACAGGATCGAAACTTATCAAAGGTTGTAACTTCGCAAGTTGCCGTGATCTGAAAAATTGGGCAATCAATCGCCCTCATTTGGTTTGAATTGTTTTGCCAAACAAAGTGATAACGCCACTTCATTTGCGTGTGTGTAGCGATCAATCTGATCCCTTACACCCGAACAAAACAATTGCCCCTTGCCCCGCACGTCCCGCCCGGTGTAGCCCCCAGATATGCTTAAGACCCGTATCATACCCTGTCTGGATGTCGCCGATGGGCGCGTTGTGAAAGGCGTGAACTTCGTCGATCTGATTGATGCCGGCGACCCGGTCGGGGCCGCCCGCGCCTATGACGCCGCCGGTGCGGATGAGTTGTGTTTTCTCGATATCCACGCAACACACGAAAACCGCGGCACCATGTTTGATCTGGTGCGCCGTACTGCAGAACAGTGTTTTATCCCCCTGACCGTTGGCGGCGGCGTCCGCACATCAGATGACGTGCGCAATCTGTTGTTGGCCGGGGCGGACAAGGTATCGTTCAATTCAGCGGCTGTGGCCAATCCGGATGTTCTAAGTGATGCAGCCGACCGATTTGGCAGCCAATGTATCGTCTGCGCAATTGACGCAAAATCCGTCGAAGAAGGCCGCTGGGAAATCTTCACCCATGGCGGGCGTAAATCAACTGGGATCGATGCTGTTGAATTCGCAAGAACGGCTGCGGCAAAGGGTGCTGGCGAAATCCTTTTGACGTCGATGGATCGCGACGGCACGCGCGCAGGCTTTAACCTGCCCCTGACCCGTGCCATTTCAGACGCCGTACCAATTCCGGTGATCGCATCGGGGGGTGTTGGCACGCTGGATCATCTGGTGGACGGCGTCACCAAAGGCCACGCCTCGGCGGTCCTTGCGGCGTCGATCTTTCATTTCGGAACCTATACAATCGGCGAAGCCAAAGCGCATATGGCAGCGGCAGGCATTCCAATGAGGCTGGCATGACCCTAGACGATCTGTTCGACACCATCCAAAGCCGCAAAAACGCGCAACCGGAGTCAAGCTGGACCGCAAAACTGCTGTCCAAAGGTCCGGAAAAATGCGCGGAAAAATTTGGTGAAGAAGCCATCGAAGCGATCATAGAAGCGGTCAAAGGTGATAAGGATCGCCTGACTTCAGAAGCGGCCGATGTGCTCTATCACCTGCTGGTTATGCTCGCGTCTCGGGATGTCCATCTGTCAGATGTCCTCGCTGAATTGAGCCGTCGACAAGGGCAATCTGGTCTGGAAGAAAAATCATCAAGGTCAGACACTTAACTAAGTCGAGATGAAATGACGCCGGTATTAAAGCCACCCATGCGCAGCTCGCCAAACAATCGCTGATATTCGATCTTTGGACATCTGTTCTGAATGACCGTCACACCAGACGCCTCGGCTTTGGCCGCCGCTTCTGCATGTTCGACCCCAATTTGCATCCAGATCGTTTTGAGGTTTGGCAGAAACGTCAACGCGTCATCCACAATTTCAGGTACAGCCTCAGAGCGTCTAAAGATATCAACCATATCAACCTCTTCGGGAACTTCGCTCAGGTCTTTGACGGTCATTTCGCCCCAAATCCGCTCTCCGGCGGCCACCGGATTGACCGGGGTAATCTTGAAACCCTTAAGACCGAGGTAACGTGCGACGTAATTTGAGGGACGTATCGGATTGGCGGATACGCCAACCATAGCGATAAACTTGGTACGCTGCAGAACGTCTTTCAGATGCGAGTCAGAATAATTGCCCATGCAAAACACATACCGCGAATTGTTCACATAAAAAAGGCGCTCCGACGGGGATCCGAAGGAGCGCATAGTGCGGAACGAGGGACATTGAGTTGGTCGTCAGGAGTTCCAAACCCGCGACCCTGATAATGAGATAAGAATTCTCAGCCATCAAAGAAGAGACTGTCTCAAAAGTGTGAACGAAAGTTAAATTCAATTGAAAATTGTTGGGGGGAAGACGTCGAGTGCTCCCTAGTCAAACACATCTTCAATCAAATCCACCGCTTCTTCCAACATATCCCGCATCCAACTTTTGCGTGGCTTCTGTTTCCTCTTTTTGTCGGGGCGGTATTTCCCAGCCTTCGGCTTATCCCGCGCTACCCTATGCTTGCTGTAGGACGATGACCCCGCAAAATCGCGATCGGCCACTTTGTCTTTTGGCAACATCTTGAGGTCGTGCAAAGGGGCTCCGCAGGATCCACAGGCCAGTTCGTGACGGGATTTACCTTTCAAAACCAACGCTGCCCGTGTTCCACAGTAACAACACGTCGCAATTTTGGTTGGGTAACTCATCCGTTCACGTCCTCTCTTTAGATGCATATAAGGCGATTGCAGCCGCGTTCGAGACGTTCAGCGACCCAAATCCACCAGCTGCGTCAATTCGGACAAGCTTATCGACGGTTTCGCGCGTCTTGGCCCGCAACCCAGGCCCCTCCGCGCCCAAGACCAAAGCCACAGGGCCATCGATGCGATCTTTCACGGCATGTTCGATGGTCTCTTCACCCTCGCCGTCTAAACCAAGCACCAAATATCCCATCTGCTGCAACTCAATGATCGTATCCGCCAGATTGCGCACACGCAAATAAGGTTGCCGCTCCAACGCCCCACTGGCCGACTTGGCTAAAGCCCCTGTTTCAGGTGTGGAATGATGCCGTGTCCCAATCACCGCTTGCGCGCCCAACACTTCGGCTGATCGCAAAATCGCACCAACATTATGTGGGTCCGTCACCCGGTCCAATAACAGCAACCTAGGCGCCTCGGCCCCGATGGCGTGATCAATCAACTGCCCCCAATTCAAGGCCTTCACTTCCAACGCAGCCCCTTGGTGCACAGATCCCGGATCCAATGGGGCCGAAAACGACCGTGCGTCGACCACCTCGGGCTCCATACCGCTTTCAGCGATGGCGTCCGCCAGCTTGGTCTGCGCATTCAAAGTCACAACCAAACGCAAACGCTCACGGCTCGGGTTGGACAAGGCATCGCGCACAGCATGCAAACCAAACAGCCAAACGGTCTCTGCCGCAGCCGCGCGTTTTCCGCGTTCCTTTTCAACAACCCATTTTGGCTTTTTCATCACATGCCCTCGTTTCTTGCTTCGCCCTAGCCGTTGAGCCCCCAGAGGGCAAGCCATGCGGTCATTGAACCCGTCAATCCAGCGACTCAAAGAAGCTCCATTAATCGGGACCGCCTTTTGAGCGCCTAGAACGTTCACCCCAGCCCGTTTTCAAGATTTTCCATGCATCATTGACGTGGTGTGAACCGGTCAATGCCAGTTAAGTTTCCACCCAGACAAAATTGCTGACCGTTTGCAGTTGACGCCCTCGCTTCACACAAGTAATCAGCGCTCCAGTGGGCGACAGGCCGCAAGGTGTGGCAGGGGACTGTAACTCCCTCGCGGAGACGCACGCCTGGTTCGATTCCAGGGTCGCCCACCACTTTTTATTCAGCGTCACTTGCTTACGAAATGCACAGCTCCCCAGCCATTGGCACAGGGTCACGGGTTCAAATCGCTGGTGCTGACTCTGTATTCCGTCAGCTGTTCCGGCAATAACACATAGATTTCATCCGGCGGCGTGACCAATGCGTGTTGCATCAATCGTGGATCGACGCCCATGTCATCGAGGTAAGCCATAACCTCGCCTTGCCCGCGCTGGATATCCTCGACGGCGATAAACGCAGGCAACGCCACGTTGGCATCAAAGAAATGTTGGTGAACCCCAACCTGAGCATCGTCATGAATGGTCCGGGTGACACCGCTTGCCAAGATATACGGACAGGCCGACAAGCAGATATCAAGCGCACCCATCATTGTATCCGCCTCATCCGCGCGCAATCTGCGCCCGATCTCAAGCGCGTCTCGGACTGATCCACCAGGTGAATTCAACCGCACCCGATCGAAATTGCGCCGCACCTCAAGGTATTCCACGAACCTTTCAGCGTCCCCTTGCGCGATTTGTCCTGTTAAGATCAGCGTGTCATCTTTGATTTCAAACAGCAGGCGAGACGGCATATCGCCAGTGCTGCGAAAGGGGCGCGCCGGGTTTCCATCCAGCGGCGTGTTGTCAGTTCGAAAGCGCCGGGTTTGATCGCCCGGGGCAACGGGTGTGTCAAATTTCGGCTGATTTGATGGAAAAGCAATGCTGGGCAATGCCGTCAGAATGTCCCGCCCCATCAAGAACACGGCGATAGCCAATTGCACAAACAGAACCCAAGTGATCGCTGTTTTTGTTGTCATGCGCCGGGTCGGAGCAGCCGTGTCACTCATGCTTGTTTCTCGGGCGTTAGTTTAAGCGGCTTCACGTCAGCGGGCGGTTGCGCGGGCTGATTGGGGCCAAGGGTGTGTTCCATATCCTTGACCGCATGCAAGGCGGCGCGCAGTTCGGCCAAGGTCAACGTGTCTTCGACCCCAACCCGCGCTTTTCCGGACCGGATGGCGGCCTGCGTCACCGCAAGGATAAGCACCAGCACCGCTGGCAATAGGTCAATGGCGATAGCCCCGGCCCATGACGGCACAAAGTTCCCGGCATATTTGATCACCGCATCCGCCGTGCTGATCGGCCTGTAAATCGTATCGGCCGGGGCATCCATGCTCATCACGCCTTCAGCGGCCAGCCGCAATGTTTCGGCCCGTTGCCCCAACAATTGCAGCACGGATGATATGGTGGATTGCTGCCCAGCCCGGGTTTCTTCGGTCCGCCCGTCAAGTTCCGGCAACACCACAGATGCGCTTAGATCCTGCGCGGCACGGCTGACCAATGGCGCGACGGACAGCTGGCGCAACTGCGTGATCACACCGGCAAGCCGCACGGCTTCTTCGGAAAATTGAACCGAACGCGCTTCAATTGGGCCCGGTTCAACCGTCAGCGCACGCATCCGGCTGAGGATCGCATTGCCTTCGGTAAAGGCCGCATTCACAAGCGGCTGCTGACTGGCGATTTGTGTTTCCAAACCCGCCAACTCGTCCGATTTCTGACGCAGCACCCGGAACACGGCGCCCCGCCCGGCCAGACCGGACAGATTGCCAGTGGCCTCTTGCTCTGACAGATCCTCGAACGATTGCCGCACGCGCGCAACGTCCCGCCCCAAACCTTGGGCAGAGACGGTTATTTCATTGGCCCGCTCCAACGCTGATTGATAATCTTGCACCGTTTTGGCCAAATGTTGTTCAACCGCCGCGGCCCCAGCAAGGGCAGCCGCGTTCAGCCAAGACGACATCGCAATAATCGCCGCAGAGCCAATCAGCATCGAGATGAAAAGCCCAATCCGCGCACCAACCGAACGTACCGCAGGCAAAAGCCGGATAAGATACGACCAGAACACAAAGATGCCGACAGACACGGCGATTGAATAACTGATGGCCGCGAAAAAGCTCAGTGCGCCATTGTCATCCAACAAAGAAGACACCCCAAGATACGTGTAAATGCCCGAAGCCACCGCCAAAACGCCAAGGGCCGCAGCCGTAAAACTGTCGAGCCACGACACATGCCCTTCCAGCTCTTTGGCATAGCGCAAACCTTGTGCCTCAGCTTGGGTCAGTTTTTGGTCATCCATCAGCCTATGTCCTCCTGATCGCCTGCCACTATGGACCGCGTTCAGAAATTGTCCAAGACAAATGCCGGAACCGTGATCAACATTTAGGCATGAGAAACAGAGGGAAAGCACAAAGGCGGATGTCAGAGCATGCGGCAACGAGGCACAACGCAATGTCATTCGCTCAAGATGCGCATGTATCAAGATCACAAGTGCAAACGCCTAGGGCTATTTCATCCGAATTTAACGCCCAATAGATGCCTTCGCCTGCCATTCAGTCCAATTCGCCACTGTGTGGACCGTCAGACACCTTTGGTTCGATGCAACGGTTAATCTGAATCCCATTAAGGGATCGCGTCATGCAATACCGGCGCGAATGTCAGGCAATATTGACCCAAACCAGACCTTCACCGAGACCTAGGCCAACGGCAGCTATGCGGGAGAGGGTGTGTGGAAACTCGGTTGATAGCGATGGCCACAGTCGTTTTTGATGTTTGTATCCGTTTTGGCGTGAGATCGTCATTTGACGTGCACGATGGATTGCGAGGCCGGTGGCGGCCACCCGAGACGGATCAGGCATATTTG
>JBDVKF010000084.1:0-134950 GCA_039960995.1 Paracoccaceae bacterium | reverse complement strand
GGCGTGCGCGATGACCTGACTGTGCAGGACGTGTTCAAAGGCGTCACACCCTTCTTCATCGCAGACGCCATCACAATCGCACTCCTCGTCGCATTCCCCGCAATCGTCCTCTTCCTACCAGCACTCGCTGGGTGAAAAGGGGTCTTTATGAAAATTCTGAACAGCGTAGGCCGCTGCGCAAACCTTTGATGATCGCATCGGCGTTTGTATTTGGACGATCAGTGCCGTCTATTTCCAAATCGTATTTGCGGTTTTTATGAACGTTTGCAAAATCCTGTTGAGCACTGCCAATGGGACGATCCGCCCGGGCGTGTTCACGTTGTACCAAAGTCTCCAGATTGCAGGACATTCCGACGAAATAGACGTCGATATCTTGGAAAAGCTCGACAAGCTCATCGATCCAACCTGCGGTGTCGATAATGTGTTCAGCAATAATGTTTACGCCCGAATTGGCGTAAGCCATCAGCGTTGCATGAAAAGCTGTGAAAATCTGGCGCCGATCTTGCCGCCAGTTGAATTCGCCGCTTTGATATCGATGCATAGGAATAATTCCGCCGTCTCGCAAATGGTCGATTGAGATATGCCAGTACGGTTGATGCAATTTCTCTTGAAGCACATGTGCCAATGTTGTTTTGCCGACACTCGAGGGACCATGAAGAAGAATGACCTGGCCTTTCATTCCTATTCCCCCCCCCAAAAAAATTCATAGCGCCAAGGCGCAACGCGCGTTACATCAATCGCATTAAACTTGACGGACAGCCAAAAGATCAATCAATGATTGATCACGATATTAGCCTTACGCCACGACGCGCTTGCATTACCGAAATACACGCATAACGATAATGACCACAGTGGTGGGGAATACGATTCGCGTGAAATGTATGCGAGTTTTCTTCGTTCTAAGGAACGGAAAAAAACATCTTATTGGCAACGTATTGCGTGATAAAGGAATGACATAAAAACGCCTCCCACTTGTGCATGAGAAGCGAAACACCAGGGGGATTTGACATGAGCTTTTTTTGGCCCAACTTTGTATTTGGAACTTTTCGGGACGATGTACTGACAGGCAGCGACCGACGCGATTTTGTGTTCGCATTTTCGGGTGATGACGAGATTTGGACCGGAGCGGGCAATGATTGGATCTATGCGGGCAGTGGCGATGACACTGTTGACGCGGGAACCGGAAATGATTTGATCAGCGCAGGTTTTGGCGATGATCTGATCCGAGGCGGGGCCGGAAATGACCGTGTTTATGGCGGTCGCGGGTTCGACACAGTCACCTATGAAGGGGGTATCGAGGATTATGATATCTCTGCTCCAAGCGGCCGCAATTTCCAGACCACAGTAACATCGGTTTCAGATGGTCTTACGGATGCAGGGCGTGATGATTTGTTTCAGATCGAAGCTCTGTTTTTCGAAGCGGACAATTACACGTTCTTTTTGAATGGATTAAACAACGCGGTTCTGGCTGGCGATGATGATGTTGTGGCAAGTGAGGACGGTGGTTTAGATATTGCTGCGGCTGATCTGCTTGCGAATGATCGTGAATTTGATGGGGATACTGTTGCGATCACGTCCGTGGACAGCCAAAGCGCATCTGGTGCCGCGGTTTCGTTTGATGGCACAAATTTCAGCTATGACCCCGCGGACCTGTTTGACACACTAAAAGAAGGTGAAACCGCAACGGATACTTTTGAGTACACGGTAGATGATGGAAAAGGTGGCACAGATACAGCCATTGTGACCGTCGAAATTCAGGGCGTGAACGATGGCCCTGTTTTGGTTGTGACAACCGCCGTGTCCGTCGATGAAAACACAACGGATGTCGCTGCAGGAGTTTCTGCGACGGATGTCGACAGCGATACATTGAAGTTCAGCCTAAGTGGCGCGGACGCTGCGTTGTTCCAGATTGATGCGCTGAGCGGCGCGTTGAATTTTGTCACTGCGCCCGATTTCGAAGCGCCCGGAGATGCGGGCGGCGACAATGTTTATGATGTGGTCGTAAACGTTGAGGACGACTTGGGTGCATCCGCCTCTCAAGCGGTCCAAGTGACCGTAGAAGATGTGGTCGAAATGCCCCCATTGGTCGCGCGGATTAATGAATTTCACTACGACAATGTTGGAGGCGACATTGGCGAATTCATTGAAATCCGTGTCGATGCGGGGGGCGATGTTTCTGGGTTGCTTGTCGAATTGTACAACGGGAGCAATGGAACCGTTTATAATACGTTGAATGTGGCGGATGGGACCGTTTCATCGGATGGCGACTTTGATTATTACGTTCTGAATCTTCCCGCGAACGGATTGCAGAACGGATCACCTGATGGGCTTGCCTTGTCGAATGCAGGAACGTTGGTCGAATTCTTAAGCTATGAGGGCAGTTTGACCGGTATCGGCGGCACAGCAGATGGCGTCAGTTCCGAGGATATTGGCCAAGAAGAAACAAGTGCAACCGAGGTTGGGTTTTCGTTGCAACGCAACGAAGACGGCACATGGCGTGCACCAGAAGAAAATTCATCCGGTGGGGCAAACGATGCACCGGTCGCGGTGACTGCGCGGATCAATGAATTGCATTATGACAATGTCGGCAGCGATACAGGTGAATTCATCGAAATTCGTCTGGCGAAAGGCGAAGATGCAAGCGCGTTGGTAGTTGAATTGTACAACGGCAATGGTGGCAGCGTTTACAACACATTGAACGTCACGGATGGCACAGTTAGTTCCGATGACGATTTTGACTATTACGTTCTGAACCTACCAGCGAACGGATTGCAAAACGGGTCACCTGACGGTCTTGCCCTTTCAAATGGGGAAGGCCTGATCGAATTCCTAAGCTATGAAGGCAGTTTGGTCGGTGTCGGCGGCGCAGCAGATGGCGTCAGTTCCGAGGATATCGGCCAAGAAGAAACAACAGCGACCGAGGTTGGGTTTTCGTTGCAACGCAACGAAGACGGCACATGGCGCGCACCTGAGGCGAACACATCGGGGCAAGCCAATGATGCACCTTCAGGCGTCGTCAATGCACGGATCAATGAGTTCCACTACGACAATGATGGTGCTGATACCGGCGAATTCATCGAAATCCGCGTTGATGCGGGACAAGATGCATCTGGTCTTTTGGTCGAATTGTATAACGGGAACGATGGCGGTGTTTACAATGCGCTGACCTTGCCGGGTACGCCAGTAACCTCTCATGATGATTATGATTATTACGTCATCGAATTGCCTGCCAATGGTCTTCAGAATGGTGCGCCAGATGGATTAGCGCTTTCCAACGATGGGGCACTGATCGAATTCCTCAGCTATGAAGGGACTTTGACCGCAACCACCGGTACGGCGATCGGTGAAACGTCGACAGATATCGGACAAGCCGAAACAACGACCACAACCGTCGGGTTTTCTTTGCAGCGCAATGAAGACGGCACATGGCGCGCACCGGAGGCGAATACCTCAGGAGAGGCCAATGACGCTGTGATCCCTCCCGGCGAACTCAGGTTGATCCACGAGGTTCAAGGCTCTGGCAGCGCATCTGCATTGGATGGACAATCGGTCAGCCTGTCCGCAATCGTGACACATGTGGTCAGTGATGGGTATTACCTGCAAGAAGAAGACGCGGATGCCGACACAGATGCGAACACATCCGAAGGCATCTTCGTTTTCCGCGGCAGCCAGATCGCGGTCAGCGTCGGCGATCGTGTGTTGGTCAGTGGTGAAGTTGATGAGTTCTTTGGTGCGACACAGATCACCAATGTAACAAGCGAAGTCATCGAAGCCAGCAATGTAGATCTTCCAACGGCGGCACAAATAATGTTGTCACCAGATGTCGCTCAAGATTTCGAAGCGGTTGAGAGCATGCGCGTTGCGGTGTCCAGCGGCACGGCTGATCCGTTGACGGTCATCGAGAATTTTAATCTGGATCGGTTTGGCGAAATCACCATCAGTGCAGGACGCCAAGTGCAAGGCACGCAATTGTTCGATGCGCAAACCGAAGCAGATGAAGTTGCTGCTGTGGCCGAAGGCAACCAAAACAACCGCCTTATATTGGACGATGGGGAAGGTGGGTCCAACCCGGATGAATTCCAATATATCCCCGGTGGTGCTGGGGATTCCGGTAACGGCTTTCTGGATACCACGGATGATTTCGGCGACGCGGGAACAACGCTGCGTCTGGGGTCTGAACTGACGGCGGATGTTCAAGGTGTTCTTGGATTTGGGTTCGGTGAATATCGTTTGGTTGTCACAGACACGCTGGAAGTCGACGAAACCACAAATTCTGGTGCGCGAGGAGGAACGCCGGCAGATGTTGGCGGATCGCTTCAGGTGGCATCCATCAATGTGTTGAATTATTTTTCAACCATCGATGGGCAAGGCACTTCCGGACCCGGTGGCCTGGATCCACGCGGTGCGGACAGCGATGAAGAATTGGCAAGGCAAACTCAGAAACTGGTCGAGGCATTCTTGCAATCAGGGTCTGAGGTCTTCGCCATTCAAGAAATCGAAAACAACGGGTTTGGGGCAGAGTCTGCGATCCAAACGCTTGTGGATGCCTTGAATGCCGCAGTGGACGGATCTGATCCGTTTGCCTTTGTCGATCCAACAACCGATGCAGGCTTTATCGGAACGGACGCGATCACAACTGGATTGATCTATAATTCAGATGTGTTGGACGTCGTGGCATCTGATTTCCTAGTCTACGAGGAAGCCTCCGCTGCATCGACATTCGCAATTGCGAATGTGCTGAACCAAGTGGCCTCGTCCGACGATCAGTTGGGCGACTTCCAACGCAATCGCCCAACGGTTGCGGCGACATTCGAAGAAAAGGCGACGGGTTCAACATTCACAGTCGCTTCGTCGCATTACAAATCGAAAGGCGATAGCAATCTGGACGATGTGGTTCTGGACGCCCAAGCGCATGTTGACGGTGGCGGCACAACTATCACGCAAGCCGATATCGATGCACTGATTGCAGACGGGAATTACGATCAGGGCAACGGTCAAGGGTTCTGGAACCAAGTGCGCCTTGATGCGGCGATTGAATTGGCCGATTGGATCGAAAACGATTTCGCGGGCACCGGGGCGACCAACTATCTGCTTTTGGGGGATATGAACGCCTATGCCGAAGAAGACCCCGTGCAGTATCTGGATGATGATGCGGGGTTAGTTGATCTGATTGATCGGTTCATTGATCAGGACAATGCCTACAGCTTTGTCTTTGATGGTCAGCAAGGCACGTTGGATCAGGGGTTCGCATCGACGGATTTGAACCCGTTTGTGACAGGCGCTACCGAATGGCACATCAATGCCGATGAACCTGATCTGATCAACTATGACAACTCGTTCAAAGACACCGCGTTCTTTAACGATGGCGTTTACGGGTCATCAGATCATGATCCTTTGATCATTGGGCTGGAACTTCTTCCCGAAGCTATTCTGGGCTGACCTGCCAGAAGCCAACTTAATGGAATGGGCCCGCCGAACTGATCATGTTCTACGGGCCTTGCTTTTTTAAAGGGAGGCTTCAAAACTGTTCCTCATCAAAGGGTGGACAGATGGCGGACATAGCGGGTTATCCCGAGTTACAGGAACGGTTGCAAAACGTGCCCGTGGGACAACGGTTTCTTGTGGCAATTGCAGGCGCGCCGGGGGCCGGAAAATCCACACTGGCTGATCAGTTGGCACAGAGCTTGAATGAAACCCGAGCGGATTGTGCCGCAGTTGTTCCGATGGATGGCTTTCACCTTGACGATATCGTGTTGAACCAACGTGGCTGGCGCGCGCGAAAAGGGGCCCCGCATACGTTTGATGTTGCGGGCTTGGGCCATTTGTTGGGACGAATGCGTCGCAATACAGAAGCTGAAATTGCCATTCCTGTCTTTGATCGCAGCATCGATATCGCACGAGCGGGTGCGCGATTTGTTCCGCGATCTGTGGATGTTATCTTGGTCGAAGGGAATTACCTTCTGCTGAATCAAGATCCTTGGAGCGGATTGAAATCGTCGTTTGATCTTACTGTGATGATCTCGGTCGAGGAAGAAGAGTTAAAACGACGATTGCAAGGTCGATGGGTGCGACATGGTCTTTCGCCTCAGGAAATTGAGGATAAATTGGAAGAAAACGACATGCCAAACGGGCGCCTCGTTATTGGCGCTTCGCGTACAGCGGACGTTATTTTAACGTCGTAGCCAACGGCCTGTGGGCAGACGAGTGTAACACAAAATTGACGATAGGGTGTATTCCCGGCTTTACCTTAGCCCTCTTGATTGCCTAGGTTCAGCGCTAGGAAAACCCAGATTGAAAGACATTCGTTGTGCTTGACGTCACGCATAACCCTTGGCTTGTCGCGGCATCCTTGGTTGTAGCGCTTATTGCAGGATTTACTGGCCTGTCGATGACGCGTGGCTTGTCGCAAATGTCTTTGGCACGCCGCAAGCTGTCCATCGGTTTGGCGTCGATTGCGTTGGGTGGGGGCATTTGGTCCATGCATTTTGTGGCGATGCTCGGGCTGCAAATGCCGATCCTGTTTTATTATGACGCGGCTATAACTCTAGCATCCGCTTTGGTTGCGATCCTTGTCGTAGGGTTGTCGCTTTTGATTTTGCATTTCTTTCCCCGCACGCCGCTGGTTTTGACAGGGGCGGGTTGCCTTGTCGGACTTGGGGTCATGGCGATGCACTATATCGGCATGGCAGGGTTGGAATTGTGCCGGGCGCTTTACACGCCGGCTGGGGTGATCGTGGCTGGGGTATCCTCATGTGTGTTGAACAGCATCGCCTTCACGATTGCATATTCCCGTCGCACAGGGCGCAATATCCTGCTTGGCACGGTGTGTTTTGGTCTGGCCGTCTTTATGGTGCATTTCGTCGCCATTTACGGCACCGCATTTGAGGCGATCCCCGAAACCCGTCAGGTCGGACCACGTCTCAGCAATGAAGTCTTGGCCATGATTGTTGTTTTGACCAGCTTCGCCTTGTGTGGTGCATTTTTGTTCAGCTCGGTCACGGTCCTTGCACCGGAACAAAAACACGCAAATATTCCGTCCGAAGTCCCTGATGTGGCTCGATCTTTGGTCGAGCCGAGCATGCAACAAATCCCGTATGAAAAAGATGGGCAAACCTTATTTATCGATGTCTCTGAAGTGGCCGCCGTACGTGCCGAAGGGCATTACACCCATCTTTATACGAATGCAGGTCAGCGGTTTTGTATTTGGTCCATGACCGAAGCGGAGAAACGTCTGAAGGGTACGGTGTTTGTGAAAACGCATCGCAGTTACTTGATCAATCCAACGCTTGTTGCCAGCTTTGAACGCAAAAAAGACAATGGCGTATGTCGGTTTGATCTGGCGGATCTACCACCGGTTCCTGTTAGCCGTTCCCGCCTGAAAGATGTGCGCGCCGCCTTGGGTGTTTGATCGGGTGCTCGACTTGTCCAACAATCGGTATCGTAGGGTTTCCTTAGGTTGAACCCATGCATAGCGCATGGAAACGATCAATCGCGCATTCGCATTTCGTGCGCGTATGGCGTCATTCGTGCAGGAAACATCGTGTATCGTTGAATTTAGCGCGTCTTTGACTGTTCGATCATCCTTACTTCCGTTCAAGCCACGGACAAGGTTGTCAGGGAGGACACAAATGATACCAGCGGCGTTCGATTACTATCGCCCGAAGGATATCGCAGGGGCGCTTAGCATACTGCAAGAACACGGTGACGATGCGCGGGTGATGGCAGGAGGTCATAGCCTTATTCCAATGATGAAGCTGCGCATGGCTGAGGTGCCGCACCTGATCGACATGCAAGACATCGACGTCCTGCAAGAATTAAGCGTTGACGGCGATCGGATCTCGATCGGTTCTATGGTCACACAACACGATATCATCAATTCTGACGCATTGAAAAAGGCTGCTCCAATCATGCATGAAGCCGCGTTGCAGATTGCTGATCCCCAAGTGCGCTACATGGGCACGGTTGGCGGCAATGTGGCAAACGGTGATCCCGCCAACGATATGCCGGGCCTGATGCAATGTCTTGATGCTGACTTTCTTTTGGTCGGGCCTGATGGCGAACGATCCGTCAAAGCGCGCGACTTTTACGAAGCGGCCTATATGACGGATCGAACCGACGATGAAATTTTGGTGTCTGTTCAATTCGCAGCGCCGAAAGGCGGATCAGCCTATGTCAAACAAAAGCGCAAGATTGGTGATTATGCCACGGCTGCGGCTGCAGTCATCCTGCAGAAAGATCAAGGCACCTGCACCAGCGCATCAATCGCAATGACAAACCTAAGCGATGTGCCAGTCTATTCTGCCGCTGCGGGTGCAGTGTTGGAAGGATCAAGCGTGGACGAGGCGTCGATCAAAGTAGCTGTTGACGCCATGTTGGGTGATATCGATCCAATGGAAGACAATCGCGGGCCGGTGGCCTTCAAGCGCCATGTGGCGGGCGTCATATTAAGCCGAGCGATCCAAAGCGCTTGGGCGCGGGCCTGAGGGGACAGATCATGGCAGACAAAATGCACATCAAATTGAACGTGAACGGCAAGCAAGAGGAATTCCTCGCCGAACCACGAGAATTGCTGATTTACACGTTGCGTGAACGGCTCAACATCACGGGGCCGCACATTGGCTGTGAAACATCCCATTGTGGGGCTTGTACAGTCACCATCGACGGCAAGTCGGTGAAGTCTTGCACCATGTTTGTCGCACAAGCAGACGGTGCCGACATCATCACCATCGAAGGTCTCGGGGGGCCAGATGATCTGCACCCGCTGCAAGAGGCATTCAAAGAACACCACGGTTTGCAGTGTGGATATTGCACACCGGGCATGATCACCCGTGCGACCAAACTGCTAGAAGAAAACCCAAACCCAACCGAAGAAGAAATTCGGTTTGGTATGTCGGGCAATATCTGCCGCTGCACGGGGTACCAGAACATCGTGAAATCCATTCAGGCTGCGGCCACTGAAATGAATGCAGCCAAGGAGGCCGCAGAATGAAGGACGAAATCAGTCGCGACGAACGTGTCGACAACCTCAAAGGAATGGGGTGTTCACGCAAGCGGGTCGAAGATGCGCGGTTCACACAAGGTAAAGGCAACTACGTTGATGACCTGAAACTGGACGGGATGCTGTTTGGCGATTTCGTGCGTTCACCTTACGCACACGCCCGTATCAAAAGCATCAACACCGAAGAAGCGCTAAAGGTGCCCGGTGTCTTGGCTGTCTTAACTGCGGCCGATCTGGAACCGCTTGGGTTGCATTGGATGCCAACATTGGCTGGCGACAAGCAGATGGTTTTGGCTGACGGCAAGGTACTGTTCCAAGGCCAAGAGATTGCCTTCGTGGTCGCTGAAGACCGTTATGCGGCGGCCGACGGGATTGAATTGGTCGAAGTGGACTACGACGAACTTGAGGTTCTTGTAGACCCCTTCAAATCCCTGCAATCAGATGTCGTTCTGCGCGAAGACACAGTGGACGAGAACGGCAAAGCCACAGCCGGCGCTCATGGGCCGCGCAAACATCCCAACCACATCTTTACGTGGGAAGCGGGTGACAAAGACCCAACCGAAGAGGTCATCGCGAACGCCGAAGTCGTCGCCGAAGAAGAGATGTATTATCACCGCACGCATCCATGCCCCTTGGAAACCTGCGGCTGTGTTGCATCGATGGACAAGGTCAATGGCAAGCTGACGTTGTGGGGCACGTTCCAAGCGCCCCATGCCATCCGCACCATCGTGTCCCTAATTTCGGGCCTCGAAGAACACAATATCCGTGTTATTTCACCCGACATCGGCGGTGGGTTCGGCAACAAGGTTGGGGCCTATCCCGGTTACGTGTGTTCGGTTGTCGCATCCATCGTCACCGGAAAACCGGTGAAGTGGATCGAAGATCGTATGGACAATCTGATGACCACGGCATTCGCTCGTGATTATTGGATGAAGGGAAAAATTTCGGCCACCAAAGACGGCAAGATCACGGGCCTTCATTGTCATGTGACAGCGGACCACGGTGGCTTTGATGCCTGTGCGGATCCAACCAAATTCCCTGCTGGGTTCATGAATATCTGTACGGGATCCTATGACATCCCGACCGCTTATCTGGTGGTGGATGGTGTTTACACCAACAAGGCACCAGGTGGTGTGAGCTATCGGTGTTCATTCCGTGTGACTGAGGCTGTGTATTTCATCGAACGCATGGTCGAAGTTCTGGCGATCAAGTTGAATATGGATGCCGCCGAATTACGTCGGATTAACTTTATCAAGAAGGAGCAGTTCCCGTATACCGCCGCGCTTGGCTGGGAATACGACAGCGGCGACTACCACACCGCTTGGGACAAGGCGTTGAAGACGGTTGATTACGATGGGTTGCGCGCTGAACAGGCCCAGCGGGTTGAGGATTTCAAAGCAGGCAAAACGCGCACTCTGATGGGAATAGGGCTTTCGTTCTTTACCGAGATCGTGGGCGCTGGACCGGTTAAAAACTGTGACATCCTTGGACTTGGTATGTTCGACAGTTGCGAAATCCGCATTCACCCAACAGGGTCTGCGATTGCACGCTTGGGCACGATTTCCCAAGGTCAGGGTCACGCAACAACATTCGCGCAGATTTTGGCGACCGAGATCGGCCTGTCCGCCGACAGCATCACCATTGAGGAAGGCGACACCGATACGGCGCCTTACGGTCTGGGCACTTATGGGTCCCGTTCCACCCCAGTTGCGGGTGCGGCCACGGCCATGGCGGGGCGTAAAATCCGGGCCAAGGCGCAGATGATTGCGGCCTATTTGTTGGAAGTGCACGACAACGATGTCGAATTCGACGTGGACCGTTTCGTGGTCAAAGGTGCGCCTGAGCGGTTCAAAACGATGAAGGAAATCGCCTTTGCAGCCTATAATCAGGCCATCCCTGGCATCGAACCGGGCCTAGAGGCAGTCAGCTATTATGACCCGCCGAACATGACCTATCCGTTCGGGGCTTATGTCTGTGTGATGGACATTGATGTTGATACGGGCGTTACCGATATCCGTCGCTTCTATGCGTTGGATGACTGTGGCACACGGATCAACCCGATGATCATCGAAGGACAGGTTCATGGTGGTTTGACTGAGGCTTTGGCCGTCGCGTTGGGTCAAGAGATTGCCTATGATGACATGGGCAACGTCAAGACTGCTACGTTGATGGACTTCTTCTTGCCAACGGCATGGGAAGTTCCAAACTATGAGACCGATTTTACGGTGACGCCATCACCGCACCACCCAATTGGTGCAAAAGGAGTCGGCGAAAGTCCCCATGTCGGTGGCGTGCCATGTTTCTCGAATGCGGTTCAGGATGCGTTCCGCCCATTTGGCAACACGCATACCAACATGCCGCATGATCACTGGCGGATCTGGAAGACCGCCAAGGACCTTGGTTTGCATGATTAACCAACGCTTTATTGCAGACTGCGCAGGGCAATCATTTGCCCTGCTGCCGGCGGAGCACCTATGACCTGGACTGATCTTCAATCGACCTTGGCCAAGCAAGGCTATGTCGCGGATGCGGATCTCGCGATGGCATTGCATCTGGCTTTGACACTGGGCCGACCTCTTCTGTTAGAAGGCGCGGCGGGTGTTGGTAAGACGGACATCGCGCGGGTTCTGGCAAATGTGCGCAACACTGAATTGATCCGCCTGCAATGTTACGAAGGACTGGACGCCGCGCAGGCCATTTACGAATGGAACTATCAACGTCAGCTTCTCAGTATTCGCACCGCCGCCGAAAGTGGTGAAACAGGAAGCCAAGTCGAGGCGCGTATTTTCTCTGAGGACTTCCTTTTGGAGCGCCCGTTGCTGCGGGCCATTCGTCAAGACATTCCACCCGTGTTGTTGATTGACGAAATTGACCGCGCGGACGAAGAATTCGAAGCCTATCTGTTAGAGGTTTTGTCTGATTTCCAAATCACCGTGCCGGAATTGGGCACGATCACAGCCAAGTCCCGCCCAATCGTTATACTGACGGCGAATGGGACGCGCGATTTGTCCGATGCATTGCGACGCCGCTGTTTGTACGCACATGTGGAATATCCTGACCGCTCGACAGAGCTGGCCATTCTCAATGCGCGGTGTCCCGAGGTCGAGGCGCGGCTGGCCGATCAAATCGTTGGGTTTGTGCAAGATCTGCGCAAGGAAGATTTAGAAAAGACGCCGGGCATCGCCGAGATGCTGGATTTTGCTGCGGCTTTGATGGGGCTAGGGGTTGCCGATTTGAGGGACGATCCTGCGGTCCTGCAGGTGGCGCTGGCAACTTTGCTGAAAACACAAACAGATCGGGCCAATATCACCACCGAAGTGGCGCAACGCTTAGCGGGACGCGCGGCATGACACGGGTGACACGTTTTGCGGCACGAGACCCCGGGCCAGCGGCACGCATGTCGGGCTTTATCGCGCATCTGCGTGAGAACGGAATGCGTTTGGGGGTTGCTGAAACCGAAATTGCACTTGCGGCTCTGTCCCATGTCGATGCGATTGATCCGAACACCGCATGTCGTGCTTTGAAAGCGGTGTGTGCGGGTTCCATTGAAGATGCGCAGCGCTTTGACCAATTGTTCGACAGTTTTTGGCGCGACGCGGGGCGTGTACGTCAAAAGGTGATGCCAAATACGCAAAGCCCAGCTAATGATCATGTGCATTCTTCACGTGATGCTCAGGGCGAAACGTCAGGAACGGGCGCTGCGACAACGCCAGATGGCGGAGATGGTGAGGCGAACAGTGATGGCGAAGGCAAGCTGATTGCCACCAAGACGCAAAACCTGATGCAGCGTGATCTGCGCGATATAATCCGCCCAGAAGACATTGCAGAGGCCGAAAATGTTGCCAGACGGTTAGGGGCCGCATTGCGCGACCGGCGATCTAGACGTCACAAGAACGCGCAGCGTGGGCGTCGATTGCATTTTCGCAAAGTCATCCGCTACAGCTTGTCGACGGGGGGCGTGCCTTTACGTCTTTACCACAAGCACCGTCCAGACCGGCCTGTACGAATTGCGGCCCTGTGCGACGTGTCGGGATCAATGACAGTGTATGCCCGAGTTTTCCTGGCCTTTCTCGCGGGGCTCTTGCGATCCGACACTCAGGCGGACGCGTATTTGTTTCACACCCGGCTTGTACGGATAACCGACGCTTTGCGCGACCGCGATGCTATGCGCGCCATTGGGCGATTGTCTTTGATGGCGGACGGCTTTGGTGGGGGGTCGAAAATTGGCGCGTCTTTGGATTTGTTCGCACGCGGATACGCGCGCCGATTTGTCGATGGTCGAAGTGTCGTTTTGATCCTGTCAGATGGATATGACACTGATCCGCCCGAACGTTTGGCTGGTGCACTTGCTCAGCTTAAGAAACGCGGTTGTCGGATTGTTTGGTTGAACCCGCTCAAAGGCTGGCGCGATTACGCACCTGTGGCCGGCGCAATGGCGGCCGGGTTGCCCTTTCTCGATGGGTTCTATGCGGCCAACCGATTGGCCGACCTTAACGCCTTGGAACAGGAGTTTATGCGCCTGTGATGCCTGTTGATCCTATGGACACCGATATGGCCGACCTCATCCGTGATTTGCAATCACGTGATGAAGGATTTGCAATTGCGACTGTCATCCGCACAGTTGGAGCGACTGCAGCGAAACCCGGCGCAAAGGCACTTATTTCCGCAGACGGAGAGATTTTGTCTGGGTGGATCGGCGGGGGATGCGTGCGCGGTGCCATCGAGCGTGCCGTACGACGCGCGTTTGTCGAAACTGCACCTCAGTTCATCTCAATCCACCCAGAAGATGCACTAGCCGAACAAGGCATAACTGCAGGAGAGGAACGCGATGGCGTTCAATTCGCACGCAACGGGTGTCCGTCGCAAGGCACGTTGGATATTTTTGTCGAACCGGTGTTGCCGCAAGATGAGTTGATGATCTTTGGTGCGTCGCCTGTGGCTGACGCTTTAAAACGGTTGGCACCAGAATTTGGGTGGACATTGCGCGAGGCGACCCCCGAGGACGCAGTAGATGCCACAGGGGGCACACGTCGTATGATCGTGGTTGCCACCCAAGGTAAAAATGACCTTGCCTGTTTGCGCAGTGCTTTGTCCACGCGTGCAGAATTTGTGGGGTTTGTTGGCAGCCGCAAGAAATATGCGAGCTTGTCGAGCAAGCTATTAGATGAGGGCATGGACGCACAAACCCTTGAAAGTGTTCAGGCCCCAGTCGGATTGCCGATCAATGCCATATCAGCCTCTGAAATTGCATTGTCGATCCTTGCACAATTGACGCAAGTGCGCCGGGCCCCTCAACGCAACGCAGTCCATCACCAATGATTTGGCGCAAATTGAAACGCTTTTTGCGCCCAAGTTGACACCCCAGCACGTTGAATTGTTGGCACAAGCAAATTTTCCCGTTGTTAAGAAAGAAGAGCAAATGGAACTGAAAGACACGATTACGATCAACGCACCAAAAGACCGAGTTTATGCGGCGTTAAATGATCCCGAAATTCTGCAACAGTGCATTCCCGGTTGCGAAGAGCTGATCAAACATTCCGACACCGAACTTGAGGCAAAAGTTGTCTTGAAAGTTGGTCCCGTAAAAGCACGGTTTTCAGGAACCGTTGTGTTGGACACAAGCGGCGCCCCCGAAGCAATTTCACTGACTGGTCAAGGCAATGGTGGGGCCGCAGGAAATGCAAAAGGGGGGGCCGATGTGACCCTGGAAGAATCCGACGGGCAAACTGTTCTCAGCTATGATGCGCGCGCGGAAATTACCGGAAAACTTGCGCAGTTGGGCAGCCGTTTGATCACGGCGACGTCCAAGAAACTGGCATCGAAATTCTTTGCAAAGTTTGCCGAAGTCGTTGATCCGGTTGAGGTTTGAAGGATTTGCAAACTCTTCAACCTGAATTTGCTAAGTGACATGGCCTTTTCCTTGGTGCAAATGTCTGTAGGGTTTGCTCGATCAGATATTGACGTTCAAAGGATCTCACATGCGTTTTGCAAATTATCCCAGCCTCGAAGGTAAAACGGTTTTTGTCAGCGGCGGTGCGTCAGGTATAGGCGCTGACATTGTTCGTGCATTCGCAGCACAAGGCGCGCGTGTCGGTTTTTTGGATTTGGACGAAACCTCAAGCGCGCAATTGGCAGAAACCACAGAGGGCGACGTTACCTATGAGATCTGCGATTTACGCGATATTGGGGCCATGCAAGCCGGCATGTCCGCGCTTAAGGATCGCATCGGTTCTGCACAGGTTTTGGTGAACAATGCCGCTCGCGATGATCGCCATGATTGGAAAGACGTGACACCCGAATATTGGGACGAACGTATGCAAACGAACCTGCGTCATATGTTCTTTGCTATTCAATCCGTGGCACCTGACATGATTGCTGAAGGGAACGGGTCGATCATCAATATTGGATCAAATTCTTGGTGGGAAGCGGGCGGAGGATTTCCGGCTTATGCCACGGCCAAAAGCGCCGTGCACGGCTTGACCCGAACGATGGCCCGCGATTTGGGGGATCACCGCATCCGGGTCAACACCGTCGTGCCGGGATGGATCATGACCGATAGGCAGAAAGAACTGTGGGCGACGCCAGAAAACCTTGAATCACATCGCGCCCGCCAATGTCTGCCGGACTTGATTGATCCAGTTTATGTCGCGCGGATGGTGGTCTTTTTGGCGTCTGACGATGCCGCGATGTGTACTGCCAACAACTATATGGTTGAAGCCGGTTCAATCTGATCTGACGTCGATTTCATTTTAGCCAATCTGTAATTACCGTCATTTAATCGAGATGCCGCTATGTAAGACGTGCCCAGTTCTGGGGGCATCTTGAGTGGGACGCAGCGCGTGCGTATCAAATTAAAAAAGCGACAGCTGACGCAAGGCGGGCGCGATTGCGCGTGCGCGAATTAAGAACCCTGAGTGACGCGCCCCAAGTGACTCGCTCTGCGTGACGTGGTTCTGAAATAAAGCGAACTGACATGAAAACGCAGTTCGTAATGGCGGGCGGATATGTCCGTCTCATTAACGTGATGCAGTTAAGAGAGCTTAACCGGTCATAGGTTGGAATGGTGGCGCCATCTTTGGGTGATTCTGTTCCCTTGCCGGGACATTACTTCCTGTGGTTGGTCTGACATCTGTTAGAATGCGGTCTGTAAAACGAATATTTCGCGACAAAATGAATATTCTGTATTTATTTTGTTATGAAACATTCATTTTGCTTGACGTCGTCATGCCCAATCGGTCAGCTTTGGGGCAGGTTGCAATTGTTTCCTGTGGGAGGAGGGAGCTTGGAGTTCGCGCTAAATCACATGGCTTGCCCCCGAATGGGTGTCGCTGACGTCTTGGATATTGCTGCGCAACTTGGATGCGTGGGTGTCGAGCTGCGCAATGATCTACATACTCCTTTGTTTGATGAACTGGGTGCACAAGCCACGGGTGAAAAGGCGCGCCGAAGCGGGCTACGCGTGTTGGCTTTGGCCGAAATACCGTCCTTCAACACTCTGTCTGACGGTACGATTGCGAAAGCTGCAGCCCTGATAGGCTATGCAAAAGCCTCTGGGGCCGAAGCGATCAGCCTGATACCGCGGAATGATGGTCTGGGCACTGGGAATGACGAACGTCAAGCCAACTTGCGTTTGTCTTTGAAAGCCCTGAAACCGCTGTTGAAAGACGCCGGGATCATGGGTTTCATTGAGCCGTTGGGTTTTGTGTCATCATCGCTGCGCAGCAAACGTGAAGCGGTCGAAGCGATAGTCGCAGTGGACGGAGAACAAAATTTCCGGATCATCCATGATACGTTTCACCATCATTTGGCAGGCGAAACGGACATCTTTCCTGAGATGACCGGGATGGTTCATATTTCTGGTGTTGACGACAATCGCGTTAGCATGGGCGACTTGCGAGACTCTCACAGAGGCCTTGTCGGCCCACACGATCGTTTGGGCAATATCGCCCAGATCAAATCACTTTTGGCAGGCGGATATACGGGCCCGTTCTCGTTTGAGCCATTCGCCGAAGAAATTCACGCCATGGAAAACCCGAAGGGCGCGCTTGCGGATTCTATGGACTTCATTCGCTCATACCTTTCCGCTCAGGCGGCATAAGGGCGAGCAATACTGCCTCGGAAACGGGGTTCCGGCAAAAAAGTAAAGGTGTGCCGGACACCTGATATTGGGAGGAAAATATGAAAAGAACTCTTATTGCTGTGGGTCTTACAGCGCTTTTGTCGACAACTGCGATGGCGGAAACAATTGGTGCGTCGATTGCACGTTTTGACGACAACTTTTTGACAGTCATGCGCAACGGTATGACGGAATATGCGGATACGTTGGACGGTGTTGATCTTCAGGTTGAAGACGCGACAGATGACGTCGCCAAGCAGCTTGACCAGATCAACAACTTTATCGCGTCGGGCGTTGATGCAATCATTGTAAACGCTGTGGATACGTCTGCGACACAGGCGATGACAAATGCTGCGAACGAAGCTGGCGTTCCATTGGTTTACGTCAACCGCGAGCCGGTCAATGTAAATGAATTGCCCGACGGTCAAGCGTTCGTCGCGTCCAACGAAATCGAATCTGGTACGCTGGAAGCGTTTCAGGTTTGCCGCAACTTGCGTGCAGCGGGCAAAGCAGGCGGTGCCAAAGGCTATGTTCTGATGGGTCAGTTGTCGAACCAAGCGGCTGTTCAACGCACCAAGGACGTCGAAGACGTTGTCGGCATGGATATGTGTAACTTTATGCAGATCATTGACCAGCAGACAGCTGAATGGTCACGCGACAAAGCACAGGATCTTATGGCCAACTGGTTGTCGTCCGGCGAAGAATTCGACTTTGTTTTGGCCAATAACGACGAAATGGCGATTGGCGCTATTCAGGCGATGAAATCTGCAGGCATCGATATGGCCGAAGTACAGGTCGGTGGCGTTGATGCGACACAAGACGCGCTGGTTGCAATGCAAGCGGGCGATTTGGACGTCACAGTGTTCCAGGATGCAAACGGTCAGGGTTCGGGTTCAGTTGCCACAGCACTGAAACTGGCACGGGGCGAAGAAGTGGACAAGAAAGTCTACATCCCATTCAAGCTGGTTACACCTGACAATGTTGGCGATTTTCTAGACCAAAACTAAGCCGATCCAAAATTGGATGCATGGCAACAGAAGACGTCTGTTGTCGTGCATCCTTCCTAAAATTAACGGGCTCTGCCCGGTCTGAGGACAAACAATGGCGGATACATCCGACGGCATCGGCGGACTTAAATACGACAAGTCCAAGCGCGCATGGCCAAATGAAATCAATATCTTCTTTGCACTCATCATCATCATTTTGATCTTTGAAGCACTTGGGCAGTTGCTACCGTATATGAACGGGCAGAGCATGCTGTTCGACTTTAATGAAAAGCGTGACGGAACCATCCTGAATATCGCGCGCATCAAGATCATGATCCTGCAAGTGGCGATCATCGGTATCATCGCATTGGGCGTCACACAGGTTATTATTTCGGGCGGGATCGATTTGTCATCCGGGCCTTTGGTTGGCGCAACGGCCATGATTGTCATGAGCTTTGCACAGACCGAATTGGTCAACGGCAACCCAAACCCCAAGGCGGTTTTCGGGACGTGGGCGTTTGATTTGCCTGTGCTTATTCCCGTCGTCGTGGGGCTGATGTTTGGCGCGTTTATTGGGGCCATCAACGGCTCTTTGATCGCTTTCACGCGCATTCCGCCTTTCATCGCGACACTTGGGATGTTTCTGATTTGCCGCGGCATCGCACAATGGTGGACACGTGGGCAGCCTGTATCCTTTCCGACGAAAGGCTATGAATTTCTAGGCTCGGGCATGATGCCTGTGGTCTGGTTTATTATGTTGGCGGTCCTGTTCCATCTGGTGTTGCGATACACCGTTTATGGCAAGCACACATATGCCATTGGGTCGAACGAAGACGCCGCACGCATGTCTGGTATCAATGTCAAACGCCATAAGGTGTTAGTGTATATGATTGCGTCAATGCTGGCCGCATTCGCAGCGATCATCCTGAGTTCGAAAAACCTGACGGCGCAAACGGGCATGGGTCAGTTCTATGAATTGTTTGCCATCGCAATGGCCGTCATCGGTGGCGTCTCACTGACTGGTGGGCGTGGCTCGATCATCGGAACCGTGTTGGGTGCGATGGTATTTGGCGTGATTCAGTCGGGCTTTTTGTTCATCAAACTGGATGCGTTTTATCAATTGATGGCCATGGGCACGATCATCATCAGCGCTGTGGTACTGGACCAATGGCGGCAACAACAGGCTGCATCGAGGAGTTGAAACCATGAGTGATATTATTCTCGAAACCAAAGGTCTGACAAAACACTATGGCGGTGTTCATGCGTTGAACGATGCCAACTTTACTTTGCATAAAGGTGAACACGTCGCCATCATGGGCGACAACGGCGCGGGCAAATCAACCTTTGTCAGGCAAATCACTGGTGTGGAACAACGCACCAGTGGGGACATCATATTTGACGGCAAACCCGTTCATTTCGCCGGGCCGCTAGATGCCAGAGAGGCCGGGATTGAAACAGTCTTTCAAACCTTAGCGCTGGCGGATGATCTTGATGTGCCAGACAATTTGTTTCTGGGGCGGGAAAAAACCAAAGCCAATTGGCTTGGGCCGTTTCGGTTGCTGGATTATAAAAGCATGCGCGAAGACACGATTGCGGGCTTGGAAAAGACAGCTGTGAAAATCCCCAACATCCGCAATACAATCCGCAACATGTCTGGTGGCCAACGCCAATGTGTTGCGATTGCGCGCACGGCGACATTCCATTCCAAATTGACGATCATGGATGAACCAACGGCCGCATTGGGCGTTCAAGAAACAGCGCAAGTCGAAAACATTGTGCGCCAGTTGAAAGAGCAGGGCGAACCCCTGATCCTGATTAGCCACAACATGCGCCAAGTCATGGATTTGGTGGACCGCATTGTCGTGTTTCGACGGGGCCGGATCTGTGCGAACCTCAAGAAAGAAGAGACAGATGGTCAGGACATCGTCGCCTATATCACCGGGGCAAAGACGCAACCTGAGTATGCCGAGGCCGTCTGAGTGAAGCCGCCTGTCAAACTGGACCAACCGCATGCTAGTACGGTTGCAATTGTAACGGGCGGCTCACAAGGTGTCGGACACGCAATTGCAACGCGTTTGATCGCGGACGGATGTCGCCAGATGGTGATTGCTGGGCGTGACGTAAAAAAGGGCGAAGCGGCGGCAGCGTCTCTGTCGCAGGCGGGGGCTGATGTTCGGTTTGTTCAGGTAGACATGACTGATGCAGAGCAAGCCCAAGGAATGGTTGATGCGTGCGCGGATGCGTTTGGGCGGGCGACGTCTTTAGTGAATGCGGCAGGATTGTCAGACAGAGGCGGTATTCTAGATACAGATCCCGCCTTGTGGGACAAGTTGATTGGCGTCAATGCGAAGGGGCCGTTCTTTGCCTTGCAACGTTTGGCGACATTGGCACGTGCTAAAAAGCATCACGCGACATGTGTAACGGTTTTGTCAACGGCGACTCATGTGGGCCAAAGTTTCCTTGCTCCTTATTCGGCGTCAAAGGCGACAATGGCCAACATCACCAAAAATGCGGCTATGGCGTTGCGATCCGATGGCATTCGCGTAAATGCAATAGCGCCGGGTTGGATGGATACCGAAGGCGAAGACGCGGTTCAAAAGAAGTGGCATGGGGCCGACGACAATTGGTTGGCCAAGGCCGAATCGGAGCAGCCGCTTGGCATGTTAGTCAAACCAGCGCATTTGGCTGCTTTGGCAAGCTATATGTTGGGCCCCGAAAGTGGCGTTATGACCGGAGCCGTTGTTGATTTTGATCAATTCGTTCCGGGTGCATATCCTGAATAAAGGAAGATAAATGAAGGTTAGATTTGCGGTTCTCGGGGCTGGCCGTATTGGACAGGTCCATGCCGATGCCATTGCCACAGTTGCAGATGCCACGCTTGTCGCAATCGCTGATCCGGTTGTCGCAGCGACGCAATCAGTTCAGGACAAACATGGATGTGATATTCGCACGATTGATGAAATCGCGCATTCAGATGACATCGATGCCGCGATTATTTGTACACCGACAGATACCCATGCCGATCTGATTGAACAGTTTGCGCGATTGGGAAAGGCCGTCTTTTGTGAAAAGCCCATTGATCTGAATCTGACACGCGTTCGGGAATGTCTGACAGTTGTTGAAAGCTCCAAGGCGACCTTGATGGTTGGGTTCAACCGGCGTTTTGATCCAGATTTTCAAGCCCTAAAAAGCGCCATTGATGCGGGGCAAATCGGCAATGTCGAAATGGTCACGATCACATCGCGCGATCCCGGCCCTCCGCCTGCTGATTACATCACGCGATCAGGTGGTATTTTCCGCGACATGACGATCCATGATTTCGACATTGCGCGTTGGTTGCTCGACGAAGATATTGCCACTGTGCAAGCTGCGGCGAGCAACTTGGTTGATCCGGAAATCGGCAAGCTTGGCGATTATGACAGCGCGAACGTCATTTTGACGACGGCGACCGGGCGTCAGGCAACGATTACCAATTCACGAAGGGCGCGGTACGGATATGATCAACGCATCGAAGTGCATGGATCGATAGGGTCTGTCGCGGTGGACAATCATCACCTCAGTCGTGTCACGGTGGCCACGGACCAAGGGTTCACGCGCCCGGCGCTACAAGACTTTTTCATGTCCAGATACGCCGATGCTTACGCCGCCGAAATTTCTGCCTTTGTGCAATCCGTGTGCGGGAAAACTCAAACCCCGACAACGGGGCATGATGGGTTCGTGGCCTTGGCCTTGGCCGAAGCGGCTCTGCTTTCGGTGAAAGAACGTCGGGTGGTCAACCTAAAAGAGGTTTTGGAGACCGTTTCATGAAGAGACCACTTGATCTGATCACCATAGGCCGCTCGTCGGTCGACCTGTATGGCGGACAAGTGGGCGGGCGATTAGAGGACATGCGATCGTTTGATAAATATGTCGGTGGATCACCAACAAATATGGCGATCGGAACCGCGCGCCTTGGCTTGAAATCTGCGCTAATCACGCGTGTCGGTGATGAACATATGGGCCGGTACATCCGCGAAGAACTGGTGCGGGAAGGGGTTGATGTAACGGGTGTCGCAACTGACCCCACGCGTTTGACTGCATTGGTGTTGCTGGGCATTCGCGACGAAGAACAATTTCCGCTGATCTTTTATCGCGAAAACTGTGCAGACATGGCGTTGGGTGTAGATGACATTGATCCTGACTTTATCGCGCAAGCGTGTGCTGTTGTCGCGACGGGGACGCATCTGAGTAACCCAAGCACCGAAGCCGCTGTAATAAAGGCCTTACAATTGGCCCGAAAATCCGGTGCCCGGACTGCGTTGGACATTGATTACCGCCCAAACCTTTGGGGATTGGCGGGACATGGGGCAGGTGAGGAACGTTTCATAGAAAGCGAAAAAGTAACGAAAAAACTACAATCAACGTTGCACTATTTTGACTTGATTGTCGGCACCGAGGAAGAATTTCACATCGCAGGCGGTTCGATCGATACGATCACCGCGTTGCGCGCTGTTCGCGCCGTCAGTGACGCTACACTTGTGTGCAAGCGCGGGCCGATGGGCGCTGTGGCCTTTACGGGCGACGTCGCAAAATCGTTGGATGACGGCCAAGCGGGACCCGGTTTCCCAATCGAAGTCTTCAACGTCCTTGGTGCGGGGGATGGATTTATGTCCGGTTTGCTGCGTGGTTGGTTGGACGATGCAGATTGGCCGACCGCGTTAACCTATGCAAACGCATGTGGGGCATTTGCAGTTAGCCGTCACGGATGCGCCCCGGCCTATCCATCTTGGATCGAGCTTCAGACGTTCTTGAAGCGGGGGATCAAGACCCCGGCATTGCGCAAAGATCAGGAGATTGAGCAGCTTCATTGGTCAACTACACGCACCTCGCATTGGGATACGGTTCGCATCTTTGCGTTTGATCATCGAATGCAGTTGGAAGACCTAAATGGCGCGACGGTCGAAAAGATCGGCGCGTTTAAGTCGTTGTGTATTCAGGCCTGCGAAAACGTGGCAGATGGGCGTGATGGGTACGGGTTGTTGTGTGATGCTCGACTGGGCAGTGACGCACTGTACCGGGCAGCGGGGCAGGGCCTGTGGATAGGTCGACCCGTCGAATTGCCCGGAACCCGCCCTCTTGAATTAGAACCAGAGATTGGTCCAGATTTTGGGGGGCTGTCGGAATGGCCCAAGGAACATGTGGTCAAGGTTTTGTGCTTTTACCACCCGGATGACCGGGCTGAATTAAAAGCAAAGCAAGAAGATGCTGTTTTGCGTCTGTTCCATGCGGCCCGCAGAAATCGCCTTGAGTTCTTGCTTGAGGTTATTCCATCCAAAGTGGGACCCGTACAAGACGACACAACCGCAAAAGTGATCAATCGACTTTATAATATTGGCGTTTATCCAGACTGGTGGAAACTGGAACCGATGACGTCTGATGCCGCGTGGGAAATGTCATGCAATTGCATATTGTCTCATGACGAACATGTCCGTGGCATCGTTGTTTTGGGGCTGGGTGAGTCTGAGGAAACACTTGCTTCCAGCTTTAAATCGGCGGCTAAATTCCCACTGGTCAAAGGATTTGCTGTTGGACGTACAATCTTTGCAGATGCTGCAGCGGCCTATATGCTTGACAAATTGTCCCCCGAAGACGCGATCACAGATATGGCGGGTCGTTATCAGGCGCTGTGCAATCTGTGGGACGATGCGCGAGCATAACTTGAGAGTGATTGAGGAGGAACGGAAATGAGTGACCTTCTTGTAAGGCCAAGCACGTCAACAGGCAAAGTCCATGACATCACACCGCAAACTGCGGGTTGGGGGTATGTGGGTTTTGGGCTTTATCGTTTGCGTGCGGGCGACAAAGTGGCAGAGCAGACGGATGCGCGTGAAGTTATTTTGGTTCTGGTCGAAGGCAAGGCAGAATTGTCCGCAGATGACCAAGAATTCGGCGAAATGGGTAATCGAATGAACGTCTTTGAAAAAACGCCCCCCGCTTGCCTTTATGTTCCCAACGGTTCGGATTGGGCCGCGCACGCGACAACTGATTGTACGTTGGCCGTGTGTTCCGCGCCGGGCACCGGCGGGCATGCAGCGTCAGCGATCGGTCCTGAAGGTATATCGCTGGAAGAACGGGGCAAGGGGACCAATACACGGTATATAAACAACATCGCCATGGAAGGGCGTGACGTCGCCGACAGCCTTTTGGTGACTGAGGTTTTCACACCTTCTGGGCATTGGTCATCTTACCCGCCGCATCGGCATGATGAAGACAATTACCCAGAGATGACGTATCTTGAAGAAACCTATTACCATCGGCTGAACCCGTCTCAGGGTTATGCACATCAACGTGTGTGGACAGAAGATGGCGCGCTGGATGAAACGATGAGCGTACAGGATCACGATGTCGTTTTGGTTCCCAAAGGACATCACCCTTGCGGCGCACCCTATGGCTACGAGCTGTATTACCTGAATGTCATGGCAGGCCCTTTGCGCAAATGGCGACTTGAAAATCATCCCGATCACAATTGGATTTTCGAACGCGACAACAGCTAAGCTTGCACTTGGTCTGTGATTGGTCAGAGTGTGCGAGAACATTACGCGACTCTTTCCAACGGGCTTTTTACCATGACCAAATCTGCAAATACGCGCCGCGCTGCGGACCATCTTGTTGACCTTTTGATTGGTCAGCGCACGCGCCATGTGTTTGGTGTACCGGGCGAAAGCTATTTGGCGGTTTTGGACGCATTACATGGACGTGAAAACGAAATTGGGTTCACGACCTGCCGGCAAGAGGGCGGCGCGGCAATGGCGGCGGATGCCTATGGCAAGCTAACCGGCCAGCCCGGCGTGGCCATGGTGACACGCGGCCCCGGTGCAACAAATGCCAGTGCTGGATTGCACGTGGCCTTTCAGGATTCGACTCCGATGATCCTGTTCATTGGGCAAGTTGCGCGCAACATGACCGAACGCGAAGCCTTTCAAGAGCTTGATTACCGTCGCATGTTTGGTCAAGTCGCCAAATGGGTTGCTGAAATCGACGATGCAACGCGCATGCAGGAATTTATAACGCGCGCCTATCGCACTGCGCTGTCAGGTCGTCCGGGACCTGTGGTTTTGTCGCTACCCGAAGACATGTTGTACGATGAAATCGAATTGCCCCAACCTCCGCGCCGGATCACTCCTGCACGCTATCAACCTGCACCTGAAAGTTTGGACACACTAAAGCACGCCTTGTCACATGCACAACGCCCTTTGGTCATGGCGGGTGGTGGTGGCTGGACGGATGCGGGCGTAACGGCTTTGGCCAGCTTTGCCGAGAAACAAGACATTCCGGTCACTGTGTCGATGCGTTCGCAAAGCTTGATGGATCATGAACACCCGAATTTCGTTGGCCATTTCGCTGTCGGCAAAACGCCCTATCTTGAAGATGCTCTGGCCGAAACGGATTTGTTGATCGCCATCGGACCAAGATTGGGCGAGATGACGACACAAGGATACACATTGGTCAAAACCCCTGTACCCGATCAAATGCTGGCGCATGTTTTTCCCGAACCCGAAGAACCGGGCCGCGTCTATGAACCTGAGATTTCACTTGTTTCGGATACGCAAAGCTTTTGTGCGGCAGTAAGCAATTGGGCCCCGATTGCACCGGAGCGGTTCGGTGATCGATGTCGTGGATTGCGGGCAGCTTATAAGGAATACAGCAACCCAGAAAGCATTTCCGGCGATCCCTTGGTTCCCATCTTTGCTCATCTGAATGAGGCGTTGCCGCCAGATGCGATTTTTTGCAACGGGGCCGGAAACTATGCGGGCTGGTTACATCGGTTTTACCGGTATCGGCGTCCGGGATCGCAATTGGCCCCAACGTCAGGATCGATGGGATATGGTCTGCCCGCGGCTGTTGCGGCTGCGACGGCGTCCCCGGATCGCGACGTCTTTGCCGTGGCCGGGGACGGGTGTTTCATGATGTCGCTGCAAGAAATGGCGACCGCCTGTCAGCACAGTCTACGTTTGACGGTCATTCTTGTGAATAATGCGCGGTATGGGACGATCCGTGTGCATCAGGAACGTGAATTTCCGGGTCGTATCTCGGGAACCGACATGGTCAATCCAGACTTTTGCGCTTTGGCAAAATCTTTTGGGGCAGGGGCGGCGCGTGTCAGTGATGTTGATGGTTTTGCCCAAGCATTGGCGGATGCCCGAGCGCGGGGTGGTGTAAATCTGATTGAGGTTCAACAACCGTCCACTTTGCTCGCTCCCGGCATTTGGCTGGAATGACGCGGTTTCAATTGGTTCGCTTCATCCCACGGATCACTGTTTTTGGCCAGCTGAATGGAATTGCCTTACAATTCGGGGAACGCTGTAACTTGATGAAAAAAAGACCTAAACTTGGATATTGCGAGCAAATCAGGATAATCATTGCAAGATGACCCGACCGGAACAGAATTCCTGTTGTTCTCCTTCAGTCGTTCGCCCTGAGCGGGGGGTAACGACCGTTCCGTTTGGGGCCGGTAAAGATATGCGGGCAAACGCAATGCGAATTCCGGGCGGCACTGCGATGATTGGAACCGCCAACCCGATTATCCGCGAAGATGTAGAAGCGCCTTTGCGGAAAAAGAAGCTTGCGCCGTTTTTCATGGGAGAAACGGTCGTTACCAATGCGGAATTCGCTGCATTTGTGGGCGCGACAGGATATCAAACCGAGGCAGAGCGATATGGTTGGTCTTTCGTGTTTTGGGCTCAGGTCGGCGAAGATATTGGTCCAACCGAGGGTGTGGCGAATGTACAATGGTGGCGCCAAGTGCACGGAGCCAATTGGCGAGAATTGAATGGTCCTGGCACTGCCAGCGCAGCGTTTCATCCAGACCACCCGGTCGTGCAAGTTTCTTGGAATGATGCCCGCGCCTATGCCGATTGGATTGGGGGGCGTTTACCCACAGAAGCGGAATGGGAACACGCGGCGCGCGCAGGACAGGGTGATGTTGCGTTCCCTTGGGGCGATGAGCCACCTGATGAAGTCAGCCACTTTCCCTGTAATATCTGGCAGGGTCAATTTCCTAACAAAAATAAATGTTTGGACGGTTATGCGACAACCGCACCAGCGCGATCTTTTGAACCGAATGGTTTTGGATTGTTCAACATGGTTGGAAATGTTTGGGAATGGACGGTTGAACCGTTTCGCTTGCGTTCGAACAGCAAGAGCATCCGTCAACGGCAAGCCGCAATGAAAGGGTACAAGTTGATCAAGGGCGGATCATTCCTATGCCACGATTCCTATTGCTTTCGGTATCGGATTGCAGCCCGAACAGGGAATTCCCCAGACAGCGCAACAACCCATATGGGGTTCCGAGTGGCCTGGGACGCGTAAGAAAACCACCAAGTCACAGCGCATTTTGAACCCAAGATGCCGTGCGTATCAATTGATCGTCTTGTCCCGCAGCGCCGATCAACTGAACACCGATTGGTAAATTGTTGTCACCGACCAACAAGGGCAGGGTAAGCGCGGGCAATCCAGCAAGCGTCCAGATCGTGCAAAACACTGAATCCCCTGTGGAACCCGTAGACAATGGCAGGGCTTCCCCTACTGCTGACGGTGCAAGGATCGCGTCATAATTGCCAAAATGACCTTGGAAAAACGCGTTTGCGTTTTCTTTCAGCGCGATTGCATCTTCGTATTGATCTTGACCGATTGCGGTACTGCGCTGAATGGCAGCATGCATTTCTTCACTTAAAAGCTGGCCGTGTGTGGCGGCCATTTCGTTCATGTTTTGCGCCAGTTCATAGTCATAGATGATCTTGTGCACATCTATCAGGTTTGCCACCTGTGGCACGTTCGAAATTCGCTTCATCCGAGGACCAAGAGCGTCAATCAACAGGACAAATCCGGCACGGGCATCGTCCTTCAGCCGATCATGAAACGAAAAATCAAACCATGCGATGTCGGGTACAAAGGCAGTCTCATCGTCGACACCATTGAGTAGGTTGGGGCGGGAATGGGCTAAACTGTCCGGATCGGATGGATCGTAACATCCAAGTGCATCGATCAGCAGGCTGATATCTCCGATCGAGTTTGCGAAACCGCCGACATGGTCCAGTGATCTTGATGTGCGGAACACCCCTGTGCGCGATACCAACCCGCGCGAAGGTTTCATCCCATAAACACCGCAAAAAGACGCAGGTCGAATGACCGAACCGCCAGTCTGTGTGCCGACCGCCAAAGGCACCTGTCGGGCTGCGACTGCGGCCGCCGATCCGCTTGAAGACCCTGCGGGGGATCGTGACGCGTCATGAGGATTGGTCGTTTCACTGGGATGCATATACGCGAATTCGGTGGTTGCGGTCTTGCCCATGATGACAGCGCCCGCTTTGCGCAATTGTTCAACCAGTCGCGCATCTGTTGCGGGTTGATGATTTTCCATAATAGGGCTGCCGCATTGTGTTGGCATATCCTTGGTGTCGATGATGTCTTTTAGACCCACTGGCACGCCGTGTAACGGACCGGTCGCATATCCTGTCTGTGAAAGACGGTCGGCTTCCTTGGCTTGGACAAGAGCGTAATCCGGATCAATCCAAGTCCACGCCTTGATCACGTCATCAGTGTCGGCAATTCGGGTCAGACACGCGCTCACCAGTGCTTGGGATGTTATGATCCCATTCCGGATTTGTTCGACGGCCTGAACGGCTGAGAGCTCACAGAGGTCTTGCGTCATAAGGATATTCGAACTCCGAACAGGTGCTTTGATGAGCAACGTTTGGTGCTCTTCGCCTTTTACATCATGAACGCGTAAGGAATGACAATGTCTAGGTTGGGCATCCATTTGAACCTTAAAAAGGGTGGTGATGCTTAGACGATGTGTGCGAGCCGATTGTTTTGGGCAGAGTTTTTAGAGTTACAATAATTCATGATATATCTTAAAAAATGTAACATATATATTGAAGAAAAGTGGTTTGTGCGATATACGTATAAGTATGCTGCGCCGATATCGGCGTTTATGCTAGGGGATGCTATGACTGACGCCTTCATTTGTGACGCGGTGCGTACGCCAATTGGCCGATATGGCGGGGCGCTGTCGGCTGTGCGAACTGACGACTTGGCGGCGATTCCGATTGCGGCGCTTATGGCACGAAACGCGCAGGTGGATTGGGCACGTCTCGACGATGTTTTCCTAGGGGACGCCAATCAGGCTGGTGAAAGCAATCGCAATGTGGCGCGTATGGCTGCTTTGCTGGCTGGGCTGCCCATCGAAGTTCCCGGCGCCACCATAAATCGATTATGCGCATCGGGAATGGACGCCGTTGGCATGGCCGCGCGCGCCATTCGGTCTGACGATTGTGACATGCTGATAGCGGGCGGCGTGGAAAGCATGAGTCGCGCGCCTTTTGTGATGCCGAAGGCGACAACTCCGTTTTCTCGGGCCAATACAGTGTTTGATACGACCATCGGATGGCGCTTTGTGAACCCAAAGATGCAAGAGGAATACGGCACGGATTCGATGCCGCAAACAGCTGACAATGTTGCGCAGGAATACGATATTAACCGCGCAGATCAGGATGCGTTTGCAGCCCGGTCACAAGATCGATGGGCTGCTGCGTCCCAGGCGGGCGTCTTTGCCGAAGAAATCGTGCCGGTTGAAATCCCGCAGCGCAAAGGGGACCCGATCATTGTCGACGCAGATGAACATCCGCGACCGGGCACTAGCATGGAAAAGCTGGCAGGTCTGAAAGGGATCAATGGCGCTGAATTGACCGTCACGGCTGGAAATGCGTCCGGAGTTAATGATGGTGCTGCTGCATTATTGTTGGCCAACCAGGAAGCAGTTCAGGCCCATGGTTTGACCCCGATTGTACGCGTGCGTGGCATGGCGACCGCGGGTGTTGCACCGCGGATCATGGGGATTGGGCCAGTGCCCGCAACGCAAAAGGTTCTGGCGCGTGCAGGGTTGCGCATCGAAGATATGGATGTCATCGAATTGAACGAAGCCTTCGCCAGTCAGGGCCTTGCGACTTTGCGTGCTTTGGGGGTGCCTGATGACGCGCCGCATGTGAATCCGAACGGTGGCGCAATTGCGATTGGGCATCCTTTGGGGATGTCCGGTGCACGACTTATACTTTCGGCGGCATACCAATTGCGACGCACTGGCGGACGATACGCTTTGTGTACGATGTGCGTTGGTGTCGGGCAGGGCGCTGCTATTATTCTGGAACGGATCTAGAGGAGACCATCTGATGTACGCTCAAATGATCAAATCGACGGGCAAAGATGTCAAATCTCGCGACGAGATGTCCGAGGCCGAACGAGTTTTTCAGGACAAGGTCGATGCAGACATCAAGATCGAACCCCGTGATTGGATGCCTGACGGATATCGCAAAAACCTGATCAGGCAGATTGGCCAACACGCACATTCAGAAATTGTAGGCCAGTTGCCAGAAGGCAATTGGATCACACGCGCACCGACTCTTGAACGTAAGGCAATTCTTTTGGCCAAAGTACAAGATGAGGCCGGGCACGGGCTGTATCTGTATTGCGCAGCTGAAACATTGGGTGTCAGCCGGGATGAAATGACGGAAATGTTGTTGGATGGGCGGATGAAATATTCGTCCATTTTCAATTATCCGACTTTGACATGGGCAGACATGGGCGCTGTCGGTTGGCTGGTGGACGGGGCGGCGATCATGAACCAAGTGCCGTTGCAACGCACATCCTACGGCCCCTATGCCCGCGCGATGGTGCGCATTTGCAAAGAGGAATCGTTTCATCAACGCCAAGGCTTTGACATCATGATGAAGATGGCCAAGGGGTCAGAGACACAGCATAAAATGGCTCAGGATGCGCTGAACCGGTTTTGGTACCCCAGCTTGATGATGTTTGGCCCATCTGACGCCAATTCCGTTCATTCCGCACAATCTATGGCGTGGAAGATCAAGATGAATTCAAACGACGAACTGCGCCAGAAATTTGTGGATACGACTGTCCCGCAGGCTGAATTCCTAGGGCTGACCGTTCCCGATCCAGATCTGAAATGGAACGAGAACAAGGGCGGGTATGATTTTTCAGAACCGGATTGGCAGGAATTCCACGACGTGTTGGCGGGCAATGGACCTTGCAGCACGGACCGGATGACAGCGCGTCAAAAGGCGTGGGACGACAACGCATGGGTACGTGACGGCATGATGGCCCATGCGGAAAAGAAGCGTGCGCGCAAAGTAGCCGCAGAATAACGCGCCTATGTGTGTCCATGTGCCGTTTGACGATTGGTACTGAAAGACCTGTTTGGCCGCAAAGCCTTGATGCCAACCGGGCCCAGAATTGAAAGTCCTAATGTTTCGCAACAAAGGAACAGTGTGATGAGCCAAGAATTACCTCTGTTTGAAGTCTTCATTCGCGGTCAGCACGGAATGAGCCATCGTCACGTTGGATCGTTACATGCTGCAGATGAATCGGCGGCTATTCTTGCTGCTCGGGATGTGTACACACGTCGCAACGAAGGGGTCAGCATTTGGGTTGTTCAAGCCCAGCATATCGCCGCGTCCAGCCCCTCAGACAAAGGCCCGATGTTCGAACCCAGCGAATCCAAAATCTATCGGCATCCAACATTTTACGACATCCCCGACGAAGTGGGGCATATGTAATGACACAAGACGAGGCGTTGTTTCAATTTCTGCTGCGCATGGGCGACAGCACGTTGATTTTGGGGCATCGGGTTTCTGAATGGTGCGGGCTTGCACCTGTCTTGGAAGAAGACATCGCCTTGGCCAACACAGCGCTTGATCTGATTGGGCAGACGCAAATGTGGTTGGGGCTGGCTGCAGATGTCGAAGGCAATGGGCGCGATGCGGATCAACTGGCTTTTTTGCGAGATGTTTGGGATTTTCGAAACCTGTTGCTGACCGAAATGCCAAATGGCGACTTTGGGCAGACATTGATGCGTCAATTTTTGTTTGATGCGTGGCATTCTGTTCAGCTGGGCCATTTGATCACCAGTACGGATGCGCGCATTGCCGGTATTGCAGGTAAAGCCAGCAAAGAAGTCACCTATCATCTGGAACGGTCGGCTGAGACGGTTGTCGCTTTGGGTGACGGGTCGGCGGAAAGTCATAAGAGAATGGCCCAAGCCCTTGAATACCTGTGGCCCTTTGCGAACGAGATGTTTGTTGGTGATGAGGTCGACGCGGTGATGTTCAAAGCGGGTATCGCGCCTGACCCTGCGAGTCTGCGCACCGAATACGACACCCTGGTGGAACGGGTTTTGGATCAAGCCACCTTGACCCGCCCTGACAAGGACTTTGCGCATAAAGGCGGTAAAACGGGTCGCCAACATACGGAACATTTGGGTCATTTGCTGGCGACCATGCAATGGCTGCAACGCGCCTATCCGAATTCGAAATGGTAATGGGCGGGGCGGTGGAAACCTCGGTTGAACAGGTTTGGGGCTGGTTGGACGCCGTGCCCGACCCGGAAATTCCAGTTATTTCCATCGTCGATCTTGGGATAATACGTGGGGTTGAGTGGAAAGGTGACACATTGCATGTGGCCGTAACACCGACCTATTCGGGCTGTCCTGCTACGCGCATGATCGAATTGGACATCGAAACAGCCTTGCGTACGAACGGCGTGGAAAAGCTGGTTTTGGAAAGACGCATCGCGCCCGCTTGGACAACCGATTGGCTTAGTGACAAGGGGCGCGCGAAACTTGAGGAATACGGGATTGCGCCGCCGTCCCAAGCAGGCGGGCCGGAACGCTGTCCACAATGTGGGTCCATGGATTTGACGCGTGTCAGCCAATTTGGATCGACACCTTGCAAAGCGCATTGGCGATGCGACAGCTGTCTGGAACCGTTCGATTACTTCAAGTGTATTTAGGGGGCGGGTAATGGCGCGTTTTCATGAACTGACCGTTACAAATGTTCACAAAACCATTCGAGATGCCGTTGTGTTGACGTTGAAGTCGTCGGCTGATGCAGGTGATGTTTTTGAGTTTACGCAAGGCCAGTATCTTACCTTCAAAAAGGATTTTGAGGGCGAAGAACTGCGACGATCCTATTCGATTTGTGCAGGCAAGGATGATGGGGTTTTGCAGGTTGGGATAAAACGCGTCGAGGGCGGCGCGTTTTCAACATGGGCAAACGAGGATCTCTCCGTAGGCGATACATTGCAGGCCATGCCACCAATGGGGGCGTTCCACATCGCAATCGAACCTGATGCCAAAAGATCGTATCTTTGCTTTGCTGGCGGTTCGGGGATCACGCCGATCCTGTCAATCATGCGCACAACATTGGCACGCGAACCGGGCGCGCGGTTTACTCTTGTCTATGCGAACCGTGGTGTGAATTCGATCATGTTTCGAGACGAGATCGAAGATCTGAAAAACACCTATCTCGAACGGTTTAATGTCATACATATCCTCAAGTCGGACACTCAAGAAATTGACCTGTTTACCGGGCGCGTGACGGAAGAAAAATGCGCAGAACTGTTTCAGCGTTGGATTGATATTAAGGCGATCGACACAGCTTTTATCTGTGGGCCGGAACCGATGATGTTGGGCATTGCCAACGCGTTACGTGCGCATGGTTTGAACGACAATCAAATAAAGTTCGAATTGTTTGCGAGCAGCCAGCCAGGGCGATTATTGCGCAAGGCGGTTTCCAAGTCGGCCACTGAAAGCCAGGGCGCAACGGATGTGTCTGTGACGTTGGATGGTGCCACGCGAAAGCTGCAAATGGATCAAAATACAAGCGTTCTGGATGCCGTGCGCGCTCAAGATATCGATGCTCCGTTCGCGTGCAAGGCTGGTGTGTGTTCCACCTGTCGATGTCGTGTCTTGGAAGGCGAAGTCGAAATGGCGGCGAACCACGCGTTGGAAGATGATGAAGTCGCCAAAGGGTATGTCTTGTCGTGCCAATCCTACCCGATTTCGGATGTGTTGGTGATCGACTACGACCAATAACGCCTTAAATACCGTTCAAACCCGAAAGCGTTAGGTCGCTGACCAACGTAGCATAAGCTTCGCGTTCAGAAGGGGTGGCTTGAGCGTTCCACATGTAATGCCAATTCAACATGCCAAAGACGGACATTGTTGCGGCCCTTAACTTGCTTGGGTCTTTGTCAAAAACGTCCGGGGCCAGTGCAGACAAGACGGATGACACAGCTGCCACCATTTCACGTTGATAGCCTTGCAATATGTTTTGCAGATCCTTGGGCAAGTTGGACATAGCGCTGAGTTGGATCTTGTGTTCGTTGTCCGCACCTTCATAGGCGGACAGCACAGCCGAGATGATATTGCGCAACTGGTCTTCGGCGCTGGCATGTGCGTTTGCAGATTGCAAAACCGTATCGCGCAGCGCGCTCAAATGATGGTCCAACAGGTCAAACAACAACGCGGTTTTGCTGTCATAGTAGTGATAGATATTGGCCTTGGACACACCACAGGCTTGGGCCACGGCATTCATGGACGCGCCGTCAAAACCCTGTTCTGCAAATAATCGCGCGGCAGATGACATAATCTGTCTGCGTTTGTCTGCGTGATCTTTGGCAATGGGGCGGGCCATGGGTCAGGATTTGGGGCGGTTGTCGATGACGCGGCGCGCTTTGCCTTGCGAACGCTCGACCGTGCCCGGCGACCCCACATCCACGACGGTTGAGACGCCAACAATATCCTTAATCCGTTTGGTCAATGCACTGGCCGCAGCAGCTCGAGCTGTTTCGTCCGCTGCATTGGGCAAACATTCCACATGCACGCGCATGATGTCCAAGCGTTCAGGTTTGGTGAGTTCGATCTGAAAGTGATTTGCCAAGCCATCTGTCGCCAAGACTTGCTCTTCGATTTGTGTGGGAAAGACATTCACGCCGCGCAAAATGATCATGTCGTCCGACCGGCCTGTGATCTTTTCCATCCGCCGCATCGTTCTTGCCGTTCCGGTCATCAGTCGGGTCAAATCCCGTGTGCGATACCGGACCATCGGCAACCCTTCTTTGGTCAATGTGGTAAAGACCAGCTCACCCATCTCGCCATCTTCGACGACGTCACCAGTGTCTGGATTGATCACTTCGGGAAAGAAATGATCCTCCCACACATGCAACCCGTCTTTGGTTTCGACACATTCATTGGCAACGCCGGGGCCAAGAATTTCGGACAGGCCGTATATATCAACGGCATGCATATCAAAGGCCGCTTCGATTTCGCGTCGCATTGCATCTGTCCAAGGTTCTGCTCCAAAGACACCCACAGACAATGAACTGTCACGCGGATCGCGCCCCATCTCTTGATATGCTTCTAGGATGTTCAGCATATAGGATGGCGTGACCATGATGCCGTCTGGTTTGAAATCTGTGATCAACCCGATCTGTTTTTCCGTTTGACCGCCCCCCATTGGGATGACCGTCGCCCCCAAACGTTCAATGCCGTAATGTGCACCAAGCCCACCAGTGAACAGCCCGTACCCATAGGCACAATGCACAATGTTGCCGCGCCGCAATCCCGATGCGCGCAAAGACCGGGCCATCATATCGGCCCACATATCAATATCGCCTTGCGTATATCCAACAACAGTTGATTTGCCGGTCGTCCCCGAAGATGCGTGGATGCGGACTATGTTTTCGCGCGGGACGGCAAAAAGCCCGAAAGGATAGTTGTTTCGCAGATCGTCTTTGTATGTGAACGGAAACCGCGCCAGATCACTTAGGTCTTGCATATCGTCAGGATGCACGCCAGCCGCGTCAAACCGTTCGCGATATAGGTGGACATTTGTGTAAGCGTGATTAAGCGACCACTTCAAACGTTTCAGCTGTAAGGCCCGTATTTCGTCGACTGAGGCCGTTTCGATCGGGTCCAGATCTGATGGCTTGGGGCTGAGATCCTTCATATCGTCCTCTTAGGCTTCGTCGGTTTCGTCAAAAAGCTGACCTTTGATCGCGCGAGATACTCCACGAAATTCAGCAATGGTGACCGCGTCTTGATTGGTGACTGTGACGTCATAAATGCCGGTGCGGCCTTGCAATGACACCTCCGTCGCGCGCGCCGTCAATTGATCTCCCATGCGCGCAGGGGCGATGTAACTGACCATATTATGTTGCGCGACTGTATTTTGATTGCGGCTATTGCAGGCAAAAGCAAAAGTACTGTCGGCGAGGGCAAAAGTGACACCGCCATGACAGATGCCGTGACCATTGGTGTGGTTTTTCGTGACGGTCAGCGTCATTTCCGCCTGACCCTCATCCACATGTGTAAGTTCCATCCCAAACCATGGTGACGCGTTGTCATTGTCCCACATGGTTTGCGCGCTGCGTTTGGCGCGTTGCTTTGCATTCAGGGTCATGAATTCAACCTTGCCAGTCATCTCAAATTAACCCTACATTAACCGACCGGTTGGTCAATGAATTGATCGCCTAAATTATTCAGGACTGTGGAAATGGGCATTCAGCAGGTTTCAAGTTATTTGGCAGGGCAGTGGATTGCACCGGGCCCCGGCGCGCGGCCAATCCGAAGTGCAATTACGGGCGATGTCATAGCCGAAGCTGGAAATGACACGTTGGATGTGACCGCGATGCTTGCTCATGCGCGTCAAGTAGGTGGGCCCGCGTTGCGGGCGATGACATTCCATGAGCGCGCTAAAATGCTAAAGGCGCTTGCCACCTATTTGGATCAACACAAACAGTCATTGTATGATCTGTCATTCAACACCGGCGCGACCCAAGCCGACCACTTGATCGATATCGATGGCGGGATCGGCACCATGTTTGTGTTTGCCTCAAAAGGGCGTCGCGAAATGCCGGATGGGCATGTCTATGTTGATGGTGAGATTGAACAACTTGGGCGCAATGGAACCTTTCTTGGGCAACATATTTGCACACCTCTTCAGGGTGCGGCCGTACATATCAACGCCTTTAACTTTCCGGTATGGGGCATGCTGGAAAAGCTTGCGCCGACATTGTTGGCGGGAGTTCCCGCGATTGTTAAACCCGCGACAAGCACCTGTTATGTCACAGAACTATGTGTGCGATTGATGCTGAACAGCGGTCTTTTGCCGGATGGGGCGTTGCAATTGGTGGCTGGCGGCTTGGGTGACATGCTGAATCATCTGGCATGCCAGGACGTGGTCAGCTTTACGGGCTCTGCCGCAACTGCGCTCAAACTTCGTTCTGCACCGAACTTGCTGGAAAACGCAGTAAGGTTTGTCGCGGAACAAGACAGTCTGAATGCGTCTATCCTTGGTCCTGATGCGGGTCCGGATACACCGGAATTTGATCTGTTCGTCAAAGAAGTCAGCCGTGAGATGACTGTAAAGGCTGGACAAAAATGCACCGCAATTCGCCGCATTATTGCACCGGAGCCATACACAGACGCTTTGATCGCAGCGCTTACGAACTGCCTAGGCGGTGTGATTATTGGCGACCCACGCGCTGAAGGCGTGCGCATGGGGGCGTTGGTATCGAACGCGCAAAAACGCGATGTTCTGGATAAGGTCGCGATGTTGTCCAAAGAAGCGGATTGCGTGTTTGGCGATCCGGACGCGTTTGAAATTATTGAGGGCGACCGGGAAAAGGGTGCATTTTTGCCACCAATGCTGATGCATTGCTCGGATCCTGATGCCGCAAAATCCATACATGAAATCGAAGCATTCGGCCCCGTTTCAACCCTTATGGGTTATCGTAATTTGGATCATGCAATTACTCTGGCGAACAAAGGGCAGGGCAGTCTTGTCGCGTCCGTTATCACTAATGATGCGCTAACTGCGCGAGACGTGACGCTTGGTGCGGCGGCGTTTCACGGGCGACTTTATTTCAACAATCGGACCTCAATGGGCGAGGCGACTGGCCATGGCGCTCCGCTGCCTCACATGGTCCATGGCGGACCGGGGCGCGCTGGCGGCGGCGAGGAATTGGGTGGCATCCGCGGTGTCACCCATTACATGCAACGCACCGCTGTTCAGGGTAGCCCAGAGATCTTGAGCGCCATTTCTGGCAGCTGGGTTGACGGCTCGCCTGAGACAGCTGCATCAGAGCATCCGTTTACGCGTAATTTTAACGAGCTTGGTATCGGCGAAACGCTTTACACACAGGCCCGTAAGGTCACGTTGGACGACATTGAACATTTCGCAGAATTCACGGGTGATACTTTTTACGCACACATGGATGACGACGCCGCGAAACGAAACCCGTTCTTTCCGGGGCGCGTGGCACATGGGTATCTTTTGTTATCCTTTGCGGCCGGATTGTTTGTCGAACCAAACGAAGGTCCCGTTCTGGCCAATACCGGGTTGGACAAACTGCGCTTTATGAAACCAGTGTCTGCGGGCGACAGCATAAAGGTACGTCTGACCGTCAAAACCAAAACCCGCCGAACAGATACATATGGCGAAATTCGCTGGCATGTGACGTTGACCAATCAGGACGACGACAATGTTGCGGAATATGAGTTGCTGACAATGAACGCCTACTAGGTGTTCAAACAATTGGTGTGAAAATTGTCTTCCAAACATCAATTTTGTGCCATGAAAATTAGGACGCTGGTGTTTGGGGCTAATGTTTGACGTCTTGAACACTGCTGTAATTCTGGGCTTCTTTGACAACTTCCATCACGGCGAAAGAATTCGTCTGATGAATGCCGGGAAGCTTGTTAATCTTGTCACCTAATATATTGCGGAAATGGGCAATGTCGCGGGTGCGTACCATCAACAAATAATCGAACGATCCGGCGATCATCATGCAGCTTTCGACTTCTTGGATGCTGTGGACAGCATCACTGAAGTGGTCAAGCGAACTATCGCCTGTCGCGGTCAATGACACTTGAACCACTGTCAGATGGCTAAAACCCAGCTGGTTCTTGTTCAAAAGAGCACGGTACCCACTGATATAACCTGATTTTTCCAACCGTTTAACGCGTTCAGAACAGGGTGTGTTTGTCAGATTCACGCGAGTGGCCAATTCGACAATGGACAATCTTCCATCAGTTTCCAGCTCTTTGAGGATTCTTAGGTCGATTTTGTCTAAATCTCTAGACATTAGTTAAAATTCCTATTTTTCCACTCTATTGCCGGCAATCTTACTATGATTTCGCTAAAAAGAAACCCAATTGCTAGTGAATATACCCAATAATAACTTTAGGGTGAATTTGACTCTGCTTTGGCAGAGGCATTGCATAACCTTGAGGGCAACGACCCTCCAACTATTGAAAAACAGACCGGACATGGAGGAAAAAATGACAATAAAAATTGTCGTTGGACTAGACGGGACAGACACCGGAGAACGCGCATTGTCGTTCGCTCGGGATCTGGCATCTCGAATGGAGAGTTGCGAGGTGTTGGCGGTTTACGTCATCGAATGGTCGCCATTCACATTCCAAACTGCTGAAGAAAACGAGCAGCGCCACAAAAGACGTGAAGAAGAGATCGAACTGGCGACATCGCGCGTGGTTTCACCTGCCGTCAAAGCGTTGACCGATGCCGGCTTTAAGGCCAGTGGATTGGTGCGACATGGCGATGTTGCGCAAACGTTGAATGCGGTCACGGTCGAAGCAGGCGGCGCGCAAATCATCGTCGGACGTGCATCTGCTGACGGGTTCACCAAGCGAATTTTTGGCAGCTCGACCCAGAACCTTGTGATGCACGCTGAAGTGCCAGTCACAGTCGTTGGATAGGGGGACATTATGAATAATGCAGTTAAATCCATGGGCCTTGCCGGGGCCCTTTCGTCAATGGCGTCATCATCGCTGGCGCAAGAAGTGATGACGTTGGATCAGAAGGTCAATGATGTATTCGCATCTTCAACCGGTTGGTTTGTGAACTTTATCTTTATGTCGTTTCCGGGGACAAACTTCCCTTGGATCGTGATGTGGCTGGTTATCGCCGCTTCGGTGTTCACCATCTATTTCGGGTGCGTTCAGTTCCGTTTTTTCAAGCATGCGATCCAATTGGTGAAGGGCGATTATTCCGACCCTAACGATGCAGGCGAAGTGAGCCACTTCCAAGCCTTGGCGACCGCGTTGTCGGGCACTGTTGGTCTTGGGAATATCGCTGGGGTTGCTGTTGCCGTGGGCATCGGTGGGCCAGGTGCCACGTTCTGGATGATCCTTGCGGGTCTTTTGGGCATGGCCTCTAAATTCACCGAATGTACGTTGGGTGTAAAATATCGGAATGAATACCCAGATGGTTCTGTTTCTGGTGGTCCGATGTATTACATTTCGAAAGGCTTTACGGAACTTGGCCTTCCGGGTGGAAAAATCCTTGCCGTATTATTTTCAATCTTCTGTATCCTGGGTGCATTGGGTGGCGGTAATATGTTCCAAGCCAATCAGGCACATGCACAGATCAGCGGTATTGTTGGGGATTACCCCGGCTGGATCACAGGTATCGTTTTCGCGGCTGTCGTGTTTGCAGTGATTGTTGGCGGGATCAAATCAATCGCCAACGTGACTGAAAAAATCGTCCCATTCATGGGCCTTCTTTACGTCGGTGCGGCTTTGATCATCTTGATTGTGAATTTCAACATGATCGGTTGGGCCTTTGGCCAGATCTTTGCAGGTGCATTTACAGGTCTTGGTGTTGCTGGCGGCATGGTCGGTGCATTGATCCAAGGGTTCAAACGAGCGGCGTTTTCGAACGAAGCCGGTGTTGGATCTGCCGCGATTGCCCACTCTGCGGTGAAAACCAAAGAACCAATCACCGAGGGCTTTGTTTCGCTGCTTGAGCCACTGATTGATACGGTTGTGATCTGTACGATGACGGCTTTGGTGATCGTGATCTCGCAACAGCTGATCATCGACGAGACGACCGGCAACTACATGCTGAACGAAGCTGGGACTGCGATTGCAACCGTTGACGGAAATTCCGGAGTTGCTCTGACATCTGCAGCCTTTGCATCGGGCATCAGCTGGTTCCCTTACGTTCTAGCTATCGCAGTTGTTTTGTTCGCCTTCTCAACCATGATTTCCTGGAGCTATTACGGGCTAAAAGCTTGGACGTATCTCTTTGGGGAAGGCAAGACATCTGAGCTGACGTTCAAGGTCATCTTCTGTATCTTTATCGTCATTGGAGCCGCCGCCAGCCTTGGCCCGGTCATCGATTTCTCAGACGCTGCAATCTTTGCAATGGCTGTGGTGAATATCTTCTGCCTCTACTTCTTGATGAAGTTGGTGAAAGCAGAGCTGTTCTCCTACACATCGCGTCTTGAAAGCGGCGAAATCCGCAAGTTCGCGCATTAAAACAAGCAGTTCCGGGGCAGCATTTGTCCCGGAACTATTCCTGCGTTGGGGTTCATCTATCTCGCGCCTGTCGACGATTTCGATTTTGGCATCATCATCAGCTCAGATGTTTACACGGCTTCTATTTGACTGACACGGCTTTCACCATTTCAGATGACCGGTTTGACCCAATGGAAACGCCATAATTTGTGTTGTTCTATTACGGTGTCCGCTTCCGTCCAACATCCCAAAACAAACCCGCCATAACGCCGACGGCACTGCGGCAAACAGATTTCAAAACGTGTTCATTTGGTGCATGCTGGTTACAGCCAAGATAGCTGTGCGGAACCCATACAGTTGGCAAACCAAGGACATCTGAAAAACACTGGTTTGGTAATGATCCCGCAAGATTTGGCAAGACATGTGGTGATTGACCTGTTGTTTCTAAGATAGACGCTTGTACGAACGTTACCCAAGGGTGATCGGGATCTAACCGAGTTGCTGGGAACACCCCATTTTCGTGTTCGATGATGTCCACAATCTGCAGGCCAGACGCAACAAGGTGGCGCCGAAGGGCAGGGACAATTTCGTCGCTGTTTGTGCCAACCACATATCGCAATTGGCATGTGGCCCTGGCGTGCCCAGAAATGGCGTTTACCGGTGCTTCGGGATTGCCACTTTGCATAGCCAGAACTGCAAATGAATTCCAACCGTAAACCCGTTCCGCTGGTGTTAACAATTCTTCGCCCCAATCTTCGTCAACTGGTGGATGGCTGTCTTCGGAGACGGGCAGATCGCATAGCGCCGCACGCACTGAATTTGTCAGACTATCGGGTCGCCATTCGGGAATTTGGATTTGTCCACGCGCATCGCAGATCGAAGCAAGAGCATGCGCAAGGATCATAGCGGGATCTGCCAAGAGGCCGCCCCAATTTCCCGAATGATGCGACCCTTCACGCAGATTGACGCACAGATCGAATGAAAGGCCGCCTCGTGCACCCATGAATATCGTTGGATGATCTGGCTTCAGACGTGGGCCATCTGAGGCAATAAACACATCAGCTGACAGCGCGTCTTTGTGTGCGTCGATAAAATCTTCGAGGCCGGGGGAGCCGATTTCTTCGCTCATTTCGATAATGATCTTTACGTTGAAGCCCAGAGCCCCACGTGACGCCAGAACACTTTCCAATGCAGCAATGTTGATAAGGTGCTGCACTTTGTTATCAGCGGCACCGCGTCCGTACAGGCGGTCTTGGTGATCAGTCAGAACAAATGGCGAAAGGCCGTCATGCCACGCTTCTTCCTGTGCCCAAGTCACATCGCCGTGGCCATAGGTTAGAACAGTGGTCAATTCAGGATGTTCGATCCGAGACCCAACCAATATCGGGCCGCCAGCGGGATCGGGATTGGTGTGAATTTGGCATTCAAATCCCAAGGACATCAGGCGAGGTATCATGGCCTCATTCAGATAACGCATAAGGTCATCAGCCCGGTTTGGGTTTTGGCTTTCCGTTGGGAATGCGACCAAAGCCGCCAGATCAGATTGCAGCGTTCCACTGTCAAAATAGGCCGTCGCGTGTTTGATCGCTTCTGTGCGGGACACTAGATTACCTCGGTTTGACGCTCATGATCAGCAAATGGGAAAAAACCCCGTCTGGGCTGGTGTACAAGAACAGTTGGGATCAAAGCTATTGCATACGATGCCAAAGGTTAATCAGGGACGAACCTTCCATGTCTGCGCGACGCAGTCTATAAATAGTTTCAAGAGGTTTTTAATTTATGCGACTTGTTCTTCGCGGTCTAATCATTCTCATCGTTGGTTATTTGGTCGTTGACAGATGGGATGGTTTTGCAGCGACTGACACCGGTTATCGGATGGCTGCGTTAGATGCCCCGTTTCAGGCAGGCAGATTTGAGGAAACCGATCGAAATGACCTCTATGTGCCGTATAAAGGGAATCCCGATTACATCGTTCCAGACGACGTAGCCAATGCGGCAATCTCTCATAAAAGCGGTGGACGTCGATGGTATTCCTACCACCCCACAACTACTTTGCAGAAACAAGCCGTGGTGTTTTTGTTTCACGGTGCTGGGCGAACTGGTTTGTCTATGATCGACATGTGGCGCGACGTTGCGGATCAGAACGGGATCATTTTGATCGCCCTGAATGGTCGTCGCAAGAATTGGCCCTCTGAAGGTGTTTCACCCACCATTTTGCATGAAATTCTGTCCGAGTTGGGCGAGAGTGCGCGCCTGGACATGGAACGTGTTTATTTGTTCGGCCATTCCAATGGCGGAGCGTACACGCAGAGCTTGATCAACCAAAGTGCGGGGCCGTGGCGCGCGGCGGCAATCCACGCGGGATATGCTGATCCTGCGACCTCGATTATCCCACAAGTCCCAAAACCGATCCGTTTCTACCTTGGAACGCGGGATCATATATTCCTCACCAAATCCGCCCGATATGTTGCGCGTGCATTGTCAGAAAAAGGGCATGCCGTGGATTTGCATTTAATCCCAAGCCACTCGCATTGGTTTTATGATGCAGGACCGGTGATCGCTACAGATGCATGGGAATGGTTTTCCCGTCAGTAGCCTGACCTAGGCATGTAATTTGAGTTCCGAGACAAGACCATGCCTTGTCCAAATGGTTTCAAAAATCTTGACACATTTAAAAAGCTGGCGATACGCTACGCTGTGTGTGGTAACGTTTCCATATTGGAGCGTATTTGGAGATATTCACCATGAAAGCAGCACGTTTCAATCGTTTGTTCGGAGCGTCTGGAAATTGTTTCGACGTCGCAATCGACCACGGCATGTTTAATGAAAAGACATTTCTGGGCGGCATCGAAAACATGGCGACTGCTGTTGATATCGTTGCGAACGCGGCACCTGATGCGATCCAACTTCCTCCGGGCACGGCGCTATTGTTGCAATCTCGCGCAGGAAAAGACCGCCCTGCATTGGTGCTGCGAACGGACATTGCAAATGTCTATGGCACTCCGCTTCCCGAGGCGTTGTTTTCGGAAGTGATCGATCAACCCGTGCAACAGGCGATCCGTTTGGATGCGGCATGCGTGGTTGTGAACCTGCTGGATTTGCCAGACGAACCAGAGGTCTATCGCCAGTGCATTCGCAACATCAACGGGCTGAAACACGCGTGCGATTTGGCCTCAATGCCTTTGATGGTTGAGCCGTTGGTGATGCAAGACAACGCAAAAGGAGGGTACATGGTCGACGGCGATCTCGAAAAAATCCTTCCCCTTGTGCGGCAAGCGGTGGAGTTGGGCGCGGACATCATCAAAGCTGACCCTTGTACGGATGTCGGCCAATATCACAAAGTGATCGAAATCGCGCAAAACGTTCCGGTTTTGGTACGGGGCGGTGGCAAGGTCTCGGATGAGGAAATCCTGACACGCACCAAAGATTTAATGGACCAAGGCGCACGCGGCATCGTTTATGGGCGCAATGTGATCCACCACGAAAAGCCTGGCGCCATGACCCGTGCGTTAATGGCCGTTGTGCATGAGGGTGCATCGGTCAGCGATGCTCTGGAGATGGTGGCTTGAGGTCATGAAAACTATTCGTTTTGGCATTATCGGATGTGGGTTGATGGGTCGGGAATTCGCCTCGGCCGCGGCGCGGTGGCTGCATTTGACCGAAACCCATGCGCGTCCCGAAATCGTTGGCGTCTGTGACACGAACGAAGAGTTGATGAGCTGGTTCTCCACCCACGTGTCCAGTGTTCGACAAACCACCACGGACTATCGCGCGCTGTTGGCGAACCCGGAAATCGACGCGATCTATTGTGCGGTTCCGCATGTTCTGCACGCTGATATCTATCCGCACATTCTTGCGGCGGGGAAACATCTGTTGGGCGAAAAACCCTTTGGGATGGATGCTGACCAGAATGCACACATCTCAAAGGCGATTGCGGACAATCCCGATGTGTTTGTGCGGTGTTCGTCGGAAATGCCGTATTTTCCAGGCGCACAACGCGTCATTGATTTTGTGAATTCTGGGGCCGTTGGCGACATTATCGAAGTGGAATCCGCGTTTTTGCATTCCTCAGATATCAATCCTGACAAGGTGATCAACTGGAAGCGGATGATCGACGTCAATGGCGAATACGGCTGCATGGGCGATCTGGGAATGCATGTCTGCCACGTTCCGTTGCGTATGGGTTGGAGACCGGACACTGTCCACACAAGCCTTGTTAAGCGTGTCACAACCCGCCCCGATGGCACCGGCAACCGCGTTCCCTGCAAGACGTGGGACAATGCCACCATTACCGGTTCTGTTTCGACGCCGGATGGTGGCTTCCCCTTGGTGCTAAAGACGTGGCGCATCGCGCCGGGGGAATCCAATACTTGGTCGTTGCGGGTGCTTGGCATGAAGGGATCGGCGTATTTCACGACCAAATCGCCACGCCAATGGCAATTCATGCATTACGAAGCTGGTGGCGCTCAGGCTTGGCAAACCGAAGACCTTGGATATCAATCCTTATTTCCTGCAATCACAGGCGGGATTTTTGAATTTGGGTTCGCTGATGCGATCCAGCAAATGTGGGCCGCCTTTGTTGATGAGTTGGCAGGCGGGGACGCGCGCGGTTTCGGGTGCGCAACACCGCGCGAGGCATCCGATCATCATGCAATTTTGACCGCCGCGCTTGAGGCCGGGAAATCTGGTCAGGTGCAAAAAGTGGTGTACGCCAAATGAACCGGTCTCGCATAAACGCGGCTATTCAAGCCGCAGAAGCAAAGCTTGCACATCATTCCTGGGCTTTGCCAAACTGGTCAAGTTGGACAGTTGCGGATCACCGTGCCAACCCGGCCCAAAGTGTGTGGCTGAAAGATCGGCAATTGGGTTGGGACGTCACGGATTTTGGATCTGGCGCATTTGAAAAACGAGGCTTGACGTTGTTTTGCGTGCGCAATGGTATGCAGGCGCAAGGCGAACGACCTTATGCTGAAAAACTGCTGTTTGTGGGCGTGGATCAGGAAACTCCGTTTCATGCGCACAAAAACAAACTAGAAGACATCATTGTACGAGGGGGCGGAACGCTATGCGTGGAATTTACACGCGAAGGCGCTGTTTTGGATGTGCAGGATGACTCCGTTCGCATTGATGGCGCAGTCGCGCCTTTATACGGGCAAGTTCATCGGTTGACTGCTGGGCAAAGCATCACAATTCCGCGCGGCGTTCAGCATCGGTTTTGGGGTGACGTGGCACCGGTTTTTGTCGCTGAGGTCAGCCAGTGCAATGATGATCTGAGCGACAATTTTTTTCTGGAACCATTGGGGCGGTTTAGTGACATCACCGAAGATGAACCGCCATACCGTCAGCTGTGGAACGAGACGTTGTGATGGCCGTTCCGCGCGGCATTGTGTGTGCAGGCAATTGGATCGTGGATATCGTTCACAATATTTCCGCATGGCCTGCGAAATCCGATCTTGTGGTCATTTCAGACCAATCTGTCGGGGTCGGAGGCGGGGCCGCGAATGTTGCGTTTAATCTCGCCGCATTAAAGGTTGATTACCCGGTGTTGCCGGCGGGATTGTTAGGGAATGATACGCATGCGGATGCTGTTCTGTATGCGTGTCAGGCCGCTGGGCTGCCCGTTGAAAACCTAAATATCGTTCAGGATGTTGGCACGGCGCATACCCATGTGATGAATGTGCCGGGCGACAGCCGAACCTTCTTTTACTTTGCTGGCGCCAATGACCATCTGAGCGCGCAAACCCTGTCATTTGACACAATCGCATCGCATCAACCGCGCATTTTCTATTTGGGATACTTGACGCTGATGCCAATCCTTGACGCCGTTGGGTCCGATGGCCACACTGGTGCGTATCATCTGCTGGCACAGGCTCGCCAATCCGGGATGATGACTTGCGTTGATTTGGTGTCATCGTCAACTGACAGCTATGCGCAGACGGTTGCAGGGACATTGGCTGAAATCGACTGGTTGTTCTTGAATGAAACCGAAGCGTCACGTGCCACGGGAATTGTTTTGAGCGGCGAAGAAGATCGCCCGAATATGCTGCGCGCCGCAAAAGAACTAATGGCGTGTGGGCTGCGCCAAGGCTGCATTCTGCACACTCCAAAACTGTCACTTTGGAAGACGAAAGATCAAGAAATGTGGTTCGATGTCCCGCAAATCCCCAAAGTCGAAATAATCAGCCCAGTCGGGGCCGGAGATGCGTTTGCTGCAGGGATATTACATGGGCTCCATGAAGGATGGCAGCCGCAAAAATGCGTTCATCTGGGCAACAAAATGGCCGCAGCCTGTTTGCGCGCATCGACCGCGACTGGCGGAATGTCAGCGTTAGGCGATTAATAAGTTTTGCTTGGTGAAAGGATTGATCAAATAGTGAGGACCAATTGGATGTGCCGTTACAAATGCTCTCTCTGAGATCTGTATCAATGACATTCAAAATTGAATTCTTGCAATGACGGGCTCAAAACGCTGCGACGGGACAAGTTTCAGTGACGGATCGCGCATCGGGGGACGTCTTCACCTTGACCTATGACGCCAAGATATTCCCCTTTATGGTGCTTTGGATAGCGAACAGGGGTCGTTCTGACGCGCCTTGGTCCGGTCGTCATCTTGCCCTTGGGCCGTGCGTTCCAACCATGGCAAATCCGCTTGGCGCAAAAGGGTATGACACCGCATATGACTCCAAAGCGGGCCAGCCCTTTCACGCAAAATATCAAATCATGGCACGGTCGCCGTCGATTGCCGCACGTTCAGAACTACGGGCAAAACAACGTCATTCTGATCGGTTTCTGCGGGCGCTCTAATCATATTCAAAAGCGCCGCAATGCATTCATGAGCGATCTGATCGATGGGCTGCGCGACGGTGGTGATCGCCGGAAAGACAAAAGCCGCCATTGGTGTGTCATCAAATCCCGTCACGGACAGTTCGTGCGGGATCGCGATGCCCAGAATGCGCGCCGCGTGTAATGTGCCAATCGCTGCTATGTCACTTGTTGCGACAATCGCGCTTGGCCGGTCCATTGTTTCAAGAACCTTTTGTGCCAATGCGGCGCACCCCTGAACACTGTGGTCGGTTCCCAAAACGGTTTGCGGCGCTTCCAACTCGGCCCGTTTGCATGCATCCGCTGCCCCCGCTGCACGCAGTTGCACAGGTTCTGACTGTTCCGGTGCACCGATGATCGATATTTTGCTATGACCAAGTTCGATCAAATGCTCGGTCGCCAGCTGTCCTCCCGCAAAGTGATCTGCCCGCACCGATTTCACCCCAAGACCATCAAGTTGGCGATCCAAGGCAATCAGCGGTATCCCGGCATCTTTTAATCTGGAAAACGCACCTCCGTCGCCACCGACAGAAACAACAACCGCCCCGTCAACCTGCTGTGCCAGCAACATCGAAACATATTCATTTTCATGCCCGACATCTTCGGCGGTTGAACAGATCAGAGTTTGATACCCTTGGGCGAACAAAGCCTGTTCCAAGCGATGAGCAAGGCGCGCAAAGAAATCGACCTTAACCGATGGCACCAAGATGCCAATCAGATTGCTTCGACCATTACGCATCATGCGAGCACTGGCATTGGGACGATATCCCAAATCAGCGATCGCTTTTTCGACGCGCGTGCGTGTCGCGCTTGAGACATATCCGCTATTGTTCAGAACACGCGAAACAGTCGAAATTCCTGCCCCCGACCGTTGTGCAATGTCCTTGATGGTCGCCATGGAAGACTTCATTCTACTAGTTGCTAAGTCGCACAGTACCGTCCCACTTTCCGTCATGCCACAGCGAATTCTTCAAGGTGATCTGTCGGACGTGCGGCAATCTATCCTAAATGCTCTCTCTGCGGGTTGAGTGATAATAACGCGTCTCAGAATGATCAAAGACCCGAGCGCGTAGTCCTTTTAATTGCAAGACAGCATCGCTCACTCAGTGGTCATCAAGGTCAAAGCCCGACAGGTGGTGAACGGCTTAAAGCGTTATGGAACATGCTCCTTTGGCCCAGCGAATGGATCGTCCTCCATCGCCTCTGGGCGTTTTCAGCAAAGCGTCACCCGACCAAAATAGGTGGGGGATTAACAAAAAACAGACGGATAGTTACGTCTTCGCACCTTTCGGTATCCGATTGAATGAACGCTGATGTCAGGCTTTGGCAAGGTGGTAACACCAGTCGAAATCCAAGGGAGGAAACCTGTGAAAAAGACTGTTATCTCTAGCGTTTCAGTATTATCGCTCTGCGCTCTTGCCAGTGCAGCATCTGCTGAAACATTGAAAGTGGGTGTTCTTGCGACACTCGAAGGCACCTATACCCAGCTGGGCGAAGACGGTGTACGCGGAGTAAAAACGGCGTTGGAAAAAGCTGGCTACTCTGCTGGTGGTCGCGACATCGAAATTATCATCCAGTCGACGGACACGAGCCCCGACAGTGCGGTGCGCGGCGCGCGCAAGCTTGTCGAGCAAGATGGTGTCGAAATCGTCGTTGGCCCGCTATCGGGGTCTGAAGGCATCGCGATCCGCGACTTCTCCAAAACCGCGCCCGATGTGACTTTCATCAATGGGGCGTCAGGTGCACTTGAAACAACATACGTAGATCCATCAGAAAACTTCTTCCGGTTCAATACGGAAGGCGGTCAATGGTCTGTTGGGCTGGGCGACTATGTGTTCAATGAAAAAGGTTGGGAAACCGTCGCGACCGTAGGCGAGGATTATTCCTTTGTTTACACACAGGTTATGGGCTTCACCATCGATTACTGCAAAGCTGGTGGCGAGATAACCGAGGCACTTTGGGTTCCTCTTGGCACCAAGGACTTTGGATCGATCATTGCTTCGCTGCCGGATGATGTGGATGCGATCTATTTGGGCCTTGGGGGCGGTGACGCCGTGAACTTCTTGAATCAGTACCAGCAGGCCGGGGGTGACGCGAACCTCATTGGTGGTACGATTATGGTGAATGGAGACGTTCTGAATTCCAAAGGGGACGCCAAGAACGCCCTGATCGGAACGCCATCGTCTGGACCACAAGCTGACACGTCAGACACACCTGCCTGGCAGGAATATGTGAAGCTGTATCAGGACACATTTGCGCCTGAAGATCGCTTCCCATCCCCATCGCTGTTGGCGACGACCTATTACAACGCGACATCTGCTATGTTGGCATGTGTTGATCAAACCGGCGGTAACTTTGGTGACGGACAGTCGGATTTGCGGTCCTGTTTGACAAACCTAGAGCTGGACAGTCCTACCGGAAAAATCGTGCTCGACGAAAACCGGCAGGCAGTCGCAACGACATTCGTCAACGAAGTCGTCGAGCTTGATGACGGATCTTTGGCGAATGCTATGGTCGCAAAATACGACAACGTAACGCAAACGCTGGGTCTCGACAAAGCTGCATTTGATGCGCTTGGTTTGCCGTCGCGTGAACTGCCTGAGTGTAAAACGTCATACTAAATGACTGACAGAGCGGCCCGGTCGTGATGCCGGGCCGTTCAAACTAAAACACCTCCGATAACCATCACAGTCTGTCTGCCATGACCCTGATCACGATGCACTCGCGGATCCACTTCGCAAGCAACATCCTCGAAGAGGCTCTTCGCGCCGAGATCGATGATCGACGCCCAGTGGCCCCGGTTCTGATCTATCCCGATGCGCTAGAAGGGAGCGAGTTCCTGTCCCGCGTGGAAGAGGGGTTGATGAGTTGCAACAGCGTGTATCATTGCGCGATTGCACCTCAGCAAACGAAGTATGAAACAGCCGAACGTGTTGTAGAATATGCTGATCAGCAGCCCGTCGATCTGATCATCGCTATGGGCAGTGCCGAAGCCGTCATTCATGGACGCAAATGCCGCCATGCGATTGGAATGTCACGATATGCTGCAACGACATGGCCTGAACGTGGCGTTTTACAATATCAGGAACTTGGCCCCGAATTTTTCATTGTTCCCGGTATAACGGGTCTTCCAGATCCCTGCTTGGACACGACGGGCAAACGACGTCTGAAGGGCACGCCGCCGACGGTCATTATTTGCGACCCCACCGTCATTGAAAAGGCGCAAGAGGCTGAACTGGCGCGCACCATAGCCCAAACTGTCGGGCGGTGCATGACCGTTTTAACCGCGGATACGTTCAATCCGCTTGCGGATGGCTTGGCCATTGACGCCTTGACCCGGATTCACAGCGGCAAGAACAGCCGGAATCCTCGAGATCTGATGGCAGCCATATTGAACGGCGCCATTGCCCAGCAAAAAGGGCCAGGGTTTGTTGAGGCGTTTGGCTACAGTTTCGTTAAGGCAACCGGTCGTGCAGTCGACAGTGCGTTGCTGCACCGTGTACTTTTGGCCCGGATGTTAGCCTCGGACAAATCCAGCAATCACGCAGTGATCGGCCGGGTGCTCGGTTTGCCAAAGGAGACGAAAATATCCGATTTTATTGATAACTTCTGGCAGGAATTTCAGCTTCCAGAGAACCTGCGTGACATCGGCATCGAATGGGAGGAGGTTTCAGAAACGCTTGTTTTCATGGAACCCCGATTTGGCGCACCGCAGATCGGGTCATCTTCGGAAGTCCGGCAAATGCTGGTTGATGCTTACTGAACGGCAAGAGGGCGCATGAAGCAAAATTATATAGATGGTCAATGGGTCGGCGGACAACCAGCGACACCAAACGTCAATCCGTCTAACCGTGATGAGATTATCGATCATTATGCGCATGCCGGGCAGGCCGAGACAGAACAGGCGGTGGACGCTGCAGTGAGTGCTTTTCAGAGTTGGCGGTTTTCCAACCCACAGACGCGTCACGATTGCCTAAAAGCGATTGGTGACGGGATCATGGCGCGCCACGAAGAGATTGCGCAGATGTTGGCGCGCGAAGAGGGCAAGATCCTTCGTGAAGCTCGAGGGGAAACCGAACGCGCGGCGCGGATTTTCTATTTCTTTGCAGGCGAGGCGTTGCGACTTTCTGGCGAGCTGGTGGCATCTGTCCGCCCCGGTGTTTCGGTCGAAGTGACACGTGAACCGGTCGGACCGGTTGGGCTGATCACGCCATGGAATTTCCCGATTGCGATCCCGGCTTGGAAAATTGCACCTGCTTTATGTTACGGCAACACGGTCGTTTTTAAACCGGCTGAATTGGTGCCCGGTTCTGCGTGGTTGCTGACTGAGATCATTGTCGAATCCAATCTGCCAGACGGCGTATTCAATCTTGTGATGGGACCCGGAGCCGTAGTCGGCCAAAGCCTGCTAGATGCCCCAGGCATTCGCGCAATCAGCTTTACCGGCTCAACCACGACGGGCGCACGGGTAGCCGAGGCATCGGTGCGGCTGGGACGCAAATACCAATTGGAGATGGGTGGAAAGAACCCACTTGTGGTTTTGGATGACGCCGACGTTGAGGTCGCGGCCTCAGCCGCGCTGGATGGGGCATTTTTCTCGACAGGTCAGCGTTGCACAGCGTCTTCCAGATTGATTGTCACGGAAGGCATACACAGCCGCTTCGTTGAAGTGTTGACAGAAAAGGTCCGAGCAATGAACGTTGGTCCGGCCCTTGATCCGGCATCCGATATGGGACCCGTTGTTGATCAGATCCAGCTTGATCAGGACTTGAGTTTTATTGAGGGTGCGCGGCGTGATGGGGCCAATTTGCGGGCAGGGGGCAATCTTGTGTCATGCGCGACGCCGGGCTTTTTTCTTGAGCCGACCTTGTTTACAGACACCAACCCCATGATGCGGATCAACCGCGAAGAGGTGTTTGGCCCGGTCGCCTGCGTGATCCGCGCGCGCGATTATGATGAGGCCTTGGCATTAGCCAATGACACAGAGTTTGGGTTAACGGCCGGTATCTGCACAACGTCTTTGAAATATGCTCAGCACTTTAAAGCGCATGCGCAGGCCGGCATGGTGATGGTGAATTTGCCCACAGCCGGTGTTGACTATCATGTGCCCTTTGGCGGTACGAAGGGGTCCAGTTTTGGTCCGCGCGAGCAAGGCCGCTATGCGGCAGAATTCTTCACAACCGTAAAGACATCCTATGTGAAGGCCTGATCAAAGCAGGTATCTATACCCAAAAGTCTCATTCATACCCAATAGTCTCTTTCTGGGCGATTTGATTTGCCAAAATGACGGCGCCTATTGTCTAATCGCGGTGTCTTCATACGCGCCCCGCAGAAGGGTGTGGTGGAGCTTGGGAGGATATAAAATGAGTAAAGCTTTGGCAGTGGGCCACGGCTCATACGGTCGCGCGGCACTGTATGATCTGGATCGCCCCATAACGACACATGCCCATCGTGAAGGTCACCTTATTTTCTATGTCGGAGGAGACACACCGCGTATTCGCGTTGGTTCGGATGAAATTATCTGTAACAGCGATACAGCCGCCGCTGTCAGCCCGTGGATGCCGCATTCATTTGAAACGGATCAGCGTTGCCTGTCCTTGACGCTTTACATCAAACCGATGTGGTTTCTAGAGAATACCAATTCATCTGATTTTGCGTTGAATTTCGGGCGCACGGCGCTGCACCTCACACCTGAGATTCAGACAACCGTTGCCAAGCTTACGCATCAAATGATGACGGATGTTTATGACGCCAGCGTCGAACATTTGCTGTTTACGTTGACATCCCTGTGCTATGCTTTGTCATGGCGTGACATCAAGACGCCGGTCTTTGACGCCAACATCATGCGCAGTAGCGATTTTCGCATTCGCCGCTCGCAGAAACTGATGGTGAACTATTTGTCCGATCACGAAGGACTAGACCATCTTGCGCGCGAGGTCGGGTTGTCGCGCCCACATTTCTTCAAGCTTTTCAAGAAGCAAGCTGGTGTGACGCCAAATGTTTATTTCAACACACTGCGCTCAGAACGGGCGATCTCTGAGTTGATGGAGTCCGATAAATCCGTGACCGAAATCGCCTATGATCTGGGTTTTGCAAGTCAGGCTTCTTTCACAAGGTTCTTCTCGCATAACGTTGGAATTGCTCCGTCAGATTATCAGCGCGTGGCACGTCAGTAATTCTCAGAATTAGCGACAACGTGGAACTGTTTGAGACTTCTGGATACGCGCGTCACGCGTCAAGGGAGCTACAGTTTGAACAGTACGCCGCCAGGACGAGCATGGGCCGCGTCCGGTAAGTTGTATTGCGCACAGGAAACCCATTCGTGAGAGATTTTGTTGAGCGTCACTCAATTTGGTCTGCCATCATTGCATTGGTTGTGTTGGTCTTGCTGTATCTGATTTTCGCGATCTGGCCAGAATGGCTGATTGATGCGATCGGACGCAAAAAGGTGTTTTTGAACGCCTTGTTTAACGGCATCACACTGGGTGGTCTGTATTTCCTTGTGGCTTCGGGGTTCACATTGATCTTTGGGCTCATGCGCAATGTGAATATGGCTCACGGGGGGCTTTATTTGCTGGGCGGGTATATCGGGTTCTTTGTGGCCGATGCGACGGGTTTTTGGTTGTTGGCCTTTCCTGTGGCATTCTTGGTTGCTGGTTTCCTTGGCGTTCTTTTGCAGATTACGGTGTTTCGCCAGATGGAAGGGCAGGATCTTCGCCAGACATTGGTGACCATTGGCATTTCGATCGTGCTGGCGGATCTGATGTTGTGGGGCGTTGGCGGGGACTTTTACAATATCAACCCACCCGATTGGTTGTCCGGACCGATGGAAACGGGATTGGTGACATCCCAGCGTGTGCGCTCCTCGGGTGAGGTCGTCACCTCATATCTCAAGTACCCGATGGTTCGAATCGTGATTTTCCTGGCTTCTGTGGTGATAGGTCTGGCGATGTGGCTGGTTCTGAATAAGACCCGGATCGGAATGCTGATCCGAGCGGGCGTTGATGACCGCGATATGCTGAGCGCGACAGGCGCTCGCATTCAGTTGGTATTCGTCGGCGTTTTCTTTTTTGGCGCAGGATTGGCAGGGCTCGCCGGAGTGGTGGGGGCCACATTTCAGTCGGCAGCCCCAGGCGAAGATACAAGGTTCCTGCTCGCCTCGCTTGTCGTGGTGATTGTCGGCGGGATGGGATCGATCCCCGGTGCCGCTCTTGGCGCGCTTCTGATTGGTCTGGCGGAACAGTTCGGCTCCGTCTATTTCCCGACCTATGCGGTTGTGTTGACGTTCTTGATCATGGTGGTGGTTTTGGCATTCCGCCCTCAGGGTTTGATGGGCCGGTGACCACATGGCCTTGAACGAGACATCCATATCCCCCAAAAAGGACAAACAGGTCTGGATCGAACGGATCCCGGCGCCTTATTGGATCATCGGTGTGATCTTGCTGATCATCCCGTCTTTCGCATCCGACTTTGTGATGTTCCAAATTTTTGGATGGACCTTCATTCTAGGCATGATCGCCACGTCGCTGATGTTTCTGGGTGGCTACGGAGGCATGGTGTCTCTGGCCCAGATGACGTTTGCAGGTGTCGCGGGATACATGGTCGCAATTTTCGGGGAAAGCGCGATTGAAACCATCTCGCTTGGTTGGCCGTGGTATATTGCGATCCCATTGGCCTTGATTATTGCGATGCTTTTTGCAACGGCGATAGGCTGGCTCGCTGTACGCACCGAAGGCATTTATACAATCATGATCACGCTGGCGATTGCGGCCGCGTTTTTCTACTTCACCCGTCAGAACTACGATATTTTCAATGGCTTTCAGGGCTTTAACTCGGTTCTACCACCTCAACTGTTCGGTGTGGATTGGCGCCAGCCCGAGGCGTTTTATTACCTGACTTTGTTCTGGGCGGTGGTGACCTATTTTTCCGTGCTCTACTTGTCGCGCGCGCCGTTTGGCCTTGCCTTGCAGGGGGTGCGGGACAATCCGCGCCGCATGGCAGCCCTTGGTTACAATGTCACGGCTCATCGTGTCGCGGCCTATGCATTCTCGGCCATCCCGGCAGGCGTGGGCGGTATCCTTTTGACGTGGCAATCGGCACAGATCAGCCCAGGCACGGTGGGCATTCAACCGGCCATCGACATCCTTATCATCGCGGTGGTCGGTGGTCTTAGCCACCCGGCAGGCGCGTTTATTGGTGCGTTCCTTTATGTGGTCCTCAAGACCTTCGCTGTGGATTTCCTGATTGCCATCGGACTAAGCGGCGACCGCTTCCAATTGTTGATTGGTCTGGGCTTTTTGCTTGTCGTGGCCTTTTCGGAAGACGGTCTGCTGGGGCTGTGGAAGAAACTGCGCGAAAGCCGCAAACGCGATCCTCTCACTGGTGAGGTGCGGGAATGAACGTGCACGCCAACACAGGAACGCAAAATGCACTTGAGCTGCGCGGCATGTCCAAGCGGTTTGGTGCGTTGGCAGCTTTAAGCGATATCGAACTGTCCGTGCGCCCAGGCGAGCGGCGTGCGGTATTGGGATCGAATGGTGCAGGTAAGACGACGCTCTTCAATTGCATTACAGGGGATTTTCCGCCCTCCGAAGGGTCCATCCGTTTCTTTGGCGAGGATATTACACGCTTTCCCGCACATGAACGCATTCGCCGTGGCTTGCGCCGGACTTATCAGATTTCGCTGTTGTTCAGTGGTTTGACCGTGATGGACAACGTCTACTTGTCTTGTCTCGGGGTGTCGCGCGGGCGGTTCTCGTTTTTGCGGGCGCGTGAGGACGACGCACTTGTGGCCTCTGCCGAGGAATTGGTTGAAACAGTCAATCTGTGGGATGTGCGTGACACTTTGGTCCACGAGCTGAGCTATGGTCAGCAGCGCCAACTTGAAATCGCCATGGCTTTGTCCGGTGCCCCGCGTTTCATTTTGTTTGACGAACCTGCGGCTGGCCTGTCACCGACCGAACGTTCCGAACTGGTCGAGATCTTGACCGGGCTACCAAGCCACATGGGCTACATCATCATCGAACACGATATGGACGTGGCCCTGCGCGTCTCGGAATATGTGACGATGATGCACAATGGGCGCATCTTCAAAGAGGGCAAACCCGCAGAAATTGAAGAAGATCCCGAAGTTCAAGCGCTTTATCTGGGGGGCGGAGATGAGTAGTCCGAGTCTCGAAATCCGCGATCTCAACGTCTATTACGGCCAATCACATGCGCTTCAGGGTGTAAATCTGACGTTGGATCATGGAGTGCTGTCCGTGGTTGGTCGCAATGGCATGGGCAAGACAACCATGTGCAAGGCGATCATGGGAATGGAGCCGGTCGCGTCGGGGTCCATCTCGTTCAATGGTCAGTCTTTGGCGGGCATGGCGTCATCCGAGATTGCACGGGCAGGGATCGGGTATGTGCCGCAAGGGCGCAGGCTTTGGCGATCGTTGACGGTGGATGAGCACCTCAAGCTTGTGGAACGGCGCGGCGGTGCGTGGAGCATCGAGCGTGTCTATAGCGTTTTTCCACGTCTGGCCGAGCGGAAGTCAAACGGCGGTTGGCAGTTATCCGGGGGCGAACAGCAGATGCTTGCCATCGGGCGCGCGCTTTTGCTGAATCCGAAGCTGCTTGTGATGGATGAGCCGACCGAAGGTCTAGCCCCGGTGATCGTCAATCAGGTTGCCGAAATGCTGGTTCGGCTGGGTCAAGAGGGCGGCATCGATGTGCTCGTGATCGAGCAGAACATCGGCGTTGCCTGCGCTGTTGCGTCTGACATTGCCATAATGGTCAACGGGCGGATCAACCGTGTGATGGACAGTGCCACGCTGGCTGCAGATCGCGATTTGCAACAGGCCCTTCTTGGCGTCGGGCGTCATGCACATGACGAAACGGATGCGTTGGCGGGTGCTGGTGCACAAAGCGGGGCGCAACCCGAGCGGGCCAACCGGCAGGACAGCTATTCGGTGGCGCGCATTTATGATGTGAACCCAAATATTCCGACCAGGTGGAGCCCGGCCATCCCGATTTCTATCCTTGAGGGCGCTGCCCGTTCCGTCACGGAAACCCCCACACCCTCAGGGAAAATTGTTCCCATAATTTCTGCGAAAGCCCAGTCTTCACGCGGTTCAGTATACGTCTGCGGTACGTTCGACACCAAAGGGCGGGAACTGTCCTACATGGCCGATATTATCAAGGCGCAGGGCCTGACCGTAAAAACGGTCGATCTGTCCACCACGAACGGGCAGTCGAGTGCGGATGTTCCACCGCATATCATCGCTTCGAACCATCCTCGGGGTACGTCAGCTGTGTTTACCGGCGATCGTGGTACGGCGGTTGCCGGTATGACCCAAGCATTTGAACGCTGGATCGCCCAGCAGTCAGACATCGCGGGTCTGATCTCGGCCGGGGGGTCTGGTGGAACGGCGTTGGTGTCGCCGGCCTTTCGAGTCCCGCCTGTGGGCGTGCCCAAGATGATCGTTTCGACCGTGGCCAGTGGCGCTACAGAGCAATATGTCGGCCCTGCTGACATCTCGATGATGTATTCGGTGACAGATGTTCAGGGCATCAACTCAATCACACGTGAAGTGCTTGCCAATGGCGCTCATGCAATCGCGGGTATGGCCAAGGGGCGTTTGAATGCGAAGCCTTCGGGAGATGACAAACCCGCCATTGGCCTGACCATGTTCGGCGTGACAACGCCCTGTGTGCAGCAGGTCACCGCCGATCTGGAAAAGGAATACGACTGCCTTGTTTTCCACGCCACCGGCGTGGGCGGGCGGTCCATGGAAAAACTACTCGACAGTGGCATGCTAAAGGCGGTGCTGGACCTGACTACGACCGAAGTCTGCGATTATGTCGCGGGCGGCGTGTTTCCTGCTAACGACGACCGTTTTGGTGCGTCGATCCGGTCAGGTCTGCCGTTTATCGGATCTTGCGGTGCGCTCGATATGGTGAATTTCGGGGCCCCGAATGCCGTGCCAGAGAAATACAAAAGCCGCCTGTTTTACGAGCATAATCCGCAAATCACCCTTATGCGCACCACCCCCGAGGAGAACGTCGCCATGGGCAATTTCATTGCGGATAAGCTTAATCAGATGACGGGGCCTGTTCGCTTTTTCCTACCTAAGGGTGGGGTGAGCATGTTGGACGCCCCTGACAAACCGTTTTGGGACCCCGAAGCCAATAAAGCGCTGTTTGACACGCTAGAACAGACGGTCAAACAAACACCCAATCGCCAATTGGTGCATGTCCCCCATAACATCAATGACCCAGAATTTGCGGAGCTGATCGTTCGAACCTTTCGGTCCTTCAACGGCTCTTCTTCGCGCGCAAAAGGAGCCTAGCCAATGTATGATCGCAAAGACCTGATGAAGAAATTCCGTGCCATGCGTGATGCAGGAGAGCCGATCATCGGTGGCGGGGCCGGGACGGGCCTTTCTGCCAAATGCGAAGAAGCGGGCGGCATTGATCTGATCGTTATCTACAATTCCGGACGTTACCGAATGGCGGGCCGTGGGTCTTTGGCCGGGTTGATGCCATATGGTGATGCCAATGGTGTCGTGATGGAAATGGCCGGGGAAGTACTGCCCGTGGTCGAAAAGACCCCGGTTTTGGCAGGTGTATGTGCGACGGACCCGTTCCGGCTGATGGACAAGTTCCTTGATCAGGTGAAAGCCACCGGGTTTTCGGGCGTGCAGAACTTTCCCACTGTGGGTCTGATCGATGGCAACTTTCGGGCCAATCTCGAAGAGACTGGCATGGGATATGCCCATGAAGTTGAGATGATCCGCATGGCGCATGAACGCGATTTGCTCACAACGCCTTACGTGTTCAGCGAAGATGACGCGCGTGCCATGGCGGGTGCCGGCGCTGACATCATCGTCGTGCATCTGGGATTGACCACGGGGGGGGCAATCGGGGCCGAAACGGGCTGCACACTTGAGCAGGCTCCGGCTCTGACGGATGCTTGGGGTGGCGCAGCACTAGAGGTCAATCCAGACGCGATCGTTCTGGTTCACGGCGGGCCCGTCGCCATGCCCGAAGACGCGGAATTTGTTCTTAAAAATACTAAAAATTGCCATGGTTTTTATGGCGCTTCTTCGATGGAACGGCTGCCGACGGAAATCGCACTGCGCGAACAGACAGCGTTGTTCAAGAAGATAGGGCGTTAAGGGAGGCTATCATGACTGGTCAAATCATCGGACAACTAATCTTGTGGCTGATCCTCGCAGTTATTGTGATTTTCATAACGTATTGGGTGATGCACTGGCTGTATCGCCGTTCGACAAAGGAAGTTGCCTTTGTTCGAACTGGTTTCCGCGGGGAACGCGTCGTAATCGATGGCGGTGCCTTTGTATGGCCCATTGTGCATGACATCACGCCCGTCAACATGAACTCTCTTGATCTGGCCATTGACCGCGTGAGGGAAGAGGCGTTGATCACGGCTGATAACCTGCGGGTCGATGTGAATGCTGAATTCTATGTTCGTGTCCGTGGTACTAAAGAAGCGGTCAGCCTCGCGGCCTCTACTATGGGGCGGCGAACCTTGGAGCCCGAACGTCTAAACAGCCTCTTGTCGGGTAAATTCATTTCTGCTCTGCGTACTGTTGCCGCCGAAATGACGCTGGAAGAACTGCACACAAAACGCTCTGAAGTCACAGATCGTGTGCTGCAGATTGCGCAGGAAGGTTTGGACAAAAACGGATTGGAATTGGAATCTGTTGCGATCACTGACATCGATCAAACCGACATCCAGTTCTTTAACCCTTCTAACCGCTTTGACGCCATCGGTTTAACCTCTGTCATCGAACAGGTCGAAGCACGGCGCAAGATGCGCAACGACATCGAACAGGATGCGATCATTCAGATCCGTTCGCGCAATCTCGAGGCTGAAAAGGAAACCCTTGCCATCGAACGCGCCTCTGAAGAAGCGCGCCTTGAGCAGGAACGTGACGTTGAATTTCGCCGTGCCCAACAACGCGCTGAATTGGCACGCGAACGTTCAGAGCGTGAGAAAGACGGCGAAGAAGCAACGCTGATCAATCGCGAAGCGATCGAAACCGCGCGTATCATCAACGAAGAGCGAATTGCAGAAGCCCGCATCGCCTCGGAACGCAAAATTCGCCAGCAGGAAATTGAACGCCAACGCGTCATAGATGAGGCCGAAATCTCAACCCGTGAGGTCGTAGAAAAGGCCCGGATCGGTCAGGAAAAAACACTCGCCGAAACGCGGATCAAGACCGACAAAGATACGCAATCGGCTGAAATCGCTGCCAGCGAAGCCGTGGAAAAAGCGCGGATTGCGCAGGAAAAGATTTTGCAAGAGGCGCGGATCGATAAGGACCGTGAAACCCAAGCCAAAGAAATCGAACGCCAACGCATCGTCGATGAGGCAGGCATTTCGGCGAAAGAAGTGATCGAAAAGGCCCGTATCGCGCAAGAACGCGAAGTGACCGAAGCGCGTATATCGCTGGAACGCAGCACGCGCGAACAGGAAATCGCGCGTAATCTGGCTGTGGACGAAGCGACAATTGCAGCGCAGGAAGCTGCTGAAAAACTGCGCATCGCGCAGGAACGCGACGTCAATGCTGAACGGATCGCGTCAGACAAAGCGACCCGGGAACTTGAGATCGCGCGGCAAATGGCGCTGGAAGAGGCGCAAATCGCGTCGGACCAGGCAACTGAAGCGGCCCGGATTGCGCGCGAAAAAGCACTGTCAGTCGAGCGTATTGCAGCCGAACAGGATACCCGTGCCCGCGAGATCGTCCGCCAACGCGAGTTGGACGCGCAGCAAATCGTCGCGAACGAGGAGACGTCGAAAGATCGCATCGCACAGGAACAACGTGTGCGTGAGCTGGAGATTGAACGCAATCAGGCCATCGATGCTGCCGAGATCGCCTCGAAAGAGGCCATCCAGGCGAAACGCATCGCGCAAGAAGCAGCGATCTCTTTGCGTCAGATCGAAAGCAACGAGAAGACGTCATCGCGCGATGTCGAACGCGCAGCCGCCGTCGAAGTTGCCGAGATCGCCAAAGCGGAGGCCATGGAAGCTGCCCGGATCGCCAAGGAGAAAAAGCTGGCCGCCGAACGCATTGCCTATGAACAGGATATGCGTGAGCGCGAGATTTCTCGCAATCGGGCGATTGATGTGGCCAATGTGAGTGCCAGCGAAGAGGTCAGTCACGCGCGGATCGAGGAAGAAAAACGCACGCGTGCGCTTGAGATTGCCAAAGACGCCGAATTGCGGTCGCGTGAGATCGAAAAGCAAGAGGCGGTTGAAGCTGCCGAGATTTCGTCGCGCCGTTTGGTGGAACAACAACGCATCGAAAAAGAGGCCGAAACCACCGCTGAAAAGATTGCACGTGATCAAAAGATCAGGGCACTGGAAATCGCCCGCAACAAGGCCATGGATGCCGCGCAGATCGCAGCGGACGAGGCGGTGGAAGCCGCTCGGGTGTCCAAAGAAAAGGCTGTCGATGCCGAACGGATCGGTGCCGAGCAAGAGCTGGATGCCAAAAAGCTGGAGCGCAAGAAAGTGCTCGAGCAATTGGAGATTGGCCGCGTCCAAGCCCTGCGCGAAGCCGAAATCGCCAGTCAGGAAGAAGTGGAGCGCGCCAAGATCGCGTCGGAACGCGGATTGGACGATGCGCGCATCGGTCACCAGACCGAACGCCGCCGTCTGGAAATCGAACGCGAGAAGACGGTCGAGCAGGCCACAATGGATAAGGCAATTGCGCTGTACCAGAAATCGCTCGACGAAAGTGCAGCAGCTGTTGAGGCCGAAAATGCCAAAGCCCGTGCCATGGAAGCGGCCGAAAAAGGCAAAACACTGGCCGAAACCGAAAGCGCCAATCGCGCCAAAACACTCGAAACCATTGCTGCGTCAACGGATGCAGAACGCATGCGTTTGATTGCAGAAGGCGAAAAAGTACGAAAGGCCGTCGAAGCGGAAGCTGCGCGTTTGATCAACGAAGCCGAGAACGTACTGTCGGACGAGTCGCGTCACAGCCTCTTCAAACGCAAGATGCTGGAGCATGTCGAAGGCATTATCGCGGCCTCTGCGAAACCGCTGGAGAACGTCAGCGATATCAAGATCATGCAGCTTGGTGGGTCCGGTACGCAGGGACTCGATTGGTCCAGCGGCGGGGAAGGCGGCTCTGGCAGCAGTTCGGGTGGCGGCGCAAGCCCCACGGACGAGGTCATGAATTCGGCCCTGCGCTATCGCGTTCAGGCTCCGATGGTCGATAGTCTGATGAAGGACATCGGCATCGATGGGTCCAACGTCGCCAAGTCCGATATCTTCCGATCCGCATCGGACATGACGCGTGCCAATTCAGAAATCCAACGCGCTGAAGCCAGTAAAAAGGCCGCACAGGATAAAGCTTCAGACAAGGACAAAACCTAATGGCCCGCGTTTTTACCTCTACTGTGATCAATGCGTCTGCGGATCGGGTTTGGGATCGCATCCGTGATTTCAACGGCCTGCCCAAGTGGCATCCAAAAATTCGCGACAGCCGGATCGAAAATGCCCTGCCTGCAGATCAAGTTGGCTGCATTCGCAATTTCAATCTGCAAAACGGCGACAACATCCGCGAACAGCTATTGGGGCTGAGCGATTACGATATGTTCACCACATATTCGATCCTCGATAGCCCAATGCCGATTGAAGATTACATCGCCACGATCCGCCTGACGCCCGTTACCGATGGAACGCGTTGTTTTGCGGAATGGTCAGCGGAATTCTCCGTCGATCCAAGCAGCGAGTCTGAATGGACCGCTCACATTGGCGGCAACGTGTTTCAAGGCGGGTTTGATGCATTGAAACGGCATTTCGGCGGGTAGGGGCACAACGCAGTGGTCAAGGTTTATCGCAGCACTGTTCTGGAGGCCCCCATCGAGGTGGTGTGGGAGATCCTGCGCGATTTCAATGGGCACGATCGTTGGCATCCGCTTATTGCCCGCTCGGAGGTCGAGCGCGGATATCCGTCCGACAAAGTGGGCTGCGTGCGCAGTTTTGAGCTGCAAGACGGTTCTAAACTTCGTGAACGCCTGCTGACGCTGAGCGATCTGGAAACCGCGTTCAGTTATTGCCTACACGACACGCCTTTACCGTTGTTCAACTATGTAGCTCACGTGCGCTTGACGCCCGTGACGGATCAAAACTGGACATTCTGGGAATGGGAAAGCCGTTTTGACCCGCCATCGGACCGCCGCGATGAGTTGGCAGAGTTGGTGGGCGAAAACGTATATCAATCCGGCTTCGATGCGATCCGGGAGACATTAGGACTGGAGAGCCAATGACCCGTGTTTTGACTGTATCAACACTGGCAGAGGCCGCGCATGCTGATGGCGCGATCCTTGGCGGAGGGACGCTTTTGATGCGGCAAGTAAATGCTGCTCCGCAAGAGGTGCCAAACCTTGTACATGTGACCGACCCAGCCTTGCGCGAGATGTCGTCTGATGCAAGCCATTGGCATATCGGTGCAGGTGTCAGCATGGCGCAGATTATCGCCAATGCCGATCTTGCGGCGTTGCATCCAGTCGCTCGTTCCATCGGGGGACCTGCATTGCGTAACATGGCAAGCGTTGGGGGCAATTTGTTTGCGCCTCATCCTTACGGGGATTTCACCGTCGCACTGTTGGCACTTGGGGCTGAGGTTGTTTGGTCTGATGGCCGCGCGCAGGACATAGAGTCTTTCCTGCGCGGACGCGATACGGCGCGTGGTGTCGTACAAGGCCTGCGTGTGCCAAAGATTGCACCGGACGCCTTGATGTACCGCAAAGTCAGCCGAACCAAGCCCAAGGGGATTTCGGTGATGTCCATTGCCGTTGTTCTTGACCAGTCTGCCGGCCAGATCGCATCCGCCCGTGTGGCCTTCGGGGCCATGGGCCCAACACCAATGCGCGCGCCGTCTGCCGAGGTCGCGCTGCATGCTGCGCGGCTTGATGCAGCAGGGGTCGCGGCGGCCTGTGCTGCGTGCCCAAACGATCTCGCGCCTGCGGATGATGCCATTGCGTCCGCTTGGTATCGCGCTCAGGTCGCGCCTGTTCATCTTCGTCGTTGCTTGCTGGGAGAAACCTAATGCCCAAGACACCTGTGACATTCACATTAAACGGTGCGGAAACTGGGGTTTTCGTGGATGATGGCCAGAACCTGCTCGAGGCCTTGCGCCGCGGAGCCGGAGATTTGTCCCCGAAATTCGGTTGCGGGCAGGGCACCTGCGGGGCCTGCACCGTCCTCATTGACGGTGCACCACATCTGAGCTGTGTCACGCTGGCGCAAACGGTGACAGGTCGCAGCATTGAAACGACCGGCGGGCTCGCAGGTGAGCATCACCATCCGCTTCAAACGGGATTTATCGAAGGTTTCGCTGCACAGTGCGGTTTCTGCACGCCGGGTATGCTGATGTCTGCCAAGGCGTTGTTGGATCGCAATCCGCGTCCAACTCGCGACGAAGTGATCGAGGCGATTAGCGGAAATCTGTGCCGCTGTACGGGCTACGAACCGATTGTCGATGCGATCCTGAAAGCAGCCGATCAAATGCGTGGAGGATACGCAGTATGAGTGTGGAATTCCGCAAAGACCTGTTCGCCAATGAGCGCGACGATAACCTGAACGAAATTGGCAAGCCCAAGACCCGTCAAGATATCGAAGGTCACGTCACTGGGCGCACTGCCTATTACGATGATCATCTCTTAGATGGGCTGTTGCACATGCGTTGCGTGCGCTCGCCCCACCACCATGCACGTGTTCGTTCTGTCGATACATCTGGTGTGGAAAACATGCCCGGTGTGCGGCGCATCGTACGCCCGTCGGATGTGCCTAACAATCTCAATGCGCTTTTGTCGATCATCGGGTTTGGCAAGGACGACGAACAGCTTTTGTCCGACAAGATCGTGCGTTATCGCGGCGAGCCGGTCCTTGCCATTGTCGCCGATACCGAAGCTCTTGCGCGCGAAGCTTGCGCTGCAGTGCGTGTCGATTGGGAGGTTCTGCCTCATGTGCTGGATGTTGAAGAGGCGATTGCCCCCGGCGCTGTGTCCGTCAATCCGGCCTATCCAGACAACACCTTTACTTATGAACCGTACGATCATGTGAAACTGCGCTTTGGCGATGTGGCAAAGGGCTTTGCACAGGCAGATCACATCGTTGAGGCCGAATACGAACTCTCACCCATCGAGCAGGCTCCAATGGAAACTTGCGGGGCCATAGCAGCGCCTGAAACGGCGGAACGTTATGTCTGTCATACCGGCACGCAGGCCTTGTTCTTCTCTCTTGGGACGACGGCCAAACTTCTCGACATTCCATCTTCTCGCCTGCATTTCATTGGGGGGACCGTGGGTGGTGGCTTTGGCGGCAAGGTCGACTCCATTGTCGAACCTATGGCGGTGCTCGGAGCAATGCTCACTGGGCGTCCGGTCAAATTTCAATGGGACCGCCCTGAAGAAATGCAGGTCGGCGCACCGCGCGGCGCGGAACGTTGGCGGATCAAGGACGGGGTTATGGCGGACGGGCGTATTGTGGCGCGTCAGTTTACCGGTTTTTTTGATGCAGGTGCTTACACAAGGCTCAGCTCCTATGCAGGGACCAAATGTACGGGTCATTTGCCGGGGCCCTATACGATCCCCAATGTCGCGGCGAACACGTTTTGCGTTTACACCAATCGCACACCTGCCACGGCGATGCGCGGCTTTGGTATCACGGCGGTCGATTTCGCCATCGAATGTCATATGGACCGAGTGGCTGAGGTGGCAGGCGTCGATCCGATTTCGCTGCGGATCATGAACTCCTATCGTGACGGCGATATGAAAGCGCATCGGCGAGAAGCCAAAAATTGTGCACTTGTTGAATGTTGTCAGGTGGTTGCGGGCAAATCTGGATGGGGGCTGAGTGCTCAGGATGTGGCCGCGACGTCAATGATTGGTACGACACCTGAACGCGCTGCAATTCCAGAGACGGCCTTGGACGATGAGGGGCGTGCGGGCGAACGGCGCGCTGGCCGCACGGCATCCACAACGCCTGCACCAGGAACGCGGAGCTTGGCCGCAGGTACGCGAGGACGCGGCACCGAAGCCGTGCCGGTGCAACGTTCCGATATGCAAATTTTGTCCGAACGGGTCGGCCATGTGGTGCCGGAAAAGGTCGAAACACCACCCCCAACAGCCCCGGCACCAGTGGCAGCGCAACCTACCGCGCCCACACCGCCGGCGGCTGCACGGCCGGCACCTACACCTCCATCTGCTGCATCCACACCTCCGGCAACACCGCCGACAGCAACCACATCAGCCACATCAGCCCCGCCAGCGGCCCCTGTGGTCGCGCCACAAGAACCCTACAAATCCCCGGAAGCGTTTTCCCGCGGTGTTAAACGCCCCGGCGTATCGCGGTTCATTGCTGGAAGGCGACGCTGATGGCTCGACATACTGGACGCGGCTTTGCCGCCATCAATTATCCCATCGGCATGAATCTTGGCGGCGACCCGGCACAGGCGCTCGTGCACTCAACGCCGGATGGCAAATTCATGGTGACGCTGTCGGCGATTGATTTGGGGCAAGGGATGAAATCCGTCACGCGTCAGATCGCGGCTGAGGCGTTGGGGGTGCCTTTGGAGGATGTCTTTGTTGACACTGCCGACAGCGATACGGGCCCGCATGATATGGGGTCTTTTGCCTCGCGTGGCACGCACCGGGTGGGCAATGCCGTTATCCGGGCAGCCTCTGAGGCGCGCGCGCAGTTGATGGAGGCTGCCGCAGAAGAATTGGAAGTAAGCGCTCATGATCTTGATACGGACGGACAAGGGAATATTCACGTCAAAGGCGCGCCTTCGCGGTCTATCACAGTCGCCGACACCGCGATCGCTGCGCAGTTTAAACAGGGCAAGACGTTGTCTGGACGCGGTATTTTCCTGATCGAACCGTCAGGTGTGGACGCAGATACTGGGGAGATGAGCCCCGTTACCACCTATGCTCATGCCGCGTTAATTATCGATGTCAGCGTGGACGATGAGACCGGAGAAGTCGAAGTCAACAACATCAGTTCCGCCTACGAAGTTGGGCGCGCGCTCAATCCGAAACTGGTCGAACAACAGCTGATTGGCGGTGCATGGATGGGCGTCAGCCATGCGTTGTACGAGACGACCGAGCCCTATTATCCAGATCGCGAACACGGGCCTGAGGATTTTAACGCCTATTTGATGCCCGGCGCGGGCGAGATCGTACCGCATGACATGGCAATTCTAGAACGCCCCGCTGCCGATGCGCCTTATGGGGGCAAAGGCCCGGGCGAAATGTGCGCAAATCCAGTGCTGCCTGCGGTTGCCAACGCGGTTTACAATGCTGTCGGTGTGCGCGTCGACAAGCTGCCAATCACGCCTGAAAAAGTACTGCGCGGCATTCTCGCCAATGGTGGCGCTAAGCCGGGCCCACGCCGCGCCGGGGCGCGTTAGGCAGTGGCATTGCGCGAAAATATCGCAGGTGTCGCGTCGCCGGAACAACTCGCCTCGGCGCTGCGCGATGCGCAATATATCGCGGGGCCTGAGCTCGCGACGGCGACCTATCTGGGGTTGGCCTTGCAAAAACCCTTGCTGCTAGAAGGCGCGCCAGGAGTTGGGAAAACCGAAGCCGCTAAGGCGTTGGGTGGCGTATTGGGGCGGCAGGTGATCCGGTTGCAATGCTATGAAGGCATCGATGCAGCAGCGGCCCTTTATGAGTGGAATTATCCCCGTCAAATGTTGGCGCTGCGGCAATCTGATGAGGCGAATGTAAACCTTTATGGCTCTGACTTCCTTTTGGAACGCCCGCTTTTGACCGCTCTGCGCAATCCCAATACGACCCTTCTTTTGGTCGACGAAATCGACCGGGCAGATCAGGAATTCGAGGCGTTTTTACTTGAATTCCTGTCGGATTTTTCAATTTCAATTCCTGAAACCGGCACGGAACGCGCCGAGCGCCCGCCTGTTGTAGTTCTGACATCCAATCGAACCCGTGATCTACATGAAGCCTTGCGGAGGCGCTGTGTCTATCACTGGATCGATTACCCGAATGCGGAATTGGAAACCGAGATCGTTCTCACCCGTGCCTCTGCTGTCGCACGCGCAACAGCAAAGGCTGTGGTGGCCTCTGTCGGATTGATGCGGGCCGAGCCACTGGCGAAGCCGCCCGGCGTGGCCGAGACGGTTGAGTGGGCCGAAGCGGCGACGCTTTTGAACGGGCAGGGCGCGAGCTGGCCTGATGCGTTCCGGCGCGCAATTGGCGTCGCGCTGAAAGACCAGGATGATATGGCCTACCTGGGCGACCGCTTACCCCAAATGATCCCGGGGGAAGCCGCATGATCCGCGTGCTTGATCCCTTCTTTAACTTGGCACAGACGCTGCACTCTGCTGGGTTTGCGGTTTCGCCTGATCAGACACAGAGCTTTATCACAGCCATTGGTGTTCTTGGTCCGCGTGGAATCGACGATGTCCATGCCGCAGCCTTGGCGCTGTTTGCCATTCCGCCAGAGCGGCGGATCGAATTCGACGCTATTTTTCGCGCTATTTTTATGGGCCAAACGGTCGCTGCCGAAGCCGACGGAGAGGATGATGAAACCGACGCCTACGAGCCCGACAGCGCCAGTGTCGAGGTCGAGTTGGAAGAGGGCGAAGAGCCTTCGGGGGCCGAGGCGACTGCAGCGGAGCGACTGGCAGACCGCCCTTTGATTAGCCGCGATGATGACGCGCTGGCTCGATTTGCGCGCCTCGCGGGTGCGCGCCTGCCGCAACGCCTGACCTATCGGCGCAAACAGGCGAAACATGGCGACCGGATCGATTTGCGCCGTGCGCTGCGCGAGGCGGCGCGTCAGGACGGAGATGTGATCACTTTGCCACGTACGCAGCGCAAGACGAGGCAACGCCGGATTGTGTGCCTGGTCGATATCTCGGGATCAATGAAGGATCGTTCCGATGCGCTTTTGGGGTTTACACATCGTTTGATGCAAAGTGCCGAACGAGCGGAAGTCTTCACCCTAGGCACACGGCTGACCCGAATCTCAACTGCCTTGCAGATTTCAGACCGCGACGCCGCGCTAACACGTGTCAGCAGTGCAGTTGCTGACCTCGATGGAGGTACGCGGATCGGGGATGCATTGGAGGCCTACCTCGCTGTGCCGCGCTATGCGGGATTTGCGCGTGGAGCTTTGGTGCTGCTGTTGTCAGATGGGCTTGAACGTGGCGATCCCAGAGCCATGACCCTGGCCACGGCGCGGTTGGCACGCATGGCATGGCGGTTGCACTGGCTTACGCCTTTGGCGGCTGAACCTGAGTACGTACCGCAAACGGCAGGAATGTTGGGTATTTTGCCGTGGCTGGATGATCTGGGTGACGGGGGCAGCGTTAGCGCCATTTGTGAGCATGTTTTAGGAATTGCGAGGGCTGCATGATTGACGCGCATCACCATATTTGGCGGCAGTCTGACCTGCCCTGGCTTTTGGGCCCGGAACAGCCGCGTATATTCGGCCCATACGCTGCCATCAAACGCGACTACATGATCGAAGAATACCTGCGCGATCTGGACGGCACAGGCATCAAAGGGTCGGTCTACGTGCAGGCGAACTGGGCGCCGAACTGGGCGCTGGACGAGGCGGCGTGGGTTGCGGCCGAAGCCGCGCGCGTGGGCTGGCCGATGGCGGTTGTTGCTTACGCGAACATGACCCGATTTGACTGTGCCGAGCAACTTGAAAAGCTGGCCGACATTCCCGGAGTGGTTGGGATCAGGCATCAATTCCACTGGCATGAAAACCCTTTGTACCGTTTTGCGGCGCGCGATGATCTATGTGATGACACGTTGGTTCAAGACAACGTAGCGCGCCTTGCGAAACATGGGTTCAGCTTTGATTTGCAATTATTTCCTGGGCAAATGGCAGGGGCTGTGCGTCTGGCCAACAGCAGCCCGGATGTGACCTTTGTCTTGCAGCATGTCGGCATGCTTGAAGATCACAGCAAAGCCGGGCGCAAGGCGTGGCTTGATGGTCTAAGCGCGCTGGCCGCATGCAAGAATGTGACTTGCAAGCTGTCAGGGCTTGGCACGTTCATTCACAAAAATGATCCCGAGCACATCAAAGATCAGGTCAAGACAGCTCTAGAGTTTTTTGGGCCGGACCGCTGCCTTTTTGGCTCCAACTATCCGATTGAAAAACTCTGGACATCCTACAGCGATCTCTGGGCCGCTTTTCAAGACGCGGTGCCTAAGGCACACCGAAACCAAGTCTTTACCAAAACAGCAGCCCGGATTTACCGGCTGGCCATTTGATTAATAGGGAGTAACATCATGGCTTTGCAAATCCATGTTCTGGACTATGGCGACATCGAACTGGAAACGTCTTTCCTCGTGCTGGGGCACGAATGCGGGCGCACGCGACGGGTTCCGGTCTATGGTTTTCTGATCACCGGAGGGGAGTATCCGATCGTCGTCGACTCCGGGTATCGCGACAACGCCATCATGGAAAGTCTGGGCATGCGGGGGTTGCAATTCCACGAGAACCGGATGGAAAATCAGCTTGCCAAACACGGATTGAAACTCGGCGATATCCGGTATGTTCTGCATACCCACCTGCACATCGATCACGCTGGTATGGATGATCTGTTCCCGATGAACACGACCGTCATCCTGAACCGCCGCGAAATGGAATTCTCGGTTTCGGGGATCATGTATCCGCAATACCCAAAACCCGACATCAAGCACCTTGTTGATCGAATTTACGAACCTGAGGCCATGCGTTTCATGGACCTTGAGTTGAGCGGCGCAGAAGAAGTCATGCCGGGAGTGTGGTGCGAGGCTGCGGGCGCTCATACCGAAGGGTCAATGAATGTGATTGTCGAAACTGCCGAAGGACTGGCCTGTATCTGCGGCGACGTGGTCTATGACTTCAATGATCAGATCGTCAATCACGTGCGGGTCAACAATTACATGGAGCCGCAGACGACGGGTAACCACTCCGGTTCGAAACGTGCAGAGAAGGCAGCGGTCAAGAAATTGATGAACAATTACACTTGGATCCTGCCGACACATGACAAAGGCGCAAAGGTTGAGCGTGGTCAGGTCGTCGGGCGCACCGGCATGGTTGTCCCCGGGCCGCTGGTTGAAACGCTGCCAAGTCGGGACTGGTTTCCGGTTTGATCGGACGGCGTTGACGACAACAGAAGGGGGAAGAGAAGATGGGCCATATCGCCAAAGATCACCGTTTTGGGAGCTTGATTGCTGAGCACGAACCGGTACGTCAGATCGGCACGGGATATATTTTTACCGAAGGTCCGTTGTGGCACCCGATTGAGCAGAACCTAATCTTTTCCGACATGCCCGGTGACACCAGGCGCAAATTTGTGCCGGGACACGGGGTGACTGAGATTGCCAAGCCGTCGAACAAAGGCAACGGCATGACCTATGATGCCGATCTGAACCTGTTGATTTGCGAACATGCCACGTCGTCGGTCGTGCGCATTCGCCCGGATGGCACGCGCGAGGTGCTTTGTACGCATTATGAGGGGCGCGAGCTGAATTCGCCCAACGACATTGTTGTGCGGCGCGACGGCGCGATTTTCTTTACCGATCCGACCTATGGGCGGATGGAAGGTTTTGGCGTGCCGCGTTCTTTGCAGATGGGGTTTCAAGGGGTCTATATGTTGCCGCCGGGGCATCAACCGGGGCGGGAACCCGTGCTGGTTTCGGACCGTTACGTGTTCACGCAACCCAATGGGTTGTGTCTGAGCCCTTGCGAAAAATTCATGTGGGTAAACGACACTGAGCAGGCCAATATTCGGATGTTCGATGTGGACGAGGATGGTATGCTGCGCAACGCGCGCATCTTTGCGTCGGGCATCAAAGAACCTTTGCGCAAAGGCGTGCCAGACGGAATGAAGGCCGATCAAGCAGGAAATGTCTATGTCACAGCCCCCGGCGGGATTTGGGTCTATGATTTCCATGGGCTCAAACTGGGCGAGATCATTTTGCCTGAGATGGCCGCGAACTTGCATTGGGGCGGGCCCGATTGGAGCACGCTTTATATTTGCGCGGAGACTTCAGTTTATTCGGTGCAGACCAAGACGACCGGTCGATCAGAAGCCTTCATGACACCCCATACTCCGACAGGATCGCAGGGTACTCAACCGGGTCAAAGCTCTTCGACCTCAGCTCATGCCTTGCAAATCAAAGACCAGATTGATCGCATTGACCCAAGGCGCGCGGCGCTCATCCTGCAAGATTTGCAGAACGATGTGATGATCGAGGGGGGCGCGTTTGCCGAAACAGGAAGCCCGCAACATGCGAAATCCCAGAACGTGGTGGCCAATACCATGCGTCTGGCGGAAATCGCTCGGGCCAAAGGTGTGATGGTGATCCATGTCTGGATGGTTTGCGAACCCGGTCACCCGTATCTTGCGCAACATGCCGCGCTGATGCAGGGGCTTAAAGGTGAAAACGCGCTGGTGCGCGGAACTTGGGGGGTAGCCCCGGCACCGGGGCTGGAACCGAAGCAAGGGGATTTGATCGTCGAGAAAATGTCGATGAGCGCATGGGAGACATCCCGGCTCGAGGCCTATTTGCGTCATGGAGGTCGCGATACGATCATCAACTGTGGAAGCTGGACCAATATGAGCGTCGAGCACACGGCGCGCACGGGGGCTGACAAGGGCTTTCATATGATTGTCCCAGAGGATGCCTGTTCAACGATGAACGACGAATGGCACAGAGCTTCGATTGATTTCGCCATGCAAAACGTTGCAACTGTAACGCAAACGGACGCTGTCATTACCGCGTTGAGCTAAGGAGTGATTATGGATCAGGTTGCAGTCGTAACAGGTGGTGCGCAGGGCATTGGATTGGCCTGCGCCACCGAACTAAAATCCAAGGGCAGCAAGATTGCTCTTTGGGACATGGATGCTGGAGCTTTGGCTGAAGCAAAGGCCAAGCTGGGTGATGATGTTGTGACTTGTGAGGTCGATATCGCCAATTGGGACAGTGTCACGGCTGCGGTAAAAAACACAGAAAATGTGTTGGGCGGGATCACCCAAACGATCAACTCGGCAGGGATTGCCGGACCCAATACTGTGATCGAAGACTACCCACTAGACGATTGGAACCAGATCGTTTCGGTCAACCTAACCGGGTCGTTTCATGTTCTGAGAGCCATATTGCCGGGCATGAAAACTCGCGGTTATGGACGTGTTGTGCTGATCGCGTCTGTGGCGGGCAAGGAAGGAAATCCTAACGCTTCGGCCTATTCAGCCTCAAAGGCGGGGGTCATCGGTCTGACCAAGTCGGCTGGCAAGGAATGTGCGAGACTGGACATCGCGATCAATTGCGTCACTCCTGCTGCAGCGCGGACGCGAATTTTTGATCAGATGAGCCAAGAGCATATCGACTTCATGTTGTCTAAAATACCGCGTGGTCGCTTTGTCGATGTCACGGAGGTCGCGCATATGATTAGCTGGCTGTGTTCCAAAGAAAACAGCTTTACGACTGGCGCAGCCTTTGATCTGTCCGGAGGCAGAGCGACGTATTAGACGGCAACGGCTATCCCGACCAAATTTCTGTATTCGGGTGGAACTGAGACCACGCGAACCAGAACGCTTGATGGCTGGGCACATCCAAGCCGTCTTTGTCGACAACACTCAGCCCACCTGCGTTCAAAACCAGCTCAATATTCTCAAAAGTGATCTCTTGGCCGGTCTGCAACGCAAGGAGCGCGGTGCCCCTTGGAAAGGCGATCGGAACGCCCGAGGCCGTAATCGCGCCTATGACGTCCTCTTGTATGGGCAATCTGGGGTCCACATTCCCAACAGGGAAGATCGGCCCATTCGCATCTCGGGTATTGCGCAGATCAAAATCACGCCCCAAGGCCAAAGCTTCGGATAACACAGTGGTGTCCGGGTGGGCGGCCTTCCATGTCCCCCAATCGGTGGTGATAACGGTCGCTTGGTTCAGCGTCACTCCGATCTCTGCTAAGGGGCCGGTGACCGCATGGCCTAGAAACGTATCAAAAATCGACAAAGTCCGGACATCATACATCACCTTGTTGGAGCGGATCAAAAGCCCGGTGGTGCGCAATACAGGGCGTTCGACACCTATGGGGAGTTCGTCGGTAAAATAGGCCTGCGCAGCACCGCACAAGGTACAATAGGGAATGCCCAGGTCACGCCCGCCGAGCGTATCATTCACCATCTCGCGGACTTCCATGATGCGGCGAGGATAGGCACGCGTTTCGCCATTGATTTCAATTCCGAAGACGATGTCGCTGTCTTTCAACCATGTGGCGTCTGTCGCGTTCGTAACCTCAGGGTTGTCCACCGCCGGAATGCAGTTACAGGGCGTATCAGTCGTGTCATAGGCCCGCGCGTCGATTGGCACACCTCCCCAAGACACCAGGCGCCATTCGATCTCGCCTTCTATGAACAGGCCATCCCAGCCATGCACGGCATTGGTGTAGATGGCCCTTTTTGCGTCCAGATAGGTGGGATAGGCCGGAATATCCCACGCAATGAGATGGTTCGTGATCTGTGCCCACCGATCTTCAGGATTGTCATCGAAGGTTATGCCCAGCAAGTCCGCACCGGCATTGGCCAATTCCTCGTAAACCTCGCGTTGCCAAACAAAGCGCATTAAATCGCTAATGCTCCACACAATGCGTGTATCCCGTGCGGCGATTATTGTTTCCAATGCTTGCGAATTGGTTTCGTCCCATGTCGAGCGCGACACGGACCCGACAGGCGCAACTGAGCCGTAAAACGTATGACGCACCGCTTGGGCTAGATCATCCGAAAGAGGGCCATCAGGGATCGCTGGCGGCACACCGAATTCGGTGATGACATAATCTGGCAGTGCTGGACGTTCCTGAGCGAAAAGCTCGACTGATCCAAAGGTTAAAGCCAGTTGTAAGACGCACCAAAATCGCATGAAATACTGCAAACGTGCTTTCCTCCCTGCTGCAGGCAGTGCCCGCTCCTTCAAAATCCTAAGAGCCCGCACAGGCAGACATCAATTCACGATTGCATCATCATGGCGACGGTTGCGCAGAGACTTCAATGTGAACAATGTCCCCAAGCCATTGTCGTAAGCCCCGTTTTCGATTAGGTGCTCACATTGCAATTTGCCTAGTCTGCGGATCCGTTAAGTGTCTGAGCTTAGAACACACAATCTGAATAGCAATGCACGCCTTTCTGTCGCCCCGATGATGGATTGGACGGATCGGCATTGCCGGTATCTGCATCGATTATTGTCCCGGCAAACGTTGCTTTACACAGAAATGGTCACATCACCCGCTTTGGTGCGGGGGCGGGCTTTTCATTTGTTGGACCATGACCCGTCTGAACATCCTGTGGCGCTGCAATTGGGTGGATCGGATCCGGCAGAATTGGCAGAAGCGGCACGTATTGGCGCAGATGCTGGATATGATGAAATCAATCTGAATGTCGGGTGTCCTTCGGATCGGGTGCAATCGGGATGTTTTGGTGCAGTTTTGATGGAACAGCCCAAACTTGTCGCCAAATCGGTTGCAGCCATCCGCAAGGCTGTTGATGTCGACGTCACGGTGAAATGCCGCATTGGCGTTGATGACCAAGACCCGGAAACGGTTCTGCCCGACTTTCTGACCCAAGTTCAGGATGCTGGATGTGAACGTGTTGCGATCCATGCGCGAAAAGCGTGGCTTAAGGGGCTAAGCCCGAAGGAAAATCGGGATGTACCGCCTTTGGATTATCCTTTGGTTCATGAAATGAAATCGGTGTTCCCGAACTTACATGTGACGATAAATGGCGGCATTACCACTCTGGACGAGGCTGAGGCGTTTTTGGACGCAGGGCTTGATGGTGTGATGATTGGTCGTGCGGCCTATCACAATGCGGCAAGTATTTTATGTGCGGCGGATCGTCGGATTTTTGGCAACGGAACAGACAGCCGTGCAGAAGACGCGGTATTGGCGATGTTGCCCTATATCGAGGCGCATTTGGCTTTGGGTGGCAAATTGCATCAAGTGACACGCCATATGTTGGGGCTGTTTACTGGGCGGCCGGGCGCGCGGCGTTGGCGTCAGATTTTATCCGAGAATGTCTCGAAACCGATGGCTGGTCCCGAAGTCGTTGAATTGGCGCTTGGCGCGATTGAGCAACAGGCTGCATAGACGAAATCAAAGCAACATGCGGGCTTGGGGTGGAAATGCGCGACGGCATTGGATAATCGCACGTCGAACGCAGGAGATACCTACATGCCCGAGACGTCACTTTTGATCCAAATGTTCGCAATGCTGGCCGCAATTGGCGCTGTTGCCGGCGTTTTGGCGGGCTTGTTGGGCGTGGGCGGCGGTATCGTTTTGGTATTCGCTTTTTTCTATGCGTTTCAAACCCTTGGGTATGATGGCCCGCAATTAATGCAGATATGTTTGGCAACATCTTTGGCCACGATTGTGGTGACCTCAGTCAGGTCCGTGATGAGCCACAATAAAAAAGGCGCGGTCGACTGGGATCTGCTGCGCAGTTACGCGCCGGGAATTGCGGTCGGGGCCGTTATCGGCGTGGTGATTGCGGCGCGTCTAGCATCGACGACATTGCAATTGCTCTTTGGTATTTTGGCGCTTTTGGTTGGTCTTTATATGGCTTTGGGGCGTGTCGATTGGCGTTTGGGGGACCAAATTCCCACCGGGTTGCGTCGCATGATCATTGCGCCTTCGATTGGGTTCCTGTCCGTTTTGATGGGCATCGGCGGGGGCAGTTTTGGGGTTCCGCTCATGACGCTTTATGGCATGCCCATCCATCGGGCTGTTGCGACGGCGTCTGGTTTTGGTGTTCTGATTGCAGTGCCGTCGGTGGTTGCCTTCCTGTTTGTGGGCATCGAAGGCGCGCGCCCGCCATATACAATCGGCGCTGTGAATCTGGGCGCGTTTTTGGTCGTTATTTCAATGACCATGCTAACAACCCCTATCGGAGTGCGTATGGCGCATTCGATGGACCCGAAACCGCTGAAACGTATATTCGCGGTGTTTTTGATCATTGTGGCCGCCAATATGCTGCGCAAAGCTTTGATGTGACAATGGGCTCAGGGTATCGTCTTTTTCCTGTCACGCCGGAAGGGCGCAAATGGGCCGCGGCGGCGAATTTAATCGCCGATCAAATAACGTCTGATGAAGAGATGCGCGCAATCAATATGCGCCATGGTGACACTTGGTTTGTTGGTGTGGATGCTTTGCCCACTGGACCGCATGGCGAAATCTCAGGCGTTGAATGTACCGGGGCTTGGCAACATGAAATTCCGGACATAACACCTTGGCACAAGGCACAATTATCTGTCGTGTATCCCGGTTACCCCAAGTCGGACAGCGATCAAAGCCAAGCCAATCATGCTTATCGTATCAACAAGGCTGCCGCTCATGTTGACGGGCTTTTGCCCATTGGATCTGACCGGCGGCGATATCCATGCGAATTTCATGCCTTTGTATTGGGGCTGCCCCTTAATGCGTCGAACGCTTCACCGACAGTCTGTTGGGACGGAAGCCACAAGATCATAGGGCGGGCGCTGCGTGATGTGATTGGTGATGGCAACCCAAGGGATGCCGACGTGACGCAAGCCTATCATGATGCGCGCAAAGTGGTTTTTGACAGCTGCAAGATGGTTGAATTACGAACCGAACCAGGGGCGGCCTTTTTGTTGCACCGCTTTACATTGCATGGGACGGCGCCGTGGTCAGGTAGTGACAGCACGGACCGACGCATCGTCTTCTTCCGCCCAGAATTCCAGGACCCAAAAGACTGGCTGCGTCAGGATTGGTAATCAGCCACGTTCAAGGCGCGCTTTGCGCCCGCCACGGCGCTTTGTTGGAAATGGTTTACGGTCCGGCAATGCATCGATGATGCTGCGACGTTCATCAGGTGACATCCGCGACCAATTCCCGATTTCGTCCAACGAACGCGCGCACCCGGTGCACAGGCGCGTTTCTGGGTGAACAACGCAGATGCGAACGCACGGGCTTTCGATTTCGTTGCGTTGCCAGACGGGGTCGTCATTCATGCCTCAGCCCTCAATACACGCAAACGATCTAATGTGCCTTGCAGAATATAACCAGCAGCGACATGATCTATGACTTCGGCGCGACGCTTTCGAGTCGTATCCGCCTCAAGCAGCGCTTTTTCCGCAGCCACGGTGGACAGGCGTTCATCCCAAAAGCCAATAGGGCCGTCCCAAAGACGAGAAAAGTTTCGCGCAAAAGCTCGGGTGGATTGGCATCGGGGTCCTTCGCTGCCGTCCATGTTCCGGGGCAAGCCAAGGATCAGGCCACCGATGTCGCGTCCAGAAATGATGTCTTGCAAACGGGCGGCGTCTAAACCGAATTTGCGTCGCTGCACGGTTTCCAAAGGGGATGCGACCATCAACAAACCATCAGAGACCGCGACCCCAATTGTGCGTTCCCCCAGATCAAGGCCAATCAATGCCCGGTAAGCGGGCAGGGCCGCGGCGAAATCTTCGATGGAATCGCACAGCATTATTGTAACCCAGCCCTGTCAGCTGCTTGGTTGATCATATCCATCGCGCCCGGGTTATCCCCAAACACTTCACGTGCGTTGTTGAAAATGGCAGCGGCTTGATCCATGCGACCCAGAACCCCTAACGCGGAAATAAGCTGTGCCCAATCTTGAGGGGGTCCGCCTTCGGTGGCCAGTCGGTCAGACAAACCTGATACCATGCCTTGGATCATCTCCATCCTTTGGGCGGGCGACATGTCTTGTGCGGCGGCGATGTCGTCATCCGTTGGGCCACGACCTGACCCAACCTGTGGGATTTGATACCGCACACCTGCAACGGCTGCGACCTCTTCAATTTGCGCCAAGATTGGTTCAATCCATGGCGCTTGCGCAGGGCCACGACGTAACAACTGATCCCATATCCGAAATGCGGTGTCAGGGCGGCCAGTTTGTCGTTCGAGCAAGCCCCAGTAATACAGAGCAATTGGATTGCCAGATTCCCGTTCTAAAACAAGCGTCAGCACCCGTTCAGCTTCGGGAGAAACAAATCCACCGGCTGCAAGGATCATCATGTCAGCATAATCTGTGAGCTCAGAAATAGGGGCATCCTGACCACCGGACAATTCTATCACGCGTTCTTGGGCTTGATGGGCGGCCACCAAATTTCCCAATCGGGCCTCGGCCCGCACCAAAAGGCGATAGCCGCGCAAATCATCGGGCCGCTGCGAGATCGCCTTACGCAGCTGTTCGACAAGAGCGATGTATTCAGCGTTTTCATCTGCGGGGGGGGCGTTTTGCTTGATGCTCGCTTCGGCTGTGGCTTGGTCGGGGCGCTCGGCGCGCAGCTCAGCCGCCTGTTCGATGCGGTCTTGCAATCGCAGATCGCCGTACCCCGGCGCGCCGAGTTGTGTGTAAATACCAAAAGCGCCTAGCCCAATGATCGCCGCAACACCGCCAAGCAACACACGTGACATGGATCCGGTTTGGCCTTGGCTGGCTTGTGATTGGTTCATTGCCGCATCTACTGCAAGAATACGCCGCGAAATTTCCGTACGCACTCGTTCCGCATCTGTGTCATTCAGAACGCCACGGGCGACATCCCTGTCTACTTCGTTCAGTTGGTCACGATAGACGCGTAAATCGTACGCAGCAGGATTTTCGCCTGTGTCACGCCCAACGGCCACGGCGCGCGCAAACAAGGCAAAGACCGCTAAAACGATCAATCCGGTAATAGTCCAAAATAGCATGTATACCCCGTGCATTCAGGCCCTCGATGTAACCTGTGATCGCCTCAATAAAAAGAGGTCAAGTCGCTTGGCGCGCATCCATGTCGCAAACTGGACGAAAAACGCCGCCCTGCCGCGCCTTTTTTCGGGCCGTCTGCGACATTAAATGAATGAGCCGTATTGGGGTTGATTCCGACCCCTTCAATAGGGGCGCGCTGATGAAACGTTATTCCGCTTTTGCCATTGCCCGTGAGGCATTGCGAAACCACACAGGGTGGGACCGAGCGTGGGCCGCACGCGCACCCAAGAAGAAATATCACGTCATCATTGTCGGGGCAGGCGGGCATGGTCTTGCGACGGCGTATTACTTGGGTAAAAATTTCGGCATCACCAATGTTGCAATCCTTGAAAAGGGGTGGTTGGGCGGTGGAAACACCGGGCGCAACACAACAATCATCCGGTCAAACTACCTTCAAGACCCATCTGCTGCCATTTATGAAAAGTCGCGCAGTCTGTATGAAACGCTGTCGCAGGATCTGAATTACAACGTGATGTTCAGTCCACGAGGTGTCATGATGCTGGCCCAGACTCAGCATGAAATTCGCGGCTATCAACGCACGGCGCATGCCAATGCCCTTCAGGGGGTGACGACTGAATATATCGGCCCTGAGCGTGTGAAAGATCTGTGCCCGATCATCAATATCGACGGTCCACGCTATCCTGTGTTGGGGGCGCTCTGGCAACCGCGCGGTGGGACGGCGCGCCATGATGCGGTGGCATGGGGCTATGCGCGAGCCTGTTCTGACATGGGCATGGATGTGATCCAAAAATGCGAAGTCACTGCAGTGCGGCGGGATGGCGACCGGGTTGTCGGTGTCACAACCAACCAAGGCGACATCGATTGCGACAAGCTTGGCATCGTCGTGGCGGGAAATTCAGGGCACGTTGCAGAAATGGCAGGGTTCCGATTGCCGCTGGAATCTGTGGCCTTGCAAGCGCTGGTGTCCGAGCCGATCAAACCCTGCATGGATGTGGTCGTTATGGCTAACACTGTGCACGGCTACATGAGCCAATCGGACAAGGGCGAGATGGTCATTGGCGGTGGGACAGACGGGTACAACAATTACACGCAACGCGGTTCCTTCCACCATGTTGAGGAAACTGTGCGTGCTTTGGTCGAAACCTTCCCGATGATTTCGCGTTTAAAGATGTTGCGGCAATGGGGTGGTATTGTCGATGTCACGGGCGATCGCTCACCGATTTTGTCCAGAACACCTGTGGATGGTGTGTTCATCAATTGTGGCTGGGGCACTGGCGGATTTAAGGCGATTCCGGGGTCCGGCTGGGCCATGGCGGAATTGATGGCCAAAGGGCATTCGCCACTGACAGACGAATTTTCAATGTTCCGCTTTCGGGAAGGCAAATTCATCGATGAAAGTGTCGCGGCAGGGGTGGCGCATTGATGAGGTGTTTAATCCGCGAGCCTTCTGGGATCAGGCGAGTGTCTCTATTTCCGGCGCGAAGGCTTCTTTTTGCGTTTTCGTTTTTTTCGCGTGGGTATTTCTGGCTCGGGGTCATCAAAGTCAGGATGATAAAGGCTGTCATCGGGCGTATATTTGGTCCAAGCCCCACCAAAAGAATAGGGCGAGCCACCTCGTCGGTTCAATCCGTGCGGTTTACTGAACGCCTGCATCGCGACAGCGCAAACAACGAAAGCGATCAAGATCGCGACAGGGGCGAGACCCCAAAGAATTTCAATAGTACTCACTCGACAAAACCGTCCTTTTGTCCGTGTTTCCCCAAGACGAAGGCGCGCGGTTTGCGCCGCCTTTCCATACGCTTCCTTGATCTAAAGGTATGTATTTGCACCCAGTTTTTCAAGATCGGAGCCAACCCATGCTGATCCTGACTTGCGATACTCGCGGCGTCATTGGCGAAGAAGCTGAATTCCACGCCGTGCACAACACACCGGTTGATCAGCATCACGGGTCGAGAAAATCGCTCAGTTTAATCTGCTTTCGGCAGATACACATCGAAACAGGCCGCATCCCGCCGATTGCGCGACGAAATCGAAAATGCGCAGAAATAGGCGCAAGAAAACATGGCTTTTCGGCCATCACTGGCCTAAATCGACAGTCTCACAGGAATAGGCGGACCCGACTGCAGCCCCATGCTTTGATGAAAGCCTCACTAATGGAGGCTATGACATGGCGGACTATCCAAACACCAATATCCAACGCAGCGACAGCGTCAGCGGACGTGGCATTCTTATCTCGATCCTCGTCATTCTTGCGGTGCTTGTCGGACTTGCAATCCTTGGTAGCAATTCGGCGCAAGTCGATCCAGCCGGTGCCAGTTCCACATCTGAGCAGGCCCCTGCAGCTGTCGACAGCACAACGGCACCTGTGCCAACCGAATAACACCACTCACACAACTCATGACCTGACTGACGGGCGCTTTTCGGCGCCCGTTTTTTTGCGTTTTTTCTCTGGCTATCGGAGCCTGCCATGCTGCTTCTAACCTGTCCAAATTGCGGCGTATCTGCCGAAGAAACCGAATTTCACAGTGGTGGTGAAGCACATCTGAAACGGTTTGGTCCAGGGTCTGATGATGTTGAATTCGAAGAATACCTGTTTCGACGCAAGAACCCGAGGGGCGTTCATTTTGAACGCTGGAGGCATGTGAATGGTTGCGGAAAATGGTTTCATGCCGCGCGCTGCACAGTGACGCTTGAGGTGTTTGGAACCTATTCTGCCCAAACTTATGAACCGCCGAAGGAGCTGCAGGACATCATCGCGGCGAAACGGCCCGGTTGGTCGTGGGAGGCTCAATCATGAGCGCGCGTTTGCCCTTCGGAGGACGGCATATCAACCGCGACCGCGCGGTCGAATTCAGTTTTAACGGCAAACGTTTTAAAGGGTTCGAGGGCGACACTCTGGCCTCGGCTTTGCTGGCCAACGATCAGATGCTTGTTGGGCGTTCGTTCAAATACCACAGACCGCGCGGCATCGTGGCAAGTGGGCCCGAAGAACCAAATGCGTTGATGAATATGGGTAAAGGGAGCCGCTTTGAACCAAATCAGCGGGCCACAACGACAGAGTTGTTCGATGGCCTAAGCGCAGCAAGTCAAAACCATTGGCCGAGCTTGGAATTTGATGTGGGAGCGGTCAATGCAAGCTTGTCGCGGTTCTTACCGGCAGGTTTCTATTATAAAATGTTCATTCACCCCCGCCCGCTGTGGAAACATGTATACGAGCCGATCATTCGCCATTCCGCCGGATTGGGAAAAGCGCCGACCGAAAGTGACGCAGACACTTACGATCACCATTATGCGTTCTGTGATGTGCTGGTCATTGGGGGTGGGGTCGCCGGATTGCAGACTGCTTTGGTTGCGGGGCAATCTGGGGCACGTGTTCTGGTGCTGGAACAAACTGCGCAATGGGGTGGTCGCACTTTGGTTGATGGCGGTGAGATCGACGGAGATCCGACCGCCGATTGGATCGCCCGCGCGTTAGACCAGCTGCGCGCGATGCCAAATGTCACCCTGTGCCTGCGCAATATGGGAGCGGGTGTTTATGACCACGGTTATGTTCTGGGGTATGAACGCCTGCGCGATCACACACCCGATCAAGACGGTCCTCGGCATCGCTTGTGGCGTATCCGGGCCAGTCATATCGTAACGGCGACGGGTGCAATTGAACGCCCCCTTAGCTTTGCGGGCAACGATGTTCCCGGTGTCATGCTGGCTGGCGCTGTGCGCGATTACGTTGGCAATTTTGGGGTATCACCGGGCGACCGAACTGTTGTTGTGACAAATAACGATGACGCCTACCGAACTGCCATTGCTTTGAAACAAGCCGGTCTGGATGTCCCTGCGATTGTAGATGCGCGGGCGCAGGTCGACGGGTCAGACCTTGCCGATGCGGCACGTGCTCTGAATATCCCAATTTTGACGGGAAAGGGCATCGCCAAAGTGGTTGGTCGCGGACGTGTCACAGGTGTCAAAATCTGTGCTCAGGCGGGCGAGGGGACACCGCTGGAAGAAATCGCATGTGACGTGGTCGCAATGTCCGGCGGATGGTCCCCCGTTGTACATCTATGGTCGCATTGCGGAGGCAAGCTGGTTTGGGATGACGCGCAGGCTCATTTCAAACCGGATGCGTCCAAGCCACCGCTGAACCATGACGGTCAAGCGATGGCGACCGTTGCAGGTGCTGCGGATGGTGCACTGATGCTGCCCGCCGTGTTAGAAAACGCCACGGCGGCGGGGGGCGCGATCGTGACAGGCTTGGGTCTGAAGCCAACGGTTAGCCCTGCACCGGTTGCCACTCAGGCCCAAGAAAGGATGATGGAACCCGTTTGGCGCATGCCACATGGCGCAAAACACCAATTGCGCGCCAAATCTTGGTTGGATTTCCAAAATGACGTCAAAGTGTCCGACATCGAATTAGCGGCCAGAGAAGGGTTCGAAAGCGTCGAGCACGCCAAGCGATATACAACGCTTGGAATGGCGACGGATCAGGGGAAACTGAGCAATATTAACGGTCTCGCCATTCTGTCGGACACATTGAACCAACCTATTCCGCAAACTGGAACAACGACGTTTCGCCCACCCTATACACCGATCTCAATGGGCGCGATCGCAGGCGAAGCACGCGCTGAGGCGTTCCAACCAATCCGGCGGACACCCATGCATGATTGGCACGACGCCCATGGCGCGGATTGGGAACCGGTTGGACATTGGCGGCGACCCTATGCCTTTGTAAAAGAAGGGGAAAGCACCCACGATGCCGTCATGCGCGAAGTCCACAATGCGCGGCAAAAGCTGGGGCTTTTGGATGCCTCAACCCTCGGAAAGCTGATCGTCAAAGGGCCGGATGCGGGACGTTTTCTGGATATGATGTACACCAACATGATGTCGACGCTAAAGGTCGGCAAATGTCGCTATGGCCTGATGTGCAGTGAAAACGGTTTCCTGATCGATGACGGTGTCGTTGCCCGTATCGATGAGGATACGTGGCTGTGCCACACCACGACTGGCGGCGCGGAACGCATCCATGGTCACATGGAAGAATGGCTGCAAACCGAATGGTGGGGTTGGAAGGTCTACGTGGCCAATGTCACCGAACAATATGCTCAAATTGCTGTAGTTGGTCCCCATGCGCGCCAAGTGCTTGAAAAACTGGGCGGCATGGATGTCTCGAAAGAAGCGTTGGGTTTCATGGAATGGGCAGACGGGACCATTGGTGGGTTCGATGCTCGGGCCTATCGAATTTCGTTCTCTGGCGAACTCAGCTATGAGATCGCGGTGCGTGCGTCCGAAGGGCTTGCGTTTTGGAATGCGCTAATGACAGCTGGTGAAGAATTTGGAGTTATGCCCTACGGGACCGAATGCCTGCATATAATGCGGGCTGAAAAAGGGTTCATCATGATTGGTGACGAAACGGATGGCACAATCATCCCGCAGGATTTGGGGCTGCACTGGGCGATTTCAAAAAAGAAAGACGATTTCCTTGGCAAGCGCGCTCAATTGCGCAGTCATATGATCGACCCTGCTCGCTGGAAGCTTGTTGGTTTGGAAACAGAAGACGGGTCTGTCCTTCCGGATGGTGCCTATGCAGTTGGTGAAGGTACAAACGCCAACGGACAACGTGTGATGCAGGGGCGTGTGACGTCCACCTATCATTCGCCGACCTTAGAAAAAGGAATTGCAATGGGGTTGGTCCTGAATGGGCCAGACCGTATGGGCGAGACGTTGGAATTTCCCGGAACGGACGGAAAAACCTACAAAGCCCGTATTGTGAACCCAGTTTTCTTTGACCCAGAAGGAGAGAAACAAAATGTTTAAAGATGTTTCTGCACTGGGTGGGGTGTCGTACGACAGTGGGATCGCCCACATTCAAGAAATGCCATTGCGAGGTATGATCACACTGCGCGGTGATCTCGGGTCTAAAGCATTCAAAGATGCTGTGATCAAGACAACGTCTTTGGAAATTCCCGATCAGGGACGTGTCAATTTTGCTGAACAACACAGCATTTGCTGGATGTCATCAGATGAATTGCTGTTGTTATGCCCATATGACGACGTGTCGACCACTTTAGGAAAGATGCAGGCGTTATTGACGAGTGAACATGCGTTGGCTGTAAATGTCTCAGATGCGCGCGCGCTGTTTTCGGTGTCTGGGCCCAAGGCAAGGACGGTCATGTCCAAACTTGCGCCCGTTGATTTCGCGCCGGATCACTTCAAGCCAGGCATGTTCCGCCGCAGCCGTTTGGCGCAGGTCGCCGCTGCGTTCTGGATGTCAGAAGAAGAGTGTTTCAACGTAATTTGTTTTCGTAGTAATGCCCAATATGTTTTCGCATTGCTTAAAAATGCATCGCAAGCCGGATCTGACATTGATCTAGGGTGAATTGGTATGTAACCTAGGGTGGCGCAGAGCAATAATTAACACTCTGCTTTCTGTTAATGAGCGTCAAATGAGGTTATGTGTGATTAATTTAAAAGCTGTTGCTCTTGCTATGTGTGTGTTCCCCGGAATTGCGTCCGCTCAGCTCATTGCTTGCAATGTTAAATCCAATGGTAGTGGCTTTGTATCTCCGACGATTGCATTTGATCTCGATGCAGAAGCCAAAACAGCTTTGGTTTATGACAGTGTCATCCATTTTGTTTACCAAAAACCTATCGCAGCTCGGGTCAAACAAAAGTCCAACGGAGAGTGGCAATTCACTTGGAACTTGACCGTTCCAGCCAACCCAGCCGACGCGAAAATTAGATACCGTGCCGTTTTGGACCTTAAGAAGAACAAGGTCCAATTGTCCGGAAGCATTCGACATGCAACCAATAAGGTGGGCGGCACCGGCAATTGTCTTATCAATAAAGATTGTCAGTTGAAAATCAGTTGACCTGGATAATCGTTGGGGCCGACCAAATGATTGACATCCACGACCTTCCCATACCGTCAACTTGAAGTTAGTAACTGAAATTTTAGGATATTGCGCGTTAATAGCTAAAGAAATAGGGTTTTAAATGAAAAATTATATCAGTGCGGCAATGGTAATGTGTTGTGCCGCGAGTGCGACTTTTGCAAAGCAAGAAGCTTGGTTTTGTAACATACATGATCTAAGCGATTTTGGTTTCGTGCCGAGCCAAGTAGCCATTGTTATGGATCAAGAAACCAATCAGGCAACCATTGTTGATACTTTCGGTATGGCATTCAACGGTGGACCGACTGCGGCTAAATTAAAGTCTCGTGGAAATGACAAGTGGCGTGTCTCTTGGAGAGTACGAAATATTGAGACCAGCAATGTTGGGACCAAATCCGTGAGTTATCAGGTTGATTTTGATCGGACCGCTAAGAAGGTGACCTTACGCGGACGGCTACCCAATTATTCAAATAGGATCAGTGGTACAGGCAAGTGCCAAGAAGTGGATCCTAAGTCCTTGCGATAGGGGGCAACCCGTTTGACCAGATCAACTTGACCTTGCGGGGTTAAGAACAATCTGTCAGTCAACGCATGTCAAGACTCTGGAGGACCGTATAATGGCTTTTGAACTGCCCGACCTTCCCTATGCGCATGATGCACTTGCCGGAAAAGGCATGTCTGCTGAAACGCTCGAATTCCACCATGACCTGCACCACAAGGCTTATGTCGACAACGGCAACAAGCTGATTGCGGGCACAGATTGGGATGGGAAAAGTCTCGAGGATATCATCACGGGGACGTACGATTCGAGTTCTGTTGCGCAGAATGGAATCTTTAACAACATCAGCCAACTTTGGAATCACAACCAGTTTTGGGAAATGATGGGGCCGGGCGACAGTAAGATGCCCGGAGAATTAGAAGCAGCGCTAAAGGAAAACTTTGGATCGGTCGACGATTTCAAAACTCAGTTTTCTGCTGCCGGTGCTGGACAGTTCGGTTCAGGCTGGGCGTGGTTGGTCAAGAATGCTGACGGATCGTTGGCAGTGACCAAAACCGAGAATGGCGTAAACCCATTGTGCTTTGGACAAACTGCGTTGCTTGGTTGTGATGTGTGGGAACATTCCTACTACATTGATTTCCGCAACAAACGTCCAGTGTACCTGTCGAACTTTCTCGACAATCTGGTGAATTGGGAAAATGTCGCATCCCGCATGTGATTGTTGATCCACAACAATTTTGGAAACCCGCAGGTGCATGCTTTGCGGGTTTCTATTTGCCTAATCGATAGAATGGCATGCCATCGGAAAATCGAGCACTAGGGTGAGAAACAAGTTCGATTGTTTCGATGTGCCACCTGAAATCCGGACCTAATCGGCAAAAGTAACTGGCATCAAGCGTGCTGATTTCTGCGCCCTTGGTGTTGAAATTAGTCCAATGTACCAGCGCTTGCACGACGCCGCTTTCGTCTTCGATACATTGTAAAACCTCGACGGAGGTTCTGGCATAATCTTCGACAGCTAAATTTCGACGATACACGGTCAGAATATTCTCTAGATCTTTGTAGGACGACAGGAATAATTTATGTTCCCCTGCATGAACCGTGTTCGGAATTTTCCAAGACTTCGCAGCTATTTCAAATTGACCATCTGTGAAGGCTTGAGCCGTTCCTTCGAAAAACTCCGTCAAGGTTTTTGTGATCTGATCCATGATGCGTGTAAATTCGCTTTGATCTAATGTGTGGACTGGGGTTTCCGATTGTGTGAAAGCGTCCAGTTATTTGAACTCACCCTTGATGGTCGATCGTTAAAGAGAGCATTAAGCATTTATTTACCTAGCATTCAAAGCATTGTCGAGGGCGCGAATCGCTGCATTTGCATCGGGCACCAACGTCACAAAGTCTAGAACATCTGCGTCTGCAAAGCCTTCATCGACAACGTGCTGTAAAAGTTGAATTAAAGGTGACCAATATGCGTCCGAATTGATCAAAACGATAGGTTTTTCATGCAAGCCGAGCTGGCGCCAAGTCAAGACTTCGAATAGCTCATCCAAAGAACCGGCCCCACCAGGCAATACAATGATCGCGTCGGTATTCATAAACATAACTTTTTTACGTTCATGCATGGTTTCTGTGATTATGAAATGCGTTAGGTCTGTTTTACCAACTTCCTGATCGATGAGATGCTTTGGAATAACGCCAAATGTTTCGCCACCTGCATCTTGCGTGGCGCGTGCAAGCGCTCCCATTAGGCCAACGTCTCCGGCGCCGTAAACAAGTCTCCAATCGCGATCGGCGAGTGATTTTCCCAACGTTTCTGCAGTTGATAAATGACTTGGATTTTTTCCAAATCGAGCACCGCAATAGACGCACACGGAACGCTTTGACATGAGACCTCCTGAAAGACACGCTGTCTAAAAATTGAAATCCCGACAAAAGGGATGTTTTGACCCCAGATATAGTGGCTGCTATGCAAGCTCAACTCTACTGAAGCGTCTCGGTGGAATATGGGGGCTGAAAGCACGTGTCATGAGCAATGCTGCAGAAAACAACAAAGCAAAGACTGGTCTGATCTTGGGCGCTATTGCTATATCTGCGGTGGCCGTTGGAACGGGTCTATATCTTCGTGGACAACAGTCGGACGAACAGGCTGCGGTTGAGCAACAGGCGGCTCAAGAGCAACCTGCCGAGCAAGAACAATCGGTGGGCCGAGCAACGCCTTCTTCGAACGATGCGGAAGCAGCCATTGGGGAAGAAACCGCCGGGGTTCAAGAGGCGGAGACAGCACCGACGCCACCCACCATAGACGAAGTTCGAGTTGAAGAAGACGGGCTGACTATTGTCGCCGGACGTGCGGAGCCGGGCAGTGTCATTTCAGTTCAAGTTGATGGTGAAGAAAACACGACTGTCGACGTGGATGGCTCTGGCAGCTTTGCAGCCATTACCATGCTTGATCCTGATGAGAACGCACGCGTTTTGTCACTGGTTCAAAGGAAGGGCGAGATAGAACTCGCGTCTTTGGACGAAGTGATTTTGGCTCCTGTGATTGCTCCAGTTGCACGGACAGAACCTGAGCCCGATGTCGAAGTTACGGACGCGAACCAGGATCCTGAAGCCGAAACACCTTTGCCAGAAAACGTTGTTTCAGCATCAACCACTGCACCCGAAGCGATTGCATCAGATGGTGTGGGCGAATCGGAAGCCGCTGAAAATGATGAGGAAACCGCCAGCGTTGATGTGGCTGAGGCTGAAGAGACTGATCAAACAGATGCTGCCGCGGATGTTTCAACGGGAACCGAGCAAGCTGCAGAATTGGCGAGTGGTGAGAGCCCAGAATTCCAGACAGACTTGGCCGAACTTGCGGGTGTTGATCCTGCAGTTGTTGGCGTAATGAATGCGTCTGGCGCTGCGGATTCAAAACCGTCCTTAGAAGAGCCTGAAACAGCGCTTGCAGCCCTAGAACCGGGTGCGGCGGATGCACCGAATGTGGACACGACACAAGTGGATCCACTGCCTGAACTGCCCGTGACGGCTACAACAAGCGTCGCCAATGTTGAAACTCCGGTCGCGCCGGGCGAACAAGCTCCTGCGTCGGTTCAAAATGTTGAACAACCACAACCGGCTGCGACGCAAACGCAGGCTGAACTGGCAAACGAAGCAACGCAAGATCCCGTACCCCAAGGAACAACCGATACGCCGGGTCGTGTTGCGGTCCTGCGATCTACGCAAGAAGGCGTGGAATTGTTGGGACGGCAAGCCGTTATTCTAGACAACGTCGCATTGGACACGATCAGCTATTCGGCGGAAGGTGCCGTGCAATTGGCGGGGCGTGCAAACCGCGCTTCGGAAGCTGTACGCATTTACTTGAACAACAGTCCAATCGCGACTTTGGAGGTGGATCCAGACGGACGGTGGCGTGGGGATTTGCCCGAAATTGATTCAGGCGTCTACACATTGCGCGTGGATGAAGTTTCCGCTGATGGTGCAGTTACCAGCCGCATTCAAACACCGTTCCAACGCGAGGACCCTGCGCTTCTAAAAGCGGCGCGCGATCTAGATGGCAGTTCGAAACGTGTCACTGTCCAAGCGGGCGATACGTTATGGGCCATTTCACGCGAGCGCTATGGTGAGGGTCTTTTATTTGTCCAAGTGTTCGAGGCAAACAGGGACAGCATTCGCGACGCTAACCTGATTTTTCCGGGACAAGTCTTCGACTTACCTGATTAGAGGCTCTGGCATCTGCAGTCTGGGCGACTTATGTAGTTCTCCGAAGAGGATTGCATATGGCAGCCGATACCACGGCTGGTGCCAATTCAGGCACCGAACCACCCAACATCGGAACATCTGATCAGCGGTCTGGCTTGCGCACGATTAAAAAGGTCGCGCCTTATTTGTGGCCTGATGACAAACCATGGGTCAAACGTCGGGTCGTCATTGCAATGGCGTTTTTGTTTGTCTCCAAGTTGATCGCGGCAGGGACACCGTTTCTGTATAAATGGGCGGTTGATGCACTGGCCGGTGACGGTGTGCCGGATCTTGTTCTGGGAGCCGTTGGCCTGACCGCGGCTTATGGTTTTGCGCGCCTTATGACTGTGGGTTTTCAGCAATTGCGCGATGTCGTGTTCGCTCGCGTTGCACAACGGGCTTTGCGCATGTTGGCTTTGGAAACTTTTCAGCACATCCACAAACTGTCCTTGCGCTATCATATCACGCGCAAAACTGGTGGCCTTAGTCGCATCGTTGAACGGGGTGTAAAAGGGGTCGAATTCCTGTTGCGGTTCCTGATCTTTTCGATTGGTCCGTTGATCCTCGAGCTGTTGTTGATTGCCATTGTTTTTGTGTTGGCGTTTGGCGTCGATTACGTCGCGATCGTTGCTGCAACCATTGCACTTTATGTGTGGTTCACCTTCAAGGTCACTGAATGGCGCGTGAAACTGCGCCGTGAAATGAATGATCAGGATACGGACGCCAACCAGAAGGCAATCGACAGCCTTTTGAACTATGAAACCGTCAAGTATTTCAGCGCAGAAGAACGCGAAGCCAGCCGTTATGATGGCGCGATGGCGGGATACGAAAAGGCGGCATTGAAAACCAGTTACTCGCTTGGAATGCTCAACTTTGGTCAGTCATTCTTGATCACCTGTGGTCTGGTAGGGGTCATGGTTTTGGCGGCCTTGGGGGTTCAAAGCGGAACGCTGACGGTGGGCGATTTTGTTTTGGTCAACGCCTACATGATCCAAGTGACAATGCCGTTGAACTTTCTCGGCACAGTCTATCGTGAAATCCGTCAAAGCCTTGTTGATATGGGCGAGATGTTTGACCTGCTTGAACAACCTGCTGACGTGACAGACGCACCTGACGCCAAAGAACTCAAGGTGGATGGCGGACGGATCGAGTTGGATCAGGTCGAATTTGGTTATGATCCCGCCCGCACCATTTTGAAGGGCGTTTCTATTTCTGCTGAGCCGGGTCAGACGATTGCCATTGTGGGGTCTACGGGGTCGGGTAAATCCACCATTGGTCGGCTGTTGTTCCGGTTTTACGACGTCGGAGCCGGGGCTTTGCGCATTGATGGGCAGGACGTGCGCAGTGTGACCCAAACCAGCTTGCATTCCGCGATTGGTGTCGTGCCTCAGGATACCGTGCTGTTCAATGACACGATCCGGTACAACATCGGCTATGGCCGGGCGGACGCGACACAGGCGGATATCGAAACGGCTGCCAGGGCCGCGCAAATCCACGACTTTATTCAATCGCTGCCCGAAGGTTATGACACAGCAGTTGGGGAACGTGGGCTCAAGCTGTCAGGTGGGGAAAAGCAACGCGTCGGGATTGCGCGCACTTTGCTGAAAGACCCACCAATCTTGTTGCTGGACGAGGCGACATCGGCGCTGGATACGGAAACCGAACAGGACATCCAAGAGGCGCTGCGCGCTGCGGGGCGTGGTCGAACGGTTATTACAATCGCGCATCGTTTGTCGACCGTGGCCGAAGCAGATCAGATCGTTGTTTTGGAAGCAGGCGTTGTCGTCGAACGCGGCAGTCACGATCAACTGCTCGCCAATCCGGGCCGGTACGCACAACTTTGGTTGCGCCAGCAAGCGGACGAACACCTGTAAAGCGTCACGCGATACCTTTATTTCATCTTCCCAAGATCACGATGAAAAAAAGGCCGCGACACAATCGCGACCTCTAAAATGCCGAACGGCGTATGCTATTCTGCCGCCTCAAGTGATGGGGGCCTTCTTCTGCGTCGCCTTTGTAATTTTGGCGGTGCGGATGGAGGCGTGTCAAAATCCCACGTGATTTGCGGATTCTGTACCCGATGCGCTGACCGTGTCAGGGCCCAATCTCGTGCGGCCTTGCTGGCCCGACCCAGAGAAAGCTTGGCAAGAAGAGCAGAACACCAATCGGCATAGGTCGCTGTCCAGACTCGTACAGCCAACAGGGACGGTGTCACAACCAACGTCAGGACCGTTGCAATGCCCAAACCAAAGACGACAGCGGTTGCCAATTGCTTCCACCACAAGGCGGTCGGGCTGTCCACGGTGTAGCCGCCACCAGCGAAGTCAAGCGACAGACCATACATCATAGGCGCCAAACCAGCCATCGTAGTGATCGTTGTCAGCAACACAGGGCGAATGCGTGCCTGCGCCGTTCGAATGATCGCTTCGATGCGGGGCATGTAGCGTTCGTATTCTTGGTAAGTATCGATCAGCACGATATTGTTGTTCACCACAATCCCGGCCAAGGCGACGATGCCTGTTCCCGTCATGATGATCGAAAACGGTTGCTGCATTACGATCATACCGATCAAAACACCCGTTGTGGACAGAACAACGGCAAGCAGGACAAGAGCCGCATTATAAAAGCTGTTGAACTGAGCAAGTAAGATGATGAACATCAAGAACAGCGCACCGGTAAAGGCCTGGCCCAGAAATGCACCGGATTCTTCCTGATCTTCTTGATCCCCAGTCCATTCCCAGTCAACGCCCAATGGTAAAGGTGCGGTATCCAACCACTTGGTCAGGTGTTCAATACGTTCATTGGGGGTGACAGGGATCAGCCGGAAATCCCCGGCTTTCAATCCGTTGATAACATCCACGTCTTTTCCAGCTTCGACCGTCTCCAAGACGGCGTATCCGGTGCCATCTGCGCCGGTGTAGACGCTATTGTTGCTTGGTTTGAAAAAGGCCAGCGTTTCCGTCGCATCATCTTGCCCGCGCACGACCTTCTGAAGCCCAGCAATCGTGTCGGCCTTCACATCAAAATAGCGATTTTGATCAATGCGATTGATCTGGGCAAGTTTGGGCACAGGTGTGCGTGTGATAAAGTTCGACAACGGGACCAAGCCATCGCCGGTGCGCACCTTAAGAGTGTCCAGCGTGCTAAGCAGTCGGTCTTCGTCGGGCAATCGGACGCGGATTTCGATTTCTTCGTCTGAACTGTCAACGCGCATTGTGTCCAAAAGGATGCCACGTGTCACCAATTGCACCATCGCACCCACAGTGGCCACGTCAGCGCCATAGCGCCCGGCCTTTTCGACATCTACGTCGATCTGCCAGTCAATGCCGGGCAGGGGGCGTGTATCTTCGACCAATGTCAGACCAGTGGTGTTATCGAACACCTCGCGTGCGTTTGTTGCCGCCTCGATCAGATCTTCTCGGTCATTACCGCTGAGCCGTAGGTGAACGGGCTTGCCGGATGCTGGACCACGCGACAGGTTCAAAATCTCGACACGGATACCGGGGAGTTGGTTCAGTTGCTCTGTCAATTCATCCAAGACGACGTCGCCATCAAACGCGGCGGCTTTCACTTCGCGATTGACGGTCCATCCAACGAAAGGAATGTCGAACCACATCTCTTCGGCGTTTGGTCGATCTTCCCATGGGATCGTTTCAAGCTGGATTTGCCCGATTGTGTCTTTCGGGGATGACGCACCGCCCGTATTCGCATTCAATCCACCCGTGCCCGCAAAAGAAAACGCGGTTTCGATGCCGGGGTGTTCCAGAATGATCGTTTCAGCGTCTTTGACCAACGCGTCTTTTTCATTCAGGGACAGGTTCCCACGTGCCAACACGTAAACGATGGCTTGTTCAGGTTCAGATTCGACAAAGAATTCAACGCCGCGATTGTTATTGCCAAAATAGATCATGGTCATGCCGACCAGAACAAAGACCGTTCCCAGCGTGATCAGCGGCATGATTGCGGTTCCGACAATCAATTCAATGAAACGCCCAAACGCAGATCGGCGGTATCCAGATTGCACACGGGCAGCGCCACCAAATACGCGTGACGTGATCCATTTTCCGATCCGACCCAATCGCGTGAACAAGGCAAGCGTCGACATCAGGAACGTTATCGCTCCGCCAAAGGCAAGGCCTGCAAGTCCGACGATTACAGCGCCGACTGCAAAGACAAATACAAATACCGGGAAGACGGATGTGGCAATTTCTCGTCCGTCTAACGTTGCAAATTCCGCGCCAATTAAACCTGTCAGAGTTTGTAAAAACATTGCAGCAGGAAGGATCATCGCAATGCCAAGCAGGAACGACCCAAGATGAGCTAGCACACCCAAATCCGCAATGCGGTTGGTTGTGGTCATCACCCAACGTTCAGCGCGGCCAAAGACGCCGCCCATAACCGGTAGGTAAATCAGTGCAACGACCAGTGATGCGGACAAAACAAAGATCAATGTCACGGGCAGCATACCCATGAACTGTCCCGGTACACCAGGCCAGAACAACATCGGTAGGAAGGCGCACAAGGTTGTTGCTGTGGATGAAATGACCGGCCAGAACATCCGCTTGGCCGCTTCGACATAGGCCTGCATCGGCCCGACACCTTCTGCCTGACGTTTGTCGGCATATTCAACAACGACGATGGCGCCGTCGACCAGCATACCAACCGCCAAAATCAATCCGAACATGACGATGTTCGAAATCGAAATCCCCATAATCGCCAGTAGAACAAAACACAGCAAGAATGAGGTTGGAATCGCAAACCCAACCAAAAGCGCCGCGCGCAGACCCAATGCGGCGAGGACAACAATCATCACAAGGGCAATGGCCGTAAAGACCGACCCTTGCAGCTGTCCAACCATCGATTCAACGACGCGCGATTGGTCGTTTGATGTTCCCACATCGACGGCAGCAATCAACCCTTCCGGCCATGTCGCGCTTTCGCGTTCAACGACCTCTTTGACTGTGGCGGCGGTGTCGATCAGGTTAAATCCTTTGCGCTTAACCACTTGCAATGCGACTGTGCCTTGTCCGTTAAACCGCGCCGTTCCTGCACGATCTTCAAAGGTCAGGTTGATTTCGGCCAGATCACCCAGCGTGACAACCCGGTCGCCATTCGTTTTGACAGGCAAGTTGTAAACGTCACGTGGTTCGTCAAAGGACGATGGAATCTTGACCGAGAATGTACCCTGATCCGTTTCAACTTCACCCGCCGCAATCAGTTGGTTGTTGTTTTGAACGACGCCGATCAGTTCCGCAGCTGTGACGTTATACGCCTCAAGACGCAGCGGATCGATTACGACCTCAAGCATTTCGTCGCGATTGCCGGCAATCCCCGCTTCGAGAACAGCATCCAGCGATTCCAAATCGTCTTGCAAGTCTTTGGCGACGCGAGTCATCGTGCGTTCAGGCACAGGGCCAGACAGGTTCACAATAATAATGGGGAATTCTGAAAAGTTGAATTCGTCCATCGTGTATTGTTCGTATCCTTCGGGGAATTCAGCTTCGGCTTTGTTTAACGCGTCGCGCACGTCGGCCATGACTTGGGTTTTGTCCCAGCCAAATTCGAATTCAATGACAATGTTGGCATAGTTTTCAGCAGCGGTGGCAACCATGCGGTCCAAACCGTCCAGATCGGCCAGTTCGGTTTCCATCGGTTGGATCAGCAATTTTTCAGAATCGGCGGCAGAGATGCCCGGGAAGGGGACTGAAATCACAATGGCTGGGATTTCGATATCTGGCTCGCCCTCTTTGGGCAGGCTGACATAGGCAAAGGCCCCGACCGCAATGGACAGGACCACAAAGGCGAGGATCATGCGAGCCCGAGAGGCGGCCCAGTCAACGATGCCAGTCATTGCGTCGCCTCCCTGAAGGTCGGCGCGGTTTTGACGCCTGCACGCACATATTCCTGCCCGACGACAATAACATTGGCAATTTCCGGCAAACCAGCCAGCCACACGCCTTCTGGTGTATCACGTACTACGGAGACAGGGTTAAAGGCCACGACACCAGCGTCATCCACGATCCGAAGGCCCAAGGTGCCTGCATCATCCAGCGTCATCGCAGACGACGGTACCAGATGCGCCTGTGCACCTTCTGCGGCGATCAAGATTTCCGCGGTTTGACCATCACGAATCGCCAGATCCGTATTGGGAACTTCGATTTCAACGCGGAATGTACGGGTTGTTGGATCCGCCGAACGCGACAAAAACGTGACTTTTCCGGTGACATCATTGCCACCCGCGGCCAGTCGTGCCCCAGACATCGCACCCAAGGATATGCGGTTTACTTCAGTTTCCGGAACAAACGCGACCAATTTGATCGGGTCCAATTGGATTACGGTGGCGCACAAACCACCCGCTTGCAGCAAGCTGCCAAGTTCGGATGTGTCGCTTTCCAACAATCCGTCAAATGGGGCGCGAATTTTAAGCCGTTCGATTTCCTTTTCAGCCGCAGCAACTCCAGCTGCAGCACTTTCAATGGCGGCCGCCGCTGAGCGAATGCCGGATTCGGCGCCAGTCAACCCAGACCGCGCCGCCTCAACGGACGCTTTGGCGGCCGCAACCGAAGCGTCCGCGTTCTTCACGCGCGTTTCGGTCGCAAAGCCATCTTGGCTAAGGCGTTGAGCCGCATTTTGATTGACCAGTGCTTCGTCCAGCATGGCTTGCGCCTCGACCACACGGGCCTGCGATTCAGGAACACGGCTTTCTGCTTCCAAAGCGCGTGCTTCCATTTCGTTCTGTCGTGCTTGGGATTCTGCCAAAATGGCGCGTCGGGTACCAGGATCCAATTCGCACAGTAACGTACCTGCTTTGACAAAAGACCCTTTGCGCAGTGGTTCCGAAGTTACCGTGGCAGCGGTTTCTGCACGCACATCCACCTGCCGCGCAGCTTCTGTTTGACCTCGCAAGACAACCGCACTGTCGATCTGGCGCGCAAAACTTTTCAGCGCAACGACTTTGATCAAGTCGTCAACAGACGGCTCGTTCGTCGCAGAATCGTCGGTTGTCACGATTGTTTCCGTGTCTTCTGCGCCTGCAGGTGGCGTGCCCTGTAAGCTTTTGACAAAGGATATAAACGTGTCTCGGTCAATAATTACAAAATACAGTAGAACAGCGACACCTGCCGCCATCAATACGGGAACGATCCGCATAGGTCTGTCCTCGGTATGTTATGCTCCGAATTCGGAGCCAGTAGTGTCTTAGATATAGGGTGGTTAATCGCTAAACTAACCAGTTCAGTTTACTTTTTTTTAGTTTTATTTTCAATACGGCCAAAGTGACGCGGATGGAAACGCTCCTGTTTTACACACCCTTGTGCTTTGACACCCTTGGCTCTGGCGCATTCGCGGGCTAGAAGGTGCGTCAGAAAACTGCAGGTCACTGGCCTGATTATGGAAACATACGCGGCCCGCAGGGCGGTGGATCAGATTAGGGCGCAAAGATGAGCGACACCGACGGCTTTATCGAAGAAGTCACCGAAGAGGTCCGACGCGACAAGCTGTATGGCCACTTGCGCCGTTATGGTTGGATCGGCGTTCTTTTCATTGTTTTGGTTGTCGGCGGTACTGCGTGGCAAACATGGCGTTCAGGACAAGAACGTGAGCAAGCGCAGGCCCTCGGGGACGCAATGCTGAACGCGCTAGAGCAACAAAACGCTTCAGAACGCATTGAATCTCTGACCTCGATTGAGTCGAGCAGTTCGACCGCAACAGCACTGCGGGATTTCCTTTTGGCTGCGGCGCAAATGGATGAAGGTAACATCGAAGCAGGCCGTCAGACCTTGAAAGTGATCGAAGATAACGCCGATCTGCCGATGGTGTATCGCCAGATCGCGAGCTTCAAAAGTTTGTCAGGGGCTGGCGATACGGTTCCAGCTGACGAACGACGTGCAGGTTTCGAGGCGCTGGCGCAGCCAGGTGGTGCGTTGCGGTTGTTGGCAGAAGAGCAAATCGTACTGATTGAGATCGAAACAGGCGAGACGGACGCAGCGATTGAGCGTCTTCAGCGACTGTTAGAAGACGCTGAGGCGACGCCGGACTTGCAACAAAGAGCCGTACAGGTGATTGTAGCGTTGGGTGGAGAACCAGATCTGGCCTTTGGGGCTAGCGCAGAGAACTGAAGTCAAATGCGTAAGGTGGGGTAGGTTAAAGAATGACGATCGCAATTGACGAGCGACACAAGGGCAAAAAGCTTGGGCTAATTGCGCTATGTGCCACGATTGGTTTGGCAGGCTGTACTGAGAAGGAAGAGATTCTTCCGGGCAAAAGAGAGTCTATCAATAGTGTGTTGAGTAACCGCTTGGTCGCAGATGAAGATGCCGGGCAAGATCAACAAGGCTCGATTGCGGCGGCAATTGCGCTGCCCGCGCAAACCGTAAACGCGACGGCCAGACAATTTGCAGGAAGCCCTGAATACCGCACCGATCATCCGTCTCTGGGCAATGCGCTGACACGCGTGTGGTCTGTGAATATCGGATCTGGCGACGGTCGCAAAGAACGCATTACTGCTGATCCGGTTGTTGGCGATGGTCTGATTTTTACATTGGATGCCAATACACAGGTCACAGCAGTTTCTGTCAATGGATCTGTTGCATGGACGCGTGATGTTCGTCCTGGACGCGACAAAGATGGTGACGCAACTGGTGGTGGTCTTGCCGTGCAAGACGACACGTTGTTTGTGACATCGGGCTTTGGACGCATTGTCGCGCTTGATACGGCAACGGGTGAGATCAAGTGGGAACAAGATCTGGACGCTACGGCCTCTGGCGCGCCGCTGGTGCATGACAATCTGGTATATGTCACGGCCGGTGACAGTTCTGGTTGGGCTATTGAGGCGGACACAGGTCGCGTGGCTTGGCAAATCGGTGCTGCAGAATCGGTGACAAACGTGCTGGGCGCGCCGGCTCCAGTTTTGGCTGGTGATCTTGTGGTCTTTTCCTTCGGCACAGGCGAATTGCAGGCTGTCTTTCGCCAAGGCGGTTTGCGCCGGTGGGACAGTTCAGTGTTGGGCGAACGCAAAGGGCGATCCCTTTCTAAAATCGACGATGTAACGGGCGCACCTGTCGTGGCAGACAATGTCCTGTATGCTGGCAGTCAAGCAGGCCGCACTGTGGCGATCAACGCTGGCAGCGGGGCACGCGTTTGGACAGCCCGCGAAGGCGCTATCAGCCCAGTCTTACCGGTGGGCGGATCTGTCTTTTTGGTCAGTGATCGCAACCAATTGCTGCGCCTTGATGGGGCAACAGGCGACGTTATTTGGAGAGAGGCACTACCAAATTTCGTCAAGCCAAAGCCACGCAAAGCGGCTGAAGTGTTTGCCCATCACGGACCGATTCTGGCGGGTGGACGCCTTGTCGTTGCGTCAAATGATGGAGTTTTGCGCAGCTTTAGCCCCGAAGATGGCAGCTTGGTTGGGACTGCAGAAATACCTGATGGCGCGACGACGCGGCCAGTGGTTGCGGGGCAAACTCTGTATGTTGTCGGTCGTAAAGGGCAATTGCACGCTTTCCGTTAGAACAAAGCTCTGCTATTGGCCCGAGCTTGTTGCAACGGCCACGAGTCGATCATGTCTTTCACACTCGCTATCGTAGGGCGGCCCAATGTGGGCAAATCGACCCTTTTTAATCGCCTTGTCGGTAAACGTCTGGCCTTGGTCGACGACCAACCCGGCGTGACGCGTGACTTGCGTGAGGGCGCGGCACGCTTGGCTGACCTGCGTTTTACGGTCATCGACACCGCAGGCTTGGAAGAAGCGACAGACGACAGCCTAGAAGGCCGCATGCGCCGATTGACTGAACGCGCGGTCGACATGGCCGATGTCTGCTTGTTCATGATCGATGCGCGCGCAGGGGTCACCCCAACGGACGAAGTATTTGCGGAAATCTTGCGCAAACGCGCGGATGTCGTCGTACTGGCGGCCAACAAGGGCGAAGGGTCTGCGGCGGATGCCGGTGTGATCGAAGCCTTCAGTTTAGGATTGGGCGAACCTATTCGCCTTAGCGCGGAACATGGTGAAGGCCTGAACGATCTGTATTCCGTTCTTCAACCCATCGCGGATCAGTTCGATGTGGAGACGGAAGACCCAGACATTGACGTCGATGTTGAAGATGATGACGCGCCGTCCCAAGAAAAACCGATGCAAGTCGCTGTGGTTGGTCGACCCAATGCAGGCAAGTCAACTTTGATCAACCGCATTATTGGCGAAGACCGCCTTTTGACGGGTCCTGAGGCTGGCATCACGCGCGATTCGATCTCTTTACCCATCGAATGGGACGGCACTCCGATGCGCCTGTTTGATACGGCAGGTATGCGTAAAAAGGCCAAGGTTCAGGAAAAGCTTGAGAAATTAAGCGTTTCTGATGGATTGCGGGCCGTCAAATTTGCCGAAGTTGTGGTGGTGTTGCTGGACGCGGCCATTCCCTTTGAACAACAAGATTTGCGGATCGCTGATCTGGCAGAACGCGAAGGCCGCGCCGTCGTTGTTGCCGTCAACAAATGGGATCTTGAGGACGACAAGCAGGCCAAGCTTTCTGGCTTGAAAGAGGCGTTCAATCGACTGCTGCCTCAGCTGAGAGGCGCGCCCTTGATTACCGTTTCTGCCAAAACGGGCAGGGGTTTGGACCGTCTGCACGAAGCGATCGTGCGTGCGCATGATGTGTGGAACCGTCGGGTGCCCACTGCGACGCTGAATCGGTGGCTTCAAGGTATGGTCGAAGCACACCCACCGCCAGCGCCACAAGGCAGACGGATCAAGCTGCGGTATATGACCCAAGCCAAAACACGTCCGCCTGGATTTGTTGTCATGTGTAGCCTTCCCGAAAAATTGCCGGAAAGCTATTCACGGTATTTGGTGGGTGGATTACGCGACAGCTTTGATATGCCGGGCACGCCCATTCGTCTGAACATGCGCGGCCAGGGGGATAAAAACCCCTATAAAGGGCGTCGTGAAAAGAACCCTGGCGCTCTTGGAAAACATCTAAAGAAAATAAAAGCCCGGAAATCCTGACCTACAGGCGTCTTTACCGATAGGCCTACACTGCGTACTCTGCGCCCTATAGTTGTGGAAAATTATTGGGGGGCGGAATGAAACGCATTGTTGTTCTGTGCGACGGGACTTGGAATTCCCCGGACATAAAAGATACCACGCATTTGGTTGAACTTGCATTGGCTTTGGACACGGGCGACGATCAAAAAGTCGCTTATTTTTCAGGTGTTGGGGTCAATGACGAAAGGCAGTTTGACAATTTTCTGGTGCGCGGCATCAACAAATATTTAGGTGGTGCAACAGGCCTTGGTCTGGGCACGAAAGTCAAAGCGGCTTACAAGTTCATTGCTGAAAACTACGAAAAAGATGACGAGATATACCTCTTTGGGTTTTCTCGTGGGGCGTTCACGGCCCGGTCTGTCGCGGGAATGATCCGAAAATGCGGCATCATCAAAGACACCAGCCCACGCGCTGTTCGAAAAGCCTTTCGCCTGTATCGCAAGACGGGGGAACGCAACCACCCAGACAGCGATAAAATCCTAAGCAAACGTATTGAAATGTCACCGCATTTTGCGACGTCGGACGCTGAAAACCTGACCCGACCAAGCCCGGTTCCCATTGTCAATTTGGCATATGTCGGGGTCTGGGACACCGTTGGCGCACGCGGCATTCCCAAGGCGGTTTTTGGTTTCGTGGCGACGCTTTGGAATTCGCAATACCAATTTCACGATATGGAATTATCCAGTCTGGTAAAATCCGCGCGCCATGCGGTTGCATCTGACGAACAACGTAAGTTCTTTGTCCCGTCCTTGTGGCACAACGTGTCCGAGCTCAATCAAGAGGCTGACACATCAGACGGCCAATCGCCTTATCAAGAAAAGTGGTTTGTCGGCGATCATGCCATCATTGGGGGCAGCGCTGAATTGGATGCGTTGTCGAAATACACATTGGCGTGGGTCGCAGAAGGGGCACCCAATTTGCGGTTTCGGTCTGGTGCACATCCGACTACGGACGGCGCGGATCACAATACAACGACAGAGCGTTTGACCAACCCAGGTGGGCTCTATGAGGTCGCTCAAAGCCTGATGGGGTGGCGGCAAGGGCCATCGCTTGAGGCGGACTTGCACGAGTCGACCAAATCCCGCTTGCGGGACGACACATCGTATCGTCCCGGCAGTTTGGCGCGTTTCTTTAGTCGGTTTACCTGATCAGGTCAGGGTGCCGTCGGCGCTCAGCTTTGATTTGCCACCAAGATAGGGGGCAAGCGCTGCGGGCAGGTGTACTGATCCGTCCGCTTGTTGGCCGTTTTCAAGCACGGCGATCAGGCAACGGCCCACGGCCAAGCCAGACCCGTTGAGGGTGTGCACGAACTGCGGCTTGCCCCCATCTGCGGGCTTGAACCTAGCGTTCATCCGGCGGGCTTGAAAGTCGCCTGTGGTCGAAACCGAGCTGACCTCGCGATAGGTATTCTGACCGGGCAGCCACGCTTCGATATCAAAGGTGCGTCGTGCGCCAAAGCCAGTATCCCCTGAACATAGAACCAGAGTTCTGTAAGGAATATCAAGGGCTTCCAGAATACCCTCGGCACAACCAAGCATCCGTTTTTGTTCGTCTTCTGACGCGTCGGGATGGGTGACGGACACCATTTCGACTTTCTCGAATTGGTGTTGGCGCAGCATGCCTGCGGTGTCGCGTCCGGCACTTCCGGCCTCAGAACGGAAACACAAGGTGTGGGCGGCCATGCGAATGGGCAGGGCGCTTTCGTCCAGAATGTCACCGGCAACCGAATAGGCCAGGGGCACTTCGGAGGTGGGGATCAGCCACTGATCGGTATCAAGGCGATAACTCTCATCACCAAATTTGGGAAGCTTATCAGTACCATACATGGCTTCGTCGCGTACGATGACGGGGGTTTGCACTTCGGTCAGGCCGTTTTTGTCGGTATGCGTGTCCAACATGAACTGCGCCAAGGCACGGTGGAGTTTTGCCACGCTGCCTTTGAGCATCACGAAGCGCGCGCCGGAGGTTTTGGCGGCGGTTTCGAAATCCATCAGAGGTGCTACAGCCTTGATTTCAAAGTGTTCTTTCACCTCGAAATCAAATTCGTGCGGATCACCCCAGCGTTTGAGTTCGACGTTTTCGTCTTCGTCAGCGCCGTCTGGAACGTCATCGGCCAGCACATTGGCAATACGCGCCAGAACATCGGTCAATTGCGCATCCAGCGCTTTGGCCTCGTCCTGCATGACGCCAATTTCCGCTTTCTTTTCAGAGACTAAACCCCGAAGACGCTGAAATTCGTCCTCATCCCCACGCCCTTTGGCCGCACCGACCTCTTTGGCGGCTTTGTTTGCCTCGGCTTGCGCGGTTTCGGCGGCAAGGATTTTTTCCCTACGCGCTTGATCCAATTGGAGAATTTGAGATGACATTGACGCATCTCCACGGCGGGCGAGGGCTGCGTCAAAGGCGTCCGGGTTGTCCCGGATGGCACGAATGTCATGCATCTGTCTTCTCCAAGAATGCGTTGTTGATCGAGTCGGTTATACGACTCGGGCGGGTTATAGAACGCACAGTTGCGCAGGACCAGCGCACGCCACGTTAACCGGGCCAAATGCGATGCCATATGGCCGCACAGAGCCACGGCGCGGGCGTGAAAGACAGCGTTCGACGACGAAAGCCAGCTTTCAGATCGGGGCGAACATGGGGGAGACGTGGGTTTGCCCCCAAAGCTGGCTTTGGCGGTTGAAAGCTGGTTTTCAGAATGTCGGGTGGTCTTGGGGGGTGAAGCGGGGTTAATTTTGGGCGATATGCCGCAGGGATTTGGGGTTTGGCCGTGGCGGTGACGGTGATGGTTGCGGCGGCGGCGGCGGGTTGAAACCCGCCCTACGGCGTGTCGAGGTCGTTGCGGTTAAAACCTATGGGTTGTTGCCATTCGAACTGTTGAAGTTTGAATCTAGGTTCTGACAAGGTTTCTTTTGGCCTGAGCGTTGGCCGTTTCAAAATCTGTGTCTGCTGTGCGGACAAAGCGGACCTTCGGCAATTGAGGTTGCTCAAATTGTTCATTGTAGCCATGGTCGCTTCATGAGCATTGAACGATATGACATACTCCCGCCTGAAGTTGGAGAAAGTAAGCGGAACTACTGCCTTCGTCTGCAAGAACTCGGCCATGAAGAGATGTTCATCCGAAAGGCACTAGCCTACCATTTTCATGGGGGAATCTCAGAGTTCGCGGCGTTCTTCAATGAGTTCGAAGAGGCTCGACTGAGGCACCTGACAATGCTTCGGTTATTGGCCCCAAAGCGCAACCACTACTCGATGGTGAAAAAGGTAGCAAAGAACTTGGGCATCTCGGAGGAGCTTGCAGAGAGATGGGTCACCCGTCATGAAGAAATCGGCGACGTACCATTCCTCGGCGATGAGAGCCTGCGCTCAAGGTAACTCTGGGCCCAAACCCGGCATTCACCGAGATCCAAACGAACGGCGGCTGTTGGACGCAGACAATTTCTGTACAGACGGGGCGGAGTATGAGGTTTGTGGTCTCGGATCGTCTTTTCCCTGCTTATTTTGCCCCGGACGATCTGTTTGTTGGGATATTTCGCTGGTGGAAACGCGTCATCGCGCGCGGGTGTTTATTGTGCAGGATCAGTCGTGTGGTTCGGGTGGAGGGTCAGGCTGGACCAGACCCAGTCATTCAGGCGTGTTACCAATGCGTTAGGGGGCACTGTTGAACTGACGACGGCGACGATCTCCCATGCTCCGTCCGGTGTTTGTTGCAACACTGGGCCGCCGGAATTGCCCGACACCACAGGGCAGCCGACCCGCGCGACTTTGTCGGTAAAGCGCAGCACGGGGCAGTCGAGATTGCCTGACAGCGCAAAGGGGCGGCGTTGGTGGTAGCCGATCATGGCGACTGAGGTGAGCTGGGGCTGAAACGGGGGGTTTTGGAGTGCCATGGGGGCGATGTCGTCGAAGGGTGTGTCCAGAAACAGCAGGCCGATGTCAAAGCGCGGATCGTGTTTGCCGCCAAGCCCGTAGGCGGGGTGGCGGGCGCCGCCGATGATGTTGCGAAAGCCGCGATTGGTGTCGCGCAGCCAACCGGCGACAAAGATATGGCGCGTGTTTTCGGGGCGATCGGGGTCGAGCGTGATCTCGGTCGGGGTGCAATGGGCCGCCGTCAGGACGATGTCGGGGGTGATCAGGGTGCCGGTGCAAAAGCCACGGGTGTCAAAGTCGGCGCGGTTGACGCGGCCAATGGCGGGCCAGTCGGAGAGGTGATCGGGGGGCAGGACGGGCAGGGCTTCGGTGCCGATGAGGCGATGCGGGGTGGCCAAAAGGGCCGCGACGGTGAGGCAAAGGACGGGTAATATGTGCATCTGGTCGTGATACTCTAGAAATCCTGACGGGGCCAAGCGGCGTTTGTGGTTGCGCGCGAGGATGTGAGCGCCTATGTCGATTATCGATCTCAACTATCCACAAGTAGTAGGCACACGGTTCCGATGGACGCAATTGCACAATTCATCCCGCTCATTCTGATCTTTGGGATCATGTATTTCCTGTTGATCAGACCCCAGCAGAAGAAAATGAAGGACCATCAGACGATGGTCGCAGGCTTGCGTAAGGGCGATCGCGTCGTGACGCAGGGGGGCCTGATCGGCAAGGTCGTCAAGGTCAAGGAAGACAATGAGATCGAAGTCGAGGTGGCAGAGGGCGTGAAGGTGCGCGTTGTGCAGAATACAATTTCGGCGGTTTTGTCGAAAACTGAGCCGGCAAAGTAAATGCTTCAGATTGCGGCGTGGAAGCGAGTTCTGATCTGGGCGACATGTGCGCTGGGGTTGCTCTTGGCGCTTCCGAACGGGTTTTATTCGCGGGTTGAGACGCATAATGACGCGGCTCAGGCGATTGAGATCGGTGAGGATACCCCTGAAAATCAGGCATTACTGGCGGAGTGGCCGTCGTTTTTGCCGTCGGGTTTGGTAAATCTCGGGCTTGATCTGCGGGGCGGTGTACAGCTGCTGGCCGAGGTGAAGGTCGAGGATGTGTACGAAAACCGCATGTTGGCGATGTGGCCAGAAGTGCGCGACACGGTACGGGAAATTTCGCCACTGCGACGTGATCCAAATGCGCGGCCTGACGAAATCCGGGCACGCATTCAGGACGAAAGCAAAATGCCAGAGGTGCTGGCTGCGATCCGCGCTTTGGCGCAACCGGTCCACAGCCTGACGGGCATTGCGACAACAGACATTGAGGTCAGCGCCACAGGGAATGTGTTTTCAGTCACATTGTCGGAAGCAGAACGCATTGCCTCGGATGATCGGACGGTTCAGCAATCGCTTGAGATTATCAATCGCCGCGTAAACGAAGTGGGCACGCGCGAGCCGAGCATTCAACGTCAGGGTCCGTACCGGATCTTGATCCAGGTGCCAGGCCTGGGATCAGCGTCAGAGCTGAAAAAAATCATTGGCACCACAGCGCAGCTGACATTCAATCCGGTTGTGCGCAGCACAGGTGATGCCAATTCATTGCCCGGTGTTGGCAATAAAATCTTACCGTCCGTAGACGAACCGGGCCGATATTACGTTATCGAAACTGCTCCGGTTGTGACGGGCGAAGATTTGGTCGATGCACAGCCTACGTTTGATCAAAACGGGCAACCTGCAGTGAACTTTCGGTTCAACACGTCGGGTGCGCGTAAATTTGGTGACTATACCGCCGAAAACATTGGCCAGCCTTTCGCCATCGTTTTGGATGATGAGGTGATCAGCGCCCCTGTGATCCAAAGCCACATTCCGGGCGGGTCGGGCATTATCACGGGTAATTTCTCGGTCGAAGAATCCACCAGACTGGCCATCTTGCTGCGCGCAGGTGCTTTGCCTGCGGAGTTGATTTTCCAAACGGAACAAACAGTTGGTCCGCAACTTGGCCAAGACAGTATCGACGCAGGTAAGATCGCGACAATCGTCGCATTTGCGGCTGTGCTGGTCTTTATGTTCTTGAGCTATGGGGTGTTTGGCGTGTTCGCCAATATTGCCCTGATCATCAATGTTTGTTTGATCTTTGGCCTGCTCAGTATGATCGGTGCCACGCTGACCTTGCCGGGTATTGCGGGTATTGTTCTGACGGTTGGTATGGCGGTGGATGCCAACGTGCTGATCTTTGAGCGGATACGTGAAGAATTGCGTGGATCGAAGGGTGCGGCACGCGCCATCGATCTTGGGTACGAAAAAGCGTTGAGCGCCATTCTGGATGCCAACATCACGACTTTCATCACTGCCGTCATCCTGTTCGCCATGGGCTCTGGCCCGGTGCGGGGATTTGCAATCACGCTGGGTGTGGGCATCATGACATCGGTGTTCACGGCCATCTTTGTCACGCGTCTGATGATTATCATTTGGTATGAACGACGCCGTCCAGAAACGATTGAGGTCTGACATGCGTTTGCGTTTGATCAAACAAGGCACAAATTTCGATTTCTTCGGACGTTGGAAGATTTGGCTGGGTCTGTCCGCCCTAATGATTATGATTGGTTTTGCCAGCTTCATGATCCAAGGCTTGAATTTCGGTATTGATTTCCGGGGTGGAACAACGGTTCGGACCCAAAGTACAGAAGCCATCGATATTGGGTTGTATCGGGCCACACTTGCGCCGCTTGAATTGGGTGATGTGTCGATCATCGAAGTCCGTGATCCCACATTTAGGGCCGACCAAAACGTCGCCACGATCAGCATTCAAGCGCAAGAGGGCCAAGAAGCGATTTCGGCAGATACGATTGAGAACGTTAAAGAAGCGATGGCGGTCGCGGTTCCCGACATCGAGTTTGTTGCGGTCGATTCCGTCGGTCCAACTGTGTCTGGTGAATTGATTCAGACGGCGGCGATTGCTGTTATCCTCGCGATTGGGGCGGTTCTGATTTACATCTGGTTGCGCTTTGAATGGCAGTTCGCCTTGGGCGCTGTTGCGGCCCTTGTGCATGACGTTATTCTGACCATCGGTGTTTTCTCGGAATTGCAGATCAAATTCGATCTGGCGATTATCGCAGCCCTGCTGACGATTGTGGGCTATTCGCTGAACGATACGGTGGTTGTGTTTGACCGTGTGCGGGAAAACCTGCGCAAGTATAAGAAACGGCCATTGTCCGAAGTTCTGAACGTGTCGATCAACGAAACCCTAAGCCGGACATTGATGACATCTGTCACCACCTTGCTGGCGCTGATTTCGCTGTATGTGCTGGGTGGCGATGTGATCCGAGGATTTGTCTTTGCGATGATCTGGGGCGTGATTGTCGGGACGTATTCGTCGGTCTTTGTGGCATCAACCATTCTGCTTTGGTTGGGTGTCAAACGCGACTGGTCCAAGAAAGATTTGGATGCTGGTGGTCAATACGGGAACATAGATGCTTGACGGACTGGCCTCGGCGTGGACAACGCCGGGGCTGTTTTGGTTGATTGCAGCGACGTTTGTAGCCGGTTTGGTGCGCGGCTTTGCCGGGTTCGGCACGTCGCTGATATATCTGCCGGTGGCAACGCAGATCCTGTCACCGGTCTGGGCTGTCATCACAGTTGTTATTTTCGACATTTTTGGCCCGATGATGATCGCCCCCAAAGCGGTCAAGGATGTGCATTTACCTGATTTGCGCCGCCTGATGGTGGGATTGCTGGTGGGGCTGCCGATTGGGTTGGCGCTGTTGTTTTCTGTCGCGCCTGAGGTGTTTCGCTATATCGTGTCGATCGTCAGCTTGGTTCTGTTGGTCATTTTGATCGCGGGCGTGCGGTATCAAGGCCCCATGTCCCCGACCGTTGTGACGGGAGCGGGCGTCTTTGGTGGCGTGCTTGGCGGGGCCTCTGGTATTCCGGGGCCGCCGGTCATTTTGCTGTATATGGCCAGCGGGTTGCCTGCGGCGGTGGTTCGGGCGACGACGACGCTGTATTTGCTGGGCTTTGACATTGTTCTGATGGGGATGATGCTGGTGATGGGGCGGATCGAGTTGGCTCCGCTTTGGATTGGTGTATTGCTGGCGGTGCCCAACGCAATCGGCAATCTGGCGGGGGCGGCGATTTTCAAACCGGGGTATGAACGTTTATACCGGGGCGTGGCCTATGCCATTATTGCGGCGTCGGGCCTGTCTGGTTTGCCGTTCTGGGACGGCTGAGAGGAAAGCAAGGTATGCAACTGAACGAAGTGAGCTTTAGCGATGTGAACCCGGTCGAAGGCTATGGGCCGGGGTTCTTCCGCATTGCAGGGCAGGTCATTGAGGGGCCGGTGTTGACCGGACCCGGTAGGACGCAATCTTGGGCTGGTTACGATGATGTTGCGACGTTGAAAGCGTTGGTCGGGCATATCGATGTTTTGTTCATCGGGACGGGGGCAGAGATCGCCCATATTCCCACCGCGTTGCGCGATGCGCTTGAGGCGGAAGGTATGGGGGTTGAGGTGATGTCATCGCCTGCTGCTGCGCGCACCTATAACGTGTTGTTGAGCGAAGGGCGTCGGATCGCTTTGGCGATGCTACCTGTGTGACGGGACCTTTTGCGCGTTTGGGGAATGGGTTAGGTCTGTGACATGTTAAGCGTAACGGATCTTGCCGTGGCCCGTGGGGGCGTGCCTGTGTTAAGCGGCGTGACCTTTGCAGTCGAGCGCGGGCAGGCGTTGGTGTTGCGCGGGCCAAACGGGTCGGGAAAGACCACGTTGTTGCGCAGTGTGGCCGGGCTGCAGCCGGCGATTTCAGGGGACATTTCGGGAGCCGAGGATCAGATTGCCTATGCTGGGCATTCGGATGGTTTGAAATCCATGCTGAGTGTGCGCGAGAATCTGGAATTCTGGGCGGATGTGTTCGGCTTTCAGGGCGGCATTGATGCAGCCCTTGGTGCGTTTGATTTGATCCCTCTGGTGGATCGTTATGCGGGGCAATTGTCGGCGGGTCAAAAGCGCCGTTTGGGTTTGGCGCGATTGATGGTGACGGGGCGGGCGATCTGGATATTGGACGAGCCGACCGTATCATTGGACACCGCATCTGTGCAGCTATTCGCAGCGGCCGTGGGCCAGCATCTTGAGGCGGGCGGCGCAGCCGTTTTGGCCACGCATATCGCGCTGGGGCTTGAGGGCGCACGTGATTTTGACGTGACGCCGTATCGTGCACGTCTTGATACGCGGGTTGGATCCAGTGACGAGGCGTTTTTATGAAGGCGCTGTTGCTGCGGGATTTACGGCTGGCGTTTCGGGCCGGGGGCGGATTCGGGTTGGCGCTCGCGTTTTTCCTGATCGTTGTGGTTCTGGTGCCGTTTAGCGTTGGGCCACAGTCGGATCTGTTGGGGCAAATCGCTGCGGGTGTTTTATGGCTGGGTGCGTTGTTGGCGTGCCTGTTGTCGCTGGACCGGGTGCTGGCGCTGGATTGGGAAGACGGCACCTTGGATGTGTTGGCGACGTCCCCTTTGCCGCTTGAGGCGGCGCTGAGTGTAAAAGCGCTGGCGCATTGGTTGACCACGGGGTTGCCGCTGGTTCTTGTGGCCCCGATTTTAGGTGTATTGCTGAACCTGCCATCCCCGGCATTTGGGCCACTGACGCTGTCCTTGTTGCTGGGCACACCGGCTTTGTCGGTCATTGGCACGTTTGGCGCGGCGTTGACCGTGGGGCTGAAACGCGGCGGGCTGTTGTTATCGATGCTGGTTTTGCCGCTTTATGTCCCTACGTTGATCTTTGGTGCAGAGGCGGCGCGGCGCGGTGCAGATGGGTTGGAAACGGGCACACCAATGCTGTTTTTGGCAGGCATTACGGCGGGTGTTGTCGCCTTGATGCCTTTTGCCAGTGCAGCCGCGTTAAGGATCAATCTGCGGTAACGCGGATTTGGATTGAGAGGGGGAGCGGAAACGCTTACATCATCGCCATGTCTATTTGGGAATATGCAAATCCGGTCAAGTTTCTACGCGTCTCTGAACGCGTGACACCTTGGTTCGCCTGGGGGGCCGGTCTGTGCCTGATCGTCGGCCTTGTCTGGGGCTTCTTTTTCACGCCGGATGATTTCCGGCAAGGGTCAACGGTCAAGATCATTTATATCCACGTCCCATCTGCTTTGATGGCGATCAATGCGTGGATCATGATGCTGGTTGCGTCTTTGATCTGGTTGGTGCGGCGTCACCATGTCAGCGCGCTGGCGGCCAAGGCCGCAGCACCTGTTGGCCTTGTCATGACGTTAATCGCGCTGTTCACCGGGGCGATTTGGGGCCAGCCGATGTGGGGCACGTGGTGGGCGTGGGATCCGCGCCTGACGTCGTTCTTGATCCTGTTCCTGTTCTACATTGGATACATGGCGCTTTGGGCTGCGACTGAAGACCCTGACACGGCGGCAGACCTGACATCTGTGCTGTGTATGGTGGGATCTGTTTTCGCGATCCTCAGCCGCTATGCCGTGTTGTTCTGGAACCAAGGATTGCATCAAGGCGCGTCCCTGAGTCTGGACGAAGAAAAGAACGTGGCGGATGTGTTTTACCAACCGCTTTTGTTTTGTATTGCCGGGTTTGTGCTGCTGTTTTTCGCGCTGGTTTTATACCGCACGGGAACGGAAATTCGCCTGCGCCGCACACGGGCTTTGATCGCGCGAGAGGTGCAACATGCCTGATCTGGGAAAATACGCAGACACGGTTTTATCGGCCTATGCCGTGACAATCGCGCTGATGCTGGGGATTGTGGTGTTGAGCCTGATCAAAGGGCGCCGCGTGCGTGCGCAATTGCAATCGGTCGAGGAAAGAACAAACCATGGCGATTAAACCGCTTATGCTGCTGCCGCCTGTGGTGTTCGCCGGATTTGTTGCGATGGCCGGGATTGGCATGTTTAGCGAAGACACGCTTGAAACCGCGCGTTTGGGGCAATTGGCCCCGCCGATGACGGATGCCGCGTTGGACGGACACGCCGGTGCCTTGCCTGCGGATTTCGCGCGCGGCGAGGTGACCTTGGTCAATTTCTGGGCGTCTTGGTGCCCGCCTTGTCGGGCCGAACATCCCGTCCTGTTGGAATTAGAAGCACAAGGCGTGCCAATCATCGGCGTGAATTTCCGCGATCAGGTGGGCGACGCAAGCGCCTATCTGCAAGAAGCGGACAGCCCATTTGTGGCCGTGCCGTTTGACCCCGAAGGGCGTTCCGCCTTTGATTGGGGCGTCACAGCCCCACCCGAGACGTTCATTTTGGACGGCGAGGGGCGGATCATGTACCGCTTTATCGGGCCATTGGTTGGATCGGATTTCGAACAACGGTTCCTGCCTGAATTTGAGAAAGCCAAAGCGCTGTCGAATTGAATGTTGGCGGTAAACGCTGTCACATTGAGCGCCTTTGGCGCACATGATTTTGGGATGTGTGGCTTGCGTTCTGAGTGTGATGTCAAGCGGTGGTGCGGCGAGATATGTGGCATTTGGAAATGTCGCACAGCCTGCCAAAGGGGCGTTGTCTGCGATCGAGGCTTTGTCACTATAGACCGTCACACGACTTTGACCTTTGCGTCAAAAACTGAGCCAGTCGTAGAAAATCGGTGTGGTTGATCTTCGCGCAAGTCGCGGCTGTGTGCCCTTTGTGTTCACTGGTCACGTGCGATAAATTTGGTAGTGTCGTGTTAGAACTTTCCAATTTGCATGCACAACTGTGGACCATAAATTTGTTTAAAGATGAAGACTTCCCAGAATTTGAAGCAGCGTGGGAAGCGTTCTTGCACGCAGACATTCAAACTCTTGATAGATTGGCAAGCGAAAGCGATTTCCCGCACGGAGTGGACCCGTGGACCGAAGAGAGATGGCTAACAAGTGCGATAAGTACCGGTAATCTGAAATCAGTAGATTGGGTTCTTAGCAAAGGTGTCGAAGTCAGCTATTTGGATAGCGGTTTCTCAGCTTTAAAGACCGCGTTACAACTCGAAATTGACTGCACAATTTGGATCTATGAGAAATTGGAACCATCCGAAGCTGCAACGCTCACAATCAACATGATCGATATGATCGTGAAAGCTGGCGCGGATGTAAATCAACGACTTTCCTTGGACTACACTGCATTGCACGCCCCCGCTGCTTGGTCGTCTGTGGAAGTTGTTCGCCATCTTCTATCGCTACGCGCAGACCCTTTCGTCGTATCCTCAGATTACGATTCGAGCAGGCCTGTAGATGACGCGAAGGAACTCAAACGTTGGGATGTTCACGCGGTGCTTTGCGAGGCGATGGGCTTGTCACCATCTGGCAGGGTAATTTGAAGATCGAATGGCAGAAAAGTCCCGCGCTGCGGACCATGGTCGAGGTCTCGATGAATGTTAGGGTTGGGTCAGTAAGGCTTGACGTTTGGACCCGTGTTGCGTGACTTGGATCTTTGCGTCAAAAGCTGACCCAAACGTAGAAAGTCGGTGTTGTTGATCCTCGCGCAAGTCGCGGCGAAGGACGGCTGTGAGCCCATTTTGCGGAATTTCTGCGATGAAGCGAAACTCCGCTTCAAGAAACTGGTCGATCATTGTATCACGAACACAGGCCCGTTTGACCCCAGCTTCGAAATAACCTAGCCAGCATGAGGAAAATGAACGAGCTTTCACACCGAAAGCTCGTCGTCGTATCCAAAAATCACGTTCTTTCGGTAGACAATGCGACTGACACTACTCATTCTTCTGGGGTTTCTTTGGAGCGCTCGGTTGGCCGCGATCAAAGCCGCAGGCTTGTCTGGCATCCCCTTGCATGTCACGATATCTGTCGCGGTGCTGGGGATTGCTTTGGCGTTTACACTGGTCTCGATAGCGCGGCGATCATGGCCACCATTGGACAGGAGCGCGCTGATCTTTTACCTGCTCAGCGGCATATTTGGGTTCATTTTACCCTTCGCACTTGAAAACGTCGTGGGACCGCGTCTCCCAGTCTTTCTTTTCGTCGTGATCATTTCGACAATGCCAGTTCTTACGATCCTGTTTGCGTCAATTCTTGGTGTTGAGCATCCTGAAAGAAAGCAGGTAATGGCAATCGCACTTGGTTTTCTGACGGCTATTCTGATTGCGATAGACGCACGCGGCGTGGGTCAAAACATCAATGTCGATATGAAATGGATAGCAATCGGATTTTCCGTACCGGTGGTGTATGCGGCCAATACGATCTTCATAGCATCGCGTTGGCCGAAATCACCGGACGCCGTGCATGTCGCAAATGCTCAAGCCGTCATTGTTGGCGTCAGCGCACTTACCATTGGAGCCGCGACTGGTGGAATTTCCTAATGGGCAACAGCAGGGCGAAAAACGCCTGCTATTTTGTCTATTATCAGTTGCGAGGCCCTTGCTCTGCTGGTCTATCTCAAGCTTGCACGGGATAACGGGGCGAGTTATGTAGCCCAAGCCAATTACATCTCGATGCTGTTTGCAGCGGCCCTCGGATTCGTTTTGTTCGGAGAAAATTTGAGCTGGCTATCCATCGTCGCAGCCATGTTGCTTGTTCTTGCGCTGCGCATTGGTCCGCGATCCGTAAGTCCCGAAAAAAGTGACACCACCTGAAATCTTGACCCAGCATCCAGATTTGAGTGGATGCCCGGTTGTAATCCATCTGCCACTTTACGTGCATTTTGAATTGAGAATGGGCGGCACATAATGACGATGATGCGCCGATATTTTGCGATGGAACTCGCTCCTTCAATTGTTTTTAGAGTTGGTTGAGTCTTTGGAAGGACCGCCAACTGGGCACTTGGCGCCGATTTTCGTCGCCATACTGTGTTTTGACATCGCAGGAATTGCTATCGTGACGGTCTGTGGCTGGCAGAAGGTTCCGCTGAGGTCTCTTTTTTGCTTCGGCCTGTGTAATTTGCATTGCATACAGCCTTGGGGCGGAATGGCTTGACGTTTGGACCCGTGTTGCCGGGCGCCGCCCATTGATAGGCGCCAGAAAATCCACCGCATCAGGTCAAAAATGCGCGTCGTTCCACAGTCGTTGTCTTGCGGGATTTTGCGAGCGTGTCACAGCAAGGACTGGCTGTCACGGCTGCTGAGTTCTAGATCTTCGTCAATTGCGCCGTTTGAGGCGGGTGTTGCCAGATTGTGGCCGTTGGGCAGAGCGTCGATTTGTTCCACCTCTAAACCGGTGCTGACTGGCATGAAGTGCTTCGGGACTTTGGCGGACATGGTGAAGACAAAATAACCCAGAACCATAAAGGGCACCAACGTTCCAAAACGCAGCAGGAGCGAGCCGAGACGTGGTTTTCCAGTACCGGTTGGAGGCTGTCCGTTCTGTGAGCCGTTATGTGCGGCGGCGGAATTTCGGGGGGCGGGGGTTCCGTCGGTGTCCATTCGGACAAGGCGCACGACGCCTTGCGGGTGTTGGGCCGTCGGGGGAAGGTTCAGGACGGAAATCGTGGCGCCATGTTCGCAAATCGAGAATGTTTCACCGTCGCGCAAATGATGCCCAAGCGAGCGGGCATAGGCGATATAGGCCAGACAGGACGCATAGCTGTCCGCCATAGGCTGCGCGTCTTCGGAAAATTCGACATGTTTGCCGACAAGGTGGCAGGCCCCATATGCGTTGACCCCGGTCATATAGCTGTCTTTTTCTTTGCGTCCAGAACTGTGAAAGCCGGGATGCACAAACAAGGGCAGGGGGAAGTGCTGTTTGGCCAGCGGTTCGAATTGCGCGCCAAAGAGAAGCTGATCTGATTGGCCCCAATGGACAACGCTTGGCATCAAGGGTTGCATCGCGGTCAAGGCCGCCGCTTGTGTCACGCGCAGGCGACGTTCGAACATGTCCTGATCTTGCGCACCGCCAAGATCGTCGGACATGCCAAGTTCTTGGATGAGCGGATGATCCAGCGGAAAGGGAATACTTCCCAATCCGACGCCTACCAGAATGGCGCGCTGGTGTTCTTCCACCGCTTCGACCAATTCGGGGTGCATCTTTTGATAATAGGGCTGGGACAGAACCGGGGCAAACCCATCCATGGCCAGAGGCTGGCTCATGCGTTCGAGCGTCACATGCAGGACGTTGTTGCCGAATGTCGCCAGAGTGTCGTTGGTCATGCCAGGCAGCACCTTGAACGGGGCTGTGATGCCTTGCAAATGCGTATTCAAGGTCTTGGCGAATGCATCCCAGTCAGGAGCGTTTGCGTCAAAAAGAGTCGCGTTGTCAAAAAGAAGGGCAACTTGCAAAGGGGATTTAGGCAAAGCCGACATATGAAAACTCTCAGTGAAACAATACTTGCATTTGGCCTGAAAAATGCGGCTTCTTTCTGGCAGAGTACCGTCCATTGAGAGGCCATTTTGTTAATGAAACCGGTGTTGCAGGAGATTTTTCCACCTGACATGGAAATTGCGCGGGGTTTGCCGGGGATTGCGCCGGTCAAGGGCGATATTTTGCATGTGGACGATGCCTTTTCCGGGCAGATGAGCGAGCGGCGCAGGTTGCTGACTGAACGTCGTGACGATGTGCTGCAACTGTTGCCAGAGGGGCGGGCGGCGGCGCTGGAATTGTGGCAGTTGGTTCTGATGCGGTTGCCTGCGTTGGGGTACACGGTCACGTCTGATACAGTGGCGTGCCCTGACGGGTATTTGGAACCGATTGACGTTACAGATCCATTGGCGACGCTGGGTCGTATCTGTCAGGAAGATTTTTGTATTCTCGACAAAGGCCCACAAAATGAACACGTCATGACCGGAGCCGTTTTGTGTTTTCCGGCCTCTTGGACCCTAAAGGAAAAGATCGGGCGTTCATTGATCGGCATTCACGAGCCGGTTGACGTATATGACGACAACATCGCGCGCCGCGTGCAGCGATTGTTTGATGGGGTGCAGGTGGGGCGGCCTGTGTGGCGTTTCAATCGGTTGTGGTATGTGGACGCGGATTTGCACCAACCGCGTTCGGAAACCGACACGCGCGTGGTGCCCGAAAGGGGCGAGGCGGCGAATTTCTTTCGAACGGAACGACAGACTTTGGTACGGCTGCCCGACAGTCGTGCTGTTGTCTTTATCATTCACACCTATGTCTTTGCGCGTGAGAACGTGCCGGGTTGTAAAGCATAGCACCTTGAACTCGATGCAACCGCGTTTTTGACTCAGATTAAATAGCCGCGTCAGTCGACATAGATCCAAACGTCAAACAATTCTGACCCAAACTGATCCTTCTCCGAAACCTATTCTAATGTCAGCTTCACGGAACAAAGTGACCCTTGCTGCCTCTGCCGCCAATGACCGCTTTTCAAATGCCCCATTGGCCGTAAAATGCAGCAAATGCAGACACTCTAACCACCTATTGGATTGGCCGAGGGAAAAGTATACGAACTCAACCGAAGGTTAAGGGATTTCAAAAAAATGGACGTATTCTTGGATGGTGTAGCTGTTCGCTACTATCGCGGCATCGGTGAAGAAATCCAGTACGTCGCCCCTTTTTCGAAAATGAACTTTTTCATTGGTGCAAACAATTCTGGAAAATCAATTTTCCTTAACCTTCTGGCATCCCACCTAAGGTCTGTTGCGGATGGAAATATGTCCAAGACACTGGACGGGCTGGAAGAACATCGAGGCGAAAAGTCCGGTCGTTTTTTCGTGGCGCTTGGCAAAAGTAAGCAAGGCCTATTGCAACAAATCTTGGTGAGCAATGAACAGAAGTTAAGCGTTGGGCGCCAACAGATTGGTAGAAAACCAGAAGATCAGGTTGCAACTGTTTTGGACTAACTAAGCCGTCTTGATCAGATTTGGGTAACACCAGTCTCTAGCATTAAAGGCTGGGAATTACTTCATACCGGGACGGCAGAAGATGCTAAGATTTGGGACTTTGAGTGGCAGAATCTTTGGCAGAGATTAACTCGTCAGAGGGGAAGTGGTTTTAAAGGAAGCAGGTTTCCAGAAACGATTGGATTTTTAGCTAAGGCTGCTGTTCCCTGTCTACCGTCCGTCCACTTGATCCCTGCAAAACGCACACTCGGGCTCGCGGGAGAGAGCTTTGAAGACCTAAGTGGTCGCGGCTTGATTGACCACCTCGCCACTCTGCAAAATCCTGCTTGGGACAAACAGGAAGATCGGGAGAAGTTCAAACGTATCACAAACTTTCTCAGAACCGTCACAGGCAAATCTGATGCAACCCTTGAGGTCCCAAGTGGTCGAGAGCATCTGCTTGTACACATGGATAACAAGGTGCTTCCACTTGCCTCTCTCGGCACCGGTATTCACGAAGTCATTTTAATCGCTGCTTTTTGCACGATCTACGACAATAGCATAATGTGTCTTGAAGAACCTGAAATTCACTTGCACCCATTGCTCCAAAGAAAATTAATCAATTACCTTAGGGACAACACGTCAAGCCAATATTTCATAGCGACTCACTCATCGGCGTTTGTCGACACGCCAGACGCTAACGTATTCCACGTCACGAATGATGGCCAGAAAACCCAAATTCACGCAGTAGTCACTGCTGAAGGTCGTGGGAAAATCCTGGACGACCTTGGTTATCAGGCGTCGGACATTTTGCAAACGAACTCCGTTATTTGGGTCGAAGGTCCCTCTGACAGAACATACCTAAATCATTGGATCAACACGACAGATGATCGGTTAGAAGAAGGTATCCATTACACAATCATGTTCTATGGCGGTGGGCTTATCAGCCACCTCAGCGCATCAGATGATGCATTGAACGAATTTATCGCCCTGCGAAAGCTGAACAGGCACATGGCAATAGTGCTCGACAGCGATAAGGGAGATGATGACGGTGAATTCAAACCGCACGTGCAGCGGATTGTAAAAGAGATGAGCGAAGGAGCAGGTGTTGTATGGGTGACCGCTGGTCGTGAAATTGAGAATTACGTTGATGGGGATGAGCTTCAGTCGGCTTTGAAAACACTCCACCCGCGATTATACAAGAAAGCCGGTAAGACTGGACAATACGACCATGCTTTCTTCTTTTTTAGAGCAGACCCCAAAAATGCGGGTAGATTAATGACTTACAAAAACGGTGACAAAGTTGGCGCGGCGGCGATAATCTGCGACAAACCCGCTGAGTTGGATGTATTGGACCTACGGGACAAGATTGGTGAGCTAGTCGAAATGATCCATCAGGCAAATACTCTCTGACGACATGACATAGCCTTGATAGGGGCTATCGGCCCTAATTTTGGGAGTTATTTTCCAGTTTCTGAAAGTAGTCTTTTGCTACGGCACTTAAGATCGGTAATTTAGGTCCGCCGTAGACCTTAGCTGCGAGCCACGCCAGCGTCCGCTTTTCTCGTTCTGGACCAACCGTGACGATTGGGTCAGGTTTGTGTGACGGTCTGCATGGAACCGGGGCTTTGACAGTCCAGTGAGTAGAATTGAAGAGGTGTGTTGGCTCAGCTCGCTTAGGCGGGCTGTCCAGCTTCCAGGTCTGATCCAAAGATATCTTCGCTTTGGCGCAAAGCGGTGTAGGTCAACATGGCAATGCCGACCGGTGGAGCCACCAGGGCAAAGGCCGTGGACATGGCCAAGGCAGAGGCTTTCAAGGCCCAGCTAGGGCGTTCGTGGCCTCCGATAATCTGGCGCAGTTCGGACAAGACATCGACATGGTTTGTATCGGCGTCGTTGGCGGGAGCCCGGTATTGGGACGCGCTGGCTTCGATAAAGATCAAGTCGGAAGCGTATTGTGCATCAGGATCGAACAAGGCCAAGCGTGTTGTGTGGTCATCCATACTTTTTGCGGAGAGCGGGATTTGCGCCACTTGCCACAGTGTTTGGTTCACATCAAATAATGCTTCGGCGCATTGAGCCACGTCCCGCAACAATGCGGCGGCGTCACGCGCGTCTTTGTCGCTAAGCGCAGCGTTAGGGGGGGCACCAATGGCAAGGGTTAAAGCGTCACCCGAGGGGAGTGTCGCCCAACCCAAGCCAAGGCGCAAGTTATCACGATCCAACATCACCAGATCGTCTCTTTGAGCATGTCGTGCCTCGTGGGAGGCGGCGCGATTGCTAAGGATGTCGGTGGCCTCTGCTTCGATTTCATCGAAGAGATCAGCTTGATTTGGCGCAAGCATTAGAGCCACAAAAACGGTCGGCGGTTGCTGTTTCATACTCGTCACTACTCTGTTGTCCCAACGCTCTTTTGTCGGGAGAATGTGGCGCGAAAACGACCTGACTTTGAAAAGTTAAGGTTGGTTTAACCCAAAAATAAACGCATTCGCCGATGTTCACAGCGAATGCGTTTTGTTTTTAAGGAGTTAGAATTCGAACTCACAAATCGGTTATTCTAACAATGGTTTTTCCAGTGAAAGATGACGTAGCGTCATGAGTCTATTTTGGCGGCCATGATGGCAATCGCCTTTTGATAAACGCCCGCCGCGTTCCATGCTTTGATGGCTGCAAAGTTCGGCTGGCCTTCCTGATAGCCTTTACCGGTTTTCCATCCTTTACCGCGCAAATAGTTGGCAGTGGAGGCCAGTGCGTCCGCTTCGGAATAGAAATCCACACGTCCGTCGCCATTTGCATCAACGCCGTATTTCAACGCATTGCCGGGCAGGAATTGTGTATGTCCCAATTCGCCGTGGCGTGCGCCTTTGGTTTGTGCGGTGATGGAGCCCTGGTCGACCAACCTTAGAGCGCCGATGGCATGGGGGCGAAAGAAGTCCGAGCGGCGGCAGTCATAGGTCAAGGTGACAATGGCCGAGACAACCGAGCTGTCGCCCATAAAGCCGCCAAATGCCGTTTCCATTCCGTGAATGGCCAAAAGCACGCCGGATGGCACGCCGTATTGGCGTTCAAGGGAGGCGTAGAAATTGGGGTTGCGTGCTTTGCGTTTGCGGGCTTGGGCGACAATGGTGTTTGCGCCACGCACCTGCATGAATTTGTCTAGGCTGTATTTAAATGATTTCTGGTTGCGGTCTGCCGCAATGGTGCGGGTTGCGTATTGTGCAGAGGCCAAAGCCTCGAGGCCACGTTTCTTAATCCCGGCTTTGCGGGCTTCGGCTGCGAATTCGTTTTTCCATGCGGAAAAGCCGTTGCCATCATTTCCGCAGGTCGCAGCAATGGCGGGCGACATCGCCGCAATTCCCAAGACTGCAGCAAGATATACGGATTTCAATTGCGGCATGGTTCGGTTCCCTTTTCCCAGATATAATGCGGCAGAGTGACATGTCGTCGCTGATCTTTCTAGTCTTTTGGTGAAGAAAGACGGGCCCAATCCCCAATGTCACCTGAGGAATGGACCGCAATTTAAGGCCCGTTTTGGGTATCGGATGTTCACAAGATAAAGTCGCCTGCGTTCAATTTGCAAAAGATGGGCGCGAAGGTGCAGTGGGAATGGGGTCAGAACGCAAAACAAGCGCTTCGAAGGAAACGCCTGTTTGGTAAGTGGTGGAGTGTGTGGGGTTTGGCTTAGCCGCGTTTGAAGCGGCGCATCACGCCTATTCCGACAAGGCCAGACAAAAGCAGCAGGCCGCCCGCTGGCAATGGGATCGGTGTTGGGCTCGAGAAGCTGATCTCGCTGGCGAGGCTGACCTCGATCGCGTCGACTGCCAAAGCGTTGAAGGTTCCGTCGCCAAAGGAGGAAAACGAAGATGAGAGCGTTGCGAGCAGGTAGATCTCATCAAATCGTGCGCCGCTGAAGCTGAGATAGGACAACGTCCCGCTGTTGACAAACGATCCCGAAGAAACTTCGGACCCGTCAAGGCGCAGGCTATAATGTCCGGTGGTATCAGAGTTGTAGCCACTGCCGATCAGCAATCCCAACGCGTCCAGGTCAGACCCGTCGGCAGTTTTGATGGCTGTATAGCCAAAGTCGCCGCCATTGGCGTACCAGGCGCGTGCACCTTCGCCACCGCCGGGCAAGTAAGTGGTCCAGATGTCGTTCGTTTCGCCATTCACCTGAGTGACAGTAATGTTGTCACCGGTTGTCGTTGACCCCGTTGTTGCACCGAAACTGCCGGTGCTTGGCAGGTCTTCAAATCCGTAAAAATGATCGCGCGTGGCGTCATCGATTGTATCAATGGTGCTGATGGTTGCCGCTTGAGCCATTGATGCAGCGAGAGTCAGCGTTGCTGCGAGCGCAAATAATGATTTCATGACACGTACCTAAACTAGACTTACTCGTTACTTGACGTAGGGTTGCCTGACCTGTGTGTTTTTTGTTTGTTCCAAATTGGTTGAAACTAATGACTCTTTATGACTGTTGGTGGCGCGGAAACATTGGGGGCGGGGCGTCAGGATTGCACCTGGATTCCGCACGAAAAACGCCGCCCTGAATAAACAGGGCGGCGCAATTTATGCTATGATCTGATCCGATTTGGAGTGTGTAGTAGAGCGTTTAAAGTTTGGCTTAGCCGCGTTTAAGGCGGCGCATTGCGCCCATCCCTGCAAGGCCTGACAAAAGCAACAAACCGCCCGCGGGCAATGGGATAGTTGCTGGAGGCGCGAGGCTGACTTCGATCGCGTCGACAACCAACCCGTTGAATGTTCCGTCGCCAAAGAAGGAAAACGATGAAGTGGGTGTTGAGAGCAAGTAGACTTCGTCAAAAATTGTACCGCTGAAGCTGAGATAGGAAAACTCTCTGCTGTTGACGAATGATCCTGACGCAACTTCGGCCCCATCAAGGCGCAGGCTGTAGTGCCCTGCGATATCACGGATGAAGCCACTGCCGACCAACAATCCCAATGCGTCCAGATCTGAGCCGTCTGCCGTTTTGATGGCTGTATAGCCATTGTCGCCAGAAACGGGGAACCAGGCGCGGTCACCTTCGCCGCCGCCTGGCAAGAAAGTGGTCCAGATGGCGCTCAGGCCGTTCACTTGAGTAACAGTGATATTGTCGCCGGTTGTTGTTTCTACACCCGATATTAGAGCATAAGACCGGGCTCGTGGCAGGTCTTCAAATCCGTAAAAATGATCAGCGTCATCGATTGTATCAATGGTGCTGACAGTTGCAGCCTGAGATAGTGATGCCGCAAGAGTTAGCACTGCTGTGATTGCAAAGAGTGGCTTCATAACTTTTGCCCGTACTTATTTTTGGTCGTTACTGGAGATTGGGATGTCCGACACATGTGTCTATAATTTGTCCTAAACGCGATGAAATGGGATAGCCGTTGAGGTTTCGAAAACAATAATGGCAAGATGCACTGATTGGTTCCAATGCGTCACAAAAAAACGCCGCCCTGAATAAACAGAGCGGCGCAATTTAGGTCACTTTCTGATCCGGTTTGGATCAGCAGCTGTAATACATTTGGTATTCAACTGGGTGCGGTGTGTGCTCGTAGTTTTCGATCTCTTCCATCTTCAGCTCGATATAGCCTTCGATTTGGCTTGTGGTGAACACGTCACCGGCCAGCAAGAAGTCCATGTCTGCTTCCAATTCGGTCAAAGCTTCGCGCAGTGAGCCACATACAGTTGGGATACCGGCCAGTTCTTCTGGTGGCAGGTCATACAAGTTCTTGTCCATGGCTTCGCCCGGATCGATCTTGTTTTTGATGCCGTCAAGGCCAGCCATCAACAAAGCCGAGAAGCACAGGTATGGGTTTGCCGCTGGATCAGGGAAACGGGCCTCAACGCGCTTGGCTTTGGGGCTTTCTGTCCATGGAATACGAACACAACCCGAACGGTTACGCGCAGAATAGGCGCGCAGAACGGGGGCTTCGAAGCCGGGGATCAAACGCTTGTAGCTGTTTGTTGCGGGGTTCGTGAACGCGTTCAACGCTTTGGCGTGCTTTAGGATGCCGCCGATGAACCACAACGCTTCGTCTGAGAGGTCCGCGTATTTGTCGCCTGCGAAAACGGGCTTGCCGTCTTTCCAGATCGACATGTTTACGTGCATGCCTGTGCCGTTGTCGCCTGCGATTGGCTTTGGCATGAATGTTGCCGACTTGCCGTAAGCAGCGGCCACGTTGTGGATCACGTATTTGTATTTTTGCAGCTCGTCGGCCTGTTTCGTCAGGCTTCCGAAAATCAAGCCCAGCTCGTGCTGACAAGACGCAACTTCGTGGTGGTGCTTGTCGACCTTCATGCCAAGACGTTTCATTGTCGACAGCATTTCAGAGCGTAGGTCTTGTGCTTCGTCTGTTGGGTTTACCGGGAAGTAACCGCCCTTGATGCCGGGACGGTGGCCCATGTTGCCCATTTCGTATTCAGTGTCTGTGTTCCACGATGCGTCAGTTGCATCAACTTCGTAGGACACTTTGTTGATCGATGTTGAAAAGCGCACATCGTCAAACAAGAAGAACTCAGCCTCGGGGCCGAAATACGCGACATCACCGATACCGGATGATTTCAGGTATGCTTCGGCTTTTTCGGCTGTGCCACGTGGGTCGCGGTCATAGGCTTCACCGGTGTCGGGTTCTACGACCGAGCAATGCACACACAGTGTTTTTTCAGCATAGAAGGGGTCGATATATGCGCTTTCTGTGTCGGGCATCAGTTTCATGTCTGACGCTTCGATGGATTTCCAGCCAGCGATCGACGATCCGTCGAACATAAAGCCTTCTTCCAGAAAATCTTCGTCGACCTGATCGGCCATCACTGTCACGTGCTGCAGTTTACCACGTGGGTCAGTAAAACGGATGTCGACATATTCGACATCTTCATCACGGATAAGGTCCAGAACCTTGTTTCCCATGTCCATCGTTCCTTTTGTCTTAATTTATGCTGGTTGGTTCAAAGCGCATCTGCGTTGGTTTCACCCGTGCGGATGCGAATGGCTTGTTCGACCGAGCTGACGAAAATCTTGCCGTCGCCGATCTTTTCCGTTTTGGCCGCGCTGATGATCGCCTCGATGGCTGAATCCAACTGATCATCTTCCAATACGACTTCGATTTTTACTTTTGGTAGAAAATCAACGACATATTCTGCGCCACGGTACAGTTCTGTGTGACCCTTTTGACGCCCAAAGCCTTTGACTTCGATGACGCTTAGGCCTTGCACGCCAACCTCTTGCAGCGCCTCTTTGACTTCATCAAGTTTGAATGGCTTGATGATGGCTTCGATTTTTTTCATGGGGGCCTCCTCGCCGACTTTCCGCCGAGGCAGACCAAAGAGCGAACAGGGCGTCCATGCAATACGTTAATTTATAGGTTTATGAGAGGTTAAATGTGAAGGCGAAGATTAAAAAAAATGCGAGATGCCTGAAAAATAGGCGAAAATGAATCGAGGGGTGGATGGACGACGTAATAACCGCAGCCCAGATGCGGGAAATCGAGCGAAAAGCGATTCATTCAGGCGTGGCCAGCGGGCTGGAATTGATGGAGCGCGCCGGGCAGGGCGTGGTCGAAGCCATTCTTGATCAACGGCCTGAATTGGCTGCGTATTCGGAGGCATCCTCGCATCATTCTGATCGAACGCCAAGGGCCGCGGCGCTGTGTGGTCCAGGCAATAATGGGGGCGACGGGTATGTTATTGCGCGTTTGCTTCACGCCTTGGGTTGGACGGTCGACGTGCTTGCGGTTGGAGACCCCAGTCGATTGCCCGATGACGCGGCGCATAATTACAAGCGGTGGTGTAAGATTGGTCCGGTCGTGCCGTTGACGTCGCGTTCTTTAAAACAGGCATCTGATGCGGATATTTTCATTGATGCGGTTCTTGGGATTGGATTGTCGCGGCCTGTCACGGGGGATTTGGGCGATGTGTTGCGACACTTGGCCGGATATGGCGGGGATCGCGATTTTTACCAACCGCGATTGGTGGCTGTGGATGTGCCCTCAGGTCTGGATGCGGACACAGGGTTGATCCCGGGCAAGGGCGCATTGGAATGGGCGCCGGCCTGTCCGTTCTGCACTCTGACCGTGACGTTTCACAAACGCAAAATTGGGCATGTGTCCGGAGAGGGGCCTGCGCATTGCGGCCATGTCGTGGTTGCGGATATTGGTTTGTAATGCGCTCTGTGCAACCTTTGCTTAACGTTGGGGTTGTTTAACCGGCTCACGTTTTGAAAAGCTGAATGTATCGCCATGACACCAAAAATCATCACCCGTGACACGCTTGCCTTTCTGGGCAAAGGGCAGGGGCATAAATACAGCCACGGACATGCTTTGGTGCTGTCGGGGCCGCCGGGGCACGGTGGCGCGGCACGTTTGGCGGCGCGTGGGGCGTTGCGTGTTGGGGCCGGGTTGGTCACAATCCTCTGTCCGTTGCGGGCGGTTCTTGAGCATTCGACGCACCCCAACGCGATCATGATCCGTGGCATTGATGGACCAACAGGATTTGTTGAGCTGCTCGAAGATGTACGTGTGTCGTCTGTTTGCCTTGGGCCGGGGCTGGGGTTGACGCAAATCACGGCGGAAATGGTCCGCGTGGCGCTAAGCTCGGACAAAGCGGCTGTGTTGGATGCGGATGCGTTGTCGCGGTTTGAACGTGCACCAGACACTTTGTTTGAACAGCTTCATGCCCGTGTGGTGATCACGCCGCATTTTGGGGAATTCAGACGTTTGTTCCCAGATATTGCAGAGACATTGGCGGAAGAGACTGAAAAAACCACACCCGAACCCAAGATCGACGCGGCGCGTGCGGCGGCTGAGCGTGCCGGGTGCGTGGTGTTATTGAAAGGGGCGATTACGGCCATTGCCCACCCGGATGGGCGGAGTTCTGTCCACATGGCAACCGAAGATCGGGCCGCGCCGTGGTTGGCGACGGCTGGGGCAGGGGATGTGTTGTCGGGGTTTATCACTGGGTTGATGGCGCGCGGTCTGTCCCCGATGGAGGCCGCCGAAGCCGGGGCGTGGTTGCATGTGGAATGCGCACGCCGATTTGGCCCCGGGTTGATCGCGGATGACTTGCCGGATCAGCTGCCCGGGGTATTGGCGGGTTTGAAAGCCTAAGCGGCTTTTGGTTGTTCGTTGTGAAGCGCTGGCAAAACGACCTCGACTCCGTCAGCATATATCACTTCGGGGCGATCAAAGCTGAGCTGGATCAACCGTGTCTCGCGCGGCCCCAGATCTCGGATGGCTTCGTTGTCGACCAAAAACCCTGCGGGGGTCACGCCTTGGGCGGTGCCGCATAATTTCATCGCCAAAGGACCGCGCAACAAAATCGGTTGCGACGATGTCACTATGGCCGGGCGAGGTTGGGATGCCCCCAATGCCCCTGGGGCCAAGCGGATCATATGCACGTGGCGCGTGACAGCCGATACAGATTTCAGCGACACCAGACCATGGGCACGCGTGACGATCCGGTCTCCGGGTGTCAAATATTCCGCAGGGATTTCGCCGTCTGCCGTGACGACAAGAGTACCGGCAACAAGACCGGTAGATTGAATAGAGCGACGCTGTGCGAGTCTATGCTCGATTGCAGCGTGCCCGACCGTTTTCGGTTTCATGGGCACTGTCCGATTTTTTCCGCCTCAGTTTTCGATTGCATAGCGCAAATCTTGGAAAAGTCCGAAACCTACCTCACAAAGTTTTTCAAGAATCCCTCTCGCGTTGCCGAAAATCCTCTGCTATGTGGCCGTCAGATGCGGGTGTGGCGGAATTGGTAGACGCACCAGATTTAGGTTCTGGCGCCTTTGGCGTGGGGGTTCGAGTCCCTTCACCCGCACCACAAATTTTCTCTAAGCTGTTAAAATGAAAGAAAATTGTGGGGTCGGTTGCGTTTCATGCCATCGCGAAACCCACCTTACGTATGGCGCTGGCCCGCAAAGTTTTGCGTTTTGATGAACGTGAGACAACTCTCGGTCGGAGTCGGGCCACTTTGCTTTAGAATCCTCTTGTCATGGAAGTTTGGAAAATCGTGATACGACCGGACACTGATTTGCTGGACAAGCGCCAAGACTGATCAGCTAGGAGCGATGAACATATTCCCTTGTCGTATCGCTTTCGTGGGCATTTCTGATCTGAGCCGCCGTAGCGGAATTTTTATCCCATTCATTACCAACGCTCCACCAAAAACCTACGCTTAAGATCAACCAGGATTCTTAATTCTCCGTCCAACTTGAGCACAAAAGGAATCAAACCTAACTGGTTGAGCTGACGTCTATTTAAGTTAAGGTCTTTTAAAAAATCCCGATCTTGCTCTGCATTTCCGACAGAAACACCAAGGCTCTTACACATCCTTCGGTTAACGTTAAAAGCAAACGTTTCACAACCGGAGGAGGCCAGACCTAAACTACAGGCTTTTTCTGTTCTGAACAGAACGTTATGTTCGCCTGAAAAACCAAAAAATTGTTTTTCGGAAGAAAATCCGCAGTTTTGAAGAATTTGCTCTGTGAGGCCCGCATCTAGGGGTAAGAATTGTAATACACCGTGACCTCGAGCTAAGCTTGGATTAAAAAAGAGAACCAAGTACAATGCAGTAAGCAAAAAGAAAATTAGATTTCGACCGCATCCTTGTACACCAGTTTGCTTGGTCAGCACCTGCTGTTGAGAGTATCTCTTTGCAATGCTGTCTTTGCGTTTCATCAATCTTTTAACTCCACTGCGCTAAAATTTCATTCGATCTCGGTCATCAAGCCAACTGCTGGATATGCTTCAGACTATACAGCAAAGCATGTTACGAAAAAGGGTTTGCCGGAATTTAAGATGAATTTGTTTTTTTGGTGCAATCATCCAACTATAGAACTTCGATATATTTGAGTATCTTCACGGCTTGATGTTTCGATATATTAATTTCGTTGCTTGACCCACTCCGGTAAATTTCCTTCTTGAGAGTCCAGTTTCAACGTCGAAGCCTATCATTCTTTTGAGCAAGGCTTGAGTTTTCTTTCCACACAACATCGGCGTCTCGGTGCGCTGTGATCCGATTGTTCAGCATCTACAGACCCGAACAATCGTCAAGGTTGTGGTCGGGCGCATGTGATGCACGCAGCGTTGGCCATGGTTAACATATTTGCACGCTACAACTGTTGCGAACAGACGTTGCATTGGGAAGGGTGGCTTCAAGGTTCAGGTGGTGTTGAAACATCCGAAGTACATAAATGTAATCATTTGGGTTCGAAAAGAGGGTTGAGATTGATGCCAGATTTTTTATTCTTCCAAAAATTGTTACGAAAAATCAGGTTAGTACCGAAATCATCCATCTTAAATGATGACGTGAGTTATACTCGCGAGAGACGATTGATTTTGTCGGATGCAGCATATGAAAGAGTGATCGATGAGTTTTCAGCCATGCTTGGTCATCGGGATAACTCTGAAATGCTCGACGATTTTGAGGATTTTTTTCTTGATGAGGGTGGTGATGAATGGGAAGGAAACATCCTTGTTTTAGAGTTTGATCAAAAGGAACGTACCGTTACCGTATGCGACATGTTTTGCGATTTCGACGACGATACCTTGCCTTGGGAAGAGTTTAAGAGAATTTTTTTGAATTCTAAGGCATTGAAGATCGAACAAAAGGAGTATGAAGATCGGAGGGGCGCTTAGATTTGTAGACGGTGTTTCTGAGAAACCTTCTGGATTGACAATGGCACGTTGCGTAAGGCCGCGGCTAATCGCATCCACTTTGAGAACATTGACCCAACCGTTGCGGAGGCAAATCAGTTTATCGCTAACGTCGCGACCAAAACAGGGGCCGTCTATTTAGCCAAAGAGCGCTTTGTCTGCATGCAAGAGCAAGCCATCTGTCATGCGATTACTCCGGATGGCGATGCCGTTTATCCTGATATTGGCCATTATACAGTAGAAAGCGCAGGTTTCCTTGGTCGTATCGTCGCTGAAACAGGATGGTTGGACCCGCTTTACAAATGAGGCCCGCTCTGCGTTCAAAGGTCATTGCATGGTCGAGAATGCCTTGGACGGAATGTCCTGATCCAGAAATTCAACAAGAACGTGCAGAACAGTAACGCATAAGCCAAAATATAGGATTAAACCTCTGGTTGATGTTGATTTTGAACGAAAAAAATCGCGAGGCCTGTTTGACCAATTGCCCTTTGGCAGGGTAGGCAGTGTGTGCAACAGTCAAGCTTGCTGAGGGAAGCCACGTTTCTGTGGATGACGCGAATTCGAAAAATCGAGCGGGGACGCAAGACGGCATCGGGGCGGTGATCCCAGAGGCCAGTGATCGTATTGGAACCTCCGAATTTGTGCGGGCCCATATCGGTTGGATGATGCGCACTGCGCGCCATTATCTGACCGATACGGCATTGGCCGAAGATGCGGTGCAAAGCGCGTTTTCCAAAGTATTTACAAAGGGCGATCAGTTTCAGGGTGAGGTGAACATCAAGGCCTGGATCCGGCGCATTGTCGTCAACGAAGCTTTGATGATCCTGCGCAAACGTAAATCCTTTAATGAAGACAGTTCGATTGATCCTTTGTTGCCCGAATTCGATCGCAATGGCTGCCGTTTCGAACCGGCTTGGAGCCAATCGCCTAGTCCCGAGCAGGTTTTGATCACATCTCAGACTCGTCGTCTTGTCATGGACGCGATTGCGACGCTGCCGGATACGTATCGTATTGTGCTGTTGCTGCGCGATATTGAGGAACATTCGACATCTGAGGTCGCTCACATGCTCGAGATATCCGAGACAAATGTAAAAGTACGGCTTCACAGAGCGCGTGCAGCCCTTAAGGTGATCTTGGAACCCGGCATGCGCGATGGGAGGTTCGACAAATGAGTCTTGAAACAATCAGACGTCATATACGTGGCGTGATGTTTCGCGCGCCGATGATGATCAATTGTCGGGAGTTCGAAGCCTTTATCATGGAGTATTTAGAGGGTGGGCTGACGCCGAAGGAACAGTTCCTGTTTGATCTGCATTTGAAAGTGTGCCGCGAGTGCCGCGATTATTTGGCGGCCTATAAGGCAAGTATGTTGGCGGCCCAACAGGGATTGAGCGACGATGAGGACGCGTCCGCACTTTTGAATGATGTGCCCGAAGATCTGATTACAGCGGTTATTTCCAGCCGCGCAGATCCTGCAAAGACCGATGACCCAAAATAGGCAAACGGCGCGATTGATCCGCGCCGCTTGTTTCGTTTGATTTTGATCGCTGTGGTGATGCGTTACAGCAGATCGACGACAGACACGGTTTGGTCTGCAAAGACAATCAAGTCGATATCCAGCAGACGATCCTGACCTTCATAGAAGCCGTCCAACCCGCCGCTGGCCGCGTCTTCGACGATCAGCTGTTGCACGGTTTCGTCGCGGCCAGTGTGGAACCACGAATGGGTTGAGAAGGAATAGTCAGCAAAGTTGCCGTCATAATAGACGATGTCTGTCGCGCTTGGGTCTGCCTCGCCCCAGCTTTCGCCATAGAGGTAGTCGTCGCCAAGGCCGCCATACAGATGGTCATCCCCTTCGCCACCCTTAAGGTCGTCATCCCCTTCGCCGCCATGCAACGTGTCAGATTGGGAGCCGCCATTGAGGTAGTCGTCGCCAATGTCGCCCAAGAGCAAATCGTTGCCTTCACTGCCCCAAAGGCTGTCATCGCCCCAGCGGCCCATAAGGACGTCGTCATTGCCGTATCCAAAGAGTTGATCCGCGCCACCACGACCGACCAATATGTCTGCGCCGTCGCTGCCGGTGATGGTGTCTTCGTTTTTGGATCCGAACTCGATGTCTTGCGTGCGCACGGAAAGGTCGTCGAAGGCGATGTATTCCGCGTCATCAACAACGGTGCGACCTTCTTCGCCCTTTAGGATGATGTCTCCGGCCGCGTTTTGAGCGACGGTGTAGCTTTCGACTTCGCCGGTCATGTATTGGATGTTGCTGCGCGGTGCTGATCCATACAGTTCATCCGCATCCAACTGACGATCGTAAACCGCAACATCGCTGATTTCGCCGGTGAAGTGGCTGTTGATGTTGTCTGTGGTGCCGGGGGTCGCGCTCCAACCGTTGGCGCCGATGATCAGGGCTTCGTTATTGCCATCAAGTCCAACTTGCAGCTCTTCGTCATAGGCGGCTCGGACACCGTCGAGATAGACCTCTAGACCCTGATCGCCAAAGGTGACGGCAAAGTCATAAGAGCGGCCGGTTTCGATGGCCTCTTCGATGGTGAAATAGTGACTTTTGTCCGCTGTTTGCAAACGCACCGTCAGGTTCCCGTCGACGTTAAGATAGACGGCCAGGTGCCCGTCGGCATTGCCAGTTGCATCCTTTGAGATCAGCCATTGGTGATCGATCAACACATCTGCTTGGAACGTTAATGCGATGGTGCCGCTGGCCAATGACATTGCGTTTGTGTGATCAAACACAAGGGCTGCGCGTTCATCGCGCACAAAGCTATAGCTGCCGCTGGCCGCGAACACCGGGGGGGTGCCATCGTCAGCCGTGACTGTCCCGCCATCCGTCAAGGCGGACACGAATTTATGCTCGATATCTTCTGAGACTTCGCTTGGTGCGAGGGCGTCTTTGATGTCTTCGATTGTGGCGACGATGCCGTATGCTGGGGCTGCGGTGTGTTCGATGTCGGAGAGTTTGACGAGGTCGCCGTAGACGGTGATTGTGCCCAGCTCGTCAAGGTTGTGAGCGCCGCCATTGTTGCCCTGATCGGAGTAAAGCGAGATGATCGAATGATCGAGCACGCCGTCGCCATCGGCATCGCCATAAGTGATGTCACTGATCTGGGTTGTGTGGCCCTCGATGGCGATCCTGTCGCCTTCGGCGCGGGAATAATCCATGATCATGTCATGGCCGATGCTGTCGACCCAGTGGTCGTGCAGGCTGTCATTTTCGCCCGCCACACCGTGCCAGTTGATGGTGCCGTCATCCTGCGTGTGCTTTTTGATAAAGCGTTCTTTGGCGTTGATAAGCGATTGGAAATAAAAGATATCCGCGCCTTTGTCACCCACCAATGCATCGCCACCCGGCACCGGTTGGTTGGGGTAGAGCTTGCCATTGGTCAGCTCGTTCAGCGGATCACCTTCGTCGCGATCCGGATCATAGGCGATATCGGGTTCACGCCCATCCCCTCGCGAAATCAGCAGGTCGTTTCCGGCACCACCGCGCAAGAAATCTTCGCCTTCGCCGCCATCGATAATGTCGTCACCCGCGCCGCCAAACAGCCTGTCATTGCCGGTGCCGCCTTGCAAGAGGTCTTCGCCAGACCGGCCAGACAGAGTGTCATCACCAGCGCCGCCAAACATGGCGTCGTCATCGACGTTTCCGGAAAGTTTTTCCGAAGCATCCGTGCCAGTCTCATGGGTCAGTTCGCGCATGACATGGCCGTGGCCTGAGACGCCGTAATCGGCCAAAATCTCGGT
>JBDVKF010000083.1:0-8472 GCA_039960995.1 Paracoccaceae bacterium | reverse complement strand
ATGAAATGTGTCTTTGCCTATATCGATGCCAACCGACATCAGCTCATCAGAATTGTCCTTCGTCATGCTACTTCTCCTAATTGCAGTCATAGGCAAAGCCTAACCTGCTGAGGGAAGCAGCCGGTACATCCCATTTCTTGTCATTCGTTGCGCGATGCACCAACTTCCGCTTGGCGGGACTATTCAGACCTTCGCAGCGCATGCATCGATGGCCAGTTTGGTGAACCCCCGTGACCGGCCCTACCGTTTACGATGAACTGCTCCCATGGAACTAAGAAGCCTGAAAGGGGCGCTTACCATCAAACAACATCTCGTGCGTTTGCATTTTGTGTTCCAGCGGTATTTGCTGTAGCTCAGATTGTCACTTGATGGAGCGTTGCATGATCAAACGCATTGGACCAGTCTTGGTCGCCGCAACTTTTGCCACCAGTTTGCCAGCAGATGGGCTGGACACCTTCTATGTGGAAGATGTCGGACCGAGTTCGGATGGCACGCTTAGCTATAAGCAGGACTGGTCGGGGGTATATTTGACAGAGACATTTGGTGGCGTGCATGAGATATTCGTGAGGGGTGACGGTAAGCACGGCAGTTTTCACGGCGTGCTGGAGTTGCGCTGTGCGGATCCAGAGCAGTCACGGTGGTTGACAGACAGTGTCTATCATATGGGCAACGACCGTGTTCCATTGGCCGCTATTCGGGAAATCAGACGGTTGTATTGTGTAGGGGATGGATGAAGGTTGATGTCCCAATTTTTTGGTCAGAAGCAGACCTCCGCTGCGTCGTAGAAATTCGGTCAAAAGGGCTCACACCGGACCTTAGCTGCATTTGCGCATCTAAATGATATAATGCGATGTCAACGTCTGGTTTTCTCTGTGGGAGGGAATGGCGGATCGGAGGATCCATCATGCAAACACCAAACTTACCGGCCATCCGTGCGCTTCGGCCTGCTTGGAACAAAGGACGCATCGTCAGTCAAAAGCTCCCCCTGAAGCCCAAGCACGTCTGGGCAATTCGCGTGCGGCTCGAATTGGCGGAAAACCATCGCGACCTTGCCCTGTTCAATCTGGCCATCGACAGTAAGCTGCGCGGCTGTGATCTCGTTCGGATGAAAGTCGCGGATGTAATGGCGTCAGGGCAGATCAAAGCGCGAGCGTCCGTACTGCAAAGTAAAACCCAAAAGCCAGTTCGGTTTGAAATTTCGGAAGGCACGCGGGCATAGGTCGCAAAGTGGATGGAGGATCCCCTGATGGTCGGGTCCGATCGCCTCACTCATTGAGACCTGCAAGCTCAACAACGTTGAGCCATACGCCTACCTCAAGGCAACACTTGAAGCCATCGCCAAAGGCCATCCAGCAGCACGCATCGATGAACTCATGCCCTGGAATTTTAAACAGAATGCCTGATATCGCTTACCCTAAAGATATGGTTGCAGACGCACCTTTCCTTGAAGTCGCGATGCCGTCGCCGGATTTGCCGATTACCGTTGATGTCACCGGGCCACCTACTGTTGATCTGAAAGCGGTCATTGGTTCTGGCGCAGCGAAAGTCCTGTGTGGATGGCTCCTGCTTCAGCCGGCGCGCAATGAACCATCCCCCGCCCCCAACGGAGCCACCGGCTAATCCAAATTGAAAATCTGGTCAAATGATGTGTCGGTCAAACAATCCTTGTCAAAGACATAAGCAGTCTCGTCACCACGTTGGACAGTTAGGCCACGAATAGTCTCTGAAACGTCGGCTGAATCATCGCCAAAAACGATCTCATACCCATAATGCACCTGATAGGTGTATCCATCATTTTGAAGTTTAATATAGCCAAAACGGGAAGGTCCGGCGCCATTATCTGGAAGCACTTCGACCTCGCTCGCCTCTCGACGAATTTCCAGATCAGGGTTCTGCCCAATAAGACCGTACTGATAGGTATAGATGCCATCGCGGTAAACGACTGTTACCTCATTTGCAGCATCTTCAAGCTGACAATAGAAAACGGTATTTTCTGGTACCATGTAAACAGCCACCGACAGGGCATCCTGATCCAAGGATCGTGCTTGAATCGCCTCCCAGCCTTTTTCTTTGTAGAAGTTGCAATAGTCCGCAATCATATCTGGATAATTTGACCAGAGGGTATCGGAAACTGAACCACCGGGGCGCGGGTACATTTGGCATTGCTCAGCTTGGGCAAACAATTCTGGCAATCTGACTCGCATCAGAAACTGCAAATTTAACGCATGATCTTCGATAAGATGAAAGCTGATTTCTTTTTCGCAGCAGCCTGACCGACTGATGGCAACAACGAACCCGTTTTCGTCTAAACCGAAAATGGAGCCGCCGACATCACCCATTGTAACAAAAGTATCTTGGGCAGGATCAAAACGAAAAAAAACGAAGTCGCCGTTTACCATGCTATTTGGTGTAAAGACGTAAAAGTCAGTCCAACCATCCTGATCAACGTCCATCAGATAGGGTCGCCACTGGCTGCGAACTTGGAAGCGACCATCAACATCCTTAACAACACCTATGTCTGCACCCTCGGTCTCTGGCGACCAAACCAAACGTTGCAGGATTTGATGTTCGACCCAATTTAAGTTGCAAGAAGTTCCAGATTGACTTTCCCACTCAGGATCATTGCATGCAAGCAAACTCTCATCAGCAGTCGCGCTGACGGTTAAAACCATCAACGTAAAAATCGCCGCAGTTCTGACCATGAAACCCATTGGTAACCCCTATGTTGTTGCCTTCTTTCCTTCTTACTACACAGGCAATCTCATCCGTCAAATTACAATAGTGCCAGCGTTCGTCTGGCAGCGTCATGAGCTATTCGGCTTGGTTTGGTGCATCGATTTTACCACCAAGGGCCAAGGACAACGCGATCCTCGACCTCTGGAGGGCGCTCGTGCACCCTCAATCTCATCCCAGAGTTTTGCAAGGATGGATCGATTAATGTGAAGTTCCGGCTCATCAAAAATTAGAAGCGAGTCAGGTTTTTCCAAAAGTGCTTGTGCGATCAGATAGAAGACTACCCTTTCACCATCGCTCATATCAGCCGCTGAATACTCTTGGCCTTCCAGTGTCTTCGTTTTGACGTTTCCACTCAAAACAATAAGTTCGCGATGAGGAAGAGCTCTTTCCCAAATCGTCTTCAGCGTATCTATCTGAGCTGGTGGGGGTGTTGTCGGGACATTTGGATTAATCAGACATAGCTGACGGTAGGCAATTGAAACATCGTTATTCTCGGCATACAGCGCAGCCAGGACGTGGTCGAATTCATTTAGCGGATGCGTCTCTGGTTTGCTACCATATCGGTAAATAGCTGATGGGCAGTTAGGTCTGAATTTGCGTTACAGTCGAAATATACAACGTAGATATAGTCAGGGGGTCCGCGAAGCGGACATCCACGACGAATTGCACAAACAACTATTCCGCGCTGCGCCCTCGAAGGATGTAAAGGCCGCGCGATTTCGGGGTTTCCCCACTCACCGAAGAACGGGGCTATATTTGAAACATGAACAGGCCACAACCTGCCTGTTAACTTTTGATAAATCGAAGCTTTGGCCTAAAAATTGGGCTAACCGCACTTTAAGGTCGCTTTGGCTTTTGTTAGATACGTTCATAATACAATTGATGAAGAATTCGCGTCTCAGTGTCAAAGACGTACGTTATCGTGCTGGCCCAGTTTTCTTGGACACGGATAACAGGAGCATTTTGGGCTAAAAGCCGGTCTGCAAGGTTCGGAGAAATATTGCTGATACCAAATAAGCCTTCTGAAATATTGCTGCATAGGAAAGCATCCTCGCTTTGCGTACAGTCGGCCATGTCTAACGCCATCGAAACATAAAATTCTGGCAAATCTGATAGCTTTGTGCCCGATATAAGGTCGGAGACGATGTTGCTCTTTGCAAAAGCGATTTGTGCATCGCAACTGACCGGCGGAGAATCGAAGAAAAGAAAGCTTCCAGTTGGCAACGCGATTGTAGTGCCGCCAACAAATTCAATGCTGCGATTCACGATATTACCGATCCGCCCTTCGTGCGTGATTTCGATATCTGGCGGGTCATTGGCGACCATCGTAAGTTTTACGGGTTCACGCAGTGCTGAAGACCAAACGGTGCTAACCTCGGTTCGATTACATTCATCGGTCAAGGCATTGGTGTCAGCGATCGATGACACAGCCGAGGTAAAAAAAACAGTTGTGGTTTGTAAGATTATCCCAAGTAAAGGTAATCTCATTGCGAAACCTCCGACATTATCAATTCCGCTGATTATATAGGAAATCTCAGTTCTTAATCACCCTAACAATCTGCTGATTTCCTTTGAAGGTCTGTACGCGTTTGTAGTAAGCGATATCAGGCATTCTGTTTAAAATTCCAGGGCGCGAGTTCATCGATGCGTGCGGCGGGGTGGCCGGCGGCGATGGCCTCTAAGGTGGCTTTGAGATAGGCATATGGTTCGACATTGTTCAGCTTGCAGGTCTCAATGAGCGAGGTGATACGCCCACACTGCATAGGCGATGATGGCATTGCACAGCAATGTCCCGAGAGGGCATCTGCCAGGAACAAGCCGTTAACCTCTTTTTGGCTTGCGCATTTGCAGCAATCCGTGACGCGTATTTGACAACCCATCGGTTCAGTGTGGCATGGTCGACATCAATAACTGCGTCAACCATCTGGGAATACGCATTCAGCCATGATCTCTTCAAGATCGCGATATGAAACCCCGTAGCGGACGTAGAAGAAAACCGCATATAGAACCACCGATTTTGGATAGTGGCTGCCCTTAAAATCAATCGTCATGTTTGAGCACCCGCATTCAAAAATCAGAAGTCCGTGCCTAACACAACATTGCCCTACTAACAAAATCCCAGATATTTGCGACAGAACCGGATTGATGAGCTGTTGCCATGGAACTACAAGAGGTGAATGGATGCTCACAACCCGAGAGAGCACATGCTACGTGAAAATTTGAAAACCATAGGGCTTCTCGGCATCCTATGTTGTGTATGTTTTGCAATAACAGTAACGATTCCGCCAAAAACCCATGATGAGTTCGGACGTAATAGACCCGTTTCCGCAGAAGCCATAGGGTGTGCAGAGCTTAAGGGGGAGACCATTAGCAATACTTGCGACATACCAATAAATGTCAGCATTTGTCCTCCGAAACCTATGTCTTATCACCGTTGTGCTGGTTTGTTGGAATTTACACGAACCGGTATCACGGGCGCGTTTACAAGCATTCAACGTCGAAATCTACGGACACCGCCGATTCCTGAATCGACCGTATTGCCGGTCATTGCAGTTCATGGGTGCCCACAACCTTATGTTGCTGGATGGTATGACTTTGAACTGAGGTGTTTTGATGAGCTCTGACTAGCAGACACCGCATACCAAGCATGCACCGTCAATGCGGGTTCACCATCTTAGGTCACAGTTTAATATCCTACTCGAGCTCTCCCAGATCAGCTTCGGCACAAGTCCCACTTGAAAGACATACCGCCAGCACATCCAAGTTGGCACTGTCCGACCTAAGCACAACACTGGAACTGCATAGTCCGGCATGGACACCCAACTCACCGGTCGAAGGGTTTTGACCAAGAACCACGAGATATGCGTGGCCCTCCACGAAGGATAGTGGCCGATGATGACACCAAATATCATGGTCGCAGCTTGTGGATGTGATGACGGTGCCTGGATCGACTGGGAGAGCTTCGCCACCTCGAAACACCACCCCGTCAAACTGATAATTTGATTGTAGCAGATCCAGTTCTTCAGATTGGATAGATGTATCAGCAGAAAATGTGCCGTATCCGACAATCAAAGTGTCCGGATCAAGACGCGCCTCATTCACAATATCAATTGGATTTGCAGGAGCAGCGCACTTCAAAGCAATGGCCTGAACTGGCGCGAATAGAGATATTGCGAGAGCCAGAGAAAAATTTCCATAGTAAGACATGTTTACCATCCTAGGTCATGTTTCAAACTAGTTAGACGCAGCGTAAGCATCAACGCAGCTTTCAATCAAGCGGCGTTTGTGGCCTCAGCGTTGCTCTGTGCTGCATTGATCATGTCCTGATAAGCCCATGGTAGGAGGCCACGCCGCCAGCTATAAAGTAGCATCTTCACTCTTTGTTAAGACACTCCGCCGTGCGTGGCGTTGCCCTGATGGTTGTTTTGATGTCTTAGCCTCCACAAATTGCGCCAAAACCGCACCACGCTGCTTCACGTCCTTCGCGATCTTCTTGCGCTCTGCCGCATCGTCTACGTCTCGGTTTTTGCTTGAGATATAATCGCCGACAAGGCTGGGTAGCGCATCAGAATAGCGCCCGTTCTGAGCTGGCTGTGGTTTTGGTTCGATCATCTTGTCCGGAACGCAATCCAGATCCAAATTCAAATACGATGTCGCGATCCTACGACGATCAGCCCGATCCAGCGCCTCGGCTTTTGCTGCCAAGCGCAGCGCACCAACCGGGCGTAAATCCATCACATCGCATTGAGGGCGTTCCAAACCATCCTGCGCGATTGTCCGGCTTTTGCATAGGAACTCCTCTGATAAAACTTCGCGCTTCAGATCTTCAATCTCGAGACGGATTGACACATACTGTTAAGCGACTGGTTGCCCGCATATTAACACGACATGGCCAATATGAGTTGGTGCAGCTAGGTTTCCCCTGCATTGGTCTAACAATACTTCTAAGTTGCAGGCCTAAATCCAGGGGAGAGAATACAATGAACAAACAAGTTGCTGAATTCATCGGCACGTTTACTTTAGTGCTATTTGGTTGCGGAGCTGCCGTTATCGCTGGTGCTGACATCGGTTTAACCGGCATCAGTTTTGCGTTCGGATTGGCGTTGATCGGGATGGCATACGGTATCGGAGCGGTGTCTGGTTGTCATATCAACCCTGCTGTTTCGCTGGGTATGGTGGCCGCGGGACGCATGGAAATGCCGGAAGCTATCAAATACATAATCGCGCAGGTTGCGGGTGCAATCGTTGCCGCTTTGGTTCTTTTGATCATCGCGAACGGAACGGCTGATTATACCATCGCTGAAAACGGGCTTGGCCAAAACGGCTGGGGCGAAGGATACTTAGGCGAGTACGGGATCATCTCGGCGTTCATCTTTGAGGTCGTCGCTACCTTCTTGTTCGTGGTCGTTATTCTGGGCGCGACTGGTGCTGGTGCTCCGTCTGCTATGGCGGGCCTTGCCATTGGCCTGACGCTTGTCGTCATTCACCTTGTTGGGATCAATGTGACAGGCGTTTCAGTGAACCCGGCGCGTTCTATTGGGCCTGCGTTGTTCTCTGGTTGGTGGTCAATCGTCCAGCTTCCGTTGTTCATTATTGCGCCTGTCTTGGGTGCAGTTGGTGCTGGACTTCTGTTCAAATCAGGCGTGCTTGATGCTGAAGTGTCTGGCGATAATGCAGCTTTGCGTCAGGAACGCGATGCTTTGAAGCGCGAACGAGATCAATTGTCTACTGATCTAGACGCGTGCCGTCGCGCATCAAGCGCGACATCGGCAGCCGCAGCACCCGTTGCAGCACCTGCGTTCACAGGCGAGGTATCAAAGCCTGAAGGCCTAACAGCTCCACGCGGTGGCGTTGCAGATGACTTGAAGGAAATCAACGGTGTTGGTCCAGCGATGGAAAAATTGCTGAATAGCTTGGGCTACTATCATTTTGACCAAGTCGCGGCATGGACACCTGCTGAGACCGCTTGGGTCGATGACAACCTTGAGGGCTTCAAAGGACGCGCAACCCGCGACAACTGGTCTTCACAGGCAAAAGAGCTCGCAGGCTAGACGTCGGCAACTTTAAGACTGCGGTTGGTTCTTGACCAACGTCAGCCAGGAATACGGAGTGTATGAAAAAGAAGTCAGCCGTTCTCAAGAATGATCGGCTGATCTCGCACTTGCAGCGAATAGCAGGTTCGACGGGCCGCACCGCAGCATGTCGCCTTACCCGACGAACGGCGTCTGTGGGTGGCTCCTGCATTGGAAGTGTTTTCTGGTGAAATTCGCGGTCTTTTCGTCAGTACAGTCGTGTGTCCGGCCTGTTTATGTTTTGGCATTGCGTCCACTGGCCCTGATGAATTCCGCGAGCGAGGTTCCAATCGAACTATCGACCTCAGAGGGCCGCTGCCATTCCCGGAGTGTCCTTGCTCTTGGTTGGCTTAAGTCCGCATCATCACTTCAACGTCTTGCATCTCGGATGCAGTCAGCGCGGCTAGAACGCTGGCTGCCGGTATGCCTGTTTCTTGGTCAGCATCGCCTAACTACCTGATCGATACCGATCATGGGATCATCATGGACGTCGAGGCGACGCCTGCGCGTCTGAGCCAAGAGATCATCGCAACCAAAACGATGTTGGAGCGCAGTGCGAAGCGGTATGACTTTCAGCCTGACCGGATCGCGGCTGATGGTTCATACGGCACCGGCCCGTTTCTGGCGTGGCTGCTCAAACGCAATGTCACGCCGCACATTCCCG
>JBDVKF010000082.1:0-34220 GCA_039960995.1 Paracoccaceae bacterium | reverse complement strand
AATTGACAGTGAGCCACGGCGCTTCAAACAGTCATTGTATGACGACCAGTTTGTCGTCTTGTATTTTGTAGGGGACCAACTGCTCATGCACCCCAGCTATCATGCTGGATTCATCAGGTGAATCCTTAACGGGATTTGTGCGACAAAGCCCAGCCAATGTGCCGTTATGAAGATGGCGCTGGGATACTCTTGGCCAGCGCGTTCAAAATAATTGCAGCTGATGCCGCACCTGGGTCGACATGACCGAGTGACCGTTCACCGAGTGTGCGTGATCTGCCTTTTCGGGCTACAAGTCGCTTTGTGTTTTCGGCACCGGCATTCGCAGCCGCAGCAGCGGCCTCAAGAACCTGCTTCGATGTACTCCCGTCAACGGACGCTATGTTGAGAGCTGCTTTGGCACCGGGCCGCCAGGCGTCAATCATTGTCTTGTCGCCCACTTCAGCATTTCCTCGATTAGAAATCCCCGTCGCCATTCCCTCAATCCAAAGTGCAATGGTGTACGGATCGAGGTTCAAACGATCTCCAACAGATTTTCCTGCTGATTTAAAGCCTGTTGCATAGAGCGGACCGACAGAAGCGCCTACAGAATCTAAAAATATCTTCGCGCAAACATCACACATTTGCGTAATCGTCTGAAGGTTATCTTCAGAACCGTTAAGTGTGTTGGCCAGAGCACGCCATCCGATATCCATTGTTATACCGTGATCGCCGTCACCAATCACGCCATCGAGCTCGCAAAGATATTCCTTTTGAGCTGATATTTCCTTGGCAACTGCGAGGAGCCCTGAGCGGAAGATTTCAGGTGTTACATCCCCACCAGTCTTCAGATCTCTGCGCTTAACGGCCCCGGTGTTGGCGCTGCTTGCTGCAGCCACACTACGAGGCGTAGGGCTGACCTGCTTGGTCCTTGAACGCGAGATCCGTCCGACCTGAAGCGCAGGTGTGTTGCAAGGATGGTCAAGCCAAGTTTCTAAGTCATCGTCGAGCTTCAGCAAAGTGATGGAGACACCTGCCATTTCGAGCGATGTGCAATATTCTCCAACCCAGCTGTTGTGAATCTTGATGCTGCGCTGGCCCAGCAATTCACTAACGCGCCGATGAATGAGGTATTGCTCTAGGAGTGTTGTAGACCCAAGGCCATTGATGAGCACAGCGACACTGTCATGTTCACTGCACTCCAGTTCGTTCAAAATTGGTTCTAGCAGACGATCGGTTACCTGGTCTGCCGTCTCAATCTTTGTCCGTTCGATTCCAGGCTCACCATGGATTCCCATGCCGACTTCCATTTCACCTTCGGGGATCTCGAAATTAGCTTTGCCAGTTTGTGGCATCGAACATGCCGATAAAGCGACACCCATTGTTCTCGTGTTGGCATTCGCCAATTCCGCCGCTGCCTTCACCTGGTCAAAGTTCAACCCAAGATCGGCAGCTGCACCGGCAATTTTGAAAACAAAAAAGTCTCCTGCGATGCCACGGCGTTCTGATGCGCGTTCTGGGGGAGCGGATGCAATATCGTCAGTGACCAAGAAAGACTCCGCTCTCAGGCCCTGGTCGATCAGTTGTTCCGCAGCCATATCGAAGTTCATGACATCGCCGGCGTAATTGCCGTAAAGGAACAACACCCCTGCCCCCCGTTCGACTGCATTAGCGGCATCAACGATGTGGGCAGGTGACGGTGAGGCGAAGATGTTCCCGATCGCAGCAGCATCCGCCAGGCCCTGACCGACATAGCCGGCAAACGTTGGTTCATGGCCCGAACCGCCTCCGATGACGATGCCGACTTTGCCGTCTCGTGGGCCTGTTTGGGCGACAATCGCGCGTTTCGTTTTTCCGGAGACAAAGACGTGGGAAGGATGGGCAGAGACAATACCAGCAATGAGTTCGTCAATGATTTCATCTGGGTGATTGATGAGTTTTTTTGTCGTCATGATGAACATCCCAGGAAGATTAGATGACGTTGTCTGTGCGACCTTCGTCGTCGATGGATTACTTGATCCTATCAGTTGTGCACTAAAGGCGCCATCGGCTCTTCTTTACGAATGCAAGCACTACGCACTTTCGGACTGGTTAAAAGATCAATTCCTATCCCCATATGTGCGCCCTCCAACGCCTTCGTGGAGCGTGTTGTTTTCGTTGCCGAAATTCGGTTTTTTTCTTACATCGTCAAAATCACTGACCTTATAGCGGCCTGATATGTGGCTTTCGACGAAAAGGGGACGCTGTGGCAGCAGCGCCCCCGGAATCCGAGTTGTGGGGAATATTACTCGGAGAGTGTGAATGGTGCTGAGTAGTTGGCCACGTTCTCTGGTGTGATCAACAGACAGTCGAACAGCTGTTTCTCATCGGCAACCATTGGCTGACCGTTCTTAATGTAGTGGTCGGCCTGAATCACAGCTTCACGAGAGAACACCGCAACAGGCTGGAGCACGGTGTAAGCCATTTCACCAGATTTCACCGCATCAACAGCGTCTGGTGAGCCGTCAAAGCCGCCAACGATCACGCCATCAAGACGACCGGCTTCTTTCAGAGCAGCAATTGCGCCCAGTGCCATTTCATCATTGCCAGAGATCACCGCATTGATGGTCGACTGAGCTTGCATGATTGACTGCATCTTCTGGAAACCCTGTGTCCGATCCCAGTTGGCTGTTTCCTGAGCAACCTTTTCCAGGCCGGAATACTGGCTGAGCACAGTGTTGTAACCGTTTGAGCGCGTCGCCGCGTTATTGTCGGATGGGTTGCCGAAGAATTCAACGTATTTCGCGTTTTCACCAACAGTGCTCTGCCACGTCACAGCACCAAGGGCTGCACCCTGAGCATTGTTTGACACCAACTGCGCGATTGCGATCCCGCTTTCGTTGATTTCAGCATTCACCAAGAAGACTGGAATACCGGCTTCTGTCGCCTTTTTCACAACGCCAACGGAGCCGTCAGCGTTCGCTGGGTCCAAGATGATAGCCTTTGCCCCATTGGTGATAGCGGCGTCGACAAGTGCGGATTCTGTGTTGGTGTCGCCTTTGTGCGCCGAAACAGTCGCTTCGTATCCAAGCTCTTCTGCTGTAGCCTTTGCGACTTCACCTTCGGTGAACCAATATGGGTTTGCCGGATCATTCACGATAATCGAGATAAGCCCATCAGCGAGCGATGCAGTTGCCATGAACGGTGTGACGACCAAAGCCGCCAGCACGCTACGTTTCGTAAATTTGATCATGAGATCCTCCCTAAAAATTGTTGGATGCCGATTTTCGGCGATTTAAACCCACGTTCTGTTCTCGTAGAGATGCGGGAATTCAAATTTTGGAGCGTTTTTAAGTGATGCTTTGTTTGCTCCCATAGTTAATCGAGTTCAGTAGAACGGCGAGCACTATGACCGAGCCCGTGAAGACGGTTTGCCAGTAGACAGAGACACCGATGATGACCAATCCAGCGGATAGAAAGACGATGACAAATGCGCCCAACAAAGTGCCGCGAACGGTGCCCTTGCCGCCTGTCAGTGCTGCACCGCCGATCACAACTGCTGCAATCGCGGTCAATTCATATGTCGTACCTGCGGTTGGGCCAGCAGAGGTCAGCTGTGAGCTGAGCACGAGCCCGGCAATTGCCGCACAGATGCCGCTCAACATGTAGACTGTGATTTGAACACGCTTGACCGGCACGCCAGAAAGTTCTGCTGCCCGCTCATTCCCTCCTGACGAATAGAGCCAGCGACCAAAAGCTGTTCGCGACAAAAGGAAACCTGCTGCAATTGCAACCACTGCAAGGATGGTGATGCTGATCGGGATGTTAAAAACACGATTGAAACCGAGCCACTCAAATCCCGTATTTCCGAGTTCGGGGCGCCCCCCCAAGTTGTTGTATGTCAAACCATTGGTCATCAGTAGCGCGGCACCGCGCGCGACATACAACGTGCCGAGGGTAGCGACGAACGCTGGAACTTTCATGTAAGCGATCAAGACCCCATTCACGAGCCCGACGGCTGCGCCGACGGTTAAAGTGAGAATAACAACGGCCCAAACCGGCGGAAAAAGGATGAACCCAAGAGTTTCAAACTCAATACCTTGCATCAAAAAACCGGCAAATACCCCGGATAGTGCAAGCGTGGAACCAACCGAAAGATCTATGCCTCCGTTGAGGATGACCAGAAGCATGCCGATAGCCAACAAGCCAAAAACAGCAACCTGAGCGGACATGATGAGAAAGTTGCCCAGCGTAAAGTAGGCTGGCGAAAGGATGGAAAACACGACCACAATTGCGATCAATGCCAGAAACGCGCGCGCTTCCAGCAGGAGACGCGCCAATTCAAATTTAGATGATTTTTCTTTTTTCTGGGCTGATCTAGCGGCCGAATGCACCATCTTTTCTTTCTCCATCGGCTCAGGCGACCTTCGCTTCGCCAGAAGCCGCCATGATCTCTGCCTTGGTTACATCAGGGCCAAATTGTGCAGACACTTTTCCGCGACGCATGACAATAATTCTGTGAGAAATCGAAAGGCATTCCCCAACTTCAGAAGTAGAATAGACAACCGCCAAACCCTTTTTGGCACGCTCTGCAAGAAGACCGAATACTTCAGCTTTCGCACCAATATCGATGCCACGGCTTGGTTCATCGAGGAGGATAACGCTTGGCTTGGTCGCCAACATCTTTCCGATGACGACTTTTTGTTGGTTACCCCCAGACAAAGAACCAATGGCTGCGCCGGGCCCGTCAGTCTTGACGGTCACGTCCTTGATGCTGCGCTCTACGATATCTTGTTCAGCGGCTTTTGATGTTAGGAAACGTTTGGTAAAGTCGCTAATAGATGCCAGAGACAGGTTTTCGCCAACACTCATCGTTTGCACAAGACCATCCCGTTGACGGTCCTCCGGTACAAGTCCCATACCCGCATCAATGCGTTGTGCAATGGACAGGCGGGAGACATCCTGCCCATGCAACAACACCTGCCCGCTACTCGATGCTAAGCGGCCAGCAACACATTCCATCATTTCGGTACGCCCAGCCCCCATAAGACCATAGATGCACACGATCTCTCCGGCACGGACGGTCAGATCCATTCGATCGACGGAAAGCCCACTTCCCGTCGCGTCGGGAACGTCGAGCCCAATAAGTTCAAGAGCGGCTGCGCCTTTATCATACTCTGTCGGTGGTGACCCGAGGTCGAAGTTTTCTCCAACCATGTTTCGCACGATCCACTCGAGGTCGATCTCTGAACGCGGCGCATGAGCCGTCACATTGCCATCGCGGAGCACAACCGCGTGGTCTGTCACTTGAAGGGCTTCCTCAAGGTGATGTGAAATGTAGACAATCGAAACACCTTTGGATTTCAAATCATGAATTACGTTAAAAAGTACTTCAACCTCGGTTGCCGATAGCGCCGACGTCGGTTCATCCATGATCAGAATCCGGGATTTCGAGGACAAGGCGCGGGCGATTTCAACAATCTGCTGCTGGCCAAGGCGAAGGTTCTCTACAAGCGTCAGAGGGTCGATGTCTTCCTCCAGCTCTGCCATCAGTTTTCGAGTCTGGCGTTCTTCTTCGGTGAAATTCACCCCGGTTGACCCCATGATTTCGCGACCCATGAAGATGTTATCGCGCACATTCATATTTGGCGCGAGGCTGAGCTCTTGGTGGATGATGCAAATCCCCAAATCCCGCGCTTCGATTGTCGAATCGACGTGAACCCTTTTGCCCTCCAAATAGAGCTGTCCAGTCGTCGGCTGGTGGACACCTGACAAGATTTTCATGAGCGTAGATTTGCCCGCGCCGTTCTCTCCAAAAAGCGTAGTTACCTGGCCACGATGAACATCAAAATTAACATCCTCGAGCGCCTTTACTGCCCCCCAAGACTTAGAGATATTCCGAGCTGCAACGACGACTTCGACCGCATCAATATTATCTGAGATGTTTCCGTGATGTGCGCTGGTTTTCGGGTTCATTGAACTTCGAACTCCACAGGCGTAACCAACCAATTCTTCGGGTTGATCATCGTAAACACGCCGACAACGCTTACGGTGTTTCCTGGCAAGGTCTCTCGATTCACGTCAGACAATATTGACGCGATCATTGCACGATTGATGCCAGCTCCGGCGTCCTGATACTCGATCTGGTTGGTAAACGCGCCAAACTCGATGTCGCCTGGAAAATCTCTTAGTTCAGTGCCGTTTATCGCAGGGCCAGATTGCACACGCACGGCGGTTCCGTCGGGCAAGCCCACGACCGCGACCTTAAGGATTCCGGAGCTTTCTTCACCGACCGTACCGATAAATTTGACCGGAAAGACAGGGAACGTCCCCGCCATCGTAGCGTGGTCGTCCGTCGCCTTTTTTTTGTCGGCCGAGAGTTCTTCGAATAATGTTGCTGCCTCAATTGCGCGGTCGTTAATGAGTTCCCGAATGCGCGGATATTCAGAGGCGCCGAACTTGTCGGGAGAGAAAGCTTCCTGTCGAAAATCTTCGTCCGAACCGATAGAAACGACTTTTGTATCGAGCGCCATTGCTCCAAGCAGAATGACAGCCGCAGCTATGCCATACAGCGTGGTTTTGCTTAGCTTGAATGGACCGATACTGGTTATTCCAGAATGTGTCACACCATTTTCCTCCCCTGGCGCCACATCGATTGAAACGATCATTGACACCGACCATACAGTCGCCGCCCTCTTGGGACGTTCAGTTCTTTAGAGAAACAGCGCGCAGGCGCACTGACCTCCCACAGCAGCACATTGCACGACTAATTATTTAAACGACGCAAATGGCTTTTCGCGCGGGGGACGATTCCCCACGCTCATATATTTGTAGGTGAAAAATTTTGCTGTGTCTGTAATAAAATGCAAGACAATATGGGGATTTGTGCTAGAACTCTCCTTGTCAGAGAGTCTGCAAGAGGACCTAAACCACATGCTCGAAGAGCAGAGGAGTTTGACCCTTTGCGTTTGTTAAGGAACAGCCTTCAGCAGCTTGATGGCCTGTAGGGCCGTCATCTTAGTATCTGGAAGGAGAGTGTTTGGTGACGAAACCGGACATTATCATCGGTATTGATGCTGGTACGTCAGTTTTAAAAGCTGTCGCTTTTTCGCTCGAAGGTCACCAACTGGCAATCTCTTCCGTTAAAAATGACTACAACGTAAGCGCCGAGGGTGCTGCGACGCAGTCCATGCCTAAAACTTGGCAGGATTGTGTGCGCGCTTTGTGTGATCTATCCGACCAAATAGAACGCTTGGACAATCGCACAGCCGCGATTGGGGTGACCGCGCAAGGCGATGGCACTTGGCTTCTTGATAGCAAGCAAGAGCCTTTCACTGGTGCGTGGCTGTGGTTGGATGCACGCGCTGCCAAAACAGTCGAACAATTGACGCGTTCTGAAGCTGAGCGCGAGAGGTTTCATGATACTGGAACCGGTCTCAACACTTGCCAACAAGGATCCCAACTGGCGCACATGAAAACACATGCGCCAGAACTGATCGAAACTGCTTCAGTCGCCTTGCACTGCAAAGATTGGCTTTATTTCAATCTCACCGGGGCACTTGCGACTGACCCGTCAGAAGCAAGTTTCACATTCGGTGACTTCCGCAATCGACAGTATTCGCCTCGTGTTATTGAGGCTCTCGGATTGTCTTCACATCGATCGCTGCTGCCTGAGATCATTGATGGCACAAAACTGACCCACCCACTCTCAAATGATGCCGCGCAACAATGCGGATTGCGGGCGGGAACACCTGTCTCCCTAGGTTTCGTGGACATGATCATGACAGCTCTTGGCGCGGGCGTTTACACCGGCGACGAAGGTGTTGGATGCTCCACGGTTGGTTCGACCGGTGTTCACATGACGGCAAAGCACGCGGAAAACGTGCTTCTGAACTCGGACCATACAGGCTACGTTATTTGCCTTCCTCACCAAAACTTGGTCGCTCAGACCCAAACCAACATGGCTGCCACATTAAATATCGATTGGATTCTGCAAATAGGAGCAGATCTAGTGGCTGAGTTCGTCGATCGGCCTTCGCAGAAAGATATGATCGCGCGCCTAGAAACTTGGTTGAGTTCGTCGTCGCCCGGAGCGCTTCTCTATCATCCCTATATCTCTGATGCAGGTGAACGAGGTCCGTTTCTCAACCCTTATGCCAAGGCGAATTTCACAGGCTTGGCGTGGGGGCATCGATATCCTGATTTGGTCCGGGCGGTTGTAGAAGGATTGGGCATGGCCGCGCGGGATTGTTATGCGGCGATGGGCGAAATGCCGCAAGAGCTGCGCCTAACGGGCGGTGCCACAAAATCAGATGTATTTAGGAAAATTCTCTCGGCTGCTGTGGGCGCACCGGTTCGCGTTTCGGAACGAGAAGAGGCTGGCGCGGCAGGGTGTGCAATGATGGCTGCGGTCAGCATTGGTGCCTATCCAGATATGAAAGCATGTATCGATCAATGGGTCGTTCCGCTTCTGACCAAGCCCGATAAGCCTGATGAACAGCTCTCGCAAACATACCAGAAGCTTTATGCTGCTTACGCTGAAACGCGCGAAGGCCTCGCTGGCCCATGGACGATATTAGGCGAACTAGCTCGACAAAAGGCGGCTCCATGAAAGTAGAAAACCAAGACGCATCGCAGACGGCGATTGAGGAACAGAAGATGAAAAATGCTGAAACGGCAGATCTATTCATCATTGGTGGCGGAATTAATGGGGCAGGTTTCGCACGAGACGCCGCTGGCCGAGGATTGAAGGTCGTCCTTTGCGAAAAAGGCGATTTGTCTGAGGGGACGTCCTCTCGATCAGGCAAGCTTGTTCATGGTGGCCTTCGCTATCTTGAATATTACGAATTCCGTTTGGTGCGTGAGGCACTTATCGAACGCGAGGTGTTGATGAATGCGGCCCCCCATATCATCTGGCCTCTTCGGTTTGTGCTGCCACACTCCCCCGAAGATCGTCCAGCTTGGTTGGTTCGGCTTGGATTATTCTTATATGACAATCTCGGTGGTCGAAGAAAGCTACCCGGAACGCGCACTCTGAATCTGCTGCGGGATCCAGAAGGTGCCCCAATCAAAGACCAGTTCAAGCGCGGCTTTGAATACTCGGACTGTTGGGTAGATGATGCCCGTCTTGTCATCTTGAACGCGCTTGATGCGGCAAAGAGCGGTGCAAAGGTTCTCACGCGTAGCCCTTGCATTTCTGCCCGACGAGAAAATGATATCTGGGTTATACATACCAAGAGTGAATTGACAGGCAAACAAACTGAACACCGCGCAAAGGTGTTGATAAACGCCGCTGGTCCATGGGTTTCGGATGTGCTCACACGTGTGGCTGGGTCCAATTCGACCCGCAATGTGAGGTTGGTAAAAGGCTCTCACATTGTCGTACCGAAATTCTGGGAAGGCGCGAACGCGTATCTTGTACAGAACAATGACAAGCGAGTGATTTTCATTAATCCATATCAAGGAGACAAGGCGCTGATTGGCACAACCGATATCTCATACGAGGGGCGCGCTGAGGATGTGACAGCTGACGAAACGGAGATTCAGTATTTGCTTGATGCCGTGAACCGCTATTTCAAAGAGAAACTCACGCGGGGCGACGTGTTAAAGAGTTTCTCCGGAGTGCGTCCATTGTTTGATGATGGCCAGGGCAACCCATCTGCCGTAACACGCGACTATGTATTTGATCTCGACGAGACCGGGGGTGTGCCCATGCTCAACATCTTTGGTGGTAAGATCACGACTTTTCGTGAATTGGCTGAACGTGGGATGCAAAAAATCGCTCAATTCCTGCCGGAAATGAATGGCGATTGGACCGAGAACGCACCCCTGCCCGGTGGTGACATGCCGAACGCAGACTTTAATGCCTTCTGCGAACAGCTCAGATTCGACTACCCATGGATGCCGCGATCTCTGCGCCAATACTACGGCCGTTTATACGGAACTTTGGTGAAGGAGATCGTCGGCGACGCGAATGGCCTCGCAGATCTTGGGCGTCACTTTGGAGGCGATTTCTATGAGGCTGAAGCACGCTACCTAAAGAAAAACGAATGGGCCCAGACTGCTGAGGATATCCTTTGGCGGCGGACGAAGCACCAGCTGCATTTAACAGATGACGAACAGCGCGCCTTTGGGGACTGGTTCTCCGATTCATGTCAGGAAGCCGCTTAAGATGGGTTTAACACTTTCTTTGAATACCAACCCTTTGGTCAATCGTTATGCCGAACCCGATGATTTGATCGATGCAGTTGCTCAAAAAATTCGGATTCGTGACCTTCAGCTGACACACGAGTTTATCAACCCAAGCTGGCCGGCGGCGACTATCTCCAAATTGTCTCGACAGATGTCGCACGCTTTGCAGCGGACTGGTGTGCGGATCACTTCTGGCATGACTGGTCCGTACGGACGGCTGAACCATTTTGGCCATCCAGACGGGGATGTGCGCCGGTACTTTGTGGACTGGTTCAAAATATTCGCAGACATCATAGCGGAGCTGGGAGGAACATCAGTTGGTACGCAGTTTGCGATTTTCACGTACAAAGATTTCGACGATCTGAATCGCCGTGAAGAGCTCATCAAGATCGCAATCGATTGCTGGGCAGAAGTTGCCGAACATGCATCAAAAGCTGGCCTTGAAAACATCTTCTGGGAGCCAATGAGTATTGGCCGCGAATTTGGTGAAACGATACAATCTTCATTGGATCTTCAAGACCGCCTTTCTGCAGCCAAAATGGCAATTCCGATGTGGATGATGGCGGATTTAGACCATGGTGACGTCACAAGCGAAAATCCGAATGACTATGACCCCTATGCTTGGGCCCGCGCTGTGCCACAAGTAAGCCCTATCATTCACATGAAACAAAGTTTGATGGACAAAGGCGGACATCGACCTTTCACCGCAGAATTTAATGCCAAAGGACGGGTTCAGCCTGCTCCGTTGCTCAATGCGTTGAAAGAAGGAAAAGCGGAAAACAACGAGATTTGCCTTGAGCTAAGCTTTAAAGAACGGGAACCGAATGATCGGGAAGTCATTGGTCAGATCGCCGAAAGCGTTGCCTTCTGGGCCCCGCACATCGAAACCGGTGTAGGGTACCTCAAATCCTGATTGAGGGGTTAATATGCGGCGGCTTAACGTGTCGAAGTTGGGAGATTGAACGACTTAGAACAAACGACAAGGACCGATTTTGAGTTGGTTCCAAATACATTCGTAAATGCGAGCTGGCATGGAAAAATAATCGATTGGGACCGCCTTGAATGGGATGTGGCAGCCCCTTGAATTAATCGTGGACAAAGCCAGACAAACAGAGTGCAAATTGGGAGGTCAGTTTGAACAAAGAAAACAAGAGCAACAATCCAGAGTTGACCCTCTCGACGCGTGCTGCATGGCTGCATTATGTTGGCGGTCACAAACAAAGTGATGTTGCGAAGATTCTTGGGGTGACGTCGGTCAAGGCGCATCGCATGATTTCAAAAGCGGTCGCTGACGGGCTGGTCAAAGTTTCAATCGATGGCGAGGCGGCGGAATGCGTCGCGCTAGAGCGTAAACTCGCGGAGCGTTTCGATCTTCGCATTTGTGAGGTTGCACCTGATCTTCACGAGCAAGGCTTACCGTTGCGTGCGCTTGGAATGGCCGGTGCAAGTTTCTTGCGGCGCCAACTCGAATTGGGTGATCATAAGCTTATCGGCATAGGGCATGGTCGGACACTATCCGCTGCGTTCAGACAGCTCCCTTCGCTTGATGCAAAGCAAACACGCTTTGTCTCTTTGTTGGGTGGTTTGACGCGGAACTTTTCTGCAAATCCGCATGATGTTATGCATATGATTGCCGAAAAAACAAAGGCGCATGCTTATGTCATGCCGGTCCCATTCTTTGCCAACACGGCCGAAGATCGATCTGTTCTTGTGTCACAGAACGGTGTCAGCGACGTGTTTGCGCTTGCTGAAAATAGCACACTCAAATTCGTCGGCGTCGGCACTGTAGGGCAAGATACACAATTGGTGCTTTCAGGCATGATAGAACCCGAAGAGATTACAGAAGTCACCAAACAAGGCGGCGTGGGCGAGCTTTTGGGCCACTTTTTTAATGCAAAGGGAGAACTTCTGGAAACAACCCTTACTGCCCGGACTCTTGCGGTGTCGGTCGGTCAGGAACTGAATGGAGAGGTTGTTGCCCTTGTTGGTGGGCAAGAAAAAATTGAACCTCTCTTGGCCGTTCTAAAAAGCGGTCAACTCTCTGGTCTTTTGACAGACGAACAGACGGCGACCGCGATTCTTGCGCGGATCACATAAGCGATCAGGAGAGCGTCATTGGGTTTTCTTCTTGGAATAGACTCGGGCCTTTCGGTCACCAAAGCTGCTCTTTTTGATGAAGCGGGACGCACAGTCGCGGTCGCCAGACGCAGTGTAAAACAATCGCTTCCCCTGCCCCGTCACGTAGAACGTGATATGAAATCCCTCTGGGCCGAAACAAGTTCCGCAATTCAAGAGCTTTTGGTGGTGTCAGGCATTTCATCAAACGATATCTCTGCAATCTCACAAACAGCCCATGGCGATGGCTTATACCTGCTCGACAAATCTTGCGATCCCTTAGGCCCCGGAATCCTAAGTCTCGACAGCCGGGCGATCGAACAAGTTGCCCAATGGGAAGCGGACGGAACAAGCGATGCTATGCTCGGCCTCTCTGGGCAACGTCCGCATGTCTCGTCCCCGGCGGCATTGCTATCGTGGATAAAGTCGAATGATCCAGCGCGCTATGACCGCATTGGCGCATTTTTTTCGTGCAAGGATTGGATCAGCTATTGTCTCACTGGTGTCTTGGGCACTGATCGCACGGAGGCGAGTACAGCATTCTCAAATGTTCAAACGCAACTCTATGACACGGCAATTCTCGAAAGGTATGACCTAAAGGAACTATCAGACACGCTGCCACCCTTCTTGCATTCGGCCGAAGTGCTGGGAACGGTGTCGCGACGAGCCGCGGATACGACAGGGCTGAAAGAAGGCACCCCAGTTGCAACCGGGCTTCATGATGTGACGGCCAGCGGTTTGGGCATGGGGGCGCACAAGCAAGACTGTTTTGCGCTCGTGGCGGGAACATACTCGATCAATCAGGCGGTATCGGACACACCGAAAACCGACTCAAGATGGTTTTGTCGAAACGCAATTGAACCCGGCCTTTGGAACGCGATGGCAATTTCACCTGCTTCAACGACCAACTACGAATGGTTCATCAAGACATTCTGTTCACATGAAGCAGCCGCACTTGACGCACAAGGGGCATCAATACACGACGTCCTTGCGAAGGAAGCGGCTGCATCCGGCGTCCAAGTTCCCATTTACCACCCCTTTTTGTTCGGCTCACCATATGGCGCGCAAGCAAGTGCATCTCTTATTGGCTTACAGGGCTGGCAAGATCGTGGTGCGATCGTCGCTTCGATCCTCGAAGGTATCGTTTTCAATCACAAGCACCACCTAGATGATCTAAGCCAAGTTTTTTCCCCGACCGAAATTCGTGTCTGTGGAGGTGTCATAAGAAACCCAAACGTCCCCCAACTATTCGCTGACATTTTAGGAAGACCAGTTGGCGTGCCAGATCTAGACGAACCTGCAGCCCAAGGCGCTGCGATGTGTGCCGGAACGGCAATCGGCGTTTTTTCCAATCTTCAAGACGCAACTGAGGCATTTGAACCAAATTTGCAGACGTTCGACCCCGATCCCAAAGCGCAAGCGCGACTTGCGGATCGCTTTGGTATGTACCAAGAGGCCGCATCATCCCTCGCGTCCATTTGGCGGCAATTGGAACAGGCTTTTGCGCCATGATCGATACCGTTGGCCCAAATGACGATGATTTTGATGTCATCATATTAGGTGCCGGTATCAATGGGGCTGGCACATTTAGAGACCTTTGTTTGCAAGGCCTTAAATGTTTGATTGTAGACAAATCTGACTTTGGTTCAGGGACAAGCGCCGCGCCTTCGCGGCTCATACACGGTGGTTTAAAATACCTCGAAACGGGAGAATTTCGCCTCGTTGCGGAATCCACCCGCGAAAGAAACCTGCTGTTAAAAAATGCGCCACATGTGGTCAAACCGCTTTCAACCGTTATTCCTGTAAGATCGTGGTTTAGCGGCATTTGGGCTGCAATAAACACATTTATTGGGCGAAAAGTCCCGTTCCGATCACGCGGTCTTGTGCTGATTGCTCTTGGGCTGTGGCTCTATGATCGTTTCGGTCGGCAGTATAGTTCCATGCCCAAACGCAAGTTCTTCTCGAAGGAAAAAGCCCTTAAATTGTTACCGTCAATGACGTCGGATATCGTGGGCTTTGGCAGTTACTATGACGCTAAAATCACCGAACCAGAACGGCTTATTTGGGAACTGATTGAAGACGGACTTGCGGCATCTCCGTCATCGCGCGCGCTGAACTATTGCCCGGTGATCGGCGTCAAAAAAGGAAGTCTACAGTTCAAACCCGAAGGTTCAGACAGCTTTTCGGCCTCCGCGCGGTTCGTTGTTAACGCCGCAGGGCCTTGGATCGATCAGGTCAACCAGGCGCTCGGCTTAGAAACTACGTTCATCGGGGGTACGAAAGGGTCCCATATGGTTCTGGACGACCCCGAACTTGTTTCCGAGCTTGATGGTCAAATGGTCTATTTTGAAGGCCAAGATGGTCGCATCCTGTTGATTTTTGAGAACCACGGGAAACTCCTTGTCGGTTCGAGCGATATCCCGGCAGAGGATCCCGATGATCTGATTTGCACAGATGAAGAAGTCGATTACTTCTTGGACGGATTAAGATCGCTATTCCCAGCGCGCGCGTTCAGGCGTGATCAAATCATCTATACCTACGCCGGTCTTCGGCCCTTACCAAATAGCGAAGGTGTCGAGCCAGGTTTGATTAGTCGCGATCACAGCGCGCCCATCATAGAGACAGTACCGGAACGCCCCTTCCCGATCATGTCCCTGATCGGAGGGAAATGGACCACGTTTCGAGCGTTCGCCGAAGACGTGTCTGATCAGATACTCGATCGCCTAGAAACGCCACGACGACAAAGCACCGTGCTTTGCCCTATTGGCGGAGGGGCGAATTTTCCGGTGAACCCGCCTGACTTCAACGAAGTGGTTGCCGATTTCACCAAATCCTATGGCATCTCTTCTCAGTGCATAACCAACTGGCTTGCGCGATATGGTCCAAGAAAAACAAAGTCTATTTGTGAAAGCGGTCTTGAACGGCTTGATGAGCGAGACATTGGAACCGGTTACACTGGGCAGGAAATTGCATGGCTTGCTCAGAACGAATGTGTTGTTCATGCCGAAGACATCCTTTTTAGGCGAACTCAGTTGGCGGTAACTGGACAAGTAGGGTCGGCGCTGGATACCGTCATCGACATTCTAGGCACGGCTTTTGATTGGCCTTCAGAAAAAAAATCCGCCGAACGCCAGCGGAGCCTTCAAGTTTTGGCCAGGCACTCCGCCGATGCCCAAAAGGCGCCTTTCGATGCGCATAGTTCAAAACCTCCCTAGGCCTGATTTATTCACTTGAAAAATGTTATGTTTGGGATGGCTAATATGACTTCCAAAACTATCGGCTACCTGAAGATCACAATGAAAAAACAAGAAAATATCGCCCTGACAATCGAAAAGAAAGAAGAGGTGTTTTATGCCGAATGCTGAATTTTGGATCGGCACCAGCTGGAAAATGAACAAGACCCTCTCAGAGGCCCGCACTTTTTCCAATCGGCTAGGGGCTGCGGACCAGAACAGGGATGCCCGGATACAGCGCTTTGTTATCCCACCTTTCACTGCAGCACGCGAAGTCAAACAGGTGCTGTCAGGGACATCCGTAAAGGTGGGCGCGCAGAACATGCATTGGGACGATGCCGGAGCATGGACTGGTGAAATCTCGCCCGTGATGTTGACGGATTGCGAGCTTGATATTGTCGAGCTGGGGCATTCTGAGCGTCGAGAGCATTTTGGAGAAACCAATGAAACCGTAGGTCTTAAGGCTGCGGCGGCGGTTCGAAACGGCCTAATTCCCCTTATTTGTATCGGTGAAACCCTTGAAGAGCGCGAAGCCGGTCGCGCGCGTCAAGTTCTTGAGGAGCAAGTGCGGGGTGCACTCTCGCTCGTGTCTGTTGTGAACAAATTAGAAATCCTGCTGGCCTACGAGCCAGTTTGGGCAATTGGGGACAATGGTATCCCGGCGACCTCTGACTATGCGGATGCACGGCAAGCTGAAATCAAAGAAACTGCGCAATTGATCTTGGGCAAAGATGTTCCGTGCCTCTATGGCGGTTCGGTTAATCCAGGAAATTGTGAAGAACTCATCGCATGCAAGCACATAGACGGTCTTTTCATCGGCCGGTCTGCCTGGAACGTTGAGGGTTACCTTGACATTCTATCGAAGTGCTCCGCTGTCATTTGACCCAACACATAAATTTGAAAAGGACAAACTATGAAAATTGCAATCGCCGGTGATAGCGCTGGAGAGGGTCTTGCCAAGATTCTTGCTGAGTACCTTCAGGAAAAACATGATGTCTCAGAAGTTTCTCGCACTGACAAAGGCCCCGATGCATTCTATGCCAACCTGTCAGACCGCGTCGGGTCAGCTGTTATTTCTGGCGAGTATGACCGTGCAATTTTGGTTTGCGGCACCGGAATTGGAGTTGCTTTGTCTGCCAACAAAGTACCTGGTATCCGGGCAGCACAGTGTCACGATACATATTCCGCCGAACGCGCAGCACTCTCAAACAATGCTCAGATCATTACCATGGGCGCACGTGTTATAGGTGCGGAATTAGCCAAGGCCATCGCAGACACTTTTTTGTCCAATAGCTTTGATCCAGAAAGTCGATCCGCTGGAAATGTCCAGGCGATCAACGATGTCGACGCAAAATATAACAGAACCTAACGCAATATTCCGCCCATTGTGCGGTGGTAAAGCCATTGCTGAGGCGTTTCTGGGTCAATAGCTTTGATCCAGATGAGCGTCCGGCCAGCAATATGCTGGCGATACAGGACGTTGATGCCAAGTAAAATAGAACCTGACGGCATACGCTCCTTTAAGACGACAACGCGTCGATGGCCCCTGACAGATCGGCCATGTCATCGATCAAAACATCTGGTGATAAGACTTCCAGCGTGGCTTTCAGGTTCGCATGCGCAGCATGATTGCCGCCTGCATAAGCGATCGTTTTCATATTTGCGGCCTTTGCGGCTTGCAATCCGGCGGGACTGTCTTCGATGACAATTGCGGACGATGTTTCAAATCCCATTTCCTGAGCGGCGTGCAAGAAGACATCCGGATTGGGTTTACCACGCGCCACCATGTCGGTGCTAAACAGACGGCCATCAAAGTAGCTTTCCAAACCCGTCAGGCGAAGCGACAGTTCGATCCGCTCCATATTGCTAGAAGACGCCACACATTTGGGATTGGTCAATTTGCTCAATACATCGCTGATGCCGTTCACTGGGCGAAGGTGTTTTTCGAACTGGGCCGTAATTTCCCGCTGAAACTCGACCAAGTCAACATCCGGTACAGACGCGCCATGAATACGGTTTGCCTCCCGCGCCGCGTCGGCCACAGGTTTGCCAAGAAAACATGCGCAGGCCATTTTCAAATCCAATTGCAGACCATGCGCTGCACAATAATCTATCAACAGGCCAAGCGAGATCAGCTCGCTGTCGACAAGAACACCGTCGCAATCAAAAATCAGAAGATGGTTCGACATACTTAAACTTCCCTCAATAGACGCCCAGCAGATTGAAGCGCCTGAAAAACCTCGAACCGCTTGGCATGAGCTGTTGTGATCGGTCCGGGCGTTGGGTGAAACGTCTCGCCTAGACTGGACATGGCAGACATGGCCTGTTCTAGGGTGTCAAAAGCACCACCTGCCACAGCCCCTAACATGGCTGAGCCCAACAGAACTGGTTCTGTCGATCCGGGGGCTGCAATCGTGATATTGGCCGCATCGGCGAGCAATTGTTTGATGATGGGATGCGCGCCAGCACCACCACTGATGACGACCGTGTCGGGGCAAACGCCGTGCGCGCGCTGGACATCGAGGATCTGTTTCAAGCCATAGCCAAGACCGAAAACCCCGGCAACATACAAGCCAACGAGGCTGTCCAAATCGTCATTTAGGTCCAGACCGGAAATGATGCCGCAAGCTTTGGGGTCAGCAAACGGGGCCCGGTTGCCAAGGAATTCCGGCACGACAACAAGCTGATTGACCAAACTGAGAGCGTCAGAAGGTGCCGACACACGGGTTTCAATTTGTGTTAACAAGAAATCAGGCAAGGATTGGCCGCCCTCTTCAGCCTCGATTTTGAATGCGTCATAGCGCGGATGTAGCTTGAGCAGATGTGCAATCGCTTCGCCTGCCGCTGATTGGCCGCCCTCACTCAGCCAAAGGCCCGGAACCATGGCCGAGTGATATGGCCCCCACACACCGGGCACGAAGGCTTTGGTTTTCGAGGACGACATGGTGCAGGCCGATGTCCCAAACACATAAGCCATACGCGAAGACGGGTCTCCACCTGCCGCGCCAATGGTTCCAACCCCACCAGCATGTGCATCGATCAACCCTGCCGCGACAGGTGTTGCGATGTTCAAACCAAAGGCTAGCGCGGCTTGCGAGGTCAGACCTTGCCCCAACGCGGTGCCTGTCGGGACAACTTTTGATCCAATCCGTTCAAAGCCGTTTTGTGTGAGGTCACCGAGGCCGATTTGATCAAAATAAGACGCATCCCATCGCTTTTCATGCGCCAGATAGGTCCATTTGCACGTGACAGTGCAGATCGAGCGGCTTTTGTCGCCAGTGGCACGCCACGTTAAATAGTCCGTCAGATCAAAGAAATAACCGGCCTCATTGAAGACAGGTCTCATGTTCTCTTTGAGCCAAAGAAGCTTTGGCGTTTGCATCTCAGGCGAGATCGTTCCGCCGACATAATCTAGCACTTGGTGACCAAGTGCGTTGATCCGGTCCGCTTGATCCGTTGCTCTGTGATCCATCCAGACAATGATATTGCGCGAGACATCTCCGCTTTCGCTGATAGAAAGCGGTTTTGCGTCTTTGCCCAGCACGACAAGGGAGCAAGTTGCATCAAATCCAATCCCCTTGACGGACGTGACAGGAACACCTGAAAGCGTGATGGCCTGTCGGACACTCTCACAAACACATGTCCAAACATCCTCGCTCGACTGTTCAGCTATATGCGCGCCATCGCGGTAAAGCTGGATGTCGCGTTTGGCCGACCCGAGCAGTTGGCCCGCGCAATCAAACACCCCTGCCCGCGCGCTGCCTGTCCCTACATCAACACCGATAAAGACGTCATTCATGGAGCTGATACATCAAAATGTAATTTGCAGTTTCACGTCAGCGGCCCGCTGTTCAACGGCTCGGTCAAATGCGGCAATGCTGTCTGTGAATGCATAGGTTTCCGAAATGAGAGGCTTCAAATCCACTTTGCCCGAGGCAATCAAATTGATCGCGCGGTCATAGACATTAGCGTAGCGGAACACGGTTTCCAAACGCGCTTCCTTGGCCTGAATGGACACGATGTCCATCGGTGCAGGTTCTACTGGCATTCCCACAAGGACAATCACCCCGCCGGGGCAGACAAATTGAGGGGATTGCAGAATTGCAGGCTCGGCGCCGGAACATTCGAACACCAGATCGCAACCCCAGCCGTCAGTTTCATCTTCGATCTTCGCGATTGCGTTCGCATCAGCAAGATTGACTGGAATGATGGCGTCATACTGACTGATCAAGTCCAGCTTGGGTTGGGCGAAATCAGTGACGATAACTTTGGAACACCCACCGGCAAGTGCGGCCAAAGCCACCATCATGCCGATAGGCCCTGCGCCTTGCACCAAGGCCACATCGCCCGGCTTGATTTTAGCGCGGTAAGCCGCCTGCATGCCAATCGCAAAAGGCTCTACCATGGCGCCTTCGCCGAATGTCACATGATCCGGCAGGCGGTAAGTGAACTTCGCAGGGTGCACGACCTCTGGGGTCAGGCATCCATGTATCGGGGGCGTGGCCCAAAACCGGACAGCGGGGTCGACGTTGTAGATACCCAATTTGGCGGCGCGGGAATTCGGATCGGGAATGCCCGGCTCCATGCAGACGCGGTCCCCTTGCCTCAGGTGTGACACTTCACAGCCAACTTCGATCACGGTGCCAGCCGCTTCGTGTCCAAGCACCATTGGTTCGCTAACAACAAACGGGCCGATTTTTCCATGCGTATAGTAGTGTACGTCGCTGCCGCAGACGCCGACGGTGTTTATCGCAATCCTTACGTCATGCGCGCCAAGGGTCGTGTCGAGATCAATCTCGCGCAGCGCCAGTTTTCCCTTTTCTTCCAAAACGAGGGCTTGGGGCATGATCGGCCTTTCCAGCAGCTTCAGTTCGCGTTGCTTAAGCACATTTCTGTCTGGTGATCAAAGATGTGACTGTTTTGTTTGTCTAATGTCAGGTGCAAAGTCTCCCCCGGCACCCAGTCGCGTCTTTCGCGCGAGATAACGCAGGCCTCAGTCTCGCCGATCCGTCCGTAAAGATGCGTTTCGGGTCCGGTCGGTTCGGCCACGGATAGGACCATCTTCAAATCAGACTCTGTCTCAGACAAGCTCAGGTGTTCAGGACGGACACCCAGATAAACGGACTGTCCTTGTTGCAAATCCAAGCCGCCCATATTGATAGAGAATCCCAATACGTCGACCATAGCATTGCCACCTGACACGCTGGCCACGCCCTCAAGAATATTCATGCCGGGTGAGCCGATAAATTGCGCAACAAACAAGTTCTTCGGGTTGTCATAAACATCCAGCGGAGACCCCGATTGCTCGATCTCGCCACCCCGCATGATGACAACCGTGTCGGCCATGGTCATGGCTTCAATCTGGTCATGCGTCACATAAACAGTCGTCGTCTTTAGACGCTGGTGCAGTTCCTTGATCTCGGTCCGCATTTGCACACGCAGCTTTGCGTCGAGATTGGACAATGGTTCATCGAATAGAAACACGTCGGGGTTGCGCACAATGGCGCGCCCCATGGCGACACGCTGGCGTTGCCCGCCGGACAGCTCTTTCGGGTAGCGGTCAAGATAGGGTTCTAACGACAAGATGCCAGCAGCCCAATTCACCCGTTCCTCGATAGTAGCTTTGTCCGTCTTCTTCAAATTCATGGAGAACGCCATGTTATCGCGCACTTTCATATGCGCGTAGAGGGCGTAATTCTGGAACACCATCGCAATGTTGCGATCCTTTGGGTGCACTCCATTCACGCGTCGGTCTGCAATGTTCACGTCGCCGGATGTGATGCTCTCAAGACCGGCGATCATGCGCAGAAGGGTGGACTTGCCGCATCCGGACGGTCCCAGCAAGACAACAAATTTGCCGTCTTCAATATCCAGATTGATGCCGTGCAGAACCTCGAGGTTGCCATAGTTCTTCTTCAGGTCTGCGATGGTCACTGACGCCATGTTGCTGCCCACTTATCTTTTTGTCAAAGCGCCCGCGCCTCGCGCCGCTTCATTTTGTTCTAATTCAGCGCCGCCGTCCATTCAGGCGGCGGCGCTTTTGGTCGAATGGGAGATTTAGCGAAGCTCTGCTTCGTCGACCTTTTGATCCACCAGTTTTGCGATCTGATCCATACACGCCTGTGCATCGCCATTGTAATCCTGACCGGTGAGCAGCTTGCCCAGCTCCGTCGGGATTTCATTGTTCGCAACACCTGCCCAAATCGCCAGATCTGGCTCGGATGCCATGTGATTGTTGATCGTTTCAAGAACTGTATCAAGGTGACGCGTCGTGCCAGCCCCTTCCAGTCCCTTACGTTCAACAATCCTCGGATCATTATACGACGATGTCCGCATCGGAGCAAAGCCACCCGCCAGCGTACAGCGTGTCATGATATCCTTCGAACAGGCCCACTGTAGGAACAGCCAAGCCGCATCGATATTTTTGGAATACCGTGACAGCGCAATTGACGAACCACCCTGGTGACCCCAGCTTGGGATCTCACCAAAGCCAACCGCATCACGACCACGCAAACTCGCAGGACCCTGCAGCGGTGTCGTCATTTCCCAAAGGCCTTTCACTTTGGAATCGTCGGCATTCCACCCCGGGAAGAACTCGGCCCATGATTGGCAAAGCGCGATCTGACCAGAGGCCCCCATCTGCCACTGACCATCCCAGGTCGAGGCAACAGAGTTTGCTGGCGCATTTTCCAACATTTTCATGTACCAGTTCAGGCCTTCAACACCCTCGGCGTCATTGCCAGAAAAGCGTTTATCGGAGTCGAAGATCGAGCCGCCATGGCCCCAAACAGCCTGCGTCCAGTCGCACTCAAGCGAATAGTGACCGGATTTGGCCTGAAGGCCCGTCCCGTAGATGCCGTTTTCTTTTTCCGCAGCTGTAATCATTTCGACTGCTTTGGTGAAATCGTCATAGGTTTTGGGAACCGCGATACCGTGCTTTTCAAGGATGTCTTTGCGATACATCAGCGTGAAGATCGGGATGTCAAATGGAAGACCGATCCACTTGTCCTGATAAAGACTGATGCCCTCAACCAGTGGCTGCGAGAAATCGTCAAAGCCAAAATCAGGCATCGCCAGATCAGGCTTGGACTCGTAGTATTCCCGCGGATCAATCGTGTCTGGAGAGAAGGTCGCCGTCCAAGCTTGGTCGAGATAATAGAGATCATAGGTACCAAGCTGGCCTTGAACATCTTGTGTCGCTTTGGCCAGAACCTGCTCCAACGGTACAATCTCAATCTCGACATTGATACCGGTCAATGCAGTGAATTCAGACTTAAGCTGGTTCAGAACAACTGTCGGAGGAGTGGATTCCGATGTGTAGCGGATCGTGGTGCCTGCAAATGGTTTTCCCGCCTCCCGCAAGAAATTCGCAACGTCTTCAGGCGTCTCCCCATGTCCGTCAGCTAGGGCCATATTGCCCATAGGACGAAAACCGCCAAGCATGCTGGTCGCGAAGGCCGACATGCCGACACCGGCCATGCCCATTTTTCGCAGAAAGTCCCGCTTCGAGATACGTTTGTTGGTGAAATCATTGGCGCTGTCGATAATGAAGCGCTGTTTATCGTGGTTCCTAAAGCTCATTTGGATACCTCCCTATATTGGTTTGAGCTGTGCCCTCGGTCGAGGGGTCATAATGTTCAGTCTTTGATTGCTCCCATTGTGAGTCCGCGCACCAAGTGGTTCTGGACAAGTAAGATGAAGATGAAACTTGGGATGATTGCTGATGTCCCAAGTGCGGAAATATAGCCCCACTCTGATCCCGTAGACGTCACAAAGGTTGTGATTTTCACGGGTATCGTGCGGATCGAGCTTGTGAGGAAAAGCGACAGAAGGAATTCTGTCCAAGAGAAGATGAAGCAAAGCACGGCAGTCGCAGCCAAGCCACCTTTCGACATAGGCAAGATGACTTTCCAGAACACCTGCCACCGTGAGGCACCGTCAATCATCGCCGCATGGTCGATATCTATCGGAATGTCGTCGATAAAGGACTTCATCAGAAGGACAGCGATGGGAATATTGATCAGTGTATGTGCAATGATTAGCCCGATATGGGTGTCCCGCAGCCCCATGTCATGGAAGATGAACACCAACGGAATAATGATCGCGATTGGCGGCAGGAACCGTTGCGACAAGATCCAGTTCAAGACGCCTTGTGCGCCCCAAAACCGCATGCGTGATAGGCCGAAGGCTGCAAAGAGGCCCATGCCAACGGCCAGAACTGTCGAACCAACGGCGACGATGATCGACGACACAATCGAGCCTCGTCCGTCATAGGAATTACCGCCGCTCGTGCCAAAATCCGATCTTGAATTCTGGTTCACATCAATCGAGGACTCACCAAGAAGAGTCACGCGATAGTTTTCCCACGTTGGGATGAAGTCGAACCAGATTACCCCGTCTTTATCAAAGACTGCAGAGATTGGTTTCAGTGACGTCAAGGCAAACCAAAAAATCGGAAAGACAAAGACCATGACGATAAAGATAGCAACGACATAGCGGGCGGTTATGGCAAGGCGAGACTGTTCCATCAGAAGCGCACCTTGAAAATCTTGATGAAGATATTGGCGACGATCAGAACCACCAGCAACGTGAAGATCGCGACCGTGGACGCATAAGGGAAGTTCGCGCTCTTGAAATAGACCGTTCCGGTGTAAGCTGTCAGCGTCTCAGTCGCTGTACCCGGCCCGCTATCTGTCATGACCTTGACATAGTCAAAGACGCGGAACAGATCGATGCCTCGGATGAGCACGGCCAAAGCGATGATTTTGGACATCATCGGCAGAGTCAGCCGGAAGAAGGCCTGCACGTCAGTCGCACCATCGATCGCGGCGGCCTCGAACGGGTCTTTCGGCAGTGCGCGAAGCCCTGCCAGCATGATCAACACCATGAAAGGTGTCCACTGCCACACATCCACGATTATAACCGAGAGCAATGCGGTTGAGTGGGAGGCCAATAAAGGCGCATCTTTCGACAGAATGCCGATGTCATACAGCGCGTGGCTAATCACCCCAAAAGAGCCGTCATACATCAGCAGAAACATCATACCTGTCACAGCCGGCGGCACGACAAGTGGCAATGTCATCAAAGCCCGCAAGAGGCCAAAGCCCTTCCGGTCCGTGTCCAGCAGCAAAGCAATCAGCATACCCAAAACCAACTGCAAAATTATTGCCGCGAAAGTGTAGGTCAATGTCACCTGAAGGGCATCCCAAACGCGTTCATCGCCCCAAAGCTTGGTCCAGTTCCACGCGGGGTCGAATTTTTCCACACGCGTTGCGGGGTTGCGTTTGAAGAAGGTCAGCCACAACGAATAAAGGATCGGGTAGAGGCCAAAGACCAGCAGCAAGGCGACGCTGGGAAACAGCCAAGGCAAGGGATGCTCTGACGTCAACCAGCGTGGCAACCTGAGACGGCTGTCTCCGTCATTGCCAATTGATGGGTCGACTGCACTCATCTTTCGTAACCGGCTAGAAACATCCGGATGGCAACTGCCCTGTCGCACCTCTCGCACAAAGTCATCTGGCTGTCCTCCCCTGGTCTCCAGATTTCAGTTGTTTTTCGCGGCTATCTCTAGTCAAAAAATTGTCGATCTTTGGTACTTTCTTGCGCTCAGTCAGGAGTTTTCGTGCATTTAGCATGGAAAACTTGAAATTAAGTGCGCACAATGAAAGCCTATAGCAAAGTGATACAAAAAAAAAGTTTTAGTTTACATATGTAAACTGCACCGATTTAGAGTTCCGTGAATATGACCCAGCATGCACAAAGCCAACGACCTGATTTAGAGATCATCATCAATAATCCAGGTCAGTCTTTTCGATTTCATCAGCACGACTACCCCAGCCCGCTGGCGAAACTGAATTACCATCCCGAATATGAATTGCATCTGATCACAGACTCGCAGGGCATCATGTATATCGGCGATTGTATCGAAGAGTTTCACCCTGGAAACCTGTGCCTGATCGGACCGAATATCCCTCATAACTGGATGAGCCGCTTGCGCACACGAGACACAGTGCCCGGCCGCGACATCGCATTACAGTTCACCCGCGAGTCCATTGGGCTTGCAGGCACATCTTCACCACCAGAATATGCTGAGCTTGATGCACTCCTGAAAGAAAGCCACTTTGGCCTGATCTTTGAAGGTAGGGGCACGCAGGACGCAATCGATTTACTGCTGGAATTGAGGACGCAAACTGGGCTGGAAGCCTTTTCGACATTCCTGAAATTGATGAGTGTTTTGGCCACCAGATGCGACGCACGCCGCGCGATCTCCCCCCGATACCGGCCAAGCCTATCGAACACCTCCACGGACCTCATGGATACTATATTTGCCGAGATTTCGGACGATGTGACGGCTGACATCCGCATGTCGAAATTCGCCAACCGGTTTGGGATGTCGGATGCCACGTTCTCGCGGTTTTTCTATCGTAATTGCGGGATGAACTTCTCTCACTACGTGCGCAAAATCCGCATCGGATACGCTTGTGCTCTGTTGCAGGAAACCGAACTAAAAGTTGTAGACGTCGCCAATGACTCTGGCTTCCGAAACCTGTCGCTATTCAATCGTCAGTTCAAAGCCGAAATCGGAAAGACCCCACAACAATACCGTAAGCTGTCGCAGATGCTTCGTGCTTAGGTCGTGGGGCAAATGAAATCGGGGCGGATACCGCTCTGCTCCATGTAGCGCGCAACATCGTGACCTTTGAACAACCCATGATCCTCGATTAATACGGTTTTCATGCCTGCCGCAGCGCCGCCCAAAACATCAGTGTGCAACGTGTCGCCCACCATAGCGATCCGGTCGGGGGAGACCGCACCGAGTCGATCTGTGGCGGCCACATACGCATTCCCAAAGGGCTTGCCGAAAAACGCGGGATTAACCCCGGTGCTATCGGCCAAGGCATGGGTGAAGAAGCCCGGCTCGCAACTCAACCCGGTTTCGCGGGGGGCCACGAGATCGGGGTTGGCACAGATGAGCGGGCGCGGTTTGGCGCGCAGGGCGTCCTCCAACCCACGCATCAAGCGGTCATCTATGCGCTCGCTTGACAGCATCAGAATCCCGTCCACCTCCGGCTGCTGATCTGCTGTCCAAGCAACGATATCAAGGCCGATATCTTCGAGCGTATCGGCCTCTTTGCAAATCGCGCCCCACCGACCATCAGGCAGGTTAGTATGAATATGTCGAACGCAGACATCGCGGCTGGTGATAATCTCGTCACCAGAAAAATCGAAACCCAACCCTTCGAATTTCTTAATTGCAAAACCATGGTCATCACTTGCGGCATTCGTCAAAACGATCAGCTTCTTGCCCATCGCACGCAATTCAGCGATGCGGTCGACTGCACCGGGAATGGGGGTGCCACCAACATTGAGAACCCCAAAAGCATCCAACACAAACGCATCAACATGCGGTGCGATCTCCGCCAAATTTGCGCAGGTCCTTGGCGTCGCAGGGAACTGTGCGGCGGGCAATCGGTCCCGGACTTGTTCGTACCGAACGAACGCGGCCTCAGTGGACAACAATGCCGTATATGTCATGCGTGTTCCTCAGTAAGCCTGCGCAGTTCTGCGTTCCAGTCAGACAGAAGCGGCCACAGCTTTGCATAATGGTCGCGCAGGGATTGATAGCGTCGAACGCGGTCGGGGTCAGGCTCTACTGTTTTGGCGATGTCGCCCTTCATCGCAAGGGACGCCGCCGACACCGTCGGATACCACCCAGCCCCATGCGCCGCAGCCATTGCCGCGCCAAGCGAGGACGCTTCACGTATGTCAGCCTGCAAGACCTGCACATTCAGCGCATCGGCCATGATCGTGAGAAACAAGTCAGACGACGAACCACCACCGATCGCGACAATCCTGTTCAGCCGCCGTCCCGTGGCTTGGCGCGCCATGTCCAAAGCCTGTGCCGTATCCAGCGCCAGCCCTTCCAGCAGCGCGCGGTAAATGTCACCTGTTTGCGTCGAACCGGACAAGCCAACGATAACGCCCCGCGCTTCGCTGTCCCAATTGGGCGTCATCGATCCTTGCCAATAGGGCAGGACCATCAAGCCCCCTGCCCCAATCGGGCTTTGCGCCGCGTCTTTTTCTAACTTGGTCAGGAAGGCGACTTGGTCCTCCTTTTTGACCTGCGCCATTTGCTCGGTCATCCAGTCAATCAGGAACGTGCCAGCCTTTAGCAGCGTCTCGTAGATGTAGCCCTCATCTGCAACGGCGACCTCTGTGCGAAACGCCTGTGCATGCGCATAGTCCTGCGAATAGCACCCGGCAACCAAGGCCGTGCCAAGGTTCATATAAGCGATGCCCGGCTCAACAGTGCCGGTCCCCGTGGCAGCACATTGACCATCCCCACCGCCCGCCACCACAGGGAGGCCTTCAGGAAGGCCCGTCAGATCGGCCGCTTCGGCGGTGACATGCCCGATGACGCGCCCGGGGTGATGCAGTGTCGGCATGATCTCAGGATCAATGTTTGCAGCCTCTAGTAATTCCTGCGACCAACATCCGTTCTCCATATCCACCATGCCCATAGGATCAGCGGACGCTAAAGATGTCGCCCATTGCCCAGTGAGGTGCCGGACGATGTAACAGTTCACATCGGCAAAGTGGCGTATCTTGGCGTAGATATCCGGGTGGTGTTCGGCGATCCACAGCATACGATACAGTGGTACGATGACGTCCACGGGTTTGCCGGACAGACCGCGAATTTTCTCGGCGCCATGTTTTGCCGCAAAGGCGCGCTGTTGCGCCGTGGCGCGTTCATCCAACCAAATTGTACCTGGCAGCAGCGGGTTTTCATCCGCGTCAAAGACGCAAAACGTTTCCCGTTGGTTGGAGATCGCCAATGCAGCAAAACGGCTGACATCAATTTCATCGGTCAATTGCCGCAGGGCTTCGGCTGTGCTCTGCCACCAGTCAATTGCGTTTTGTTCGAAATAACCGGGCTTGGGATTGTGCAGCTTGATCGGACTGCGCCCTTCGGCCACGAATGTCCCGTCGCGTGTCCAGGCAATCGCCTTGGTTGCAGTGGTCGAGGAATCGATCCCGATAACGCAGTCTTTGGTTCCGTTCATATCCGCCATAGCTCTTACCGCATCATCGCTGCGACGTTGCCGCCATCTACGGTGATAACCGCGCCAGTGGTCGTACGCGCCTTGGCCAAATGCACAAATGCTTCCGCGACATCTGACGCCATCACTTCGCGTTTCAGAAGGTTGCCGCGCATGTAATCCTCAGGCGTCAGACCCCGCGCTTCGCTGCGTGCGGCGACAAAATCATCCGTAAGTAACCCCGTTCGGATGCGATCCGCGTTGACCCCGTTCGAGGTGATGCCCGATGCGCCATGCTCAACAGCATATTGTTTCATCAGCGCCATGAGTGCGGCTTTCGATGTGCCATAGGGGCCAAAGTCTGGTCCCGGATTGACCGATTGCTTTGATATGTTGAACACCAACGCACCGCCCGTGCCTTGCGCCTCCATCACGCGCACGACGGCGCGGGCCATATAGTGGTGGCTCCAAAAGTTCAGATCAAATGCTTTGCGAAAGTTATCCGTTTCAAGCGCCACCATTGCGCCCTGAAAAGCGGCCCCCGCGTTTGACATCAAGATGTCGATGCCACCAAAGTGATTTACCACCTCTGAGACAGCTTTGGCGACGGCGCCCTCATTCGTCACGTCGCAGGGGACCGCAAAACCGCCCACATCAGAAGCCGCCTCGGCCAGTTTGTCAGCGGCAATGTCCATCATGGCGACATCCGCGCCTTGGGCCTTTAATGCTTTGGCGATTTCCAGCCCCAGCCCGCTTGCAGCACCCGTAACCACAGCGATCTGACGCGACAGCGGTTGTTCAGCGACTTTCGCCAGTTTGATTTGTTCGAGCGACCAGTATTCCAAATCAAACAGATCTTCCTCGGGCAGCGCCTCAAACGCATCTACGCCTTCCGCCTTTGTGATAACGTCAATCGTCGCCTCGACCACATCGGCCGCGACATTTGCCGCCTTCAGGCTTTTACCTGCTGCGAATATCCCGACGCCCGGCACGTAAAAGACACGTGGGGCCGCATCAAGCATTGTCAGCCCGCCGCCTGCCCGCGCGTTGTTGCGATCAAAATAAGCTGCGTAATCCGCCGAAAAGGCAGCGACAGCCTTTTTCACATGATGCGCAAAGGCCTCGATCTTCCCGGCCTCAGGGGCTGACAGTGCCACGCCAGTGCGTTTGATATGGATAACGTGTTCGGGCGTCGCATTACCGCGCGTGGTTAACGAAGCAAGATTGTCCGAGTTACAGAAGTGTAAGATTTTTTCATTGCTCCGATGAACCAGAACCAGCCGCTTTGGCATGCCCTCAAGCCCGCTATCCTGCGCTAGAGCACCGCGCAATATAGGCGCAATCTCATGCGGCTGCGCCAAAGTCTTCGGCAAAGACACCGACGTAAACGGTTTGGGGTTGCCTTGCGCCAAGCGTTGCTCAGCCCGATCAACCAATGCGATCATGTCCTCGTAAGCTTCTTTGGCATCATCTGACCACGTAAAGATGCCGTGTTTGATCAACACCATGCTAGTGGCATCAGGCTTTTCGGAAATATAGTGCGCGCAGGCCTTGGCGAGATCAAAGCCCGGCATCACATAAGGGACGATGATGCTGTCTGGAAACAGTTCATGGGTCAATGCCGCGCCGCCGGGTTGGTTTGTGATGCCAACGATCACGTTGGCATGCGTGTGATCCACATGTTTGGCCGGAATGAGAGCGTGCAAGATCGCCTCGACCGACGGGTTGGGCGAAGACGGATCCAACAACAGGCGGCGTTGCTCGCGAACCATTTCGATATCTGTCATCGCATCAAGCTTGGCCAAATCTCGCAACGGTGCCAGCTCAAGCGCAGGCAAGCCCGGCGCTTGGATGGTTCCCATGTCCCAACCGCTACCCTTCACGCAAATTGCGTCTATGGCCGTGCCGTCCATGCTGTGCATTGTTGTTTTGACCGATGTATTGCCGCCCCCATGAAGCACCAATTCCGGATCCGACCCCAAAAGACGCGTTGTATAAACCCGTGTGGCAAGGTCCAGATTTTCGCCGTTCTTTTCTGCCTCCTGCAAGACGGCTTTCAACTGCGCGTCAGACCAACGTGATTTCATGGAAGTCTCCTAGAGGTCAGAACTTTTGCCGCGTCGGCGTTATACATATTTCTTGGATCAGTGCGTTTTGCGGCATTTGATAGCTGTGCAACATGATTTCCGCCACATGCTCCGCGCCGATGCCGCCACCGATCGCCTTCTTGTTATCCTGATAGGCTTTCAGCGTATTGAGATCGTTCACCGCGCTCAGCACTTCTGTTTCGATGATGCCGGGCGACAGCACGATGACCCGCACATCGTAATCGGACAAATGCTCACGCAACGACTCTGATACCGCATGCACAAAGAACTTGGTGCCACAATAGACAGTATGGTCGGGATAAACCTTCCGCCCGGCAATCGAGCTCATCATAAACAGCGTCCCCGCGCGCCGCTCCATCATGTCAGACATCACCGCATGGACAGTGTTCATCACGCCCTTGGTGTTGATGTCGATCATCTCGTCCCACTCTTCGGGCGGCTGCGTCGCGATGTTGGCAAGACGCGCAACCCCCGCATTGCAAAACATCATGTCGACCGGGCCATATTGGGCTTCTGCCTTTTCGACGGCGGCACGAATTTGCCCTCGCTCGCGCACATCCACTTCGCAACACACAGCGTTGGGCAGTTTCAGCGCTTCCATGCGGTCCAACCGCCGTGCCATCAAAAGAACGGGATGCCCTGCCGCAGAAAAGGTCTTTGCGACGGCCTCTCCGATGCCCGAGCTGGCCCCTGTAATCGCCACCAATGGTTTTTCGGTCATGTCCCCTCCCCTCGTGTTTTAGGACTGCGCAGCAATATACGTCTCAAGAAGACCTGCATTGACCGCGATGTCGACAAATGAAAACCGGTCCCGCATCTCATGTCCGTGACGCACAGCCTGCAGGTAAAAATCCAGATCGAGCCCAAGATCGGCAGCGCTTGTTGGTGCTCCAGTATCCGAAAGCAGTTTTTCCATCTCGGCCACCGGAATCATAAACTCCTGAACCTCACGTTTCAGGTCTGGCCAAAGCGCAGCAAGCTTTTCGTTCACAACGTCCACAGCCTTGGCATCCAAGGCTTTGCGTTGCAGCTGTTCCAGACATTGCGCTGCGGCAGGGCCCATACGCTGTTGCATGCCGTCAAAATCTATCGGAGTTGGCTGCATCACAGGTGCAGTCTCCATTGACAAAAGTCCCTGCTGAATGCGCGCCATCGTAAGACTTGCAACGCCCACTTGCTGACCATGAAGAGTACCGGGATGCAGCGGGCCTGCAAAGCAATCGACATAGTGCGATATCTGATGCTCTCCCATCGAACCGGGGTTTGACATCCCGATAAACCCAATACCCAACCCGCATAACGTCAATACGCGATACAGCCGCGCCGTCGCTTCGATATCACCGCTCGGCAGAAGGTGCGCGCATTTGTTCAATTCGATCTCATCGGCGATCTGAATGTCAAAAGGGACCGTGCGATACAGCGTGTCCAGCAAACGGTGCGACATCCACCAATCGACCTGCGCCACCGAGCGCGCGACACAATCTGCAAATCCAGAGGCCGCCAGATGCGGCGGCGCAGCTGCAGATACAGCCATATCCACGAAAAAGCCCGCTGGCGCTTGCGCAGGCAAAGAGACCTTCAACCCCGAGTCCAGGGTCATGCTCGCCGTGGTGGATGTATAGCCATTCATCGAGGCCGCCGTTGCGAACACCGCGTATCGCCGCTGGTCTTGCGCGGTGACGTACTTACACAGGTCATTGATCGTACCCGACCCGACAGCAATGACGCTATCAAACCCTTTAAGCTTGTCTCTCAGCTCCGCCGCTGTGCGCATGTCGGCGTGGGGGTTGTTCAACACGATAACATCATTCGCCCCGACAGACCTCAAGGTCTGCGACACCCGTTGGCCAAGCGCGTCATACGTCTTCTCATCTGCAACGACGGCAAGTTTGTCACCCAACTTCAAGTTTGAAACAAGCACGTCTTCCATGCCATCAAGGCTCTCGCTGAAGACAATGGATTCGTAGGGGACGGATACTTTCTTACCAGCTTCAGCATCATAGAAGTCACCGGCCACTATTTCGTCAATCAATGTGGTCCAGTCGCGGCCCTCTGGTTGCGCTACGCCCATGACGTTGCTCCTGCGATTGATGAATGCTCTCCGAATATGCACTTAAAATAACAGCATATTTACAATTGTAAATTACAAATATACATATGTAATTATATTGCGCTAATCTGGAAGTTACGCCAAACCTACGGCTCTTCGATAAGATGAGATCTGGATGCGACATGAAACATTTTGAAAAACCAGTAGAGTTCCCCGATGCGGCCGTATGGGCGGCATGGCTCTACTATGTCGATGAACTGACCCAGAAAGAGATCGCTGATCGGCTGAACACTTCCCGCGTCACTGTCATTAAGCTCTTGGCCGAAGCCAAGGAACGCGGCCTTGTGAAAATCGAAATCGATACGGCTGTTGCCTCTCACGTGGACTTATCACGGCAATTGTCTGAGCATTTCGAGTTGCAGGAAACCCTCATCATTCCGGCCTTAGACGGTGATGACGATCTCAAGCGGCTTGGACGTGCGGCCTCCATCATGTTGGTCAACAAGCTCAAGGATGGTGAAACTTTGGCTGTTGCGTGGGGCAGAACGGTTTCAGCCGTTGTGCAATCCGTCCCGCGCCATACCCGGCTTGAAAACATTACTGTGTCTCAACTGGTAGCCAGTCCAGACGGTATGGCCAGTGACTTTTCGCCCGAGCTTTGCTCGTCCCTCTTGGCAAACCGTTTGGGCGCGAAATGTGTCAACATCCTTGCGCCTGCCATTGTCTCGAACGCCGACATCAAAGCCAACCTTATGAAAGAGCCCTCAATTGCCGCTCAGTTCGAGGTCATTCGCAATGCGTCCACTGCCCTTTTCGGCGTCGGCGAATTTGGCCCCGGCTCCACAATCGCCACGCATAATCTACACCAAGCCGATACGCTCAATGCGGTCGAAGCCGACGGCGCATTGGCAATCATCATGGGGCTGTTCATTGACGCAGACGGCAATGAAGTCCGATCACCTGTTCACGACCGCCTGATCGGCGCGGATCTGGATACCCTCCGATCCATCCCACGTCGTATCTGTGTTGCTGGCGGCAATCATAAAACAGCCGCGATCCATGCGGCTTTGAGAGGGCTCCTTGTTACTCATTTGGTAATCGATGAGCATACCGCTCAGAGTATTTTGGATTTGGAACTGGCCAAATATCTTGGCTAATTGGTCAATGAAATCTCGAGTATTTCGCTTGGATGATGTTGTAACTGTCTACATCTGTCACACACGTCCGGATTTGCTTTAATCTATAGCTACACATAAGCGCGGGTGTGGATGCCCCGGGGCTGAATTTGACGTCGGTTAATCTTGGAACGAATGATCAGGGCACTTGCGACACTATCGTTGATGGACACTTAGTTCACTCTCACAATAACCGTTAGGGCGGGTTCAACGGACGTGTGTGGACGCCCCTATGAATGCAAGCACTTTTTTGGACCGTTTGGGCATGTGATCAGGTGCGGTCGTGTGTCCGGCCTCGAAGTTGCGGCCTTTCATGCGCCGCGGGCCTGTATGGAGATATGCAGATCGGGTCC
>JBDVKF010000081.1:0-4410 GCA_039960995.1 Paracoccaceae bacterium | reverse complement strand
CAACAATCGCCGTCTGCTGGAGCCAATCGGGAACATCCCACCAGCCGAAGCAGAGGCACACTTCTATGCCGCTATGGAAAGATCAGATATGGCCGCGTAACTAAGACAAATTAGCCTCTGGCAAACCCGGCGTGGTTCAATTACTGGTTTCAATCCACAACCAAATTCAAGAGCGTTTCGTGCGATTAAGCTACCGAATGAGGGAGCCATTGATGCGCGCGCTGTTCTGGAGACCCTTGAAACAGCATTGCAACGCTCTGGTGTATCTTTGATCGATCAAACGGTTCGCAGGGTTCTTCAGAAAAGCGGGCAAGTCGTTGGCGTGGAGTTGCATTCGGGCGAGATAATTGAGGCCAGCGTTGTGGTAGTGGCTGCAGGAGCCAAAAGCGAAGATCTTATCAATGGGATTGATGATGGATTTGGTATCCAGCCAACTTTTGCCGGACTTGGTATGGGGCTCGTTTCTCGAAGAATAGAAGGCACCCCATTCAAAAGCGTCGTGAGAACGCCAAACCGTGCATTTGCATGTGGACTCCACGTTGTTCCGGGTGGCGATGGAACGGAATACCTAGGCTCAACAAATCGCCTAGTTCCGGAAATTGCGACCGGAGCCTGCCTGGAAGATCTTAGTTACTTTACACGCAGCGCGATGGAGCAACTGGACGAGAACATTGAGCATCATCAGGTAGAGAAACTTCTGGTAGGCAATCGACCCGTGACGCTTGATGGTTTCCCTTTGATTGGAGCACTACCTGTAACCGGCCTGTTTGTCATGACAGGGACATATCGCGATGGTTTTCATTGCGCGCCACAACTGGCTGTTCAGATGGCTGACGAAATATTGGGTACGCCACAAGAAATACACGATCAGTTTCGTCCAGACCGTCGTCCTATCGCTACTAAGTCTGTTGAAGAGTCGATCAATGAGTTTGCTGAGCAAAGCGTGGCGATGTGGTATGAATCTGGTGCGAATGCACCTTTCCCTACCGAAGATCTCTTCAATTATCGGCGAGAGCAGGCTGAAAAACAGTATGAATTTCTAGGCATTGATTATGGTCTGAATCCGGATGTCCTTTGGTACACCATTCGGTACCCATCGGGCGCGCCAAAGATCGTGAATTACTTCAATTCCCACAAACTTCGCACCCCCATGCAGGCCTCATTGCGAGAAGCCCATGTTGCATAGAATTCAAATAGTGAGGGCATAGATATGTTAAAAGATGACATTATTGCGACTGACGCTTCCGAAGAGGGGCCGAATGAAAAATCTAGCTTTGAAATCCAGAAATATTCAATTTTCGACGGGTATTTTTCAATTATTTGGGCCGATGGGCACAAAGCCGAGTTTTCATTTTCCTGGCTGCGCGATTGGTGTAGCTGCGAAACCTGTTCCGATCGACATAACGTTGATTCAGCGGCCATGTTGGACATAAATTTTTCATCCGAACCTCGTGAGGTTAAGGTGAAAGATCGGAGAGTTTTACAAATAATCTGGAAGGCCGACGGCCACGACAGCACATATAGTTCCGAGTGGTTAAGGCGTTTTGGTAATACTACTCACAAAGGACAGTTGGGATATTCCGGACGCCAATTAGCCTCTAACTTGCAATCGATATATTACAAATCGCTTCGTAAGGATGAGGCAACCCAGCTCCGTCTACTTGAAGGTGTGAGGGACTTTGGATTTACTTTGATACGGGACGTTCCCAACCAGCCAGAAGAAGTAGGTAAGCTAGCTTTGTGTCTTGGTTACATCCCGGGGGGCTGGCGGTATGCAGCGCAGCCCGAAGAAATTTTAGTAGCACCGGCCAGGCCCAACGAAAAAGATGGTTTTGATAGTGAGGCTGAAGCGATGCTTGAAGCCCAAGACGCTCACTTTCGGCGGACGCTTCTAGTGCCGCATACCGACTTTTCCTTCACTTCATGGCCCACAGGTCTGTTCGTGTTTCACTGCCTACGACCTAGCCCTGACGGCGGAGGTAAGACTATCCTTGTCGATGGCTTTCATGTCGCTGAAAGACTGCGCGCAGAAAACCCGGCAGCGTTTAAGCTATTATCGTCAGCCAGATACCCATTTCGCGGCCATGGCAGCGTGAAAAAGGATTGGCATTCTCATGCTCGTGTCATCTCAACTGACGAACACGGTAAGATCACCGGCATAAGATTTGCTTTGGGTTCGCGTATGCCTTTGCCTTCGCACCGAGACCCGGACGGAGCATATACAAAAGCTATACAAGCAATGTTGCGCTTGGTGCTGGATCCAAGTTGTCAAATTCACCTGCAACTGTCCGCTGGTGACTGTCTGGTTATGGACAATCACCGCATTTTACATGGCCGCACCGGTATGGACCCGCAAGCCAGCGATACCCGGTGGTTTCGGCGATTTGATATTGAACGCGATGCTGCGCAAAGTCGTATGATCTCATTGGCTCGAAAACTCAATCGATCTGTAGACCCATTGCCGTCTGGCGCTCACGGCTAAATGAACTTTTTTATTTCCCTATAAATGGAGCAAGTAACATGCTGATGAAAGAGCCAACCTGGGATATCAATGGAATGATATCTTACCGGAACACCCCTGAAATGGGTTTGGGCATTTTTGCAACCCGGCTCATCGTAGAAAGAACCGAAATAACCTGTAATCCAGTTCGTACATACAAGGACAAAGACGCAGAACTGTTACGGAAAACCGATGCATACCGGATGATGTTTGTAGATCGCGATATCTATGGGCCTAATGGCTCGAATCCTCCAATTCACTTGGTTCTCGGTTCAATTTCTATGCTGAACCATGGGGATAAAGAAAACTGTATGGTGCTCTGGGAATTGAATGAAGTGAAGCCAGAGATGTCGCAGGCGAAGCTGATTGCAATGCGAGACATAAATCCGGGTGAGCAATTGCTTATGAAATATCATAATTTTGACGAGTACGATTTTTAACAACGTCTTTTGCTGAGGCTGCTTCAGGCCTTCCTCGGGTAGCGCAACATGCAGCCTGTATCAAAACCAGACTGCACCGTCTTTCCTATCTATCAACATCACAACCAACAGGGTGCGAATTTAATGCTCAAACAATTCAAAGAACATTGCGTTTTGGACGCTTGTGGAGAGCAACCAGACATCCCGTTCATTGCCTACAAGCGCCAGAAGCGCGGGGGAACGTCACTATGACTTCAAAACCAAGATCCGAATATACCATTGGTGTCATGCTGCTGATCGTCGCCGCAATCACCTACAGTACTGCCGGCATTTTTACAAAAGGCGTCATAGCCGGAGCGTGGGCAGTGATCTTTTGGCGTGGCCTGTTTGCTGCGGCCTTTACCACCGCTTGGACTATCCGACACGGCACCTTTAGGCATAATTTCTTCAACATGGGACGAAGCGGCTGGGCCGTTGGCATTGTCGGCGCGCTCGGCACTGCAGCCTTTATTCCGGCATTTAAACTGACCTCAATTGCGAACGTCGCATTGATCTATGCGATAGCGCCCTTGATTGCTGCAGTCTTGGCCTGGTTCGCCATGGGCGAACGCCTAACAGTCAGAACACTTCTGGGTTCGATTTGCGCATTGTTCGGTGTGGTCATCATCGTTTCAGGCTCGGTTGGTCAAATCAGCATTCAAGGTGATACTCTTGCCCTTATTATGACTGTGGCAATGGCTACAATCATGGTCATCTACCGAAAATACCCTAAAACGCCAGGCGCTGGGCCGTCTGTTTTGCAATCGCTGCTGTTGCTACCTCCTTCCTTCGTCTTAGGGGCTCCGTTTCAGACGGAGTCATTCGAAATATTAGTCCTAGCAGCATTTGGATTACTGTTTGCGATTGCCTCGGTCACATTAGCCGAAGGAGCAAAAAGAGTACCCCCAGGCCAAGCTGCCCTTTTAAGCGCTCTAGAAACCCCGCTTGCACCAATCCTAGCTTTTTTGGTCTTTGCGGAAGTTCCTGGTACTGCGACATTTCTGGGCGGATCCATGGTATTAATTGCCGTTCTTTTCTCCATCCGAAATGATGCGGAGAAGGTCGAGCTGACTGCAATCGATGGCGATGAAGTTGTGGGAGAAAACACGCTTTGATGGATGAGCTGGAGAGGACTGTTTCATTTGTTTTCCCGGCCATGCAGACCTTCTTGCCCGCATCGTCGTAGGAAAAGGGCGGCATTGGCACACGGGTCATTGAGGGAGCAGCGAAAGTTGCGGATACTTCGATACGCTGAAGCGATTGGCCACGTCGCTAAAACCTGCCGGTATTTCACCGACCTTGAGAAGCGTAGACGGGACTGATGATGTAACCGCCCGCCGGCGTCTTTGATATGCCAATGTGGGTTTTTGGATCCCCATAGGAGAGCTGTTATGTCAGAGATTATCACAGTCGGTTTGGATTTGGCGAAGAATGTGTTTCAGGTGCACGGAG
>JBDVKF010000080.1:0-150315 GCA_039960995.1 Paracoccaceae bacterium | reverse complement strand
GGTGACATCATGGTTGCGGCTGGCACGACCGCTGGGACCTATCAATATACCTATGAGATCTGCGAGGTTCTGAACCCGTCGAACTGCGACACAGCGGTCGCGACAGTTGCGGTGGATGCGCCGCCGATTGTAGCCAATGATGACACTGTGGCATCGACAAGCTCTGGCCCGGTGGTCATTGACCTGTTGGCAAATGACAGTGGACCAAACCCTCTCGATCCAACAAGTGTGATCCTAACAGGGACAGGTGCGTCTATTGGATCCACTCTTTCCACTGATGGCAAAACACTGACCGTGCCAGGAGAAGGTGAGTGGGTCGTGGACCCAACAACCGGTTTTGTGACCTTTACGCCAACAGCCGGGTATTCTGGAACGCCGACACCTGCAGCCTATGTAGTCTCTGATACTATGGGGCGTGTCTCGAACGAAGCACTATTACGAATAACTGTTCTTCCACCGCTGAAGATTATCGCCAATGACGACGGGCCCATAACTTTGAACGGGATAACAGGGGCCAACTCTGGAGTATCGGTTTTGGACAATGACACGTTGGATGGTTCACCGATCACAGACACCGCGCTCGTAAATTTGACACCAGCAGCGATTCCAACGCCTGCAGCTGGTTCGGTCACGTTGGAACCGGCCGGAACCATTACGGTAGCGTCAGGAACGACGCCGGGGACCTACACAATCGACTATGAGATTTGTGAAGTTGCCAATCCAACAAATTGCTCAACAGCACAAGCGAGCATCGTGGTTCTCGAAAGTGAGAGTCTTATTGCAGAAATTGAAGAGGATCTGACAGCCATTCTGCAAGATGACCTTGTTAATACTCTGACAACGCAAAGTCGCCAAGTCAGTGGATACTCTGCTGATGCGGTTGAACGTCTGCGCGAGCGCTCACATGACCGTTGTCTTGCACAGGTGAATGCACGGCTTTCAACCGAAAACATCCTGTTTGATACGGGTCGTGCGGTCATCAAGCCCGTCAGCGGGCGAACGCTTGACGAAATTTCTGTGATCCTCATCAACTGCGCCGGGAGCGCGTTTGAAATCGCTGGTCACACGGACAGTGATGCATCAGATGCATACAACCTTGACTTGAGCCAGAGCCGAGTTGAGGCTGTACTTCGCGCATTGACTGCACGCGGTGTCGATACTGAAGGATTTATCGTGCGTGGTTACGGTGAAAGCCAACCGATTGCGAGCAATGCGACGGCAGCGGGAAAAGCCCAAAACCGCCGCGTTGAATTCCGCCAGCTCAATGATGATTACCAACTTGGCCTTTGCGATAATGGCTTCGAGTTGGCGCGGGTATTCAATCTGACAGCCAATGATGACGGCGTATCAGCTGAGGGGGGCTTTCTGAGCGATAGACATGATTGCATCACTGACCGTCGTGAAGTTTTTGAAGGAACGTTAAGCCATAGCGACATTGTGGACGGCCAATCCCAATCTGCGATAAACCTCTCGTATCGTCGAGAGCAGTATCGCGGCGACGACAGTGTCTTTGGGTACTTCTTTGGGCTTTACGGGACAAATTCCGACGTTTCCAACCGTGCTGAGGGTGCTATCCGTGGCATTGGTGTCAACGCCGGTGTTTATGGAGCGAAACGCATGAAGAACCAGCTGTTCCTCGATTATTATCTGGCCAGCGCGACCGGTCACCACACCTTCGATCTCAACTTCGATCGTACTGTTGGAACAATCGTCGCTTCTGGTGACTATCGATACATCGCAGGCTTTGCCGGTGCTGCGCTTTCGGGTGAACTCGATTTGGGCGAGACATTAGTTACACCTCGCATTGGATTCGACTACGTCTATTCCACCGGTGCTGGTGTTGATGTCGCCGCTGACCTAAATGGCCTGTCACAAGTCGGAAACTTTGATTTAGATTCGGTGTCAGGAGGGCGTATCTTCGCAGAGGTTCGTACCGATCGACTGATCAACGGTGGGGAGACAAACCTCTGGTTCAACCCTCGCATCGCCTGCTACCAATCGTTGGGCAGTCTTGACGGCAACTGTGGTGTAGGCGGATCGCTGGGGTTGGAAAGTGCATTCGAAAACAGCGACCTTAGTTATGCGGTCGAAGTCGATGGCGAATGGGGCAGTAGCTATTTTCTCGGCAGTTTGAGACTGAGCGCCAATCGTCAGATCGGGACGGGTGTCGTCAGGGGTGACGCCGGTTTGAGCTCTGACGGTCAGGTTACTATGGGAGCCAGGTTTGAGATTGATTTCTAATAGGAGATTACTCTTCTAAAGAGCTAATTCGATGGAGGGGCGTTGCATGGTCCAAAGCGTAATCGTTGCATCTGACCCCCTAAATGACCCCTGATCAGCTAGTACCTTGCAGTTTATGATGTCCGAAAAAGGATACAGGCATCATGCTCTCTCAAAGGTTAGGTAACCTCGTGAGTGATGAGAAAATTGACAATATCTTCCACGCCTACACATACTCTATCCCCGTCGGTGTAGGTGAGGGAGCTCAGTAGGCGTAGCAAAGAGGGTTGGCGATTTGCTTGGCATCGCAGTACTATCCCGGTTGCATAGAATGGTTCTGCTACACATCACGCTACACGCGCAGAAAATCTCGTTCATATCAAGTGATTGATTTTGAATTGTTATTTCTAAATTTAATTTTTAACCAATAGGATCCTCGGTCCGCCATGACAAATTCTGTCGAATGTAGACGTAAGTTGCTTTCTTGAGCACGAATTTGCCTTTTCATTGGAGAATTTCCGATTTTGGCGGATTTAGCGCTTAGCTTGAATGCCTTCCGGCTTAGATGCAGACCCAGAAATCGTTGACTCATATAGTTTGCCCATGCGGGTGGGCTTTGGCTGACCACCGCCAACCTGTATCAAACCTATAGCATTTGGCCGTTGTACAGTGTGTTCCCTGAATTTCAGGGCGACACGACACGCGTGGTTTTCGATATTCTGACCGCCACGCTTTTAACGGCAATCCGCACAGCCCTTCCGATCCTTGCGATCCTGATTTTTATAGACTTCACCTTGATGATTGCTGCGCGGATCGGACGTCGCTTTCGCCTATTTGAATATTCGTTCATGGCCAAGTACATGGCTGTTGTCCTTCTGTTACCGGTCGTTGCCTATCTTCTTTGGACAATGAACGCTGACATCGATGCAGCATCCTCCGAAGGTATCGAATTCCTGCGAGCGATTTTCAAATGAGCGAGCAAACCGAAACCAAAACGGATCCCGCCAGTAATCGCAAACTACGCAAGCAGCGCGAACAAGGGTCAATCGCAAACGGGCAAGAATTGGCCAACTTCATTGCTTGTGCAGCAGGCCTTTTATTACTGGGGACGATGGCCGTGGTAACATGGCGTCGGTTGGCCACCGGGATTACAGACGCTGCGCTCTTGTTCGAAATGCCCTTTGATGAAGCGGTGGAGGTCGGAATTGCGCAGTTGGGCGAAACTTTGTTCTATATAATGGCCCCGCTTGTTGGTGCCTTGTTCGTGATTGGGTTTGTCGCATCCTTGTTGTTCAACGGTGGCTTTGTCTTTTCGCTTAAACCCGTCGCCCCGCAGTTGAACCGCATGTCAGTCAAGACAGGCTTGACTCGAATCTATGGGCGCCGAGGGTGGCTTGAAACAGGTATATCGCTCCTGCGGCTGACCGTTTGGTTACTGTTTGCTGGCTTCATTGGATATGTCTGGCTGCCTTCGTTCCTGGCAGCTCCGCTTTGTGCCGGAAACTGTGCGGTAGAATTGGCGGTACCGCTGGCCTGGACCATCTTGATTATTGCCATCATCATAATTCTGTTTTCTGGCGTGATCGAAGGTGTCATCCAGAAGAACCAGTTTTTGCACGAACAGAAGATGACCAAAACCGAGGTCAAACGTGAGCGGAAAGATCAATTCGGATCGCCCGAGGTGTCACGTGAACGCCGCCGCCTGATGCGCGAGGCACAGCAGGAAGGTGCTGCACCGGGAGCGAAAAACGGGAACCTATGTTTCTACACAGATGATTTCGCTGTCGCGATCCGGTACCTGCCGCCCGACGAAAAATACCCCTACATCGTTGCTAAAGCCACGGATGCTGCTGCTGTCGCTGAATTACGGGCATCAATGAAGGGCAAAGGGCGGTCAGAAACAAAGGCACCTGCCTTCCTGCAAAACCTTACGGGTGCGGAAATGGGTTCAGCCCTTGACCCAAAACACTACGATGATTTCGTGGCAGCGCTTCGGCAGATATACGGGACTTAAGGAAGGGGTCGTTTACAGGAGGGGGTGAAATGACACTTTAAGTGATTTTGCGCATTTGGATTGATTTGTAATCGACTATCGCAGGTTTTGAACACCTGGATGCCAGACAGAGCGAGACTGGCGACCAATTGGTTTCCGGGCCGGCGCAACACCTCCTGCCTGAAAATCGTGACATTGGCGTTGTGTTTCAAAACTACGCGCTCTGGTCGCACGTTGGCGTTGCATATGGGTTGAAGATTTGAGGGGTGTCGAAAAAAGAACGCGACGCCCGTGTCACCCGTGTTCTGGATCTTGTCGAGTTGGGCCCGCAGGTCAAAAGAAGGCACGGCCTGCAGATTTGTCCGACGGCCATCCCACGTGCGCTGGTTTGCCCTCCAAGGTGAAAATGGCCGATCTACGCGACTTGGCCTGACCAGCGGGCACCCGATGTTTGTCGTTGGCAAATGGTCGGAACCGAACGCTTCGCGCAAATCGCACTGCTTCGGTCAACGGCCAGTTTGCGCCAATAAATAAGTCGCTGCGATTGCTGAAGTCGCTGGTTCTATTCGCAAATATTCTTTTCGATGAAGCAGTTTGAACCGATGCAGCCATCCCAACCTTCGGCTTTGACGGACTGAGATTTTTCGTCGAATTCACCTTCAATGATCTCGACTGAATTGATCTTGTCAAATCGAAAGATCCGCTTAGACGCGTAATCTCGTCCTTTTGTACATCCACGGGTCTGCCAGCCATGCATGTACAGCAGACCATTGTTGCCAATTCCAACTTGATGAACGTCAATCAGTCGAGGCAGGCAGCCTTTGCTTGTATCTTCGTGATAGACAATCTCAACAACACGATTGGCCTCAGCGGCTTCGCAAAGCAAAGTTTCATGGTCAGATTGTGCATCGGCGGTTGAAAAAGGTAAGACAGCCAAAAGCAGTGCGATTTTAACGTGTTTGACCTTCATTGAATGTTCCTCAATTTGATCGCGCCTAGTAAATCGGCCTCTTGATTTACGTATCAAGCCAGTTCGACTAATGTAGCCCTTAAAATAAAAATTTGGCAGGCAAAAACATGAAAATCACAAGACGTAGCTTTGGGATGGGTGTCGCGGCGGTTGGTCTGGCCGGGTGCAATGACCTCCCGTCAGTTGATCTCGGCGGCCCAGGTGCGACCGGATTGGCGCAGGATCTTCGGCCTGTTCCAAATGCAGGATATGACGCTTGGGTCGCGGCATTTCGCGCGCGGGCAGGGGCCCAAGGTTTGTCGAACGTGACGCTGGCAAACGGGTTTCGCAACTCAGGATATCTTCCTGGGGTCATTACGCGCGATCGCAACCAGACGGAATTCAAGCGCAGCTTGGAGGATTATCTTTCCATCGCCGTCTCTGATGAACGGGTCAGTAAAGGCAGGGCTGCGTTCGCCCGTCACAGGCCTACGCTCACCGCGCTTGAAAACCAGTATGGTGTGGATGCAGAGATCATCACTGCCATCTGGGGGCTAGAGAGCTTTTATGGCGTTCGCCGTGGCGATATTCCTGTCATCTCGGCGACGTCGACGCTTGCCTATGATGGACGACGCGGCGCGTTTTTCGAAAAACAATTGGTGGCTGCCCTCAAGATTTTGCAGGCGGGCGACATCACCGCTGAACGCATGACAGGCAGCTGGGCGGGTGCAATGGGGCATACGCAGTTCATCCCCACATCTTATCAGTCCTTTGCAGTCGATTACACCGGCGATGGGCGTCGCGATATCTGGTCCGAGGACCCCAGCGATGCGCTGGCGTCTGCGGCCGCCTACCTTTCACGCAGCGGTTGGGCGCGCGGAGCGAGATGGGGCGATGAGGTTGGCGCAGGACCGGCCTCGGGCAACGTTATTCAACCCCAACCCGGCGGGCCTCGCTTTGCCGTGACAGGCAATTTCCGCGCGATCAAGCGATACAATAATTCAGACGCCTATGCCATCGGAGTGGGTCATCTGGCGGACCGTATCGGCGGGGCTGGCCCACTGCGCACATCATTCCCGCCCGACGCAAACGGGTTAACCAAGGCAGATCGCATATCGCTGCAAAAACGTTTGACTGCCGCGGGCTTTGACACAGACGGCGCCGACGGCGTGATTGGCCCCAACAGCAAAGCCGCAATCAGCGCTTACCAGTCCAGCCGGGGTCTTGTCCCGACAGGCGAACCTTCATTAGAGTTGCTACGTGGCCTCGGCTAGCATGAAACGTCGAGGACGTTGAAGGTGCGGTTCCAAGCGCGAACACCGAGTTCCGCACTGATGTTTAATTTGATCCCAAAAACCACGAATTCTGGCAAAGCGTCGTGTCGCGTATGAAGTTGCAAAACCTTCTTAACCCGCGCTTCGGTTTCCAGGAATTTGATGGCCGTTGAACTCTCTCAAAATCGTGACTGGATAGTCTGTGGTTCCTTCGTATTGTTGCGCGTTCCACACCAAGGAAAACATCATGAAAACAATCGCGTTCACTGAAAGAAAATGGTGCGGTCAAGTGACTGGCGCCTTGCGCTTTCAGATGAGAAAAACGGTCAAATCTCTGCAATTATTGCTCACATTCGTTGGAGTGTGTACGGCCGGATCTGCGGTTGCTCAGGATTGCGCGATGGATGCCCCCTGCGAGATCGAAGGAGGTAGCTATTATTTGAACCTTCCCGAGGGCGAAGGGCCTCATCCTGTTTTGATCTGGTTTCATGGCGCGAACGGGACGGGTCAATCTGTTCACCGCAGCGGCGGGTTGCAACGTGATTTTTTGGATCAAGGGTATGCTTTGCTCGCGCCCAATGGGCAAACGCGTGCAGGTCGAAACCCCGAGCGATTTTTCTTTCCGGGCCGTGATGGTTCTGTACGCGATGATGTTGCTTTTACTTTCGCCGCCCTCGCAGACGCGCTGAAGCGTGGAGACCTGGACACTAACCGGCTTTATGCAGGCGGTTTTTCGGCTGGTGGTTCTATGGCGTGGCTTTTGGCCTGTGAAGCGGGGGGCAGGTTGTCGGGGATGGTCAGCGTCGCCGGAGCCTTGCGGCGCCCCAATAGTACCGATTGCAGGGGGCTGGTGGATTTACCGATCATGCAGGTCCACGGTTTTGCAGACGGTCAGGTCCCGTTTGAGGGCCGTGGCATTCGCGATTGGCATCAAGGCAGCGTCTGGGACTCGCTTGAACGTGCGCGCAACGCGAATGGGTGCCGAACAAACCCTGACCAGATCGACATTGCTGATGGGTTTAGAACTCGGGTCTGGGACACATCCTGTACGGATGCCCCAGTTCGCATTGATATCCACGATGGCGGACACGGATTGCCACAAGGTTGGACAGGCCGCGCCAGGGCGTTCTTTGAAAATTCTCGCAATTGAAAGGCCTGAGACAGAAGGCAGAGTGCGTTGCGAGCACTGAGGCATGGGCGACGATGAGCTGTTCGACGGCTTTGCCAAGACTTACGTAAACTCCTCTAGCGTATTGAGAAGCGAAGGTTCACAAACACTGTTTTTATCCCACAGCATTCTACTATAGGATGTTGTCAGGAATTAACTTCATACCCGGAGGAACTGCCATGAACCGTATGACCGCCAAAGACTTCGACCAAGAACTGCTCGATCTTTACGATTTCTATGCTCACGGTAAAATATCGAAACGCGAATTCCTTGATCGCGCAGGAAAGTTCGCCGTGGGTGGCATCACCGCAGCTGCTCTTTTGAGCATGCTGAGCCCGAACTATGCGATGGCCGAGCAAGTGTCCTTCAATGACCCGGACATTCATGCTGATTACATCACCTATCCTTCGCCCAACGGGACCGGAGATGTTCGTGGTTATCTGGTGCGTCCCGCCAGTGTTGATGGTCCGCTGCCGGCCGTCTTGGTGATCCATGAAAACCGTGGCTTGAACCCTTATATCGAAGACGTCGCGCGCCGTTTGGCTAAGGCCGGGTTTATGGCATTGGCCCCGGATGGGCTGACCTCGGTTGGCGGGTATCCGGGCAATGATGCGGATGGACGCGAATTGCAACGCACCGTGGATCGAACCGAGTTGATGAATGATTTCTTTGCCGGGTTTGAGCATCTTTTGGGCAGAGACGACAGCACCGGAAAAGTCGGTGCCGTCGGGTTCTGTTATGGTGGTGGTGTCGTGAGCGCCATCGCGGTCGCATATCCCGAGCTTGCAGCGGGCGTGCCATTCTACGGACGCCAACCAGCGGCTGCTGATGTGCCAAAAATCGCGAGCCCGCTTTTGGTTCAAATGGGTGAACTGGACGAACGCATCAACGCAGGCTGGCCTGATTTTGAGGCGGCGCTCAAAGCCAATAACAAGGTTTATGAGGCCCATATCTATGAGGGCGCGAACCATGGGTTCCACAATGATAGCACGCCGCGATACGACGAAGCGAAGGCAGAATTGGCATGGGATCGCACAGTCGGATGGTTCAACGCGCACCTAGCTTAGTCTTGCTAAGGGTCTTGTGGTTTTCGCAAGGCCCGTCCGCTCCCCCCAATCGTCCAGTTTTTTGCGCTGTGCCTGTTTTTGTTGGCGATGACAGTCACATTGATTTGCGTCAGTATTCGGCATAATTGTTTTGCATATTGGAACGTTAGGTGCGCAGGGGGATGGTGCTGTGAAAAAGCTAACGTCAAGCCATTGGGGTATTGGGGTTGCAACAGTCAAAGACAATCGCATCATAGCGATTGAAGGTCACGAGCGCGACCCTTTGGCGTCAGAGATCAATTTGAACATCCCAAGCAGCCTCCATGGCAAAGCCCGCGTTTTGCGACCAGCCATTCGCAAAAGTTGGCTTGATGGAACACCAAAAGCTGTTCCCCGTGGGCGCGATAGCTTTGTTGAAGTCAGCTGGGATCGGGCGTTGGATCTGGTCGCGGCTGATTTTTCATGCATTCGCAGCGATCATGGGAATACATCCATTTTCGCAGGGTCTTATGGATGGGCCAGCGCGGGCCGTTTCCATCATGCGCAAAGCCAATTGAAACGGTTTTTGAACAGCCAAGGCGGGTTTGTGCGCTCTGAAGGGAATTACAGCTTTAACGCGGCGCTAGGCCTGATGCCCTTTATTGTTGGCCCATACCGTCAGCACGTTGCCCAAGCCACCCGTTGGTCGGTCATTGCAAAGCACAGCGATTTGGTTGTGATGTTTGGCGGCATGGCGTTGCGCAATACGCAGGTCGGCGATGGCGGCATTTCCAAACATCGCATGGCAGGCAACTTGAAAGAATGCGCAGACGCAGGTGTTGAATTCGTCAATATCAGCCCCTTGCGCAGCGACGCAGAGGATGTGTTGAAGGCCGATTGGATGCCTGTCCAACCGGGCACGGACACCGCATTGATGATGGGGTTGGCACATACGTTGCTGATCGAAGGGCACACCGAAAAAGCGTTTTTGGAAACATACACAGTCGGGTTCGATGCGATAAAATCCTACCTGTTGGGCGAGGAAGACGGGCAAGCAAAAGACGCGGCTTGGGCTGCTGAGATAACAGGTCTGGACCCCTTGGCGATCCAAACGCTTGCGCGCCGGATGGCAGCGGGTCGGACCATGATCAGCGTGGCCGCTGGTGTGCAGCGCACCGATTTTGGCGAGCAGCCGCTGTGGATGGCGGTCACCCTTGCGGCAATGCTTGGGCAGATTGGCCTGCCGGGTGGGGGCTATACCATTGGCTATGGCGTCAACGGAAACGTTGGCAATGTCGAGCGACCCTTTACCTGGGGCGCATTGTCTCAATTAAAGAACCCGGTAGAAGATTTCCTGCCTGTCGCAATGATCAGTGACATGTTGCTCAACCCCGGTGGGACCTATCAATATCTGGGTGAAAATCGAACGTACCCTGATGCGCGTTTGGTCTGGTGGGCCGGTGGAAACCCATTCCATCACCATCAAGACCTGAACCGTCTTCATGACGCCTTTCAAACGCCCGAAACAGTCATCGTGAACGAGATGAATTGGACCGCGACGGCGCGGCACGCCGATATCGTTTTGCCGATTGCGGCCGCACAAGAGCGGGATGATTTTGGGGCGGGGCGTTCTGACAATGCTTTGGTCCCTATGTCGCGCCTTATAACACCGCCTGGTGATGCGCGGGTTGAATACGACATTTTCACGGACCTTGCAGACCGGCTTGGGACGGCGGACGCATTTTCCGAGGGCAAGACCAGTGATGAGTGGTTGCGCGAGCTTTGGGAAACGACGCTTGAACGCGGTCAAGAACAGGGTATCGATTTGCCCGATTGGGATACGTTTGTTGCCGGGGACGTGATTGATATGCCCGACCCAAGGCCGAACCAAGTGTTTCTCGCTGATTTTCGTTCGGATCCAAAGGGGGCAGCCCTTCCCACGCCAAGCGGTCGGATTGAGCTGTTCTCAGACGTCATTGCAGGGTTTGGGTTGCCCGATTGTCCGGGCCATGCTCATTGGATTGCGCCGCGTGACAGCGCCAACGACCCTGATAAGGAATTCCCGTTTGCGATGTTGTCGGGGCAGCCAAAGACGCGGCTGCACAGCCAGTTGGACAATGGGGCCTATAGCCTAAGTCACAAAATCGCTGGGCGTGAACCCGTTCTGATTCATCCGGATGATGCTGAGGCAAGTGACATCAAAGACGGTGATGTCGTCGAACTATTCAATGCGCGGGGGCGATGCCTTGCCGGGGCAAAGATCACAGACGAAATCGTGCAAGGCTGCGTCTTTCTGTGGACGGGTGCGTGGTATGATCCAGACTTTGACGCACCCCAAGCGCGTGACCGACATGGCAACCCAAATGTTCTGACCCATGATTTGCGGACTTCGTCACTTACCCAATCCCCTGCAGCACATTCGGCCATGGTTCAATTGCGCAAGTTTGATGGCCCGTTGCCCGTAGTAGAGGCCCACACCCCGCCACCTTTCGCAAACGACGCTGCGTTGGAAAAACCAGCACGTAAATGAGCAGGACGAAATGACGACAGAAAACCCCAAAGAGCCAAAGGTCGATTCCACACTATCCAAGGGGCTGCTCATTCTTGAAACCCTCGTCGGAGCTCAAGCGAGCAAAGGCGTGACCGAATTGTCAAAGGAACTGGGGCTGACAAAGTCGAATACGTTTCGTCTTTTGCAAACGTTGACGACGCTTGGCTATGTTCAACACATGCCGGATAAATCCTATGCCGCGACGCTAAAGACGTGGCGTGTTGGGCGTGCTTCTGTCGAAAATCTGAACCTGCGTACGATTGCGGGACCAGAGTTAAACTATTTGTCTCGAGAGACGGGTGAGACGGTTTACCTTGCCGTGCGCGAAAATTTCAGCGTGGTCTATATCGATAAGGTGGACAGTCAAAAACCGATCCGGTCATGGAACACCATTGGCGGAACGGCACCGTTGCATTGCGTTGGAACCGGCAAAGCGATCCTTGCTGTTGAATTTGACAAGTTGCGCGAAGAAATTGGTGATAAGCTGACCTTCCACACGGATCGGACGATCACTGACATTAAGGCTCTTGAGGCAGATGTCGCCCAAACTCGGGCGCGTGGTTTTGCTTTTGACACAGGTGAATTCCGCCCACGTATCCTTAGCTTTGGTGCGGTGATCACATTGCCAAACGGCGAAGCTGTTGGGGCATTGGGAATTTCGCTTCCGGATATCAATTTGCCAGCAGGTGGTGAAGAACGGTTTGGCAGCTTGGTGTCCCACGCTGCCAGAAGTGCGTCTGAAAAGTTAGGTCGCGGTTAGGTTTAGGGTTTCTTTTCGGCCTGCTCCACTGGACCACCTTGTTTTTCCCACGTTGAAAAACCTTCTTTCAGATGCGCGGATTTAAACCCCATATCCTGCAGTGTGGCTGTCGTGATGGCTGACCGCCAGCCAGATGCGCAATGGAATACAAACTTTTTGTCCTCTTGCGCGAAGATCTCTTTAAAATACGGGCTGTCGGGGTCCACCCAAAATTCGATCATTCCGCGTGGGGCATGAAAGCTGCCCGGAATAAACCCGCTGCGTTGGCGTTCACGCACATCACGAATATCTACGACAACAACATTTGGATCGTCGAGCATCGCAATCAGATCACTGGCTTCAATCTCTTCGATACGATCACGGGCATCTGCTACCATTTGTGCGGATGACATTTTCAGCTTAGCCATAGAGATACCTCTGTGTTGGTATGCGGAACAAATATTTCAAATATTGACACGATTTGAGTCGTAGGGCAACTTTGCTAAGACGTATCAGGACTCGAGTCCGGGGAAAAAGCAAATGACACAGCATGATGCGATTTCGCTTTGGGATGCCTCCGCAAAAGAGCAAGATTACCAAGCGCCAATGACTGCTGATAACTTTGTCAATGTTGCAATCGTGGGGGGTGGGTTTACTGGTCTGTCCACTGCATTACATTGCGCTGAAAAGGGGTTGTCGGCCCACGTGCTTGAAGCAGAGAAAATCGGCTTTGGTGGGTCAGGCCGCAATTGCGGCCTAGTGAACGCCGCCCTTTGGTTGCCACCGCAAAAGGTTCGCGAAAAGCTTGGTCAAACCTATGGTCCGCGCTTTATCAAAAGGTTCGGAAGCGGGCCGGACTATGTGTTTTCACTGATCGAGAAGCACCAAATTCGGTGCGAAGTCACACGAACGGGAACGATCCATGCCGCCCATGGGCCAAGCGGTTTTGTTGACCTGCAAGAACGTCACAAAGAATGGCAACGCCTTGGCGAGCCTGTCGATTTGCTCAACCGCCAAGAAATCGCAGACATGATTGGCACCGACCACTTTCATGGCGGCCTTGTCGATAATCGCTGTGGGACGATCAATCCGATGGGATATTGTCGTGGTCTTGCGCGTATCGCCCTTGCCGCAGGCGCGCAGATCAGCACCGGGGTGCGTGCGACCAAGCTGAGACGAGACGGGGATCTGTGGAAAGTTGAAACGAATGAAGGCGTGGTAACAGCCAAATCTGTCGTTTTGGGGACGAATGCGTATACGGATGAGCTGTGGCCAGATCTGAACCGGGTATTCACAAAGATCAATTATTTCCAGTTGGCAACCAAACCATTGGGACCAGAGGCGGATCATATTCTGCCTGGCAAACAAGGACTTTGGGACACTGGTCAGATCATGCTCAATGTGCGGCGTGATGCGTATGATCGGCTCTTGGTTGGCTCCATGGGCAAAGTGATTGGCAGTAAGGATCGCAGTCTGTCACACCGTTGGGCTAAAAAACAGATTGCCCGCATTTTCCCATCACTTGGTCCGATTGAGTTTGACGAGGCGTGGACTGGGCAAATTGCCATGACGCCTGACCATCTACCGCGGATTTATGAGCTTGAAACAAACCTATTTACGCCCATAGGGTACAATGGACGGGGCATTACAACGGGTACAATGTTTGGTGAAACGATGGCTGGCCTTTTGACTGGCATGAATCGGTCGGATCTGCCGCTGCCGATGACAGAGTTAAGCGTGGCAAAGTCGGGGGCCATTATGTCACGGGTTTACCAATCCGCATTTACAGCCAATCAAGTGTTAAAGGCGATCTAAAGCATGTCATCTATCCTAAACCGTGTCGGCGTTGATATCGGCGGTACATTCACTGATGTGGCTCTGGACCATGCGGATGGATTGGCGACCTGTAAGGTTTTGACGAATTACGCGCAGCCGGAACAGGCCATTCTTGATGGGATCCAAATTGCGGCGGACAAGGCTGGCATCGCGCTTGGCGATATTGGACAAGTGATACATGGCACCACCCTTGTCACCAATGCGCTTATCCAACGACGCGGTGCAAAACTGGCGTTTATCACAACCGAAGGGTTTCGGGACGTTATCGAAATGCGTTCGGAAAACCGGTTCGAGCAATATGACCTGAACCTGACACTTCCCAAACCCATGGTCCCGCGCGAGGATCGATTTACGTTGAACGAGCGGATGGGCCCCAAGGGCGAGGTTCTGCTTGGGCTAGATCCGACTGAAGTCGACACAATGGTGAAAACCATTCTGGCAGGCGATTTTGAGGCCGTCGCCATCGGCCTGATGCATTCTTATGCCAATGATGCCCACGAGGTGCAGATGGCAGACACTTTGCGCGCAGCGGCACCTGATCTGTCGATTTCACTGTCTTCGGTTATTTCGCCACAGATGCGGGAATTGCCGCGATTTAATACGGTGATTGCAAACGCCTATGTGCAGCCGCAAGTCGCGGATTACTTGGGTCGTTTGGTCAATCGTCTCGGGGACGCAGGCGTAGATGCGCCTGTGTTTTTGTTGCATTCCGGTGGTGGATTGATTTCGGTCGATGTCGCGTCGGAACAGCCCGTGCGGCTTCTTGAATCGGGGCCAGCGGGCGGGGCAATTTTTGCGGCTGACTTTGCGCGCGGTCACGGGCTGGACAGCGTGTTGTCGTTCGACATGGGCGGGACCACTGCAAAGATATGTTTGATCGAAGATGGCGCGCCCAAGACCGCAAACACGTTTGAGGTGGCGCGCACGTATCGGTTCAAAAAGGGCTCGGGCATGACCGTATCAACCCCGGTGGTCGAAATGGTCGAAATCGGTGCAGGGGGCGGATCAATCGCGTCAATCGACACTTTGGGGCGCATTCAGGTTGGGCCACGATCGGCTGGGTCAGAACCCGGGCCTGCCTGTTATGGGCGCGGCGGGGATGAACCAACTGTGACGGATGCCAATCTGTTGTTGGGGCGACTGGATCCTGATAATTTTGCGGGTGGGACGATCCCCTTGTTCGCGCAGGCGTCAGAAGATGCGATTGCTTCAAAGCTGGCTTCAACCTTGCAGATGGCTGCGTCAGATGCTGCTTTCGGCGTGACCGAAATGGTTGATGAAAACATGGCCAATGCCGCGCGTGTTCATACCGTTGAAAACGGACGCGATATTGAACATTTCACGATGATCGGTTTCGGCGGCGGCGCACCTTTGCATGCGTGTCGGTTGTGCGAAAAACTGGGGATCAAAGAATTGATCATTCCCCCCGGTGCCGGCGTTGGATCGGCGATTGGTTTCCTCAAAGCGCCCTTCAGCTATGAGGCCACGCGCGGGTTGTTCCAACGTTTAGATGATTTCGATCCAAACGCCGTGAATGACGCCCTCGCCGAGTTGAAATCAGAAGCAGAGGCATTTGTCAGTGTTGGCGCAAAAGATGCAGCAACGACGACGCAGCTGACAGCATTCATGCGATATTCGGGCCAAGGCTGGGAAATCCCGGTGGCGTTTCCATACAAGCCATTCGCAAACGGGGATCGTGCCGAAATCCTCAAGGCGTTTGAAGCGTCATATCATAGGTTGTTCGGACGGATTATAGACGGACTGGCGGTTGAAATCACAAATTGGTCTTTAGTTGTGGCCTCGGTTCTGCCTGCAACACCAGCCGTGGAACGTCACGCAAATGGGGCGTCTGTCGCATCCCTGCGGACCCGACAATTCTTTGACGCGGCATTGCGCAAAACCGTTGATGCGCAAGAAATTGATCGCGCCACGATGGGGGCAGGTCATGCCGTAGAAGGGCCAGCTGTCATCATTGAAAGTGAAACAACAACAATCGTGACCTCTGGATTCCGTGCCGTTGGCCAAGGCGACGGTAGCCTGCGCTTGATCCGTAAAGGAGACAACACATGACCCCGTCTGCAATTGATTATCAAATCATGTGGAACCGGTTGATTGCGGTTGTCGAAGAACAAGCGACAACATTGATCCGCACGGCGTTCTCGACCTCGGTCCGAGAGGCTGGCGATCTGTCAGCAGGTCTGTTCGACCGCCAAGGCCGAATGATTGCGCAAGCCGTGACGGGCACGCCGGGGCACGTGAATGCAATGGCTGAAAGCGTGACACATTTTGTGCGCGAAATCGGATCGCAGAACATCTTTGAAGGCGATGTTTTCATCACCAATGATCCTTGGCTTGGAACAGGGCATTTACATGACATCACCGTTGTTTCGCCGACGTTTCGGGACGGGGTGCATGTCGGGTTTTTCGCCTGTACCGCGCATGTCGTGGATATTGGTGGGCGGGGCTTTGGACCTGATGCAAACGAAGTCTATGAAGAAGGTCTGCTGATCCCGATAATGAAATTCGCGGAACGCGGCGTGGTTGCCCAAGATCTTATACGGATCGTGCGCGCAAACGTTCGAGAGCCCGATCAAATGGTAGGCGATATGTATTCGCTTGCCGCGTGTAACGAGGCAGGCGACCGCCGTTTGCAATCAATGATGGGTGAATTCGGTATCGCCACTCTGGATGGATTGTCCGATTTCGTGATCGAAACAAGCCGTAAGGCAACACATGCTGCAATTGCCGCGGTGCCTGATGGTACGTTCAATCACAGCATGCAGGTTGATGGCTATGATGATCCTGTATTGATGGCCGTTCAATTGGATATCGTTGGCGACACGATAAAAGCGGACTTTAACGGGACATCAGGGATGAGCCGTTTTGGTGTGAATGTCCCAGAGGTCTATACCCGCGCTTATGCCTGTTATGGCCTGAAATGCGCAATTGCACCCCAAGTGCCAAACAACACAGGGTCATTGGAACCGTTTGTTATCACAGCGCCTGAAGGGTGTATTTTGGCGGCAAAACGACCTGCGCCTGTTTCCGTGCGCCACGTTATTGGACACTTGGTACCAGATGTCGTGTTGGGGGCATTACATCAGGCGTTGCCAGATACTGTCCCAGCCGAAGGTGCCAGTGCGCTGTGGAATATCCAAATCTCGGCACGGCCAAGCGAGCCGGACAGTGAATTGCGCAATGTAGAAGTTTTGATGTTCAATTCGGGCGGCACAGGTGCACGCCCTGCATTTGATGGTCTGTCAGCGACCGCTTTTCCATCCGGTGTGTCCACGATGAGCGTCGAGGCGACGGAACATGTGGGCCCAATCACCGTCTGGCGCAAAGATCTGCGTGAAGGATCTGGTGGGGCCGGGGCCTTGCGCGGCGGACTTGGACAAACAATCGAGATTGAGCCGCGCGAAGGATATGATTTCTATTTCAACGCCATGTTTGATCGCGTCGAAAATCCAGCACGCGGGCGTGATGGCGGCAACATGGGGCAACCCGGTCGGGTTGAACTGGCGGATGGAACAAAGCTGCGCAGTAAGGGACGCCAGCTTGTGAAAAATGGCCAACGTTTGAAACTAAGTTTGCCCGGCGGCGGCGGATATGGGGATGCCAAGAAAAGAGCGCGTGATGACATTGCCGCTGATATACGCGCAGGACTTGTGACACCCGAACACGCCAAAAATGACTATGGATTTGAAGGATAAATCATGACCGATAAACCAATTGCCCTCGTTACGGGTGCTGCTCAGGGCATTGGCCTTGCGTGCGCAGAAGCACTGGCCGAAGACGGCTATGACCTGATTTTGTCGGACATCAACGCCGATGGTGTCGCCGCGTCGGCTGAAAAGCTGGGTGGCTCTGCGATTACGTGCGACATGGGCGACCTTGACCAGATCAATGCGATGTTCGCGACGATTGCGGCCGATCACGGCCCAATAAGCGCGTTGGTGAACAATGCAGGCGTCGCCATGCCAGGCGATTTTTTAACATACGATGTCGACACGTTTCAAAAGGTCATCGACATCAACCTGCGCAGTGTTTTTGTTGCGACACAGCTGGCAGCCCGTGTGATGGTGGAACACAAAATCGCGGGAGCCATCGTTAATATGTCATCGATCAACGCCCAAGTCGCGATCCCGGCGATCCCCGCCTATTGCGCGTCCAAAGGTGGAGTGATGCAACTGACCAAGGTCGCCGCACTGGCATTGGCCAAAGACAACATTCGCGTCAATGCTGTTGGTCCCGGGTCCATCGATACTGCGATGATGCCAGGCGTGAACGCGAACCCTGAAGCCTTTAAGGCGGCCATGTCGCGCACACCTTTGGGTCGCGCTGGAGACGCGCGTGAAATCGGTGATGTTGTTGCGTTCCTGTGTTCCAAGAAATCAAGCTATATCACAGGTGAAACCATCTATGTTGACGGCGGCCGTCTTGGTCTGAATTACACCTGTTAACGACACCGGACATGCCAAATGCCTAGCCTCATAAGCCGCTTTGCAATCTGATCCCGTTGGCTTTTGGGCAGAATCTTGCGAAAAATCGATTGGTCGCCGTGCGACGCTGTGCAAAATTGCGGACGATATGACTTAAAAATGCCGGTGGCCATCGATGACCCCGCGATCCTCTACGAACTCAAAGCGGAGCTGACCGCGCATAACTTAATTGGACAGGCACCATGATTGAACGGATTCATACCTCTGACCGGATGAGCAAAATCGTCAAACATAACGGAACGATTTACCTGTGTGGGCAAGTCGGTGCAGGCGATACAGTGGCCGAGCAAACTGCCGATTGTCTGTTGCGCGTGGATGCTTTGTTGCAAGAGGCGGGATCAGACCGTGACAACATATTACAAGCGACCATTTGGTTGGCGGACATGGCTGATTTTGCAGAAATGAACGCCGTTTGGGACGCGTGGGTGCCTAAAAGGCATGCACCGGCACGGGCTTGTGGTGAGGCAAAGCTCGCGCGGGATGTGCTGAAGGTTGAGATCATCGTCACAGCTGCTGAGATGTCGTAAAGAGGCTGGTTTCGCGCGGCTGCCGCCTTGAAAACATAGGAAATGAACAAGTTTCAACGGCTTTGTGTCTTTGTGTCTTTGCGATTGGCGATGCGCGAAGCCATGTAAACGTTTGCAATCCAGCTAACCCGGACGCTGTTTAGAATTGGGAAAGAGAGCACCGTTAGAATTTCTTGCAGAGTAAGAGGACGGGTAAGGTTGTTAAGTAGCGGCAAAGACCGAAACCCACTCCCGATGCGCGAAGCTGGAGGGAGCTTGGGACAAATGGACACAATATTTCCTTATAGGGCCATATTGTTGCCGAATTATCCCTTGATTAGTTTGTCTGAGGCGTAGAGTTGCGCCCGACTTTCACAACCACCGAAGAATTCTCTTTCTACAGTGAGGCACAAAATGAAACAAAGAACTTCTTTGCTTTTGACAACCGCAGCGATGACGTTGACCGCAACTTTTGCACAGGCTCAAAACGAAGGTAGCTCATCTGCTTTTGGAAGTGTCGTTGAAACACCGTCTGTCGTATTGACAGATAATAGTTCGGCAGAATCCAAATCTGGGCAACTTCTGGGTGTTGAGGATGGGTTTTACATTCTTTTGACCGAAGATGTTGGTACAATTCGGGTCCCTTCCGACGCTGTAACCTGCGAAGGTACGGGTTGCCCTTTTTCGGAAAGTGAAACCGCCGCTGCTGCTCCTGCCGCAGTTGAAGACGCAAATACCGACGCCGCAGTTGACCTGTCCGATGCGCGCGTTAGTTTCATTGGTTCCGACACGGTTGGCCTGAAATTAATGCCCGCTATGATGGAAGATTATGCTGCATCTCTAAACGCAGATATTGATACCACTGTACTTTCCAAAGAAGACACCTACGTGCGATACCTTGGGGCCGATGGTTCTGAGGTCGGCAGCATTTTCGTAAAATCAACAGGGTCTTCTGAAGCATTTGAGGGGCTAGCTGCAGCTGCTGCGGACTTTGGGATGGCGTCTCGCGCCGCAAGGGACAGCGAAGTCGCAGAGATTGTTCGCAACGGTGGTTTGCGGGGAACCGACAACGAGACAGTTATCGCAATGGACAGCATTGCCGTTGCGACCCATCCAGACAACCCGGTGACCGCTCTTAGACTAGATCAAATTGCAGCGATCTATCAGGGTGAGATCACAAATTGGTCGGAGGTCGGTGGTATCGACGCACCAATCAATGTCGTCTCTCGTGACGGTGGCAGTACACGCCGCCTTTTCGAAGGCACCATTTTTGATGGCGAAGAACGCGAACTTGGCGAGAACGTTTTGGAAATTGAAGGTGATCATCCGGAAATGGCGGCTGCGGTGCGCGATGACCCTAACGCAATTGGTTATGTGAGCGCGGTTTTCGCTGAAGGGCTTGGCAATGTAGCATTGACAAGCAGCTGTGGCATTACATCTTCGGCCACTGCATTCGACATAAAAACCGAGCAATATCCTCTGGTACGCCGGCTCTATCTTTACAACAGAGCTGAAGCACTATCGGAAGATGCAACAAGTTTTCTGAATTATGCAAAGTCACCGGCAGTTGATGACGCGATTGAACGATCCGATTTTGTCAGTTTCGCAGTTGAACGTGTTGCGCAAACTGTTTCAGATGTTGATGTTGCGATTGACCGAGTTCCAACTGCTGCAGACACTCAGTTGATCAATCAAATGACGGATGCCAAAGCGCTGTGGGATCGTTTGTCCACAACAATCCGATTCCCGAGCGGGACTACCGTCCTCGGCAATAAAGAGCTGAACGATCTTCAGAGGTTGATTTCTTATCTTGAGGATCTTCCGACGGGCACGCGTGTCGCTCTTGTTGGTTTTGCCGATAACGTTGGCAATTTTGACAACAATGTCCGCTTGGCGGGACGCCGGGCAGTTACAGTAGAGAATCAGATTGCCAGCTTGGCAGGGTCTCGACTGCAAAATATCGCTTTCGAAAACCGTGCTTATGGAGAGTTATCGCCATCCGCATGCAATACGGACGCAAATGGCCGTGCCATCAATCGTCGCGTTGAGATCTGGGTGCGCAAGTAAAAATACAACACTACAAAACAGCTGGCGCTAGGATTCAAGTTCTAACGCCAGCTTAGTAAAGTTTGGCTAGATTTCGCTTTACGGCTGTATTAGCACCGCTGTGCGTCAAGGTTGTACGTGATCAGGGAAGGTATTCATGAGAGCACTACTTATAGCTTTAGTTGTTGGCCTGACCGGACTGACATTCTATTTCGCCCAAAAACAAACCTCTGAAGAGGCTACTGCGATCGCTGAACAGCAGGTCGCAATGGCAGAGCGATTGGCGCAGGCTGAATCCGCTGCGAACGCGGATGCGGAACTGCAAGAGCAAAAAATAGCACTTGAGGCGGATATCGACACGCTGAATCAATCCGTTCAGACCCTCACATCTGAGCGTGATGGTTTGGCAGGCGAGTTGGCACAAGTTCAAGCTGCTGTTGAAACTAAGGACGATGAGCTGGAAGCAATTTCCGGACAAAATGCAACCCTTCAACAACAAGCAGATTCAGCCGCAACGCGCATAGCGGAATTGACTGCCACGGTTGAAACAGCTGTGCCGAGCGATGAAGTTGAACAATTGCAAGCGCAGCTTACCGAGCGGGACGGAACACTTACTGAATTACAGTCCTCGGTCGCGACTTTGACAACCAACCTGGAAGAACGCGACCAGGCTGTCAGCGACATGACGAACCAAATCACTGAAATCGTGGCTGCGAACGAGTCTCTGAGCGCTGCTATTGCGGAACGTGATACATCGATTGCGACGCTAGAAACGCAACTGTCAGAGGTTGGTGGATCCGGACAAGAGGTAGATGATCGGATTACCGAGTTAACAACCAAGCTTGAAGAAAGCGAGCAGGCTGTTAGCGAGATGGCAAACCAAATCACTGATTTTGAAACCACAAATGAATCTTTGAATGCGGATGTCACAGAACGCGATACTTTAATCTCGTCGCTCGAGACGCAATTGGCTGAGGTTGGTTCATCCGATCAAGACACAGACGCCCGGATTGCAGAGTTGACAACCAACCTGGCAGAGCGCGATCAAACTGTTGCTGAGATGACGGACCAAATCACTGGTATCGAGGCAGAGAATGAAACTTTGAACGCCGGCATTGCAGAACGCGATGCGTCGATTACGTCACTGGAAACGCAATTGGCGAAGGTTGCTGCAATTGGCCAAGAGACAGACGCGCGGTTTGCCGAGTTAACAAGTAACCTTGCCGAACGCGATGAGGTCGTTGACGAGATGGCAAAGCAAATCGCCGGTATCGAGGCTGCTAATGAGTCTTTGAACACCAATATTACGGAGCGTGACGCGTCGATTTCATCACTGGAAACACAGCTGGCCGAGGTTGGTCAATCCTATGAAGAGGCAAGCGCTCAAATTGCGACGTTGTCTGCAGCGGTAGAAGAACGTGATGTTGTAATTGCCGCCCTTCAGGCCGAAGCAACAGAGCCAGCGGTCGTTGCTGAGCAAAGTGAGCCAGCAGCACCAGCAGCACCAGCAGCACCAGAAGAAACTGAAGCCGAAGCAGAAGTCGCTGATCCAGCGGCGGAAGCGATAAGTTTTGCAGCGCAATGTGTCGCACGGGCAAGTGATGTTCTGGCGGCAGCGCCTGTGACTTTCGATGTCGGGACGGCGAACTTTTCCACTGGTTCAATTGAGACACTGGACCTGTTGGGCGCGCTTGCGATAGAATGCCAGAGCGATGACCTGATCATCGAAATCGGTGCGCATACGGACAGCCAAGGCCCCGAGGCTAAGAACCAAACTCTGAGTGAAGATCGTGCACAAGCCGTAGTGGACTATTTGGCAGAGCTCGGTGTTTTGCCGGTTAACATGCGGGCTGCTGGTTTTGGTGAAACTCAACCAATCGAGTCGAATGGTTCGATTGCCGGACGTGCTGCAAACCGTCGTATTACTTTTGATTGGCAGCAAAGATGATCTGCAAATTGTCTTTCCTAGAAAAGCAGTCGGAGACCTTTGTTTTAAAGTGTCGACTTGAAGTGGAGACCCGTGATGTTTGATATCGTGAACCCGGTTTTGGGCTATATGGTCTGTACCCTTGTACTGGGTGGAATATTTGGTTGGGCTATTTGGGGCCTTGGAAACTCAAAAAAACACCAGACGTTAACCTCAGAAGCAGAGTTTTGGGAAGCCAATCTCAATCAGGCGCGAAGAGAGCGGGATATCAATCTGACGGAGATTGAGACGCTTAAGGAAGAAAAAGCGAGTTTAAAGAAACGTCTCAAAGCGCAAGATAAGACTGAGGATAAAACCTAAGTTAGGGAGCTTTGAGTATCGGGTGTGAATGACCAACAAGGTGACATTCGCTTGAGTGCGCTGAAAAGCCACACAGAATGTTTCTAGCTTCCAAAGCGAAGCGATGGTCAGTCCCCGCACAGGAGACTGACCATTTCTTTATTCTACGATGACACCTCGGGAATACCCGCCATCGCCGAGCTGAGACGCCGTTATCACCAGTGAGCCTCCACCCTCATCGTTTTGCACAACTTCAAGCCCCGTATTGTCGCTATCGTCATTCTTTGAGGTCGCGGTTGCATTGACGATCACATTCACATCGCCCTCGTCTTCTTCCTCGAATACGATGCCTTTTCCACCATTTGCCGAAGCAAGAGCGCCATCGACAAACCCAATCACACGGCCACTGTCTTCTTCGGACATTTTAAAACCGTCATCCGTGTTCAAGTACGCCTGGGTCGCAACGAATGTCGCGATGATATCGCCTGGGCCTTCTTCATCCCAATCGACACCTTCATCGCGATTGTCGTTGATGACTGAGTTGAACATGTCCGAAATGATCGAACCTTCTCCGGCCTCATCAAGATCAATTCCGTCATCAAGATCGAGCCCAAACTCGTACTCTTCGACGAAACCGCTATCATACAAAGACACTTCGCGCTCGACGCAACTGTCATCTGGCGAGCCTGTTACAGGACCCGGGATTGCATCCTCGGCTATGACAGAGTCTTCGAATTCACCTTCGGGAATATCGGGAAGGAATGCGGCCATAACTGTAGGGTCACAATAGTTACCGTTGCTTGAAAAAACTGTATTATCGACAACGGCGATCACGTCACCCGCATCCCCTTCATCAAGTTCGACACCGTCCGCACCAACCCCGATGAATTCTGATCCGGTGGCCGAGAATGTAATGCTGCCAGCTCCGCGTTCATCGGCACGGAAACCATCACCATCGAAACTGCCATGGCCGACATTTGTCACCGAAACATTGGTCAGTGTAATATCAAAGCCAGCCGCGGATCCGTCGCCGCCGCCTCCTGAGCCACCACCACATTCGTCTGCAAGTGAACAATCTGACAAATGCACGCCATGACCAGCAACGTCCAAAACGCTGACATTGGTCAATTTGACTTCGATTGTTTCTGTCGCTTCTCTTGGGACGCTCATTGCGATCCCTTTGCCGGCTGAACCATTCAAATCGCCACGGTTCTCAACGCTGAATCCACCCGGACCCTGAAAAGACAACCCATTGATCGACAGATCTGCACCATTTGGCACTGAAAGCAATGTCTCGTTTGCGTTCGTGCGGATCAGGTTGCCCATACCTGTAAGATCAAGTGCCTCGGTTCCCTCGTAAGATAACCCCGACGCAATCTCGATATCGCCACGCACCGTGATGAGAACACGCACATTGCCTTTGCTAGAACTTGCCGCTGTCAAGGCACTGCGCAGGCTGCCTTCACCAGAATCCTGAGTGTTTGTAACCAAAAATGTCTGTGCATCCTGAGCGTATGTCGGCACAGCCATAAACGAAACGCCAATAGCAGCGCCCAACAATCTTCGTGAAATAGTTTTCATAGTTCCTTCCCCCTTGAACTTTTGAACAAATCGGTTGATTAACCTTTTGTTAACCTATCTCGATAAGATCGTAAATTCAACTTTTGATTGAATAATTTCTGTATTCCGAGGATCACACGCTCGTTATTTTCTTTGTCACAACAATAGGTTCTGAACCTTTCAATTTTCTTTCGAGGACATTGAGTGGATTTTGGGGACACAGACACTAAATGTCCAGTTCTGGAATCTGGTGGACCGGATTCAGGATGAATCTCTCTGACTTAGATGTCGAGATTCTGCACATGTATTCGTAGGGCGTGAGACCGCTGAGGTTTTGAGACGTCTTGCGTATTTTTAAACGTTAAGGAAATCGCCAGATGGGTTCGAAGTTGTTTGTGGCTATCGCGGTGATTCCGTTTGACGGTTGCGACTTTGATCGTGAGGTTCAAACGTTCAACCTGGCCATTTTTCCAAGGGCAGTTTGGCTTGGTCAAACAATGCTCCCTTTCATTCCAAAGAGCAGATCACAACATCAAACTGTGGGATCAAATACCTACGATTGCCCCCTTACGCTCGTAATCGTGGAGGCTCTTTCTCTACAAGCAAACTTTCGAAAGGTGCCTATCGCTAACGTCGGCGAATTTCAGGACAGGTCAGACCTGGATTGCCTTGCCATTCGACGTCCTTTCCTTTCATTAGTACATAACCCGAATACTGACGCAAAAAGCGCCGACAAATTGACTTGAAAGCTGCCCAACGGTTAACTTTTGGCTCAAAGGTCCAATTTCGCCTCAGTGGGCCAACAAAAAAGGTAATGGGAGTTTCGAAATGAACTATCGCAGCACTGCAAAATACGTCGCAGTCGCCCTAGGGGTCACACTGGCGGCGCCGGTACTGGCTGAAGGCGACCCCATCAAAATCGCAATCAACGAATGGACTGGCCAAAACCTGTCTGCGCAAATCGCGGGTTCGGTTTTGAAGGAAATGGGTATGACGGTTGAATACGTCACAGCCGGCGCAGTTCCGCAATTCGCGGCTATTGCAGAAGGTAGCCTGCATTTCCAACCTGAAGTCTGGAACAACAATGTTGGCGACATTTTCCCCAAGGCTGTCGAATCCGGAGATATCGAGATTGTAGGCGAGTTGGGTTTGCAACCTTTGGAAGGCTGGTTTTACCCACCGTACATGGAAGAGGTCTGTCCGGGACTTCCCGCCTATGATGCGCTTTATGATTGTGCGCAGGCTTTTGCGGCTGCGGACACGTTCCCAAATGGACGCCTGATTACGTATCCTGCGGATTGGGGCACACGGTCTGCGGATCAAGTTGCCGCTGTTGAACTTCCATTCCAGCCTGTTGCGGGCGGCAGTGAAGGTGCAATGTTGGCCGAAATGAAATCGGCTATTGCTGCAAAGCAGCCGATGTTGATGATGTTCTGGCAGCCACATTGGATTCACGCCGATATCGAATTGAACGTCGTCAAGTGGGACAGCAGTTCACCTGATTGTCTTGCTGGTGTTGATCAATCGCGCGGCAATGCATGCGGGTTTGCCCAAGCTGCAGTTCAAAAGATCGTACACAAAGACTTTGCTGCCACATGGCCAAAAGCCTATACATTCGTGCAAAACTACGCGCTCAGCAATGATGTTCAGAATGCGCTGATCCAACGCGTCGATCAGGATGGATTGTCCGTCGAAGAAGCCGTTGCAGAGTGGATGAAAGACAATGAAGCAACTTGGCGCGCTTGGGCCGGTTGATTTAAAATAATGCCAAAGTTGGCGGGGCAGTGTCCCGCCAATCACCGGGTAACGCTGTGCCTACGGATTCCAGTCGTTGTGTCCTCAGCCAAGCGATTTGAGGAGTAACATCAATGGCGAGTGCAAAGGCCAGCACAGGTGAGGTCAAGCTGTCTTGCCGCAATGTCTGGAAAGTATACGGCGCGCAACCGGACGCTTATTTCCAAAGCCGTAACGGCAATGTGGACACAGACGCGCAGGCCAAGGAACATGCACAACACATCCGAGACGACGATCACATCGTCGCCAGTGCAAACGTTTCTTTTGATGTTCATGTTGGCGAAATCTTTGTCATTATGGGGCTGTCGGGATCGGGCAAGTCAACGATTGTGCGTTGCTTGTCGCGCCTTGTTGAACCCACTGCCGGAGAGATTTTATTCAACGGTGAAAACCTTTTAGAGAAAAACGCCAAAGAACTGATCGAATTTCGCCGGCATAAGATGGGGATGGTGTTTCAGAACTTTGGTTTGATGCCGCATCTGAACGTTTTGGATAACGTGGCGTTTCCGCTTGAATTGCAAGGGATCGGCCTTTCGGAACGCCGAGCCAAAGCCCAAGACGTGATTGATCTTGTTAGATTGAATGGACGCGAAAGCAGTTTTCCGCGGCAATTGTCGGGTGGGCAACAACAACGCGTCGGAATTGCGCGATCATTGGCCGTGGAACCAGATCTGTGGTTTTTGGACGAACCGTTTAGCGCGCTTGATCCTTTGATCAGACGCCAAATGCAGGATGAATTTCTGCGCATTCAATCCGAATTGCACAAATCCATCGTCTTTATCACCCACGACTTTTTGGAAGCGTTGCGCATTGCTGATCGCATGGCGATCATGCGTGACGGCGAAGTGGTTCAGATAGGTCGCCCGGTTGATCTTATTCTGAACCCTGCCGATGATTACGTGCGCGAGTTTACGAATGATGTGCCGTGGGAAATGGTCCTGACGGCGGGCGACATTGTCGAACCAAGCGATGTGTCCTTTGACGGATTACAGGTCGTGGATGCGGAAACGTCTTTGCTGACCTTGCTGCCGGTCCTTGCGAACAATGAAAACGGTGTCGCTGTGCGCAATGACGCGGGCATTGTTGTTGGGGTCATCAATGCCCGCGATTTTGTGCGCGCTTTGGCCAGCGGATCAGACGCAGCATCAGGTGAAGCGCAATGACCCGAAATGCCCAACCCTATATTTGGGCGGCACTGGCGCTGTTTACAGTGATTTTACATGTGTTTTCCGACCTATTTGGTGTTCTGGTGGAATACCCCGACGCTTGGGTCGCGTCCCCGACGGATGTCATGAATCAAATCATGCGATTGTTCGTCGATGCCTTTGGCCCAATTTTCAAAGCGATTGGGTGGTTGCTGGAATGGCCCATTTGGGCGGCGCAAAATCTGTTACGCATTTTGCCTTGGTCCGTCATCACCGTCTTTCTTGTCGTTTTGGGGTATGTCGCCTCGGGTGCGCGTCTGGCTGCGTTCGTGGCGTTTTCAATGCTTTATATGGCTGGTATCGGGTTTTGGGCCGAAAGCATGAACAGCTTAGCCATCGTGTTGGTTTCAGTGCCGATGGCTTTGGCGGTCGGTTTTGGATTTGGGGTTTGGGGGGCGTATTCAGAGCGCGCAAACCGTGTCCTAATGCCGACCCTCGACTTGCTTCAAACTATCCCAGCCTTCGCCTATTTGCTGCCAATCCTGATCCTGTTTGGATTTGGGACAACGGTCGGCTTGGTGTCTTCCATCCTATATGCCTTTCCGCCCATGGTTCGGAATACGATCCTCGGTTTGCGCACAGTCCCAAGTGAAATCGTCGAAGCGGGCCTGATTTCAGGCGCGACACCTTCTCAACTTTTTTGGAAAGTGAAACTGCCCGCCGCCCAATCCCAGATGTTGCTGGGCGTGAACCAAACGACCATGGCGTCCTTGTCGATGGTTATCATCGCGTCGATCATTGGGGGGACCAACGATATCGGTTGGGAAGTGTTGTCCACAATTCGCAAGGCGCAATTCGGGGAAAGCCTTTTGGTCGGCTTTGTTATTGCATTGATTGCAATGGTGCTGGATCGGATCACATATGGCTTTGCCACGAAGGACCGGGCCGATGGTCACAGTCAAAAAACCAAACAGCTTTTCATAACGATTATGGTCGTGCTGATTGCTTTGTATATCTGCGCGCAGTTCATCCCATTTTTGAACGAATGGCCCAACTCACTGGTTATCAATCCAGCACCGGTGATGAACGACGCATTGGAACATGTGGTGGTCAACGGGCGCGAATGGATTGAAGGCTTTAAGAACTCAGCCTTTTTCTTTGTCATGCTGCCCGTCAAAATCGGTCTAAATCAGGCCGTCAGCCCGTTTACGTGGGGGTTCGCACTGACGCCTGCTCTTGTCGGTGGATATGCGATTCTGATCCTGGCGTTGTCCGGTTGGATTGCTTGGAAAGGCTGGACGACGCTTGGTGCGATGACATTGGTAAGCGGTGTGTTTTTATTCATCGGACTGACCAATTTGCCGTGGATTGCGCTGTTCGCCTGCCTTGTGTTTACGGCTTATGTCGTGGCGGGCCGAGGGCTTGCCATTGGGACGGCGGTTGGTTTGGCATTTCTTATCGTTGCAGGGATTTGGCCCCAAACTGTGCTGTCGCTGTATTTATGTGGTTTGGCCGTATTTGTGTGTTTCGTTGCTGGCACCAGCATTGGCGTTTGGGCGTCGGAAAACGCAGTGGTGTCGGCCATCGTAAGGCCCATCATCGACACATTGCAGACTATGCCGCTTTTCGTGATCCTGATCCCATTTGTTATGGTCTTTAAGATCGGGGAATTCACCGCGTTGTTGGCTGTTATTGCCTATGCGATCGTGCCGGCCATTCGATACACGGAACATGGTCTGCGAAACTTGCCCGCATCGGTTACAGAGGCGGCAACAACGATTGGTGCGACACGTATGCAGATGTTGTTCAAAGTCAAACTGGCCTTGGCGCTGCCGGCAATCATGTTGGGGTTAAATCAGACGATCATCTATGCGATCGGTATGCTGGTTATCGCAGCATTGGTTGGCACAAACGGGTTGGGTCAACAAATCTATATCGGGCTTGGGGACGGTGATTTTGGCGTCGGTATGACCGCTGGGATTGGAATGGCGGTGATTGCCATGGTCGCAGATAGAATGACGCAGGCCGTGAGCAAACGTAAGCAGATTGAATTTGGTTTGACCGCAAACGTCATTTAAACGCAGTAACAGCGGATTAATCGGTTCCGCGTTTTGGTGGTCTTGAGGACTCTATGAGAACTCGGATTTGACACGGCGCAGTTTCTTGTCCGCCTCCCATGTCAGGTCTTCTTGCACAAGCTGCACCAAAGCTTCGCTCGTTCGTTGATTGATCAATTGAGCCAGGGCGTCACGCGCGTTTTCAGCCACTGAGCGAGAGACGGAAAGAGGCAGTTTCAAACAAACGGTATGGGCATCGGCTTGGATGATGCGAAAGTCATCGATCGACGCATTTGATGACACCACGGCATTGCGCAACACGTCCGGGGTGAAAACAATGGTCTTTCCAGCTTTGGGCAAATGAAGGCAGTCGTCCATACGGCCAATGACCTCATCGATGACACGCAACGAAGATCCGCAGGTGCAAGGCGTTTGCGACAGGCGCAAAATGTCGTTCATGCGATAGCGGGCCAGAATTTGTGTGGACCGTCGAAAGCTTGTGATGATTGGGTTTACCAACCCGGGGGCCACGGTATCAAATTCGAAAAAGACTGAATCTTCGGCCAGATGCAGGCGACCTTTGCGGCAGGTGACGGCCAATAATCCTTCGCTCGCCATGTAGATTTGCCCAAGGCGTGACCCAGACCAATCTTCGATCACAGTTCGGTCTGTTGGATCAAGAGTTTCGGATGCAGAGAACATGCGTTGCGGCGCTAGTTTAACGCCCGTTTCCGCAAGATACCGCAGTATTTTTGGAGGAGCGACAAGCACAGTTGGGTTGAACTGTTCAAGATCGCCTTGCCAGTGTTCAACACCAGATTTCAGGTCGAACACACGTAACGTCAGGGGACCAGCCTCGTTTGCACTGTCATAAAGCGGGGTCGCCTGTGGCAACAAAATAGCCACGCGCGGGCGTTTCCAAATAAGGTCTGGCAGTGTTTTGGCCAGAATGGACCCCAACCATCGAAATCGTTCAGCATCCGAAATGACGAACAATCCGCGATTGCCACTGGTGCCAGAGCTTGCCCCGGCGGAGAATGTGCCAATGCGGGCATTGTCATCGATGGCTTGGTGAACTTGGGCCTTGGTAAAGCCTTGAACATTGTATCCGCTAAAATCATTCAACAGGTCTGATTTTTCGATGATTGGCATGTCGTCTAGTGATTGGGGGCCATGGGAATAGGCCGCGACCTTCGCCGCATCCCGTTTAAGCCAACGCCTTAAAGCGCGTCGTTGCCACGCCTCGAACACCGGTCGGGGCAGTTTTGGCAAAAAGAACGATGCCAGAAAGGCACCAAGGGTTTCGGTTGTTTTGCTCATGTGGCGATATCAAAAGGCGTGTCGGATGGATCGTGGCACAAAACGACGGTGCCGCCACGAGATTGAAAATGCGCGACAATATCGGATGATGCAGCCAGTTGGTGTGTGTCATCCGCAATTAAGGTCGATGGAAATCCCGGAGGTCGTCCTTGCAACGCCGATTGAAGCCATTGCACATCCACCGCATAGAGAAACGGCGTCTTTTCCATTGGGAACAATACGCCAAAATGACCATGTGCATGACCGGGCAAAGGTATGCTTTGTACGGTGCCGTCGCCAAATAAATCCGCACCTGTTGGCAGGTCAAAGATGGCCGTATCGGATTGAGGTAAGTCATCAAGACTTGTGAAGCGTTCCGTAAAATCTTTGGGCAAGAGTTCTGCAAAAACGCCATGGCTGAGATTTCGGATCGTGCTATTGGAGCGGATGCGGGCGAAAGCGTCACCACACCCAATAAAGCGGGCGTTTGGAAATTGATTTAATCCCGAAATGTGATCTGCATGAAAATGGGTGACGATCACATATTTGATGTCATCCACAGACAAGTCGAAATGCGACAAGAATTGTTGCGGTTGATGTATGGCGTTCAGCGCGGGTTTCAAAACCTTCGCATACAGACGCAACGCGCGACCACGGTGCGCGCCTTGGGTTGTTTCGCGTGTATAGCCTGTGTCGATCAGGATCGCCCCGTGGTCTGGATGCCTGAACAGACCGTAGCGCACTTTTAAGGCCACGTTTTTCCATGCGCCCTCTCGTTGGATCAAGGCTTGCGGGGCGTTGACCCAAGCGCTGTTTGCGAAAACAGGGGTCACACAAACGATCCGTCAGTGAACGTCTTATCCAATCCATCTTGGAACCGGGTTTTGGGGGCCCATCCCAGCAGAGTTTGGGCCTTGGAAATATTCAAGCTTTGGGCATAGGCGAACAAAGCCAACCCGTATTTGGTTGCGACAGGTTCGCCCAAAGCTGGAAACAAACGAGCGGCGTATTCCAAGACACTGGCAACGCAAAGGGCAGGGGCGAGGGGTGTTTTTCGCCAGCGGACGGCAATTTGGGCGCGCGCACATACTTGATCGACAATATCTGTGACGGCCAAAGGTTCGCCGCTTGAGATATTGAAAATCTCGCGTTCAACATGCGCCGGTGCGTTGATTGCGCATTCAATTGCGTCCACGACATCGTCGACATGTGTTAGATCGATAGAGGCGCGGCCATTGCGAAACAATGGCAATGGCCGGCTTTTTGCAGCGCGTAATATTCGGGGCAAAAGCGTCGTGTCATTCAATCCATAAATCCCCCGAGGCCTAAGGATGACAGGACGCAGTTCGGGTGTGTCCAAAACCAGTGTTTCGGCTTTTTGTTTCGTCGCTGCATAGGCGTTGAATGGGGTCGGCAACGGCATGTCTTCGGACACGTCCAGCTGATCGTTCGGCGAAAAATATACGGACGGGCTTGAGATAAAAACAAACCGGGATGCGTTCAAGTGCGCCGCGAGATCCAATACATTGCGTGTACCTGCGATATTTGCAGCTTCGAAATCAGCCAAACGACCAAACGGCGCTGAAAGTGCTGCGCAGTGAACAACACAATCGACCCTGTCCAACTTTTCATGGCTGTTAACGGGCGCGGAAATATCCCATTGGAATACGTTGTGTCCTGACATTCTAAGAGTATGGCACCCCACATCACTTCGCCCATGCGCGATGACGTCGTAGCCTTTAGTCGCCAGATGCTGGACCAGATGCCCACCTAGAAACCCTGTTGCACCAGTGACCAAGATACGGTGTGGGGCATCAGGCCTCATAGGCAATTCCCCCGATGGAAACGCCAGCCGAAGTCCCAAGAAACAGAACTTTGGAACCGGGTCCTATACGACCTTGTTTGCGTGCAAGGTCAAAAGCAAATGGGATCGAAGCGGCGATTTGATTGCCATAGTCAGACGCGATATCGAAAACGCGATCCTTATCGAATTTGGTCAAACGCACCATATGAGACAGCGCGGCAGGGCTGGCCTGATGCGGAATGACATGATCGACGTCTTTATGTTGCCAACCGGCTTGATCCAACAGCCCATCGACGCAAGAATTAAAGTGTTCAATTGTCAGTCGGAACAAGGCGATCCCGTCCATCGAAAACAATGTATTGTGTTCAAAGGCGTCGCGATCTTCTCGATAATCAAAACGTGTTCCGCCCGCGCCAATTTCGCTGGCCTCATAGGCTGAAGGATAGGTTCGGAACAGCACTGATTTCAGGCCGCGTGTTCCGTTGGAATTTCGCGTTAACACCACAGCGGCCGCGCCATCGCCAAACAACCCAGCCACTTCTGGATGCGTCGACCATGGCAAAGCCCGCGATGCGATTTCGGCCGAGAAAACCAACGCATTGGTGTGTTGTCCTGTGTCTAACAAACGGTCCGCCGTTTGGAGCGCGGTTAGAAAGCTCAGGCATGTGCTATTGACGTCAAATGCGGCAGCGCTGCCGTCGGCAATTCCCAATTCGCGCATAACAAGCGGGGCCGTGGACGGAATGGGTTGATATGGCACCGCGCAACCCGAAATTAAAAGGTCGATTTCAGTCGCGTCAATTCCGGCATCTTCCAAAGCTGTCTTGCACGCGGAAATGGCCAGATCAATTTGGCTTTCGTCGCGGCAAACATAGCGGTGCGACACGCCGGTTTCTTTTTGCAAATGTCCAATTGGGAACCCCAATTGCGCGTCCAACGTTTCTGCGCTTAGGCACTCCGCTGGCAAGGCTCTTCCGGATCCAATGATATGCACCATAAAAATGAACAACCTCAATAACGATAAAATTGTGGGTGAGTGTAAACCTGTCCCTTCGCGAAGCCAAATGGCGCATTTGATGGAACAATCAGGCAGACGCGCATGAAGCCCCCAAAGCAATGTTTGGATCTTTGGGCGTACGGGGCAATTCATGATGAAGACGTGAATGCGATCCTGCTGGCAAACCAGCCGACACTCGCGCATGGTACGGTTTCTTAGGTGGCCCAAAGGTGGAGAGTTTCGGTGTGACTGAGCCAAAAAACACTGCAGTTGAAGAACCGCAAAACAACGCCAAAGCGCGCCGGGCTCAGGGGGAGTTCGTTCGCGGGGTCAGTAAGTTTCGCAATGATCTTGACGCGCTGTCAGGTTTTCCGCCGGAACCCGGACGATACCATTTGTTTGTGGCTTTGAATTGCCCGTGGTGTCACCGCGTGACCTTGGCGCGTAACATTCTTGGATTGAAAAACGCGGTGACCATGGATGTGGCCTTTCCCAATCGAACGACAGAAAACGATCCAATCGAACCAAAGCGTTGGGAATTTGATCCAAACCGGATCGCGACGTTGACAGGGGATGTTCTGCCTGAATGCACAAAAGAGACTGCGACTGGGAAAAACTATCGATTGATAACTGAAATATATCAGGCCGAAGGATCGTCCGAAGCATCGGTGCCGGTGCTTTATGACAAGAAACAAAAGCGTATCGTGTCCAATGAAAGCGCGGACATCTTGCGGCTGTTAAACAAACACGCCATCGCACTTGGGTCTGAGATGTCCGAAACCAGCAGGTTGGATTTGTATCCCCTTGGCACAGAACACGCCGAACTGCGCAGCGAGATCGATATCCTGAACGAAGACATCTATGTGGGTATCAATAACGGGGCGTATAAGGCGGGATTTTCTTCGGATCAAAAGGTGTATGAGGCAGCGTTTGAACGGTATTTTGACACGCTTGGCCAGATTGAACATCGGCTTGGGTCCGATGGCCGCCCGTTTTTAACAGGTGATGCGTTTACCGAAGCTGATTTGAGGTTGTTTCCGACATTGTATCGGCATGATCCTGTTTATTACATGCGTATGAAACTGAATGCAGCACGGATATTGGATTACCCGTTCCTGTGGCGTTGGCTTTGCCGTGTTTACGCAATGCCAGGCGTTGCTGAGAGCAATTCGCTTGTGCATTGTCGCCAGGGATATTTTGGTCGATCTTGGAACAACGTTGTGCCCAAAGGGCCATTGCACCCGATGCCCTATCCAAAGGCTTACGAGCATCCCGAATTGGCACGATCTTAATAGTCTTTTTAACAGTTTATGATTGCACTTAGGCGCTGAAGCGTTGTGCCAGTCGACCGACTGACAGACCTTGTATGATGATTGAAAAGACAACGACGACATATGTCGCGGTCAAAATCAAAGGTTTCCATTCAGTGTCGGGTAGCGACAGCGCCAAAGCGACTGAGATGCCACCTTTCAAGCCGCCCCATGTCATGATCGGGACAACACCATTTGCAAAGCTTCGGAATGGGCGAAGCATCAGGACCGGAATCGCAACGGCGGCCAGACGACCCAATAGGGCCAAAACGATCGCGGCGGCAGCGGCTTGGAAGTTGTGCAAGTCTAATGTGATTGCGAAAACCTCGAAACCGATCATCAAGAAGAGAACCGCGTTCAGAATTTCGTCCACGAGTTTCCAAAATGCGTTGACATAAAGCCGCGTTTCTTCCGACATCCCATGCCGTGACCCCACATCACCAATCAACAGACCCGCGCAGACGGCCATGATAGGCGCAGAAACACCCAAAAAGACTGCCAATTCATATCCACCAAAGGCAAGTCCGAGCGTGATTAAAACTTCGAGGGAATAGTCGTCGATCCTGCGCATCACACGAAAAACAAGCCACCCCAAAGAGATGCCCAAAAGTGCACCGCCAACGGCCTCTATCAAGAATAATTCCAAAGCGCCTAATAAGCCGGACCCATGGCTGTCGCCATGAGGGAACGCGAGCCCGACCAACACAAGGAAGATCACATAACCGACGCCGTCGTTGAACAGACTTTCCCCTGCAATCTGCGTTTCCAATGTCTTGGGCAAATTCGTTTCGCGCAAAATGCCCAAAACGGCGACCGGGTCAGTTGGTGAAATCAATGCGCCAAAGACCAGCGAGATCAGCAACGGCATTCCAGTGAGCCAAGAGAACCCAACGCCGACAATCACCAGAGACAGACAAACACCAAGTGTCGCCATAACGGCAACGACAGGCCATTCGCGTTTCAAATCCGACAGTTTGACATGAAGGGCACCCGCGAACAGCAAGAGCCCAAGCATGCCTTCAAGCAGTGCATTTGAGAAATCAATGCTAGCGACCGTCCCACCAACTGCTGTCGCGACGCCCAAACCCGGGGCGAAGAAGTCAACCAACATGACGCCAAGGGACGCAAATAACGCGACAACCAGAATACCTATCGAGGGTGGGAATTTTAGGAACAAATAATTGATAGCACCAAAAGCGCCCGCAAGGACGATCAGGAGGGATGCGATTTGTAATAGGGACATGAGCGCTTAAGCCTTGATTTTTTTGGGGTTTAGCACTCTGGAAACCGTGATGCCAAGTTTCTAGAGGATGACATCAACCAGTAAACCGCTTCTGTCTCAGTTAGGTCCCAAGTAAACAACGGTTCTGAGGTTGCGTGGTGACGCAGTTGGGCATCACCGTTTCAGCAATTTGTTCAGTAAGGGCCGACCGAACAATTGACGGGTTTGCTCTCTTGTGTGGGTACCTGATAGGAAGGTGGTACATTCAACCAACGCACAATGCTGGGACAGTCCCATGAACAAAATCATCACCGTTCTGATTTCCATAATTGCATTGCTGCATGCCTATATAGCATGGTTCGAAATGTTTGCTTGGGAATCGCGGGGGCCAAAGGTATTCGCTTCGTTCCCTGCTGATTTATTTGCACAAACGACGGCGATGGCGGCGAACCAAGGGTTGTATAATGCGTTTTTGGCGGTTGGGCTGATTTGGTCTCTTTTGATCAGCGACAAAAACTGGCGTGCAAACGTCGCCACCATGTTTTTGTTGTTTGTGGCCGTGGCTGGCATATTTGGCGCAGCAACCGTGTCACCCAGTATTTTTGTGGTGCAAACTGTTCCGGCTGCGATTGCCTTGGCGCTCATTTTCATAAGCAAGAAACGATCTGCCGCTTAACTACCGGATCACAATCGGAGCGACGTTGATCAAGGTTAAATGTAGCGATTTCGGGCAATCTACTCTATCGATTTGACCTGTTTGTCCAGTCGGCACGGATTTCGGTTCTGGCGTCTGCCTTAGATTTCCGATTATGATTTTGCTTTATGCGCATCCACGTGCACGTGTTGCGGTTATCCGGAATGCACGACGTAAAAGGGGCAGATCATGCAAATCCTTGTTGCAGGTGCAGGCATTGTTGGTGTGTCTTGTGCCATCTGGTTACAGCGCGCCGGGCATGACGTCACAATCATTGACCGCACTGGACCGGCAAGCGGAACAAGCCACGGCAATGCGGGCGTATTGGCAGCTGGGGCGGTTGTACCAGTGACTGTTCCAGGGATTTTGCGAAATGCACCCCGCATGTTGATTGATCGCGATGGGGCATTGTTCTTGCGGTGGTCTTACCTGCCGCGTTTGTTCCCCTTTCTGCGAAAGTACCTGTCCTATGCAACCGATGCGCATGTCGATCACTATGCCCGGTCCATGTACTATCTGCTGGGCGACAGCGTTGATCAACATGAAGCGCTTGCCAAAGACACGCCTGCAGCGGCGTTCATTCATCATGATGACTATTGTTTTGGCTACAACACGCGCGCGGCCTTTGATGCAGATCGATATGGTTGGTCAAAACGGGACGCTGTTGGTGTCAAATACAGCGTGATCCCGGGCCACGAATACGCAAGTTTTGATCCGATCTTTGGTGATGCGTTTGAAACCGTCGTGCGTTGTCATGAACATGGGCGCATTTCGGACCCGGGCGCATATGTAAGGGCTTTGGTGGATCATTTCGTGGAACAAGGTGGCACATTACTGATCGACGAAATTACCGACATTGATGTCGTTGATCGATCTGTTACCGGCGTGCACACGTCGAATGGCGTTTTGCGGGCGGATCATATCATTTTTGCGCTTGGGCCCTGGTCCAAGGATATCGCGCATAAGATGGGTATAAAAGTCCCGTTCGAAAGCGAGCGGGGATATCATATTGAATTGATAAACCCATCCCAAAGCCCAAAATCACCAATGATGGTTGCATCCGGGAAATTCGTTGTGACGCCTATGGATGGTCGCATTCGCGCTGCCGGTATTGTTGAATTCGGTGGGTTGGACAATGGCCCCAGCAAAGCGCCATTTGATATGTTGAAGCGTCAGGTTCAGAAGTTGATGCCGGACGTCAGCTATGACGATGTAACGGAGTGGATGGGTCACAGACCTGCACCCGCAGACAGCTTGCCGCTTATTGGAGCAGCAGATGATGGCGGAACGACATTCCAAGCCTTTGGACATCAGCATGTCGGCTTGACAGGTGGGCCTAAAACGGGTCGGATCATCGCTGACTTAATCGCGGGCAAAACACCAAACGCAGATTTGGGCCCATTTGATCCCAACAAACACGCGTCGCGTGGGCAATAAACGTCTGGGAGGACGATATGAATAGAATTACAAAATTGGCATTGGGTACTGCTGTCGGTGCGTTGCTGGCAAATTCCGCGTTTGCAGATGGTCATGCACAGGCTTGGGATATGCCGATGGCATATGCTGCGACAAATTTCCATTCCGAACAGGGTGTTATGTTTGCCGACCGCGTACGCGAATATACAAACGGCGCCATCGATATCACTGTGCATCCGGGTGGGTCACTGTTCGGTGGGGGCGATATCAAACGCGCCATCCAAACAGGCCAAGTACCCATTGGTGAGCGTTTCATGTCGGCACATGCCAACGAAGCGCCATTGTTGGGGTGGGACAACCTCCCTTTCATCGCGACAAGCTATGAAGACAACGCCAAGCTGTGGGAAGCCGCACGTGAAAAGGTGAACGCGCAGCTGTCAGACCTGAACCTTGTTGCACTTTATACATGCCCATGGCCGGGGCAGGGGTTCTATTTCAACAAAGAAGTAGGGTCATCCGCAGACACACAAGGCGTTAAATTCCGCTCGTATAATTCGGCAACTGCAACATTTGCGGAAGAATTGGGCATGATACCGGTTCAAATCGAAGCCGCTGAGCTGAGCCAAGCTTTGGCCACGGGCGTGGCAAGCGCATTTATTTCGTCGGGTGCGACCGGATATGATCGTAAGGTTTGGGAACATCTAAGCCACTATTACAAAGTCAACGCATGGTTGCCGCGCAACTACGTGATGGTGAACAAGCAAGCATGGGATGCACTTGACGGTGATGTTCAAGCCGGCATCCAAAAAGCGGCAGACGAAACATCTGCAAGCTGCGCCGCTAAATCTGCTGATTTGTCTAACTTTTATTTTGACGAACTGTCCAAGAACGGCATGTCAGTAGAAGACGCAGGCCCGGATTTCTTGGCGGAGCTTGAAAAAATAGGTGACAAGATGACAGCAGATTGGATTGCCTCAGCTGGTGCTGATGGTCAAGCCATTCTTGATGCTTACAACGCCAAATAAGCGTTGAACCGCGCGGTTTGGTCATTGCGCCAAGCCGCGCCTTTTCCACAGGGAATGTGACATGCGTGACTGGGCGCCGTTTTTGGGCATGCCTTTATGGGTCTGGTTATTTGTTTTACCGACCTGTTTGGCTTTGCTTTGCTTTATCGGCGGGCCACGTCTGGAAGGGCCTTTACGCCCGATCTGGCGGTTTTTGGATGGCGTATATCTGACAAGTGGGATCATTTCGGCATTCTTTATGCTGATGATCCTCAGTCTTATTGTAGCACAGATGATTGCACGGTGGACTGGATTTGCCTTGCCCGGCACGACCGAATTTGCCGGTTATGCGATGGCGGCCACGTCATTCTTTGCGCTGTGTCACGCATTGATGCGGGGCAGCCATATCCGCGTGTCGATACTTTTGAATGCCAATCGGTTCCTGAACCGTTGGCTTGATATTTTTGCGGTCTTCAGTGGGGCAGTGATTGCCACGTATTTTGCGCGTTATGCGATCAAAACCAATGGTTTTTCAAAATTACTGAATGATCGAACACAGGGCCAAGATCAAATCCCGGAATGGGTTGTGACCTTTCTCAGCCTTCCTGCGCGTCCTGTTTCCGAATGGGGACAGGCCATGGCAGAAAGCACGAGCGAGCTGATTTATACACCTATTTGGGTGCCACAGATTGCGATGTCCATCGGGACGGTGCTTCTTGCTATTGCGTTGTGGGATACGCTGTGTCGGCTGGTAATCACCGGGCGAAACCCCATTCAGGCGGAGGCAGTCGAATGACCGAACTTTATGCCACGCTGATCTTTCTTTTGGTTCTGTTCACGCTGTTAGGGTCATCGATTTGGATTGGTCTGGCGCTTATGGGCGTGGCTTGGGTCGGGATGGAGTTGTTTACAACGCGCCCTGCAGGCGATGCAATGATCACCACAATCTGGACCGGAGCAAGCAGCTGGACTTTGACGGCTTTGCCATTGTTCATCTGGATGGGTGAAATATTATATCGAACCCGATTATCCCAAGATATGTTTCGCGGATTGGCCCCGTGGATGCGATTCCTACCGGGGGGATTGCTGCACACGAACATCGCGGGGTGTACCATTTTCGCGGCGGTGTCTGGATCGTCCGCCGCAACTCTGACAACCGTGGGCAAGATGTCGATACCGGAGCTGCGCAAACGCGGCTATCCAGAATATATGATCGTCGGAACATTGGCGGGTGCGGCAACCTTGGGATTAATGATCCCGCCGTCGCTGACGTTGATTGTTTATGGAGTGTCTATCAACGAAAGCATCATCAAGCTGTTTATGGCAGGTATTCTTCCCGGACTTGTTCTGGCGGGATTGTTCATGTCCTACATCATTGCGTGGCATTTCGTGCGCTCCGGTCAGCGCCCTCCGCCTGAACCGTCGATGTCCTTGGGACAAATGTTCATGGAAAGTCGGTTTTTGATCCCGGTGCTTTTGCTTGTCTTTGCAGTCATTGGGTCGATGTATTTCGGTTGGGCCACGGCGACTGAAGCCGCCGCAGTTGGTGTTCTGGGATCTTTGACATTGGCGGCCTTCCAAAGATCGCTGTCATTTTCTGCCTTATTCGAAAGCCTGATGGGTGCGACGCGAACATCGGCCATGATTGCGTTGATTTTGATGGGGGCGGCGTTCTTGTCGCTTTCGATGGGCTTTACTGGATTACCACGCGCTTTGGCGGCGTGGATTGACGGGATGAACCTGTCGCCAATCACACTGATTGCGGCCCTGACGGTGTTTTACATTATTCTGGGTATGTTCCTTGATGGGATTTCGTCGGTGGTTCTGACAATGGCCATCGTGGAACCTATGATCCGCCAAGCTGGAATTGACGTGATTTGGTTTGGTATCTTCATCGTTGTCGTTGTTGAGATGGCGCAAGTGACCCCGCCAATTGGGTTCAACCTGTTTGTTTTGCAGGGCATGACCAGACATGAAATCGGTTATATTTCGAAAACGGCCTTGCCTATGGTCGGTTTGATGTTGGTGATGGTTGTGATCCTGGTTGTATGGCCGGAATTGGCCACGTGGTTGCCTGACAACATTCGACAAAGCCCCTAGAATTCAATGCGGCCTTCGGTTTCAGTTCTGCAGCTTGATACGCAATTTCCACGCGTGCCGGGTGACGTCGCGTGCCGGGACACATACAATGACGAGATCGAAATCATTCGCATTCCTGGTGCGTTGGTCCGCAATATTGTCACTAGCCGACCTGATGATATCGACATTCAACCCTTCGAAGATGCCGTGAAAAATGCACGCGGTGATGTCATTGTAACCTCGTGCGGGTTTCTGTCGTTTTGGCAAAAACACCTTCAGTCTTGCACGACACGTCCTTTCATCAGTTCTTCGCTTGTTGCTTTGGACCGGCTAAGCGCTGTTTATGCTCCCCAAGAATTATTGATCTTAACGTTCGACGCGCAATCGCTGAACGAATCCCACCTTGGCGACCACCGTCGATATGCAGGCGCAATCCGCGGGTTGAGTCCACAAATGCACCTGCGCCATGTTATCTCGACAGGGCAGTCAGAATTGAAAACCGATGTCGCATCTGACGAAATGGTTGATCTGGTTAGGAAATCTCGCGTGCAAAGCCACAAGCATATCCTGTTGGAATGCACGAATATGTCGCCTTACAAACAAGCCTTGAAAACGGAATTTGAATTGCCCGTTTCAGACATACTGACCGAAATCGAACGCATCCGTCCGAACACAATCGCCCGAGCGTTTTTGTGATGCCGTCCACTGGTTAGAACGGCATCTCAGCCGTGCTATTGCTCACTCACGCTGATCAAAACACCTTCCCCAGATGCTTTTCTAACGAAACCTTGCCCTGGCAAGCTGTTGGGCCAGCGCGCTTCAAGCAGTCGAGATTTGGCCATACGTTTGATATTGACTGCGTTGGTCTGGTTGCCACCAAGGCAATGGTAATGTGTTTCATCTTCGGCCCAATAAAACCCGACATGGCCTTTCCAACTGCTTGGACTTGTGCGCCAGAATACGAGGAGTGATCCAAGTTGAGGTTTCACCATTCGACCGTAGTTTGTCCATTGTCGTGCACCCAGTGGATTGCCGGGCAATGCTTCATCCGGAACGCCAGTTGACATGCAGTGCCCTACGAATAGGCCTCACCAAGCCATTTGCGTCTTGAAATGTTTTGATGGTCGCGCGGGTTTTTGGGCCCATCGCGCTGTCAATTGGTCCGGGATCAAACCCCTTGTTCTTAAGTGCGTTTTGGACGTCTAAAACTGACATAAAACTATCCTTTCAATTTTAAATGAAAGGATAGCACCACTTTTTCAGATGTTTTTCATGATCCGTTTGGATCACCCGGATGGTAAAAGCGACTTGATAATTGCTTTCGCGCTGTCGCTGGACCAATCTGCGTCGCCACGCAGTCTCGCCACTTCTTTTCCTTCTGGGTTGATCAAAACGGTGATCGGCAACCCAAATATGGCCATTTGAGCAGCAAGCGCTTGTCTGGGGTCCTGATGCCGGGGCAAATTGTTGATGTTGATTTCCGAAAAGAACTTTCTGATACCCGTCGGGGAATTGCGACCTGTGGCAATCGTAACGACCTGAAAGTCAGGGCCTCCAAACGCCGCCTGCAATTCTGACAGCATTGGCATTTCGTGGCGGCAAGGTGCGCACCATGTCGCCCAGAAGTTCAGCAGAACCCATTGCCCTTCATAATCACTCAAGCTTCCTGGACCGGCATCATCGGCTAGATCGTAGGTTGCATTGGACACCGCCATTGGCGTGTCGTGAAAGATCAACTTTTTCATGTCTCCTTCGCGCAGCGCGACGGCTTCGGACAGATCCGAAGCTGCAAGAGGAATTGCGGTCAGGCTCAAGGCCAGATACAGCACAGCGGCAATAATACGTTTCATCAGCATCCCTGACAGGTGTCTACATGTCCCAAAAGTCTGCAAATACCATGTGGGGCGGCCGCTTTGCCGCTGGCCCCGACGCAATCATGGAAGCGATCAACGCGTCCATCGGGTTTGACCAGCGGATGGCCGCACAAGACATTGCAGGCTCACGCGCCCATGCAGCCATGTTAGCTGCAACAGGTATCATTAGTGATAATGATGCAGAGGCGATACGTGAAGGGCTTCTCACGGTCTTGTCAGAGATTGAAACAGGCAATTTTACCTTTTCGACCGCGCTTGAAGACATCCACATGAATGTAGAGGCGCGATTAAAGGACCTGATCGGCGAACCTGCAGGCCGCCTGCACACTGGACGCAGCCGGAACGATCAGGTTGCGACTGATTTCAAACTTTGGGTGCGTGATCAATTTGACGCGGCCGAAGCCGGTTTAATTGCGCTGACAAAAGCTTTGCTGACGCAGGCCGAAGCGGGTGCGGATTGGGTTATGCCTGGGTTTACGCATCTACAGACAGCCCAGCCAGTCACATGGGGACATCACATGATGGCGTATGTCGAAATGTTTGGTCGCGATATCAGCCGTGTTCGGGATGCACGTAAACGGATGAACGAAAACCCGTTGGGCGCGGCGGCGTTGGCCGGCACGTCTTTTCCAATTGATCGCGATATGACTGCAAACGCTTTGGGGTTTGACCGCCCTGCGGCCAATTCATTGGACGCGGTCAGTGATCGGGATTTCGCGTTGGACTTTTTGTCCTGTGCGTCGATCAACGCCATGCATCTTAGCCGCTTGGCCGAAGAATTGGTGATCTGGTCGTCGGCACAATTTCGATTTGTCACGTTGTCTGACCGGTTTTCGACTGGATCGTCGATCATGCCGCAAAAGAAAAACCCAGATGCAGCGGAACTGATCCGTGCCAAAATCGGCCGGATATTTGGGGCAAATACAGCGCTGATGATGGTGATGAAGGGGCTGCCCCTGGCGTATTCCAAAGACATGCAGGAAGACAAAGAACAAGTGTTTGATGCGGCCGATAACTGGATGCTGGCGATGGCTGTAATGGACGGCATGGTTGGTGACATGAGCGCCAATCGCGAGTCTTTAGCTGCAGCTGCAGGGAGCGGTTTTTCGACAGCGACAGATTTGGCTGACTGGCTTGTTCGCGTTCTTGGTATGCCATTTAGAGATGCCCATCACGTAACGGGCCGCATCGTCGCGTTGGCTGAGTCTAAGGGCTGTGATCTGCCTGATCTCAACTTGGATGATCTGAAATCTGTGCATGACGGTATCAATTCTGATATCTTCGAAGTGCTCGGAGTAGATAATTCGGTGGCTTCGCGGACATCCTACGGTGGGACATCTCCTGCGCGGGTTCGCGAGCAGGTCGCTCGCTGGAAGGAGATTTTGGAATGAAACGTTCGATAGCGCTTTTGGCTTTTCTGACGCTGGCTGCCTGTGGTGCGGATGGAGAACCCGTTAAACCAACTGCCAATCTGAACATCGGTGTGGGTTCAAACGGCGTGCACACTGGGGCGTCAATTGGGCTTCGAAAGGGGCCTTTGGGCATATCTTTGGGGCAATATCTATAGATGTCGCCTGTTCGCCTAATCTATCTTGGTTTGGCGATTTGGGGCGCGATCCATCCAATGTTTTATTTTGTGCGTTGGTTCAAGGCTGAAGGTTTTGACCTTGGAAAAATGGTCGATGCTTGGCACGCCAATGATGCGTCGTCTGGATTGGTGTGGGATCTGACGATCGCGGCGGTTGCGTTATGTGTTTTCGTGATTGCGGAATGTATCAAGAGGCGCGATGCGATTGGATTGGTCGCCATACCGGCAACATTTGGCATTGGGGTCAGTTGCGGGTTGCCACTTTACCTATTTCTAAGATCCGGAAAATCGGGTTGATTTTCGATCAAATTGGAAACAATCGCGCCCAAATCCTGCCACTATCTCTCAGTAACTTCTGCTGAAAATATCGCAGCAGGCAGGGTGCAGATATGTGCGGTACAACTGCAGAATCGCAAAAATCGACACTTCTGGATGGCCTGCAGGACGGTGCAAAGCCTGAGGCACCAGTGATTGTGCAAGTCGCGTGTAAATTTGGAATTTCACCAGCGAAACAGTTGCGCGAAAATTTGGCCTTGCGCGTCGACAAATCGCAATTGTCATCCAAAGAATACTGTGCGCTGGGCTTGTATGACCCGGAGCTCAGCGTTGATCAATAATGTGAATATACCAGGATGGCGACCAACAAAAAGTTCAACAAATCTTTTGCGCCATCGATTCTGGCAACGACGCGTTCCTTTGTGGCCGGATATTTTAGATATTGGCACCAAGGCACACGCTGGCCCCAATCCTATTTGGGGCAATGCGGTTGAGCATCAAAAGAAGCGCCTTGCGCGGTACAAATCGACTAATAAAAATGTGAAAGGTTAGGGTATGAATGCAGTGACAGGAAAAGTTCTGCTTGGCGCACCCATGGATCCGTCGCCAGCGGCTTCGGAAACGATGGTGGCAGTGGCACGAAATCATGGCGTCAGCCCTTTCCACCAAATGCGCGAAATGACGTCCATGCGATTTGGCCCCGGAAAATTGGCAAACCACGAATATTATTCGACCGGTGTCTTTGATCCGGAAATCTCAATCGAAGACAAAAAACGGTATGTTGGAAAAGTTGGCAGTTTCGAAATCAATGTCGCCGCATCGCCTTTAAAGCTCACCAAATCGCGTGCGTTTGTGCGTGACAAAGTGTTGTACACATCGTTGCTGACGCAATTGGATTTACCCACAACCGAAACCCAAGCTGTTGTACACACCACTCGTATGTTCGGATCGTTGCCAGTTTTACGCACCGTTTCTGACGTCGAGGGTTTCTTGCGCGACACGGCCCGCTATCCCCTTTTTGTTAAACCCTGCGCAGGTTCGGGGGGCGTCGGGTCTGCGTCGATAGAATCCTGCGAGGCAGATGTCTTGTCTTTGGGCAACGGGCAACAGGCGGATGTAAGCGGTTTTGCCAAAGAAGTTGTAGAGGATTACCCCGAAGGATTTATCTTTCAAACAGCCGTCACACAGCACCCCGACCTTGTTCAGATGGCAGGCGAAGCCGTCGGCACGATGCGTGTTGTGACGACACGCGATGAAACAGGCATTGCGCCGCTTTACACCGTTTGGAAGATTCCATCTCCGCAAGCAATGTCGGATAATTTTTGGCAATCAGGGTCTATGGTTGCCTTGATCGATGACCAGACGGGTCAGGTTCAAAAATGCAATATTGGTTCCGGTTTGAATGCGAAATTGTTGGACAAACATCCAGTGTCCGACACTGCATTCGAAGGGTTCCAGATTCCGCATTGGGATCAAATCCAGCGCATTGCTTGCGAAGGGCATGGGCTGTTCCCAGAGTTTGGCATAGTCGGGTGGGATATTGCAGTTGGTCCGGATGGTCCGATCATCATCGAATGCAATGACAACCCGTATCATGTGTTGTGGCAGTTGGCAGCGGGGCAGGGCATTAAAACCCCGGCATTTCAAGAACGGCTAAACGCTGCAAATTCTGAATCTCAATCGATATTGCGAGGCAAAATCGATACGTTTCAAGCCCGAGAAAAAGCCAAACGCGGTAAATCCTGATTGAACTGACCCACGGCCCTGCGTAAACGCGAAGACATGGACCATTTTCTGTATCGTGATGGCACGCTCTTTGCCGAAGACGTACCCTTGACCGAAATCGCGGCGGCCGTTGGCACGCCATTTTATGTGTACTCCACAGCGACCCTGCTGCGGCATTATCGATTGTTCGATGAAGCCTTAGATCGGATGCCTCATCTTGTCTGCTATGCGATGAAAGCCGCATCCAATCAGGCGATCCTGAAGACGCTGGCAGACGCGGGTTCCGGTATGGATGTGGTGTCGGGCGGGGAATATGCGCGTGCGCGCGCTGCAGGCGTTCCGGGCGAGCGGATTGTTTTTTCTGGCGTCGGTAAAACCGTAGAAGAGGTCCAAGCCGCGTTGACCGGAGGGATCAGGCAATTCAACGTCGAATCCGAGCCGGAAATGGCCATGATCTCAGCACAAGCGACGGCGTTGGGGATGGTTGCCCCCATTACCATTCGCGTCAATCCTGACGTCGACGCCAAGACCCATGCCAAAATCGCCACCGGCAAGTCCGAAAACAAATTTGGTATCCCGATCTCGCGGGCGCGCGAAGTTTACGCGCTGGCAGCCAGCCTTCCCGGCCTTGAAGTTATTGGTATCGATGTGCATATCGGATCCCAATTGACCGATCTGGCACCGTTCGAGCAGGCCTATAACAAAGTGGCAGATTTGACTGAAACTTTGCGTGCGGATGGCCATAATATCCGCAGGCTGGATTTGGGCGGCGGCCTTGGCATCCCCTATTCTCAGAACAATGACAGGCCCCCGCTGCCAACGGATTATGGCGCTTTGATCAAAAAATGTGTGGGGCATTTAGGGTGCGAAGTCGAAATTGAACCTGGGCGTTTGATCGCAGGAAACGCGGGTTTGATGGTGTCCAAGGTCATTTATGTGAAATCCGGAGAAGACCGCGATTTTCTTATACTTGATGGCGCGATGAACGATTTGATCCGGCCAGCGATGTATGAGGCCCATCATGACATTGTTCCCGTGATCGAACCGCCCGTAGGTGTTGAACAGCAACCCTATGATATTGTTGGGCCTGTCTGCGAAAGTGGTGATACATTTGCAAAAGAACGTATGATGCCGCCGCTGAACGCGGATGACCTTGTGGCGTTCAGATCTGCTGGTGCTTACGGCGCAGTAATGTCGAGCGAATATAATACACGCCCCTTAATTCCCGAAGTTTTGGTGAAAGATGATCAATACGCGGTGATCCGCGCACGTCCGACCTTTGACGAAATGATAAATCGGGATACCATCCCAGAATGGTTATAGGCGTTGATTCACGTCTAAACAGACGCGGAGGCTCAAAACGCCAATGGCCACATTTTCTCGGAACGACCGTCGCAAGGGGTTAAGCGCGGTGCGCTGGCCACTGCGGTTGACGTGGTTTGGCTTGATTGCCGAACGTCTTTGGCGTGCTCTTTGGCCTTTGATAGCTGTCGTTTTGGTTGTGCTTGGCCTGTTGATGCTGGGTGTTCAGGACAGCTTAAGCCTTGAGGGTGTTTGGGCCATCGGTGTTGTTTCCGCCGTGTTGACCGCCGTGTCGCTGATTTACGCATTCAAACGGTTCAGATTACCCACTCGCGATGAAGCGCTTGTTCGATTGGACGCTACCCTTCCGGGGCGACCGATCCAAGCTTTGATGGACGATCAGGCGGTGGGCCAATCAGACGAGGCATCGGCAGCTGTTTGGCGTGCGCATCAGGCGCGCATGGCCGACAGGGCCGCAAATGCCCAAGCTGTCCCTGCGGACCTACGGGTTGCGAAACACGATCCTTATGCGCTGCGCTTTATGGCTGCGTTGATCTTTGGTGTGGCCCTTATTTTTGGATCATTGGCCAGCGTTGGGTCGGTGCGCGATGTGTCATCGGGCGACGAGGCATTGGCGTCAGGCCCAGTCTGGGAAGGTTGGGCGGAAAGCCCGCGTTACACAGGGCGCCCGACAATCTATTTGAATGATATTGAGGGCACTCTTGAGCTGCCTGTGGGCAGCTTGATCACGCTGCGTTTGTACGGTGAGGTTGGTGCGCTGACCGTGTCGGAAACGGTATCCGGCCGGACGGGCGAATTGCCTCCGGCATCGTCGCCTGAACAAGATTTTACGATTGCCCAAGAAGGCACGCTTGCGATTGACGGTCCGGGTGGCCGCAGTTGGGAGGTCGTTTTGATCCCCGACGCTCCGCCAAAAGTGTCCGCACTTGAACAGCCGCAAAGTGGTCCGGCGGGTGAAATGACGTTGCCGTTCTCCGCTGAGGACGATTACGGCGTCGAGGCTGGTGAAGCCATTGTAACCTTGGATTTGCCAGCCGTTGATCGACGTCACGGATTGGCAATCGAGCCAGAAGAACGGCCGGCCATCACTGTTGCATTGCCAATGCCATTTGCCGGTAGCCGGCGCAGCTTTGACGAACAACTCATCGAAGATTTCAGCCAACACCCTTGGGCAAATTTGCCGGTAAGCATCACGCTAAGCGTCCTTGATGCGTCAGAACAACAAGCACAAAGCGAGCCATTGAAGGTGTCTTTGCCAGGGCGCCGTTTCTTTGATCCTCTGGCTGCGTCATTGATCGAACAACGCCGCGATCTGCTTTGGTCGCGTGGAAACGTGATGCGAAACTCGCAAGTTTTGCGTGCATTGTCCTATCGTCCTGCGGATGTCCTTCGCAAAGAAACCGAACAGTTGCGCCTAAAGCGCATCATCAATCGGATGGAAACGCTGGCCAGTTACGGCATGACGGACCAGCAACAAGAAGAGTTGGCCCAAGATCTTTGGGATTTGGCAATCACCATCGAAGAAGGTGATTTGGCTGGCGCTCTTGAACGGCTGCGGCGTGCGCAAGAGCGGTTAGAGCAAGCGATGCGTGAAGGCGCGAGCCCTGCCGAAATTGCGGAATTGATGCAAGAATTGCGTCGCGCGACAGATGACTATTTGCGTCAACTCTCTCAGCAAGCGCAACGTGAAATGGAAGAAAACGAAGAGCTTGGTGGTCAACCTCAATCGCAATCTGACCAGATGATGCTGTCGCAGGACGACATTCAGCGCATGATGGAGCGCATTCAAGAACTGATGGAACAAGGGCGTATGGCTGAAGCTGAGCAGGCCCTGAAAGAACTGCAAGAGCTTTTGGAAAACCTGCAGATGCAGCAGGCGCAAGGTGGCCAACCGGGGCAATCGCCGGGTGAACAAGCCATGGAAGGTTTGGCTGAGTCCTTACGAGAACAGCAAGGATTAAGCGACGAGGCGTTCCGCGATTTGCAGGAACAATTCAACCCAGGCGCACAAGCCGGTGAAAGCGACCAAAATTCTGGCAGCAATGGCGGACAGGGCCAAGGCGAGCAACACGGTCAAGGCAGCGAAGGTCAGGGCCAAGAAGGCGATCAATCCGGTGGTCAGCAAGGTCAACCGCAACAAGGACAGAATGGCAGTTCTGGTGAACAAGCCTTGGCGGATCGTCAGCGGGCTTTGCGGCAGGAATTGCAACGCCAACAAAACGGTCTGCCGGGTGCTGGATCGCAAGAAGGCGAGGATGCGCGTGACGCGTTGGATCGTGCGGGACGTGCGATGGACAACGCCGAGGATGCATTGCGTCAGCGTGATTTTGCGGAAGCGATCGACAATCAGTCACAGGCTATGGATGCGCTTCGCGAGGCGATGAGATCCTTGGGCGAAGCTATGGCACAAGAGCAGCAAGAACAACAAGGTGGTCAAGGTCAAGCCGAAGCAGGCGGGCCGCAGGGTGAAAACGATCCATTGGGCCGGCCAAATGGTCCGTACGACCCAGAGTCAGACTTGCGTGGATTTGTTCCCGGGCAAGAGGATTTGTATGGACGTGCACGCGATTTGCTGGACGAAATCAGACGCCGCTCTGCCGAGGGGCAACGGTCCGAAGAAGAGCTGGATTATCTAAAACGTCTGCTAGAGCGTTTTTAAGGTCAGCGTCTCGATCTTATTGGTTGGCGGCTGCGGCGGTTTTGTCGAGCCATGTCAAAAGAAGAGCCAGCTGTGAATCCAACCAAACACGGGCGGAGTCGACATAGGCGACATAGGTGTTAAGGGTTGCATCCGCTTGCGGGAATTTTTGCGCAATTTGCGGCGCGTATACATAAACCAATCCGGCAATTGCAGCGAGCGCGACAACCATCACAAACCCACGACGAAATCCGCCCGAACGCTTTTTCACAACGGGTTCGTCGGTTTCGTCTTCAGTAGTTAGAACAGGGGTGTCGTCGCGGTCATTCGAAGATCGAAGCGTTGAATTGATTTCTTCGATGTCTGGCAACAAATCGCGGCGTGCTGCATCTGTCGTCGCGATTGCGGCTGCTCCGGCTGCCACTGCGGCAACGTTTTCATCACCGGTCTGCGCCGCAGGTTCGCTCGTCAGATCTTTTATAGCCTTTTCGACAAGACCATCGTCCACACCCGATCCCGGCTGTGTTTCAAGGCTATCTTGTTCGCGAGCTTCGGTTTCCCGATCCGCTTCAGCTTTCAAGATTGCTTCGACCGACGAATCTAATTTGCGGGCTTGGGGTCCAGCTTCTGTATCTTCGGCGACGTCTTCCTTCGATTCCTTGGCTGAGCTATCCGCGGGATCAGAACTTTCCGTTGGTTTTTCTACAGGCTTCTTCTTGGGTTTCGACTTGGACTTGGCCCGTTTTTTTGCAGCAGGGGGCTTGGCAGCTACACCGGCGTCGTCTTTGGATGGCGCTTTGTCTGGCGATGCTTCGGTTGATGTGGTGTCACTGTCTTCTGGCTGGTGGTCTGGATGATTTTGGAACCATGTTGTCGAGCAACTGGAACATTGCACGTCCCTACCTTCCGTCGGAATGACAGAGTCTGGGACGTCGTACTGCGCATCGCAGTTAGGGCAGATCAAGCGCATCTTGTTTCCGGCTTCATTTTACGCCACAGCATATGAAGGGCAGGAGTCTTGTAAAAGGCCTAATTCGCCTTAAGGCTGTGTAAACATAGATTAGATTGCTCCTGTCGCGGAACCACAACAGGGGCATTAGAGGCAAACGACAGTGATCGAACTAAAACAAGTGGCCTACAGCTACGGCGGTGGCGAGCTGTTATCGGACGTTTCGCTGAGCTTGGCGCCCGGGTCATTCCACTTTCTGACTGGGCCGTCGGGTGCCGGAAAAACCACGCTTTTGAAACTGTGTTACGGGGCATTGCTTCCGACCAGTGGCAAGGTGTCTTTGTTTGACAAAGATGTGCGTGCCTTGGACCGCGATGGGATTGCGCGGGTGCGTCGACGCGTCGGTGTCGTGCATCAGGATGTCCAATTTCTGGACCATTTGCCGGCCATTGAGAACATCGCCTTACCGCTCACTGTGGCAGGGCGCCCAGTTGAAAATGTTCAGCAAGATCTTGATGACTTGGTCAGTTGGGTGGGCCTTGGCGATCGCGTAAATGCGCTGCCCCCTGAGTTGTCAGGCGGAGAACGCCAACGTGCGGGCTTGGCCCGTGCCGTTATAATGTCGCCAGATGTCATTTTGGCGGACGAACCTACCGGAAACATTGATTGGGAAATGTCGCAACGCATTTTGACGCTGCTTGTTGAGTTGAACCGCATGGGAAAGACAGTATTGGTCGCCACGCATGATTTGTCGTTGATCCGAACTGCCAAGTCACAGGTTCAATCGCGCGTCCTGCGGATATCCAACCGAGGTGTCCAATTGGCTGGGGCGGATCTGTGATGAAGCAATTGAAGCATCTGAAAACGATATTCACCGACCAGTCAGCGGATCGCGTTGTGCCTTCATCTGGGATTACGGCGCGGCTGACCTTGTTTGTGTCGGCCGTGATGGCATTCTTGGCTGTCTTTGCGCTGGCGTTGTCCTTCGCGTCCGGGCGGCTTGCCAAAAGCTGGGGGCAAGATCTGGCAGGATCTGCAACCGTTCGAATTTTAGCGCCGCCGGGACAACGGGCTGCGCAGACAGAAGCGGCCGTGAAAGTACTGGAAACAACAGAAGGGGTTTTGGAGTCACGACCGCTGTCTGATGGCGAACAACGCGCGTTGTTGTCACCTTGGATCGGGGCGGACCTTCCTTTGGATGAATTGCCTATTCCCCGCTTGATTACGTTACAAATTGATCCCGAAACCTTTGATCCCGTTGGATTGCGTTTGAGGTTAACAGCGGAAGTACCGGGCGCGGTTCTTGATGATCATGGACGCTGGCGTACGCCACTGATTTCTGCGGCGGACCGATTGAGATTGCTTAGCATCAGTGTCGTCATTTTGATCGTCGCGGCATTGGCGGCAATGGTAACACTGGCCGCGAATGCTGCCCTTGCTGCAAATGCCAAGGTCGTGGCCGTGCTTCGGTTGGTTGGTGCCACGGATCAATTTATCGAGGGTGCTTTTATTCGACGGTTTACAATACGTGCCGCGACAGGAGCGGCGTTTGGAACAGTCCTTGGGATAGTATTCTTGATGTTGATGCCATCAAATGAAGGGCCTGATGTTGCCGGATTGCTGACGGCGTTTGGGTTCAGGGGGATTGAATGGCTTGTCCCCTTGATCCTTCCGGTGCTGACTGGCAGCGTGGCGTTAGTGGCCACAGCCGCAGCCGCCCGTAAAGCACTGAGGGACCTCGCCTAATGATCCAATATATCCGCTCTGTTCTTTTTATCTTTCAGGTCTATTTGATGATGCTTTTGATGGGCATTTTCTTTGCGCCTTACGCAATCATCTCGCCAAACGGGGCACGTCTGGCTTGCAAAAGCTATTGCAAATGGACGTTCTGGACAGCCAGTTGGATGGTTGGCGTAAAAGGCGAAGTTCGGGGCGACATCCCTGAGGGTGAAGTGATCATAGCGGCAAAGCATCAATCGTTTTTCGACATCATGTTGATTTTCCACGCCCTGCCTTCGGCGAAATTCATAATGAAGCGTGAAATTTTGTGGACACCGGTGATTGGCCTATACGCTAAACGGCTTGGCTGTGTTCCAGTTGACCGGGGTAAACGCGGTGCCGCGATCCAGAAAATGGTTGAAGACGTCGAGGCAGGTCACAGCCTTCCCGGTCAATTGATAATTTACAGTCAGGGCACGCGCGTTGCGCCGGGGGATTACAAACCCTACAAAGTTGGAACAAGTGTTCTGTACGAACAACTTGGACAACCCTGTGTACCGGTTGCAACGAATGTAGGTCTTTTTTGGCCACGCAAAGGCATCATGCGCTATCCCGGTACAGGTGTTGTTGAATTCCTGCCAGCTGTTTTGCCTGGCAAAGATCGAGATACATTTATGGCTGATCTTGAGAAACAGGTCGAAGATCGTTCCAATGAGCTCATGAAAGAGGCTGGTTTTGACCCGGAAAATTGACTCTCTGAAAACGTTGGATGTTTTGTACAAACAACCAGTGCCGCATTCATTGCAAAAAGTGGCTGACCATCTGACACCGCTTTACCGACGTTGGATTGAAGGCGCGCGGTTTTGCATCCTGAGCACGGTTGGTCCCGGGGGGGTGCATGGAAGCCCACGCGGGGACGATGGTCCTGTGGTGCGTGTGCATGACGCTAAAACGATTACGATGCCGGATTGGCGTGGGAACAACCGGTTGGACTGTTTGCGCGATATCATCTCAGACGGGCGCGCGGCGCTGCTGTTTCTGGTGCCCGGCACCAATACGACGGTCCGTGTCAATGGGCGTGCATTTCTGACAGATGACCCGGAATTATGCACCAGCTTCGAACAACGCGGGAAACATCCCGTCACGGTGATCGTGTTTGAAGTGGATGAGGTGTACACCCAATGCGCCAAAGCGCTTCTTCGGTCCGATTTGTGGAACCGCAGTGACGCGGATGGTTTGCCCACGGTCGGTGACATACTGGCGGATATGACGAATGGTGAACTAGACGCTGCGGAATACGACCGCAATTACGTTGTTAACGCGCAACCTCGAATGTGGTGAAGATTTTGGCCCGGCGCATGAAACCACACCGGGCCATCTGACGACTTAGGGCAAAAGCACTTTGTCGATCACGTGGATGACACCATTGGATGCAAATATGTCGGCTGTCGTGACATTGGCGTCGTTGACTTTGACACCAGTGCCAACTTTGCCAGCGTTTCCGTCAACATGAACTGTGCCACCCTGAACGGTCGCAACGGTCTGACGCGTGCCCAGAACGTCGCCTGCGGTCACTTGTCCTGGCAGAACATGGTAGGTCAAAATCGAAACAAGCTGATCTTTGTTTTCTGGCAATAGCAGGTTTTCAACTGTTCCCGCTGGCAATGCATCAAAGGCGGCATTTGTTGGTGCGAAAACTGTGAAAGGTCCGGGCCCTTTCAATGTGTCAACCAAACCGGCTGCTTGAACGGCTGCGACCAGTGTTGAAAAATCTGGGTTTCCAGCAGCAATATCAACGATGTCATCGCCACCCGATTGTGTTTGTGCGCATGCACCCAATACGAACGCGAGGCTGACGCCCCCCAAAAGCTTAATGATGTTCCGACGTTGCATATCTAATCCCTTTCAATGTCCCACCCAGATTCGGGCGCGTGTTGACGACACAAGTCTTTTGATCGCTTGTTGGTCGCTGTGTAGAATTACGCAGGGTTGGAACAATTGGACCAAAATAAAAAATGCGCCGGCGCATAGGTGCCGACGCATTTGATTTTTCTAGCTTTAATCAGGGTCTAGCTGTGGATAGGCCCATCGCCACATGCCAGCGCCGCTTCACGCACGGCTTCTGAATATGTCGGGTGCGCGTGGCAGGTCATTGCAAGATCTTCAGCAGATGCGCCAAATTCCATGGCGACACAGACTTCGTGGATTAGATCGCCTGCCGCAGGGCCGATAATATGTGCGCCCAAAATACGGTCCGTATCAGTATCGGCTAGGATTTTCACAAACCCGTCGCCTGCAAAGTTTGCCTTTGCCCGTCCGTTGCCCATAAAGCTGAATTTGCCAACTTTGTAACTTTTGCCAGCGTCTTTAAGGTCCTGTTCGGTCGCTCCGACATTGGCGACTTCTGGGTGCGTATAGATAACGCCGGGAATGACGCCATAATTGACATGCCCATGTTTCCCCGCGACTTGCTCTGCCGCCGCCATACCTTCGTCTTCGGCTTTGTGGGCAAGCATCGGACCGTCGATCACGTCGCCAATGGCATAGATGCCTTTTACATTGGTTTGCCAATCGCCGCCGACTTTGATTTGACCACGGTCAGACATTTCAACGCCCAGTTTGGCAAGGCCAAGACCGTCAGTGAACGGCTTGCGCCCAGTGGCGACCAGAACGACATCGGCATCCAACACATGTTCGCTGTCGTCCTTGCGCAGCTTATAGTGCACTTTGGCCTTGGTTTTGGTTGCTTCAGTCTTTTGAACCGCAGCGCCCATGATAAAATTCAGACCCTGTTTCTTAAGCGTGCGTTGGAATACCTTTTGTATTTCTGCGTCCATTCCGGGCGTAATCGCGTCCAAGAATTCGACGACCGTCACTTCGGAACCCAGACGTTTATAAACAGATCCCAGTTCCAATCCGATGACACCAGCCCCGATAACAACCATCTTTTTTGGTATTTTGTTAAGTGTCAGCGCACCGGTAGATGTCACAACGACTTTTTCGTCAACTTCGACACCGGGAAGCGATGAAGGTTCTGAACCTGATGCAACGATGATGTTTTTGGCCTCGTGCACTTCATCGCCGACTTTGACTTTACCTGGTTCAGGAATGGATCCCCACCCTTTAAGCCAATCGATTTTGTTCTTTTTGAACAGAAATTCGATACCCTTGGTGTTCTGCGCAATCGTGTCCTGTTTATAGGACTGCATCTGTTTCCAATCTACCGACGGGCTTTTGCCCTTAAGCCCCATGGCCGTAAAGTTGTGTTCCGCTTCATGCAACATATGCGAGGCATGCAACAGCGCCTTGGACGGAATGCACCCAACGTTCAGGCAGGTTCCGCCAAGGGTTTCATTGCCTTCAACACATGCCGTCTTGAGGCCAAGCTGAGCACATCGAATTGCGCAGACATAGCCGCCGGGGCCGCTGCCGATAATGATTACGTCGTAGGATGCCATGAGGAGCCCTTTCCTTGAAAACGGGATATGCAGGCAGGGGGACGTTTGCACAGATTGTGCGACCCTCTGTGCGAAAGTTTGAAAATCAGTGTGGTCATATCAGCGCCGCCAGCAACATCGCGGTTGTGGACAACATCCCGACGGCCCAAATCAGCGAACGCCAAGGCACTAGTCCAAAGACATAAGCAGGGACGTAAAGGATGCGTGAAGCGAGATAAAGGTAAGCGCATGTTTGCGTGAAAGCTGTGGATCGTTCGGCAAGCGTGACAACCACAACGGCGATAGTGAACAAGATCAGCGCCTCGTAATGGTTGTTCATGGCGCGCCACAAACGACCAGTGCGTGGGCTGACCTGTTCCGCAAGTGGCTTATCCAACCGTTGCGCATCACGTGGGCCCAGAGTTTTGCCAAAACCCAGTTCGACGTTTGCAGGAACTGACATCAAGACGAATTGCACGACTTGCAACAGCGCGGCCAAGCAAAGAGCTGTTAGTTCGGGTGTCATGACCGCCCAAGCTCCTTCTTGCGAATGAGATAGAAAAGCACTGACGCCTCAACCACGATAGTCGCTGGATGGCGCAAGAGACCGACCAGTGTCAGGCCTTGTCCTTCGAAAGGGTCCGCACCTAAAAAGTAGTGCAAGCGATAGGCTAAAGCATGGATCAAGAACAACCAAAGAGCGGCTGTTGAACGCAGCCACAGGGCAAGGGCAATGGCAATGGGCAAGGCAACTGCAGGCGAGATACGGAAAAGACCGGGTAGGCCGTCTTGCAGTTCAGCGGTCATGCGGGGCAAATTGAAGACCACAAATTCATATAGAACGAATGCGGCAACGAGGGTTGAAGCGGCGGTTGTTCCCCAATAAAGCGCTCGAGTTGTATTGGACCAAACATTCATTTTTTAAATTCAGCCTGAACTTTTAATTCGTACTCTGACATTAACTGTTCGGCTTTACGCACCTGAGGCTGGGTTAGAATGCAAGAATCGAGATTGCACACGATTTCATTCAACAACCGCCATTCTTCTTCAGTTCGAACCGAACCACGTTTCAAAATTGATTTGATTCGGCCCATCGGATTTCCGGCGTCGGCAAACAGATCGCGGCCTGTTGCGGCGGCGTATGTCTCAGGTAGTGTGGTCCAGTATGTCGGGCCGGTATTGTCTTCATCTGCAATGGCTTCAAGCACAAAGTAAATCGAGTCATTCACAGCATCTTGCAGTCCCTGAAGGTGCATAGATGCCGACCACTTTGAACCACGAAACTCTGGCATGTCGCCAAAGTGGCTCCACGGTCTTTGTGCGTCAAAGTCGGCAAGTATGCTTTCTTTGGTCATCTCCTTCGGTTGATGGGTAGCCACCTCACTGTCTTCTTCTGGGTTGTTTAGGTCTAAGTAGTCGAAAACGTCGAGGAGTTTGAGAAACTCCTCGCGCATTTCCGCACGTGTGCGACGCTTGGCCATTAAAGATCCATCAACAACCTGCGTGGATCCTCCAAAGCTTCTTTGACGCGCACAAGGAACGTAACAGCGCCTTTGCCGTCAACGATGCGGTGATCGTAAGACAGCGCCAGATACATCATCGGGCGGATCACCACCTGACCGTTGATCGCCATGGGGCGATCTTGGATTTTGTGCATGCCAAGAATACCCGACTGCGGTGGGTTCAGGATCGGTGAAGACATCAGCGATCCATAGACGCCACCATTCGAGATGGTGAATGTGCCGCCTTGCATTTCTGCCATGCTCAGCTTGCCGTCGCGCGCGCGCGCGCCCTTTTCGGCAATGGCTTTTTCGATGGCTGCGAAAGACATTGTATCCGTGTCACGGATCACCGGAACCACAAGCCCTGTAGGCGTTCCGGCCGCGATGCCCATGTGGACGAAGTTTTTATAAACGATGTCGGTGCCGTCGATTTCGGCATTCACTTCGGGCACTTCCCGAAGAGCGTGGCAACAGGCCTTGGTAAAGAATGACATGAAACCAAGTTTCACACCATGCTTTTTCAAGAACAGGTCTTTGTATTCGCTGCGCAAAGCCATGACCTCGGTCATGTCCACCTCGTTATAGGTGGTCAGCATGGCAGCTGTATTTTGGCTGTCTTTCAAGCGGCGCGCGATAGTCTGGCGCAAGCGAGTCATTTTTACCCGCTCTTCGCGGGACGCATCATCTGCAGGAACAGGCGCGCGTGGAGTATTGGTCGGAGCCGCCGCAATTGCAGCAGGTGCTGCCTTGGCTGCTGCAGCAGCATTCGCAACGTCAGATTTCATAATACGCCCATCACGTCCGGAGCCTTGAACTTGATCTGGGGAAAGTCCTGCTTCGGCCATCGCCTTTTTGGCAGATGGCGCGTTTTCTACATCCTTTGATGTCGCAGCTGCCGCGGTCGTTGCCGCCGCCGGGGCAGGGGCCGCCGTAACAGCGCCGCCCGAAGACGACAAGGTTGCCAATTTGGCAGATGCGTCGACGGTTGTGCCTTCGGGTGCAAAAATCTCAGTTAATACACCTGCGGTTGGTGCAGGAACCTCGACCGAAACCTTGTCGGTTTCGAGTTCGCATAGCATTTCGTCCTGCGCCACGCTGTCACCAACTGCTTTGAACCAAGTTGAAACCGTTGCTTCTGAAACGCTTTCGCCCAGCGAGGGGACCATCACGTCAATGCTGTCACCACCAGTTGCGGCAGGAGCTGCCTGTGCCGGGCTTTCAGCGGCAGGAGCTGCGCCAGCACCTTCTGTGATTGTTGCGAGCAATGCATCAACACCAACGGTTTCCCCTTCGGCGGCTACTATGTCACCCATGACACCGTCAGCAGGCGACGGAACTTCGACTGTGACTTTGTCAGTTTCCAATTCGCAGAGCATTTCATCAACCGCGACAGCTTCGCCAGGTTTCTTGAACCAAGTGGCAACTGTTGCTTCTGTGACGCTTTCGCCCAAGGTTGGGACGCGGACTTCGATCGTCATGTTCTTATCCTTCGATGGTCAGCGCATCGTTCACGAGCGCGGCTTGTTGGGCTTTGTGTTGGCTGGCCAATCCCGTTGCGGGTGACGCAGAAGTGGCACGTCCCACATAACGTGGGCGGTTGTGTTTCGCTCCGATGCGGCCGAGCACCCATTCGATATTGGGTTCAATGAACGTCCATGCACCTTGGTTTTTGGGCTCTTCTTGGCACCAGATGATTTCGGCTTGTTTGAATCGCTCTAGTTCCTGCACAGCAGAAATCGCCGGGAATGGATAGAATTGTTCGACACGCATCAAGTAAACATCATCTATGCCGCGCGCATCGCGTTCTTCGAGCAAGTCGAAGTAGACTTTGCCAGAACACATGACCACGCGTTTGATTTTGTCATCTGATACAAGTGTGGTTTCCGAATTACCCTGTTGTGCGTCGTCCCAAAGAACGCGGTGAAAGCTGGAACCTGTTGTGAATTCTTCCGCTTTTGACACACACAATTTGTGCCGCAACAGTGACTTTGGCGTCATCAGAACCAGTGGCTTTCTGAAATCACGGTGCAATTGACGTCGCAGAATGTGGAAATAGTTCGCAGGTGTCGTGCAATTGGCCACGATCCAGTTGTCTTGACCACAAGATTGCAGAAAGCGTTCTAATCTTGCCGAGGAGTGTTCTGGCCCTTGGCCTTCAAACCCATGAGGCAACAGCATCACAAGGCCTGACATACGAAGCCATTTAGATTCGCCCGATGAGATAAACTGATCGAACATGATCTGCGCGCCATTCGCAAAGTCACCAAATTGAGCTTCCCACATGGTTAGCGCATTGGGTTCAGCCAATGAATATCCGTATTCAAAACCAAGCACCGCGTATTCGGACAAAGCTGAATCGATGACTTCGTATTGCGCTTGACCTTCACGGATGTGATTGACGGGGTAATACCGTTCTTCAGTTTCTTGGTTCACGAGGCCGGAATGCCGCTGTGAAAAGGTTCCACGCGTACTGTCCTGACCGGACAAGCGCACGCCATATCCTTCGGTCAAAAGAGAACCAAACGCCAAAGCTTCGGCGGTTGCCCAATCGAACCCTTCGCCGGTTTCGAACATTTTGGCCTTTGTGCTCAAAAAGCGTGAGACGGTTTTGTGCAAAGGAAACCCGTCGGGGGCGCGGCTTAATGCGTTGCCCACTTCGGCAAAGGTTTCCGGTTTTATTGCAGTTTGACCGCGTACATATTCTTCTTTGTTGCGATGCAGATGCGACCACTTGCCGTCCAACCAATCGGCCTTGTTGGGTTTGTAGTCTTTCCCGGCTTCGAATTCTTGATTCATTCGCGCTTGAAATGCGGCCTTCATGTCTTCGATTTCGCCCTCTGGGATCAGTCCGTCTTTGACCAGACGTTCTGTGTACAAAGTCAGAGTCGTTTTGTGACCTTTGATCTTTTTGTACATGACAGGGTTGGTGAACATTGGTTCATCGCCCTCGTTATGTCCAAAGCGGCGATAGCAAATGATGTCCAGAACAACGTCTTTGTGGAATTTTTGACGGAATTCCGTGGCGACTTTGGCCGCATGTACAACGGCTTCGGGGTCATCGCCGTTAACGTGGAAAATTGGCGCCTCAACAACCAAAGCGTTGTCTGTCGGATAGGGCGAAGACCGACTGAAGTGAGGCGCGGTGGTGAAGCCGATCTGGTTGTTTACAACGATATGCATCGTTCCGCCGGTTTTGTGTCCACGCAACCCTGATAATGCGAAACACTCCGCCACGACACCTTGCCCGGCAAAGGCCGCATCACCGTGCAGAAGCACGGGCATGACTTTGGTCCGGTCGTGATCGTTCAGCTGATCTTGTTTGGCGCGTACCTTGCCAATGACCACTGGGTTGACGGCTTCAAGATGTGAAGGGTTCGCTGTCAAACTAAGGTGTACATTGTTGCCATCAAACTCGCGGTCTGACGAAGCGCCCAAGTGATATTTGACATCGCCCGAACCGTCGACGTCTTCTGGTTTAAAACTGCCGCCCTGAAATTCGTTGAAGATCGCTTTGTAGGGTTTGCCCATAACATTGGCGAGAATGTTCAAACGACCTCTGTGCGGCATGCCGATTACGATATCTTCCACACCCATCGCGCCGCCGCGCTTGATGATTTGTTCCATCGCCGGGATCAACGCTTCGCCGCCATCCAGACCAAACCGTTTTGTCCCCATGTATTTAACATGCAGGAACTTTTCGAAACCTTCCGCTTCGACCATTTTATTCAAAATGGCTTTGCGGCCCTCACGCGAAAATGCGATTTCTTTTCCAAACCCTTCGATACGCTCTTTCAACCAAGCGGCTTCTTCAGGGTTCGAGATGTGCATGTATTGCAGAGCAAACGTACCGCAATACGTACGTTTGATGATGTCGACGATTTCTCGCATCGACGCGATTTGTAAACCTAGAACATTGTCGATGAAAATTGGGCGATCCATGTCCGCTTCTGAAAAGCCATAGGATTTTGGATCAAGCTCGGGATGTGGAGTTTCTTCGCGCATTCCGAGTGGGTCGAGGTCAGCCGCCAAATGCCCACGAATGCGATAAGCCCGAATGATCATCAGGGCGCGGATACTATCAAGAACTGCCCGTTTGATCTGTTCATCAGAGACAGCGACATCTTGTTCCGCTGCTTTGGCCTTAATCTTTTTGCCAGCTTCCCTGACTTCGGGTTCTGACGCCCATTCACCGGTCAATGCGCTGGTCAATTCGTCCATAGGCATCGGTGGCCAATCGCTGCGGGCCCAACTTGGACCTTCAGCCTCGCGTTTTACCGATATTTCGTCGTCGCCAATAGCCTTAAAGAACGCTTGCCAAGCCTCGTCGACCGCGTTCGGATCAGTCGCGAACCGCGCATACATCTGTTCAAGGTATTCGGCATTATGCCCCTGCATGAAGCTTGAGGCATGGAATTGGTCGTTTGAAGTCTGATCAGTCATGCGAAGTCCTCGCGAGGTTTTGCAACGGATGAGGCGCGGAGCGCCGGAGTGAATAAGGATCGAGGTATGGGTTTCACAAAACTGCCTCCTTCAAGTCAGAGGAATATCCACAATGTTCGAAAACCCAGGCATCAACCTGCCTCACTTGATCGACTGCAGCGGTGCCATAAAGGTTTGCCAGTGACCATCCGTCCCGGGCGGCCCTATTATCTCGTGCATGTGGGAGACTGGTGCGCGATTTATCCAGACCCAATTGATCTGCCAGATTTTCTAGATCCTGAGACAAAGTTTCATATCGAACGACGTGATCAATCACGAAACGCTTGTTAATGTGAACGCGAAAGAGATCATTCTTAAATTTATTGATTTGTATGAAATCACGGAATGCCTGCGCAATTTCAGATTTGCTCCGCAATGCTGGAACCAATCCAAGACTCATTCGAAAAAAGAACTTGGATACTGCACGTGTGAAAGGACTTCGGCACGTCGTAATTTTCAGGCTGTTGTCCCAAACATCTTGTGGCAAGCCTTCTTTGATCTTGCGAGCGCCAGCGTGCCCTTCCCAATAGGGCAGTTCTTCAAGATTTGTGTTGCGCGATCCAACAATCCCGTGGTCTGAAACACGCACCGCTGTTGTAATATCTACAACGTGTTCACGTGGTGAGCAAAACGGTTCAAAGTACATTTCCGCTGAGGCGCTTGCGGTCTTATGTGTTTTTACGAAGATGAATTTGTGAGCATAGCTTACCAATACCATGAAACACCTCCTGCTCCGTCGCGAGGACTCACTTGTGAAATGGCCATGCAAATGTTCATGCGTCACGCGGATCTGTAGAATAATTCGCAGCACGAAACACCCATTCTTCTAGATGCAACGCGCGTTCGACCAATTGTGCGTCGTTGAAAAAATCCATCAGAGACCAGTCTTGTTTTGCTTGCGTATTGTCGCGCTCCCGGCCCAATTCAAAACTTGGATCGTCGATCCCGACACAGTTCAGAAACGTGTGCATATCAGCCTGTAACTGTTCAACACGCAAAACATCATCCAGCACGAGCTTGTCATCAATGTGCACAAGATAGTAATCTGTTTTTACTCTGGTTTTTTGAGATTTGTCCTCTGGGTCGGTCATAAGGAAAGACCTGAATTTTTCCCGCGCATCATCAAGATCGGCTGGATGTTCGACGGTTTTTAACCAAGAAGGTCCAAATAAAAACTGAGACAATAGTCTTTTAAATGGGTTCCTGACACATGCCACCTTACGGTAGCTTCGGAACATGTCTTCGCCCACGATATCCAGAACTCTTTTCGCCGCCATATGGTGCCAAAATAACCCCGGTGTTCGAGACTCTATCGCGTCGCGACCCGGAGCTCGAGCACCCACGATCCCGTACTCGGAATCCAACATGTTTTTCCGTCTGGGATAAATCTTGTGACCTGGTGGGGCACAAAACGGCTCCAAGGCCAGTTCAACCGAAGTGGAAGCCGTTTTATGAGTCTTCAAGTAGATAAATTTTTGGGGATGGCAAATCAGGACCATGAACACCTCCGTTGCACGTAACGAAAATGTAAATTTAGGGAGCGCGTCCCAATATGCCACCCGGTCAGAAACATCAGCCTTTGATCGCTTCCATCACGGCCTCGCCAAGGGTTGCAGGGCTGTCCGCCACAACAATGCCTGCGCTGCGCATGGCTTCGATCTTGTCATCCGCTCCGCCTTTGCCGCCAGCGACAATAGCACCCGCGTGACCCATGCGACGCCCAGGAGGTGCCGTCCGTCCAGCGATGAATCCAGCGGTTGGTTTCCAGCGTCCTTTTTTCTTTTCGTCTGCAAGAAATTGCGCAGCTTCTTCTTCTGCAGATCCGCCAATTTCACCAATCATGATGATGCTTTCGGTTTCATCATCGGCAAGGAACATTTCCAACACGTCAAGGTGCTCTGTTCCTTTGATCGGGTCGCCGCCGATGCCAACAGCTGTCGATTGCCCCAGGCCCATATCAGTAGTTTGTTTAACCGCTTCGTAGGTCAGTGTTCCAGAACGGCTGACGACACCAACGCTGCCGCGTTTGTGGATATGGCCAGGCATGATGCCAATTTTGCATGCGTCAGGCGTGATGACACCAGGGCAGTTCGGTCCAATTAGACGGCTTGGCGAATTTTCCAACGCACGTTGAACGCGCATCATGTCCAGAACAGGAATACCTTCTGTGATGCAAACGATCAGCGGCATTTCTGCGTCAATCGCTTCCAGAATTGAATCAGCAGCAAAAGGTGGTGGAACATAAATGACCGATGCGTTCGCTTCGGTTGCTGCACGCGCTTCGTGTACGCTGTCAAATACGGGAAGGCCAAGATGTTCTTGACCACCTTTTCCCGGAGTTACGCCACCAACCATCTTGGTGCCGTAAGCCTGTGCCTGTTCTGTGTGGAAGGTACCTTGCGAGCCAGTGAGGCCTTGACAGATTACCTTGGTATTTTCATCGACGAGGACTGACATGTGTCCCTTCCTTATGATTCAGAATGTTGCGACTGATTGATGAGTTGTTTGATTGTGCAAAGATTTGCGTGGCGTAGGTTCTGGAAAAAGCTCTGAGCGCTCTGGGAAAAATGCCTTGCGCAGTTTTTCATTGCTCACAGCGGAGTGTTTCCGAATCCGAGCGATCGTATCTTGGTCCAATTTCATTTTTGGACCGTTGCCAAAGACGCGGTTTACAAGATTTACGCCGAATTCGCGAATTTTACGGCGTATCCGTGTGCGTTGTCCTGCATCAGCGATCATTCGATTAAGAAATAGAACATAGGGTAGTGTGCGACTGGCCGGCCCCAGATTTGCGGGATCGGGGAATGCGAAATCGGACGTGTCAACATCAAGTATGTTGGCGAAATCCCGACAAAGGTCGCCATCAATTAAAGCATCTGGTTCCAGTAAACGGACGGATAATTGGTCTCTTTCTGTGACTTCGGTCCATACCCTAGTCAGCCACATGTGGTTGAACCGATGTTTTTCCAGAACACGGTCGACATATTCGTTAAGGCCAACTGTGTCTCCCCGGCGGACGCCTTCGGCGAATGCGCTTGCAACCAAATCTTCTTGCCGGCGGACATGTAAAACATACTGAACTTCGTCAAAGCGTTCTTTCAGCATCGTATTTAATGCTGCGACGTGTTCCGGATGGCTTAAGTAAGGCGTGGCGTGTTCGCTCGATCCAACCCAAGTGTGGTGGGTTGCTGAGTGTTTTTCCAAAAGCTGATCGAATTCGCTAAGTTTTGCAGCGGAATATGCATCTTGGTCAACTTGATCATGAAATTCCAAAAGTCGTGAAACAAATGGATCAGGAATGGCTTGGTTGTTTTGGCTCAAAGCTGCGATTGGAAATTCCCACTGGCTGGAAATTTCGTCATCACTTCGTGAATAAAGGACGCCCTGTTTGGAAAGCCGATCTCGGTTTTCTTGAAGGAAAACTTGAATCGACGTGGTTCCGCACTTGGGCCGCCCAATATGAAACACTGCACGCATGCGCGCTTAGCCTTTGACCGCTTTCACGATTTTCTGCGCACCATCTTTCAAATCATCAGCCGCGATAACGTCGACGTCGGAGTTGTTGATGATGTCTTTTCCTTCTTGAACGTTTGTCCCTTCAAGGCGAACGACAAGCGGAACTTTCAGGCCTACTTCTTTGACCGCGGCAACAACACCTTCGGCGATGACATCACAGCGCATGATCCCACCAAAGATGTTAACCAAAATGCCTTTGACATTCGGGTCAGACGTGATGATTTTAAATGCTTCGGTCACTTTTTCTTTGGTCGCGCCGCCGCCAACATCAAGAAAGTTCGCTGGTTCAGCGCCATACAGCTTGATGATGTCCATCGTCGCCATCGCCAAACCAGCACCGTTCACCATGCACCCGATTTCGCCATCCAGCGCAATGTAGTTCAAGTCATATTTCGAAGCTTCCAGTTCTTTGGAATCTTCTTCGCTGGTGTCGCGCAATTCTGAAATATCGGGATGACGATAGATGGCGTTTCCATCAAATCCCATTTTTGCGTCGAGACACTTGAGGTCACCTTCGTCCGTGACGATCAGTGGGTTGATCTCAAGCATCTCCATGTCTTTTTCGACAAAGAGTTTGTAAAGCGTGCCCATCAACGCAACGCACTGTTTGACTTGCTTGCCTTCAAGGCCAAGTTCAAAGGCAATTCGACGCCCATGAAATGGCTGATAGCCGGTTGCAGGGTCCACGCTGAACGACAAGATTTTTTCCGGAGTGCTTTCGGCAACTTCCTCAATGTCCATGCCGCCTTCGGTCGAAGCCACAAACGAAATCCGTGACGTTTGACGGTCAACCAAAATGGCCAGGTACAGCTCAGTTTGAATGCCAGCTCCGTCTTCAATATAGATCCGGTTGACCTGTTTTCCCGCATCACCGGTCTGTTTGGTCACCAAAGTGCGACCCAACATCCGCTTCGCTTCTTCAGCGGCTTCTTCAACAGATTTAGTCAGGCGCACACCGCCCTTTTCACCAGCATCCGCTTCTTTGAATGTACCTTTACCGCGACCGCCCGCATGAATCTGTGCTTTGACGACCCAGAGTGGTCCGTCGAGCGCCCCAGCAGCAGTTTTGGCTTCTTCTGATCGAAGAACGATGCGGCCGTCAGAAACGGGCGCCCCATAGCTGCGAAGAAGTGCCTTGGCCTGATATTCGTGGATGTTCATGCGTATCGGTCCCGTTTGGCTACATGTTTCTTACCCCCTACATGAGTGGATGCTACCATGGGGTAAATGAAAAATCGCTGTTTAGCTGGAATTTTAACAGGAAATCAAATTTTGTGATCACAGTGGAAAAAAGTGTGATCACAAGCGTGCTTTGACAAGGCTCATTTGACCAACAGCGTTGTATTGGTGAGGAGTAGCCGAATCTTTTTCACATCTGAAATTTAGTCGGTTTCATATTGTGATGTAGCGGAACACTGTTCCGGTCGGTGTGCTGTTAAAATTTCTGAGGCGGGAATGGAAATTGGCGCAAGGGCAGGCGATGCGCGCAGGACATCATCAACGAGAATTTCAGACTGCCCGCTTCGCAGATTGACGTCACAGACAATGACTTTGCCTAAGTTGCGGTCCACTGACAGTTCGCGATACCCGGCGACTACCAATTGTTCATTCCGCCAAGCCATCCGCCACAGAATTTCTGAGTGGTAACGTCCACACGCAAAACAACCTGTGCGGATGTCAAACGTTGTGCTCGACGTGACCTCGATCCCGGGATCACCTGTGAAATTAGTCGGCAAAGGTATGACGATGGGCGTATATTGGCCGCCAACTTGAAGGGTCACGATATCAATATCGAATGAATGCGGCATAGCGATCAACACATCGGGAATGTCATCACCAGTCACATCATCGGTAATCTCGGTCCATGGAGTCGGTAGCCGGGATTGGTCCAATGTGGGTTGTGCGTTGAGCGTTGAGCCGATCAGAGCCAAACATAATCCGGCAAAGGTCAATGGGATGAAGTTTACGTAGCTGGGAAAAACAGATTTCAACATTCTACGCCACTCCTAGGCCCGATTGAATTAACGAAAGTCTACGTTACATGGGCTAAGCGCGTCCAGCAAAGGGCAATATTAACCTCAGGGTCGATCTGATAGTGAACAGACAAAACAGTCATTTGGGATTGTTGCGGACCTTCTGAACGTAGCCTTGGATGATATGAGGTTTCGTCAATGAAAAACGCGCCCCTATGGGCGCGTTCTTGTTTTTATGCGTTAGCTGTGGTCGCGATCAGGTCAGACTGTCGTCGATCCCTTTGCAAGCTGCGACCAGACCTTTGACAGCGTTGACCGAACTGTCGAACATGGCTTGTTCGTCTTTGGTCATTTTGATGTCCACGATACGCTCGACGCCACCAGCACCGATGATTGTGGGCACGCCAACGTAAAAGCCTTTTAGTCCAAACTGACCATCGCAATAGGCGGCACATGGCAGCAGACGCTTCTGGTCTTTCAAAAAGGCTTCAGCCATTTCGATCGCTGAAGTTGCAGGCGCATAAAACGCTGAGCCGGTCTTCAGCAAGCCAACAATTTCGGCACCGCCGTCACGTGTGCGCTGAACGATTGCGTCCAATTTTTCTTGGCTCGTCCAACCCATTTCGACAAGATCAGGCAATGGAATACCTGCAACCGTAGAATAGCGTGTCAGTGGAACCATCGTGTCGCCATGACCGCCCAGCACGAATGCTGTTACGTCTTTCATGGAGACTTCGAATTCTTCCGCAAGAAAATGACGGAAGCGGGCGCTGTCGAGAACACCGGCCATGCCGCACACTTTTTCATGCGGCAAACCTGAGAATTCGCGCAAAGCCCAAACCATCGCGTCCAATGGATTGGTGATGCAGATGACAAATGCATTTGGCGCGTGATCGCGAATGCCTTCACCTACAGATTTCATGACTTTCAGGTTGATACCCAAAAGATCGTCCCGGCTCATGCCGGGTTTGCGGGGGACACCCGCAGTTACAATACAGACGTCCGCACCTGCGATGTCCGCATAGTCTTGAGTGCCTTTGAGGGACGCGTCAAAGCCTTCTGAAGGCCCGCTTTCTGCAATATCAAGCGATTTGCCTTGTGGAATGCCTTCGGCGATGTCGAACATTACGACGTCACCCAGTTCTTTGATTGCGGCGAGGTGGGCGAGTGTGCCACCGATTTGGCCCGCACCGATAAGCGCGATCTTGGGTCTGGCCATAGTTAAGCTCTCCGTCTGAGATTTTACTGCGGGGTTGGGTAGACGCAAAGACCCGGTTTCGCAAGGCCGCTGCGTCGTGGAAAGTTCACTTGTGAAAGCTCGAACCTCTGTTCGCAATGCGATAGAGCAGCACAACACTCTGTTTTATAGGGCCGTTCAACATGCTTGACCTAAGCTGGAGCTTTTTTGCGATTGCGGGCCCCGCAACCATATTTGCCGGCTTTTCTAAGGGCGGATTTGGGTCTGGCGCGTCTTTTGCCGCCGCTGCGATTCTTGCGCTGGTCATTGAGCCTGAGTTGGCCTTGGGTGTTATGCTGCCATTGATGATGTTGATCGATTTCGCGTCTTTGGCCCCCTATTGGAAAAAGTGGCTGCCAAGAGTGTCTGTGTTGCTTGTTTTGGGCGGGTTGCCCGGAGTGGTCATTGGCGGATTTGTAATTTCTTACGCAGATGCTGACACGTTTCGGATCCTGATCGGACTCATTGCGTTGGGATTTGTCCTTTGGCAAATCGCCCAGTCACGCGGTTGGTTTCGTGCCGCCAATCGGTCTATGCCGTCATGGGCTGGTGTATTTGCAGGAACGATTGCTGGCTTCACAAGCTGTGTTAGTCACGCCGGAGGACCAGCCGCCGCGGTTTACCTATTGAGCTTGAAACCAACCAAAACTGAATATCAGGCCACCACTGTAATTGTATTTTGGGTGATAAATATCGCGAAATTTATCACGTACACGCAGTTGGGGATGTTCACCCTTGAGACGGGGCAGGCCAATTTGGCGCTCGCGCCATTTGCCCTGTTCGGGACGTGGTTGGGTGTCAAAGCGCACCATGTGATGCCCGAACGACTGTTTTTCGCGATCACCTATGTCGCTTTGACAGTGACCGGAACGTGTTTGATTTGGCAGGGAATGACCTAGCAGCGCTTTAGAATTCCCGTTCGATCTTTTATCTTGGAACAAAGACCCAATAATCGAGATCCAAAAGAACGTCGGGACGGTACTTTCCATGATCATTCTTTAATTGAAACGGTTCATTGCCTTTGTGAGCGACAAGGCGAAGCCGCAATGCTCCGACGCTGGGCGTATTGGTTTCAGCCTTGTCTAGCACTTCGCTCCAGGCGCGTAGCGTGTCGCCTGAGAAGCACGGATTCGCATGCGCCCCAGCATTCAATCCCGCGATAAGTTGCGCGTTGGCCAAGCCGTTAAACGACAGGGCGCGCGCCATTGAAATCACGTGTCCGCCGTAAATGAGGCGTGTCCCATCTGAACGCACTGACGTGTCAAAATGGACCTTGGCGGTGTTTTGCCAAAGTCGCGTCGCCATCATGTGTTCTGCTTCTTCAATTGTGACGCCATCGACGTGATCAATTTGTTCGCCAACGCGGTAATCGTCCCAAAGGTGGGGTTCACCCGAAAGTGCGGTGTCGTATTGATCGAAATTGAACCCTTGTGGGACAATCAATTGGTCGGCAGGGACTGAGCGGCGCAAGTCGGGGACAATGGTTTCTGGCGCAGGTGCATCAATGTCACCTTTTCGCACCATCACCCAGCGAACATATTCAAGCACAGGAATATCGTTTTGATTCAAGCCTGTCGTGCGCACCCAAATCACGCCTGTTTTGCCGTTGGAGTTTTGCTTGAGGCCAATCACTTTAGACACGGACCGCAACGTATCACCCGGCCATACAGGATGCAGCCAACGCCCTTCCGCATATCCAAGGTTCGCAACCGCATTGATCGAGATGTCGGGGACCGTTTTTCCAAATACAACGTGAAAGGCGATCAATTCGTCAATCGGACTGTTTGGGAATCCACATGTCTGCGCGAACGTATCTGACGAACGAAGAGCATGCCGCGCCGGATATAAGGCGTGATACAACGCACGCTCACCAGCGCCAATCGTCCGGGGAACAGCGTGGAGAATGGTTTCACCCAAACTGTAATCTTCAAAGAACCGACCCGGATTGGTTTTTGCCATCTATTGGTCCCCTAATTTCAAATCAGGCGAATAGGTGCCTTCCACGTCTTTCAAAACAGCTTGTCCGCAACGCATAACCCCGCGCTTTTCATCAAAGGCGTAAGATGGGGGGCCATGGATTTCCCATCCAGCAGCAAGGGCCGCGGACACTTTGTGGCAAAAGGCCGAGGTGTCGTCTTCAGTTAAAAATCGATAAAGTTTCATAGTTTGCATCCTCAGACTGGCGAGACGCCTAGCCATGTGTGAATCCCAACAGTCACGGTGAATGTCACCAATGTTATGACAACAAGAAGCGCGTCTTTCTTGGCTTCACCGGGTTCTGGGCGGGTCCAGTCCGGGTCGGCTCTGTTGATCAGTATGGTACTGGCCACGGCCCATCCGAGCATGCTGCCAAACAATATGATCGAAGCCAAATCACCGTTGACCAGCAAATGCGCCACCGCCCAAATCTTGACTGACAGCAACATGGGGTGACGTGTCCATCCCCTTAAACGTCCAGTTGTTGCTGATGTTCCGAAAACGAAAAATGCAACAAGCATAAGAAGGTTGTTGATGTGCGTCATGAATGCGGGTGGGTGCCAGACCGCGATAAAGTCAGCGGCTCGGTATCCAAAGATCATACAGAGCAACCCAGCCAAGATACCGGCTGTCACGAGTCCTTTGCCCGCATTGCCAAGCCCGCTGCGCGCGTCTGGAGCAAGGCGTTTGAACCAATGCGCGAGCGACCAAAGAATGATCCCGATAATAAGGAGTGTCATTTACGGCTCCGATTGTAGTTCCTTGATTGCCTTGGCTTGTGCCAGAATTTCACGTGCAGTCGCAACGTGTAGATTTTCGACGATCCGACCATCGACGACAGCGACACCCTGACCAGATGCTTGGATTTGGTCAAAAGCCTCGATTTGACGGCGCGCCAGATCGATCTCGTCTGGGGTTGGCGCGAACGTAGAATTGGCGATCGGAATCTGTGCCGGGTGAATCAACGTTTTGCCGTCAAACCCCATGTCGCGCCCTTGCTCGCATTCTGTGCGCAACCCGTCGTCGTCTTTGAACGCATTGTAAACGCCATCGACAATGGCCAATCCTTCTGCTTTTGCTGCCAACAGACACAGCCCCAAACCCGTCACCAATGGAAGACGATCTGGCCGAAAGCGCGTTTGCAGTTCTTTCGCAAGATCATTTGTCCCCATGACCATCCCTTCCAATGCAGGATGGGCCGCGATTGCTGCTGCGTTTAACATGCCTTTGGGCGTTTCCATCATCGCCCACAGCGGGACATCCGGGGCGAGCTTGGCCACAACGTCCAAATCGGATGGAGAAGACACTTTGGGAATGAGCAGGGCATCAGGCTTCATTTCGACGACCACTTTGACGTCGTCCGCGCCCCATTGCGTATCGTGACCATTGACCCGTACGATTTTCAACCGCTGTCCGTATCCATCTGTCGACAAAGCTTCGGCCAAAGTTGAACGCGCCGCGATTTTTTCGTCTTGGGATACAGCATCTTCAAGATCAAAAATGATCGCGTCTATGGGGAGAGTCCTTGCTTTTTCCAGTGCGCGTGGTTTTGACGCTGGGATATATAGGATTGATCGAAGGGGGCGCATGACTAGCATGAGGGAAAATTCCTGACGACATAAAGTTGCGCAAAGTGATCCACTTTTTAACGATTTGTTCAAGGGCTAAATTGCTGCAATGCAGAGAATTTCTAATTTTCAGTACCTGCGCGCGCAGCATTAACCTTTATTTGATGTCTAAAGTGCAGGTTTTTGACACGCCATTCCTAAGAGGACCGTGTCAGCAAGGCCGCTGAAGTGGAACGGAGGGGAGGCAGAACCGAACCGGGGCCGCCCGGTCATCGCCGGGGAACCGGTTGGGCCAGATGATCAAGGGTGACGCCTTTTCGAACGAAAGGCATACACGTCATGCAAGGCAATACTAAGTTACTCAAGATAGGATTGAGCGCCGTTATGTTGATGGGGCTAGTGGGGGAAGCAGCCGCACAATCGGCGCGCAACTGTGGCCCTCGGGACCTCATCGTTGGTCGATTGGCCGAAGGATATGGCGAAACGCGCCAGTCTATGGGTCTGGGTGCAAACAATGCAGTTGTCGAAGTCTTCGCGTCTTCGGAAACCCGAACTTGGACCATTACGATCACGACACCGAATGGGATGACCTGTTTGGTTGCATCGGGCCAGTCTTTTGAAGAATTGGTCGAAGCGCTTCCGGCAAAAGGAAATGACGCTTAAGACGACTTGCTGGGCGACATGATCGCCCGGCCATCAGTCTGTTATTCTTTTCTGACTGCCAATTTGTAGCATTGTAAATTGCACGTCAAATTGAGGCGACATTCTCAACAGAGCCGGATAGCTTTGTGGAATGCGTATTTTTCTCTTTCTTTTGTTGTTGCTGATCCCGATGCCTTTGAGGGCATGCGGCTTGGCGCTTTTGCTGGCTGTGGACGTGTCCGGGTCGGTCGATCGAGATGAATATGCAATTCAAATGATTGGGCTTGCAGATGCCTTGAGGGATGGCATTGTTGCGGATGCATTGGTGTCCCAGCAGGCAAATGTTAGTTTGCTTCAGTGGACAGGCTCGACACGTCAAAGCCAATCGATTCCGTGGACATCCATTAAAAGCCATTCGGACGTCTTAGCTTTGGCCGACCGCATCGAAGCGGAACCTCGTGCGTGGCGCAACTATTCAACTGCGATTGGTGAGGCCCTAGAAGCGTCCTTGGTGTCCATGGTCCCAATGGCACATTGTGGTCGCAAAGTTGTGGATGTGTCAGGAGATGGCATTTCAAACGAAGGTGTTGAACCCGACGAGATTCGAATTCAACTGAACCGCGCGGGCGTTACCGTCAACGCTATTGCAATCGAAACGGGCAATGACGATTTAACAGGTTACTTTTTCGAACATGTGATCACGGGCGAGGGTGCATTTGTATTCAGAGCTGCTGGATTCGAGGATTATCCCGAGCAAATTCGTAAGAAATTGCAAAGAGAGACGACAGAACGGACAAGTTCCTTGATAAATGGCAGCCCGTGATCACAAATCTGACAATTAGCGCAAATTGCGCCAAAAGAACGCGCTTTAGACGCTAGCATTGAGGTGTGCGAATGCGCTAGACCAAACGGTGACACTCAAGACGTAAGGAAAGCGCACATGGCTGACGTCAATCGGGGTAACCGACCACTTTCTCCCCATTTATCCATTTATCGCCCGCAGATTACATCTGTGTCATCGATATTGACGAGAATTACGGGCAACGCGCTTTTGTTCTCTAGTTTGCTGGTGGTTTGGTGGCTGCTGTCTGCCGCGACCTCGCCAGAGTATTTCGCTTTTGCTGATGGTGTCCTGACCAGTTGGTTTGGAGACCTCGTGATGAGCCTTTCTCTGTTGGGTTTGTGGTACCATACGCTTGCCGGGGCACGGCACTTGATTTGGGACAATGGTGCCATGTTGGAACTGGAACTGGCGGAAAAGCTTGGCTGGGCTATCATCGGTGGCTCCGTGGTTCTGACAATTCTAACCTTGATCATTATTTGAGGGGGCCGATATGCGTTATTTGACAGACCGAAAACGTGCGAGCGGCATGGGTTCAGCAAAAACGGGCACTGCCCATTTTTGGGCGATGAAAGTGTCGTCCTTTGCGCTGCTTCTTCTGATTCCCCTTTTCATCTTCAATTTCGGCCCCATGCTTGGAGAGCCACATGAAGATGTTCTTGCTCATTTCTCTAAGCCCTATCCTGCTATTTTGGCTGCTTTAACCATTGCTGTGGTTTTTATGCATTTCAAAGACGGCGTGCAGGTGCTTATCGAAGACTATGTACACGGGACCCAGCAAAAAGTTTGGATTCTGGCAATGATTTGTCTCAGCTACGCTGCCGCGGCCACTGGGCTTTTCGCGATCGCGCGCATCGCGCTTTAAAAACAAGGAGGCCTGAGTATGGCTGCATACGATTACGAGACGCATGAATATGACGTCGTGGTCGTCGGCGCAGGGGGCGCTGGCTTACGCGCGACATTGGGTATGGCCGAGCAAGGTCTGCGCACCGCGTGTGTGACCAAAGTTTTCCCAACGCGTTCACACACCGTTGCTGCGCAAGGCGGCATTGCCGCAAGCCTTGGCAACATGGGGCCCGACAATTGGCAATGGCATATGTATGACACGGTCAAAGGGTCAGATTGGCTGGGTGACACGGACGCAATGGAATACCTTGCACGCGAAGCGCCCAAAGCGGTTTACGAGCTGGAACATTACGGGGTGCCGTTCAGCCGAACAGAAGAGGGCAAAATCTATCAGCGTCCCTTTGGTGGTCATACAACGGAATATGGTGAAGGTCCTCCGGTTCAACGGACATGTGCAGCGGCCGACCGGACGGGTCACGCGATTTTGCACACACTGTATGGGCAAAGCCTGAAGCAAAATGCGGAATTCTATATCGAATATTTCGCGATTGACCTGCTGATGAGCGATGACGGCAAGTGCGAAGGTGTTTTGTGCTGGAAGCTAGACGACGGCACGATGCACGTGTTTTCCGCCAAGATGGTCGTGCTTGCGACTGGTGGATATGGGCGTGCCTATTTCTCAGCGACGTCCGCACATACGTGCACGGGCGATGGCGGTGGGATGACCGCGCGCGCGGGTTTGCCGATGCAGGATATGGAATTTGTTCAGTTCCACCCCACTGGCATTTACGGCGCGGGTGTTTTGATCACCGAAGGCGCGCGTGGTGAAGGTGGGTATCTTACCAATTCGGAAGGCGAGCGCTTTATGGAGCGGTACGCGCCGACCTATAAAGATTTGGCCAGTCGCGATGTTGTCAGTCGATGTATGACAATGGAAATTCGCGAAGGTCGTGGAATCGGTGCGGATGGCGATCATATCCATTTGCACCTGAACCACCTACCTCCAGAAACCCTTGCCGAACGATTGCCTGGTATTTCGGAATCAGCGCGTGTGTTTGCGGGCGTCGATTTGACAAAAGAGCCGATTCCAGTGCTGCCGACAGTTCACTATAATATGGGCGGGGTTCCGACCAATTATTGGGGTGAAGTGTTAGCGCCAACCAAAGACGATCCAAGTGCAATTGCGCCGGGATTGATGGCTGTTGGTGAAGCCGGCTGTGCGTCAGTGCATGGTGCCAACCGATTGGGATCAAACTCGTTGATTGATCTTGTAGTATTTGGACGTGCTGCAGCAATTCGTGCGCGTGAAATCGTGGACCCGACTGCTGCAGTGCCAGTTCCATCAAACCGCGCGATCGAAGCTGCGTTAAGCCGGTTTGACGGTCTGCGTTATGCAAAAGGTCATGCGCCCACGGCAGAGCTACGTTTGGATATGCAGAAAACAATGCAGCGCGACGCCGCTGTTTTCCGCACAGATAAAACACTGGCTGAAGGTCAAAAAGCGATGGAAGACATCGCTGGTCAAATAAGCGACGTGAAGGTCACGGATACTTCCATGGTTTGGAATTCGGATCTGATGGAAACGCTGGAATTGACCAACTTAATTCCGAATGCGGTCGCGACTGTAACAGCTGCCGCAGCACGCAAAGAAAGCCGTGGTGCGCATGCCCACGAGGATTACCCAGACCGCGACGACGAAAACTGGCGTAAGCACAGTCTAGTCTGGTTTCAAGGAAATGAGGCGTCTTTAGGATATCGAGGAGTAATCACCCAACCACTAACAAGTCACAACGACGGTGGTATTGATTTGAAAAAGATTGCACCTAAAGCGAGGGTTTACTGATGAAAAAATGGACGTTGTTTGTAGCTGTTATGGCAGGAATGTTGACTGGACCAATTCACGCCAGTGCGCAACAGACCACCACCTTAGGCGATCTTGTGGCTCAGTGTGTTAGTGAAACACGCGCCACTGGTTCTTATCAGTTGGTTGGCAATAAGAGTTTGCAAGTTCAACCAGGTGACGGTGGCACTGCGATCGGTGCGCGCGATGTAAATGACTGCCTTCTCGACAAACGTGGCGTCCAATTTAACGGCAGTAAAAGCGGCGAAATCATTGCCGCAAATGGCCTTGTCTCGGCTCAAGAATGTAGACGTGATCGAAATGGCCGGATTGCTGTCGGCTTGGTTCTGACTGCCGGTGTTGTCGCCGCGTCGGGCGATGGGGCGATCTATGGTGGTATCGCAGGATCTGCCGTCGGAATACGAAAAGTGAACAGAGATTTCCGTGAATGTCTGGCTTTGGCGGGGCAAGTGGACGCGGATGTCAGAGCTCCTCTAGCTATTCCTGTCGCGGGATGCAGAAAACGCGGTGGCACCTTACAAAACGGGAAAAGCATTTGCGTAGGATTCTAAAATCCAGCTTAGTGTTTCTGTTTCTGGTCGGTTGTGCTGAGACGCAACAGGCTGTCGATAACGTCGCGCGCCGCAGTGCTAAAGCTGCGGTGTCGGAAACGCTAACAACTCGGTTTCCGGCGGTCCCTGCGACCGCCGTGACTCCGACGACGGATTGTATAATCGACAATGCTTCGGCCCGTGAAATCGGGGAATTCGCGAAAGATGCCGTCATCGGTGTTTCAGATACGACCGTCACGCTTGTGCGCAGTGTAATTGAGCGGCGCGAGACGCAAACTTGTTTGGCCGGGGTTTTGGTAAACAGCCTCGGATCTCTCTTAGAAGGGGTGTAGAATGGTACAGCTTAAGCTTCCTAAGAATTCACGTATTCGGACGGGCAAAACATGGCCCAAGCCGGAAGGTGCAACGAATTTGCGTGCGTTCCACATCTATCGCTGGAATCCAGACGACGGGAAAAACCCAAGCGTCGATACCTATTTTGTGGACATGGACAATTGCGGCCCGATGATGTTGGACGCGTTGATCAAAATCAAAAATGAAATTGATCCAACACTGACATTCCGTCGGTCGTGCCGCGAAGGTATTTGCGGCAGCTGTGCCATGAACGTCGACGGGATCAATACGTTGGCCTGCATTTACGGTATCGATGAAGTCCAAGGCGACGTAAAAATCTATCCGTTGCCTCACATGCCTGTGGTCAAAGATTTGATCCCTGACCTGACGCATTTTTATGCGCAACATGCGTCCATTATGCCGTGGCTGGAAACCAAAACGAACCGTCCAGCCAAAGAATGGAAGCAATCCATCGAAGATCGCAAGAAGTTGGACGGGCTGTATGAATGCGTCATGTGCGCATCTTGTTCGACGTCGTGTCCATCATATTGGTGGAATGGTGATCGTTATCTTGGGCCTGCGGCGCTGTTGCACGCGTATCGCTGGATCATCGACAGCCGTGATGAAGCCACTGGCGAGCGTCTGGACGAATTGGAAGATCCGTTCAAATTGTATCGCTGTCATACTATCATGAACTGTACCAAAACGTGCCCCAAGGGGTTGAACCCCGCCGAGGCCATTGCACACATCAAGAAAATGATGGTCGAACGCACGATCTAAACGCTCTGCGTTCAATCAGATGACAGATTTGATTGAACGCGGTTGCCCCCCCCATGAGCGGCATTTTTGAATGTGATGCGACTGCTGTTTGTCATGTCATCCAGCGTCGAAAGTTGGGTGACGTCGGGAATTAATTGGTTCAGTTTGAGGATGACTGACTAGGATCAAGGACGACATTGCCCATGACAGAACCTTCAGATTCCGCCCTTCGACGTTCCATTGCGCCTGTTATTTGTTATCCGGATGATACTTTGTCTCGACCCAAGCAAAGTTGGATTGCGAGACTGCGTGAGGGCGCGACCGTGCGCGACACAGTGATTATTCCTCCGCGTGAAGCTGCGTGTTTTCACGTCAAAGCTGGGCAATTGTTTCGGATCTCCAGCGTTGAGGGACCGCAAGTGGGGGACCTTAACCTTTGGAATACGCACGACATCAAAGAGAAATTCTATTCGGGTAAAACGCGCGCTTTGCACGGAACGCATGTCAGTACTGGCGACCGATTGTGGTCAAACCTACCGCATCTGCGGCCTATGGCGACGGTGTTGGAAGACACGTTGGATTGGTATGGGATCGACGAATTTGGCGGGTCCGTACATGACGTGATTGGTACACGGTGCGATCCGTATACCCACAATTTGTTGGACAGCGGTCAGTATCATCACTGTTGCCATTCAAATCTCACGCGCGCCTTGGCCGACGAAACTGGGTTGTCACTGACTGAAGCAGAATGGCAGGTACATGACGTTTTGAACGTGTTCATGTGCACCGGGTTCACGCGTGACACTGGTCAATATTTTATGAAGGCTAGCCCAGTGCGTCCTGGCGATTACATCGAATTTGTCGCTGAAATGGACCTGTTGGGAGGGTTGAGCGCATGTCCGGGAGGCGATTGCTCTACGAGCCATTCCAGTGACACGGCGCAATGTCATCCGCTCAAGGTCGAGGTGCTTGACGCCGGTGATCCCACAGCTTGGACCCAACCCGCGTCAAACGGGTATGATCGTTCCCACGGGCGTTAAACAAACGCGGCTTGTAATGCGATCTCGACCATTTCACCAAAGGTGCGTTCGCGGTCTTCGCTGGGCAAAGATTCACCAGTCTGCAAGTGGTCGCTAACGGTCAAAACTGCCAGCGCGCGACGCCCATGACGCGCCGCCAAGGTGTATAATTCGGCCGCTTCCATTTCTACGCCCAAAATTCCATGGCGCACCATTTGCTCGTCCAAGTCGGAGCGTTCAGCGTAAAAGACATCAGAGGAATAAATACCGCCAACATGAACCTTGGTCCCTTTTGCTTCAGCGGCCTCAACAGCTGCTTTGAGCAAAGTGTAATCTGCGGCTGGAGCGAAGTTCACTTCTTTGAATATGCCAGAGGACGGAGAGGTTATCGTACTTGCCGTCATCGCAATGATGACGTCGCGCACATTGACTTGCGGTTGCATTCCGCCACACGAACCGATGCGGATCAAGGTTTGTGCATTGTAGTCACGAATCAATTCATTTGCATAGATCGACAAAGACGGCATTCCCATGCCAGATCCTTGGATCGTTACGCGATGCCCGTTCCACGAACCAGTGTAGCCAAGCATGCCTCGGACTTCATTCACAAGGACCGCATCGTCCAGAAAAGTTTCGGCGGCCCATTTGGCGCGGTAGGGATCGCCGGGCATCAAAACGGTCTCGGCAATGTCATCTGCTTTAGCGCCGATGTGAATTGTCATGTTAATCCTCCGCAATTCAGAAATTAAATAAACCGATGGTAAATTTACTTCACCATCGGTTTACGATTTACTAACTATTTCCATTACCGATTGAGGAGAATGCAACTCCTGATAATGGAAATGGGTTTAAAGTTCCATTTTTTCGGGAGATTTTCCCGATGCAACAGCTTCTTTAAACCACAGTGGTTGACGGCCACGGCCGCTCCACGTTTGTGATGCGTCGCCTGGATTGGCATATTTAGGAGCTACTGGGGCTTTGATTGCACGCACTTTCCCCTGAGCTCCGGTCAGTTCAGCAAGCGTGAAGCCAAATTTCGCGGCTGCGTCCTCAGCGGCCTTTTTAGCTTCTTTTTTTTCTGTTTTTGCCAATTGAACCATTGTTTTTTCAATGTCGACTTTCAGCACTTCAAGCTCTTTTCGGCTCATTTTTGCGATGTTAACAGCCATTTTTAATCCTATATATTTGCGAGTTGGTATTTGCGAAAATAGAACAACTTTTGAAATGCGCAATACATGGCGCATTTTCAATTTGTGTCAGGCCAATTTGCGCCGATGTCGCTATTTCGCACCAACTGTCGCTATGTCAGCTAGGACGACTATGTCTTTCATTATTGCGTTAAGTTCAAAATCTTTAGGAGTGTAGACGCGTTCGACACCCATTTTCCGTAACTTTTCGGCATCATCATCGGGAATGATTCCACCGACAATGATGGGAATATCCTTTAACCCCGCAGACGCCATGCGGTCCAACAGATCTTTGACCAAAGGAATATGACTGCCCGATAGAATGGACAGACCGACAACATGAACATCTTCGTCAATGGCCCGTTTGACGATGTCTTCTGGGGTCAGACGAATACCTTCGTAACTAATGTCCATTCCGCAATCACGGGCGCGAACTGCAATTTGTTCTGCGCCATTTGAATGCCCATCCAATCCGGGTTTGCCGACTAAAAATTTAAGACGTTTACCAAGTCGTCTACTGACTGCGTCGACAGCATCACGCAATTCGTCCAGGCCGTCGGTCATATTGGACCTGCCTGTGGCGACTCCTGTTGGCGCACGGTATTCGCCATGCTCCGCTCGCATGACCGCGGCCCATTCACCGGTTGTGACTCCTGCCTTTGCAGCGGCAATAGAGGGTGGAACGATGTTGCTGCCCGTTGTCGCGGCCTTTTTCAAAGCATCAAGCGCGTTGGCAACAGCAGTTTCATCACGAGACTTTCGCCATTCATTCAACCGACCGATTTGTTCAGCTTCAACTGCGGGATCTACGACCATTATGCCGCCATCGCCTGTCATCAAAGGGGATGGTTCGCTGGCTGCATATTTGTTCACGCCAACCACTACGGTTTCGCCTTTTTCGATGCGATTTAACCGTTCGGAATTGGACTGCACCAGCTGCGCTTTCATGTAATCGATAGCCGCAATAGCGCCGCCCATATCTTCCAAATGCGCAAGTTCTTGACGGGCACCAATTTTTAGATGCTCGACTTTGCGATCCACCGCCGGGTTACCATCAAAAAGGTCGTCATATTCCAGAAGGTCTGTTTCGAAGGCCATGATCTGTTGCATGCGCATAGACCATTGTTGATCCCAAGGGCGCGGCAATCCAAGCGCTTCATTCCAAGCTGGCAATTGAACGGCGCGTGCGCGCGCATTCTTGGACAAGGTGACGGCAAGCATTTCGATCAAGATACGGTAGACGTTGTTTTCGGGTTGTTGTTCCGTCAATCCTAAGGAATTGACCTGCACGCCGTATCTAAACCTGCGAAACTTTGCGTCTTGAACACCATATCGTTCCAGACAAATTTCGTCCCATAGATCGACAAAAGCGCGCATTTTGCACATCTCGGTTACAAAGCGAATTCCTGCATTCACAAAGAACGAGATGCGTCCAACAATTGCCGGGAAATCCGCCGGATCGACGCGTGGCTGTAGTTCATCAAGGACGGCTTGTGCTGTTGCAAGGGCAAATGCTAATTCCTGTTCCGGTGTCGCGCCGGCTTCTTGCAAATGATAGGAACACACGTTCATTGGGTTCCATTTGGGCACATTGGCGTAACAGTATTCGGCCACATCAGCGATCATTCTTAAAGACGGCTTCGGCGGACAGATATACGTTCCCCGAGACAGATATTCCTTGATTAGGTCATTTTGGACTGTGCCCTGAAGTTTGGAAATATCGGCGCCTTGTTCTTGCGCCACGGCAATATAAAGCGCGAGCAACCAAGGAGCGGTCGCATTGATCGTCATTGAGGTGTTCATCTGTTCAAGCGGAATGTTGTCGAACAATGCGCGCATGTCGCCAAGGTGGGAAACCGGGACGCCGACTTTACCGACTTCGCCTCGTGACAGAATATGGTCGCTGTCATAGCCAGTCTGCGTCGGCAAATCGAATGCGACTGACAGCCCAGTTTGGCCCTTTTCTAAGTTAGAACGATAAAGCGCGTTCGACGCGTTGGCCGTCGAATGCCCCGCATATGTACGGATAAGCCACGGGCGATCTTTGGTGCTCTCGGTCATCACGCGCTCCTGAATTTCAAAGGTAACAAAATTACGTTTTTAGATTAATATTCGACATATTATGGCTTTGTCAATTCGCTGCAGCGCGGCAAGAGCACGTTTTTTCGCAAGCGCAGCAAGAATAGAGGTTCAGTCCAACATCCTCTCGTTTTGTCCTGACAGCGCCGATTGTTTCTTTAAGGTTTGGCAACGCGGCCCACGCAATAGGGTGGCACGGGAACGTGAAAAAAGGGTTTTTGGTATAGATATTCAGTTCTCGGAACCTTAAAGCCATGCAATGATGAATTTGATATCATTGAGCTTTACTGCAACCGCTACACCTGCATAGCTGAATTTATGACACACGTCGTCGAAGTCCCATTATGGTTTTTTATTCTTATCGTCGTGTTCGCGACGGTTACTTTTGCCTCTCATTTTCTGTTTCCTTCGGTGCGTTGGTACTTTCGTCGACGTCTTGAGCATGCTGTGGCAAAACTGAACACACGATTGGCGCGACCAATAGAACCCTTCAAGCTGGCACGACGAACGGACATGATCCAACGCCTGGTCTATGATCCACAGGTCACCGAAGCGATCGTTGAGGATGCGCGCAAACGAAGCGAACGTGAAGACGTAGCGTTTGAGCGGGCTCGGCATTATGCGCGCGAAATTGTGCCTTCGTTTTCAGCATTTGCTTATTTCGGCTTTGGCATTCGGGCCGCGCGTTTGTTGGCGAATATCCTCTATGATGTGAAAACTGGCTCTGGAAATACTGAGACTCTGAAAAAGATACCGGAAGAGGCAACAGTTGTTTTCATCATGAACCACCGGTCCAACATGGATTATGTGTTGGTGACTTACCTGGCCGCTCGATCATCTGCGTTAAGTTATGCAGTCGGAGAATGGGCGCGCATTTGGCCGTTAAGTCGGTTGATCAAATCAATGGGCGCATACTTCATTCGACGTAAATCGCGCGGTGCACTGTACCGCAAAGTTCTGGCACGGTACGTGCAAATGGCAACGGCAGGTGGCGTCACTCAAGCGATTTTTCCAGAAGGTGGGTTAACACTTGATGGAAGGCTAATGCGACCAAAGATGGGTCTTCTTGCCTATGTGGTTTCAAATTGGACACCAGAGGCGCGCGATGTTGCGTTTGTTCCGGTTGCTATCAACTATGATCGTGTCATCGAGGACCGCGTTCTTGAGAAAGCTGCCGAAACGGGGCAGCGTCGATTTGGAGTCCGAATTTCGGTGTTGACGGGTTACATCCTCTCGAAGTTGTGGGCGTTTGTCACAGGCCGTTTCCAAAAATTTGGCCAAGCTGGCGTCGTTTTTGGAGAGCCGTTGATGCTTTCGGCACAGAAAGATCCGCAAAACATCGAAGTCCTTGCAGATGATCTTTTGGCCCGTATCGGACAGCAAATGCCTGTTTTGGGCGTGCCCTTGGTCGCGATGATAATGTTGCAAGCCGATGCTGCGCAGACCGAAGACCAGATCAAGGCCGTCGCCGCGTCTTGGACTAAAGGCTCCGAACCACTGACTTTGGATGGAGAAGATGAAGTGCTGGACGGAATGATCGAACGTGCGTTGAAGCATTTGGAAATGCGGGAATTGATCGAAAAGCACGAGGATGTGTGGTCCATGAATCCAGCCGAAACTGATCTTTTACACTATTATGCGAACTCTCTCGAAAACCGCCATTTTGCAAATGCAGCAACGACATTGGAAGTTTCTGCAAGTGCAAAGTCATAAAATTACAAAGTAGACTATCGAAAATGTTGTAATGTTTCGCCATACCTCGTATTCGTTTGAGACGATTTCGATTCTGCGGTGCAGCAGAAGGGTATTCTATGAAGGAGGCAGGTATGGCACTCGACGGCGAGATGGCGACTTACGAAGCGCCCGAGAAAGACCTTTACGAGATGGGGGAAATTCCCCCGATGGGCCATTTGCCCAAACAAATGTATGCGTGGACCATTCGCAAAGAACGGCATGGCGAACCCGATACTGCGATGCAGCAGGAAGTGGTCGACATCCCGGAATTGGACAGCCAAGACGTACTTGTTCTCGTTATGGCGGCGGGTGTGAATTACAACGGAGTGTGGGCCGCCTTGGGGACACCGATCAGCCCTTTTGACGGACATGGTCAACCGTATCATATAGCGGGATCTGATGCGTCGGGCATCGTTTGGGCCGTGGGGGACAAGGTTAAGCGTTGGAAAGTGGGCGATGAGGTCGTCATCCACTGCAATCAAGACGACGGCGATGACGAAGAATGCAATGGCGGCGATCCAATGTTCTCGGATACCCAGCGTATTTGGGGCTATGAAACGCCGGATGGATCGTTTGCGCAATTCACGGCAGTGCAATCCCAGCAACTTATGCCACGCCCGAAACATCTGACATGGGAAGAAAGCGCCTGCTATACGCTGACCCTTGCAACGGCATATCGGATGCTGTTTGGGCACGAGCCACATGATTTGAAGCCGGGTCAGAACGTTTTGGTTTGGGGGGCATCAGGTGGTTTGGGATCTTATGCAATCCAATTGATCAACACAGCAGGCGCAAACGCAATTGGTGTTATCAGCGATGAAAGCAAACGTGATTTCGTTATGGATCTTGGCGCTAAGGGCGTCATTAATCGTAAGGATTTTAATTGTTGGGGCCAATTGCCTCCGGTCAACACGCCGGAATATGCGGAATGGTTTAAAGAAGCGCGTAAATTTGGCAAAGCGATCTGGGACATCACGGGCAAGGGTGTGAATGTCGATCTTGTGTTCGAACATCCCGGCGAAAGCACGTTTCCGGTTTCGACGTTTGTTGTGAAAAAAGGTGGCATGGTCGTGATTTGTGCGGGCACGACAGGGTATAACCTCACATTCGACGTGCGTTATATGTGGATGCACCAAAAGCGGTTGCAGGGATCGCATTTTGCGCATCTCAAGCAAGCCTCAGCGGCAAATAAACTGATGGTCGAACGCCGCCTTGATCCATGTATGTCCGAAGTCTTTCCTTGGGGTGACCTGCCGGAAGCGCACATGAGGATGCTGCGAAACGAACACAAGCCGGGGAACATGAGTGTTTTGGTTCAAGCACCCAAAACTGGGCTGCGCACGCTTGAGGACGTTTTGGACGCTCGGCGTTAAGGTGCCGACTGCGGTGATTCCTCTTGAAAAAGCCTTCGAATCGTTTGGATTGCCCGCGAAATTTTCTATCTTAAAGTGTGGGGCCAATCTTTTCAGTAGGTTGTAATTTTCTCCCTCGCCATTTCTGAGGAGGGGAAATACGCGGGTTTCTTCGGCTAATTGATGCAGGTTATAGTTGTGTTAATCGATCATTAACCATCTGGAGGTGAGCTAGCATGAGAAGAGAATGGATATTGGACGTACTTTCGGACCTGAAATCATTCGCGCGTGACAACAACATGCCAGCCCTAGCTGAGCAGTTGGATGATACGTCGATTGTGGCGATGGCCGAGATTGCTACACTAAAGGAAAGTGAGCATGCAATTGGCTCGGACGGCTGCGCTTCGGCTGGAAAATATATTGGAGGAGTTGGAACGCGCTGAAGGCTTGGTGGCTTTGCAAGCGGCAACAGAACAACTGCAAGAACATTACAACGTAGACCATGTCGTCTATCATTGGGTCGACAGCGCGGGAGATCAATACGGATGCGGAACCTATTCAGACGCTTGGCGCGATCGTTATCTAGAGCAAAATTTTCTTCGGGTCGATCCAGTCATCGTTGGATGTTTCCAGCAATTTCACCCGGTGGATTGGAAGCGGCTCGACTGGTCGTCAAAAGCCGCTCGGGCCTTTCAGACAGAGGCGATGGAATACGGCCTAGGCAATCAGGGCTTTTCGGTCCCGATTCGAGGTCCTAACGGGCAATTTGCTCTTTTTACAGTAAATCACACATCCAGCGATGCGGATTGGGGGGGCTGGACGGACACTCATCGTCGCGATTTGATTTTAATTGCACACTATTTTAATGAAAAAGCGCTCGACTTTGAGCCGGATCGTCAACCTGAAGCAGCGCGAGGTTTAAGCCCACGAGAAGTGGATGCCATGACAATGCTGGCAATGGGGTACAACCGGGCGCAAGTCGCACAAAGCCTTGAAATATCATAACATACTTTGCGTGTTTATATCGAAAGTGCGCGTTTTAAACTGGGCGCGATGAACACCACCCACGCCGTTGCACGCGCGATGAGCCGAGGTTTGATCGTCGTGTGACAGCGTTGCGAGCGCTGTGATTGTGACGCGCGGACATGTGCCAATTCGTTAACATTATTGGCTGTAGAGCTTTGTTTACACCGGGGTTCGGGAGGCCCCAGAGCGAACAAGGAGAGCTTCATGCTGCGTTATGTTTATGGCCACGACCTGCACAAATTCCCAAAATTACGCGATACAATGTTTCGCGACCGCGCTGATCAATTTCAGACGCGATTGGGATGGGATGTGACTGTTGATCGTGACGGCATGGAGGTTGATCAATATGACGAGCTTGATCCGCTTTACGTGATTTGGGAGCAAGCCGACGGTTCACATGGTGGTTCCATGCGGTTTCTGCCGACAACGGGACGCACCATGGTCAACGAACATTTTGGCGATCTGATGAGTGGTCCAATCACAAGCCCGACAATCTGGGAATGTACGCGGTTTTGTCTGTCGCAAGGGGCGGGCAGCCACGTGGCCGCAGCCCTGATGCTAGCGGGTGGCGAAATCATGCAAAACTTTGATATTCATCACTTTGTGGGCGTTTTTGATGCGCGGATGGTGCGTATTTACCGAATGATTGGATCCTCGCCTGATGTGCTTGGTGCAAGCGGTGAGGGACGCGACAAAATTAGCGTCGGATTGTGGCACTTTGAACCTGAGGCACAGGCACGGGTGGCGCGACGGGCCGGTGTTTCCGTGTCACTGTCACGTCTGTGGTTTGATCGGGCGTTCGGCGAACATTCTGCATCACAGAAGTTAGCCGCAATCGCCTGATCGCTCTGGCCCCTGCCGGGACCCGGCTATAGGGTCCCGCGCATGACAACTGCTCTTACATTTTCTGACGACCAAGCCAGCACCTATGATGACATCAGCCAGTTGCTGGCGCAGTCTGGGGTGAACCTGGACGACAGTTTACTCATGCCCCCGCGCGAAGCAGGCACTGGCGTAATGGCTGTGACCGGCAAAGCGGGTTCCGGCAAGACAATGCTGTTGGCCGAGCTTTACAAAGCGTTGGAAGGGGCGGGCGTCGACATTGTTTCCGGCGACTATGAATCCCGCAAGCGCAAAGACCGACGCACGCTGGCCATTCTTGCGCCAACGAACAAAGCAGCCAGTGTTTTGCGGCTGCGCGGTGTTCCGGCAACGACGATCCATCGGATTTTATATACGCCGGTCTATGACCCCGAATACGAACGTATCGCGGAATGGCTGGCCGGAAATGGCGAACGCCCCGATGTTGAAGGTCTTACAGATCAAGCATTGGATCGTGCGTTTGCATTCTACCAAAACAATAAATCCATTCCCGGTGCTTTGGCTGCGGCCGGGTTGCGTGGTTCAGATTTTATCACCGGGTGGAAGCGACGCGAAGAACCGCTTGATATCGGTTTTGTCGATGAATCTTCGATGCTTGATGACCGCCAGTTTCAGGATCTGAAAGAGATTTTCCCAACATTGCTTTTGTTTGGGGATCCGGCCCAGTTGGCCCCTGTCAATCAATCCGGCGCGATGGTGTTTGACAGTTTACCGGAAACGCGCGTCAAACACCTGAGCCGTATTCACCGACAAGAAGCGGACAACCCTATTCTGGATTTGGCGCATGCTTTAGCGGACCCGGCGCTGTCCTTTGAAGATTTCGAACAGATGGTGCAGGACGCGGCACAAAAGGATGACCGGGTTGTTTGGGGGCAACGCGTTGAAGTCGACATGATGGCGCGTAGCCCAGTTTTGGTCTGGCGCAATGCGACGCGCATTCGACTGATCAATGCGTTCCGGCAAGTGTACGACGCCCCTGATGACATGTTGCTAGAAGGCGAGCCGTTGATTTGTGACGGATTGGAATTGCCCCTGAAGCACCGCAAGAAACGCCTTGATCTGGAAGCACGCGGTTTGATCAAAGGCGCGCAGGTCATCTATCTTGGACCGGGCCGAAAGCCGGGGTTTTCCAAGCTTCATGTCGTTGGCGCGCTAGACCCGCAGATAAGCGCAGCATCGATTGTGAAAATTGAAAAACCGAACGAAGAAGAACCCTTTATTCCTTATGCTGCGCGAATGGGTGCCACGTTTTTACACGGGGCGGCAGTTACGATTCACAAGGCGCAAGGGTCGCAATGGGAAACGGTTCAGGTGTTTGCTCCGGATCTGTGGGCAGCAGCTCGCGCAGGCCGCACCGAGGCGGGTCAGCCTTTGTGGAAACGATTGGCTTATGTGGCGATTACCCGTGCGCAAGAACGCCTTCATTGGGTTATTCGTCCACGTTTGTCCAAACCCAATGGTGCACTTCGGGTGGATGATCTCAAGGCGGTGGCCCAAGCGCCGCTGACGTTGGAACAGACAGAGGAAGAGTCATGAAAACTATTCTGATCACAGGGGCAAGCTCGGGCATTGGGCGCGCGACGGCTGAACATTTTTTGCAAGCGGGGTGGGCGGTTGGCCTGATGGCGCGCCGGGTTGAACCACTGGACGAGATCGCAAATCGTTACGAAAACGCATTGGCCTTGCCCGGTGATGTGACGCAGGAAAAAGACATCGAGAAATGCGTGGCTTTGTTGGTGGAACGCACGGGGCAGTTGGACGTTTTATTCAATAACGCTGGTATCTTTGTTCCAGCGGCGCCGATTGATGAAACCCCGATTGAAGATTGGAAACGCGCCCTTGATGTAAACTTGACGGGCATGTTTTTGTGCGCGCGGGCCGCGTTTGCGCAGATGCGAAAACAGGGCGGCGGGCGCATCATCAACAATGGTTCGATATCGGCGCATGTGCCACGCGAAAACGCGATAACTTATACGACCACGAAACATGCCATCACTGGAATGACTCGACAACTCAGCCTTGATGGACGTGATTTGAACATCGCATGCGGGCAGATCGATATCGGCAACGCAGAAAGCGAAATGGTGGCCGCAATGAAAGCCCAAATTCCCGATATGCCGACAATGGCGGTTGATGACGTTGCGCGTTCGGTCATGCACATGGCGTCCCTGCCATTGGAAGCAAACGTCTTGTTCATGACGGTGATGGCAAACCGAATGCCTTATGTAGGGCGCGGTTAAGGCCTTAGTTGCGCAAGATCAGCGAAAACGCAGCCGAAGCACCCCAACCCGCAGCAATCGCAATCGCAAGTGACATAAGGCCGTATAACAGCGATTGTTCGCGGCTCATTGAATACAGCCATCGTTCAAGTCCAACTTTGCGCACGTCGATGCTGGTTTCAAAGCTAGAAATAACAGATCCGTTGCGGGTCAAGAAAATGCGGGTGGCATAGTCCCCTTCGGACAGGGCGGCGGGCAAACGTACGCGCGCCCGGAACAAAGTTTGGTCGTCAATGACCACCTGATTTTCCAAAACTTGATATTGCTCACTGTTAGACCGGATGCGGATCAACGCTTCGGTAAAGCTTGACGCGTTATTGATCGACGACGGCGCTCCAACAGAGCGAATTGCGCGCGGAATGGAAATCTTGTGCCGCAGGTCATCTACATTGCTGATCACTTCGGAAAAGGGGCCACTTGTTGCAACAGCATAGTAACTTGGCGCGGCATCGATCTCGACAGATTCTGTATTGATCCAGATACCGAAACGTTTTTCTTTTCGGCGCACTGTAATGGGTTCGGACGGGCTGGCGACTGTGATCAGCACGTGCAGCGGCGGACCTTCGGGAATTGGCGCTTCGCGTTTAACCGCGCCAAAAATCAAAATTTCCGAGCCGTCAAAACTGGTGGTGATTGCGACCTCGTCTTGGCTCAGCCCAAGCACAACGCTCTCTGCCCATGCGGGACTGACCAGAAGCAAAAGGCAAACAAGCAGATTGCGCATCAGTGACCTCCTGCTGCGCCAAGCGAGTAGAGCTCGCTCGGCATAATCAGAAGATCGAGAGCCAATTTCCCGCACACAGCCAACACCATAAGTGCCAACAGGATACGGAGCTGTTCGGCTTTCATTTTTACACCGATGCGTGCCCCGATCTGTGCACCAATAACGCCGCCAACCAGCAGCAGGACGGCCAGAACGATATCAACGGTAAAGTTTGTCGTGGCGTGCAGCAATGTGGTGAACGCCGTGACAAAGATGATCTGAAACAGCGACGTGCCAACAACCACCTTTGTGGGCATGCCAAGCAAATAGATCATGGCAGGGACCATGATAAATCCACCACCAACACCCATGATCGCGGCCAGAATACCAACGCACAATCCAACCAAAAGAGGCGGGATGACTGAGATATAAAGGCCCGACACACGGAACCGCATTTTGAATGGCAGCTTATGGATAAGACCGTGTTTGCGACGAGACGGCAGCGAAACGCCGTTCGCGGACTTGCGCAAAGCTCGCAGGCTTTCGATGAACATCAGTCCACCGATGATACCCAGAAAGACAACATAGCAAAGCCGGACAAGCAAATCGACTTGGCCCAAGGATTTCAAATAATTAAAGACCACGACACCAAGTGCAGCCCCAAAAAGCCCGCCGATCAACAAGACGGTGCCCATCCTAAGGTCAACGGTCTTTCGCCTGAGATGCGCCAGGACACCTGAGAATGACGATGCCACAATCTGGTTGGCTTCGGTGGCAACAGCAACGGCAGGGGGAATGCCAATAAAGAACAGCAATGGCGTCATAAGAAACCCGCCACCAACGCCAAACATGCCCGACAGAATTCCAACTAGACCACCAAGACCTAGAAGAAGAAAGGCGTTCACCGACACCTCAGCAATAGGGAGGTATATTTGCATGTCCTGTCCTAATCCTGCTGCAGGTGCAAAATCAAGGTGTCAGAGTGCGCAGGTGCAAATTGGACTCACCTGAATTGCGGAGCTGGACGTATGAAGTCGCGATCGGTTTCAACGTTCTTTGACGTAGGGCTGCCCACCTGCACGCGGCGGAATGGCCTTGCCGACGAACCCAGCCAGGATGATCACGGTCATGATATAGGGCAACGCGCCCAAGAGCTGACCCTGGACCTTGAAACCAATCACGGCCTCGATCACGTCAGGGCGGGTTTCCAATGCGGTGAACAATCCAAACAGCAATGTTGCACCCAACGCATACCAAGGCCGCCATTTCGCAAAGATAAGTGCGGCCAGCGCGATAAACCCGCGCCCCGATGACATGTCCTTGACGAAACCGGCTTGCAACGCAGTGGACAGATATGCGCCAGCCAATCCGCACAGCACGCCGCAGATACAAATGGCAGCGTATCGTAATCCGACCACCGAAACACCCGCGGTATCAACAGCTGCAGGGTTTTCACCGACGGCCCGCAGGCGCAACCCAAACCGGGTGCGGTACAGCACCCACCATGTCAGGGGCACGGCAAGGAAGCCGACATAGACCAATACGGAATGTCCCGAAATCAGTTCCGAATAGATTGGGCCGAAATAGGGGACATCAGCAACTTGGTCGGCAAAAGGCAGCGTGATGGGTTCAAAGCGTGCGTCGCCAGACAATTGGGGTGTCCGACCGCCCTGACCAAACCACGCCTGCGCGACAAGAACGGTAATACCTGCCGCTAGAAAATTAATGGCGACGCCGGAAATCAACTGATTGCCTCGAAAGGTGATCGACGCGACGCCGTGCAAAAGGCTTAGCAACATCGATGCACCGATGCCTGCCATCAATCCAACCCAAACAGATCCGCTGATGGCGGCGAAAGCGGCAGAGAACATCGCGGCCGCCAACATCTTGCCTTCGAGGCCAATGTCAAAAATCCCGGCCCGTTCGGAATATAATCCCGCAAGGCATGCGAACAAAAGCGGTATGGCAGACCGGACCGTGGAATCGAGAAGTTGGATGAGTGTTGCGAAATCCATTATCCGGGCTTTCTGTCAAATGCGAGGAAGAGACGTTCAAGCGGCATCCGCACCAAGTTGTCCAATGCGCCAGTGAATAGGATAACAAGCGCTTGGATCACGACAATCAGTTCGCGCGGGATAGACGTCCATAGGGCCAGCTCTGCGCCGCCTTGATAGAGGAACCCGAACAGGATCGCGGCAAGCAGCACGCCGACAGGGTGATTGCGCCCCATAAGCGCGACCGCGATGCCGATAAAACCAGCGCCTTCTGTTGCGTTCAGCACAAGGCGTTCCGCTTCGCCCATGACGTTATTGATCGCCATGCATCCCGCCAATCCGCCTGAAATCAACATTGTGATGATGATGATTTTCGCAGGTGGAATGCCTGCGTATCGCGCAGCGCTTTCGGATTTCCCAAGGCTTCGGATTTCGTAGCCCAAACGCGTGCGCCAGATCAAAATCCAGACCAAGACACAGGCGGCGATGGCGACAATCAGTGAAATATTGGCGGGCGCTGCTTTCGAAAACTCGATACCAAAGACGCCCAGAATGTCATGGAGCGATGGCAATTTAACGGCTTCTGAAAACCGTGCGGATGCCGGATCCATTGCCCCTGGTGGGCGCAGAACATTGACCAGAACATAAACAAGGAACGCAGAGGCGATATAGTTGAACATGATCGTCGTGATCACGATGTGGCTGCCGCGTTTGGCCTGTAAATAGGCGGGTATAAGCGCCCATAGCGCACCAAAGGCCGCTGACCCAAGGATGGCCGCAATAATTGCCAATGACCAATGTGGCCAGTCGATCATCAGGCAAACAAGGGCAACGCCAAGACCGCCAAGTGTGGCTTGACCTTCGCCGCCGATATTGAACAACCCAGCATGATAGGCGACTGAGACGGCCAACCCGGTGAACACGAAATTTGTTGCGTAATACAGGGTGTAACCCCACCCGTATGTCGTTGTCACCGACCCGGTGACCATCAGCTTCACAGCTTCAACCGGGTCTTCACCAATTGCCAAAATGACCAATGCAGATAATGCAGCGGCCAAAAACAAAGAGATCAGCGGAACAAGAAAGACTTCGGCCCATTGCGGCATCTTTTGCATCTTATTGCGCCCCTTCAATGGGATGAGCTATGTCGGCGTCGGTTATTCCCGCCATTAACAACCCAAGTTCTTTTTCATCCGTCGCATTCGGAAGACGTTCGCCCATGATCTCGCCGTCAAACATGACGGCGATGCGATCTGACAAACCCATGATCTCGTCCAACTCGACAGAAACAAGCAAGATGGCCTTGCCTTCATCGCGCAGGGCGACAATCTGTTGGTGGATGAATTCGATTGCGCCGATATCTACACCGCGGGTTGGTTGGCCGACCAACAACAATTCGGGTTTGCGTTCGATTTCACGTGCCAGAACGATTTTTTGCTGATTGCCGCCTGAAAAATTCTTTGCGGCCAGCCGTGGATCGGGGGGGCGCACATCAAAACGTTCCATTTTCGCTTCGGTGTCGGCCTTTATGGCGGCATTGTCCATCAAGATGCCGGATTTATAAGCAGCGTCCCGGTGATATCCAAACGCGGTGTTTTCCCACGCGGTGAAATCCATGATCAAGCCTTCGCGTTGGCGATCTTCGGGCACATGGGCAATACCGTTTGCGCGGCGCGATTGCCCGTCCGAGTTTTTCCCGGTCAGATCAATCGGTTTCCCATTCAACTCCACGACGCCCTTGCCAGTCATATAGCCGCCCAACACCTCGAGCAGTTCGGACTGACCATTGCCCGCAACGCCCGCGATCCCGAGAATTTCGCCCGCGCGCACCTGAAGGTCGATGCCTTTCAGACGCTGCACGCCTTTGTCGTCGCTGACGCGCAAATCCTTCACGTCCAAAACAACATCGCGCGGCTGTGCCGGTGTTTTGTCAACACGCAACAGCACCTTACGCCCGACCATCAATTCAGCCAGCTCGGGAGGGCTGGTTTCTGCGGTTTTGACAGTTGCTGTCATTTCACCGCGCCGCATGACGCTAACGGTGTCTGTTGTATCCATAATCTCGCGCAGCTTGTGCGTGATTAGGATGATCGTTTTGCCTTCTTCTTTCAGGCGCTCGAGGATGCGGAACAACTGATCGGCTTCTGCAGGCGTCAACACACCCGTTGGTTCGTCCAGAATCAGAATATCGGCCTGTCGATAAAGCGCCTTTAGGATTTCAACACGCTGCTGCATCCCCACGCCAATGTCTTCGATAACAGCATCAGGGTCGACATTCAGCTCGTATTCTTCGGCAAGCTCAAGCAACGTCTTTCGTGCCTTGGTCAACGAGGGACGCAACAACTGTCCGTCCTCGGCACCAAGAATAATATTCTCGAGGACGGTGAAATTTTCGACCAGCTTAAAATGCTGGAAAACCATTCCAATGCCAGCCGCAATTGCGGCCTGACTGTCGGGAATTTGCGTCTTGTTGCCCGCGATGAAAATCTCACCGGCATCTGCTTTATAAAATCCGTACAAAATCGACATGAGCGTAGATTTACCGGCACCGTTTTCACCGATAATCCCGTGGATCGTGCCGGGCATAACAGAGATCGAAATGTCCTTGTTTGCCTGGACTGGGCCAAAGGCTTTTGAAATGCCTCTGAGTTCAATCGCTGGCGCCACCATCTTTCGAGTCCCCACTCACTGTCTAGTCAGCCACTTTTGCAGAGCTTTTGAGGTTTGCCCAGCCCCGAGCGTATGTTTCCTGCGTGAATTTGGTGTGTTGTGGCAATTCTTGTGCAACATCACATAATCCGCTGACTTGCAGGCTTCCATTGGCAAGCCTGCAAGGTCCACGCCCAGAACTAAAAAAGGCCGCGCGAGGTTGATCGCGCGGCCTTTGTCCATTTGCCAACGTGGCTTAGAAGTTCAGTGCTGGGCAGCTGTCATCCGATGTGTAGTCGTGTACAGCCAATGACCCATCCGCGATCTTTGACGAAGCACCGTCCACTGTGGATTTCATGTCGTCAGACACCAATGCTGCGTTGTGTTCGTCCAGCGCATAGCCAACACCGCCATTTGCCAGACCCATGGTGAAGTTGCCTGTTTCCAGATCAACGCCCTGTGTGAACGCATCAAATACAGCGTTGTCCACGCGCTTCATCATGGATGTCAGAACTTTGCCTGAGTGCAAATAGTTTTGGTTGCTGTCCACACCGATGGACAAAATGCCCTCGTCAGCGGCAGTCTGCAGAACGCCAACACCTGTACCGCCAGCGGCGGCATATACAACATCAGCGCCTTGGCTGATTTGTGCTTTTGTCAGCTCTGATCCTTTTACCGGATCATTCCATGCTGCTGGCGTTGTCCCGGTCATGTTCGCAACAACCGTTGCGTCAGCGTTTACGGCTTTGACGCCTTGGGCATAGCCACAGGCGAATTTGCGGATCAGTGGGATGTCCATTCCGCCGATAAAGCCAACTGTGCCAGATTTTGATGCTTGTGCCGCCATCATACCAACAAGATATGATCCTTCATGTTCGGCAAAGCCGATGCCGCGCACGTTTGGCAGGTCAAGCCAGTTTACGTCGATCACTGCAAACTTTGTGTCTGGGTAATCCACTGCGACTTGGCTCAATGCATCAGCAAATGCGAAGCCGGCCATGACGATCGGGTTGGCACCCGCTTCGGCAAAGCGACGCAATGCTTGTTCACGCTGTGCTTCGGATTGCAGTTCGATTTCGCGGAATGTACCGCCAGTTTCCTCGGCCCAACGCTGCGCACCGCCAAAAGCGGCTTCGTTGAAACTTTTGTCGAATTTGCCGCCAAGATCAAAAATGATGGCGGGTTCGGCCAAAGCGGCCCCGGCGCTCAACGCCATTGCGGCTGTCGCGCTCAAAAGCTTCTTCATGAATGTCATATGTGTCTCCCAAATTCGTTGCTGGGGCCGTTCTGGCAGTTCGATACGACCCGAGATCATTTAGATCATACGGGATTAGGCCGCACGTCCCCGTGAGCGTCAACCGCTTTTTAAGTGTTTGGATCAGGTTTCGATCATCTGACCAAAGGGCAAGATGCTTTCATAAGCACGGCGTCGGCGGTTTGACCGGCCTTATCGTGGTAATATCCCTTGCGTCTGCCGGTTTCTACAAAACCCAATTGAATGTACAAATTATAAGCAGGAATATTGTTGGCGCTGACGTCCAAGAACAGTGTTGGGCAAGGCGGGCTCAATTCGACAAGCTGATCGCTTAGGGTTTGCATCAAAAGACGCCCGTGACCGCGACGACGAAACGCAGGATCGACCGCAATCGTCAGGATTTCAGCTTCGTCCAGAACAGATCGAGCCAGAACAAAGCCTGTGTTTTCAGGGGTCGACTGTATGATGCAACCATTTTGGTTCGAAAGGCTTTCGAATTCTGCGACAGACCAGGCGCGTTGTGGAAAGCACTTGGCGTGTAATTGCGCCATTAAGTCAGGCGTCATCTAAAATCTGGGGTGGCGCATCACGGGATGGGGCCGCGTCCGGAGGTTTGATATACAGCGGGGCAGGGGGCGTTGCAGGCGGGGTCGGCCAGGCGGCCCGCGCCAGGTTTCCAATTGCACTGACCAATAACAAGGGGTCTGGATCGGGCAATATCGGCTGACCCAGTTGTTCCGCTTCGTCTTGGGATAGCAACTGCGGTCCTTCAGGTAAGTCAACGAAAAACTGGTCTCGGGGGGCAGGAACGCAATTCAGGCCGTTTTCTTTAAGCACGTCTTTGCGTTGCTCAAACCCGTTGATGCCATAGGCTGGTATGTCCAGTCCAAGGGACAAACCGCGCGCCGCAGATATCCCAATGCGGATGCCAGTGAAATTTCCGGGGCCAACACCGACAGCCACAGCATCCAGATCAGACCAGCTTGCATTTTGGCGGGTCAAAAGATCCTCAAGCAACACGATCAGGCGTTCATTTTGGCCCTTTTCCATCGGTTCGTAAATGGAATCGAGCACCGCATCATTTGAACTCAAAGCGGCCGCGCAATGCGCAGCCGACGTGTCAAAGGATAAGATAAGTGAATCGGTCTTCATCACACTGTAACTGGGCTTGCAGTGGCCTCAGACGGCCACTGGGCGCACTTCGGTCACTTCGGGAATATAGTGCCGCAGCAAGTTTTCGATACCCATCTTAAGCGTCAGTGTCGACGATGGGCAATTGGCGCACGCGCCTTGCATGTGAAGATAGACAATACCGCGATCAAACCCATGAAACGTGATGTCGCCGCCGTCTTGGGCGACTGCAGGGCGCACCCGCGTATCCAACAATTCCTTGATCTGATCCACAATGCCCGAATCTTCGCCTTCATGGGCCGCATGACCCGAGGCTGGCTGGTGATCACCTTCCATGACAGGCTGACCCGACTGGTAATGTTCCATGACCGCGCCCAGAATCGCTGGCTTGATATGGTCCCAATCTGTGGCATCCGCTTTGGTCACAGTGACAAAGTCGGTTCCAAAGAAAACACCCGTAACGCCGTCCACTGAAAAAATACGTTTAGCCAACGGAGATTTCTCGCCTGCATCGGGTGTCGGAAAATCGGCCGTTCCCATTTCAAGCACTGTTTGTCCGGGAAGGAATTTCAGTGTCGCAGGGTTTGGTGTGGATTCGGTTTGGATGAACATTGCTCGACCCTTTCTCGCAGGTTCAACAGATATGCGGATGGACCCGCGTGGTGTCAAGAGTTTGGAATGATTCTAAACGATAATGTCAGCAATCACCGCGACCGGACGATAAAACTTGTGGCAGATTTTCGAATGACCGGCGAGTTTGAACTGTCTTCAATTTGATTTATTCAATCAATCGATCACGCTTGCCTGCCGCGGACAAAGGACGGCCGAACGCTGAAAAAGTCGAGTGATTTCATGTTTCTGTCAGGTGATGGCTTCAAGCTTTTCTTTGCTTAGATCGCCGGGAACAATTGTGATTGGGATCGGCAAAGCGCCCGAGTTGCGAGACAGCTGAGTGACCAACGGGCCGGGCCCCTTTTTGCCAGTGCCAGCCCCCAAGACCAAGACGCCAATGTCAGAATCTTGCCGGATATGCTCGACGATTTCATCCAAAGGTTGCCCTTCTCGGATGATTAGCTCTGGATCGACATGCTGTCTGTCCCGCATCCATTTCGCAAACACTTCGAAATGCACTTCTATGCGTTCGCGCGCTTCTTCTCGCATTACAGCGCCAACGCCAATCCAGTGATTGAACTCTTCTGGTGCAATCACCGAAAGTATGGCCACGCCTCCGCCAGTATGCGCGGCGCGCATCGCTGCAAATCGCATGGCGTTCAAGCATTCCCGGCTGTCATCCAGCACGACAAGAAATTTGCGCATTTCTTCAAACCCCGGTTCAGTATCGGTTTCAGCATGACCTATGGGCGCGCATGGCGCAACGCCGCAATTGTCATGGTTTGTTGGTCAGAGCCCAATCCCAATACATCTCGCGGACCTGACGTGTAATTGGTCCGATTTGATATTGTGTGTCATCAAAGGCTTTGATCGGCGTGACCTTGTTCATGTTGCCGGACATGAATACCTCGTCAGCGTCGTGGAATCGTTCAAAACTTAGGACGTCTTCGATGACGTCTATTCCGTTGGCTTTAAAATTTGAAATGTGCCGTGCGCGCGTGATTCCAGCCAAGAATGTACCGTTTGGAACTGGCGTAAACACTGTTCCATCCTTAACCATAAAGATATTGGCGGTTGCCGTTTCTGCAACATTGCCAATTGCATCTGCCACCAGCGCGTTATTGAACCCTTTGGCGCGGGCCTCGGTAAGCATGCGCGCGTTGTTAGGATAAAGGCAGCCTGCTTTGGCGTTGACCACGGCGTCTTCCATGACGGGGCGGCGAAACCGGGTTCGGGTTAATGTTGCAGCAACATCAGCGGCGGCCATGGGAATTTCTTCCAGACATAACGCAAATCCCGTGGACCCTTCTTTTGGGACGATCGCAGTCATGTCACCATCAATGGCCCAATACATCGGACGGATATAGACTGCGCTTTTTTCCGAAAACTTGCGCAACCCTTCCCACGCGATATCGATCATTTCGGATGTTGAAACAGTTGGAGTTATCATCAAAGCGGTGGCAGAGCGATTGACCCGTTCGCAATGTGCCTCAAGATCCGGGGCCAGCCCATCAAAGTAGCGCGCGCCATCAAAGACTGTGGTACCCAGCCAACTGCCGTGATCTGCCGCGCGCATGGTATACACATCGCCATCATGCCAACGGCCTTCGAAATACGTGCGAATGTTCTGACCGGTTGCCATTGCGTGTTCTCCCCGTGCGTCGGCCGAAGCCTAGAGACAGTTGTCGGCAGGGAAAAGACAATTTTCAGATCTTTTTGAACAAGCAATGGTTACGGTGATGGCACGTGCCGTTGTTAACCGCTGCCGGTTGGGCGGGCCAAACTGTAAACACCTTCAGGAAGATCGAGAGCCGCCGCCAGATCGCGCAATTGTTCGGGCGACAGAGTCACGCGGACCATTTGATCTGTGCGCGAATCGAACTGTTCTATGGTGACGCATTCTGCAAAACTGTTGACGACGACGTCTTCTTGTAAAGGGGTGCGGCCATCGTCGACAAGCGTAATGACGGTCGCATCGAATTCGTGTTCGATTGTAAACATATGATCAACCTATCTGGACATAATGGGATTGCAAGTAGATCGCACGGCTGCGTGATCGGGTCTGGTCGGACTGGACACAGATGTTATTGTATCTGCTGATGACGGCCAGCACGCGTATGGGCCTGCCACGAAATTGAGGACGACATGTTAAGATATCTTTGTGCATTGTTTCTTTCGACAACGTTGATTGCATGTACTGAATTGCCTGCCCCCGATGTGAGTGGGCCTTCGACGACGGGGACAAATGCGAACAGTGATGTGGATGAGCTGCGCGGGGCGGGTGCGACCCAACGTGCCTTTGTCCAAGTTGTCCAGACGATGGAGCCGGTCGCAGAGCGCGAATGTGAACGTCGGACACGGGGTGTAAATTGTGATTTCCTAATCGTCGTTGATGATGAACGGGGAAAGCCAGCCAATGCCTTTCAAACGCTTGATGAAGATGGGCGCCCCATTATTATTTTCACACTCGCTTTGTTGAATGACGCGCGCAATATAGATGAAATCGCGTTTGTGATGGGTCATGAAGCTGCGCATCATATTGAGGGCCATATCGCAAGGGGACAACAAAACGCAGTCGCGGGTGCCGTATTTTTAGGTGGTTTGGCGACGGCGACGGGGGGAACAGTCGCTGATGTTGAACGTGCGCAGCAGTTGGGCGCGGCGCTGGGCGCACGGTCGTATTCCAAAGAATTTGAATTGGAAGCTGATGCGTTAGGGACAGTGATTACGGTGCGATCTGGGTTTTCAGCGGTGCGGGGTGCGCAGTTCTTTAACCGGATTCCGGACCCGGGTGATCGGTTTTTGGGGACACATCCACCGAATGCGGCGCGTCTTGCGACGGTGCGGCGCGTGTCTGCGGGATTGTAAGATCGGTCGGGTCACGGGCGGCTCTGTTTGGCCCAAGGGCCAAATGCGCCCACCCGCCGACCCTTGGTCGCTCGCGTTACTCGGCCGCGTACATTCCGTCATAGATCGGACCCAATGTGGAATCGTCAAATAGTGACGAAACACTGGTGCCGTTCCAGATATTCAAAATGGCTTGCGCAAAGATAGGCGCTGTTGGGACAATTCGAATGTTTGGCGTTGCTCGAATGGCATCTGTCGCGGCGATGCTATCCGTGACGACGAGCGTTTTCATGACTGATTTTGAGATTCTTTCGACGGCAGGGCCCGATAAAACGCCATGCGTAATGTAGGAGTGCACTTCTTTTGCGCCATTTTCGATAAGAACCTCTGCCGCCTTACACAACGTACCAGCAGTGTCGCAAATGTCGTCTACGATCAGGCAGACTTTGTCTTTGACATCCCCTATCACAGTCATTTCAGCGATTTCACCAGGTTTTTCACGACGTTTGTCCACAATCGATAAAGGCGCATTGATGCGTTTGGCCAATTCGCGCGCACGTGCAACGCCGCCGACATCTGGTGAGACGACCATAATATCCGACATGCGTCCCGCGAAATTATCTTTGATATCCAAAGCAAAAATTGGCGACGCATAGAGGTTGTCGACCGGAATATCGAAGAACCCTTGAATCTGTGCGGCGTGCAAGTCCATCGTCAACACGCGTTCCACTCCAGCAGAAACAAGCATATTCGCGACCAGTTTGGCGGAAATGGGCGTGCGCGCCTTTGTGCGTCTGTCCTGACGCGCATATCCAAAATAGGGGATAACGGCGGTGATGCGCGTTGCCGAAGATCGACGCAATGCGTCGCACATGATCAGCAGTTCCATCAGGTTGTCGTTGGCAGGGTTCGATGTCGGCTGAATGATAAACATATCTTCGCCGCGCACGTTTTCGTAAACTTCGACAAATATTTCGCCGTCATTGAAGCGTTCGACCCTCGCGTCGATCAGATTGACCGCTATGCCGCGATGCATTGTCATTCGCCGTGCAATAGCTTTCGCGAGTGGTTGATTGGCATTGCCCGAGATCAGTTTCGGTTCTTGCGCTTGCGGCATGCGGTATTCCCCTTCGACAAGCCAGAATGTGACAGATTCGTGACGTTGACTTCGCTTAACACGGCCTTACCGTGCGGCAAAGACGTGGCCCATACAGAAGGCGAAAATTATGGCTGATATCGACTATTACTTTGCGACAATCTCTCCCTATACCTACTTGGCCGGGAAACGCTTTGAAGAAGTGGCGAAACGCCATGGGGCGAGCGTTCATTACAAGCCACTGGATATTATGGCACTGTTTGCCCGGACGGGGGGCGTTTCCCCCAAGGATCGGCACATCAGCCGTGTGGAATATCGCGCACAAGAATTGACGCGTGCGGCAAAGAAGCTTGGAACGCCCTTTCACCTTAAACCTGCGCATTGGCCGACAAATGCGGCCCCGTCGTCCTATGCGGTGATCGCAGCACAAGCAGCAGGGGGTGGGGACTTGGGTGCACTTGTCTATGCTTATGTGCGCAGCGTTTTTGCAGACCAGAAAAACATCGCTGACGATGATGTTGTCAAAGCCTGTTTGGAAGAAGCTGGGTTTGATCCAGCACTTGCGGATAGCGGGCTGTTGACCGGGGCCGACACCTATGCGCGCAATCTGGAAGACGCTGTAAAGGCTGGCGCGTTTGGGGCGCCGTTTTATGTCGTCAACAAAACAGATCAAAGGTTTTGGGGGCAGGATCGGATCGAAGATCTTGATGCCCATCTGTCGGGCACCCTTTGACGCCATTTGTAACCCGCGCGGGTCATGGATCGGCGCGGGTTTTGGCCATTCACTGCACATTAGCACATTCCGGGGCATGGAAAGGGTTCACCCGCGCCATGCACGGCACGGCAGAAGTTACCGCGTTCGATTTACCCAACCACGGGAAAAGCCCGGATTGGCCCCTCGATCAAGACCAACATCGATTAGCGACGGATTGGGGGTTAGACGTCTTAATGGAACCCATGCATCTTGTTGGGCATTCCTATGGCGGAACGGTTGCATTGCGCATGGCACTGGACGCACCGGACCGCGTGCTTTCTTTGACGTTATTCGAGCCGGTTTTTCTGGCGGCTGCGCGCAAGGATCAACCTGAACGTTTTAAGGCACACGAAGCAGAATTGGCAGAATACGCGGCCACAATCGAACGTGGGGATTTTCATCAAGCTGCGCGCGCTTTTAATCGGGTTTGGGGCGACGGAACACCTTGGTATGATTTTCCGGCAGAGACCCGGGCCTACATGGCGGATCGCATTCACTTTGTGAAAGGCAGTGCGCCATTTCTTATCGAAGATAACGCAGGTCTGTTAGAGGGCGAGGCGTTTTCCAATCTGTCTTTGCCAGTTATTCTGGCACAGGGCGAATTCACGCTGGATGTCATCGATGCGACGATGGCCGCGCTGGCACGGCGTATTCCGAATGCACGGCGCATTTGTATTGACGGTGCCGGTCATATGGCACCGATAACGCATCCGGCAGAACTGGCGAAAATCGTGGGGTCACAGATCGCGACCCAAGCAACCTGATCGGGTTCAATCTATGGCCGAAAGGCGCGCTTTAAAAATGGGACAGGAACGTGTCAATTCTATCGGATCCAATAGACCAGTCGCACACAAGCCGAGCCACCAGCATTTCCGATGGATCAGAACCTTCTAGGTCGCCAGACCACACATAGTATTTTGCGCCATTGTCGTGCAGGCGTTGGTGTGTTGCTCGAGGGAACGCGGCAAAGATCATGTTGGCCTGAGGTTCGTGCAGAAATTCGGCACCTGCATCCCGCAGGCCCGCGGCCAATCGCGCTGCATTTTCGTTGGCCGCTTCTGCGAGTTCCAACCACAGGCCATCATCCAGATATCCGGCCATTTGCGCAGATAGAAAACGGTGCTTTGAAAATAGATGTGCTCCGCGTTTGCGTCGCAGTTCAAACTCCCATGCTTTGTCTGGGTCAAAAAGAACAACAGCCTCGACACCAAGGCAGCCATTTTTGGTGCCCCCGAAACTTAGAACGTCAACACCGGCCTTCCATGTCATGTCGGCAGGCGAACAGCCAACAGCGGCGACAGCATTTGCAAATCGCGCGCCGTCCATGTGAACAGGAAGGTTAAATTCACGGGCAACGGCTGTAAGGGCGCGCAATTCGTCCAACGTGTAAACGCCGCCGCGTTCGGTGATTTGGGTTATCGAAACCGGGCCGCGCTGTGCCCCATGAACACCACGTGTTTCTTCTGCGGTGATGGAGGCGCGCAATGTGTTTGGCGTCATTTTGTGGTCGTCGCCAACCAAGGTCAGCTTTGCGCCTCCCGAATAAAACTCCGGCGCGTTGCATTCGTCTTCTTGGATATGGGAAACCGGGCTACAAAACACGGTCTGCCAAGGATGCGCATAACACGCCAAGCCAAGTACATTGGCCGCAGTGCCTGTCGCGACCAGATAAACCTCTGCCTCTGGCGCTTCGAAGGTTGCGCGAATGCTTTGGCGTACGTCGTCCATGATGGGGTCATTGCCATACGGCATGGCGTATCCATCATTGGCGTCTGTGACGCTTTGCAAAATGCGTGAATGGGCCGGGCCCGCATTGTCAGAAGCAAAAAACATCAGCAGGGTTCCTCGATGATATGATTTTCCCATTCGTCGTCGGCGACATCAAATTCACTGACAGTTTTGTCTTTGACGCTGACACCGGCGGCATGAACGGTGTCAATCGTGCCGGAAATCAACGGATGCCAGTCGAATAATGGGCGACCTTCGTACAGCAGACGATAGGCGCAGGTCGAAGGTAGCCAATACATATGCTGCGAGATTGTCGCGGCCGTAAGTTGGATACAGTCGGGCACAAATTGTTTGCGTGTTTCGTAATGTGCACATTGGCAACTGCTGTCATCCAGCAACCGACACGCCACGCGGGTCAACGCAACTTCGCCTGTGTCTTCGTCTTCCAGTTTGTTCAAGCAGCATTTTCCGCACCCATCACAGAGGGCTTCCCATTCTGCTTCATTCAATTGCTCAAGGCGTTTGCGTTCCCAAAATTGAGGCGCGCAGCCCGAATGATCGATTGGTTTATTCATAAGGCAGCCAAAACCGTGCGGGATTTTGCGCTATCTGCGTCCATTTGGGTGATCAACGCGTCAAGCCCGTCAAATTTCTGTTCGCGGCGCAGATATTCGACCAACCCAATCGACAACGGCGTGCCGTAAAGATCGCCGGAAAAATCAAAAAGGAAGGTTTCGATATTTGGTTTGTTTTCTCCAAACATGGGGCGAACACCCATAGACGCAACACCGTGGTAGGCGCCCTTATGTGGCCCGTCGAGAACATCGACCAGAACCGCATAAACGCCAAACGCAGGCGGATGCAGACCATCTATTGACATATTGGCCGTCGGATATCCCAAAGTACGCCCGCGTTGTTCGCCGCCAATCACAGGCCCTTCAATGCGGTGCCAATGCCCCAACATCGCGGCGGCATCGCGTGGCCGTCCTTCGGTCAGGGCGGTGCGGATTGCGGTTGATGAAATGACGCCCGCGCTTTCCTCCAAAAGGGGGGCTACGGTCACTCCAAAACCCATGTCCAAACCAAATGTCTTTAGGTCTTCAACGGTTCCGGCTCGCCCCTTGCCAAAGCAGAAATCGGACCCAACAACGACATGGGACAGCCCAAGCCCGTCCGCGATGACCCGCTGGGCAAAGTCTTTGGGGGACAGGCCAGCCAACGCTTCGTTGAATGGCAATTCATACAAACGCTCGACGCCAATTTTTTCCAACCGAGATGCGCGCGCTGCTGGCCCCGTCAACCGAAACGGAGGAGAAGACGGCGCAAAGTACTGTCTGGGATGGGGTTCAAACGTCATGACACCCAGTTTGGCGTCAGGTTGGGCGGTGCGCGCAAGGTCGATGACAGATCGATGCCCAATATGGACCCCATCGAAATTTCCGATGGCGACGCTTGCCCCTTTGTCCGAGGCATTCAAAAAGGCATAATCGCGTATAACCCGCATACGCATGGGTTATAGGGGCGTGCAAACCGAGGCAACCCATCCGCAGCGCAAGAATTGAAATCTAGGGGGTGTGCGTCAGTCGAATTTTCGCGACGGTGCCATCACTGTTGCTTCGCCGATCAAAACCTTCTTGCCATCGACCCTGCATGCACAATCCAACTTGACCCGACGTTTAGAGATTTCGATGTCTGTGACTGTTACTTCAGCGTGGACAAGATCACCGGGGCGCACAGGGGCCAGAAACTTCAAAGATTGGCTCATATAGACCGTACCGTGACCGGGCAATTGTTCTCCGATCACCGCGGAAATCAGACCTGCGGTCAGCATTCCATGCGCGATGCGGCCTTGAAAGATCGTGTCCTGGGCATAGGCTTCGTCCAAATGCACAGGGTTTCGATCTGTAGACACCTCAGCAAACATTTCGATATCTTCATCCGTCACGACCTTTTGCAGGTATCGCGTCATGCCCATCTCGATATCTTCTATGCAGATGGTCCCGCGGGGAAGGTTGTCCAACATGACGGCTCCGGTAACTTAAGTTATAGTTATGACCTATGTGTGTAATTTTATTACTTTGCGCGCGCAGAAAATCAAGCCCAAATTGCGGTTAGCCCCATTTTGGGACCACAAATAGAAAGAACACCGGCAAAGCGGTGTTCTTCCGAAAAACGTGTTCGACACTGTTTAGCGCAGAAACCCGATGGCAAAGGTCGGGGCTGACATCTCTTGGTCCAGATATGTCGCGAGCGCGTCGGCGTCTGGTTGATATTCCGTCTTGGTTTCCGCAGCCGCAAGGCCACCGGTGATGAATAGGCAATCAATGTCTTCGCCCATTGCACCCTTAACGTCCGTCAAAATCCCGTCGCCAATCGCAAGGATCGACGTATCGGGAATATCTTCGCCCAGTGCAAACAAACGCCGACGCGCAAGGTCGTAAATCGGGGGATGGGGTTTGCCGAAATACAAACTCTCGCCGCCCATTTCCGTATACAGCTTTGCCACCGCTCCCGCGCACCATTCGCGGACTTCACCGCGATCAACCACGATATCGGGATTGGCGCACAGCAACTTTAATCCCATCTGTTTGGCCATCAACAATTGTGGGCGCAACTCATCCGGATCGTTATGTGGATTGAAGGGGCCGGTACAGACGATCCCCTGAGCATTTTCCAGAGGAACACGGGTAACCTCCGTCGGCTCATCAATGATTTTCAGTGGTTCGAAAAACCCCATATCCGTGGTTTCTTGGCCCATGAACCAGACTTTTTCACCGACGGCGCCCCGGAACATTGCAGAACGTGCACTGTCACCAGATGTCACGATGACATCCCAACTGTCATCTGGGACGCCAAACTTTAGCATTTGTTTGGCAACGTCAGCGCGTGGTCGCGGCGCATTTGTCAAAAGCACAACTTTCCCACCGCGCTTGCGATAGGCTTGCAGCGCAGCAACCGCGTCGGGAAACGCCTTGACCCCATTATGAACGCAGCCCCAAAGATCAACCAACAGGGCGTCATAGCGATCTGAGATATCCGAGAGATGTTCAACGATTTGGGTCATCTTGGGCCTTCAATATACATCATAAGATTTATACAGCCTCTGACACATTGCAGCACATCTTAAAAGAGAGGCGGCATGTCTGGACTGAGAACACCGCAATCCAGCCGCAGTTTGCGCCGCACCTCGTCCAAGCGAAAAGGTGCAGCGCTCGATGAGGCTTAAACAGCCAAGACCGGGATGATCTGTTTCTTGCGGCTGACAACGCCGGGCAGCACAACGGTGTCCCCATCAACCGAAGCGCTAAAGCTCTTTTCAGCGATGGTTTTGACCAAATCATTTGGCACCAACAACGTCGCTTGTTCCTTGAGGATATCCACAACAAACAACAAAACCTGATCCGCACCGTCTTCTGATGCGACATCGGTCATCGACGACATCAGGCTGTCCTTGCGATCCAAAACGATATTTGGCGCTGTGGTTTCCAGAACCGAAACGCGGAACTGTTTGCCGCCAACGGCGTATTCTTTGGAATCCATCCGCAAAAGTTCAGCATCTGAAAATGCCGACACATCTGATTTGGCTTCAAACATCTCGCTGGCATAGGCGGCGATATCGATCCCAAGATCTTTTGCCAACGCATGAGCGATAGCTTTGTCTTCCTGCGTTGTTGTGGGCGATCGGAACTCGAGCGTGTCGGACAGAATGCAAGACAGCATCGCGCCTTTGATCGCTGTCGGCGCTTGCGCCATGTCTGATCCGATCATTTTCCACATAATCGTCGCGGTACAGGCCAAAGGTTCGATGCGAATGTCGATTGGGCCTTTGGTTTCCAGGCCACCAACCAATTTATGGTGGTCGATGATGGCTTGGATATCTGCGTTGTTGATATCTGCAGGCAATTCGGCGGGGTTGTTGGTGTCAACGATCACGACCGGTTGGTCAGCATCCACGCTTTCAATGATGCGTGGCTTGGGCAGGTCCCATTTTTTCAGCACGAATGCGGCTTCTGTGTTGGGCTCGCCCAACAGAACGGCTTCGGCGGTGCCGCCTTTGATTTCGTTCAGATACCAAGCCCAGATAATTGGGGATCCGGTCGAATCGGTATCGGGGGATTTGTGGCCAAATACGAGCGTCGTCATTATCAGATGTCCTTGCGGGGGGAGGGGTATTTTTCGGCGCCCTTATAACAGTGTTTGAACCAGTGTCACGGGGGAGAATCGCGACCGTTTAACCCGTCTTGTAGATTGGCAAATTGACGGCTGTGGCAAAGGACGATAATCTAACCTCTCTGAAGAGGAGTGCCCTGCACGTGGATAACCAAGTTTAATCCGCTCGTATCTATTGCGCGACCAAGCGCGTCACCCCTTCAGAGGAGTGCACTGAGAATGGACAATTCTATCTGACCCACCCGTGCAGGTCATGCGCGGGATATGTGCGGCGCTGTGAATAGGTGCAGTGAATGCGTGCAGCGCCAAATAGAATTATCAGATGCATGAGGCGCAAAATGCCTAAGAAAATCGAATTCCCATCGAAACCAAATCAAATCCGACCACCCTCGACCCGAAAACCGTTAGGGTCTAAAACCAGCCTGCGCCAACAAAGGCGCCCATCTTTACGTCCGGCTGGGCGCAATGGCGGGCGACCACCGTTGTTCCCCGGGCGTACCGGAGGGCGTTGAGAATAATACTTGGGTCGCGTGCGTCGTATCGCGCGCGACCTATTCAGGAGACTATGTGGCAGAACGCGAAACCGATCTTTATCCGCCCATAAAGGCATTCCTCGAAGACCAAGGGTATGTGGTCAAATCCGAGGTCGGTGCGGCAGATGTTGTTGCTGTTCGGGGGGCCGAGCCTCCGGTCATTGTTGAGTTAAAACTGGGGTTTTCCCTGACGTTGGTGCATCAATGCGTGGCGCGTCTGAAGGTGTCGGACGAGGTTTACATGGCCGTACCAAGAGGGCGCGGGCGACGGTTTCAAACCTCATGTAAACAAATGACCACCCTATGCCGGCGGCTTGGGCTAGGGCTGATAACGATCAGAACAAGTGATGGCCTGGTCGAAGTGCATTGTGATCCCGGCCCTTACGCACCGCGTCGATCAAAGGCGAAAGAAGGGGCATTGCTGCGGGAATTCGCGAAACGCCAAGGCGATCCCAACAAGGGCGGGCAAGTGCGCAGCGGTTTGATTACTGCGTATCGGCAGGATGCACTGAAAATCGCGATGTATCTCTATGAAGCGGGGGCCACAAAAGGCGCGGATGTCGTTTCCAACACACGCGTACAACACGCCACGCGCATGATGCGCGACAACCATTATGGGTGGTTCGAAAAGGTCGAAACCGGTATCTACGGCCTATCTCCCAAAGGCGCGTCTGCAGTGATTGAAGCTGGCGACGCGTTTTCTGATCAGTGATCGAACAAACAAAATTCCCAGATCGAACAGGGTGCCTTGAAAGCCGGCGCACCGCGATTTAAGGGGATTTGGACCGCTGTTGAGCAGCGTAATTTTGCCTGCGTCAGCAGGGACAAACCGAAATTGCGGTTTTTGCTATTTCCCGATGGTTGACTCATTCTGTGTCATTGCCTATTTCAGCTTCGTTAGCACTCGATGAGAGTGAGTGCTAACGCGGTGCTATTGGTGCCGCATGACAAAAATTACTGGTCTCAAGGAGCTACTAAGATGGCATTGACACCGCTTCATGATCGGGTGCTTGTGCGCCGCGTTGATAGCGAAGATACAACTGCTGGTGGATTGATTATTCCCGACAGTGCAAAAGAAAAACCTTCCGAAGGCGAAATCGTTTCTGCGGGCGCTGGCGCTCGTAAGGACAGCGGTGAACTGATCGAGATGGCCGTAAAAGCAGGTGACAAAATCCTGTTTGGCAAATGGTCAGGCACCGAAGTCACCGTTGATGGCGAAGAGCTGTTGATGATGAAAGAAAGCGATATTCTCGGGATCATTTCGTAAGCGATTTAACGCTTGAAAGGTTGGCGGATGTGAAACCGCCCCACGAAATTCCTGCCTCAATTGTCAAGGAGAGACAAATATGTCTGCAAAGGACGTCAAATTCGACACCGATGCCCGCAACCGGATGCTTGCTGGTGTGAACACACTGGCAAACGCCGTCAAAGTCACGTTGGGCCCAAAAGGTCGTAACGTGGTTCTGGACAAATCCTTTGGTGCGCCTCGCATCACAAAGGATGGTGTATCGGTCGCCAAAGAAATCGAACTGGAAGACAAGTTCGAAAACATGGGCGCGCAGATGGTGAAAGAAGTCGCCAGCCGCACCAATGACGAAGCTGGTGACGGCACAACGACTGCGACCGTTTTGGCGCAAGCGATTGTGACTGAAGGCATGAAAGCTGTTGCTGCGGGCATGAACCCGATGGATCTGAAGCGCGGTGTTGATCTTGCGACTTCAAGCGTTGTTGAAGCAATTGTTGCGTCTGCACGTGAAGTCAAAGACAGCGACGAAGTTGCTCAGGTTGGCACGATCTCTGCAAACGGCGAAGAAGAAATTGGTCGCCAGATCGCAGACGCAATGCAAAAAGTCGGCAACGAAGGCGTTATCACGGTTGAGGAAAACAAAGGCCTCGAAACCGAAACTGACGTTGTTGAAGGTATGCAGTTTGACCGTGGTTACCTGTCACCTTACTTCGTGACAAACCCAGACAAAATGACAACCGAGCTGGAAGATTGCATGATCTTGCTGCACGAGAAAAAACTCTCGTCACTGCAGCCAATGGTTCCTTTGTTGGAATCAGTCATTCAATCGCAAAAGCCTTTGCTGATCATCGCTGAAGATGTTGAAGGCGAAGCGCTGGCGACTTTGGTTGTGAACAAACTGCGTGGCGGTTTGAAAATTGCTGCTGTTAAAGCACCTGGTTTCGGCGATCGCCGCAAAGCTATGTTGCAAGACATCGCAATCTTGACCGGTGGTCAGGTGATCTCGGAAGATTTGGGCATGAAGCTTGAATCCGTGACAATGGAAATGCTTGGCACTGCCAAGAAAGTTGCCATCACGAAAGACGAGACAACTGTTGTCGACGGTGCTGGTGCTAAAGCGGAAATCGAAGCACGTGTTGCTCAGATCCGTGGCCAGATCGAAGAAACCACATCCGACTATGACCGTGAGAAGTTGCAAGAGCGCGTTGCCAAATTGGCAGGCGGTGTTGCGGTTATTCGCGTTGGCGGCATGTCCGAAGTTGAAGTTAAAGAACGCAAAGACCGCGTTGATGATGCTTTGAATGCGACCCGTGCGGCCGTTCAAGAGGGCGTTGTTGTTGGTGGTGGCGTTGCTTTGGTTCAGGCTGGCAAAACACTGGATGCGGTTAAGGGTGTAAACTCTGACCAAGACGTTGGTATTTCGATTGTTCGCAAGGCTATCGAAGCTCCGCTGCGCCAGATCGCTGAAAACTCGGGTGTTGACGGTTCCGTCGTCGCCGGAAAAATCCGCGAAAGCGACGACAAGAGCTTTGGCTTTAACGCGCAAACTGAAGAATATGGCGACATGTTCCAGTTCGGCGTTATTGACCCGGCTAAAGTTGTACGCACTGCATTGCAGGATGCGGCATCGGTTGCTGGTCTGTTGATCACAACAGAAGCCATGGTTGCCGACAAACCATCGAAAGATGGCGGCGCACCTGCTGGCGGAATGCCAGACATGGGCGGCATGGGCGGCATGATGTAATCAGACGTTTTCGCTTTGCGAGAACACTGGTTCATCGGGCCTGCGCTTTTTAATTGAAGCGCGTGCCACGACCGAAAAGAATTGCAAAAGGGGCGGCGTTAAGCGGCCCCTTTTGTTGTTCAGGGCTGTTGGATGTTCTGTTTGACCTTTGGTCAAATGCGCCCACCCACCAACCCACAGGAAAACAGACGACAAATCGATGATCAGATGCCATGTCTTCAACTGGCATTCGTGCTTAAGATACGCGTGCAGTGCAAAACATGGAGCGGCTTAATGGATGCGAATTTTTGGCTTGAGCGATGGGATGCAGGGCAAACAGGGTTTCACAATGACGATGTGAACCCAAATCTGGTGCGGCATTTACCCGAAGTGTCACTGCCTGTTGGGTCGCATGTTTTCGTACCGCTTTGCGGAAAAACCCGCGATATTCCGTGGCTGTTGGCCAAAGGGTACCAAGTGACAGGGATTGAGCTGAGCCGATTGGCGATTGATCAATTGTTTGACGAAATGGGTGTGCAGCCGGAGGTGAGCGAGACCGGAGCCCTGACGGCATTCAAAAGCGAAGGCTTGGTTGTTTACAGCGGTGATTTCTTCAAGCTGACGTCCGAGATTTTGGGGCCTGTCGATCTGATCTGGGATCGCGCAGCATTGGTGGCCTTACCCGAGGCTATGCGCGTTGAATACAGTTCGCATTTGCGCGGTCTGACCGGCAACGCACCACAATTGCTGGTCACGCTTGAATATGATCCCGCTGAAATGGACGGCCCCCCGTTTTTCGTAACAGCAGACGAAGTGAACAGACATTATGCGGATCACTATCATATCCGTCCGCTTCGTTTGGCAGCAGCCACAGATCCCTTAAAGGGCCGTGTCGCCGCGACGGAAAATGTTTGGCATTTGTCACGCCGTTGAACTCTTCGTGCTTGTGCGTATCACAGCTTGGCCTTCTGGTCGGGCTTCACTACACAGTTGCGCATGCGTTTGGTTTTATTGACAACAATTACGATGATCGCTTTTGCGTCCAATTCGGTGCTAAACCGGTTGGCCGTGGACAGTGGCGACATTGATCCGTCTAGCTTTGCTTTGATCCGCGTGTTGTCGGGTGCGATTGCTCTTTTTGCGATACTAAAAATGCGCGGGGGGGCTTTGCAAATCTTTGCTCCGGGTCGGCTCGCCGGCGCGGGTAGCCTTGCGCTTTATATGATTGGGTTTTCGCTGGCCTATAAGACCTTGGACGCGGGGCTGGGCGCATTGATTTTGTTTGGCACCGTGCAGGTCGCAACATTTGGTTGGTCGATGATCAAAGGCGTTCAACTTGGGTCGCGTGTTCTGGGTGGGGCGGCAATCGCGTTTATTGGCCTGCTGGTCGCGCTTTGGCCTGATAAGGATGCGGCTTTTGGTGTGTGGGGGGCCGTGTGCATGCTTGGGGCAGGCATTGGGTGGGCCATTTACACCATGCTTGGACGGTCTGCCAAAGATCCGCTGACAGAAACGGCGTCGAATTTCTTGATCGCTTTGATCCCAATGCTGGCCCTTCTGTTGGGCTCTGACCTATGGGCGCAGCCGTTTGGTATTGCGCTGGCTGTGCTGTCCGGTGCTGTGACATCAGGAATGGGATATGCGCTGTGGTACACATTGATGCCAACTTTGGGGGGACCCAGAGCGGCTGTCATTCAACTTTCAGCACCATTGATTGCCATTCTGGGCGGGGTCTTGCTGTTGGAGGAAAGCCTGACGACGCAACTGGTGCTGTCCACGGCTCTTGTCATTGGCGGGATCGCGGTTGCGATCACATCACAATCGTCTCAAGCGGGTCGTAAGTAAGCGCATCTTGGCCAAAGGCGACATCCGCCAAACTGGATGGTTTAACGGACATATCGCGCAATTCGCTTTCAGTGACCCAACGCCTTTGCGTGACGACATGTTCGGGATCGCGCCAGTTCGGATCCAAGGCTGCCGCAGATTGTAAGGTGCAGCGAAAGAACACCTCGACTTGGTGGAATCCTGATGCCGGATCATGAAACTCATTGATAAGGCAGGGCGCGCCCACGTCTATCTTAAGGCCGGTTTCCTCAAAGACTTCGCGGCGCAGGTTGTCCGGCAAACTGGACCCGGTGTGGATGCCACCCCCCGGTGCACACATCAGCGCGCTTTTCCCGTCGGGCCACGCGTTGACCATCAACAGACAATTTTCATGAATAAGAACCGCGCGGGCTGCCAATCTGGGCGATCTTGGGCGCATTTTATCACCTTTTCCGAAACTTGGTATTTTCTACTCGTGACTGAATGCGTATCTCAAGAGAATGAAACACATGTTCGCGATAATGATCTGGATTGGTTTGGCTGCGCAAGCACAGGCGGCCTGTGTCATCGTTTTGCACGGGCTTGCTCGATCAGAATCTTCGTTGCTTGTGATTGAGCAAGTTCTTGAATCCGAAGGCTATCGGGTTGTGCGTCCCGGATATCCATCAACCAAAGCAACGGTTGAGGATTTGGCCCAAGCCGTGGTGCCGAATGCTTTGTCTGGCTGCGAAGGTGAAACCCCCATTCACTTTGTGACCCATTCGATGGGTGGAATACTGGTGCGTCATTGGTTTGCGGAACACGAACCCAATGCGCTTGGTCGTGTGGTCATGATGGGGCCGCCAAACAATGGCAGCGAAGTTGTTGATTTGTTCGGTGACTTTTTCGCATTTGGCTGGATCAACGGACCGGCTGGATATCAGCTGGGCACAGATCCAGACAGTTTGGCACGCCGATTGCCTGCTGTGGATTATCCTGTTGGTGTTATCGCGGGCAGCCAATCTTTGAACGCGTTCTTTTCGACCCGATTGCCGGGCCCTGATGATGGGAAAGTCAGTGTTGCATCGACCAAAGTGGACGGGATGACGGATCATATTGTGCTGCCGGTGACGCATACCTTTATGATGAACAATCCAAACGTCATTGCGCAAACGCTCATCTTTCTTGAGCACGGAACGTTTGATCCTGATGCGTCGTGGATTGATGTCGTAACCGAATCCGATTGTCCGGGTGAGGATTGCGATGATCCACCCGAATGAGTTCGTCGCCCGATTTGAAAGCGGCTGATGATCAAAGGCGGCACCAATCACATCCCTGGTTCAGTCGCCCAGCCGTTTGGGATCAGGCTTTCGATACAACCCGATTGAAATGCCCCATTTTACGCCCAGCTTTGACGTCTGATTTTCCGTATAGATGCAGCGCAACATCACCCGCTTTTGCCAGTTTGGGGACGCGGTCCATATCGTCACCGATTAGGTTTTCCATGACGACATCGCTGTGACGCTCACCATCCCCCAGCGGCCAGCCCACGACCGCACGGATATGTTGTTCGAATTGATCAACGGTACAGCCATTTTGGGTCCAGTGACCGGAATTATGAACACGCGGGGCGAATTCATTCACGACCAAACCGCCTGACGTGACAAACAATTCGACACCCATAACGCCGACGTAATCGAGTGCGTTTAAAATGCGCGCGGCGATCAACACAGCGTCAGAGCGTTGGGACGGTGTCAATTGCGCAGGCACAGTTGTTGTGCGCAAAATGCCGTCCTTATGGACGTTTTCACCGGGCGCATACACAGACACACCGCCGTCGATACTGCGCGCTGCAATGATGGAAACCTCGCGTTGAAAGTCGATGAAACCCTCAAGAATTGCGGGCGCTCCGGCCATGTCAGCAAATGCTTGGTCCGCATCGGACAATGCCATGATGCGCGCTTGACCTTTTCCGTCATACCCAAATCGACGTGTTTTCAAGATCGACGGCGCGCCAATCGTGGCAAGTGCGGCATGCAGTGCTTGGGCGTCGGGAATGTCCGCATAAGGTGCTGTCATCAGCCCGAGGCCAGATAAGAAATCTTTTTCGATCAGGCGATCCTGACTGGTGCGCAAGGCTTCGCGCCCGGGGCGGATTGGGCAAAAGGCTTCGAGTGTGTCCAACGCGTCGGTGGGGATGTTTTCGAATTCGTATGTGATGACGTCAACGCTTTGTGCAAAGGCCTTCAATGCATCGGTGTCGTCATATGACGCCGTTGTAACCGCATCGGCCACATGCCCGGCGGGTGGCATTGGACCGGGTTCAAAGATGTGACAACGAAAGCCCATCCGACTGGCCGCAACGGACAACATACGACCCAATTGCCCGCCGCCAAGTATACCAATGATGCTGTCTTGCTGAAGGGGCTCAGTCATCCACGGGTTCCTCTGGAATTGATGCGCTTAGTGCCGCGCGCCATGCGTCCAGCCGTTCAGCCAAATCAGCATCTTGCAATGCCAAAATACCTGCGGCCATCAGGCCCGCATTTGCGGCACCTGCCGCGCCAATCGCCATGGTGGCAACCGGAAAGCCCTTTGGCATCTGCACAATCGAATAGAGGCTATCAACGCCAGACAGCGCGCGGGTCTGGACCGGAACCCCAATCACTGGCACGCGCGTTTTCGACGCCATCATACCCGGCAAATGCGCCGCACCTCCGGCACCGGCAATAATCACTTGCAACCCGCGTGTCGCGGCGACGCGACCATAGTCCCAAAGACGATCGGGTGTGCGATGCGCAGAGACGATCTTGCTTTCATATGGGATGTTCAGTTCGTCCAGAATCTGTGCGGATTCTCGTAGGGTCGGCCAGTCAGATTGACTGCCCATGATGATACCTACGGGTGGGACCAAATCTGCCATGAATGCGCCTCGCTTGGAAAAGAGCGGGCACTATAACTGCAACTGTAGCTTAGGCAATGATGTCCGGCGTCAATCGGTCTTCGATCAGCGCAATTTTGTCCTTTAGCAACAGCTTGCGCTTTTTTAAGCGCCGTAACGTCAATTGGTCAGCCGTTTGGCGTTCGTGAAGCGCAGAAATGGCGTCATCCAAATCGCGGTGTTCGCGGCGAAAGACTTCCAATTCGACCCGCAAGACTTCGTCGGTCTTCATAGCGAGATCAGATTGCATGTTCATTGTTGTTTCCAGCACAGTGTGGTCTGCACGGACTATAATACGTTCAATGCAATGCGCATAGCCCTTGTACGCTTATGGTTACCAGCCCATATTAAAAGGGATCGCCGCCGATATCGGGGTGGTCAGCTGACGGTCGCTTGAACGGATAAGGACGTGTCGCATGACAAAAATGACCTTGGGATCATACCCACATTTGTTGGGCTTTGAACAGCTTGAGCGCTTGCTTGAGCGGACTGCGAAAGCAGGGAATGAAGGCTACCCGCCTTTTAATATTGAACAATCATCGGCGCATTCGTATCGGATCACACTGGCTGTGGCCGGTTTTTCCGAAGCGGATTTGTCCATTACAGTCGAAGATCGACAATTGGTGATCAGAGGGCGTCAGAATGACGACCCGGATGGGCGTGTGTTTTTGCATCGCGGAATCGCGGCACGGCAGTTTCAGCGCACGTTTGTTCTGGCAGAAGGTGTTGAGGTCGGCGAGGCCTTGATCGAAAATGGCCTGCTGCATGTGGACCTCACACAGGCTGTACCAGAGGCTGTCGTTCAAACGATCAAAATCAGGAAAGGGTAAGTTATGCGGACACCATTTGAAATCGATGCTCAGGAAGATCGAAACGTTTACGTCAAACCCATTCGAGTAGAAGATTTACCCACAGATGTTCAGGAACAGGCTGACGGATTGGAAACTTTGTTTGCGGTGCACGATTCTGAAGGGCAGCAATTGGCCATCGTCGCGGACGAACGCATGGCGTTTGTTTTGGCGCGTGAACACAATTACGCGCCGCATTTGGTTCACTAAGACATCTGACACAAATTTGATCGTGCAGGGGACAGCATGACATTTGAAGTTGATTGGGTTGATGCGTTCGCCGATGCGGCGTTTTCAGGCAATGGATGCGCTGTCGTGCATGGTGGCGCATCGCTGGACGATGACACGTGCATGGCATTTGTGCGCGAAACGTCTTTGGTTGAATGTACGTTTACAGGCCCGTCTAACGTGGCCGACATACATGTGCGCTATTTTCTGGCCTCGCGAGAAATTCCATTTGCCGGGCATCCGACCGTGGCGACAATTGCCGCAATGCGGGCACGTGGATTTATCCAAGATGACACACTGACCATGGAAACCCTTGCCGGTGTGTTGTCTGTCGAAGTCGACGGAACTTCCGTTCGTATGACGCAAAACGCACCGGAATTCGGTGATCAGGTTGATCCTGCGCTTGTGGCGTCTGCAATGGGGATAGACGCGTCAGATATTGTTGGAACACCGCAAATCGTGTCCACAGGATTGCCGTTCTGTATCACCGTTCTGCGCGACAGAAATGCGGTAAGATCGGCGTCCTTAAACCTCAAAGGGTTGACAGATTACGCCGCATCGATTGGCCAAGCATCAACTGACATCATGGAACCCTATCTGATCACCCTGCAAGACGTGCCCCAAGACGCCCAAACCTTTGGTCGCCTCTTGTTGGCACCACCCAGCGCGCCCGAAGATCCGTTTACCGGATCTGCAACCGGTGCGGCGGCGTCTTACCTTTGGCAAACAGGCCTGATTGACGGTGCGCCTTACGTGGCCGCGCAGGGCGACGACATGGGGCGACCGGGGCGCGCAGATGTGCGTTTGCTTGGGAAATCGGACGATATCACGGGTGTTGTGGTCGGCGGGAAAGCCCACATTTTGATCAGTGGCACCTTAAATCTATAACGAAATGGCCCCGGCAAGGTCACATTCTGGCCCGATATTCTCTTATGGTTCTTGGGATGAAACTTGCATTCCTCACCATAGCACTCACGTGCGTTTCCATGTCCGTCGCCGCGTCAAGTGACAACGCGGTTTCAGAAGCTTGCATATCAGGAAAGTCCGATGACAGGGTTCACCTGACCGCAGACTCCCGGATAGCAATCTGTTCGGAATGGATGAAAGAGGATCAATCCGCCCGCTCTGTGGCCTTGCTGTATCGCGCCGAACTCTATGCCGAACAGCAGCAATGGGACGACGCTTTTCAGGATTATTCCGAAATGTTGCAACTGGATGCGGATAATCCCAGCGTCTGGTACAATCGTGGCGCACTACGTGCGCGCCATTTTGGGCAGGTCGAAGAAGCGATCATGGATTTCGACGAAGCTGTCGCTTTGACACATGATCGCCCACGCGCTCGGTATTTTTTGCACCGTGCTGCGGCTTATGGTCGGTTGATTGAAGAAGAAAGTGAACGCACGGACGAACAAGATTTGGAAGCGTTGCACAACATGCAATCCGATTTGGAAACCTTCATGGTGCTGACGGCTGACAAACCTTGGGAAGAGAAAAAACGCGCGGCTGCCAAAGATGCTTTGACATATGTAGCCGCGCGCTTGAAAGCGCTTGGTGAAGCTTAGCGTCCTGAAATCAGACCCATGCTTTCCAGTTTCAAAAGAACTTGGTGGGCGCAATTGTCCACCTCAACGTTCTGTGTCTCTACGCTGAGTTCTGGATTCGCTGGCACATCGTAGGGGTCAGAAATCCCAGTGAATTCCTTGATCTTGCCATCACGTGCCAGCTTATAAAGACCTTTGCGGTCCCGACGTTCGCATTCTTCAATGCTTGTGGCGACATGGACTTCGACAAAGGCACCGAATTGTTCAACATCTTCTCGAACGGCCCGACGTGTTGTTGCGTAAGGCGCAATAGGGGCGCAAATCGCGATACCACCGTTTTTGGTGATCTCGGATGCGACATAACCAATACGACGGATGTTCAAATCGCGATGTTCTTTTGAAAACCCAAGCTCAGAGCTGAGGTTTTTCCGAACGATATCCCCGTCCAGCAAAGTCACGGGACGACCGCCCATTTCCATCAGCTTGACCATCAAAGCGTTTGCAATGGTGGATTTGCCCGATCCTGAAAACCCGGTGAAGAAAACTGTGAACCCCTGGCGCGAACGTGGAGGTCTGGTTTTACGCAATTCTGTGACAACTTCGGGAAACGAGAACCATTCTGGAATCTCAAGACCCTCAGCCAACCGGCGACGCAATTCGGTGCCTGAAATGTTCAGGATTGTAACGTCATCTTTGTCTTTGATTTCGTCATTTGGCTCGTATTGCGCACGTTCTTGAACATAGACCATGTGTTTGAAATCGACCATTTCGATCCCAATTTCATCCTGGTGTTCGCGGAACAATTCCTGTGCGTCATAGGGGCCGTAAAAATCTTCTCCGGCCGAGTTTTTGCCCGGTCCGGCGTGATCGCGGCCAACAATGAAATGTGTACAGCCGTGGTTTGCGCGGATCAGGCCGTGCCAGACCGCTTCGCGTGGGCCGGCCATACGCATCGCCAAATTCAACAAGCTCATCGTTGTTGTCGCTTGCGGGTACTTGTCCAGAACCGCCTCGTAACAGCGCACCCGCGTAAAGTGATCGACATCACCCGGCTTGGTCATTCCGACCACGGGATGGATCAACAGGTTGGCTTGGGCTTCACGCGCCGCGCGGAACGTCAGTTCCTGGTGGGCACGGTGCAGGGGGTTGCGTGTCTGGAACGCGACGACTTTGCGCCAGCCTAATTTGCGAAAATAAGCCCGCAATTCATTTGGGGTGTCCCGGCGCGAACGGAAATCATAGTGAACAGGCTGCTGGATACCTGTGACTGGGCCGCCAAGATAAACAGAACCGGCTGAGTTGTGCAGGTAATTGACCGCAGGGTGCGCATCGTCATCAGCACCAAAAACTTTTTCAGCTTCACGTGCTTTGTTCGGTGTCCAACGGTCCGTGACTGTCATCGTCGCCAGGATCACGCCTTCCTGATCCCGCAACGCAATGTCCTGACCCACTTCAATGGAATCAGCAAAATCTTGGCTGACGTCCAAATTGATCGGCATCGGCCAAAGCGACCCATCGCTCAGGCGCATGTTTTCGACAACACCATCATAGTCTTGTTCCGACAAGAACCCCTTCAACGGGTTGAAACCGCCATTCATCAGAAGTTCAAGGTCACAGATCTGCCGAGGATTGAGATCCCAGCTTGTCAGATCAGCAGCTTCGGCCTTCAATTTCTGAGCGCTGTCATAGGAAACATAAAGCTCAGGAATCGGGGCGAGGTTATTTTGCATTGTCATTAATACGTCTCGTTGATCGAATTACGCGGACATGTCACAGCCAGCACTATACCAGCGGGCCACTAAAGCCCCGCGGCCAATGGATCAAGGTTGAATCCTTGAAATAGGCAGTTTCGTGCGGAATTGCCGCGTTGCACGTGGCGCAAACCTCGTGTTTTGGTGCAGAAATGCTCCGATTAGGCGTTTTGTAATTCGCTTTCTTCGGCTTCTTCCTGCTCGGCTAGGAACCGTTCGGCTTCCAATGCGGCCATACAACCCATTCCCGCAGAGGTTACGGCTTGGCGGTATTTGTGATCGGTCAAATCACCCGCAGCAAACACACCCGGGATCGATGTTTCTGTGCTGTCTGGCTTGGTCACCACGTAACCGCCCATATGCGTTTCCAGAACATCCTTGACCAATTCGTTCGCCGGGGCGTGACCAATTGCGATGAAAACACCTTTGGCCGGGATTTCTTTGATTTCGCCGGTTTTCACATGTTTGACCCGCACGCCTTCGACCCCCTTGGGATTGTCCGAACCGACAACCTCTTCCAAAGTATGGAACCACAGGGGCTCGATTTTCGGGTTCTTCATCAAGCGATCTTCAAGAATCTTTTCCGAGCGCAATTCGTCACGGCGATGGATCAACGTCACTTTAGACGCAAAGTTTGTCAGGAACAGCGCTTCCTCAACAGCGGTGTTCCCACCACCGACGACAACGATTTCCTCGCCGCGATAAAAGAAGCCATCGCATGTGGCACAAGCAGAAACACCAAAGCCTTTGAAAGCGTCTTCAGATGGCAGACCCAACCACTTTGCACGCGCACCTGTGGCAAGGATAATCGCGTCTGCAACATAGACGGTGCCGCTGTCGGATTGCGCCACAAAAGGACGTTTTGAGAAGTCCACAGAAGAGATGATATCCCCAATGACTTCGCACCCCATCGCCTTGGCATGGGTTTCCATCCGCACCATCAGGTCAGGGCCCTGGACTTCGCTGTCTCCGGGCCAGTTTTCGACCTCGGTCGTTGTGGTCAATTGACCGCCTGGCTCAAGGCCCTGAACCAGAATGGGATTCAACATCGCCCGAGAGGCATAGACACCAGCCGTATATCCAGCGGGACCAGACCCAATGATCAGAACTTTTGTTTTGCGCGTCTCGGACATCTGCAGCTCCATTGCATTTCGTCTGGGGTATGTAGGTCAACTGGTCGACAATCAAAAGCCCATAGACGCGTTGAATGGTGACAATCTCGTTGGAATGCGAATCTGAACCAGCCTGAAAAAGGGGCAGCAGGATCGATAAAGCTCCGTCAAAGATCATCTCTGCCCGCGAAAGATAACCTGTGATTGTGCTGTTAAGAAAGAATGTTAGGCGAACGCGCAATATTGTTGCGCAATAAATGGGTGCTGTTATAATAATTTGAAGTACGGGGGGAAGTATGGCGAGTACGCGATTGGATCCAATCGACAGAAAAATTCTGTCGGAATTGCAAGCTGACGGGCGGATGACAAATGTCGAGCTGGCCAAACGGGTCGGTATTTCCGCACCGCCTTGTCTGCGCCGTGTGCGGACCTTGGAAGAAAGCGGCTATATCAAAGGTTACCATGCTGAGGTGGATGCCAGCGAACTTGGGTTCGAGGTGCAAGTCTTTGCAAATGTCGGCTTGGCCAGTCAGGCTGAATCGGATTTATCAGCCTTTGAGGCGCGCTGCCGCGAATGGCCGTTGGTCCGCGAATGTCACATGCTCAATGGCGAGGTCGACTTTATCTTGAAATGCGTGGCCCCCGATCTATCCACGTTCCAGTCTTTCCTGACAGGTGAATTGCTGACCACGCCGAATGTGGCCAGCGTTAAAACATCCCTTGTTATCCGAGGCGCAAAAAACGAACCCGGCGTGCCCTTTGATGTTCTCGAAGCGCGCCTGACACGCAACGCTTAAGCCGCCTGAATTCCACTTTCCGGTGCGTGTGGATGCGCCAGCGGTCCGAAATCCACGATGTGCGAGATGTGCGGAAACATAGACAGGAAATAATCCCGGTCCGCATGGGAAATATGGCGTGCACCTGCCAAACCGGGGTGGAACGTTTCCATCTCAATGCCGCCCACATTCACCGCAGCATGCCGTGTCAAACACACATGGAACAAACGTATCGGCGTCGGCGGAGTGACCTCGATGACATTCACATTGTCCACAAAGTCCGCAGCCGGTGTAAGCAATGGCGCACCGCTTGAGATACAGCGCATCGAAGGTGTCGTCTGAAGCAATCGTGCAGAGGGCCCAACAGTCACAAAGCTTGCGGGGCGTGCCGGTCCTAATGAATCGGCCATGACACGGACCAATTTTGTACGCGTATTGGGTGTGAATACGGTTGATCCGATCCAGACGATTTGCGCGGGTTCTCCAACAGACGTGTTGAGAAAATCGCCCGGCTGCAGATCTTCGATGGCAACAGTGCCATCAGGTGTTTTCATCAGAGCGCCTTGCGCAAATGCTGAAAACGCAGAATCCAACAATGGAAAAGCGACCGCTTTCTTTAGTGAAGTCGCAACAGATCCATCACCCCGCAGAGCGGCGATTTCGTAATTGCGTGTAAGTCTGGGCTGATACTGCGATCTGGCTTGGTCGACCGCGTGGTGCGAGAGAGAGCGAGTTTGCAACTGTAACCTCTTAACGTAACTGGTCACATCTGCACCGGCCCCCACCAGCGGATACAGATGAAACATTCATCTGGCGTCTTAACTGCATGGAGGATGGCGATTGATAGGGCGGATTGTCAAAAAATGGCGAACATATGGCTCGGATTTCCACACAATACTTTGCAATCAGGTCGGATTGTTTTGTGCGTCACGCGGGGTGTGCCACATTCGATTCGGGGGCAGGTGGCCCTTAGGTCAGTTCCCGACCTTTCTGGCCTGCTCAACGGTTTTGAACACAGTTTTCGCGCCGTTGTCACGCACCCATGGCATGGGTGACTTATGTGTTGAAGCAGTTTTAACGATCGAATCTAAAAAGCGTCTTTTGACCTTCATCGCGTTTGGCTCTTTCTGTTCCCTCTGCGTCAAAGGTGACGTCGCAATACGGCGGGGTTACGGCGAAAGAGTGCTAATTTAAATTTAACTCTTCACGATTTAGCGCCAATAAAGATCAGAGTGTGATGATCGAAATCAAACGGCCATAGTCAGCTTCTTTTTCGTGAACGGATCGACGATAGGAATAAAAGCGATCCGGGTCCGAATACGTGCAATGCCGTGTCCATTCGGCACGACCAACACCAGCGTCTCGTAACCGCGCAAGCCCATAGGCCGGAAGATCGAAATGAAGCCGATCACCAGCACCGCCTGCAAAGTAACGCGCGTTTTCGGGATCTTCATCCAGAAATTCTTCGAAAAATTCAGGTCCGACTTCGTAGGCTTTTTGGCTGATAGAAGGACCAATCACCGCCTGTATGTTGCCTGCTTTGGCCCCAAGGTTTTCCATGGCTTTGACGGTTGCATGTAAAATCCCGTCCCGCGCACCGCGCCATCCGGCATGTGCGGCCCCGATGACGCTCGCTTGGGTATCTGCAAGCAAAACAGGCTGGCAATCGGCGGTCAGGATCGCAAGCCCAGCACCGGGCGTTGCGGTGACCAGCGCATCCGCCTGCGGTGCGTCTGCGGTCACCGATGTCAACGTGATGACATCAGCAGAGTGAACTTGGTGAACGCTTTGAAGCCTGTCTGCTTCTAGATCCAAAGCATGGGCTGCACGTGCTCGGTTTATCTGAACAATCTCAGTTTGGTCTGACGATCCAAGGCCACAATTTAATCCCGAAAACACGCCCGATGATGCGCCTCCCTTGCGGGTAAAGAACCCATGTGGATGTGCAGACAAGGCGTCGGATGTCAGAATTTCTAAGCTCATGGTTCCAGTCCCGGCGGGGGAGGGAAAGATTCGTCGTAAAGCCCCAGCACTTTGAAGAGCGTTCCCATTTCTTCGGGGTGCGTCAAGCGGCGATGCGCTGCGATATGCGTTTCTAACTGTTTTCCACTTAGCCGGGTGGCCAATGCTTCTGCCCGTGCAGTTATACCCAACCGCTCCAAAAAGACACCTTGCGGCGTCAGTCGCGTATACGCGCAAGGTGCGGCTTGCGCGATTTTTTCAAAATCGACATGGGCCGTCAGATCAACCTGCCCCGGCGCATCAAGCGGGTCACATTTTTCATGGGCAGACACTGCCTGCAACGTGTCACCCAAACTGCGCCAATCGCCGTAGTCGATGATCAGCGCGACACCGCCGTCTTTTTGGATACGTTCTCCGATAAGGTGCGCAACTGGGGCAAGGGATGGACAATCCTCAACCAAATCACCGTCACGCGTGTCGTCCAACCGATCCTTCAATGCCGGCTGGGCTTGGCGCTGTGCCAGACCAAAATGCAACGCGTCATCGGCAAAACCAATTTGACGTTCCCGCCAACCGGACCCATCCCGCACAAACTGGCGTATGGGCAGGGCATCAAAGAATTCATTCGCGACAAGGAACAAGGGAATGTTCGGCACTGTTTCGAGGGATACGTGCCACGTGACCTCAAAGCCTGACAATCGCTGGGCCTGTTCGTCCTTCAGCGGCGTTGACGCTTCGACCAAATGAATTTCTGCGCTGTCCATGAATCCAGGGACGTTTTGACAGGCGCGTAAAATATCTGCCATGAACGTGCCAAGACCCGGCCCAAGTTCAACCAATGCAAAGGGCGACGGGGATCCACGATCCAACCACGCTTGGGCCAGCGAAAGGCCGATCAATTCCCCAAACATCTGGCTGATTTCAGGGGCGGTTACAAAATCGCCCGACGCCCCAATCGGCGTGCGCGTTGCGTAATACCCATATTGAGGGTTCAAAAGGCATTCATGCATGTATGTGGCGACTGTGATCGGGCCATTGGCATCGATTTGCAGGGCCAGTTGATCACGTAGTGTCATGCAAGTTTCAAAGCGCGCCGTTTGGCGTTCATGATTAGCAAAAGGCCCAAAACGATCATCGGGATCGACAACAGCTGTCCCATGGTAAAGCCATAGCCGCTGACATGCCACGCCAGCCCCAATGGATTTCCGTCCGAAATGAACTGGGCATCTGGCTGTCGGACAAACTCAACAAGGAAGCGGGCAAGCCCGTATCCGGCCAGAAAGGTCCCACATAAACGGCCCGGGGTTTTCAAGGCAGAGCGCCCCCAAGCCAGCCAAATGAGAACACCCAAAAGCAACAAACCTTCTAATGCGGCTTCATATAATTGGGATGGATGCCGTGCACAGAATTCACCGATGGCTTGTCCGCAAAATTGTGCAGCTTCCCCCGGAAAGATGACACCCCATGGCACATCGGTCTGACGCCCCCACAATTCAGCGTTGATGAAATTTGCCAAACGCCCCAACAACAGCCCCGGTGGCACGGCCAAAACAACAGCATCTGACGCACTGAGTTTTGGAATCTTGTGCCAAGAGGTGAAAATCCACGCTGCAAGCACCACGCCGATCAACCCACCGTGAAAGGCCATGCCGCCATTCCATAGGAACAGAATTTCATGTGGATGAGACAAGTAATAGACAGGCTGATAAAACAGAACATATCCCAAGCGTCCGCCTGCAATAATCCCAATAATGATCCAAAATAAAACGTCTTCGGCGTGTTTTGGCGTCATCGGAGGGGTGTCGGCGTGCCAAAGGGCAGGGCGACGCAATGCCATTACGGTTATTCGAAACCCGATGAGGATCCCAAAAATATAGGCCAACGCGTACCAGCGCAGCGCAAATTCGGCACCAAAGATCGAGATCGAGAATATCTCGGGCGAAATATTAGGGAATGAGAGCGCGCGGTTTATCATCTGCGTCTGAATGCCTCTGCTTCGGCCTGGGGTCAATACTTGCCTGTTGTGCGACGGGTGCCCATATAGAGGTAAGATTTTGATCAGGAGACGAAAGATGCAAGCGCGAGGAAAGCTCTTTGACGACATATCGCAGTTGATGACCAACGCGATGGGTGTGGCACAGGGGGCTCGGGACGAGGCTGAAACGGCAGTGAGTTCGGTCGTTGACAGATGGCTGGCAGATCGCGATTTCGTCACTCGCGAAGAATTTGATGCCGTGCGCGCAATGGCGCAAAAAGCACGAGAAGAAAACGAAGCGTTAAAAGCGCGTCTCGACGCCCTTGAAGCGAAGAGCTGACCAAATTGAGCCGCTGCCGCGGCACAGTCTTTTTGATTTGGCATCACAGCACGTGATCACCTGAACGCAGATGTAGAAAAAGGCCGGTACGAATACCGGCCTTTGTTATTTGCTGACACATTTGAGGTTCAGGCGGTGCGGCGACGCACACCAAACAGACCCAGAATGCTGCACAACAAAAGCCACCCAGCAGCTGGCAGCGGAACAACATCAGGGGTGTCGCCACCATCGGTGTCGCCACCAGCACTTCCTGCTGAAACGATCGTCACACCACATCCGGCTTGTGCCCCAGCACCTGCGATGTTGATCGCGGTGTAGCCCGTCACATCAGAAAAGCAGGCATGTGAAGAGGTCGCCCAATTTGACAATCCTGCGTCAGTCAGCCCTTCATTGATCGGAAACCCGGATTGCCCTGGCCCAATATCGACGTCTTCGTTTTGATAGAAAAACGGCGCAGATCCCAATTCGTCCTTAAGAAAGCTGTTGTCGTTGGTCCACCAACCGTCGTTGTTACTGAAGCGATCGACCATAGACACGATGCCAAGCCCCGTTCCAGACGCTGCCCAATTGACCGCATTTACCAGAAACCCAAGGGGACCGTCATTAACGGCCCCGGGTCTATTCGTATAATGCCAGTCGGCATCCTGACCGGACAGGAAGGTTCGATTGCCTCGGGCAGCCTCGATTCCAGCCATATTATCGAGAACACCGTCAATGTTAACACCGGTGCTGAAAAACCCGTTTGAGCCACCACATGCGCCGCCAGATGTCGCGTTGGCGGGGGTGTTACAGCTTGATCCGACGACAAGCACGTCATAGTCGTCAAAATCAACAGCGCTGCCGTCCCAGAGGGTCAAGTTCCAATCAAGCGACCCATTCCCGTCAGGGTCATAGGAACTGGCGTCATCTGCCAATGTGGTGATTTGAGAATTGTAGCTTGCGGCACCTTGGGTCCAAAGGACGTTGATCGGTGCAGCGGTGGTGAATGTTGCAGCCCCAACAAAGGAAACGGCCACGGCAAACCGTGTGAAAAAATGGTTCATTTTGAAACCTCTAAATTCAATTTAAAAAAATCACTGGAACAAAAATAATCGCAACCAATGGGGGCAGCATACTACACGAAACCGTGATAATTCAAGTGGAAAGGGATTTTGTCGCTGAGCGAAATTTGACCACTGGTTGCGACTAAAATGGACTTTCCCACAACTTATTGCGGTTATCCCCAAATAAAGGGTTGCCAGATGGGTTTGGGTGCAGCACCATATTTAGTAGAGATACGGGGGATCGCCCCGGTTTCTAGAGCAGGCACCAAGCGCTTGGGGGCGCTGCCAGTCCCCATGCTATAGCAATAAACAGGTGGTGATATGGCCCTATCAGAACATTTTCTGGAAGATGAAATACATCCTATCGACATAGTCGAAACACTGGCCACGTATAACGAGTGGGACTTTGATCGGATTGCCGATGATCAGATTGCTATGGCCGTAGAAGGACAGTGGCGGACCTATTCGATCACGCTGGCTTGGTCTGGCTATGATGAAACATTGCGTATGGTGTGCACTTTTGAAATGGAGCCGCCGGAAGAAAAGCTACCGGAGCTTTACGCATTGTTGAATCTGGTCAACGATCAATGTTGGGCTGGCGCTTTCACCTATTGGGCGGAACCCAAAATGATGGTGTATCGCTATGGGTTGGTCTTGGCAGGTGGTCAGGTGGCCAGTGCGGATCAGATCGACACAATGATTGGTGCGGCAGTCATGAGCGCAGAACGCTACTACCCGGCACTACAAATGCTGATCTGGGGTGACCGTACACCAAAAGACGCACTTCAAGTAGCCATTGCCGAAGCGTACGGGCGCGCTTAAACCAAGACCCCAAATAGGGGGCGCATATGCAAGACAGTGATGTGGCAACCCGGGGCCTTGTGCTGCTGGGTTGCGGTAAAATGGGATCGGCGATGCTGGCCGGGTGGCTTGAACGCGGATTGCCTGCAAAATCGGTTTGGGTTCAAGATCCCTATCCATCTGAATGGCTGCTGAATACAGGGGTTCACGTGAATGCCGACTTGCCAGCCGTTCCTGCAATGGTGCTGGTCGCCGTTAAGCCGCAAATGATGGCGGATGCTTTGCCAAATATGCACTCTTTGGGGGGCGGGAAAACGGCCTTTGTAAGCGTCGCTGCCGGAACCCCTATCGCATTTTTCGAACAGATCCTTGGTGCTGCAACGCCTATTGTCAGGGCCATGCCAAACACACCAGCCGCGATCAGTCAGGGGATCACAGCGATTGTTGGGAATGCGGCAGGCCAACCATTTTTGGACGCGGCAGAGGATTTATTGTCAGCCGTTGGCCAAGTTGTGCGTCTGGAGACCGAAAGCCAGATCGACGCGGTTACAGGGGTCAGTGGATCGGGCCCAGCCTATGTGTTTCACATGATCGAAACTCTCGCCGCCGCAGGCGCAGCCCAAGGGCTTGACCCGGCATTGGCCATGCAACTGGCCAAAGCAACCGTTGCAGGCGCAGGGGCGCTGGCCATGGTGTCGGATGAGCCACCCGCGCAGTTGCGCAAGAATGTAACCAGCCCCAACGGCACGACACAGGCCGGGCTAGAGGTGCTGATGGATGCCGAACAAGGATTGCCGCCATTGATGCGCCAAACCGTGGCTGCGGCCACTGAACGGTCAAAGGAGCTTGGACGTGGCTGAGATCAGTTTCGACGATTTTTTGAAGGTTGATATCCGGGTGGGCCGCGTCCTGCGCGCTGAACCCTTCCCAGAAGCGCGCAAACCTGCGATCAAAATGTGGATCGACTTTGGCCCAGAGATTGGGGAACGCAAAACGTCCGCTCAGATCACCGAACGCTATGATGTTGACAGTCTGGTCGGCAAACAGGTGATGGGCGTCGTTAACTTCCCACCGCGCCAGATTGGCCCGTTCATGTCCGAGGTTCTTGTCTTGGGCTTTTCAGATTCTGACGGTGCAATCGTACTGGTCGGTCCCGATTCAGACGTACCAGAAGGGGAACGGATGCAATGAAGCCTAAGGTTTTGATAACCCGCCCGATGACAGCCCCAGTCGAAGCCGAGGCTCAGGCTGCTTTTGATTTGACAATTCGCGCCTCGACCCAGCCTTGCAGCGCGGACGAGATGGTCGATGCCTTGCTGAACTATGATGGCGTCTTGCCGACATTGGGCGACATGTTTTCCGCCGATATTTTCAAGGCGACCCCCAATCCACGTGCAAAGGTTCTGGCGAATTTTGGGGTGGGCTATAACCACATCGATGTCGACGCCGCGCACAGCGCTGGGTTGGCCGTTAGCAACACACCTGGTGCTGTGACCGATGCGACGGCAGACATCGCAATGACGTTGATCTTGACCAGCGCGCGCCGCGCTTCAGAAGGGGAACGTCTGGTGCGCAGCGGCAATTGGCAAGGCTGGCATCCAACACAAATGTTGGGCCTGCACGTGTCTGGAAAAACCGTTGGCATTATTGGGATGGGCCGCATTGGCCAAGCCATCGCGCGCAGATGCGTGAACGGGTTTGGCATGAATGCAGTCTTTTTTAATCGCTCGCCTAAGGACGTTGATGTTCCGGCGCGTCAGGTCGCGTCGATCGCGGATTTGGCCGCCATGTCTGATATCGTCGTTGCAGCTGTGCCGGGCGGGGCAAACACGCATCATTTGATTGATGAGCACGTGTTTGCGGCAATGCAGCCCCATGCGCGTTTCATAAACATCTCGCGCGGGGATGTCGTGGACGAGGCGGCTTTGGTTGCAGCGCTTGAGGCCGGGCAAATCGGCGGTGCCGGGCTCGACGTTTATGAATTTGAACCCAAAGTGTCCAAAGGCCTGTTTCGGGATGACGTCGTGCTGTTGCCACATCTGGGCACGGCAGCTGAAGATGTCAGAACCGATATGGGGCGGATGGCATTGGCAAATCTAAAGGCGTTCTTTGATGGTCAATCCCTGCCCAATGCGGTGTGATCGCATGGGCCATTGCAAGGGCATCTGAACGGCCACAAGATGTGGCGAAGCTGTGGGGATCAGACGTCCCCGACGGCTTCGCGCCAATGACGACGGCAAAGCGATACATATGTTTCGTTGCCGCCAATCTGAACTTGCGCCCCCGCCTTGGCGACGTTTCCGTCTTTGTCTTGCCGTACCACCATCGTGGCCTTGCGGCCGCAATGGCAAATTGTACGTACTTCGCGCAATTCATCCGCCAAGGCCAAAAGGATTGCGGATCCAGGGAATAATTGCCCCAGAAAATCAACACGAAGCCCGTAACACATCACCGGAACATTTAAATCATCTACAGCCCGTGCCAGTTGCCACACCTGATCTTCGGTCAGGAATTGGGCCTCGTCCACAAAAACGCAATGCACAGGGCTTGCGTCAAGCTGTTGAGACACGCGCTGGAACAGATCATCGGTGCGACTGAACATATCGGCATCAGCGCCAATGCCGATCCGACTGGCGATGCGCCCTTTGCCAGCGCGGTCGTCCAACTGCGCTGTTAACAGATAAGGTTCCATGCCGCGTTCGCGATAATTGTGCGCCGCTTGCAGCAAGACAGTCGATTTGCCGGCGTTCATGGTCGAGAAGTTGAAAAATAATTTAGCCATGCGCCCCGAATTAGGTCGCATGGCCTTGTCTGACAAGTGTTTGGATGGCTGCAGTTCAGGTTCCGTGGTGGCTTAAACCAATGAACAAATAAATTAACTAAGACTTAGACCTTGCACACGGGACAAACCCGATTGGGGGCACAGGGCCGATAACTCATAAATCGCGCAACACCGCTGCACCAGGTGTTTGGCTTTGCTTCCCCCCCGTAAAGGCTGCGGTGCAGCGGCATCCACCCAAATTTGACGCCGGGAACGTCAACCACTCATCAATCCCGAAAACCGCGGGATGACTTTAAAATGACATTTGGGTATTTACGATCTAATGGGAAAAGGCAGCGGGCATTCCCCAAGCCAAAAGATGAATTGAACGTACGAGGGATATATGGACGCCATAGGCTCCTATTTGAAGAAGCACACAGAAGCTTTGGTCAAGGATGTTGGCATCGAGCCGGCCTGTGATTTGACTGGAAAATCAAAGGCTACGCTAGGGCGTTACTATTCTGAGCATGATGAACACAGTGACCGTTTCATGCCTGTTGATGCCGTGGTTTTGCTGGAACGATCAGCGAAATATCCGCATGTGACATCGGCATTGGCGGAATTACAGGGAATCACTTTAAGCCATGATGACCGCCGACCCAATTCGGACCGGCCCGGAGGCGTGAATTCGGACATTATTGCACTTAGTCAGCGTTTTGCCATGTTGATGAGTGAATATCAGCAATCTATCGAAGACGGCGTGATCACCGTGAACGAGGCAAAACGTCTTTTGAAAGAGACCACATTGCTGCAGCAAGTGCTGGTAGACATGAAATTGCATCTTGAGGATGAGGGTTGAAATGGTTGAGAAGCTGCCGGCGCTTGTCGCCGACGCTTTGCCATCCATCGATGTTGACGCGCTAAAGGCTCCGGGTGATCCGGGGCATCCACCCAGAATGCTTTTGCTGTATGGATCCTTGCGCGACGCGAGCTTTTCTCGACGGGCCGTCGAAGAATGTGCGTTGATTCTGGAATATCTTGGATGCGAAACCAAAATCTTTGACCCACGCGGTTTGCCGTTGGTCGATGATGAGGGCGTGGATGAAAGCCATCCTAAAGTGGCTGAGTTGCGCGGGTTGACGGTGTGGTCAGAAGGTATGGTGTGGTCAAGCCCGGAACGCCATGGAGCGATGACCGGTGTCATGAAGACGCAAATTGATTGGTTGCCGCTCAGTCTCAAGGGGGGCATTCGGCCCACTCAGGGGAAAACCTTGGCTGTGATGCAGGTTTCCGGTGGATCGCAAAGTTTCAACGCGGTGAACCAAATGCGCATATTGGGACGATGGATGCGCATGGTGACGATCCCGAACCAAAGCTCGATTGCGAAAGCGTGGTTGGAATTTGAAGACGGCCGGTTGCCTGAAGGTCCATTTTACCGCCGGATTGTCGACGTCATGGAAGAGCTGGTCAAATTCACCTGGATGGTGCGCGGGCGCAGCGATTATTTGGTCGACCGGTATTCAGAGCGGGTTGAGTCCACCGAAGACGTCCATAAACGTGTGTCTGCGAAATAGGTTTGGGGTCTTTGGGATGGCTGTGTTTCGCGGAACGCGAAACACAGCCAGTAAACCCGCCCCATAGCGTTACAGAACGATAGGCCCCGGTTTTACTCATTATTGCCTTTGGGCCAGTGGCCGTGTCTCATCCAATACCACACAAAAATCGACATAATAGCGAGCGTTCCGGCCAGCCAAGTCCGCGACGCCCACTATCTGATTGAAAAAACCAGATTGGTAACTTCCACCCAAGTTCCTTTGTTTTCTCGGAGGTGGACATAGCTTTTTGCAGCCTCGACCCGCTCCCCAACGACAATGCCCCCGAACCATACATGATCAATGACCGCAGTGATGATTGCGGCCATACTAGTCATAACCACCAGAAGTCTCGATAGCCTCGTTAGGTTATTTGGCCGGGTGCGAGTTGACATTCTTCCAGTTCGTCAAAGGTTCCGTGTTTTATGGCCGTGATAGACACCATTGCGAGGTTAGCCGCAACTGCCTCCCGGCTGCAAAGCATAAAAGATCGCGTATTTGGTCGACTTTCACTTTGACTTAATTGCTTCTCAAATCGTGGGCTTTTTTCGTGAATAATGGGGAAAAGTATAAGGTCTTTCGGGTGGCTCTGTTTCGCGTTCCGCGAAATACGCCCACCCGCCGACCCTGGCCCATCAGGCGTGGCGTTTGACAAGAACCGAACCGACGGAATACCCAGCGCCAAAGGAACAGATCAGGCCATGTTCGCCTTGGGCGAGATCGTCCGAATATTTCGAAAAAGCAATTATTGATCCCGCTGAAGACGTATTGGCATAGTCTTGCAAGATGTTGGGCTGTTCGCCGTCCAAAGGTGTGCGGCCCAAGACTTTTTTTCCGATAAAATCGTTCATCGTTTTATTCGCCTGATGCAGCCACAAGCGCTTGAGGTCGGCGGCGGTCAGGCCCGCGTCTGCCATATGCTCGGAAATATGTTGCGAGACCAATGGCAGGACTTCTTTGAACACTTTCCGTCCGTTTTGCATGAATTGCATGTCGCGGCGATCTTTCAGGCCGTCCGGGCGCGAGCGGCGCAAAAATCCATTGTTGTTTCGGATGTTGTTGGAAAACTGCGTGGCGCAGCGTGTCGACAGGATTTCGAAATGCGCGCCGTTTGCGTCTTCCTTGCGTTCCAGAAGGACTGCGGTGGCCACATCGCCAAAAATGAAGTGGCAATCGCGGTCGCGCCATTCAAGATGCGCCGAGCAAATCTCGGGGTTTATGACCAAGGCCGAGCGGATCGTCCCGGTGCGCAGCATATCGGCCGCCGCTTGTAATCCGAACGTTGCGGACGAGCAGGCAACATTCATGTCGAAAGCAAAGCCTTCTATTCCCATCATTTGTTGAATTTCGATAGCGATCGCGGGATAGGCGCGTTCGTGGTTTGAAGCTGCACAAATCACCGCGTCAACATCCGCTGCCGTACGTCCGGCTTGTTCCAACGCCTTGAGCGCAGCATCTGTGCCCATTTGTGCCATGATGCCGGGTTCGTCGTCACCGCGTTGGCGCAAAACTGGGTGCATCACGTCTGGGTCCAGAACGCCGGATTTATCCATCACATAGCGGCTTTCGATGCCGCTGGCTTTGACGATGAAATCCTCCGAAGAATGATCCATTGCCGGCAACTCGCCTGCGTCGATCTGGTCTTTATGCGTCGCGTTATAGCGGTCCGCATAGGCATTGAACGCGGTCACCAGTTCGGCGTTCGAGATCGTCTCGGTCGGAGTAAACACTCCGGTTCCGGTGATGGCTGGCGTATAGGTCATTTTGGCCCCGCAGGCATTTGCGAATTGAACGACATTAACCATAGGGGTCTGTTGCATCAAGGGGCGCTCGGAAGGCGCGGGCGATCTGGTGGACTTACGTCGCGGCATCTGCGCAATCGCGTCACGGTTGGTGGGTCAGCGGCCCATCCAACCACCATCCACAACAAGAGTTTCGCCATTGACGTAATCCGAGGCAGACGAGGCCAAAAACACAACGGGCCCCGCGAAATCTGCGGGCTGCCCCCAGCGGCCTTGTGGGATACGATCCAAGATCGCGCCATAGCGGGCGGGATCGTTGCGCAACGCCTCTGTGTTATCTGTTTCGACATAGCCGGGGGCGATGGCGTTGACGTTCACACCTTTGCTGGCCCACTCGTTGGCCAACGCTTTGGTCAATTGTCCGATGCCTCCTTTTGAGGCGGCGTAACCGGGGACAGTGAGACCCCCTTGGAAGGTTAGCAAAGATGCGGTGAAGATGATCTTGCCCGAACCACGCGCCACCATGGTGCGACCGATTTCGCGGGACAGGATGAATTGCGCGGACAAGTTCACTTGGATGACTTCGTCCCATAATGCATCTGTATGATCTGCTGCAGGTTGGCGTTTGATTGTGCCTGCATTGTTCACAAGGATGTCGGGTTCAATGCTGTCTTTTGCCAGTTGCGTGAGGAAAGTGTTCAACGCAGCCCGGTCGTTGAAATCACAGCGATACCCGGTAAATCTTTGCCCCGTTGCGGTGACGGCCTGTTCGATCTCGCTGCCGGATGGGTCCAGTGACGCGCTTACGCCGATAATATCCGCACCTGCCTCTGCCAATGCTAGGGCCATACTGCGCCCGATCCCGCGTTTGCACCCGGTGACCAAAGCCGTTTTCCCGGTTAGGTCAAACATCGAAAAATTGCTCATCCGTCTGCTCCGATTTTCTTTTGGCTTTTAGGGGCTATCGAGAGGGAAACCAATGTCAGAAAAATGGATCGAACCAAACGGATAGGGGGAGCGCTGCTCATGTCAGTGTCGCGGCGTGATACGTTAACGCCCTTGATGCGCGGCGTTCAGTTTGTGCCAATCGAATTCAACACCAATTCCGGGTGTGCTGGGGGCAACGGCCATGTGGGTGTCCACCACAAGAGGGCGCTGCGTATAGGCGTCGATTGGGAAAGAATGAACCTCCAACCAACCGCTGTTTGACTGTGCCGACACCAGACTGACCTGAAGTTCTTGCATGCCATGGCTGCACACCGGGATGTCGCGCACATGGGCCAGTTTCGCCACCTGCAACCAGCCGGTGATCCCACCGCAATTTGAAGCATCTGGTTGAATAAAGCTGAGCTTTGCCGCGTCAAAAGCGTATTCAAATTCGTGGATGGTGTGCAGATTTTCACCCATAGCAAGCGGCACGCCCGTTGCGTCAGCGATACGTCCGTATCCTTTGTAATCATCCGGAATTGTTGGCTCTTCGAACCACAAGATATCGAACGGCTTAAACGCGTTGGCCGCCGCAATCGCTTGATCCACGCTAAACGCGTAATTCGCATCGACCATAAAGAAAATATCGGGACCAATCATGTCACGGATGGCTTTGATCCGCGCGATGTCGTCTTTCAATTCGGGTTGCCCGATTTTGATTTTGACAGCGTTAAAACCGCGATCCAGATAGCCTTGGATAGATCCCAGTAGTTTTGGCAAGGGAAAGTTCAGATCAATACCGCCTGCATAGGCCTTGCAGCGATCCGCATGTCCCCCGGCCAGTTTCCACAGCGGTTGCCCGGCTTGTTTGCACCGAATGTCCCACAGGGCGATGTCGACTGCTGAAATCGCAAAAGACGCGATGCCACCGCGCGCGACGTAATGCACATGCCACTGCATGGCGTCATACAACGCTTCGATATCTGTCGCATCCTGCCCGATTAAAAAGGGCGTCAGATCATGGTCGATCATCGCCTTGATCGCGTGACCACCTTTGCCGCCGGTATAGGTGTACCCCGTTCCTTGGGTGCCATCGGCAAGGGTCACAGTGGCGGTCACAAGCTCGAAATGTGTGTGATCCCCATGCTTTGCGTCAGTCAGGACTTCGGCAAGCGGAATTTGAAACCGCTGCGCTTGAATTTTTGCGATCTGTCTCATTGATTTCAAAAATCCTGACGTGTTTTCAGCAGCGGAATGCGCAGTATGACGCCAAAGACGTGTTCATTGAACGGATCAGTTGCGCAACCGTCCAAATGTGGACAACCGATTGATTTCGTCCAGGCGTTCAAGATTCACAACGGTCGACAATGTCAGGCGATCCTGGCTCCAATCTGCGGGCCTTTGAATGGCTAATGCGGTCAGAACAATTGCCGCGACAAGGGGCAAAACAACAGCGGCGTAAATCAGTTTGGGATGCCGGATGCGCCGACCTTCCAAAAGGGTGGTGATCCGGTGTTCCAACTGGCTGATCTGCCCATCCCGGAAATTGGATCGGTCCGCTGTCACTAATGTGACCTTGGGAACAGCGATGACAAACGCACGGTCCCGGCGCAGCGCGGTTTGACAGACGGATAACAACGTATCGCAATACCGGCGCGCATTCACACGTCCGCGTGCGAGAACTTCGCCATCGCAACTCAGCTCGCGCAGGTCTTCGACGCGGCGTTTCCATGCGTGATAGGCCGGGTTCAAAAAGAAAAACGGCTTGAGCGCTTCCAATGTGATTTCCCATTCCAGATCGCCTTGGCGCACGTGCTGCAATTCATGGGCCAGCGACACTTTGAGAGCGTCGGTTTGGACCAACATATGGGACGGAATAACGATATAGCAATTGCGCCATCCTCTGGTCGAAAAGGGCACAAGCGTGCGGTCAGACAACCGGATTTGGACGCGTCCGAAATGACGCCACGCATAGCTGTTTCGCACGATGCGGTGCAGGCAAAACATCGAATAAAACAGCCGCACGCCACCAATCAGAACGCCAATCGCAAACACTGCAATCGCACCTTGCGCCAACCATCCGGCGCCGTTCACCACGTTGCCTGTAAAGGTATGGCGCAGCTGCAAAAGGTGTTCGAATTCGGTCGCCTTCATTTCAATACCACCGCTCAGATAGTAAGAAACGACCAGATCAGACAGGTTCAGGTTCACCCCATTGGCCACGCCTTGTTGCTGCAGAAATTGAAACAGCGGCACCAGAAACGGCGCGCAGACGACGGTCAGAAACACCGCATTCAGCAGTTTCAGTTGTGTCGCGTAAGAATGCTGCAACCCCGCAGATTTCAGCAAAAATCGCGCGCCACACCACAATCCGTATGCGACGACAATCAGAATGTTGGCGTTGATAAACGCTTCAAGGACAGCTTCACCCAGAGTCATTCTTCAATCTCCGATCCACAAGCGCCCGGATTTGCCCCAATGCTTCTTCTGTCAGTTCATCGTCATTGACGAGCCGCGCCACCAAAGTGGCAGGCGTGTCGTCAAACAGCTTCATCGACAGGTCTTTCAAAGAACGAATTTGATACGTGTCCTTGGCCAGCAATGGCACGAACACATGACGCTTCCCCTCTTTGCGACTGGTTACAAAATTCTTCTGTTCCAAGATGCGAAGAATGGTGGCAGCCGAGGTATAGGCCAATTCGCGGCCCTCAGGCAGTTGGTCCAGTACATCCCGTACGGTTCCTTCACCCAAGGCCCAAAGTTCGTTCATGAACTCCAGTTCAACCTCAGTCAGCAGTTCACTTTTTTTCTTTTGTCGCATTGCCGACCCATCCATTCACATCGCGCACTCGTTATGGCGCAGGAGTAAATACGAAGACTTTCGTAATTCAAAGCTCTTTCTCAAACCTTCCGAAAACAAAACACACCCCAACACAGGCTGAATGCCAACGGCCACCACAAAGGTTGCCCGACAATCCCAAGCCACGCGAGAAAGATATAAACGGTGCCCAGCAAGGTGATAAACAACCGATCCCCCCGCGTCGTTGTCAGCCCCAGTATGCCTTTGCGTTCGTCGCCACCGGGACGGCGGATTTCCAGAAACGTGATGACACCCATGGCGGAAAAGATGCCGACAAAGACCAGAAACGTGGCCGGCGTCCATGCCATCCAAAACTCCGGCCACAGCGGCGCAGTCCAGGAAAACCCCTTTTCTTCCGTCTCTTTGGCGACATTGCCCCAGCCCTGCGCGGTTGCGGCACTGGGCAAAAGGGCGGCGATAAGAATGAAACGATGCATCTTAAACCCTTCCCAGGGCAAAGCCCTTGGCGATGTAGTTGCGAACGAAATAAATCACGATAGCGCCGGGGATGATGGTCAACGTGCCCGCAGCGGCCAACAGACCCAATTCATACCCCGCAGATGACGCCGTTTTGGTCATCGTGGCAGCGATTGGTTTGGCGGCCACAGCGGTCAGCGTTTTGGCCAACAGCAATTCGACCCACGAAAACATAAAGCAGAAAAAAGCGGCGACGCCGACACCGGCTTTGATCGTGGGCAGGAAGATCGTGACAAAGAATCGTGGGAATGAATAGCCATCCACATAGGCGGTTTCATCCAGCTCCTTCGGAACTCCGCCCATGAACCCTTCTAAGATCCAGACGGCCAATGGGATGTTGAACAGACAATGCGCCAACGCTACGGCGATATGGGTGTCAAACAACCCGACCGATGAATACAGCTGAAAGAAGGGCAGGGCGAACACCGCCGCAGGGGCCATCCGGTTTGTCAGCAACCAAAAGAACAGCTGTTTGTCCCCCAGGAAACGATAGCGCGAAAACGCATAGGCGGCGGGCAGGGCGACAGAAACCGAAATCACCGTGTTCAGCGACACGTAAATGATCGAATTGATATAACCCCAATACCACGTCGGATCGGTAAAGATGACGCGATAATTTTCCAACGTGAAGGTCTGCGGGAACAGGCTGAACCCAGACAGGATCTCGTTTGTGGTTTTAAAGCTCATCGCGACCAGCCAATAGATCGGCAGCATCAAGAACAGGATGTAAAGGATGGGAATGATCGAACGTTTCTTCATTTCTCGTCATCCTTCGTCATCAAGGTGTAAAACAACCAAGAGACCAGCAATGTGATCGCGAAATAGATCAAGCTCATCGCGGCCGCAGGTCCAAGGTCGAACTGTCCCAAGGCGATCTTGACCAGATCGATCGACAACAGCGTCGTGGAATTGCCCGGCCCACCCCCCGTCAGCACGAACGGTTCGGTATAGATGTTAAAGCTGTCCATAAACCGCAACAGAATTGCGATGGTCAGCACGGTTTTCATCTTGGGCAGCTGGATATAGCGGAACACTTTCCACGGCGACGCACCGTCGATTTTCGCCGCTTGGTAATAGGCGTCGGGGATCGAAACGAGACCGGCGTATGACAGCAAAACCACCAGCGATGTCCAATGCCACACATCCATTGTGATGATCGTGACCCATGCCGCAAACGGGTTTTGGGTCATGTCATAAGGAATGCCCAGCGTGTTGTTCATCAGATAGCCAAGCAACCCAATTTCAGGCAGCGTAAAGATGTTCCACATCGCGCCCACAACGTTCCAAGGGATCAACATGGGCAAGGCCATCGTCACCAGACAAACCGGCACCCACATGCCTTGGCGCGGCATCGAAAGCGCAATGATAATGCCCAGCGGGACTTCGATGATCAGGATCAAAAAGGTGAACAGGAACTGACGCCCAAGGGCCGCGTGAAACCGGTCAGACCGCAAAATCTGTTCGAACCAATCAAGGCCCTGCCAGAAAAAGACGTTGTTCCCAAAGGTTTCCTGCACCGAATAATTCACCACCGTCATGATCGGAATAAGCGCGTTGAAGGCCACCAACAGCAGGACAGGCAGCACAAAGAACCACGCCTTTTGGTTTTCAGTTTTCATTGGGATGCCTCCGTTGATATCCAGCCATCCCGATATAGGCGGGTTTGATCTGCGCGAAACGCCAAATGAATTTCGTCCCCTTGTCCCGGAACATCCCCTTCGATGATGGCTTTGACCGATGTATCGCCGACTTTCGCCTCAACGACAGAATGGCGCCCAACATCCGAGACTTTGCGCACGTGCGCGGGCACCCCGGTGTCTGCCAGTGATACAAATTCAGGCCGGATCCCCAGCTGCGTTATCCCACCATCGCCAGTGACGTGTCCTTCAAGGGCGACGGGATTGCCTTCGAACTGGGCCTGACCATTCTGAACCGTGGCAGGCAGGATGTTCATGCCAGGCGATCCGATGAAATGGCCGACAAATGTGTGCAGGGGGCGTTCAAACAATTCAACCGGAGTCCCAATTTGAACGATTTCACCGTCCTGCATGACGACCACCTGATCGGCAAATGTCAGCGCTTCGGTCTGGTCGTGGGTCACATAAATCATCGTGGCCCGCACCCGTTGATGAAGCTCTTTTAGTTTGCTGCGCAGCTTCCATTTCAAATGTGGATCGATGACCGTCAGCGGTTCGTCAAACATCACCACATTCACGTCATCGCGCACGAGCCCACGGCCCATCGATATCTTTTGCTTGTTGTCCGGGCTTAAATGCGCGGCGCGAATGTCCAGCATCTCTTCGACTTCAAGCATGATGGCGATCTCATCCACACGCTTACTTATGGTGCTTTCATCCACACCGCGATTGCGCAAGGGAAAGGCAAGGTTATCGCGCACCGTCATCGTGTCGTAGATCACAGGGAACTGAAACACTTGCGCGATGTTGCGTTGATCGGGCGGCAAACTGGTGACGTCGCGATCATCAAACAGGATCTTGCCCTCGGACGGCGTCAACAGGCCCGAGATGATATTCAGCAACGTGGATTTGCCACAGCCCGACGGACCCAACAGGGCATAAGCGCCGCCATCCTGCCAATCCAGATCGATTTGCTTCAACGCGTAATCTGCGTCCGATTTTGGCGCAGGCAGATACGAATGGCGCAGGTTAGAAAGGGTAATTTTGGCCATCAGGCAACAAGCCTCCCGTCCGGGGCGAAGTAAAACGCCTGACTTGCATCCATGAAAAACTGATGTTTTTCGCCGACCTCATAAGGGTGAACGCCATGTGACAGCGACACCCATGACGCATCCCCCATTTGAAAATGCGCGCTGGATTCTGACCCGGATAATTCGGTCACAAGAACCGTGCTTTCCAAGGTGACCAATCCAGCGGCCTGCGCGACGGGCGTTACGTGATGCGGACGCACAGCAACCGTGTAAAGACCGTCAGGCAGCTCTGCCGCTGGCCCTGAAACGGTCCATGACACGCCTGTGTCCAATTGGGCTTTGTTGCCGGTTTTGGTCACCGCCGCTGCATTAATGGGGGGGTCCGAAAACACCCGCGCCGCTGTCAGGGTTTCGGGTTTGCGGTAAATACTGGCCGTTGGTCCAAACTGGGTGATGTACCCATCATCCATCAACGCCGTGTGCCCGCCCAACAAAAGCGCCTCTTCGGGTTCCGACGTTGCATAGACGACAACGGCACCGCGATCCGCAAACAGTTCGGGCAATTGCTCGCGCAGTTCTTCGCGCAGCTTGTAATCCAAATTGGCCAATGGTTCGTCCAGAAAGACCGCGCGGCTTTCCTTGGCAATTGCGCGGGCCAATGCACAACGCTGTTGTTGTCCACCGGACAATTCCTGCGGGCGACGATTCAGCATCGGGCGCAATTGCAAAATATCAGCGGCTTCTTCGACCCGACCATGAATTTCGGATTTGGCCATGCCTGCAACCCGCAAGGGGGAGGCGATATTGTCGAAGACCGACATCTGCGGATAGTTCACAAAGAACTGGTGCACGAGGCTGATATTGCGTTTCTGTGTCGACAACCGCGAGACATTCTCGCCGTCCATCCAGATCTCGCCTGAATTCAAAGGGTCCAAGCCCGCCATCAGTTTGATCAGCGATGTTTTTCCCGATCCGGTTTGTCCCAGCAGCACATTAAAGCGCCCGGTTTCCATGATCAGAGAGGCAGGTTTGATGTGGGTGATCCCGCGGGTCACCTTCGTCGCCTGTTTCAGTTCAAGCGTCATGTTTTTGGTATCCTGTTAAAATGACCGGGGCCGCATCGGCAGGCCCCGGTCGGGATTGGTCACTCAGAAAATGAGGCCAACGATGTGTTTACTGCTGCCACCGCGCAACCAGATCGTCATAGTTGACGGTCTCGCCTTGTGGTTTCTCGTTGTCCAGTTTCGCCTTAGCTCCACCTTTCCCCAGCCATTCTGACGCGTCTTTCTCTTCGTTCAGACGTGGGCCACACCCGCCATAGACACCAGCGGCTTCGTCTGCCTGCTGCATACGGGCCATGGTGATGTCCATTTCACCGGCCAAACGATCCATCGCTTCCTGAGGTGTAAACGCACCAGAGTTCACGTCACCAATTTGCTGCCACCAGATTTGGGCCAGCTTTGGATAATCAGGCACGTTGATCCCGGTTGGCGACCAAGCGACACGATCAGGCGAACGATAGAACTCGACCAGACCACCCAATTTAGGCGCACGCTCGGAAAAGCTTTCGTGATTGACCGAACTGTCGCGAATGAAGGTCAAACCAACATGGCTTTTCTTCACATCAACCGTTTTGGACGTCACGAACTGTGCGTACAACCACGCAGCCTGAGCACGATCCGATGGGGTCGACTTGAGGAACGTCCAGGATCCAACATCCTGATACCCAACCTTCTGACCTTTTTCCCAATATGGGCCATGCGGGCTTGGCGCCATCCGCCACAATGGATTGCCGTCGTCGTCAACTGTGTTGTTGCCTTCCGACTTTGGCTTCACCATGTCTGCGGTAAAGGCCGTGTACCAAAAGATTTGTTGGGCCACGTTGCCTTGGCTCAGCGCTGGCAATGACTGATAAAAGTCAAACGACGCCGCACCTGGAGGCGCATAGTTGCGCAACCATTCGTCCCATTTGCGGATCGCATAGACCGCCGCAGGGCCGTTGGCCGCTCCACCACGAGACACAGACGCACCAGCCGGGTTACACGACCCCGCTTCCATGCGAATGCCCCATTCATCGATCGGCACACCGTTTGGTTCACCGACAGATCCGGCACCCGCCATAGACAGCCACGCATCCGTCATCCGCCACCCAAGGTCAGGCGCACGTTTGCCGTAATCCATGTGGCCATAAATGGCGACGCCGTCGACTTCTTTGACCTCATTGGAAAAGAACTCAGCGATGTCTTCATATGCGGACCAGTTGACCGGCACACCCAGCTCATAACCGTACTTGGCTTTGAACGCGGCTTTGTTGCCTTCGTCGTCAAACCAGTCTTTGCGGAACCAATAAAGGTTCGCAAATTGCTGATCGGGCAACTGATACAGATTTCCATCCGGACCAGTGGTGAACTGAATGCCCATAAAATCATCCAGATCAAGCGTTGGCGACGTTGTACCCGCCCATTCACCGGCCATTTGCTCGGTCAGGTTATAGGCAAGCTGCAACCGTGAATGCGTGCCAATCAAATCGGAATCGTTGACATACCCGTCATAGAGGTTCCGCTTGGTTTGCATTTGCGTCTGAACCGCCTGCACAACTTCGCCTTCACCCAGAATCTGGTGATTGACTTTGATGCCGGTGATTTCTTCAAAGGCTTTGGTCAGAACTTCTGATTCATAACCATGTGTGGGGATGCCTTCCGAAAGTACGTTGACTTCCATGCCTTTGTAAGGCTCGGCCGCTTTGATGAACCAATCCATTTCGGCCATCTGCTCGTCTTTACTAAGCGTTGATGGCTGGAATTCTTGATCGATCCACTTTTTTGCCGCCGCAGCGTCAGCAAAAGCTGTCCCAGTCCCCGCAACGACAGCCAAAACTGCAGTCGCGGAGAGAAGATACTTACGCATCTTTACTCCTCCCTGAATTTCATTTGAGCCGGATGTTACCGACTGCACAAACGTTAGGCAGAGGTTGGCGATACTGTCAAACTAATTCTTTAGTAGAAAATTAATACATTAGAAACAGCGCATTAGTTTTCAAATTACGCGGCGGCAGTTCTGGAAAAGCCGGTCAAGATTTGCGTCTCTGAACCAAACTGCGACCTTGGAAAAACAAAACCCGCGACAGTCCGCCGACCCAAATGCGATGGTCAGATCGCCGTGCCATGCACAAAGTTTTGCCTTCCATTTCGCGGCCAATGCGGTCAATCAAATGCCATGCTCAGGATGCGCGCAGTTCTTTTGTTGGTTTTGGCTGCACTATTGGCGGTTGCTTCGTTCAACGGTGCGCATGTGTATTTTCGCTCCGAAGAAGTGTCCAAAGCGCAAGGGCGATTGTCTTTGTATCGCAGCACGGTCATCGCTGAAATTGAACGATTTTCACATCTCACCTTTGTCTTGGCACGTGACCCGTTTGTCATTGAAACCGCGCAAGGCGGCGACACGGCGGCGCTGGATGTGCGACTTGCCGATTTTGCCGATCAGGCTGGGATTGATGCGATCTATTTGATGGACCGTACGGGGCTCACCGTCTCCGCATCAAACGCCACATCACCATCCAGCTTTGTGGGCCAAAATTATGCCTTCCGCCCGTATTTTAAAAACGCGATGGACGGCGAACAGGCACGGTTTTACGGCATTGGCGCGACGACGGGATTGCCCGGCTATTTCATCTCGGATGCTGTGAAGAATGACAACCAATCAACCCTTGGGGTCGTCGCGTTGAAAATCGACCTGTCCAAACTGGAACAAAGCTGGCGCGACGCAGGCGAACGCGTGCTGCTGACCAATGAACAGGGCGTTGTTCTGCTCGCGTCGGATCCCGACTGGCGCTATCAAACTTTATTTGCCCTTTCGGAACAGCAGCGATCAGACATCGAAGGCGCGCGCCAGTTTCCAGGGCAATCCCTGGACCGATTGGACTGGTCGCCAACGGACGGAAACGCCGCCAGAATTGCCGGCGCAGATTGGATACATATCATGTCCAACCAACTGCCCCATGAATGGCAATTGCACTATTTCGCACCCAAAGATCGCGTTCTCACTCAAAGCTGGCTGGTCACAGCCGCTTTGGTTTTCATCTGCGGTATGGCGCTGGTCATATTCCAAATTCAACGCGCCAAACGCATGAGCGTGGCCTTGCAACAATCCACCGCAGAAGAGATTGCTTTGCGCGAAGCGAATGAACGCTTGGCCAATGAAATCGACGTGCGTCGTCGCGCTGAACGGCAATTGCAACGGACCCAAAGCGAATTGCAACGTGCGGGCCGCCTTGCCGCTCTGGGTCAATTATCCGCGTCCGTCACCCATGAATTGGGACAGCCCATTGCAGCCATGCGCAATCATTTGGCCGCCGCTTCACTGGGAGGCAATGCCACCACTGGAACGATGACGAAAATCGGCGGGCTGGTGGATCGCATGGAAGGCATCACGCGCCAACTCAAATTCTTCGCCCGCACCGAAGGCGAAGCGTTTACAGACGTCAATTTGGCGCAAGCGATGCATGCCTCCCTTGAGCTTGTCGCGCCCAATCTGGCCGAGACCGGGATCAAAGTGACCTTTGGCAATGACACAGAACCGCCTTGGGTGCGTGGCAACAGTCTGCGGATCGAACAGGTGATGACCAACCTTTTGCGCAACGCAATCGACGCCATGGAAGACACCAAAGGTGGCGTCATATCCATCTGTTTTGGCCCCGATGAACAAGATGAACAAGGTGAACAAGATGAACAATCCGTCTGGTTCGAAATCGAAGACAGCGGCCACGGATTGGGCGACGCAACCCTTGCCGATCTGCAAGAACCCTTTGTGACAACTCGTGAAAGCGGGCAGGGCATGGGGCTAGGGCTGGCAATTTCCGCCGGTATCGTCAGTGATCATGGCGGCCACATGACGGCGCGCAATAAACCGACAAACGGCGCTGTATTTCGGGTCACATTCCCAGCAAACGAAGGGGAAGACGATGTCTGACAGAAAACCGTTCAGCGTTCTGATCGTCGATGACGACAAGGCCATGCGCGCATCCTTGGTTGAACTGATGGAGGCGGCAGGTTGGCACGTAGATGCCCTGCCGCGCGCCTCGAAAGTCATCGATCACCTGAAGGATACGACACCGGATGTGATCCTGTCAGATGTGCGTATGCCGGGCATGTCGGGTCTTGAATTGTTGGACCATCTGCGGGTGGGGATTGATCCACCCTTGGTATTGATTTCTGCACATGGGGATATCCCAATGGCCGTCGAGGCGCTTCAAGCCGGAGCCTATAGTTTCGTTGAAAAGCCCTATGATCCGATGCGTTTGCTATCGATCCTGAAACACGCCGCCGAACAATCGCGCCTTTCCTTGCGCAATACCCGGCTTGAAACCCGATTGCGCAATCTCTCGGGTCTGGATCGCGTCTTGTTGGGCCAAACCCCGGACATCACGCGCTTGCGTCAGACCATTCTTGATCTGGCCGACACTGATGTGCCCATTCTGATTTTGGGCGAAACAGGCACCGGCAAAGAACTTGTGGCGCGGGCCTTGCACGATCTGGGCCCCGCCCCAGACAGCCCGTTTCTGGGTCTGAACTGCGCGGCGATTGCACCAGAACAATTTGAAATCGAAATGTTCGGTCAGGCCAATGGCCCAATCGGGCGCATCGCGGCGGCCTCTGGCGGGACGTTGTTTCTGGATGAAATCTGCGCCTGCCCGGTGTCGGTGCAGGCCAAACTGTTGCGCGTGATCGAAGACAAACAAGTGTTCCCCATTGGGGCCACGCATCCCATTCCCGTTGAATTCCGCGTCGTGTCCGCCACCAACGAAGACATCGAATCCGCCATATCCGAACATCGCTTTCGCGCAGACCTTCTGTATCGCCTGAACACGATGGTTCTTGACCTGCCACCCTTGCGCCACCGACGCGATGACCTTGGTCTGTTGATGACGCATTTCCTCACGGAATTCGCCCGCATCTACGAAATCGCGCAGCCTGAAGTGTCCCAAGAAGATCTAAGCGCGTTGATGGCCCATGACTGGCCCGGCAATGTGCGCGAATTGCGCAATGTCGCCGAACGCCGGGTGTTGATGGCGCGGCGCGGTGTGGGATCGCTGGTGCAAGCCATTGGCACGGATCAACAATTCGAAGACGTCCCCGACACCCTGCGCGAAGCCGTCGCCGCCTTTGAACGTGAACTGATCGGCAAAGCGATCCGCGCACATGAGGGCCGCATGGACGCCGCAGCCGAGGCTCTTGGTATTGGGCGGCGGACCCTAAACGAAAAGATCGTCAAGCTTGGGCTCGACAAAGACGCAATCTTATAAGGCGACAGGCCTGCGGAAATCCGCAGGGGCGCTTGATGGGGTTTGACAAATTCCTTCATAGCAGACGTCTTGCTCATTGATCATAATGGTGCAGAATTAGTCTGCGCATAAGGGAGGATAAGATGCGAAGAATTATGAATCGGACGGCGCTTGCGACGTTGACGTTGGCGTTTGCGAGTGAAGCATTTGCAGTTGAATGGAATGTGAGTGTTTGGGGTAAGCGGCGTGCGTTTACGGAGCATGTTGAGAAACTCGCGGAGCTGGTGTCTGAGAAGACCGGCGGCGAGTTTACGTTGAACGTGTCTTATGGTGGTCTGTCCAAGAACCGTGAGAATCTGGATGGGATCTCGATTGGTGCGTTTGAGATGGCGCAGTTTTGTGCGGGATATCACCGGGACAAGAACCGTGTGATCACCGTGCTTGAGCTGCCGTTCTTGGGGGTGTCGAACCTCGAAGAAGAGATCGCAGTGTCCAAGGCGGTCTATGCGCATCCGGCAGCGACAGATGAGATGGCGCAGTGGAATGCGCGCTTGTTGATGACGTCTCCGATGCCGCAATACAATCTTGTTGGCACGGGCGATCCGCGCGACACGTTGGCGTCGTTTGAAGGAATGCGGGTGCGGGCCACAGGTGGTCTGGGCCAAGCATTCGAAGCGGTGGGCGGCGTGCCGACATCGGTGACAGCGACCGAAGCGTATCAGGCGATGGAATCGGGTGTTGTCGACACGGTTGCTTTTGCCCAGCACGCGCATTTGTCCTTTGGCACGATCAATCAGGCAGATTGGTGGACGGCGAAC
>JBDVKF010000079.1:0-93952 GCA_039960995.1 Paracoccaceae bacterium | reverse complement strand
GACGCAAGGCTGAGATGGCCATCTTCGAATACATCAATGGCTTCTACAACCCGCGTCGCCGCCACTCAGCACTGGGTTGGAAAAGCCCCGTCGCATTCGAGCGTAAGGTGGCTTAAACGAGCACTTGGAGCGGCACAAAAGCGCGACAGGTCCAGACACGTCCAAACCCACATAGTAGTCCATTTCGTTCCCCTCAAATTGCAGAAATATCCTGCAACTCTATCAAGAACCTGACCCATCAACCCGGTCAGCCCGATTATTCATGCTTCGTCCCGCATTCCAGACACTGGCCAGGACCACGTTCACAGTTCGGCTTGGGCTCGACTGACTCGATGGTCAAATCCAATTTGCCTGATGCCACCCGTCGGTAAGATTCTGAAAATTCGTGCTGCTGAGCAAAAAGAGAGGGCCGATCCACTTTCACTTGGCGCGTCGAGAGCTTTACAGATCAGCCCAAAGAATGGTTATCGCTACGCCTCGGTTTCATTGTCCGCCCCGAGATATGCCTTTGCAGACCTATTGTTGCGGTGCTTCGTGCTGCAACAAAAGGCCCACACAGTGTTTATTCAGTGGTTTCCACGATGATAACTTCGCGATTCGAAGATTTAAGCGCCCATTTCACCGCCTCTTGATACTCTGGGTCGTTATAGGCCCCCAAAGCGGTGTCGACGTCAGGAAAACGCGCAACGACGTTGCGTTCGCGTCCCTGCCCTTCAACCGGTTCGACGCGGCCGCCACGCGCGATGAAAACGCCGCCATGCGCTGGTATGACCTTTGACGCGACTTCGATGTATTTCCCATAAAGCTCTGCGTCGGTCACATCGACACGTGCAATCCAAAGTGCTGGCATTGTTTATCCTTTCAAAACTTCTTTTGCGGCCGCAATCGCTGCATCTGCGTTTGTCGCATCCTTAGCACCACCCTGAGCCATGTCAGCGCGGCCACCGCCGCCCTTGCCGCCCAATTCACCCACAGCAGCGCGCACAAGGTCAACAGCGCTGAGCGACGCTGTTTTATCGTCTGTAACGCCTGCGGCGACTGCGACTTTTCCATCGGCATCAGCAATCAAGAGAACGGCCCCCGACCCCATGCGCGATTTATGTTCATCAATCAAGGCTGGCAAATCGCGCCCCGTCACACCGGTCAACACTTGGGCCAAGAACGTCGTGCCGCCTATGTCCTCATCCTGTGGGGCTGCGGTGCCGCCACCGGACATTGCAACCTCTCGGCGCAACTGAGCGACTTCGTTGGCCAAGGCTTTGCGTTCGTCCAACAGCGCTTTGATACGGGTTGGCACGTCCTGAGCGGGAGCTTTCAAGGCCAGCGCAGATTGCGCCAACAAATTGTCCTGTGCGCGCAAATAATCCATTGCTGCCTGACCTGTCAGGGCTTCGATACGACGTACGCCCGCTGATGATGCGCTGTCACCCAATGACACAAACGCACCGATGTCACCGGTTCGTTCAACATGGGTCCCTCCGCACAGCTCAAGACTGTAGGTTTGGCCGTCATTGCCTTTGCCCGACCCGGCTTGGGTGCCCATGGACACCACACGCACTTCGTCGCCATATTTTTCGCCAAACAAAGCCTGCGCACCGATGGCACGCGCATCGTCGGGCGTCATGATACGCGTTTCAACCGACGCGTTCTGGCGAATATAGGCGTTCACTTCGGCTTCTACGCGGGCCAATTCGTCCTCGCTTAATGCCTTAGTGTGGGAAAAATCAAACCGAAGCCGATCATCCGCATTCAGTGACCCGCGTTGCGACACATGATCCCCCAAAGCGGTTCGCAATGCTTCGTGCAACAGGTGGGTCGCCGAATGGTTGGCACGGATCGTGCGTCGGCGATCTTGATTCACATCAAGAACGGCTGCTTCACCTTTGGAAAGGCTCCCTTTTGTGACAGTTGCGATATGAACAAATACGCCCGCGGTTTTGCGCGTGTCCGTGACTTGCGCCTCACCGTTTTCCGTGCGGATGACACCGGTATCACCCACCTGACCGCCGCTTTCTGCATAGAACGGTGTTTGGTTCAAAGCGATCTGGACGCTTGCGCACTCGCCGACCTCGGACACCAATGCACCGTCCTGGACCAAGCCAACGATCTGGCCTTCCGCCGTTTCAGTGTCGTATCCCAGAAAATCCGTGGTGCCCGCTTCGTCGGCAACATCGAACCAAACCGTCGCATCCGCAGCCTCGCCCGAGCCTGACCACGCCGCACGCGCCTTGGCTTTTTGTTCAGCCATGGCCGCGTCAAATCCGTCGGTGTCCACCCCGCGCCCTTTTTCCCGTAAAGCATCCTGCGTGAGATCCAAAGGAAAACCATAGGTGTCATAAAGTTTGAAGGCCGCCGCGCCGGGCAAATCCGCGTCATCAGACAGCAACGCCAATTCGTCGTCCAGCAGTTTCAGCCCCCGATCCAACGTTTGTTTGAACCGCGTTTCTTCAAGGCGCAATGTTTCTTCGATCAAGGACTGCGCTTGGCCAAGTTCGGGATACGCCGCCCCCATTTGCTGGACCAATGCGGGCACCAAGCGGTGCATCACTGGATCTTTAGCCCCCAGCAAATGCGCGTGCCGCATCGCACGCCGCATGATCCGGCGCAACACATATCCGCGCCCTTCGTTGGACGGCATCACACCATCTGCCATCAAAAAGGAGGTCGAGCGCAAATGGTCAGCGATTACGCGGTGATGCACATTTTGATCGCCGTAGGGATCGACATTCGTGGCATCTGCAGATGCTTCGATCAGCGATTTGAACAAATCCGTATCGTAATTGTCGTGGCTGCCCTGAAGTAATGCGCCGATGCGTTCCAGCCCCATGCCGGTGTCAATCGACTGCATATCCAACGCACGCATCGACCCGTCTTCGAATTGTTCGTTTTGCATGAAAACGACGTTCCAGATTTCAATGAACCGGTCGCCGTCTTCCTCGGGGCTTCCAGGTGGTCCGCCCCAGATGTGATCCCCGTGGTCATAGAAAATTTCGGTGCATGGCCCGCAAGGCCCGGTTGGACCCATTTGCCAGAAATTATCAGATGTCGCGATCCGGATGATACGTTCTTCTGGGACGCCAACTTTTTTCCAGATCTCAAACGCTTCGTCATCCGTATGGTAAACCGTCGTGTACAAGCGGTCCTTGGGAATTTCGAACTCGCGCGTGATCAATTCCCATGCAAATCGGATAGCGTCTTCTTTGAAGTAGTTCCCGAAGCTAAAATTCCCCAACATTTCAAAGAAGGTATGATGGCGCGCTGTATATCCGACATTGTCGAGGTCATTGTGCTTACCGCCTGCACGCACACATTTCTGGGATGTCGTCGCTCGCGCATAGTCGCGTGTCTCAACACCTGTGAACAGGTTCTTGAATTGCACCATCCCAGAGTTCACGAACATCAGAGTTGGGTCATTTCGCGGGACAAGCGGACTTGAAGAAACGACTTCATGCCCTTGTTTTTCAAAGTAACTTAGGAAAGTGGATCGAATGTCATTTAGCGTGCGCATAGTCGTGCAATCCTAGGGCCATATAGGTGTTGGACTGACATACCCTTAGGCTTGCCGGGTGTCCACATATGACGCGGGATATGAAACGGGGTGCCAGTTACCTGACACCCCGATGATCTTTGGATGAAACCGCGATCGTTGGACTAGTGTCCGTTACCGATCTTGATCAGCTTTCAAGAATATCGTCATCCTCGGCCTTGGGTTCAGGCATATCAAAATCCAACCCATGCGCTGCGCGAATTTTGTCTTCGATTTCAAAAGCGGTGTTACTGTTGTCTCGCAAATATTGTTTGGCGTTTTCTCGACCCTGACCGATACGTTCATCGCCATAGCTGAACCAAGACCCGGATTTGTCAACCACGCCCGCTTTTACGCCAAGATCAAGCAATTCACCTGTCTTGGAAATACCTTCTCCATACATGATGTCGAATTCGACTTGCTTAAAGGGTGGCGCAACTTTGTTTTTGACAACTTTGACACGTGTCTGGTTGCCGACAATTTCATCACGATCTTTGATCGCACCAATGCGGCGAATATCCAGACGCACTGAGCTATAAAACTTTAGCGCATTACCGCCTGTTGTTGTTTCAGGAGACCCAAACATAACGCCGATTTTCATTCTGATCTGGTTGATAAAGATAACCATGCAATTGGACCGCGCGATCGAGCCCGTAAGCTTACGCATCGCTTGGCTCATCAAGCGGGCCTGAACGCCGACGCTGGAATCGCCCATATCGCCTTCAAGTTCAGACTTGGGCGTCAAAGCCGCAACGGAATCGACCACGACCATGTTCACCGCCCCCGAGCGCACAAGCGTGTCGGTGATTTCAAGCGCCTGCTCACCGGTGTCGGGTTGCGAAATCAGCAATTCATCCAGATCTACGCCAAGCTTCTTGGCATATTGTGGATCCAAAGCATGTTCCGCATCCACAAACGCACAAACGCCACCTTGCTTTTGTTGCTCGGCCACACAATGCAGCGTCAGCGTTGTTTTACCTGAGCTTTCCGGCCCGTAAATCTCGGCGATGCGACCCATCGGCAAACCACCAATACCCAATGCAATGTCGAGGCCCAAAGACCCTGTCGAGGACGATTTGATATCTTGAATGGCGTTCTCGCCACCCAACTTCATGATCGAGCCTTTTCCGAATTGGCGTTCGATTTGAGCCAGGGCGCTATCCAGCGCTTTCTGCTTGTCTGCGTTCTTTTTCGAATCCATGGTCAATAAATCTGCCGTTGCCATTATAATTGGCTCCTTATTGTCATACCCCTGCGGGTCCCGCAATCATTGCGATACTGCTTCAATGTTCCCTCTACGTTCTCTATGAGACCAAAAGCAGAACACTTCAACAAAATTCTTCTTATTCATCTTTCGGTGGCATCGGTTAAAAGGTAGTTTACAGAACAGATAAATATGTTCGTATGTGATGGAGATCAGGCAGTTGATGGTGTTTTTCGAAGAACGCTTAGCGTTCTTGTCAGTACCTAAAACGGGTTCAACCGCGTATCAGGCGGTTTTGCGACACCGTGCCGATCTGGTGGTAATGGAACCTCCGGAACTGAAACATGCGACGGTTCAAGTCTACAACCGATTCTTCAGACCCATGTATACGCGAATATGCGAAACCAATCTCGAGGTGATGGCTGTGATGCGGCATCCAGTGTCTTGGCTTGGCAGCTGGTGGCGGTATCGACAGCGACCCGACATGAAGATCCCATTCAATGCGACCCACGGCATCAGCTTTGATGATTTTGTCTTAGCCTATCTCAAGGGCAATAAACCGGGATATGCAAATGTTGGCAGTCAGGCGAAATTCTTGAAAACTCAAAACAACGGAGTCGGCGTGACCCATCTTTTTCGGTACGAAGATCAAGATGCGCTCAAATCCTTTCTGAACAATAGGTTAGGCTTGAACATACAGACCGAAAGATTGAACGTTTCGCCGGACATCCCCCTGCAGCTGTCGTCACATATCGAAGAGAAATACCGGCAGAAATGCAGCGAAGAGTTTGAAATGTACGAGAATATTCCTGAACGAAACTGACTTAGTGCAACTGGCGGTGCACCGTTTCTGCCAAGTCGTTCAATGAAAACGGTTTTGGCAAAAAGACCGAGTTTGGAATTTGCGTTTTTTCATCGCTAAACCGATCTTCGGCATAGCCTGACACAAAGACCACACGTACATCGGGACGTTCGACCAAAGCTTCGCGCACCCAGCTTGGTCCATCCTTGCCGGGCATCACAACATCCGTAACGAACAGGTCTACGTTCAGGTTTTCATCTTCCAGCGTTTTCAAGGCTGCTTCTGCCGAGTCTGCCTCTAGGACTGTGTACCCCCGCAATCGAAGAGCGCGGCTGGCGAATGCGCGCACTGGCGCTTCGTCCTCAACCAACAAGATGACACCATCGCCATGCTTTGGTTCGGCCTGTTTACTACTGCGTTGTGCGACGGGTACCGTCTCTGGTGCGGATTCCAAAACTGGAAACATAAGTGTAAAACAGGTGCCAGATCCCATTTCACTGTCCACAAAGATATAACCGCCTGTTTGTTTTACGATCCCGTACGCCGTGGATAGGCCGAGGCCAGTCCCCTCGCCCGCACGTTTTGTTGTAAAGAACGGTTCAAACACTTTCTGAAGTTTGTCTCGCGCTATGCCTGCACCTTTATCGATCACGCGTAGACACACATATTCGCCCTCAGGAACGGATACGCGATCTCGGTTTAAAGGACGTGTGAGTTGCATGCATTCAGTTTCAACACGGATTTCACCACCAGCCGGCATCGCATCTCGCGCATTCACGACCAAATTCATCAACACTTGTTCAAGCTGACGTTTATCCGCGCGAATGTTCTGCAAGACCGGATCGTGACTGAGCGTCAGGGTCACCTTCTCGCCGACAAGGCGGTTTAACAGATGGGTTAGGTCAGACAATGTTTCGCGCAGATCAAGCCGTTCAGGGCGCAACGTTTGCTTGCGAGAGAACGCAAGTAACTGTCCCACAAGTGCAGCTGCACGATTCGCATTCTGATTGATCTGCATCAGATCGGCGTAATCCGCATCACCCTGATCATGCCGCAACAACAGCAAATCGCAATGCCCCGAAATCGCAGTCAAAAGATTGTTGAAATCATGCGCCACGCCGCCAGCCAGCTGGCCTATGGCCTGCATTTTCTGACTTTGGACGAACTGTGCTTCCAAAGTTTTAAGCTCCGTCGCATCCGTCAATACAGCGAGGATTGAGCCTGCGCCGTCCCCCACCACACGGTTCAATGCGACCTGAATAAACACTTCTTTGTCTGGCCGCTTCAGGCGCAGGAACTCAGCGTGTTGAACTGCGCGACCCGCCAGCGTTTCTTGAAGCCAATCCGTCAAAGGACGTCCCAGACCTTCCATGATGTCCGAAACCGAAATCCCTTTGGTTAATGTCTCGCCGACCATTTCCGCCGCACTTCGGTTAAAGTCATGAATTTCCCCATCCTGGCAAACTTCGAGAAGCGCAACAGGCAAGTCATCCAAACTGGACAGCAATTCGGAACTGCTGACCCTTGTGGCCGGCAGCAAATAAAGCGCGCGCCGACCTGCACCCGCTTCGACCTCGGCCACCATAGTCAACCGCGGGCCGGTTTTGGTCATCATTTCAATAGCCTGCCCAGTCCGCACCGGAATATCACGAAACAGCCGATCCAAAGAGGTCGCGCGTTCACCAACCAACGCGCATGCAGAATCGTTCATGAAAAGAACGGCGTTTGAGCGTCCAACCATAATCATAGGCAGCGCTGGCCCATCCGAGCCTGTGCGCGCATCTGTCCCAGCTGCAACCGCCTCTAACCGCCACAGCATCGCGTCATTTCCCATTCGGTGAACCGCAACGCGGACATGACCTTGACGGGTCACCAGATCTTCGCGCGCCGACCCTTCAGCCTCGGCATTGGATCTCAGGCGGAAGATAATACCACCGGGATTGGCGAATGTGGTGTGCAATGCTCCGGCCAGAGTATCGCCAATCTCAGCTGGATAAACATTCCGCGCTGCGGAATTTAGGCCGACAATTTCTCCGTCGTTAGAGATAACAAAACTGGGCGAAGAATCTTTTTCAATAAACCCATTAAGGGTACTGAATGCAGCCCCCCGCCGCCTTGACGCTTTTAGACCAAGTGCGCCCATCAGAATTGCGAGAAATCCCAATGTCACTGCAGCAGCACTCAATCCCAGTTGAACCAACCCATTCGGAGCCATAAACGCCATCGCGCCTAATAATAAACCGGCACCGAATAAAGAGCGCAATCTAGAGGCTCCGGTCTCTGCCAGGCGTGTTACCGGACCTGTGGTCAGCCCTCCGTCATGCATATGCGTCATGCTCAATTGATTCCAATTAATCTAACTTTTTCAGGCTTAAGGGTTAACCACCTCTTAAATTAACAACAAACAGGTGCGAAGCTGTAACTTTAGGTTGTGGTACAGAGACATAACGGCGTTAGTCAGCTTGCGTCAAGTGAGCTGCAAAAAAACCGTCCCCAAGGTTATCAACAGCCCAACGATCCTGTTTGTTGATTTTCCAATTTGGATGGCGCTGTGCAAAAGCATGCGCCTGTTCCTCATTTTCGGCGTTAAATACGGAGCATGTGGCGTAAATCAGCGCACCGCCCGGTGCCACGAACTGCATCGCCTGATCCAAAATATCACGTTGCAGCGCGATCAGGTCGTCGAATTTTGACTGGGTTAAATCCCACTTCCCCTGCGGAGTGCGACGCCAACTGCCACTGCCAGAACAAGGCGCATCACACAAAACAAGATCATAAGTTCCGGACAATGCATGCGTTGACATGCACGAAATGTTCAAGCCCGCCCGATTGGCCCGATCTGGCAGATCGCGCATACGGTCTGGATTGGCGTCATGTGCTGTGACACGTTTCCCATCTGCTGCCAAAGCCAAGGCTTTGCCGCCACCACCGGCGCAATAATCCAGAACAGTTTCACCAGCCGGCAAAGCTGCGACCACCGCTTGACTGGACGCGTCCTGCAATTCGACCAAGCCGTCTTGGAACAAGGACGAATTGCGCAACCGCCGCGCGCCTTCGACAATCGTTAAAGCAAAAGGCGCACGTGGATTATCCTTGGTTTCGATCGCCTCTTCTGCAAGTTTTGTCTTGGCTGCGTCTCTCGTGCTGCGATGTGCATTAACGCGCAACGTCACCGGCGCCCGGTCTTGCCATGTTTGTGCGGTTAAGGCCGCGCCGTCCATCCCAAGATCCGCAACGAGCCTTGCCCAAAGCCATTCAGGAACATCCAGTTGTTCTGCACCGTCCGCTGCAATCGCCCCAGCCGCCAATTCCACGTCGTTCAAAACATCCGGGCCATAACCTTGGCCGCTAAAGATCGTAACTGGATCAATACCTTCTGCACGCAGTCGACCAATCATCCGAGCACGCCCAGATTGCCCACCGCCACGCACAGCATCGCTGCGCCAATGGCGCAAAGCCGCGAAGACATGATCCCGCACAGCGGCCCGGTCTTTTGATCCGGCAAACCGGCTTTGGCGTGCCCACCGGGTCAACGCTTGCTCCGCTGCTTGGCCTTCTTCGATAGCATCAATAACGTCAATCGCAGCGGCAACTCGGGCTTGGGGTGTCATGCGTTAGCCCATTCGATAGTTTGGAGATTCACGCGTGATCTGAACATCATGGACATGGCTTTCTTTGAGGCCCGCATTGGTGATTTTCACAAAGTTACAGTTCTTGCGCATCTCTGGTACCGTCGCACAGCCAGTATAGCCCATGGCAGCCCGTAAGCCGCCCACCAACTGGTGGATAACCGCGCCAGCGGATCCTTTATAGGGCACCTGCCCTTCGACACCTTCAGGCACCAGTTTGTCACTGGCCGCGTCTTTCTGAAAATAGCGATCAGCCGATCCGCGCGCCATCGCGCCCAAACTGCCCATACCGCGGTACGATTTAAAGCTGCGTCCTTGATATAGGATCACTTCGCCTGGGCTTTCGTCCGTACCTGCGATCAAACTGCCAACCATGGCGCACGATGCCCCGGCCGCGATGGCCTTGGCAAAGTCGCCAGAAAATTTGATCCCGCCATCTGCAATCACAGGAATATCCCCGGCTGCACGCGCGCAATCCATGATTGCCGTCAACTGAGGCACCCCAACCCCTGCAACCATGCGGGTGGTACAAATCGATCCGGGGCCAATGCCCACTTTGATCGCGTCCGCACCTGCATCAATCAGCGCGCGGGTGGCTTCGGCTGTGGCGACATTGCCAGCAACAACTTGCACTTCGTTGGAAAGCGACTTGGCGCGACGCACAGCCTCGGCAACACCTTCAGAATGGCCATGTGCCGTGTCAATCACAACCATATCGACACCCGCTTCCACCAGCGATTCAGCGCGTTCGAACCCGGCGTCCCCAACAGTCGAAGCGGCAGCAACACGCAAACGTCCCAAGTGATCTTTGCAGGCCGTTGGGTTCAATTTCGCTTGTTCCGTGTCTTTGAGCGTCAACAAACCGGTCAGTTTCCGATCCGCGTCCGTTACCAGCAATTTTTCGATACGCCGTGCGCGCATCAGGCTTTTGGCCTCGTCCAGATCGGCAGGTTCTGTCAACATCGCCAGATCTTTGGTCGTCATCATCACATGCACAGGCGTGTCATCGGATGTGGCAAACCGCATATCCCGATTTGTAACAATCCCGACCACTTTACCGTCATCATCGATAACGGGAAAACCGGTAAAGTTATACCGCTCGATCAGAGCTTTTGCATCGGCCAAAGTTTGGTCCGGGCGCAACGTGACAGGATTATAGACGATCCCGGATTCGAACCTTTTAACGCGCCTGACTTCGCGCGATTGTTCTTCGATGTTCAGGTTGCGATGAATGACGCCCATACCGCCAGCTTGCGCCATTGCAATGGCCATGCGGGATTCTGTCACCGTATCCATCGCCGAACTTAGCAGCGGAATGTTCAGCGCAATCGAGCGTGTCACATGCGTACGTGTGTCCGCTGTTCCGGGCAGCACATTTGATGCCCCCGGCACCAATAAAACATCATCAAAGGTAAGGGCCTCGCGAATCTCCATGGGTCACCTCTTAGGGAGTCTCGTTTGGCGGTTTCATGTCTCATGAGACGCGCAGAAAGGAAAGGCCAAAATGCATCCCTTGGAATTCCTGCAGACTTGCGCAAACCTAATGTTCAAAGGAGCTCAAGGATGGACAAGGTTTTATATGAGCGAACGGACCGGATAGCACGCATTACGCTAAACCGGCCAGACGTATTGAATGCAATCGATGACGAGATGCCGCATTTGCTGGCCGAAGCGGTAGCACGTGCCGATGCCGACCCAAAGGTGCACCTGATGATTTTGTCCGGAAGTGGAAAAGCCTTTTGCGCCGGGTATGATTTGACCTATTACGCGCAAGGCAATGGTGCTGGTGATGTCACGCAGCAGATGCCGTGGGATCCGATAAAAGACTATCAGTTCATGTGGGCCAACACCCAAGCGTTCATGTCGTTGTTTCGCGCCTTAAAGCCCGTCATCTGTAAAATTCACGGCCCTGCAGTGGCTGGAGGATCTGATATCGCACTGTGCTGTGATCTGGTGTTCATGGCTGATGACGCTGAAATTGGTTATATGCCAGCGCGCGTCTGGGGATGCCCGACAACGGCCATGTGGGTTTACCGGTTAGGGCCCGAGCGCGCCAAGCGCATGCTATTCACTGGCGACAAAATCACAGGTCGCGACGCAGAGAACATGGGGCTTATCCTCAAGGCGGTCCCGTCTGAGGATTTGGACAAAGCTGTTGAGGACATGGCGGATCGAATGTCCAGTGTTCCAATCAATCAGTTGGCGATGCAAAAACTGGTCATCAACCAAGCCGTTGAAGCCACTGGTTTAATGAACACGCAGCGCTTGGCGACGATTTTCGACGGCATCACCCGCCACAGCCCCGAAGGGTTGAATTTCAAAGCTCGGTCCGAAGATGTTGGTTGGAAGCAAGCCGTAGACGAACGCGACCGGGGCGTTTTCGATTGGACGCAGAATAGACCTATAAATCGGTGATGGGTTTCCAATAGGCTGCAGGCGCGACGGCCCAAGACATCTCGAGCGTTTGCCAGACCGAAAAATGGAGTAACACCAATGAGTAATTCGTACGACACCGGGCGTTTAGATTTGCCATTTGTTGGCATCGCCACCTTTGGCAAGCGCCCCTATGTCAGCGACTGGACCAAAATCGAAGCTGATGTGGCAGTGCTTGGAGCGCCGTTTGATTTCGGCACGCAATGGCGATCCGGTGCCCGTTTTGGGCCGCGTGCGGTGCGCGAGGCATCAACCCTGTTCAGTTTTGGGCATGCAGGCGCTTATGACCATGAAGACGACGCGATTTATTTGGATCAAGACGTCCGGATCGTCGATATGGGCGATGCCGACATTATCCACACCGACACCGACCGCAGTCATGCCAACATCGAAACCGGTGTGCGGGCGGCCTTGAACGCAGGCGCCCTGCCCGTCACGATTGGCGGCGATCATTCAATCAACATCCCCTGCATTCGCGCATTTGATGACCAAGGTGACATCCACATTCTGCAAATTGATGCTCACCTTGATTTTGTCGATGAACGACATGGCGTGCGGCATGGGCATGGCAATCCGATGCGACGCGCCGCAGAGCAAAGCTATGTCACCGGGCTGACGCAGGTCGGCATCCGCAATGTCAGCTCAACTGCGCGCGAAGGTTACGAAGATGCGCGGTCCATGGGGTCGGATATCCTGTCCGTACGCCAAGCCCGAAAACTTGGCCCACAAGGTGTTATTGATCGTATTCCGACTGGTGCGCGGGTCTATATCACCATCGATATTGACGCGTTCTGCCCGTCCATCGCGCCGGGAACAGGCACGCCCAGTCATGGGGGGTTCTTGTATTATGATGTTTTCGAAATGCTGCAGATCGTGGCCAAGCAACACGAGATTGTCGGCATTGATTTGGTTGAAGTTGCCCCAGATTATGACCCGACCGGGTCGACAGCCATTCTGGCGGCTCAGGTGCTTTTGAACCTTCTTGGCTTCATTTTTCATGCCCGTGCGACATGATGGCCGCAATCAAATGCCAAGAAGACGCAAATAGGTCTTTTCACGACGCCCGGAAGGATTAGGTTCGCACCAAAAATCAAAGGACGTTCTGACGTGTCAAAAGACCCACTTGTTGTATTTACGCCTTCCGGCAAACGAGGCCATTTTGCCCATGGGACGCCAATTTTGACCGCTGCCCGCCAATTGGGTGTTGATCTGGATTCGGTATGTGGTGGACGCGGAATTTGTTCGAAATGCCAGATAACCCCCAGCTATGGCGCATTTCCCAAACACGGCGTCACCGTGTCGGATGGAGCGTTGTCGGATTGGAACAAAGTAGAACAACGTTACAAAGACAAACGCGGCCTGATTGATGGGCGCCGTCTTGGTTGTCAGGCGGCCGTCCAAGGCGACATAGTCATCGACGTGCCCCCAGAAAGCCAAGTGCACAAACAGGTTGTGCGCAAGCGGGCCGAAGCGCGTGACATAACGATGAACCCGTCGACCAAGCTGTATTACGTCGAGGTTCAGGAACCCGATATGCACGATCCGTCTGGCGATCTTGAGCGGTTGCGGGAAGCGCTATCCACGCAATGGTCGCTTGAGAACGTGCATGCCGACCTTCACATTTTGCACGGGTTACAACCCATTCTGCGCAAAGGCGCGTGGAAAGTGACATGTGCCGTCCACTTGGGGGACGACGAAAACGCACCAAGGATCATGCATGTTTGGCCGGGTTATTACGAAGGCACCATTTACGGTCTGGCCATTGATTTAGGGTCGACCACGATCGCGACCCATCTGTGCGATCTGCAATCTGGTGACGTTGTCGCGTCATCCGGCATCATGAATCCACAAATCAGATTTGGCGAAGATCTAATGTCCCGCGTGTCCTATTCCATGATGAATGAGGGCGGCGCGACCGAAATGACAACCGCAGTGCGCGACGGCATGAACGCGTTGTTTGTGCAGATCGCGGATGAAGCTGACATCGACAAATCACTGATTGTGGACGCCGTTTTTGTCTGCAATCCGGTCATGCACCACTTGCTTTTGGGAATTGATCCGTTTGAATTGGGACAGGCTCCGTTTGCGCTGGCGACGTCAGATTCACTTCGCTTGCGCGCCACTGATCTGAATTTAGACATTCACCCCTCGGCACGCATTTACCTTTTACCTTGCATAGCGGGCCATGTCGGCGCGGACGCTGCCGCAGTGGCCTTGTCAGAAGCACCCGACAAATCCAAAGACCTTGTGTTGGTTGTTGACGTGGGCACCAACGCCGAAATCCTTTTGGGCAACACTGAAAAAGTTCTGGCTTGTTCGTCCCCAACGGGCCCTGCATTTGAGGGCGCACAGATCAGCAGTGGCCAGCGCGCGGCCCCCGGTGCCATTGAACGCGTTGCAATACACCCGATCACCAAAGAACCGCGTTTTCGCGTCATCGGCAGCGACATCTGGTCGGACGAAGCCGGGTTTGAGGACAGTATCGCAGGATCAGGCATTACTGGCATTTGCGGCTCTGGTATTATCGAGATGGTCGCAGAAATGCGTATGGCGGGCATCGTTGATGCCCCTGGCCTGATCGGTTCGGCTGAACAAACTGGGACGGATCGCTGTTTTCTGGATGGACGCACCAATTCCTATCTCGTGTGGGATGGCTCGGCCAATGGCGGGCCAAAAATCACAATCACCAATCGCGACATTCGCGAAATTCAAATGGCCAAGGCTGCGCTTTATTCTGGGGCGCGGTTGCTTATGGATAAATTCGATGTCGACAGTGTCGACCGTGTTGTTCTGGCCGGCGCGTTTGGGGCGCATATTTCGCCCAAGCACGCGATGGTTCTGGGCATGATCCCCGATGTCCCATTGAAAGCGGTCACCTCTGCCGGGAATGCGGCGGGCACCGGAGCACGCATTGCATTGTTAAACACCAAAGCGCGCGCAGAGATTGAAGACACAGTTCGGAATATCCACAAGATCGAAACAGCAATTGAACCCCGGTTTCAGGAACATTTTGTCAATGCCTCGGCAATTCCGAATTCAATCGAACCCTTCCCCATTCTACGCTCTGTCGTGACGCTTCCCGATGTTATTTTCAACACAGGGGGTGGCGACAAATCAGAAGGTGGTGGACGCAGACGTCGTCGCAGGGAGTAAGTAGATCAGACGCGCAGGAAGAGGCGGTCCAATCACCGATCTATCGACCTTTTGCACGGCAAAGACGCATGCGGCGGCAGTACGTTTTTCATGATCGCACATATAAACTGCAGATTTTCCCTTAAAACTCCAAAAAACGACCCCAATGCTGGTCGCAAATGACCAAGCCACCCCAGAGCCTACGCGCAACTCTGTTTTCATGCTGGGGGGAGCATTATGAACAAACATCATAGCGAAACGCGCAAAATCGATCCAACACGGGGCGCAACTTTAGGTGATGGATCCCCGAATGATGCAGATCGCATTGAAATCGGCCCGACCCAGCTGGCTTTTGACGAATGGGCGGCGGCGGGCATTGAGCTGCCAAATCTCGACGCCATGCGCACGTTCCGTCACAAGCGCCTGACGCAACATCTGGTGGATCGTGGATACGCGGGCCTTTTGATGTTTGATCCTTTGAACATCCGTTACGCAACTGACAGCACCAACATGCAGCTTTGGAATACGCATAACCCCTTTCGGGCGTGTCTGCTTTGCCCAGATGGTTATATGGTTCTGTGGGATTATAAGAACGCGCCGTTCCTGTCGTCGTTCAATCCACTGGTCCGCGAAGTCCGCGCCGGGGCTGATTTCTTTTACTTTGACCGAGGCGACCAAATTGGTGCGGCTGCCAACGTCTTTGCCGCCGACGTCAAAGACATCCTTCGTCAACATGGCGGCGCAGATGACAGACGTTTGGCCGTCGACAAGGTCATGTTGCACGGTCTTCGCGCATTGGAGGCCGTGGGCTATCACATCGAAGATGGCGAAGAAGTCACCGAAAAAGCGCGCTCCGTCAAAGGGCCTGATGAGATCAAAGCAATGCGCTGTTCGATCCACGCCTGCGAAGCGGCCATGTATGCCATGGAGGATTTTGCACGCACCAATGTGGGTGATGGCAAAACCTGTGAGGACGACATTTGGGCCATTTTGCATGCCGAAAACATCCGTCGTGGTGGGGAATGGATCGAAACACGACTGCTGTCATCTGGTCCGCGCACAAACCCTTGGTTTCAGGAAAGTGGCCCGCGTATTTGCCAGCACAACGAAATCGTTGCTTTTGATACCGACCTTATCGGGGCATACGGTATTTGCACCGATATATCGCGCACTTGGTGGATCGGCCCAGATGCGCCGCGCCTGGACATGGTGTACGCATTTCAACACGCGCACGAACACATAATGACCAACATGCAAATGCTGAAGCCCGGCGTGATGATCCCAGATCTGACCGCCGGCTGTCACCAATTGGATGAAAAGTTTATGGCGCTCAAATACGGCTGCCTGATGCATGGCGTCGGCTTGTGCGATGAATGGCCCTTGGTTCGATATCCCGACAAAGCTGTCCCCAACAGCTACGACTACCCACTAGAGCCCGGCATGGTCCTATGTGTCGAAGCGGCGGTCGGCGAGGTTGGTGGCGATTTCTCGATCAAGTTAGAAGACCAAGTTCTTATTACGGAAGATGGGTTTGAAAACCTGATCCGTTATCCGTTCGACCCGCGCCTTCTGCCCTAAACCCAACTGTCGATTTTGGTTAATTCTGGTCGATATGAACAAACTGGGCATGTGGCTCAGCATCATCCCCATGAATTGACCCTGTTCCGTTTGCAATGCATCCTAAGCGAAACGCTTGAAATGAAAGCAGAACTTAATGTGGAACAAAATTTCAGCAATTGGCATTGCAGGCTCTGTTATAGCCTTTCTGTGCTGTTTTACCCCGTTGCTGCCATTTGTTCTGACGGCTCTGGGTCTGACCGGGCTTTTAAACTTTGTGTATAACGATGCTGTTTTACTACCAGTTTTGGCGGGATTTTTGCTTTTGACGGGATTTGCAGTCTGGCGCGCCAAACGGCCTAAGTAGTCGTCATCCGCCCAACCTATTTCGTTTTTCAAGCAAGCCTCCTCAACAGAGTCTTCGCCGGCAGGTGCCCGTCGCACGATGCAAACAAGTCGTACAGCACCGCCGACACCTGCAATCTATGCGCGAAAAGATGCCAGCAAGTAGCCCAGTTTACGCGTTATTAACGGCTGGACTGCACCCATGCCGCAAGAATGAGGCGATGTAAAATAGGGCGCATGTAGCAATGGATTTGATGGACAGAATAAAGATCGCTCGAGATCGCGCGATGGACGAAGGTTTTATCGCGACGGCGAAAGCACTGGAAAACTTGCTCAAAAATGAAACGCTTTTTGAGTTTCCTCAGGGTAAAAGTAACGCAGGGAACGAGCAGACCTTACGTTAAGTGCATTTCCTTTTGACTTTTCAACCAATGCGAGAGTACGTTTTTTCGCATGTCAAAACTCAAGTCTCTGGCTGCAGAAATCACAGCAATACAAGACATAGCAAAGCGAACCGGACGAGTTGGTCTAGCAAAATCTCTCGATCAAATTCTGGCTCGATGCCAGCGCGACGCTGACAGAGCAGATAAACAGCTAACCATGCGTCCAGTGGTTTCGACGCAAACTGGAAGCACCCCAATATTGACATGGATCGAACAAGACGAAGAAGCGTGACAGACGCAATCTATTTCAAACATCGCGGCCAATGACTGACGCGATACTGCACAAAAATGGATGCGGTCTCATTCTGCTCGACGGTGAATTTTGCCACGGGCTTCAATTGCAGCACCCATCAACAATTAGCTTTGGCTTGTGCTGAAGGTTCCGAATTCGACACAGCAAAAGGGCCCGCATCAAAGTAAGTGCGTGGAATTAGAGATATCACAGAAACGTTACCGCCGTGCTGCGAATAGAAACGCTATCTGGTGCGTTATTGGATTATCTAACCAACGAATTGAACAGGAAATCTTCTATGTTACGTCAAGCTGTGATCGCATTTTCACTCTGCCTGCCCGCTGTCGCGTTTGCGAAGGATGACGATAGCCCGCCAGCACAGACGAAGACGACTCAAGATTGTTTTCAGGTTCGCCAGTGGGATCCATCAATCAAAAAATGGGTGAAATTTTCAAAACCTGTCAATGGTGTCTGGGATGCCAATCTTCGCAAATGTGTGCGTCCTGACAAGACATCGTATTTGGATGAAGACACACTTTATGGTGCAGTGCGCGAACTGGCCTATGCTGGTCGTTACAACGATGCCATCACTGTTTTAGACCAGATGCCCGATCAAAACAGTGACCGGGTCATGACCTATCGCGGGTTTACTGCCCGTAAATTGGGTGATCTGGCGTTGGCGGATGTCTATTACCAGAAAGCAATTGATTTAAATCCTGACAACATTTCTGCCAGATCTTACATGGGTCAGGGTCTTGTGGCCAAAGGTGATAAGGTCGCCGCGATGGAACAGTTGCGTGAAATTCGCGCGCGTGGCGGTGTTGGATCTTGGTCCGAAAAATCACTGGCTGCAGCCTTGGAAAACGGGCGAACTTTTAATTACTAACCAAACTCTTTGTTCACTTTTTGTGCCTAGCTTGATGACAGTTATTTTGTGATTCAGGCTGGCGCGTAATGATGGATTTGGTTCCCCTCGCCGCCGCCCCGGGTTTACCCGTTGGCGGTGGTTTCAATTCTCATGTCGATTCACTTTCACGACGCGCAAAGGCCGCCATTGTCGTGCGACTTTTGCTTAACGAGGGCAGTGAAGTCCCACTCGAAGAGTTACCCGAAGCTTGCCAGGAAGAATTGACCAAGGCCATGGGGCAAATGCGGGTTGTCGATAAGGACACTGTTGCGAGCGTTGTCGAAGAATTCGCAAGCGAAGTGGATCGGATCGGCCTGCGATTTCCAGGTGGCATTGCCGGCGCTCTTTCCGCGCTTGATGGAAAAATCAATCCAATGACGGCGGCCCGCTTACGTAAAGAAGCTGGCGTGCGCGAATCCGGCGATCCATGGGCGCGTGTCCGCGACCTTGGTATCGAAACTCTTCGACCCGTCGTCGAAAATGAAAGCATCGAAGTTTCCGCTGTCTTATTATCGAAGCTGGACACAAAAAAGGCGGCAGATTTGCTTGGTAACTTACCTGGGCCGCAAGCCCGGCAAATCGCTTATGCAGTGTCACAAACGGCCTCAGTCACCCCCGAAGCAGTGGATCGCATTGGTTTGTCACTGGCAACGCAATTGTCCGCACAGCCTTTGCGCGCCTTCGACGAAGACCCGGTAGAACGTGTTGGCGCGATATTAAACTCAAGCACAAGTATTACGCGTGAGGACGTGCTCGAAGGTCTAGATGAACGCGATGAAGGGTTCGCGACTGCCGTTCGCAAAGCAATCTTTACCTTTGGAAACATCCCAAAACGTATTGCCCCGCGCGACATCCCACGCATTTTGCGCGACATTGATCAGGCTGCATTGATCACTGCACTTGCAGGTGCTGCAGACGCAGGGATGCAATCTTCGTCTGATTACATCTTTGAAAACATGTCCGCGCGAATGGCCGATCAATTGCGGGAAGAAGCTGCAGATCGCGAAAAACCAAAACCAGCAGAGACAGAAGAAGCGATGGCCAGCATCATCGATTCGATCCGGGCTTTGGAAAAATCGGGTGAATTGATGCTGATTTCAGAAGAAGATTAACTCGCCACCCAGCACGGGATCATATCAAATTCAAAGGGCGCTTTGTGCCAATGGCCTGCCCGTGTTCCTAAATTAAGGTATGGGACACTTGCGTGAAAATCCGATCTGATCTGTCTCTGCCTTGTGATCGGCCGCGGCTGGGCCTATGTCTGTCAGCAATTCGCTGTCGCGATAAAAGCCCACCGGTTGATGACAAAAAGAGACGGAAAAGATGTCTGCATCCCGCACGTTTGAACATCGCGTGACTGATATCGTCGCGCGCACTTTGATCGGTTTCGCGTTGCGTCTGCCTTACCGGGTGCGCGTGCCTTTCATGGGCTGGATGATTTCACGCGTTATTGGACGCGTGGCCCACTATCACAAACGTGCCAGAACCCATCTCGCCGTTATTTTTCCGGACAAACCGAAATCCGAAATCAACCGCATCGCGACCGCTTGCCTAGATAATGTTGGTCGTTCGTTGATTGAAAACTACTCTACTCAAGATTTCCTCGCACATATGACGGACGTACCTCTGGAAGGTGCTGGCGTTCAGGTGCTGAAAGATGCTGCGGCCTCTGGCCGTGCGGTGATTTTGCAAACGGGCCATTTCGGAAATTACGAAGCCGCACGCGCAGTGATGCTGACCATGGGAATTGAACCCGGTGGTATTTTTCGCAAAATGCACAATGAATTCTTCCACGAGCATTACGTGAAAACAATGGAGGCTTATGGCGGTCCTGCATTTCAGCGCGGATTGCCGGGGATGCGGGGTGTGATGAAGCACCTAAAATCTGGTGGTCAACTCATCATCCTAAATGACCAACATGCTTCCGCCGCACCAACTCTCAAGTTTTTAGGGAAACCCGCCAAGACTCCCCTGTCTCCAGCCGAGCTTGCGTTGCGATTTGATGCCGTTGTTTTACCGTTCTTCTCTATCCGTCAATCAGACGGGCTTAGCTTTCGGTGCTATATCGAAGAGCCGATTGAACATTCCGACCCAGAAACGATGACGCAACAAATGAACGACCGGCTGGGCGAAAGAATCCTCGAGACCCCAGAACAGTGGTTTTGGGTTCCGCGCCGATGGCGCGCGGAAACCAATTGATCAACGTAAGCGGGCTGCACCCACAATCGGGCCGTGTCGTCCTTGTTGAACCAAAACCACAACCGGCTTGTCGCCTTCCGCTTTAGCGCGCATTTCAAACGGCGTCGCACCGTTCCATTCGCCCAAGATCGTCCACCCTTCAGAAACGTTGGCGTATTCCAACGTATTCCCTGCGTTTTCACCGCGGGTAATCTTGGACGAGCGCACAGGCGAATACCGCAACATCTGTACAATCAACGGACCAGACACGCCGTTGGATTCTGCAGAAATCACGACATCATCCGCATCCCGGACCAACGAAACGTCCAGTGGTGAAGGGGCCGCGGCGTGATCACTGATGGCTTTGCCCAATGCCATTGGTCGCGTTCCCACTATGTCAGTTGTACCGTTAACCACCATTTGTGGTGTATAGATTGATCGACGACGGCCCTCAGACGCGTATCCGCGTTGGCGTTCAGCATTGCCTGGATCGGCAAATTCGTCTTTCCAACCAATGTAATCCCAATAATCTACATGAAGCGACAAAGCGATCACATCGTCGCGATCGGCCAATTGATGGAACAGCTTGTCCGCAGGTGGGCAAGACGAGCAGCCTTGGGACGTGAACAGTTCCACAACGACAGGACTATCTGCCCACGTCGGCATACTGAAAGCGGTTGAAATGGCCGCCGCTATCGGAATCAGATGTTTCATTCGGGCTCGCATTGCTGTTTGGTGTCGTACAAACCTAGTGGCTTGGGTAATAAATTGCGAGTAAACACTTGTTGAAAACAACGGACACAAACTTCACAAGGTGATGATGTGAGAGAGTTTCTGGTAAGCCACTGCCTACCGAAATGATACTTTATCGTCAGATTTAGTTGAATGTTCATAAACGTAAAACAATAGGCCACCACTATCTCGCCTTTTCTGCAAAAGGAAGCCATCTATGCCAATCACAGTTGGTCACGACAGCTCGAAGACACGGCGCACGCTGAGCGCTGGCGGTACATCTGTCGCATATTATTCGATCAAAGCCGCCACCGACGCAGGTCTTGGCGACTTTTCAAAATTGCCAGCCGCGTTGAAAGTGGTTCTGGAAAACATGTTGCGCTTTGAAGACGGCAAGACTGTTTCAGTGGACGACATCAAAGCTTTTGCAGAATGGGCGACCAAAGGGGGTAAAAACCCGCGCGAAATCGCGTACCGCCCTGCCCGCGTGTTGATGCAGGACTTTACCGGCGTGCCTGCGGTGGTTGATTTGGCGGCAATGCGCGACGGCATCGTGGCATTGGGAGGTGACCCTGAAAAGATCAACCCGCTGAACCCGGTCGATCTGGTCATTGACCACTCTGTGATGATCGACGAATTCGGCAATCCACGCGCGTTCCAGATGAACGTTGATCGCGAATACGAACGCAACATGGAACGTTATACATTCCTGAAATGGGGGCAATCTGCGTTCAATAACTTTCGAGTTGTGCCACCGGGAACAGGCATTTGCCATCAGGTGAATCTGGAATATCTTGCGCAGACTGTCTGGACAGATACCGACCAGACCGGTGAAAACGTCGCTTATCCCGACACGCTTGTGGGTACGGACAGCCACACGACTATGGTCAACGGCGCGGCCGTATTGGGTTGGGGTGTCGGCGGGATTGAAGCTGAGGCCGCGATGCTGGGCCAACCGATTTCAATGTTGATCCCAGAAGTTGTTGGGTTCGAACTGACAGGCGCGATGCTTGAAGGCACTACAGGAACAGACCTTGTTCTGAAGGTTGTTGAGATGTTGCGCGCCAAAGGTGTGGTCGGGAAATTCGTCGAATTCTTCGGCGAAGGGTTGGATCGTTTGCCTCTGGCTGATCGTGCGACAATTGCCAACATGGCCCCTGAATATGGCGCTACGTGTGGGTTCTTTCCAATTGACAATGAAACGCTGCGCTATCTGAAAACCACCGGGCGTGACATGGACCGCATTGCTTTGGTTGAAGCCTACGCCAAAGAAAACGGGTTGTGGCGCGATGCCGATTATGCGCCGATTTACACAGACACGCTGCACTTGGACATGGGCACGATTGTCCCTGCCATTTCTGGCCCCAAACGCCCGCAGGATTATGTCGCTTTGACGGATTCCAAATCTGCGTTTTCGAAGGAAATGAAAGACACGTTCAAACGTCCGATGGGCAAGGAAACCGCTGTTGCAGGCGAAGGTTACACGATGGAAAGCGGCAAAGTCGTCATCGCGTCGATCACGTCGTGCACCAACACCTCCAATCCTTATGTCATGATTGGTGCGGGTCTTGTGGCTCGGAAAGCTGCGGCATTGGGCCTTAATCGCAAACCTTGGGTCAAGACATCGCTTGCTCCGGGGTCGCAAGTCGTCAGTGCCTATCTTGAGGCCGCTGAACTGCAACAAGATTTGGATAAGATCGGTTTTAACCTTGTTGGGTACGGCTGCACGACCTGTATCGGTAACTCTGGTCCAATTCAGAAAGAAATTTCGGACGCCATTGCCGAAGGTGATCTTGTTGCCACATCCGTTTTGTCCGGTAACCGCAATTTTGAAGGACGTATCAGCCCGGATGTTCGGGCCAACTATCTCGCGTCCCCTCCGTTGGTTGTTGTGTATGCGTTGGCTGGAACGATGGATATTGATCTGACCAACGATCCGATCGGAACCGACAAGGACGGCAATGACGTCTTTATGAAAGACATCTGGCCAACTTCACAAGAAGTCGCAGAATTGGTTGAACAGACCGTCACCCGCGACGCCTTCCAAACAAAATACGCAGACGTATTTAAAGGTGACGACAAATGGCAAGAGGTCAAAACCACAGACGCTTTGACGTATGATTGGCCGACACAATCGACCTATGTTCAAAACCCACCCTATTTTCAAGGCATGGATCCAGAACCCGGAACGATTTCGAATATCAACGATGCTCGCGTTCTTGCCTTGTTGGGGGATATGATCACAACGGACCACATTTCTCCTGCGGGATCATTCAAGGAATCGACCCCGGCTGGGAAATACCTGACAGACCGGCAGGTACAGCCGCGCGAATTTAACTCTTACGGTTCTCGCCGCGGCAACCACGAGATCATGATGCGCGGTACGTTTGCCAATATCCGCATCAAAAACGAGATGCTCGATGGTGTTGAAGGTGGGTACACAAAAGGTCCCGATGGCAACCAAAGCGCAATCTTTGATGCCGCGATGGCCTATCAAGAGACAGGCACACCGCTGGTGATCTTTGGGGGTGAACAATACGGCGCCGGATCGTCCCGCGATTGGGCCGCCAAGGGCACGGCACTTCTGGGCGTAAAGGCCGTGATCGCCGAAAGCTTTGAGCGTATCCACCGTTCAAACCTTGTTGGTATGGGGGTCATCCCATTTGAATTCACCGGCGGTGACACGCGCAAATCGTTGGGATTGACTGGGCAGGAAACGGTCTCAATCTCTGGTCTTGACGCGATCCAACCCCTGCAAGAAGTGCCCTGTACAATCACGATGGCAGATGGAGTGGTGAAGAACATCTCGCTGAAGTGTCGGATCGATACGGCGATTGAAATCGAATACGTCGAACATGGTGGTGTGCTGCATTACGTTCTGCGCAACCTCGCCAAAGCGCCAGTTGCCGCCGAATAAGATGCGATGCAAACAAAGCTGACGAAAAACCCGCCACGTGCGGGTTTTTCTTTGCCTATGACCGACTATTTATCGCGCAGACAGGTCTCGCAGTTTTCCACTGCTATGTACGAACGCGACGGCTTGTTTGATCCATTTTTTAGGTCAGCCCATAAAACCCTTAACAAAAACGTTCTGGGCCGACCCATTGATCGTCCGAATATCGATCACCATGCGCCCAGCCGATGGGCAAAACGGATTCTATGCGCGCCAATTCATCAACGCCAAGGGTAACATTCGTTCCAGCCAGCAGTTCGTTGAAATGTCCAACGGAACGTGTCCCCGGAATAGGAATAACATGATCCCCTTTCGCCAATGTCCAAGCAATTGCCAAGCCAGCCGCCGGTATTTCAAACTCAGCAGACAGTTTCCGAAACCCTTCTGAAAGGCGCAGGTTTTCTTCGTAATGCGGGGATTGGAACCGTGGGTTTGTTTTTAAGAACGGCAATGTCGCGATCACGTCTTTGGTCAATGGGTGGTCCGTCAACATAGACCGACCAACCGGCGAAAACGCGACCAGCGCAACACCAAGTTCGGCGCAAGTTTGAATCAATCCCATTTCCGGTGAACGTGTCCACAACGAATATTCAGATTGAACCGCTGCAACTGGATGAACAGCCTGTGCCCGGCGCAGGGATGCCGGCGCAATTTCAGAATATCCAAAACTGCGCGCCTTGCCCTTTCGAACCAAACCAGCCAACGTTTCTGTCACCTGCTCGATTTCAATCGCCGGGTTGCGACGATGTACATAAAACAGATCGACGCAATCCACTTTCAATCGCTGCAATGACTTGTCCAATTCGGCTTCCAAATGCTCAGGCGAATTGTCAAAAAACCGGTTCCCGTCTGCGTCACGTGAGATCGACGCTTTTGTCGCGATGTGAAACACGTCACGCGCGGCAGGATTGGCCTGTAAATAGCTTCCAATCGCGTTTTCTGAACGCCCCATGCCATACACATTGGACGTATCCAAATGGGTCACCCCCGCTTCAAGTGCGGCATCCAAAATAGCAAATGAATTTTCTTCGCTTGTTGGCCCATAAAATTCTGCGAAAGACATAGCGCCAACCCCAAGGCATGCCACTGATTGCCCATCACGGCCCATTTGTCTCTTTTGCATTTCCCGCTCCTTCTGCTTGGAAAGCCATAATAGCCTCAACCGACATTTTGCCAACGTTGCAATATGCGAAATGGCGCGATAATCTGAGTTGAGCCTCTCGTTAATGTTATGGCATTGAATGTATCTTAGGCTTGCAGTGCGTTCTTAATCAGTCCAGACCGGGAAACATGTCTGATACTTTCGATCCACCCCCAACAGCGCTTCAGGTTGCGCTTATGCCTGCAGTTGTGCGTCGCGCAGCGAAAATTGCGTTTGTTGTCGGTATCATTCTCATGTTCATCAATCACGGCGACAAAATTGTCATGGGGCATATGACGACGCTTGCTTGGATGAAATGTGCGTTAACTTTCTTAGTCCCTTATAGCGTGTCAACTGTCACTGCCATTTTGACAGCTCGCGAAAATCAAAGTTGACTTAACACTTGACCGAAAAATCGGTTTTTACCTTTGTTTTTCGAAGCAAAGGCTTGGTTCAGACGCTATTTTTCAGGCCATTCCATAGTTCTCTACACGGTCTAAGGCTTCCAAAAGCGCAAATCCTTATCAAACCGTAAACATTTAAACCCACATAAACGCTTCAAATCTTAAGTAAGGAGTTGGTTATGTTTGGTATGAAATTGGCGATGACTGCAGCTGTAGCGGCAATTGCTTGGACACCGGTGCTTGCGGACACATCGAGCGCGGCCATTCAAAAAGAACGGTTGGATCTGGCTGGTCGGGAACGGATGTTGATCCAGCGGATCGTCAAATCCTCATGTCTGGTGTTATCAAACATCGATACAGAGCATTACGCCGCTGCCGCGATCAAAGACACCGACCTGTTCGAAACCACCTTGGCCGATCTTATTGCCGGGTCGCCCGAACGAAACTGGGCCCCAGAGAGAAATCCCAAAGCCCTCGCTCAAATGCAAGATACATACGCAAAATGGAGCACGTTGCGCCCCGCAGCATTGCAAGTATCACACGGCGACCTGATGGCCTTTGCTGTTTTCCAAATCGTTAAGGACACAGACAAAACAGTAACTGCGATGAACGCGGCCGTGTCAGATATTGCAAATGCCATGAGCCAAAAGGGCGTCGACCCCAAAATCTCGAAAACGCTAAACGCTGCCGGAAAACAACGAATGTTGTCGCAAAAGTTAGCAAAGGAATTTTGCTTTCTTCACAATGATGTAAACGCCGAAATGCATCGTGAGCTGTTGATAGAAACGGCAGCGACATTCGAAAAAACCTTGGACAGTCTTTTGAATTCAGACGCGGTGACCGGCGAGTTTATCGCGCCTCCGACACCACAGACTGAACTTCATTTGACCAATGCAAAACGTATTTGGCAGGATTTGTCACCGATCATGCAGCACGCGATTGATGGTGAGGAAACGACTCTTACCGATCTGGAAAACGTGGCGCATTTAAGCGATAAACTGTTGTCCGAAATGGTGGCCGCCGTCAAAGCATACGTGGCCGGCACAGCTTGACGTCAACGTCGTTTCAAACTGCATAAATGCCAAAAAGTTGAGCTCGAATTCCGGGCTCAACTTCATTATCCAATCAAAACTTCCCCAAACTCTTCGCGTAACTTGCGTTTCAACACCTTGCCTGTGGCGTTTCGTGGCAAAACATCCGTGAAAACGACTTTGTCCGGCACCTGCCACTTCGCTACTTTGTTTGCAAAAATACTCAATATTTCTGTTTCACTTGGCGTTTCTCCTTCTGCGACAACCGCCACCAAAACAGGTCGTTCATCCCATTTTTCATGTCGTGCACCAATCACGGCAGCATCCGTCAATTTGGGATGTGCAATCGCGATGTTTTCAAGATCGACTGACGAGATCCATTCACCACCTGATTTGATGATATCCTTGGAACGGTCCTTAACGGACAAAAACCCATCAGGGTCCAAAGTGGCCACATCGCCTGTATCAAACCATCCGTCCGTCAACGTTTCCGCGCTGGTTTTCTTGAAATAGGCGTCCAATATCCACGGCCCCTTCACCATCAATCCGCCTTGAGCTTTCCCATCGCGGGGCAGCTCCGCGCCATTGTCATCCACAATTTTCATGGAAACGCCCCACGGTGGACGGCCTTGGTTCTCACGGATTTTATGTTGGTCAGCATCAGGCAGCTTTAAATGTTTGCCTTTCAGTTGATTGCCAGACCCAAGCGGCGACATTTCGGTCATGCCCCAGGCGTGTATGGTTTCCACCCCGTATTTTTCGCGAAATTCAGAAATCATAGAGGGTGGACATGCTGATCCACCCACAACCGTTTTTTCAAGGCTGTCCAAAGTGCTTCCTGATTTGGCGGCTTCGCCCAAAAGACCAAGCCAAATTGTTGGAACTCCGAGTGCCTGATGAACCTCGTACGTGTCGATTAAATTAACAAGAGAGGCCCCATCAAGACCTGGGCCCGGCAACACCATCGACGCACCAACAACAGCGCAGGCATAGGGCGTGCCCCATGCATTGACGTGAAACATCGGAACAACAGGAAGAACGCGCTTTAATGCGGACAACCCCAAACCATCCGGTGCAGAGGCAACAAGTGAATGCAAAACAGTCGAGCGATGCGAATACAAAACGCCCTTTGGATTACCGGTCGTGCCAGACGTATAGCACAGGCTTGAGGCGGTATTTTCATCAAACTCGGGCCATTCAAACGTTGCGGCACCGCCTGCAATAAATGCGTCATAGGATTTGATGTCCGGAACGGCGGTCGTGGCATCCGCGTCTATGTCATCAAGCAACACAATGTGTTCGACGCCCGGGATTTTATCTCGAATTGCTGCAACCAAAGGCACGAATGTGCGGTCGATGAACAGAACTTTGTCTTCTGCGTGATTGATGATGTAGACAAGTTGCTCTGGAAACAGCCGGGGGTTGATCGTGTGGCAAACAAAACCTGCGCCGGACACACCAAAGTACACTTCCATGTGTCGCCGATTATTCCATGCAATCGTGGCGCAGCGGGCTTGCGGCTCAAGCCCCAATTGCGTCAAAGCATCTCCCAATCGGTGCGAATTTGCGCCAACATCGCCCCAGTTGCTAATTTCAACGCCACCGCCTGTATTGATTGAAACTATTTCAGTATCCGCGTGGTAAAGTGCGGCGTGATCAATCAGTGACTGAATGGTCAGCGGCATTTCCATCATTTGGCCCAGCATGGATCTCTCCCTTTTTATCGTTATGGCGCGCAATGGTACCGCTTAGAAAATTGATGCGTGCGCCGTCTCCCTTGTTCTTACCTTGGCAAGCGCGCGGACCCCTTGCAAGCTTTGCGCGCAGCCGATAGCCCAGCGTTATGAAATATGCGTTTCACACATCATTAAGCAAAGATGACCAAATCAGTTTTGGCGTTTTGGACCCCCAGCCAGTCGCACGTGCAGATCGTGTCCATCACGACGAATGCGACGCGCTTAATCACGTGAACAACACCAGCTATATGGTCTGGTTCGAACGCCTGCGCATTCAGTTTGTGGAATTTTACGGGATCGGAACGCTAACGGATCCCAATAGCCCGCGCATCGTCATTCGATCAGGGCATATCCATTGGATTGCCGAAACATTTCGCGACGAAAATTACGTCATTACAACGGGGTGTACATCGTTTCGCCGCACGTCCATGACATTGGAGCAAGCAATTTGGGTCGATGGTCAAAAACGGGCATCGTTCACCTGTGTCATGGTTCTGCTTGAACCGGACGGATCAGGGAAAATGCAGGTTCCCGACCACGTTAAATTCCGCCTAATAGAAGATGGCGCGCATCAAGAGTAATTTAGCTATACTTTGGCCTGTGCTCGGTCCAAATCAGCAGCTATTTCATCCGCCAGTTCAAGTGCATCGATATCGCCCCGCTCGGCCGAAACCCTAAGCCCCATCAGATCAGACTGGAACCTCCGCGCGCGCTTTTCAGCGGACACAACCTTGTCGATTTCGCCTTGCTTTTGCGCCTGCGCGAATAACGTTGCGAAACGCGCTTCCATCGTCGCCATATGTTGTCTTGCCTTTGAGGCCAAAGGGTTGTCTTGCCCACTTAGCTCAAGCAACGTTTTAGACAACATACAGGCCCGTACAGGCATGGCGCTGTCTTCAACAACCGAACGCAAATACGCCTTCAAGGCACCAAGCGCGCCGTGGACGTGCAGCAATTGATCAAGGCGCGCCTGCCCTTCTTCGACATATCGATCAAGCGTCAATTCATATAAGGCATCCTTTGATCCAAATGCCGCATAAAAACTGCCCGGATGCAGCCCAAGCCCCTTTTCCAGATCCTTCATGGACGTCCCGGCCCATCCTTTTTGCCAAAAGATTTCGCGCGCATTGGCAATCAATACATCGCGATCAAAGGAGGCTGTTCGTGGCATTGGATCGAGCGTCCGTCTTTCTTGAGCGTTCGTTCAATTATATACTTGAATGATCATTCAATAAACCCTAATTCGAAAACAGACCCACACAAACACTGGAGACAAAAGTGACTGACTTCCCATCACACGACTTGGACAGCGCCCCCGACGGATCCAAACCCTTGCTTGAAAAATCACAGGCAGCATTTGGCCGCCTGCCCGGTCTTCACCGCGTTTTGGCAGAAAGCCCGCAGGCGTTTGAAGGGTACCAAGTGCTGCACAAACTGTTCATGGACACTGATTTTGATGCAGATGAGCTGACCGTTGTATGGCAAACAATCAACGTTGAACACGAATGCCACTATTGTGTTCCGGCCCATACTGGTCTGGCCAAGATGATGAAGGTGTCGGATGACATCTCAGAAGCGCTCAGAAATGAAACGCCCCTGCCGTCTCCCAAGCTTGAAGCGTTGCGCACCTTCACTTTGCAAATGGTGCGCGAGCGCGGCAATGTTGCCGACGATCAGATGCAAGCATTCTTTGCTGCAGGCTATTCTCATCGTGCTGTTCTGGATGTTGTTTTGGGCCTCGCGCAAAAGACAATGTCTAACTACATCAACCATGTTGCTGTGACGCCTTTGGACGAGCCCGTGCAAAAATTCGCATGGACACGTGCGAAATAAGTTAAGCTGACTTAAGCGAACACAAAAGAAACCGGGCGCTTTCATTTCAGAAGCGCCCGGTTTTTTACGTTTGTGACCCTTAACCTTTGTGCCGTAGCAACCAGTCAACCAATGCAGCAGTTGATCCGTCTTTGCCGTCCGAAGATTGCTCGCCCGTCACAACTGGCCCCAAAGCTGTTGCCAATTCTTTGCCCAATTCCACACCCCACTGGTCATAGGAATTGATGCCAAGAATAACGCCCTCAACAAAAACCCGATGTTCGTACAACGCGATGATCTGGCCAAGCGTATATGGATCAAGTGTTTTATAGACCAAAGTCGTTGATGGGCGATTGCCCGCAAACACACGGTGTGCAGCTTGGCGTTCAAGTTCGTCACCTGAAAACTTGCCCGAAATATTCGCGCGTGCTTCATCCAAGCTGCGACCCCGCATCAACGCTTCGGATTGCGCAAGACAATTGGCGACCAGCAAATCGTGATGATGACGAAGATCAGGTTCGTGCCCTTCGGCAGCAACCATAAATTCGCACGGTATGACATCCGTTCCCTGATGGATCAGCTGATAAAACGCGTGCTGTCCGTTTGTGCCGGGTTCCCCCCAGACAACAGGCCCAGAAGGAACGTCCAGTGCATTGCCGTCCATCGCCACGGATTTGCCATTACTTTCCATCTCTAACTGTTGAAAATAGGCGGCCAAGCGGGACAAACGCTGGTCATAAGGCAGAACAGCCCGGCTTGCGTGGCCCAGCACTTGTCGGTGCCACACTCCAACCAAGGCCAACATCAAAGGCATATTGTCGACGCCTTCAGCCGCACAGAAATGACGATCCATATCCTGGCCACCAGACAGAAAGGCCCGAAACGCTTTGGGGCCGATCGCGATCATCAGTGACAGACCGATAGGGCCCCAAACGGAATAGCGCCCCCCCACCCAGTCTTCAAAGCCAAAGACGCGTTCACTGGGAATACCAAACGCCGCCGTTTTGTCTTCGGCCGTGGACAATGCCGCAAATTGAGACGCCGGATCACCACCATTGTCTTGCATCCACGCCCGTGCTGTCCTCGCATTTGTCATCGTTTCAATTGTTGTGAAGGTCTTTGATGCAACAATCACAAGCGTCGTTTTGGCATCCAACCCTTGCAAGACATCGGCAATATGTGCGCCATCTACGTTCGACACAAAATGGCAACGTGGGCCATCATGGTACGGTGCTAAAGCCAGCACAGCCATGGCGGGCCCCAGATCTGAGCCGCCGATTCCGATATTCACAATGTCCGTAATGTTGCTTGCGCGCACTTTGGTTGCGTAAGCTTCCATAGAAGAAAGCGTTTCCAGAACGCCGGGCATCACGTCTTGGCCGTCGACCATAACGGGCGACCCATCAATGTTGCGCAGCGCTGTATGCAACACGGCGCGCCCTTCGGTTTCATTGATCTTTTCGCCCGAAAACATCGCGTCTCGGCGCGCAGTAACACCGGCTTGAGTGGCCAGTTTCAACAAATCACCGCGAATGCTCTCATCGATTTGCGTCTTGGAATAGTCGTACCGCATTGATTGCGTTTCAACCGCAAACCCATCAGCGCGTTTGGTGTCATCGAACATGCTTAGCAATGTGCGGCCCTCAATTCGAGCCGCATGCGATTTCAGATCATTCCACATTCAGTTACTCCGCCCAATGGACCGTAAGTTCGTTTAAAACAGCCGCAATCGGCGCTTGTTCGGGGGGTAGATCACGCGCACGTTCTAATGCTGCGCGCTTTTCATCACCGTAAATCACAAGGTGCTTGGACATAGCGCCATCCAATGCCTTCGCAGACAACGACATCCGAGGCTCCTGCCCTTCGGCGCGAATTGGCACAAGGATCGGTGCTTTGTCTGACAGGCCTTCGGCAAGACCCTCTGCGCCAGGAAACAACGACGCTGTGTGCATATCCGCGCCCATGCCCAGCAACAGCAAGGATATTGGCATATTGTCAGCAAGACCGTCGGACAGATCCCCCGCCGCCTCATCCGGCGTTTTGCCTTCTACGAAAAATGGAACGAATTGCGCTGTCGCGGCGCGGTTGGTGATCAATCGGTCGCGCACAAGCCGTCCGTTTGAACGCTCGGAACTTTCCGGAACCCAACGTTCGTCCGTCAACATGATGTGAACCCGCGACCAATCAAGATCAACGGCGGACAACACGTCGAAAATCGGCGCAGGACTGGTGCCACCGGGCACCGCAAAGCTGGCGCGTTCATGGCGCAGCAAACAGTTTTCCAGTTCGCTGGCCAACATGTCTGCCAATCCCATCGAAAGTAGGTCGCGATCTGGGTATTCTATGATTTTCATGCTTTGACCTTTCGCCATGCGCGCTGATCGCGTGCAAGCATTTGTACCGCATCTCCGGGACCATCGCTAAGTGCGTCATAAGGTTTGGGCACGTCTCCGCGCGTTTTCCATCCATTGATGATTGGATCTGTCCACGCCCAAGCTGCTTCAACTTCGTCACCGCGCATAAACAATGTCTGGTTGCCACGAATAACATCCATGATAAGCCGCTCATACGCGTCTGGTGGATCACCCGCTTCTTCACCAAGTGCCTCAGCAAATGTCATGTCCAACGGCACATCAACCAAACGCATCCCGCCCGGTCCTGGTTCTTTGATCGTAACGTTCAGCGTTATGCCCTCATTGGGTTGCAAACGAATCGACAACGTGTTGCGGTGATCTTTATCTTCACCAAAAATCGAATGGTTTAACTCTTTGAAAACCACCGCGATTTCACTTGTTCGCGCCGCAAGTCGTTTGCCGGTGCGCAAATAGAACGGCGTACCAGCCCATCGCCAATTGCTGACCCCAATTTTCATCGCCACATAGCTTTCGGTGCGCGACTTAGGATCGCCGACACCTTCGCGGTAGCTTGGGTTTTCACCTTCGGCATCATACTGTCCACGAACAATGTGATGTGGTTCCACTGGGTCCAGCGCTCGAATGACCTTCAGCTTTTCATCGCGAACCGCATCAGGTTCAAATCGGCTGGGCGGTTCCATCGCAATCAGACACAGCAATTGCATCAAGTGGTTTTGAACCATGTCACGCATCGCACCGGACCGGTCATAATATTCGCCCCGCCCGCCAACACCAACAGATTCGGCCACCGTGATTTGGATGTGATCGACGTATTGGCTGTTCCAAAGTGGTTCGAACAACATATTGCCAAAACGAACAGCCATCAGGTTCTGAACCGTCTCTTTGCCCAAATAATGATCAATACGATAGATTTGCTCTTCTTCGAAGAACGCCGCCAAGTCCCGATTCAATGATCGGGCACTTTCCAGATCACGACCGAAAGGTTTTTCGACAACAATCCGACTGTCTTGATCCGTCATGCCATGCGCGTTCAAGCGCCCAGCCAAATCGGAAAACAGGCTTGGCGCGACAGAAAAGTAAAACGCCCGAACAATACCGTCGCGCAAGTGCCCGGCCAGTTCCTTCCACCCTTTTTCGCCCTTCGCATCCACCGACACATATTCAAGTCGACTAAGGAATTTATCCAATGACACCGCATCCTTAGCGGCGCCAGGGTCAAATTCCGCGATTGCGTCCGAAATGACTTGCCGGTAGCCAGCCGCGTCCATATCGGCCCGCGCCGCACCGACAATGCGTGACTCTTCCGGCATTTGCCCGGCACAGAAACGTCGAAACAATCCAGGCAGAATTTTTCGGCGAGCCAAATCCCCAGTTCCACCAAAAATGACCAGATCAAACGTGTCGACCGGTATTACGCGCGATACCATCGTGGTGTCCTTTTGCAAAAATGTTTGCGCTAACTGTACCATCTTTCAAGGCGTTCACAACTGCGTCAGAGCGTCTCTGAAAACCTTTTCTTGACATACACCAGCCCGTACCTGTTTGTCAGATAAAATGACATACAGGCTCGACATGAAAGATCTCGCCAATATTGGCAAATTTGAAGACCCCCATTTGACCGCCAAAGGGGAAGCACGTGCAACAGTTGCTTTGACTGATCCACAAACTTTGTGGTTCAACACAGGAACGCTGTGCAACATTGAATGTGTAAACTGTTATATCGCAAGCTCCCCAAAGAACGACGCGCTTGTTTATTTGACGACAGCAGACGTCGAAGATTTCCTTGATCAGTTGGAAGAGCGCAATTGGGGCGTTTCAGAAATTGCCTTTACAGGCGGTGAGCCTTTCATGAACCCTGATATGAACAACATGGCCCGCGCAGCTTTGACGCGCGGATACGATGTGCTGATCCTCACCAATGCAATGTCACCAATGATGCGTCCGCGTGTTCAAAATGGCATTCTGGCGTTGAATTCAGAATTTCCGGGGAAAATGACGTTTCGCGTTTCGCTGGACCACCACGATATGTTTCAACACGATTCCGAGCGTGGAACAGGCGCCTATGCCAAAACAATCAAGGGCATGGAGTGGTTGCGCGACAATAACATCAAGATGGCTGTCGCTGGTCGCGCCATTATGGAAGAAAACGATGCCAAAGCGCGCGATGGATATGCTGCGGTATTTGCCAAACATGGCTTTGAAATCGACGCGCAAAACCCCGGCGAAACTGTCATCTTTCCTGAAATGGACGAACAGATCGATGTGCCCGAGATCACGGCGGCTTGTTGGAGCATTTTGGACAAATCACCCGATGCTGTGATGTGCAGCCATTCTCGGATGGTGGTCAAACGCAAAGGGGCGGCCAAACCATCAGTTTTGGCCTGTACGTTATTGCCATATGATCCACAATTCGAACTTGGCGAAACCCTTGCCGAAGCAGAGGTGGACGTGTCGTTGAACCACCCCCATTGCGCCAAGTTCTGCGTTTTGGGCGGCGCGTGCTGTTCGGCCTAAAGAGACACGACAAATCCATCACGTGGCGACGCGGTTCCATCCGCAAGCCTCGTGTAAATATCTGGAACCGCGCGCATCCCAGCGTGCGGTTTGACATCCAACCAGGTGCCAGCGTCTGATGCAATCCGCCGCCATGCCTCGCCAATACGCGCGTCAATAACGCCCGGGCCCCAATCCGCTCTTCGCTTTTCAATCTGAGCCGGCGCAAAAAAGAACTCTGGCGTGGGGCCTGCAAATTTTTGACCGGATTTGAATTCATCCCAATGGCTCATACCCACCGCGCAAGAATGCGTAAGAACCTTGGCCAAATGCGTGTGCAGTCGCGCTTTGACTGCGACACTTCCCGCCATATCAACATAGACAGACGCAATTGCGTCTATGCTTTCAATGTCATTATACCCAACGACCGCATCACACGCGCCAAGTGATTGAACAAATGGCATGTTGCGCCGTGACGTAAGGCCAACAACTTTGACGGAACGGGGCGTTTGTTCTGCGAGGAACTTGCACAAACCTAGACCCGTTTTGGAAGACGCACTCCCAACAATGACTTGTTGGGCGCCGAAAAATGCATTGTCCAAAAGCCAATCGCTAAGCAAATAGGACGTGGCCAAAAGGGGTTGTAGCAATGCTTGCAAATCTTCCTCGGCAGATGAGCGCGGTTTGACCAAGGTATATCGATTATAAACCACTGGCAGGTCGGCCCGGTGCCTTGATGCATCAAGAATAACAGATGCGCCCTGCACTTCTGGTTCGATCACCAATTCTTCTGCCAACGGAAGGAATCCATAGAGGCGGGCACCGACCTTCAATGCGTCGTTTTGGCTTTCAACGACTTCGGCAAATCCCCAAACTGGCAACACGCCTTGACCGTCAATTCCCGACGGGAAGAAGTTCCAATATCCGATGGCAAAACCGCAAGCCGCATAAGTCACGTTGTTCGCCGTCAAAGCAAACCGCCGCAATGTCAAACGTGCTTGCCCCGCTTCCAAACCAACGGATCGTGTGTCTTCGATCGCGACCTGAGTAATATCTGCCTGATTTACCAACAACCGCTGCATGACTTTACCCTTTGTTATTCTAGCTTGGCGACCGGGCAACGCCGTTCCGCTACCTCTTTAGAAAATCGCACAAGGTCTTTTAATTCTTCAGGCTTCATACTCGTTTTAGGAGAACAACACCATGCAGAGCTCAGCCTGCAACGGTAAAAATTATTGTGAGGAATCTTAATTTAGCTATTCAATTTTGACCACTTAGCACCCGAACATCCGGGCCCACCCGACCCACAATGCGTTTTCAGATGCGGGTATCCTTGAAAAGATGCACGCGACAAATTGCTAATTCAGGCGCAGTTCGCCAACGACATTTCGCCATTCACCAGCAGATACCATCTTGCGATGAGTGAAGCGCACCGAATGAAGCGGCCCTTCAATTTCGCCTTGCCAAAAATCGATAAACTGAAACAGTTTCGGATGATCTGGTGCCAGATCGTAGTCCTGCCAAATAAAGCTGTTCAGAACGTGGGTGTAGTCGGGCATGTGGTAATACATTTCGGCTGTCGTCAGCCCATACCCTCTCAGCATCATTTCTGTCTCATTCATCGCTAACAAACCCTTGCATTTTTACACTCTGCAATCAGATTGGGCGTGAAACATTTACTTTTCAATAAAAACAAACTGTTAGCACCGATACAAGGCGAGTGCTGACAATCAAATGCGCAGCATCATTGCACCTTATATACGGTCCGGTGTATAACCCACCCCAAGATATAGAACTCTGACAATGACGAGCACAATCACGTGAGCGACGACACGCAACCCCCTGAACTTCCAGAAGAACCTGCGCGCGCAGTCTATGACGGACCTTCTGTTTCAATCGAAGCAGAGATGCGCACATCCTATCTGGACTATGCCATGTCCGTTATCGTTAGCCGGGCCATCCCGGATTTACGCGACGGTTTAAAACCTGTGCATCGGCGTATTTTATACGCGATGTGGGAAAGCGGGAACACGCACGATAAGTCGTATCGCAAGTCTGCACGGCCTGTTGGCGACGTGATGGGTAAGTATCACCCCCACGGTGACAGCGCGATTTACGACGCGCTGGTTCGGATGGCGCAAGATTTCTCGATGTCGCTTCCTTTGCTGGATGGTCAGGGCAACTTTGGGTCGATGGACGGGGATAACCCGGCGGCCATGCGTTACACCGAAGTACGCCAGGACAAGCCCGCCGCGTATATCCTTGCCGATATCGACAAAGACACGGTCGATTTCCAAGACAACTATGATGGCAAAGACCGCGAACCTACTGTTTTGCCGGCACGCTTCCCTAATATGCTGGTCAACGGCGCTGGTGGTATCGCGGTCGGTATGGCCACGAATATTCCGCCGCACAACCTTGGCGAAGTCATTGATGCGACGCTTGCCCTGATCGACGATCCCGATCTTAGTGCGGAACAGTTGATTGATTACATTCCCGGACCAGACTTTCCGACGGGCGGCATTATGCTTGGCCGTGGAGGTGCGCGCAAAGCCTATACAGAAGGGCGCGGTAGCGTCGTTATCCGGTCGAAAACGCGGGTTGAAGAAATTCGCAAGGACCGTTGGGCGATTGTCATCGACGAAATCCCCTATCAGGTGAACAAAGCCACCATGATCGAACGGATCGCGGAAACGGCGCGTGACAAAAAGATCGAAGGCATTTCGCATGTTCAGGACGAATCCGACCGCAACGGCGTTCGGGTTGTCGTTGAACTCAAGCGGGATGCGACCGCCGAAGTCGTTCTGAACCAGCTCTTTCGGTTTACGCCGATGCAAACGTCCTTTGGGTGCAACATGCTTGCCCTGAATGGCGGGCGTCCAGAGCAATTGACCTTGCGCGGCTTCCTGACGGCTTTCCTTGATTTCCGCGAAGAAGTCGTTGCACGCCGCACAGCGTTTGAATTGCGCAAAGCGCGCGAACGCTCTCATATCCTGTGCGGATTGGCCGTGGCTGTTTCGAATGTGGATGAGGTCGTCGCCACAATCCGTGCCTCTGCAGACGCCGCCGAAGCCCGTGCGAAACTGATGAACCGCCGCTGGCCTGCTCAGGACATCGCGCCCTACATCCAGTTGATTGATGATCCGACCCACAAAATGAATGACGACGGAACCTATAACCTGTCTGAAACTCAGGCCCGGGCGATCCTTGAATTGCGTCTGCAGCGCCTGACACAAATCGGTGTAAAAGAGGTCACGGATGAACTTGAAGAGTTGGCAGGTAAGATCAAGGAATACTTGGAAATTCTTGGATCACGCGAACGGATCATGGGCATCATCTCGAACGAATTGAACGAGGTGAAAGCCCTGTTCGCCGTGCCACGGCGCACTGAAATCGTCGACTGGTCTGGTGACATGGAAGACGAAGACCTGATCGAGCGTGAAGACATGGTAGTCACGGTCACATCAGGCGGATATATCAAGCGTACGGCGTTGGCAGATTTCCGGGCCCAAAAGCGCGGCGGCAAAGGCCTGAGCGGCATGCAGACCAAAGAAGAGGATGTTGTTACAACCCTCTTTGTGGCGAACACACATACTCAGCTTTTGTTCTTCACCACGGATGGCATGGTCTACAAGCTCAAGACTTGGCGTTTGCCGCAAGGTGGACGGACGGCCAAAGGCAAGGCCATTGTGAACATTCTACCGATCCCATCAGGCGTTTCCATCGCGGCCATCATGCCGGTTGATCGGGACGAAAAAGAATGGGCAGATCTGCAAATCTTTTTCGCAACAACCGCCGGCGATGTCCGCCGCAATGCCCTGTCCGATTTCACCAATGTGAAGTCGAACGGTAAAATTGCGATGAAGCTGCCTGAAGGCGTCGAAATGGTGAACGCACGCATCTGTTCAGAAGAGGACGATGTGATGCTGACCACCAATTCTGGTCGCGCCATCCGGTTCCCAACAACTGATGTGCGCGTCTTTAAGGGGCGCGATTCAACAGGTGTCCGTGGGATCCGGTTGCAAGGGTCAGACCGCGTCGTGTCTATGTCTGTCATTCGTCACTTTGAGGCGACTTCAGACGAACGTGCCGCCTATCTCAAGATGCGCCGGGCTATGGCCGGGCTGGCCGATGACGCCGAAGGTGCAGGAGACGGTGAAGACGCCGATGAAAATGCAACAATCAGCCAAGAACGCTATGCAGAAATGTCCGCATCGGAAAATCTGATCCTGACAATTTCAGCAAGCGGCACCGGCAAACTGTCCTCAAGCCACGATTATCCAGTGCGCGGACGCGGTGGTATGGGCGTAGCTGCAATGGACAAAGCCATGCGTGGCGGTAATCTTGTGGCGTCTTTCCCGGTTGAGCTGGATGATCAAATCATGCTTGCCACCTCAAAGGGGCAATCGATCCGCGTGCCTGTCGAAGGGATCAGTTTCCGGTCGCGCAGTGCGGGTGGCGTTAAAGTCTTTGATACAGGCAAAGGCGAATTTGTCGTCAGTGTCGCGCGTATTGCCGATCAAGGCGAAGACGAAGACGGTGCTGAAGCAAGTGACGAAGGCGACGTTTCAAACGACGACACATGATCGAACGCACCTAAAATTCAATCATTGGCGCGCGGTTCATCAACACGCGCGCCATTTGAAATTTGATAGACGCCGGCCAGATCAGTTAGCCGGCCTATGTCTCTCTGTGACAGCGCGCTTTAACACTGCATCAACTTTCTGGCGTCACTCTGTTCTGGTTCGCAACGGAGAACGCAATGAATTTGTATGTGTGCCAGATTGATTTAAGACAAGAAGCCAAAGCTTTGGTGTTTGCCAACGCGTTGGACATCTGGCTGACCCACTTGAAAAACAGCGGGACTATTCACAGCTGGCAACTCTATCGTCGCAAACTCAACCTCGCATCTGACACGTTTCGGGATTTCGAATTGTTGATTGAGGTGGAAAACCTGTCTCAGCTTGATCTGGCATTTCGCCTGTCCGGGCAACAAAATGACGACATTCAGGACATGTACAACGCTGTACACAGTCTGATTGCGTCATCAGATTTCGGCCTGTTCCGCCCCTTCCCTGACCCGGAACGCTCCGAACGTATGGCCTTGTTATAGCGTTATCCTGACCCATCAAATTGTGCCAAGATATACGCGGATTACAGACCGTAAATGTCGCCAAATTTTGTTTTTAGATAAGCGATAAGCGGTTTCGGAGAAATATCGCGCCCACTGGCGCGCGCAATAACATCAACCGGTTCATACAATCCGCCATGGCGTTGAAGATTTTCGCGCAGCCACTGTGTCGCTTGTGACGTATCCCCCAAGGCCAACTGATTGTCTAAATCTGGCACGGCCTCTCGTAGGGCTTCGTTCAAACATCCGGCATAGACGTTGCCCAATGAATAGGTCGGGAAATACCCAAACAATCCCACAGACCAATGCACATCCTGCAAAACGCCATTTGATGGCTTGTCGACGGCATATCCAAAATCGGCCTTAAACCGATCATTCCAAGCAGCTTCTAAATCGGCAACCGACAGATCACCGGACATCAATGCACGTTCTAAATCAAAGCGTAACATGACATGCAGGTTATACTGCACCTCGTCCGCTTCGGTCCGAATGTACCCTTTCTGCACTTTGTTGACGGTCGCATAGAACGCGTCACGATTAGCAACCCCCAAATCACCAAACGCACTTTGCATTTCGCCAAAAAGCCACCCCGTAAAGGCCCGCGAGCGGCCAATCTGGTTCTCGTAAATCCGGCTTTGGCTTTCATGAACCCCCATCGACACACCGCGTCCCAACGGGGTCAGCAGATAGTCAGGGTCAATCGCTTGTTCGTAAGCGGCATGGCCAACTTCGTGGATCGTGGAATAGAAGCAGTTGAATGGATCATTTGGATTGGTTCGCGTCGTAATACGCACATCCAAACCTGATCCGCTGGAAAACGGATGAACGGCCTTGTCGATGCGGCCATTGTCCAAATTATAGCCAAAGGCCAAGGCCAGCTTTGTACTTAGGGTCAGTTGCGCGTCTTCGTCGAAGGTTCCGATCAAATCTCCCGGTGCAGGCCGGTCCAAAATTGCACTGCGCAATTCAACAAGTGCAGGACGCAGCTCGGCAAACATGGCTTCCAGCGCCGCGCCTGTCATTCCATGCTCATAATCATTGAGCATCGCATCATATAGATCGCCGCCCTGTGCCAAGGCCGCGCCTTCTTCGCGTTTTAGCGCGACAACCTCTTCCAGAACGGGGCGAAAGGCGGCGAAATCATCGTCCGCACGTGCTGCTGCCCATTTGCCCTGAGCGGTCGACGTCACTCGCGCCAATGTCTTTGCCAGATCCGCTGGCACTTTGTTGGCCCGGTCATAGCTGTGTTGAATTTCACGAAGCTTTGCGCGGGACACATCATCCGGAACATCAGTCCCAATCGCTGCGAGCCACGCACCGACCCGAGGGTCAGTTCGGCGCGCATGAAGCACAGCTTCCATGGCGGCCATTTCTTCGGCGCGTTGTTCCATGGCCCCGTTTGGCATCATCGTTTCCTGATCCCACCCCAACCGGTCGGAAATTTGGCCCAAAGCACGGGTTTCACGATCAAAGGCCATCAAGGCGTCGAATTCGGACATGGATTAGGTTCCTCTGATAGACGTGGCAACGGGATAAGCAGACAGATAGCGGGCGTGCAGAATGAGTACCCACAGCACAACGGCCAAAATCTGGTGGAAAATCGCAATATGCAGCGGTGCTGCATAAAGTACGGTCACAATCCCTAACACAATCTGAAGCACCATTGCTGCCATGACTGCATTAAATGCAAACCGTGTTTTCGTATGTGCAGATTTGCGCGATGCGAACCAGACGCCAACAGCAAAGGCCAACAGGACATAGCCCGTCACACGGTGAATGAACTGCACCAAACCCGGGCTTTCAAAGAAATTGCGCCACCATGGTTCAATATTAAACGCCGTCACAGGAAACACATTGCCCCCCATCAAAGGCCAGTCCGTATAGCTGCGTCCCGCATCAATCCCAGCGACCAACGCGCCTAAGAGTATTTGCAAAAACGCAAAATGCATCAATCCAGTGCTCATTCCGAACAAAGACGCTTCTTTGCCCCGGCGGGCCTGCAACAGGTCGCGTTCATCACGCCCCAAAAGGAAGATGTACCAAGCGATAAAGCCCAAAATCACGAAGGCCAACCCAAGATGCGTGGCCAACCTGTAGCTGGCGACATCAACCATGCCTTGGCCTTGTGTGACGCCACTGGACACCATCCACCAGCCGATGGCCCCTTGCAGACCACCCAAAGCGCCAAGGCCCAGCAATCGAGGCGTCCAACCCGTTGGGATTTGGCGCCGCGCGAGAAACCAAAAAAAGCCGATGGCCCAGACAAGGCCAACGACACGGCCCAGCTGGCGATGCCCCCATTCCCACCAGTAAATGACCTTAAAGTCGGACAAGGTCATCCATTGGTTCTGAATGCGAAATTCATCAATGGCTTGGTATTTGGCGAATTCACTGTCCCAATCAACGGCTGACAACGGTGGCAAAGCCCCTGAAAACGGACGCCATTCCGTAATCGACAAACCGCTGTCGGTTAATCGGGTCAGTCCCCCGACCGCAATCATAGCAAAGACCAATGCGAATAAAACCATCAGCCAGACGCGGATTGCACCCCGTGCGCCAGTGCGCCCACGGTCGATCAATCCAGGTTGAGCCGCGACTTTTGGTTCGCTGCTGTCTACTTCTTCGAAAATACTACGCTTACCGCTCATACTTCGGCCCCGTTCACTCTGACATGATACCTAAGGCGGTGATGGGGTAAGGTCCAGTATTCAGCCTCTTTCTTTCCAGCGGACCATCTGACGCAGGATGCCATGAAACATGCGCACATCCATTTGCGTCAAAGGCATCCGGGACCAGAGATTGCGTAAATTCACCTTCATGCTGGCTTCTTTGTTTTCTGGGAAAAAGAAACCTGCAACCTCAAGGCGGCTTTCAAAATGGCTGGCCAGCGCTTCGATCTCATCTGCATTGGCCCAATCGGTGCCGCCCATCTCAGAGGCCATGTCGGTGATTTCACCTGCGGCACGTCGCCATTCATACCCCAGCAACAACACACATTGTGCAAGGTTCAGGGATGGAAATTCTGGGTTGACCGGGACGGTGATCGTGGCATTGGCCTGCGCGATATCTTTGTTTTCCAGCCCGGCGCGTTCGGGGCCAAACAGAACAGATACATGCTGACCCTGCTCTATTTTCTCTGCCGCTAGTTTCATCGCCGCTTCGGGTGAATAGACGGGTTTGGTCAGCTCACGTTGCCGCGCTGTTGTCGCAAAAACAAATGTGCTGTCGTCTACGGCTGCTGCGATATCGTCATGTACGGTCGCAGCGTCCAACAAACGCCCAGCGCCTGATGCCATGGCAACGGCTGCCGGGTTCGGCCAACCATCGCGCGGTGCAACGATGCGCATCCGGTCCAAACCAAAATTCAACATCGCACGGGCCGCCGCACCAATGTTTTCGCCCATTTGAGGTCGCACAAGCACAATTGTTGGGTAATCTGTCATGCGCCCCGAAGTATGCAAGCCCGTCGAATCTTGCAAGCGACACTCATACTGCTTTTGAATATTGACGAATATCGTGGGCAAAAGTTTTCTTTTGCTTATCTTTGGGTTAGTGCTTTGCGAAAGAATGAAAGTCAAAAACTATGTCCGACGCAGAGCAGCCACAGATTTACCTGATCACGCCACCCGTCCTTGAATTGTCGACCTTTCCAACTGAGCTGGCCAAAGTGCTTGATGCCCATGACGTGGCTTGTATTCGCCTTGCCTTGGCATCACATGACGAAGACCAGATTGCGCGGGCCGCAGACGCATGTCGCGAAGTCGCCCATGCCCGTGATATCGCCTTAGTGGTGAATGACCACACCGAGCTTGCGATGCGTTTGGGCTTGGACGGGGTCCATTTGTCAGATGCCGGGCGTTCGGTACGAGATGCCCGCAAATTGCTGGGTCCAGATGCGATCGTCGGCAGTTATTGCGCTGCATCACGCCATGACGGAATTTCAGCGGGAGAAGCCGGGGTTGATTACGTGTCCTTTGGACCGATCACAGGCAACACAGGCGACGGTCAGATTGCGGATACAGATTTGTTCACATGGTGGTCAGAGATGATCGAAGTACCTGTGGTGGCCGAAGGTGCGCTGGATCTGAACTCCATCCGCACGTTAAGCCCCGTGTCCGATTTCTTTGGCATCGGCGAGGAGATCTGGTCGACAACGGACCCTGTCGGAACACTGGGCGGCTTTATCGCAGCAATGCAATAAAGCCTGTTCTTACAAGAACACCCGTTCGACCACCCAAAAGGCCCCGACCGCCGCAATCGCCACGGATGCAGGTACTGCAATCGCCATGCGGTACCAGTCTTTGCGGGCAAACCAGCCAACAGCTACGAATGCCAATGCGATAACGGTCAATTGCCCAAACTCAACACCTATGTTGAACCCAATCAGCGCCGGGATAAACGCACCGGCTGGCAATCCGAATTCGCCCAACACGCTGGCAAACCCAAGGCCGTGTAACAAACCAAAGCAAAAGACGATAACGGGGCGCCACGGGTTTAGACCCTTGGCAAAAATGTTCTCGACCGCGACATAAACAATGGATGCCGCGATTAAGGGTTCGACAAGGCTGCCCGGAACGGTGACCCATCCCACAGCACCCAATGCCAACGTAACAGTATGTGCCAAGGTAAACGCGCTGATCTGCCACAAAAGCGGGCCAAGGTGCGTCGACAAAAAGAACAAGCCCAACACAAACAGGATGTGATCCAACCCCTTGGGCAGGATATGGTCAAACCCAACAGGAATATAGGACACAAAGGTTTGCCACCCCGACAACGCCCCACCCCCTTTCAGATCGATTTCAGGGGATTGTGCACCAAGGTCCAGATAACCGGTATAGGGGTCTTCGACGCCTTGCTGGCGCAGAATCAACGCGCCGTCACCTTGAGGCCAAGCCACAACAACGCTTTGTGCGCCCGCTGGTAACGTCCCACGCAGGACAATACGGGTTGTGCGTGGCAATTCCGTATTCCGCTCTTGTTCAGTTTGGGCTTCAACCACGGACAGCTCGATCGATTGTTCTCCGGCCTTAACCAAAGGGTGTTCATTCCACAGTGGCAAAAGCTCACTAGACCGAATTGCCAATGCGTCCGGGTTCAAAGCGCGCAATGTGTCATAGTCACCCGCGTTCTCGGCTTCATCTGTGTCTGTCAGAGCATCTAAATCTATGTCCGCCAATAACGCTTCTAGGTTTGCAGACACTTCAATTTGTAAAACGCCGCGTTCAGCACTTAGGTTTGCGATGGTTGGCAACACTTCATGTGCATTCACGATAACCGGCGATAGGGTTGACAGCAGCAGTAAAAAGCGCAGCCTCGTTAAAACCCAAGCAAGTTGTGTGATCATGCTCATTTTCCGTAATTCCCTGCCCATTTGCGTTGCCCTTTTTTGCGGCTTTACACCGACCTTGTCCAGCGCCCACGAGCTTTGGATCGAACCGGAACGCTGGCGATTTGAAAAGGGCGATGAAATACGCGCCGATCTTCTAAATGGCGAAAATTTCTCTGGCTCGAAACTGGCATGGATTCATAACAACGTGTCACGGGCCGATGTTGCTTTTGGCCCTATTCAGTTTCAGGTGAGCGGACGCATGGGGGATCGCCCTGCCTTGGTCACAGAGGCTCAGCAAGATGGTCTTGCTATTGTGATCCATGAAACAACCCCATCGCGTATTTCGTATAAGACGTGGGAAAAATTCCAAAAGTTCGTGGACCACAAGGATCTAGGCATCACACGCACAGACCACGAAGCCAAAGGTCACCCGCCAGAGGGATTCACAGAAAGCTATACGCGCCATACCAAAAGCCTGATTGCGATTGGGGATGGCGCAGGGGTGGATCGCGCATTTGGGCTGCAAACTGAAATCGTGGCTTTAACGAACCCGTTTGCCGACGGTTTCAACAACGACATGCAGATCCAGTTGCTGTATCAAGGGCGCGCCCGTCTAAATACCCAAGTCGAAATCTTTGAACGCGCACCAGACGAAACCGTGTCGGTTTCAACAGTTAAAACAGACAACGCTGGCATTGCCCGTATTCCCGTTAAATCAGGACACACCTACCTGTTCGATGCTGTTGTGATCCGCCCAGGCAGTCAGGGTAACGCCATATATGACACCCTTTGGGCTGGTTTGTCGTTTCACGTACCCAACAACGTGCCCGACTAACCCCTTGCCATCTTTTACATCCAAGGTCACTAGACCAATATGACACCTGATATTCTTTGTATTGGCTCAGTTCTTTGGGATGTGATCGGTCGTTCGTCTTCGGTCATGCGTACGGGATCTGATGTACCGGGCCGCATCACTCGATTGCCCGGCGGGGTCGCGCTGAATATTGCGATGACTTTGGCACAGTTTGGTGTGCGCCCCGCATTATTAACCGCCACAGGACGAGACGCCGAAGGTGACGAGTTGATCGCTGCCTGCCAGGCGCGCGGCCTGGATACCAGCACGGTCTATCGCTCGGATGATCTGCCCACTGACATATACATGGCAATTGAAGGGGCAAACGGTGTGATCGCAGCCATAGCCGATGCGCATTCGTTGGAAGCCGCGGGCACAAAGATATTGGGGCCTCTTAAGGATGGAACATTACCTAAGCCGTTTTCCGGCTCTGTTGCGCTTGACGGAAATCTGACGTTGGATCTTCTTTCAGAAATCGCCAGTTCACCACTGTTGGCACAAGCGGATTTACGGGTCGCGCCAGCCTCCCCCGGTAAAGCAGAAAGATTGATGCCATTTCTGACCCACAGCCGCGGAACCCTCTACGTAAATCTCGAAGAGGCCGGATTGCTGTGTCAAACAACATTCACACACTCACGCGACGCAGCCGAAGCATTGGTTGCACGAGGTGCTGCACGTGCTTTGGTCACAAACGGCGGAGACGCGGCCAGCGAAGCAACGGCTGAAAACACTCAGACCGAAGTTCCGCCTCAGGTTCTTGTCGCCCGTGTCACTGGCGCTGGCGACACCTTTATGGCCGCACACATAGTGGCCGAACGCAAAGGTGTTGACCGTACACAAGCCCTGCAAAATGCCCTACAGGCCGCAGCAACATACGTATCCGGAGAAACCCCAGGATGAAGTTGATCCATTCCGCCGCTGTTTTCGACGCGTTGTCCCAATCCAAGCCCGTTGTCGCGCTGGAAAGCACGATCATCACACATGGTATGCCATGGCCACAGAACCTTCAGGTTGCACGTCAAGTTGAAGCAGAGGTGTTGGCCGAAGGCGCCACGCCCGCGACGATTGCCGTATTGGATGGCGTCCTGCATGTCGGCCTGGACGAAGCAGAGCTTGAAACACTGGCGCAGGCCAAAAACGTCGCCAAACTCAGCCGTGCCGATATGGCCGTTTGCATGGCCTCCGGTGGAACCGGCGCAACAACGGTCGCGGCGACAATGATTGCGGCGCATTTGGCAGGCATTTCGGTCTTTGCCACCGGTGGGATTGGTGGTGTGCACAAAGGTGCAGAAGACACATTCGATATCTCGGCTGATTTGATGGAGCTTGCTCAGACACCGGTAACGGTTGTGGCCGCTGGTGCAAAAGCCATTCTTGATCTTCCCAAAACGCTCGAAGTTCTCGAGACGCATGGCGTCCCTGTCATCACTGTGGGTCAAGACACCCTGCCCGCCTTTTGGTCGCGTGATAGTAATCTTGCCGCGCCACTCAGGCTGGACACAGCAGCTGACATCGCGACAGCGCATAAAATGCGCCAAGCATTGGGATTGCCCGGCGGACAATTGATCGCCAATCCGATCCCACCGGAGCATGAAATTCCACGGGATGTGCTTGCTCCGGTGATCAAACAGGCCCAAACTGAGGCGGATGATCAGGGGATTTACGGAAAAGCTGTCACGCCTTTCCTGTTGCAAAGGTTGTTTGAACTAACCGAAGGGCGATCCTTAACGGCCAATATCGCACTCGTCCTTAACAATGCCCGCCTCGCCGCCAAGATTGCTGTACATTTAGGCAATGAGGTTCAATCCTAAGTAAACTTTACGACTGCCGTGTTGTAGGAAGCCAATCCATACCATAAGTACCTTTGAGTAGTTAAATTCCAAAGCGCCAATGAACACACCCTTTGACCAAGAGCCCCCACGCCGCCGTCCCGGTCTGCTCGCGACTTTTCGTGCGTCGTTCCTGACCGGACTGGTCGTGATTGCGCCCGTCGGTCTGACAGTGTGGCTGATTTGGTCCGTTGTCGGATGGGTGGATGGTTTTGTTCTGCCCCTCGTCCCGCTCCAATACCAACCTGATAAATTAATCCAAACCTATTTGGGTCTTGATCCAGCTGTGCAGATCAACGTGCGCGGCATCGGCCTTATTATCTTCTTGTTCTTCACCATCTTTGTGGGTTGGTTGGCCAAAGGCTATATTGGTCGGTCTTTCATACGATGGGCCGAGGGCATCGTAGAACGCACACCTGTTGTTCGTTCGATCTATAACGGGATCAAGCAAATCTCGGAAACTGTCTTCGCCCAAACAGAGAGCAGTTTCGAAAAAGCGTGTTTGATTGAATACCCTCGTAAAGGCATCTGGGCAATTGGGTTCATTTCAACGCAGGCCCGTGGCGAAATCGCGGCGCGTGCAGGCCAGTACGGTGATCTTCTTAGTATCTTTGTTCCAACGACACCCAACCCGACATCTGGGTTTTTGCTGTTTTTGCCGGCGGAAGACGTCATCGAATTGGATATGTCCGTCGAAGATACTGCGAAACTCGTGATTTCCGCTGGGCTTGTGTATCCCAACGGAAAAGACGCGAAAGATGCGCTTGAAGAAATGGCCAAAGAAGCTGCCGAATAGAGCCTCGTAAGTTCTGATCAGAACATGGCTTCCAGATTAACACTGGACCGTTCGCCCAAATCCGAAAAGCTTTGATCCAGAAAACCGTGTGCCGCCTCGTATCCGGCTGCTTGTAGCTCTCCTAATACAATTGGATTGGCCATAATCTTTGTGGCGACATTCAGCTTGGTCATCAGATTATCATCAGAGACCATGTGAACAAAAACCTGCGACATGCGTCCTCGTTCTAATACCCCCTCGCGCAACAAACGCTGCACAAAGTTGATGGCGCGCAGCTCTTTCATCAACGACGCGTTGAAACTAATTTCATTTAGTCTGTTTTGAATCTGCTGTGGGCTGATTGGCACTTCGTCCCGTTCCAGCGGATTGATATTGATGACCACGATGTCCTCTGGCAGTGCTTCAGCGAATAAAGGGAACAAAGCTGGGTTACCGGTATACCCTCCATCCCAGAACGCTTCGACGCGCCCGGTCTTTTTATCAAACAGTTCAACCGCTTGAAACATCGTCGGCAGGCAGGCCGATGCAAGGATCACGTCTTCGCACACCTCTGACGCATTAAAAACGCGCAGTTTCCCGTCACGCACACGCGTCGCGTTCACAAAAAAAGCGGGGCCAGAATGCGCACAGATCATATCGAAATTGAACCGTTTCACGATCCGCCTAAGCGGGTTTTCGTAAAACGGGCCATATGCATAGGGAGACACCGTGCGCGACCACGCTTCGCCAATTTGAAAAACGGGGCTCAGCTCCATCGCTTTGCTAATGCCTTCAACACCAAAGGGCGACATCCAGCTCGGCATGCGAGTGTCGGAAACCGCGCCAATCTCGCGCCACAGCCAGTTCAGATTTTCCAACGCTTTGTCGCGCCCGCCTTCGCATAGACCTGATTTGACTGCAGCCCCATTCAGCGCGCCAGCAGATGTTCCAGAAATTCCCGCAATCTCTATCCGCTCGTCTTCCAAGATGCGCTGCAACACACCCCATGTGAATGCACCATGTGCACCGCCACCTTGCAAAGCCAAATTGATCCGCTTGGGTTTACCCATCAAAGAACGTCCTTCAGGTCAGGTGTCACAATCAAAGCGCGGTCCAGCCGCCATCGACGCTGATCGACGTCCCGGTAATTTGCGCCGCGGCATCAGAACACAAGAACGCAACGGTTCCACCCATTTGTTCCACTGTGGCAAATTCCTTGGAGGGTTGGCGCGCCAACATGACATCACGGATCACAGTTTCCCGGTCCATGCCGTATTCTTTCATCGTGTCAGGGATCTGCGATTCCACCAAAGGTGTCAGAACATAACCCGGGCACACGGTGTTTGCGGTAATCGGTTCTTCGGCGGTTTCCAATGCTGTGACTTTGGTCAGACCGACCACACCATGTTTTGCCGTCACATAAGCCGATTTGAACGGCGAAGCCGTCAACCCGTGAGCGGACGCAATATTAATTACGCGGCCCCAGCCCGCTGCACGCATCATAGGCAGGGCAGCTGCAGTCGTATGAAATGCAGACGTCATGTTGATCGCAATGATTGCATCCCACTTGTCAGCGGGGAAATCTTGGATTGGGGCCACATACTGAATACCAGCATTGTTGACCAGAATATCGCATGTCCCTGCTTTTTCGACCAATGCGCGGGCTTCGTCGCCCTTGGACATGTCCGCTTTGATGTAGCGCGCTTCAACACCGAATTCTGCGCCGATCTCTGCTGCCAAAGCATGGTCTTCTGTGCTGTCCGTATAAGAATTCAAAACAACATTCGCGCCGGCCTTTGCCAGTTCCTGCGCCACACCAAGTCCGATACCAGAATTCGAACCCGTGATAATTGCCGTTTTACCCGCCAATGAAATTTCAATCGCCATTCTCAGTCTCCGTTCAGGGTCGATCAATTTTTGGCACATTGTCATGCTGCACGCGCAAAGTATACCGCCGCAACGCAACAGGACGCGGTGTTCCCAATCACAATTGGCATGTGCATGTAGAAGCCGAGCGCCCCGTCGCGAAAGACGTTCATGATGCCGGATCGAATTTACGCAAAAGCTTGCGTTTTAAATGGTGCAATCGAACGGCGGGTAAACGCGACGCATGACGTTGTCGTTCAAACCATCGCACCGCGTGCAAACCCGAGCACAAAAAAAACGCCAGCACGAAGCTGGCGTTGAGTTATTGAGGCAGGTTTCATACAGGCAAGAAACCTATCGAGCAGTAGCACCTTTATAATCAATGCATTGCTCAGAGTCCAAGCTAAAAGTTTGATAATGCGCGCAGGCCTCAGACCCAGTATCGTTAACAAAACAAGGTCAAACAGGGATTGTTGCCAGAATGAACAGGGATTTTTTCCACCTCGCTCGCACAACTGTGACTGCGCTTTTACTGATTCTTGGGACCAGTAATGCATTTGCAGAATCGCATGAAGAATCGCAACACGGCCTTGCGATGTATGGGAAACCAGCGCTTGATGAAGGCTTTAAAGCCTTTCCCTATGTCAATGCAAACGCGCCAAAAGGCGGCGCGATACGTCTGGGAAATCCGGGTAGTTTTGACAGCCTGAACCCCTACATTCAGCGTGGGAATGTACCTTGGCAACTGCGCTTTTTTGGCAACGAATCATTGATGGCACGCAGCCAGGATGAACCCTTTACCCTCTACGGATTATTGGCAGAATCGGTGCGTGTGGCAGAGGATCGCTCATGGGTTGAATTCACACTGCGCGACTCGGCCCGGTTTTCTGATGGCAGCCCGGTCACAATCGAAGATGTACTTTGGTCATTCGAAACACTCGGCACACAAGGGCACGGACGATACCAAGGGTTTTGGCAACAAGTAGAGACCCTGGAAGCCTCCGATGACAAAACTGTCCGATTTACATTCAACTCTGACAATCGGGAACTGGCATTATTGGCTGGTCTGCGCCCGGTTTTAAAGAAAGCGCAGTGGGACGGTCTGGATTTTACGAATGCTCGTATTGAAGACATCCCAATCAGCAGTGGCCCTTATGTGATCTCAGACTATGACGCAGGACGCTTTGTAAAGCTGACTCGCAACCCAGATTATTGGGGCAATGATCTTCCCGTTCGCAAAGGCCACAACAACTTTGATGAAATCCGCATCGAGTTTTATGGCGATGCAGACGTGTTGTTCGAAGCATTCAAAGGCGGCGAACTGTCTGCGTTACGGGAATTTAACGCTGCAAAGTGGGACACGCAGTTTGATTTCCCGCGCATCACTTCCGGCGAGATCGTCAAAACGATTATCCCCCATGGCAAACCATCTGGGATAACCGGGTTTGTCATGAACACACGACGCCCCCCCTTTGATGATTGGCGCGTCCGTCAAGCTTTGATCGAGATGTTCAACTTCAATTACATCAGCGCCACTCTAACTGGCGGTCAGCAACCACGTATTACGTCGTATTTCTCAAATTCCCCCCTCGCCTTCGAACCCGGCCCCGCAAATGGACGTGTGGCGGAATTGCTTGAACCATTCTCAGCTGATCTTCTGCCCGGAACATTGGACGGCTATGTATTGCCAGAAGGGTCCGATCGCGCACGCGATCGCCGTGCAGTCGCGCGCGTAACTGAGCTGCTTGGGCAGGCCGGTTGGACACCGGGCGGCGATGGAAAGATGCAAAACGGCAATGGTGATGTGCTCAGCTTTGAAATTTTGCTGACACCAGCGGCCACCGAAGCTCGGCAAATTGCGACGATCTATGTCGAAGCACTTAGCAATGTGGGAATTGATGTCGTCATCTCACCGCTTGATAGCGCACAGTACAATGAACGTACCGCCAAGTTTGATTTTGACATGTCGTACTATCGGCGGGCTGTGTCCTTGTCGCCGGGCACCGAACAGCGGTTTTATTGGGGCAGCGAAAGCGCCGCATTGGATGGATCGCGCAACTGGATGGGGGCCGAAGACCCAGCAATTGACGCGATGATCATGTCGATGTTGTCGGCGCGCGATACCGAAGATTTCAACGCGTCCGTCAAAGCGTTGGATCGTCTGCTTATGGCAGGCCGCTATGTGGTTCCATTCTGGACCTTCGCGGCAGGACGCATTGCACATGTCCAAGAAATGAAGTTCCCAGACACCATACCGCTTTACGGCGATGGGCCCAATTACCTGCCCGAACTCTGGTGGTGGGAGGAGTAATCCCGCGTGATCCGCTGTTCGGCCAAGATTGGGTAAATACAAAGACCCCTGTTGGGCATGGCGCTAAAAACATGCCCAACTCCGATTGATCTGTCACCTTTCACACAGCTGACACATCAAGGTTATACAGCGCTTTAAGACAGCAATGACAGTATCAACAATATTACCCGGCACGTTCGGGAAACATCCACTGGAAACGATTAGCCCGGCGTATTGCTGGCGCATCACAATCGTATAAGGCAAACAACATGATACAGAAACTCGGTGCAGAAGCCTTGGGAACTGCGTTCCTTTTGATTGGCGTCGTCGGATCAGGGATCATGGGCGAAACTCTCGCTGATGGAAACACCGCTATCGCCTTGCTGGCAAATGCCATCGCAACCGGTGCCATGTTGTTTGTCATAATCACAGTGCTTGGGCCAATTTCAGGGGCTCATTTCAATCCAGCTGTGACCTTAGCGTTTTATTTGCGTGGCGACATCGATGCAAAATCAGCCGCATCTTATGTCCCCGTTCAAATTATTGGCGGCATTCTCGGCGTGTGGGCCACGCACTTGATGTTTGACCAACCGATTTTGCAAACCTCCCAAACCCTGCATCGCACTGGTGTTGCACAATGGTGGTCTGAGATCGTCGCCACCTTTGGTCTGCTGTTCGTGATCTTTGGTGGGTTGCGTTCAAAACCAGACGCAATTCCCGCCTTGGTCGCGATGTATATCACTGGCGCCTATTGGTTTACGTCCTCAACAAGTTTTGCGAACCCCGCCGTCACGATTGCACGGGGATTGTCCGAAACATTTGCCGGAATCTATCCCGGTCACATCATGATGTTTATCGCGATGCAGATCATCGGGGTGATCATCGGTCAGATGATTTTGCCCCCCCTCTTGAAAGACGGCTGAACCTCGCTATTTTGCCGCGCGTGGGTAATTGGGTGGGCCGGTTCGAAAAAAACGGGCCAATTGTAATAGAAGCGGGGTGACATTTGTCATGAATTGGTTTGACTTGACGCAAAATTGGGCCGCAAGCTTTGATCGTTTGATCATCGCTTTTCCAAAATTGGAACGGTCAGCGATGCCGTTTTTGAAACAAGACCAGATGCGGTTCGAACAATATCTGGCCGCAACACATGAAATGACGCTGAAAGAAGCGCGCGACGCGCTCGATGCATTCATGCAGCAGGAATTCGAAACCCAAACCTAAGTTCAGACCAGCGACGTCACCCACAGAATGGTCGCGTCTTCTGCGCTGGTCGACACAACGTTATGGCCCATGGTCGCGTCGTAATAGGCGCTGTCGCCTCGACGCATTTCGATTGGTTCGTAAAATTCGGTGTAAAGAGACACAACGCCGGTCAGCACATACAAAAACTCTTCACCGTCGTGGCGCACCCACCCGTCAAACTCGGCAATGTCGCGCGCCCGTATCCGCGCCCGATAAGGCAGCATCTTTTTCTTCGTCAGAGTCTCGGCCAACAACTCGTGCTCATAGGTCACCGTTGCCTGCGCGTTGCCCTCACCAGATTTGGTCACGGCCAATCGCCCATTCACCTGCCCTTCCTGAGGTGGGGTAAACAACTGCGGCACAGAAATATCGAGCCCAATAGCCAGCTTTTTTAACGCCTCGTAGGTCGGCGACATCTGACCATTCTCAATCTTTGACAAAGTTGACCGCGCCAAACCAGCTTGACCGGCCGCATGTTCCAACGTCCACGACCGCGCCTTGCGCAATTCACGTACACGCGCCCCTAAATCAAGAGGCTGCACTTGATCGTCCAGACCGCTTTCACGTGCGATACGAATTAAGGTTTTGGGATCTTGTTCCGACATATCTCACCTATAGGCGCACCGCTCTTGCAACGCCAGCCCTACACATGACAAGTCAAGACTATGACAACGAAATTCAATCTGGCCGCACATGTTCTTTCGCAAGCGGATTATCTTGCCGACAAAATCGCATTGGACGTTTTGGAATCGAACGAAGCGCCCCTGACATTTAGCGATCTAAAAACCGCTGTATTGGGAACGGCGACGGGTCTGCGTGATCTTGGTTTGTTACCCGGTGACAGGGTTCTTTTGCGGTTGGGAAACACGCCTGACTTTCCCATAGCCTATCTTGGGGCATTGGCGGCGGGGTTCGTGCCTGCCCCGACATCTGCGGCGCTGACCGAGCCCGAAGTCAGCAATATCATCAAAGAACTAAACCCTGCCGTCATTTTGCGAGCGTCAAACGTCGCCTGCCCCCAGGATAAGCGCATTGTCCAAAGTGACGCGCTGCAATCGATGCGAACATGTACACCATCTGACTGGCATATGGGGGATCCAGACCGACCAGGGTATATCATCTATACGTCTGGCACTTCGGGTGTTGCACGCGCTGTTGTGCACGCCCATCGCGCCATTCTGGCGCGCCAGATGATGTTCGATGGCTGGTACGGCCTGCGCCAACAAGATCGCGTTTTGCACGCAGGGGCCTTCAATTGGACCTATACATTGGGCACAGGCCTGATGGATCCTTGGACAATCGGGGCCACGGCACTCATCCCTGCTCCTGACACGCCTGCCCCAGATCTTTTGCACCTCGTCGCTGAACACAAGGCCACAATTTTCGCCGCGGCCCCCGGTGTATACCGGCAAGCGCTGCGCGGTCCTTGCCCAGCCTTGCCTGATCTGCGTCACGGATTAAGCGCGGGTGAAAAATTGCCCGATGTCACCCGCCAATCCTGGCAAGACGCGACACAGACCCAAATATACGAAGCTTTTGGCATGTCCGAAATTTCGACGTTCATTTCAAGCAATCCAACCGAACCCGCAGTGCCGGGCACTCTTGGGCGCCCCCAACCCGGACGGCGTATGACATTGATCCACGATACGAAACGGCCCGAAACGAACATGACTGGCGTCATCGCTGTTCACAAAAGCGACCCGGGTTTATTTCTGGAATATCTCGACCAACCCAAAGAAACGGCACGCCGCTTTGACGGTGAATGGTTCCTGACGGGCGATTTGGGTCAGGCCGATGAATTCGGCAACATCACATATCTTGGCCGATCAGACGACATGATGAACGCAGGCGGTATTCGCGTGTCCCCGATCGAAGTCGAACGTGTCCTGAATGACTTTGACGGTATTACAGGATCAATTGTCGTTGAACTGCCCATCAAATCAGCGGCCAGTATTATTGCTGCGTTCTACACAAGCGCATCACCAGTGGACGAACACGCTTTGAACGACTATTTGCACATCAACCTCGCGCGTTACAAATGTCCGCGCCAGCTGACTCGAATTGAAACACTGCCCACCGGGGCGAACGGAAAACTCTTGCGCCGTCATTTGCGCGACACTTGGAAAGGCCCTAACTGATGGACCCTGTCAAACTCGACATCATGTCGGACCCAATCTGCCCATGGTGCTATATCGGCAAAGCACATCTTGATCGCGCCCTCGCAGCAGAACCAGACCATCCGTTTGTCATTGAATGGCATCCCTTCCAACTGAACCCCACAATGCCACCCGAAGGTATGGGGCGCCGCGATTATCTGGAAGGCAAATTTGGTGGGAAAGCCGGCGCGATCAAAGCCTATGCCCCGGTTGTGGAACACGCTGAAAAAGCGGGGCTGAAAATAGACCTCGAAGCTATGCAACGCACGCCAAATACAATGAACGCCCACCGATTGATCCACTGGGCAGGTGTTGAGGGACGTCAAACAGCAGCTGTTTCTGCATTGTTCAAAGCGTATTTCGTCGAAGGGCGCGACATTGGCGACACAGACGTGCTGGCCGATATTGCAGACGGAATTGAAATGGACGCCGCTGTCGTGCGCAAGCTTTTGGCATCGGATTCTGACATCGAAGACATCAAAAAGCGCGACACCCATGCCCGCGAAATGGGTATTTCCTCTGTGCCAACCTTCATTGTCGGCCAACGTCATGCGGTTCCGGGTGCACAACCTCCCGAGCTTTGGGCAAAGGTTCTGGCCGATCTGCGCGAAATGGCAGAAGTGTGACCTAACGGCCTGCATTTTCGAAACCGTGTCACAAATGCTTTGCGCCACTGATTCGGCTGCGTTAGAATCACCTCAAGGTCAGGCAGGACACTGACCATCACAAAAGCGGCGAACGGGCAGGTTCATCCAATGAAACAATCAATCATCACGCAATTTATGCGTGTGCGGCCAATGGCGTCTTGTGCCCTTCAACAAGACTACAAAAAGCCATATTTCGTTGGAATCCCATTGCATTTCGCTGATGAAAATCAGGAGATGTACCTATGAATGCTCTTTCAGCCGACCGCCGTGTTTTGACCTATGGCAGCTTTGATCCGCTTCAAATTGGGCATGTTCGTTTTTTAAAGAAACTGTCCACTTTGGGTGATCGCGTTATTGTCGGATTGTCGACTGATCAATTTAATTCTGCCAAGGGCACACCCTCAATTCTGCCATTTGAAGAGCGTCGAGAAATTCTTCAATCTTGTCAGTATGTTGACCATGTTATCCCGGAAACAGATTGGGACCAAAAACACACCGATATTGTGAATTATAACATCGGACTTTTTGCAATGGGTGAGCAGTTCGCAGGGAAGTATGACCATCTAAACGACATAACGCAGGTGTTGTATCTTCCCCGGTCAAAAAGCGTCTATGCGCGTGATTCAGAAATCATTGATCCCCGATACACGGAAAAAGATTTTGAGGCCCAACCTCTTGTGAAGTCAGCATAAAAACTTTACTCGCGAAAAATTCAACGAACACTCGCGAAAAATTCAACCATTGGTCATTGTCTCGCCCGTATTTACCACTACTGTGACGCGAATAAGCATCGAGTTTTATCGGAGCATTTGTGCACAAGTTACCTGGCCAACATATCGGGCGCCGCGAATTTATCGCGTTGATGGCGATGATGTTTGCTATTGTGGCGTTTTCGATTGATGCAATGTTGCCAGCGATGCCGAATATTGCATCCGACCTTAATCTCCCTAATCCACAAAATGCACCGTTAGTCATTCTGATTTTCGTCATGGGATTGGGTGTTGGCACGTTGTTCATGGGCCCGATATCTGACGCTTACGGTCGGCGACCAACTGTCTTTGTCGGTCTGGCAATATACTTGGTTGGTGCTGCTCTGTCCTGGATCGCCCCAACGTTCGAGCTGATGCTCGCGGCCCGGTTTCTGCAGGGTGTGGGTGCCGCAGGGCCACGCATCGTCTCTGCGGCTATTGTCCGGGATTTGTTCAGTGGCCGCGAAATGGCGAGGATCCTGTCATTCTCGTTGATGCTGTTCTTGCTTGCTCCCGCACTTGCTCCGATGATTGGGGCATTGACGATGGAGATCGCACATTGGCGAGCCATCTTTGGCATTCTATTCGTGTTTGGATTGGTCTTGTGGGTCTGGTTTGCAACGCGTTTGAAAGAAACTCATCCACTCGAAGCCCGCCGCCCCATACGCATGAAAATACTGCGTGATTCCATACGCGAAATGTTTGCCCATTCGATCGTTCGCTTGGCCGTGATCGTGCAGACGCTGCTTATGGGTGTGCTGTTTTCCATCCTCGCGATGGTTCAACCAATATTCGAAATCGTTTTTGATCGGGCCGATACCTTTCCTTATTGGTTTGGCGCGTTGGCCATTGTGTCTGGAGTTTCCAGCCTATTAAACGCCTCGCTTGTTGTGCGTTTTGGCATGCGCCGGTTGATCACAGTTGCCCTGGCCTTTCAGGTCATCATGTCGGCAGTTGTTTTGTATCTTTTCCTCCAAGATGCATCCTTGGGCTTTTGGATCTATTTACTCTGGCAATTTGGGGTGCTGGTTCAAGCTGGCATGACCACGGCCAATTTGAATGCTTTGGCCGCGGAACCGATGGGCCACATCGCGGGCACCGCTGCATCTGTCATGGCCGCAACTTCGACGATTGGTGGCGCATTTATCGGGTATCAAATGGGGCTGCTGTTTGACGGCACACCACGCCCACTGGTCGCAGGCGTTCTCGTCCTTGTGGCCATTTCAAGCATTCTGATGCAGTTTCTGCGTCGGGCAGAAACGCACACAGAAGCGCAAGCTTAGGTTTTTGCAGCCTTTTTCTTTTTCTCGCCCACGACTTTTTCTGCCAGATCGCGTGCGATGGCAAAAGCGCCTTTGATCTTGTCCGAGTCTTTCTTCCAATCGCGTCGCACCACAATCTTGTTGTCTTTCACTTTGGCCAGTCCACGCTGTCCTTCAATGAAGTCCACCAACCCTTGCGGAGACGCAAATTTGTCATTGTGGAACTGAATGGTCGCGCCCTTTGGACCACCATCCAGTTTGGCGATCCCTGCCCGTTTGCACATGGCCTTGATACGGACGACCAACAGCAACGTATTCACTTCCTTTGGAAGCGCGCCAAACCGGTCAATCAACTCGGCGGCAAACCCTTCCAGCTCCACCTTCTTGGATAGGTTGGACAAACGACGATACAACCCGAGCCGCACGTCTAGATCGGGTACGAAATCTTCCGGAATGAGAACAGGAACACCCAGATTGATTTGCGGCGCCCATTGGTCATCAGCCTCAGATAGGCCTTCCATTTCACCGGCTTTGATCTTGGCAATCGCTTCCTCAAGCATCGACTGATATAACTCAAACCCGACGTCACGCATTTGTCCCGATTGCTCTTCGCCCAGCAAATTCCCCGCGCCGCGAATATCAAGATCTTGGGATGCCAACGTAAACCCCGCCCCAAGCGTATCAAGGCTGCCCAATACGCGCAGACGCTTTTCAGCAGTCGTCGTCAGCTTGGCGCGAGGTTTTGTTGTCAGATACGCATAGGCACGCGTCTTTGATCGCCCCACCCGTCCCCGGATTTGATAGAGCTGCGCCAGACCAAACATATCAGAGCGGTGCACAACCATCGTATTGGCCGTTGGAATATCCAAACCGGATTCCACAATCGTCGTTGCCAAAAGAACATCATATTTACCGTCGTAAAACGCGTTCATCCTGTCATCAAGCTCGCCTGCCGCCATCTGACCATGCGCAACGACATAGCTGACTTCGGGCACCTGCGTTTTCAGAAACTCTTCGATCTCGGGCAAATCGCTGATCCGGGGCACAACATAAAACGACTGCCCGCCACGGTAATGTTCGCGCAACAACGCCTCGCGGATGGTCACTGCATCAAATTCGCTAACATAGGTCCGGATCGCCAATCGATCGACCGGAGGCGTGCCAATGATCGACAAATCGCGCACGCCAGTCAGGCTAAGTTGCAATGTTCTGGGAATGGGCGTCGCCGTCAGCGTCAAAACATGAATGTCTGAACGCATCTGCTTTAGGCGCTCTTTGTGCGACACGCCGAAATGTTGCTCTTCGTCGATGATCAACAGCCCAAGGTTTTGAAACCGGATGTTCTTGGCCAATAACGCATGGGTGCCAATGACAATGTCACAGGTTCCCTTGCTGATCGCCTCACGCGTCGCGTTGGCATCTTTGGCGCTCACAAATCTGCTAAGTTGACGTACCTCAACCGGAAATCCACGAAACCGTTCGTTAAAGGACTGTGCATGCTGTCGCGCCAACAGCGTCGTTGGTGCGATGATCGCCACTTGTACCCCAGACAATGCCGCAACAAAGGCCGCACGCATCGCGACTTCGGTCTTGCCAAATCCAACGTCACCACAAACCAAACGGTCCATTGGCGCCCCCGAGGTCAGATCCTCAAGAACTTCGCCAATGGCTTTCAACTGGTCATCTGTTTCTTGATATGGAAACCGGGCAGAAAACGCGTCCCACATCCCCGGTGGCGGTTCCAAAATAGGGGCGCGGCGTAATGCACGTTCTGCAGCGATCCGGATCAGGCGATCAGCCATCTCGCGAATGCGTTCTTTCAGGCGCGCTTTCTTGGCCTGCCACGCGCCGCCACCCAACCGATCCAACAGGCCTTCGTCATGGCCATATTTGGACAGCAATTCGATATTCTCGACCGGTAGGTAAAGCTTGGCGCGTTCGGCATACTCCAACAAAATGCACTCATGTGCCGCACCTGCTGCTGTCACGACTTCTAACCCGAGATAGCGCCCAATGCCGTGATCGACATGCACGACCAAATCACCCAACGACAGGCTTTGCGTTTCCGTCAGAAAATTCTCGGCTCGTCGCTTTTTGCGCGGTTGGCGGATCAAGCGATCGCCGAGCACATCTTGTTCTGAAATGACCGTTAACGTCTGATCCCCAAGAGGGCCTTCAAACCCGTGCTCAAGCGCCCAAACCGCCAGATGCAAACCGTGTTTGCTGATACGAGTGAAATCCGTAATCGGAATCGCGCCGACCACACCTTCGTCTTCGATCAACCCACTTAACCGTTCGCGCGCCCCTTCGGAATAAGACGCGACGACAACTGGTCCCGCTTCCAAAGACGCTTTAATATGATCCGACAAGGATTTGAAAAGGCTAACGGTTTCCTGTTGACGTTCAGGAGAGAAATTCCGCCCAATGCGTCCACCTGCTTCGATGACGCCCAAACCTGTTGCTTGTGGCAATGCCGAAAGCTGCAACACACGACGCCCATCGACAATCGTTTCCCACGCCGCATTGTCCAAATACAGCCCTTCGGGAGTTGCCGGTTTATAGACACTGTCGATACGGCCCTTTTGGGACAACGCATGTTTACGCGTTTCGTACTGATCCTCGATGCTTTCCCATCTCGACAACCGGGCCGGAGTTGTTTGATCATCCAACGTGATTGTTGCGTCGGGCAAATAATCAAACAACGTATCCAGCCGTTCATGAAAGAACGACAACCAATGTTCTGCGCCCTGGTGTTTCCGCCCGGCGCTGATTGCTTCGTACAAAGGATCGTCAGTGCCCGCCGCACCAAATTCGATACGGTAATTTTGCCGAAACCGTGTGATCGCAGGTTCGTCCAAAACAATCTCGGACACAGGCGCCAATTCAACAAGCTCAAGCTTTTCCGTGGTCCGTTGTGTCGCCGGATCAAACCGGCGCGCCCCGTCCAATACATCCCCAAACAGATCAAGCCGCACAGGGCCAAGATCGCCGGGGGGATAAATATCAATAATACCGCCGCGCACTGCGTAATCGCCGGGTTCCATCACAGTGGGTGATTGCACAAACCCCATCCGCACAAGGAAATGCCGCAGTGCTTCTTCGTCAATCCGGCTGCCCACACGCGCCGAAAACGCGGCCTCGCGCAACAAGCTTTGTTCTGGAACGCGTTGCGTGGCGGCGTTTAACGTCGTCAGAACAACATATTGTTTTGGCATCACGTGGATAAGAGCCGCCAACGTCGCCATGCGTTGCGCACAAATATCTGCATTGGGCGACACGCGATCATAGGGCAAACAATCCCAACTGGGAAAGACCAACACCGGCATAGACGGGGCAAAAAACCGAAGCGCGTCTTGCATCGCGACCAACCGTTTGTCGTCGCGTGCCACGTGAACAACAGCATTTCCACGCTCTACCTCTTCGAGGATAAACCGCGCGTCAAAGCCTTCGGGGGCGCCAGAAACAGTAACGTGATTGCCAGACATAAGGCCGCTTCATTTGGCACAAATTAGCGTCGAGTCAACCGCCGAAAGGCCCCACAACAAGGTTTTGGTACATTCCCCAAATGGCTGTGACACAAATAGACACCATGCCAATTGCTTGAATGATCGTGCGATGCCGCGTCAAACGGATGCGCAACGCCTCGCCGGTTAACTGTTCCTGTTTGATAGAGCGCGCCAAAAATATGTTCAGCGCACCAACAAAAGACATTGGACAGCCCAAGAGAAACAAGGCCTGCGCAAACTCAATCCGGTAGACGAATCCAAGGATGCACAGCCCTGAAATGAAAAAGCACGTAATACCCAGCAACCACAAACCTGAAATTTGTTCAATGTAAACAAGACGGTTTACATTGATACGCACGATATCTTCCAGATCGACCTCGACCTGCCCGCCATATTTGCGCGCACGCCCGATCATGTCGAAAGGAACACCCATCACCCAATGCGATGCAGTGGACCAGGTGACCGCCAAAGCAATCCAAAACCAAAGGTTTGAGAAAGACCGCATATCGATCAATTCGAAAACGGTCGAATACCAATCCACGTGTGCGCTTCCTTTGTTTGATTGGGTTCTCTTAGCTGTCGGAATGACAAATGCCCAGAGCTTGGACAAGAGCAAATGCATCCTTTTTGCAAGTGACGCAGTCGCGATACTTTCCGTTTCGCATTTCTGGTCTGTTGAGCAGCCTTGCCACGCTCAGCAATCCGTGCGACCCCTGATAATATTCAGAAATCACAACACGACAGAGCCATGCGATCGATCCAAGCCCCCTATCCGCTCTCCCGTTTGCGCCGCACCCGTCAAAGCAAGGCAATTCGGGGATTAGTACGTGAAAATACGTTAAGCGTAGATGACTTTATTTGGCCAATTTTTGTGCGTTCCGGAAACGGTATAGAAGAACCCGTGCCCTCGATGCCGGGTGTGTTGCGACGGTCCGTCGACAAATGTGTAGAAGCAGCGCGCATGGCAGCTGACTTAGGCATACCGGCCATCTGTCTGTTTCCTTACACTGGCCTAGAAGATCGCACAGAAGACTGCGCCGGGGCGTGGGACCCAGATAATCACACCAATCGCGCAATCCACGCAATCCGAGCCGAAGTACCCGATATCGTGATCATGACCGATGTTGCGCTGGATACATATAACATCAACGGCCACGACGGGTTTGTCGAAGGGGATGAAATCGTTAATGATCGTACGGTTAACGCCCTTGTCAAAATGGCTTTGGCACAGGCCGATGCCGGCGCGGACATCATTGGCCCGTCAGATATGATGGATGGCCGCATTGGCGCAATTCGCGACGCATTGGAACATGCCGGCCATCAAAACGTGATGATCCTCAGTTACGCCGCAAAGTACGCGTCGGCATTTTATGGACCGTTTCGTGACGCTGTCGGCGCAAGCGGTGCTCTTAAGGGTGACAAAGCCACCTATCAAATGGACCCTGCCAATTCAGACGAAGCGCTGCGGCTGATTGAACGCGATTTGCGCGAAGGCGCAGACATGGTCATGGTCAAACCGGGCTTGCCCTATCTTGATGTTTGCCGTCGCGCAAAGGACAGTTTTGGCGCACCAACGTTCGCCTATCAGGTGTCGGGCGAATACGCGATGATCTGTGCCGCTGCGGAAAACGGTTGGATCGATCATGACCGGGTCATGATGGAAAGCTTGATGGCATTCAAACGTGCGGGATGTGATGGAATATTGACGTATTTTGCTCCTGCAGCGGCGAAATTACTAAACAACCACTAGATTGTTACCGCCGCCCACCCCCAAGATACGCCATAAATGTGGCAATACAGGTGACAGACGTTAACGAAAGGCGTATATTCGCCGCGAAGCCCGAAAAGGGACGCAAACAAAAATTACAGGCGGACTAATTATGACATCGAAACTCTCAAGGCGCGGATTCGCGCTGTCCGCATTGGCGGGCACAGCAACATTGGCAGCTTGCGGAAACGGTATCGGATCAAACGGCAGCACACTCATCGATGCGCGCGTTGATGCGACGCTGAACGAGATGCACCGCAGCTATCCAAATACTTTAGATCTTTCCCAAAAGGCGAACGGTACACTGGTGATGCCACTTGTTACCGAAGCAGGTTTGGGGCTTGGCGGAGCCTATGGCCGCGGCGCGTTGCGTGTTGGTGGCGGCAGCGTCGATTATTATTCGTTGATCCGCGGGTCAGGCGGATTGCAGATTGGTGCGCAACAATTTGCACATGTTTTATTTTTCATGACACCAGATGCTCTGTCTGATTTTCGTCGAGGATCTGGATGGGCAGCCGGTGGCGACATCGAATATGTCATCTCGGATGAAGGCGAAGGTCTAGCCGCAGATACCACAACTGCGCTTAGCCCTGTGATTGCCGTTGTATTCGGCCGCGCGGGTTTGCGTATTGGCGCTACTCTTGAAGGCACCAAATACACGCGTATCATTCCGTAAGCGGAAAGACGTAAGGCGGGTGTATTCCTTGATGGGAATGCGACCGCCTATGCCGCTTCTTTTGATGTACGACGCAGCATTTGATCCGACGCTTCAAGAATGACGCGTACGGCGTCCTCAATTTCAGTCATAACGCGATTTAAATCCTGCTCGGACGATTGCAGGCGGTTCACAATTTCGTCCAGGCCTTCTGTATCGCCCTGTGCCTTTGACCGCTCGATTTTACACATGATCCGCGTCATTTCGAGCCCTGACATCATGCGCCGCATGTCCCGGCAAATGCGTGCAAAGCGCCGTGCCTTATCCGCCAATTGCGACACTGCCGTCCGGCTTTGCTTTTCATATTGATCAGTCAGATCCGTCAGATAATCTAGATTGAGTTTACGGTCGCCAGTGTCATTGGTTGCTTCGCGGCTGTAGATAGCCAAAACTTCTGGTATCAGGGTTGCGATTGCAGACACAAACATAGCTGAACGTAGCGGGCCAGCGCCAAGTTCTGCCGCATCTCGAAAACCACTTAGTGAATGAGACAAGGATTGCGACATCTGGCGGTGGTTGTCAGAAATGACGCGAATTGGTCCATCCGCTCCTTCAAGTCGCCCGGCCTGAAGCCGCATATTATAGGGAATCTGTTCGGTTCGGGAAAAGAGCATCTCGACTGTGCCGCCAGAGTTTTCGACTATTGAGACTGCTTCTGCGATGTTCTGTAACGCGCTGATGACTTGTGGGCGCGCCTTTCCCAAGTTCGAAATGCGACCCATTGTTTCGGCGATCAATGCATCACTCATGAAATGACTGTAATCGTCAAATCCCATTTCTTCCAATTCTGCCAAGAACATTTTAGCGCCATCGTCAACCGATGCCCCATCTATTTCTTCCGCAGCGCGAAGCTTTTCATAGACCGGCTTGATCTTTTCAAGAATTTTTGACGTCGGCTTCAATCGGATTGAGATAAATCCGTCGTCCAATGGCATCATGATAGCAAAAACCCAAAATGGCTGTCCCTGCTTTGTGCGATTAACGACATAGCCCCCAATCGGCTCATTTTTTTGAGCAGACTCTGACAGCATAAAGAATACGCATTCAGGCATGTCTGGATGACGCACAATTTTCTGGGGTGCACCAATTAGCTCAGACCAATCATACCCTGAAATGTACTGAAATGCCGCGTTGCCAGATTGAATATGCCCGCGCTTGTCGATGCGCGAGAAAAACAGATCTTCTAACCGGAACCTGTCGGTTTCCAGTGCATACAGACCAGGATACGATTGCATTGAACACCTGCTTTTTTGAACGATTTGTCCAAGTAATCGCAGAGGAAAGTATTCAAAGTGTTACTGCACAAGCGGGCGAATTGCTTTTTTCGGATCTTTCCGCATATCGGTCAATCGGACGCTTCCCAAAAAGAGAACCGTCCGACATGTTCGTTGTGCCAATAAGCTTAGTCGAATTTGGCGAGGCGTTTAAACAAACTGGATGTATCCCAACGACCACCGCCCATTTTCTGCACATCCTTGTAAAACTGATCAACCAGCGCAGTAACTGGCAATGAAGCACCAACAGCATCTCCAGCCTCAAGACAGATTCCAAGGTCTTTGCGCATCCAATCAACGGCAAACCCGTGTTCCCAATGATCATCCAACATCGTTTCGTAACGGTTTGACATCTGCCAGCTTCCTGCCGCGCCCTGACTGATGACTTCAACAACCGCACGTCCATCAAGACCCGACTTTTCCGCCATATGCAGTGCTTCGCTTAAACCTTGCACCAATCCGGCAATCGCAATTTGGTTGCACATCTTTGTCGTTTGGCCAGCACCGGATTCACCGATGCGTCGGCATAATTTCGCGTAGACCTGCATGATCGGCTCTGCTCGCGCATATGCACCTTCGTCACCGCCGCACATAATTGACAATTGTGCATTTTCTGCACCCGCTTGTCCGCCAGAAATCGGTGCGTCCACGAAACTGACTTGGTGACGCTCGGATTCTTTGTAGAGTTCCTTCGTCACTTTCGCAGAAACAGTCGTATGATCTACAAATACTGTGCCCGCGGCCATACCAGCAAAAGCACCATCATCTCCTAAACAAATAGAGCGCAAGTCGTCGTCATTGCCGACACAGGCCATGACAAATTCCGCGCCTTGAGCCGCTTCACGCGGAGACGTAGCGGACTTGCCCCCGTGTTGCGCAGCCCAATCATTGGCCTTTGCTGCAGTGCGGTTGTAGACGGTGACATCATGCCCAGCGGCTTGCAAATGACCCGCCATCGGAAATCCCATTACACCTAATCCAAGAAATGTGAGCTTAGCCACGACATAACCCTCCCTTGCGCTTGCTTCAGGCACTACCTAACAGGCATAGAACAAGGGTCAACAGGAAGGCGCCCGCGATGGCAGCAAATGTGTTTCGTTGGTTGGTAAGGATTGCCGCCGGACTTATTGTCCTAAGCGTTCTTGCTGTTGTTTTAGTCTATTACTTCGCGTCCCGGTCGCTACCTGATTATGACGCGACAATTCGTATGGATGGCATTTCAGCTCCTGTCGAAATCGTTCGCGACAATGCAAACGTTCCCCATATTTTTGCAGAACGCGACGAAGACGTTTATTTCGCGCTTGGCTTTGCCCATGCGCAAGACCGTTTGTGGCAAATGACAATGTTGCGTCGCACTGCGCAGGGCCGATTATCAGAACTGTTTGGAACAGCGACCGTCGACGTCGATAGTTTTATCCGTCGGTTAGATATTTATGCCTTAGCCGTCGCCAGCGTCGAAGCACAATCTCCGCAAGCTCTGACGTTTCTGGAAGCGTATGCCGCGGGCGTTAATGCACGCATCACCCAAGTGAACTCCGAAGCATTGGGGCGCGGCGCACCCGAAATGTGGATTTTCAACCACGCGATATCACCGTGGCGTCCCGCAGACAGTCTGGCTATTGCCAAACTGATGGGCCTACAGCTGTCGGGACATATGGACGATGAAATCATTCTCGCGCGGACGTCTCTGGCATTAACGGACCCAAAACGTGTCAAAGATTTACTGCCCGATGCGCCCGGCCCTGGAATCGCCGCCCTACCCGAATATGCCAGCATTGCTCCAGATCTGCCGAAATTCGCAAAAGGCAGTCCGCGTGAGGTTCATCCATTATCGCCTTTCCGGCCGCGTGGGTTAACGGGTGCTTCGAACGCTTGGGCCGCCTCACCTTCACGGTCTGCCTCTGGCGGCACTTTGTTGGCAAACGATCCGCACTTGGGCTTTTCAGCACCCGCGATCTGGTATCTTGCACGACTCGAGTTGCAAACCGGCGGTGTCATCGGTGGCACAATCCCCGGGATGCCGGTCGTAATGACTGGACGATCTTCGGACCTTGGCTGGGGCCTGACAACGGCCTATGCCGACGATCAGGATGTCTATCTTGAGGAGTTGAATCCAGACAACCCCGAAGAATACCGGACCCCAGATGGGTGGAGTGAATTTGAAACCCGTGGCTCGATCATCAAGGTCAAAGACGAAGCGCCGATTACCTTGACCTTGCGCTGGACCGAGAATGGGCCCGTCATCCCTGCGTCTGTGAAATCTTTGGGCACTATCACACCACAAGGTCATGTTACCGCCTTGCGCTGGACCGTGCTGTCGCCAAACGATACATCCCTGACTGCGGCTTTCGGCATTATGCAGGCAGAAACAGTGCAGGATGCAATCACCGCAATGGAAGATTATATTGCGCCTGCGCAAAATCTGACATTGGCCGACCGTGACACCATCGCCATGAAAACTGTTGGTGTCATCCCAAGTCGCGATGCCAATCACCTGACCCAGGGACGATTGCCCAGCTTTGGGTATATGCCGCAAAATCGGTGGCAAGGGCGCATGCCATACGCGTCGAACCCGGAATTTGTGTCTCCTATCGGAGGTATCCTTGGGAACACAAACAACAAGACTGTCGATCGCCCGTTTCCCAATCACGTCAGCTTTGTCTATGGCGACACCCAACGCATCCAGCGCTGGCAACGACTGATGCAAACGCGCGAAGTCCACACGCGCGACAGCTTCATCGAAGCCCAATTGGACAGTGTTTCGTTTACGGCACGCTCTCTTTTGCCGCTTATTGGGGCCGATCTTTGGTTTACGGGCGAAGCCGCACCAGAAGGCACGCGTGAACGTCAACGCCAGCGCGCCCTTGCGTTACTGGCCGAATGGAACGGCGAAATGAACGAACATTGGCCCGAACCCCTGCTCTATGCCGCATGGGTACGCGCACTGCAGGATCGGTTGATCCACGACGATCTTGGTCCATTGGCCGATGAATACACACATGTCGAACCGCTTTTCATCGAACGGGTTTTTCGCGACGTCGATGGTGCAAGTGCATGGTGCGACGTTCGTCAATCCGCCCCAACAGAAAGCTGTTCAGATCTGGCGCGCATGGCCTTGGACGACGCTTTGATCTGGATCGAAGAAACCTGGGGCAGCCAAATCGAAGCTTTACGCTGGGGCGACGCGCACCAGGCCACACATGACCATCAGGTTTTGGGGACAGTCCCGTTGTTGCGCCAATTTGTGAACATCCGCCAATCAACATCTGGCGGCGACAATACATTGTTGCGTGGCCGCACAAAGGGTTCAGGCGACGACCCATTTCATAACGTGCACGGCGCTGGATATCGTGGTGTTTATGATTTCGCAGACCCTAACAGTTCGGTTTTCATTTCCTCGACCGGTCAATCGGGACATTTCCTGTCTCGGCACTATGACGATATGGCCCAGCTTTGGCGGCGCGGGGAATATATTCCGATGTCGCTGGACGAAGGTTTGGCGCGTGCCGGGTCTGTTGGTGTCACGACATTGACCCCGCGTTGATGCTGGTTCTGTTCAACAAGCCCTTTGGCGTCCTGAGCCAATTCACCGATTCAGGTAACGCAGACAGTCCACGCCCAACCCTGTCAAAGTACATCGATCAGCCGGGCGTTTATCCGGCTGGGCGATTGGACCGCGACAGCGAAGGTTTGATGCTATTGACCGATGATGGACGTCTTCAAGCGCGCATCAGCCATCCCAAATTCAAAGCCCCCAAAACCTATTGGGTGCAAGTGGAAGGTCGACCGAATGACACAGCACTGAATGCATTGCGCAATGGCATCACGCTAAAGGACGGACCAACACGTCCCGCCAAAGTGCGCCAGATCGATGCCCCGAAATCCCTATGGGAACGCGATCCGCCAATTCGGGTGCGCAAATCCATCCCCGATACTTGGTTAGAGATCACCATCACCGAAGGGCGAAATCGCCAGGTGCGCCGCATGACTGCACATGTAGGCGCGCCAACACTTCGGCTTATCCGCACCCAAATTGGGGATTGGAGCCTTGGCCCCCTGCAACCGGGCCAATGGGTTTTGGCCGATCATGTTCCGCATGAGATCACTGCAGGGAAAAGGTCGAGATAACTCATCGTCGGTTTGGCTTGCAGGAGTTCGCTAATTTGCACGGCGCCAGCGCATAAGGAACTCCTATAAAGCTGCACCTATCTTAGGGTGGCATTCCTTAACAAAGAGACCGTCTCAAGCCATAAAGCTCTTCAAGATCACGGGGCAAGATTTCGGTCACTGACACCGAACGCCTTGTCAATGCGTCCCCAGTAAAGGGATTTTTGCTCTATCAGATCGCTCATTTTTCAACCCAAATTTGCATCAGAGCCAAAATCAAAAACTAAACCCGCCAATGTCAAAAATCCTCAATAAAACAACGTGCACGGATAGGTTGCTGACCTAACGACAAAGTGATGAGAGTAAGTTGCAACTTCTCTATCTTTCGAACCAAAAGCCACCATAGTTAATGCGTTCATGCTGCACAGGGTGATCTGTGCAGCGCTTTAACTATTCGGGGGAATAGATGAGTATTTTCAGTAAAACCGCATTGCTCGCAGCTACATCTCTTTTTGTTGCGTCAACTGCATTTGCGTCGACAGTCAGCATTACAGCAGCGGACATCGACAATACCGGTGATGATGTTGTGTTTAACATTGCCAATAACGGCAATCAGGCAATCTCAATGATCACGTTTGACGTCTCGCAAGCTGCGGACGTTTCGGCTTTGGCTAGGTTCAATATTCCAACAAACCTAAGTGATGGTGACGGGGTTTCGAACGAAGGTGACACTGGATCGTTTCAGTTCCTAAACACAGATTCTGACGCACAGTTGGAACAACTAAAGTGGACGTTTGACGGCGCTGGTTTGGGTGTGGGAAGCACGTTTAATTTCAGCGCGTGGATTCAGTATCTGAATGACGAAACAGCTTCGGGTCAAAAAGGCGGATTGGACGACGACGGTGATCGTTTGTTTGCATCAGTCGTCTTTGCAGATGGTTCTGTTGAATCCAGTTTCTTCACCTCACTCGGCGCGCCGGGACAAGTTGGTGCGGCAAGCTTGGATTTGGCATCACCAGCACCCGTTCCGCTTCCTGCATCAGCTCTGCTGTTGCTGGGTGGTGTCGCCGGTCTTGGCGCTATGCGTCGCCGCAAGAAGACAGCTTAAACGAAAATCAGAAAGCGGCCCCAACAACCAAAGCGTATTTGCTCCTGAAATGGACTTAGACGATTTGGTTTGCCTTTAGTGGCCGCTTTCTTTTCGCTTTGATCACATTATTCAAAGTGACGCTGGTTTGGCTCTCATGTTGCCAATACCCGCCGGAAGACAGGATTAAAGTAAGAACCAAGCGGCAAATCACAGCCCTTCGAACTGTGCACGATCCTTCGCGCTCCAACGGATATCAAGATCAAAGCCATTTTCCGTTTGACGCTCTTCTTGCACCAAATCGCGTTCAAACAGCCATGCCCGTTTGCGCCCGTCCGCAAAATCAAGCTGTAAATTCGCTTCCGTCAGCTCGCCTTGAAGGCGTTCCGCGATATCAACCAAAAGGTCACTTAAACCCTCGCCTGTAAGTGCTGAAATTACATGGATATTTTCTTGGCGCTGTGCAGCGTTACGAGTGCCATCTGCGACTTCTGGATCCAACGCATCCAATTTATTCCACGCTTCAATTTGGGTCCGTTCTTCTTCGACACCCAAATCAACCATGATCCGTCGAACATCTTCGGCCTGAGAGTCGGATTCAGGGTGACTAATATCACGCACATGCAGCACAATATCTGCGGCTAAAACTTCTTCTAATGTTGCACGGAACGATGCCACCAATTCTGTCGGTAAGTCCGAGATAAATCCAACCGTATCCGACAAAATAACCTCTGGCCCATCCGTCAATTCGACACGCCGCATAGTAGGATCCAACGTGGCAAACAGCATGTCCTTGGCCATGACGTCCGCGCCCGTTAGACGATTGAACAATGTCGACTTTCCAGCGTTCGTGTACCCAACAAGAGCAACGATAGGGTATGGAACTTTGGCACGTGCCGCCCGATGTAACGTGCGGGTTTTCACAACCTTTTCAAGCTGACGGCGCAAGCTATTCAACTGCGTATCAATGGCGCGTCTGTCCGCCTCGATCTGCGTTTCGCCTGGTCCACCGACAAACCCCAAGCCACCACGTTGGCGTTCCAAGTGAGTCCACGCCCGCACAAGACGGGTACGCTGATATGTCAGAGCGGCCATCTCGACCTGCAACACACCTTCTCGCGTGGCCGCCCGATCCGAAAAAATCTCGAGGATCAAACCCGTCCGATCAAGCAGTTTGACCTTCCACGCTTTTTCAAGATTGCGTTGTTGAACCGGAGTAACCGGGCCGTCAATCAGAACAAGATCAACATCAGCATGCTTCAGACGATCTTTTAACTCGTCGATCTTACCTTGACCAAAAAGCAATCCGGCGCGCGGCTTTGCCAATGGCACAACTTCAGACCCGACAACGTCAAGTTCCGGCAGGGCGTGGGCCAATGCGACGGCTTCGTCCAATGCAAAGACCGGCTCGCGCCGGTCCTGGTCTGATTTGATATCCGGGTGCAACACCCATGCGCGAGTGACTGCGGTTTCTGTATCGCTCAAGAGGCGTCTTCACCCTCATATAGGCTGATGGGTTGGCTGGGCATTATTGTAGAAATCGCGTGTTTGTAAACCAATTGCGATTGCCCGTCGCGTCGCAACAAAACGCAGAAATTATCAAACCAAGTGATAACACCCTGCAGTTTTACGCCATTGATTAGGAAGATTGTGACCGGAACCTTGGTCTTACGCACATGGTTCAGGAATGCATCCTGCAAATTCTGTCGGTCCGAAGCCATTGTTTTTTTACCTTTATTCTTGCCGAGCTTGCGGATCAAGCCCCCCGTCCAAAAACGAGTATGTCTCGGTAAAAGCGAAGATTCTAGCCCCAAAATATCCGGAACAGACTTCGTGGAGCAATTGGGTTAGCTTCGCCACAAATCAGGGGTCAATAATGCAATAATTGCCAATGTTTCCAGACGTCCGATGATCATCGCCAAAGCGAAAATCGACTTAGGTCCAGCTCCATAGGATGCCAACTCAATTGGCGTGTCTCCGGCATGAACAAGCAGTGGTCCCGTTGTGGAAAGTCCCGCGATCGTCATGATCAATGCCTCTTCAAGTTGGACCGAAAACGCCGTCATGACAATGCAGATCACGGCCAGCGAAATGGCGAACAGCATGAAGAAAATCCATGCGATAAACGCACCACCTTTTTGCAAACGGCGTGCCATTGGTCCCGCCCCGCTAACCGATGACGGATGCACCAACCGTTCCAGTTCCCGGTGTCCATTTGTGTAAAGCGCAAAGACCCGCAACAGTTTGACACCGCCCGCAGTTGTCGCCACGCCACCGCCGACCAAAGACAACCCCAAAAACAACAAGCCTGGTGTTTGCAGCCCTGACCAGCTTTGCGCTGTGCCCCAGCTTGCCGAAGTGAACCCAGTCGTTGTCAGAAAAGACATGACCGTAAATGTGCTGCCCCAAAGGGCGTGTACGGCTTCAAAAAAGCTGTTGGTGGCCATGACGTCGAATGCACCAAGCCAATGACGCACAAACAAAAACGCCGGAATGATGATGATCAGAATGAGGCCAATCCGAAATTCTGGATCCTCAACCAGTCCACCTGAATTTGATGTGATTGTATCCTTGGAAAAGGTCAGTCGCGATAAGGCAAAGGACATGAACAGCAACATGATTGCCTCACCTGCGATCCCCGAAGACATCCCCTCAAGCCCGCCAGTTGGCGAAATGCCGGAAGTTGAAAGAATTGACATCGCATGGACCAAAGCCACGATGCCACTGTCCCCCAGCAACACCAGCAACAGCCACAACAGACCTGTTAAACCAAGGTATATTGGAAACAAGGCGCTTGTTGCCTTGATAATGCGTTCGCGAACATCGGTCCCCGCGTCTTGTTTCAACCGCCGCTCCCGCCTGCCCGGCTCAGCACGCGCAGTGACTTCGAACCCGCCCAAATTCAAAGGCGCCAGTATCGCGGATGCGGCCAACCACATCAGCAAGCCCCCCATCCACCCCACAAGCCCACGCCATAAATGCAAGGCATTGTCTAGACGTTCTGGATCACTGAACAACGTCGCGCCCGTTGTGGTCATTGCGCTGACCATTTCAAGATATGCGTTGAAAAAGCTTGTCGTTTGCACAGCCTCGTAGAACGGGACCGCCAAAACGACAGGCAAAATCAGAAAGGCCGAAAGCAACGACACCAAAGGCCCCAACGGGCCATGTCGGGGGTTCCGGCCTTGATGGGCCAGTGCAATCATTCCAAAAATAATCAGGCCGACAAGAGAGCTGTAAAAGAAAGAGCGCGCCGTAAGATGAGCGTCAATGACAACAGCATAAGCCGCGGGAAGCAGCATCGAAAATGACGCGAACCCCATCATCAGCAAGAACAAGGGCAATTGCAAAAGACGGACCGAAAAGGGTTGCGTGATTGCTGACATCAGAAAAAGTCGATTGAGACCTGCAAGAGCCGTTCGACTTCGGGCACATCTTTGGCCATCGCGAAAATGGCCACAACGTCACCTTCATCGATGCGGGTCGATCCTTTGGGGCGAATGACCTCTTCCCCCTTGCGCAAGGCTCCTATCAAAACGCCTTCTGGAAAATCGATGTCACTGACGCGTTGTCCCGCCAAGGGCGATGTCGATAAGACCTGAGCCTCGATGACTTCCGCTTCGGCATCACCGATGGAATAAACCGCGCGCACGCGTCCATGCCGGATATGCCGCAAGATCGAACTGACCGTCGTTGCACGTGGGTTGATATACGCGTCAATGCCCAACGGCCCCATCATCGGGATAAGCGTGGGATCATTGATCAAGGCAATCGTATAAGGACATCCTTCGGATTTCGCGCGCACGGCGGCCAACATGTTTGTTTTGTCGTCATCCGTGACCGCAAGCATTGCATCGGCGCGGCCAATGCCCGCTTCTTCCAACAATCCGACATTTAGGCCATCGCCGTTCAAAACAATCGTGCGTTCCAGGGCTTCGGCCGCAAACTCTGCGCAGCTGCGATCCTTTTCGATCATCTTTGCGCGCACGCGTTCCTTGCGTTCCTCAAGCGAGCGGGCAACAGCCAACCCGACATTCCCGCCACCGACCAAAACAATGCGGTCTTGCTTGTGCATTGTTTTGCCAAATATTTCCATCGTCCGTTTTACGTCATCGGCATTGGCGAAAATATAACAATCGTCGCCAGCAAATAACTGATCGTCCGGTTCAGGTGCAAACAAAACACCGTCCCGGCGCACACCCACGACAACTGCGCGCAAAGTGGAAAACAAATCGGTCAGTTGGCGCAGTGGCGTATTCAAAACCGGACAATCTTCGTCCAGCGAAATGCCCAACAATTGTGCACCGCCATCCATGAATTGTTCGGTATCAAATGCAGCAGGTGCTGCCAATCGTTGAAGCGCGGCTTCGGCCACTTCGCGTTCTGGGCTGATCACAACATCAATTGGCATGTGATCGCGTCGATAGAGATCAGAATAGATCGCATTCAAATACGACTGTCCCCGCAAGCGCGCGATCTTGCGACGAATGCCGAAAACCGAATGCGCCACCTGACAGGTGACCATATTCACTTCGTCCGAATAGGTCGCCGCGATAATCATATCGGCGTCGCTGGCCCCTGCCATGCTTAGAATATCCGGGTAACTGGCAAATCCAGCCACACCTTGGACATCTAATGAATCGGTCGCACGACGCACCAATTCCGGATTGTTGTCGACAACCGTGACGTCGTTTCGTTCTCCCGATAGGTGTCGTGCAATCTGCCACCCCACCTGACCGGCTCCGCAGATGATTACCTTCATCGCGCGATCGTCCCCGTTTTGACATTCCAGTGGTCCGCTTAGGAGCGTTTGAATGACAGATCACAATGGACCGGTCAACGCCCAACCATTTGCGTTAGCTCTTTGAACCGGGCAATATTGCAACATGAGATATCTTGCTGCCTTATTTTTACTCACCTGCCTTGGCGCGTGTGCGCCCTTATCCACCTATTACAAAGAAGGTGCGAGTGTCGCGCGGTTGGAACGCGATGAAACGGCCTGTGACGTACGCGCATTGAAAGATGCACCTGTCGCCAATCAAACCCGCGTCGAGCCCCCGCGATATGTGCCACGACGCACGCGCTGTAATGCAAGCGGACAATGTACAACCTACGGCGGGTATTTCCAAAACGGCGCAACCTACACCGTCGACACCAACAAACGTTTGCGCCTTCGGGTGAAACACCTGTGCATGCAGGATCAAGGGTATCGGTCTGTCGAAATCCCTGCCTGTTCACCCGCAATCGCAAAGGCTGCGCCGTCAGGCGCAACCCAGATATTACCCAATTTGACTGGCAATTCGTGCGCCATCAAACGGCAAGACGGCTCTGTCCTGATTGTCGAAAAAGGATAAGCCGTTTCACATTAACCTTCTGCGACTTGCGGTTCTTCGACTTGGGCCACGCGCGCACCGCCCTTAGAGGTTGTCACAACTCCCAATGACTTCAGCTTGCGGTGCAACGCAGACCGTTCCATTCCAACAAAGCTAGCTGTGCGGCTGATATTCCCACCAAATCGGTTGATTTGAGTCAGCAAGTACTCGCGCTCAAACGCCTCGCGTGCCTCGCGCAACGGCAATGTCGCCAGTGCACCAGACAGAACAACGCGCCCTTCTTCGGAAACCCGTTCCTCTTCACCCGGCAGTTCTTTTACTTCGATAGGTCCTGTGTTTTCACCCAAGATCAAAACGCGTTCGATCATATTTTTAAGCTGACGCACGTTGCCCGGCCAGATCATTGTCTGCAGCATGGCCGTCGCATCGGAACTCAAACTGCGTAATGGCAATCCTTGTGACGTGTTGAACATTTCAATGAAATGACTCGCAAGGGCAGGAATATCTTCGCGACGTTCTTCCAAAGACGGCACTGAAATCGGCACCACGTTTAGGCGGTGATATAATTCACGTCGAAAGGTGTCAGCGGCAATTTCAGCTTCCAAATCTCTGTTGGTGGACGAAATAACCCGCAAATCAACATGCACGTCATCTGAACCACCAACACGTTTGAATTGTTGATCCACCAGAACCCGCAATATCTTGGATTGCGTCCCTTCGGGCATGTCCGCGACTTCATCGAAATAAACGACACCACCATGGGCTTGTTCCAACAAGCCCGGCTCGATACCACGTTCGGCAGATTCACGGCCAAACAGCACTTCTTCCATGCGTTCTGGCGCAACACCGGCACAATTCACGGTTACAAATGGGCCACTGGCGCGGTTCGAGTTTGTATGGATGTAACGCGCGGCAACTTCCTTGCCGCTGCCCGCTGGCCCCGTCAACATGATCCGGCCGTTTGACTTTGTCACCTTTTCAAGCTGGCTGACCAACCCGCGGAACGAAGCGGAGTTGCCAATCATCTCGGATTGCCCCACGTCCTGACGTTTCAGGCTAAGGTTTTCGCGGCGCAGTCGCGACGTTTCCATGCCGCGTCGGATAACCACAAGCAGCTGATCGATATTAAAGGGCTTTTCGATGAAGTCGTATGCGCCCTGTTTAATTGCAGCGACTGCGATTTCGATATTGCCGTGGCCCGAGATGATGACAATCGGCACATCAGGATTGTCACGCTTCACCGCTTTGAGAATGTCGATACCATCCATCTTGCTGTCTTTCAGCCAGATATCCAGAATGATCAAACCTGGTGTTTCCGCGTTTATCGCGCTCATCGCTTCATCGGAATTGCCCGCCAGTCGCGTTGTAAACCCTTCGTCTTCCAAAATATCCGAGATCAGTTCTCGAATGTCGCGCTCATCGTCTACGATCAGTATATCGCTCATAACTCAGCCCTCACTTTTTCATTGTTGGTTTGGCCTAACGGCAGCGTAATCACTGCCATTGCACCAAAATGCTCGTTTTCCCCAAAGATAGGCGCGTCTTGTAAAACAAGCGTCCCACCATGCTCTTCTATGATCTTCTTAACGATAGGCAGGCCCAGTCCTGTCCCCTCGTCCCTCGTCGTGACATATGGCTCGAACAGCTTCGCCCGATCTTCGGGTAAGCCAACGCCATTATCTGCAATCGTTATGCGTACTTGGTCGTCCAGCGGATCCATCGTGACTCGTATTTCTGGCGCATGCCCTTCGGGTGCACCTTTCGTTTGCAGGGTCTGAATTGCTTCGCCTGCATTCTTGACAAGATTGGTCAAAGCCTGACCGATCATGGTTTCATCGATCTCGGCCAAAACAGATGTGCTAGGCAAACGTGAATCAAATTCGACATCTGGTTGCCCTGCCCGTTGAAGGGTCACAGCCTCACGGACGATCTCGACCAAATCATGGGACCTTTTTTCTGGTTCAGGCATACGCGCAAATCGCGAAAACTCATCAACTATGCGCCTCAAGCCATTGGTTTGGCGTATTATTGTGTCCGTCATGTGAATCAGAGCATCAGAATCTTCAACCAATTTAGGGCTAAATTTCCGCTTGATCCGTTCAGCCGACAATTGGATGGGCGTCAGCGGATTTTTGATTTCATGCGCAATTCGACGTGCCACATCACCCCATGCCGCCATGCGTTGTGCGCTGACCAAATCCGTCACATCTTCAAAGGCAAGAACATAGCCTTCCAATCGCCCCTCTTCGCTGCGCCGCGTAGACATGCGCACCAACAAGGATTCTGCTCGGCCGTTGCGCGTGACTTTAACTTCGCCGGTCGCCACTTCTTCTGATCCCGCGCGCAACAGCGCAAACAATGCCGCAAATTCCGGCACGGCTACAGCCAGCGCCAAGGATTGACGATCATCGCTCCAGTCCAACAAACGTTCCGCAGATCGATTGACGAACGTCACTCGCCCTTCGGAATCAAGCCCAACAACACCCGAGGTGACAGATGTCAAAACGGAATCGAACAGCCGGCGGCGTCTCTCGATCTGGCGTGTGTTATCCAGCAACGTTTGGCGTTGCCCCTTCAATTGCCGTGTCATTTGGTTGAAATATCGCCCAAGCAAGGCAATTTCGTCATCGCCGTCCTCTTCCGGAACCTGAACGTCCAGATCACCCGAACCGACCTGCTGTGCCGCACCTGTCAAACGTCCAACTGGCCCCGAAAGACGTTCAGCAAACCACAGCCCTAACCAAATCGCGGCCAAAATCAAAATGACCGCAAAGCCCAGATACAAAAGCCCAAACTCAAACAAAACACGCCCGCGTTCGCTTTCGAGTTGCTGATACAGGCGCACAGTTTCCTGCGTTTCATCCACCAAGGATAAGATTTCACCATCCACGTCCCGGCCGACGTACAAATACCGATCCGCATAGGATTCCAAAGGCACCAAGGCCCTGAATTCGCTGTTTGGCCAATCTTCGACAATAAAAATGCCGTCTTCGCGCGCCTTTTCCAAATTTTCTAAGGGAGGACGTTCAAAATCAAATAGGTAGGATCTGTCGCCTCTGGCTGTGATCTCACCCGAACCATCCACCAGATAGGCCTCGCGCAGCCCTCTTTGTATCAAACGTTGACCCTCGGCCAACAAGTCGGTGTCAGGATCCAACTGTTCGCTGCGCAACGTGTCAAAATACCGAGCCAAAGCTTGGGCGTCTTCAACCAAATCATCACGTGTTTCGCGCTCATAGGCTTGCGCCGCAGACAGTGAATTGCCGACAACACGACTGACCCGGTCGGAAAACCATCCCTCAAGACCAATGTTCAGCGTCAAGACCGCAAAGACGGCCACAATTACGGTTGGGATTAAGGCAAGCAACGCGAACAAGGCAGTGAGACGCAAGTGAAGCCTTGATCCGGCAGATTTTGCGCGCCGGGCCGCGATCAACCGTGCAATTTGCGCCAGAATCAACGCGGCAACAACAATGACGTAAATAAGGTCCGCCAACAGGACCAACCTGAGGCTGGGCGCAGATGCTCCGCGATCAAACGGCCCCAAAATAAGGAACGTACACACCGCAAGGACTGGGCCCAGAATAACCAGACCAAGTGTTGCCGCGTTACGCACACGTCTGCGACGCCGAAAACGACGCAGCCATGGGCCAATACTCTGCCGTGTCTGGGTTGCCACGCCCACTACCCCGATGATGTGCGCTTTCTCAGCGCTACCGCCATATCTGGTGACTCTTAAAAGACCTGCGTCCTCTTGGCCACGCTTTATGTTGCGGTTTTACATCAATTTACGGCGGCGTGTCACCTGAATTTCTAGCTCAGTGATCTTTTTTCGCAACGTATTTCGGTTAATTCCTAACAAATCAGCACACTTAGCTTGATTTCCGCCAGTTGCATCTAATGCAATTTCAATCAGGGGTAATTCGATTTCACGCAATATGCGTCCGTAAAGTCCGGGTGGAGGTAGCATGTTACCGTGCAAATCAAAGTATCTTTTGATATGGCGCGCCACCGTGCCACCCAATTTTTCGGAATCCGAGACACCGCGAACAGGCTGAAGTTCAGGCTGATTGCCCAACACTTGTTCGACTTCGGGTGCCGAAATCTCGACCGAACGGCTTGTCAGGCCAAGTCGCCTGACCGCATTTTCCAATTGGCGCACGTTGCCTGGCCAAGAATAGGTTCTGAATATTTCGGCGGCGTCGTCGCTTAGGGCGCGTCGCGGCTGGCCGCCTTTTTCGGCACGAACCATAAAATGTTCAGTCAGCAACGGAATGTCATCTACGCGCTCACGCAACGACGGAACGGCCAAAGTCGCTCCCGATAGACGATAAAATAGATCCTTGCGCACGTCGCCTGCTTCCATTGCAGCACTTAGGTTTGTTTGAGACGTCGCCATAAACCGCGGAACATAATCCCCAGGCGTGTCCATCATACGAACGATACGCGCCTGAATTTCTTCTGGAACATCACTAATTTCGTCAATCAACAACGTGCCGCCCTTAACGCGAGCCAAAATACGAGCCGGACCTTCCAAATCTTGCAGTTCCGCGCCTGTAATTGTGACAAAAGGCAGCGTGCGCCGGTCAGAAAAATCGTGAATCGCGCGAGCAATCAGGCTTTTCCCGGTGCCGGATTCCCCCCAAATCAGCACAGGCAAGTCTGTGTTCATCACACGTGCGACGACACGGTACAGCGCCTGCATTACAGGTGTGCGTCCGACCAATGGCAAATCGTCTGGACGATCTTCGCGTTCTTCTGCGGGTGTGCGATGTGTCTTTTGTTCTAACGCTTTTGCCGTACGTTTCATCAAGTCAGGTAAATCAAACGGTTTGGGCAAATAATCGTAGGCTTCCGCCTCGGCCGCTTTGATCGCGGTCATGATCGTGTTTTGGGCGGAAATGACGATGACTGGCAAGCCCGGGCGATCTTCGGAAATCTTGGGTAACATCTCAAGACCATTACCATCCGGCATCATCACATCAGAGATGACAACATCGCCTTTCCCTTCGCCGACCCAACGCATCAATGTGGTCAGGGAAGACGTCGCATGCACCTTACATCCCGCGCGGGTCAGTGCCTGCGTCAAAACGGTTCGGATTGTGCGGTCGTCATCAGCAACAAGTACGGTGCCATCCATACGTTAGTCCTTTTTCGTGGTGTGTGATTCAAGTGTTTCGGTGGTTCGGGGTGCACGCGGCAAAGACAAACGGAATACCGTTTTCCCCGGAACAGATGTCACGGATATCCACCCAGAATGATCCGAGATGATTTTAGACACCAAGGCCAATCCAAGCCCCGTCCCGTTTTCTTTGCCAGATACAAATGGGTCGAAAATGTCTGCGGCAACCGCGTCAGGAAGCCCGGGACCATCATCTATGATTTCGATCTGCAATGGCAGCGATTGTCCTGAGCCATCTGCACGACGCAAACGAAATGAATGTTCAAAATAGGTGCGCAGCCTGATCGTGCCGCTGTCCCGTTCCGCCGCTTCTGACGCGTTCTTGATCAAATTCAGTATGACCTGCAAAAGCTGGTCTGGATCCCCAAAAGCCAAGGGCAAAGATGGATCATAATCTTCGATGATATGCATATGAGCGCCGAACCCAAGCAAAGCGGATCTGCGCGCCCGATCAAGAACATCGTGAATATTGACTGGTTTTACGTCTGGTTCGGAGAGGTTCCCAAACTGCTCAACTTGTTCAAGCAATTTTACGATGCGGCGGCTTTCCTCGACGATCAGATCAGTCAATTCCAGATCGTCTGCATTTAAGTTCATCGATAAAAGCTGAGCCGCTCCGGTAATCCCGGCAAGCGGGTTTTTAATCTCATGCGCCAGCATCTGCGCCATTCCAATGGCCGATTTCGCCGCAGATTTGACCGTATGATTTTGTGTCATGCGACCGGCCAATTCGCGCGGGCTGATCAGCAATAACATATGATCAGGATGCCCGACGGCCGGCGCGATCTGTATGGCGCATTGCAAAGGCGGACGTTCTCCATTGCCAACATCCACGTCATTTACAAACAATGGTGTGCCGTATTGGCGGGCCCGTTGAAAACTGTCTTCAATCGGCGCATCGATAGCCAATGCATCCCAAATGAGTGTGCCCCGCATCACCTTTTCGGATGCGTTTAAAAACCCTTCTGCTGCTGAATTTATCGACACAATAGTATCATCTTGTGCGATCAACACGGCGGGCACAGGAAGCGAGGCCCAAAGATCTGCGGCTGGCATCTTCATGCGGCTGCAGCCCCTGCCCTTGGCATCATTGCATGAGGAAGTTGCCGTATAACGTCCTCTGGATCCAGTGTAGTTAAGATGCGTTTGCGTTGATCCTTGGGCGTCATCGCAACGTCCATGTACCAACCAAGATGTTTGCGTGCGACACGGGCCCCAAGCGTTAAACCGTAAAAGCTCAACATGTCTTGGTAGTGTGTTAGGACCATTTCGACCCAAGCGCTTGATTGCGGAATATCCGGAGCCGCCGTACCAAACAATTCGTGCGCAATCTGCGCCAAAATCCAAGGTCGCCCTTGTGCACCCCTTCCGATCATGACGCCATCTGCGCCGCTTTGATCCAAGGCGCTGCGGGCCGTCTTGGCGTCGATGATATCGCCATTGGCGATGACCGGGATATCCACCGCGTCTTTGACGTCACGAATGGCCGCCCAATCGGCGTTACCCTTATAGAACTGGCATCGCGTACGGCCGTGAATAACAATTTGCCGTATGCCTGCGGCCTCGGCGCGTTTTGCGATTGGCGCGGCATTGCGCATCCCGTCATCCCAACCCAATCTCGTTTTCAATGTCACCGGAATCTGTACAGCGTTCACAACGGCTTCGATCAACGTCAGCGCGTGATCGGGTTCGCGCATCAATGCGGATCCTGAATAGCCATTCACGACTTTCTTTGCAGGACATCCCATATTGATATCGATGATTTGCGCTCCTTGCCCTTCGACCATGCGCGCGGCTTCTGCCATCACTTGTGCCTCGCGCCCTGCCAATTGAACCGCAGTTCCTTCGATCCCTAGCCCAAGCTCGGCTTTTTCGCGCGCACCTGGGCGGGCGTTCAGCATGTCGTGGCTGGCAACCATTTCGGACACAACCATGCCAGCACCGAATTTCGCCACCAATGCGCGAAACGGTAAATCCGTGATTCCAGCCATTGGCGCTAACATAACTGGCAGTGGCATATGAAGAGATCGGTTCGACATGCTTAATCCTTGTGCACACTCCTTGCGTTAAGGGCTGGGCGGTGAACCCTCAACAAGTCAACGACATAGATAGGCCTCAAAAAGTGCATTTGCCTAATTTTTAGGCAAATACCCGGCAATTGCACGGTGAGGGCGAGTGGCCTACAACATGCGCATGACCAATTCTACACGTCCCTTCATCGCTGTTGTGGTTGTTGCGGCCGGGCGCGGTGCGCGTGCTGGCGGGACACAAGCCAAGCAATGGCAGTCAATCGCAGGTCGTCGTGTTTTCGATCATACTGTGGATGTGTTTCGCGCCCGTACGGATGTCCAAAAAATAGTTGTTTGCCTGCATGCTGACGATTTGGAGCAATGCCCGGACGATTGTTTGGTCGCGAAAGGCGGAACCAATCGCACACAATCCGTTTGGTCAGGTTTGCGCGTACTATCGCCCTATAAGCCCGATCTTGTCCTTATACATGACGTTGCGCGTCCTTGCGTCAGCCACGCCGTGATTGATCGTGTCATTGCCGGCTTGGATGCGCACGATGCTGTTGCGCCAGCCTTGCCTGTCACAGATGCTCTTTGGACAGGCGACAACGGCATGGTGACAGGAACCCGCGACCGACAAGGGTTGTTTCGGGCGCAAACACCTCAAGGGTTTCGATATCCTCAAATCTGCGCCGCACATGAAACACACACAGGAAATGCCGCAGATGACGTGGCCGTTGCGCGCTTGGCGGGGCTTGACGTTGCCATAGTCACGGGCGACGAAGACAATCTAAAAATCACGCACCCGCCGGACTTTGACAGAGCGGCTCGCATATTGGAGGCACGCAATGGACATCAGGCTGGGTAACGGTTTCGACGTGCATGCATTTGAACCCGGCGATCATGTCATTTTGTGCGGCGTCACCATTCCTCACGACAAATCCCTTAAAGGACATTCAGATGCGGATGTTGGAATGCATGCCATCACTGACGCGATTTACGGCGCACTTGCGCGCGGCGACATTGGTCAGCATTTCCCCCCGTCAGATCCACAGTGGAAAGGCGCAAACAGCGACGTGTTCCTGCGACATGCCGTAGATTTGACCCAGCAGCTTGGATTCGCGATTAGCAACATAGACTGCACATTGATTTGTGAGTTTCCCAAAATAGGCCCTCATTCTCAAACCATGCGACACAGTTTGGCGGACATCATGGACATCGAGTTGGAACGAATATCCGTCAAGGCAACGACGTCAGAACGGTTGGGGTTTACCGGTCGTGGCGAAGGCATTGCATGTATCGCCACCTGCGCATTGGTGGGCAACTGATGTTCGCACGGATGATCGCCACCGTTTGTTTCGTCGGATATGTTCGACCGGCACCTGGCACTTGGGGGTCGCTCGTTGCTCTGCCATGGGCGTGGTTGCTGCATGTTGTCGGGGGATTCCCTCTTTTGGCGCTCGGCACCGTGATCGCATTCCTTGGCGGATGGTGGGCCACAGCAACCATGATCCGCGGGCAAGAAAATCATGACCCTTCCGAAATTGTTGTTGATGAGTTGGCCGGGCAATGGATTGCCGTGCTGCCGCTTAGTTTTTCAGCAACATCCTTAGGAATCGACATAACGGCATTGTGGCCCGGCTGGATCGCGGCATTTGCTCTGTTCCGCCTCTTTGATATCTCAAAGCCATGGCTGGTCGGGTGGGCTGACCGGCGCGGCGACGCGTTAGGCGTGATGTTAGACGATGTTATTGCAGGCGCATTTGCCGCCGTTGGTGTCGTCGCTCTCGCCGCTCTTACGCATGGGGTATTCATGTAATGCTACGCGCAGAGCTGATTTTGGACCTTGCGCGCCAACATGGCATCAAGATTTCCACTGCCGAAAGCTGTACAGGCGGCATGGTCATGGCCGCTCTTACAGATATAGCCGGTTCATCGACCGTGGTTGAACGTGGGTTCATCACTTATTCAAACGAAGCCAAACATGAAATGTTGGGTGTGCGCTTAGAAACGATGCGAACCCATGGAGCAGTGTCCGAAGATGTTGCATCTGAAATGGCGGCTGGAGCGTTGATTCATTCACTGGCCCAACTGGCGGTTTCTGTAACTGGCATTGCAGGCCCAGGCGGGTCAGAATTCAAACCCGAAGGACGTGTGTGCTTTGGTGTTGCGGATAGCAGTGGAACGCGGACCGTCACTAAAGAATTCGGAGCATTGGGTCGGGCGAACGTTCGCGATTGTGCTAGAGAATACGCGCTTGGCTTGTTGCATGATGCACTGAGCAAAAGCACGACAGCCTGATTCCCAAAGCCACCCATCTAAAAATCATAAATTGCCTATTTTTTAATCAATTGACGCTCATTCAAGCCTACCTTTTAACCACTTATCGTATCGCATAAGATTTTGGCGTAACTTTTGATCGGTGCATGTTTTTTCCGCAGCGTTGACCTTTAGACCCACACGCAAGAAGAAAATGGGAAGGATGGGTCAATTATGGTTGGAGCAGATACAGCATGGATCATCGTAGCAACCGCTTTGGTGCTGCTGATGACGCTGCCGGGACTGGCATTATTTTATGGTGGCCTCGTGCGCGCCCGAAATGTGCTCAGTGTATTCATGCATTGCTATGCAATTGCCTGTTTGATGAGCATTTTGTGGTTTGCTTTTGGGTATTCCATCGCTTTTGGCGAAGGCGCATCCGGGTATTGGGGTGGTTTGGGCAAAATGTTCCTTTTGGACATAACGGTGGACAGCCTGTCTGGCACCTTACCTGAAATCCTGTTCTTTGCCTTTCAGATGACCTTTGCGATCATTACGCCTGCACTGATTGTGGGTGCTTATGTAGAACGCATCGGCTTTGGGTTTGTTCTGCTGTTTTCATCGCTTTGGATGCTGATCTGCTATGCACCTGTCGTGCACTGGGTCTGGGGTGGTGGAATTTTGGCTGATGGCGGCATCTTTGGCGAAACTGGCGTCAAAGATTTTGCTGGCGGTATTGTGGTTCATGAAACCGCAGGTATCGCTGCACTGATGCTCGCGATTGCCCTTGGGCCACGTCGCAACCAAACCACACCTCCCCACAATCCTGGTATGGTCATGATCGGTGCTGCTCTGCTTTGGGTCGGCTGGTTTGGTTTCAACGGTGGCTCACAGTTGGCTGCGGATGGCGGTGCAGCAATGGCGCTGACCGTGACACATATTTCCGCAGCAACAGCGTCCTTGTCTTGGGCGCTTTGGGAACGGATCAAATTTGGCAAAGCGTCTTTGGTCGGGATGGTAACAGGCACGATCGCGGGTCTTGCATCCATTACTCCGGCTTCCGGATTTGTTGGTCCAATCGAGGCGCTGATCATCGGTGCAGTTGCAGGGGTCCTGTGTCAGGAAGCCGTCAATTTGATCCGCAACATGATCAAGATTGACGACACTTTGGATGTGTTCGCAGTACACGGTGTCGGTGGTATCTTTGGAACCATCATGATCGCCGTATTTGGCGCTGGAGCTTGGTCGGCACAGCTGGGCTCACTTGCGATTGTTGGCGTCTTCACAATCGTAGTCACGTTCATTCTGATCCACGTTTGCAAGGCGATCACACCGCTGCGTGTCGATGAAGAAACCGAATCCAATGGTCTGGATCTGGCAGTGCACGGCGAGCGTGCTTACGACATGTCTAGCTAAGCGATCAAAGCATCATAAGCTTTGAAAGGGCGTCCAGATCGGGCGCCCTTTTGTCATGGGTGACCAACCACAAGACTTCTTCGACTTCGTCCCCCAGCAAAGATCGCGCCTTGTCGCGTAGACGATCCGTTCGCGTGTCAATTCCAAGCAGAGCAGACAGGTTGCCGCGCGCCGTCTTGGCAGAGCGATTTGTCACAACGGTGACCTCCGCTTCAGTCTCGGTCAAGGTATCATCCGTCCGCACAGAGACGTGTTTGCGAATATCCTTCAGAACATCGTCTTGGGCCAAGGCATCCGTAAAAGACGATAATGCAGACGTCTTGTACCCAGACACACAAAGTGCGGCGGCGTGACGAAAGCTGAATTTAGTTTCCAGGCCAGTTGACGGTTCGGCAATGTTGCAAACTGACAACCAACGTGGATGGGTCATGATATCAATCCGCTCAATGGATTGGGGCGGCGCATCCAACGTGGCCAGCCCATCCAACATTGCATGCAACCCGTGGCAACAGGCGTGAAACTTGTGACTGACGGTTTCCATCTGCCACGCCGTCCCCATCCCTTCAAATGCGGACGCGTTGGCTTCACCCTCGTGGGTTGGTCCGAACCCTTGCGGTCCATCAATGCCCTGCCCGCGCGTATCAAAACCCGCCTTCGCCAAATAGGCGGCTTCGACGCCGGTGCGCGCAGCCAGACCTGCGTGATAGGACTTTCCCATTGTCCCAAATTGCGATTTCAGACCGGCCGCTTGGGTTGCAGCGACGCCAAAGGCCGCCTGCATTTGTAATTCGGACAAACCGAGCAGCAAACCAGCCGCAGCCGTCGCCCCAAACGCACCCGCCGTGGCCGTTTGATGGAACCCTGCCTGATAATGCGATCGCCCCAACCAAAGGCCCATGCGTACGGACACCTCTGCACCGATCAATGCAGACCAAAGCACGTCCGCGTCGGAATGTTCAGGCCCCCGAATGGCCATCGCTGCCGGGATGACCGCAACCGACGGATGCCCAATATGTGCAAAATGCGTATCGTCATAATCCAATGCGTGACTGGTCGTACCATTGACCAAAGCGGCCATTACAGGTGGCAGCCCAGCATCGCCCCCGCCAAAAATTGGGGATTTTCCTTGAACACCCTGTGCCAATGCAGTGCCACGCACAATTCGTGACACGGGTTCATTGACGCCAGCCATTCCGCAGGTTGCCCAGTCGAACAATGACAAACGCATGATCCGTTCCGCCCCAGAGGATGTCGCATCCGGAACGCTGTTCAAGACAAATTTGGCAAGCTGCTGTGCAACACTCATTGGTATAACTCCTGCGCACGCCGTTCAAAGGCCCGCACGATACGTTGCATCGCTTCGTTGAAAACGACACCGATAATGCCTTGCAGGATTGCATTTTTAAATTCGAAATCAACAAAGAAAGACACATCGCATCCCCCATCAACTTCTTTAAACGCCCAAGATGATTTCATGTAACGGAACGGACCATCAAGATATTCGGATTCAATGCGATGATCGTTTGGCCACAAAGTCACCCGACTGCCAAAGCGTTCCCGGAACACTTTGAATGAAATCACCAAGTCAGCTTCCATGACGATACTGTCGCCGTCCGGATTTTGGCTGCGGATACGTGCCGCCGCACACCAAGGAAGAAATTTGGGGTAATCAGATACGTCAGCAACAAGATTATACATCTGTTGCGGCGTGTATGGCAGGAAGCGGGTTTCAGAATGAGTTGGCATTGTCTATGTCTGTCAGCGTTTTAGGGCATGTGTCCTGAAACATCATTAATTTCAAGGGACACACCATGCCAGAGCGGCCATATGTCATAGACCAAATGATCTCGGCCAAGGCGATTGCCGCGCGGATCGAGGATCTATGCGTCGAAATCCAACAAGAATTCAAAGGGACCGATAAGCTGGTTGTTGTGGGTCTCTTGCGCGGATCATTTGTATTCATTGCTGACCTTGTACGGGAATTGGACTTGCCGATCGAAGTCGATTTCCTGGAAGCCTCATCTTACGGCGACTCCATGGAATCAAGCAAAGAGGTACGCATCCTCAAGGACTTACGCGCTCCTATCGAAGGGCGTGATGTGTTGATTGTCGAAGACATCGTCGACACCGGTCACACCATGCATCACGTGCACCGATTGTTGCGAAACCGCTCGCCTGCGCGCCTGAAAACCATTGCGTTGCTAGATAAACCAACACGACGAGAGTTGGATTTCAAAGCGGATTGGACAGGGTTCAAAATTCCTGATGAATTTGTCGTGGGGTATGGAATTGACTTTGCTCAACGCAATCGCAATCTCCCTTATATCGGGAAAGTCCGTTTTGTTGATGACGCAAACAACGCGTGATTCAAAAGAGTTCGGTCAAAACTGCGGATCTAATTGCGTCTTGTGCCGCTGCAATGCTTCTAAAAGCGACGACCGGACAAGTCGCAGACGGCTGACCTCTGCCAGCTCTTCGTGGCTGGCGACCCAAATCGGAACTTTTATGTCAGGCGTAAACTGGTCTATTCGATCAAGTCGATCGTCTGATTCCGCAATCAAGCAGGGCAACATGGCTTGCCCGACACCTTGTGCCGCCAATTCTCGGGCCACCATAAAGCTGTCTGTGCGTGCCACATAACCCGCGCCTTTGATGAATTCATCCAACCAAACCGTTGGCAATGCGTTGGCCAGAGGGCCCGCGGGGCCGATCCACCTGTCTGAAACCGACTCTGTGGCCCGTTTGTACACTGCAAACCGCATGTATCCTGCCTGCGCGCCGACCAGTTCTTCGGGAAGGCGCGCAGCGGGTCGTATGGTTACCTCAGCTTCAAGTAATGACAGATTGAGATGCGTGTTTGAACACACGAGTGACAAATGCAGCCCTTTTGCCTCGGCTTGCAGGTCTTTCAAAATCGCCGGCAAAAGCGTCATGCAAACGGTGTCTGTCGATGTGACACGCACCTGACCCGACAATTGGGTATCTTGCCCAGCCCCCAATCGCTCAACGGAATTGATCGCATGCCCCACTTCTCGGGTCGCTTCGATCAAGCGCAGTTGATCAGGTAAAATTTGATACCCTTGCGCCGTTCGATGAAAAATCGGCGACCCGATCCGTGCCTCGAAAGCGCCCACGCGCCTAAGGACCGTTGCATGGTTTACGCCCAATTGCCGCGCCGCCGCCGAAAGAGATCCGTGTTCAACGACCGCGAGAACAAAACGCAGATCATCCCAATTCAAGCTGTGCAAAAATCAAACCCCCAGAGTCATAAAAACGGACTAGCTATTATTTTATTCACAGCTAACGTGGTCAAACAACTTTTCTTTTTCTTGGAGCGAACCATGTCTTTGACCAAAAAGATTGTAATGAGTACCGCGTGTTTGGGTGTGATGGCCTCGCTGGCATTTGCTGGAGGTCATGCAAAAGGAGAATTCGAGAACGAGATCAAGGTGCGTCAGGCACAAATGAAGCTCTATAGCTTTAACCTTGGAATCTTGGGCGCGATGGCCAAAGGTGAAATGGACTATGACGCAGAGTTAGCGAGCGCTTCTGCAGCAGACCTTTTGTCGGCAAGCAAGCTTTCGATGGCGGCCGCTTGGCCACAAGGATCTGACAACGTCTCTATCGAAAAAGGGACGCGCGCTTTGCCTGCAGCATGGGAAAAATGGCCCGATATTGCCACCAAGGGCCAAGATTTAGCTGCAGCGGCAGAAATAATGGCCACAGCGGCGGGAACTGACCTAGAGGCCCTGCGTGGCGCAATTGGTGCCGTCGGAGAGGCTTGCGGCGCATGTCACAAAGCGTATCGTGCACCGGCAAACTAAGAGGCTGAAAAAAACAGCGGAACGCGATGCGGCGATTTCTTATCCTATGTGCGGGGCTGGCCCTTTTGGGGGTGGCCCTGTTCTGGACTTTAACCCGTCCAGACCAAAGCGCGCCGGACCGCCTTGCCGATTTGGTCGGTGATGCAGATCATGGAGCCGTTGTTTTTGCGGCCGGTGGATGCGCATCCTGCCACGCAGCACCCAATGCCGAAGGCGATGCCAAATCCATTCTGTCGGGTGGTTTGGCATTTGCAACAGATTTTGGGACATTCTATGCGCCAAACATTTCACCTGATCCGGATGCCGGGATTGGCGGTTGGAGCGTCACAGACCTAGCCGATGCAATGCAACACGGGGTCAGCCCAGACGGTGACCACTATTACCCTGCCTTTCCCTACGCGTCCTACATCCATGCGTCGGATCAAGACATCGCAGACCTTTCGACCTTTTTGTCCACCTTACCCGCGTCACAAACACCAAACCGCGATCATGAGGTCGCATTTCCATTCAACATTCGGCGCGGCTTGGGCCTTTGGAAGTTGATGTTTGTGCAACCCGAATGGGTTGAGCAACAAACAGACACCTCCGAATTGATCCGTGGGCGTTATCTGGTCGAAGGGCTTGGTCACTGCGCCGAATGTCACACACCTCGAAATGCGCTAGGGGGGCTAGATCGCGCACAATGGTTGCAAGGCGCGCCGTCACCGGATGGAAAAGGCAAAATCCCAGCGCTGACACCCGACGCACTGGACTGGAGCGCGCAGGACATCGCCTATTATCTTGAAACCGGTTTCACCCCAGATTTCGACAGCGCTGGCGGCGAGATGGTGGACGTGATCGAAAACATGTCAAAACTGCCTGCAACAGACAGAGATGCAATAGCCACCTATCTCAAAGCTTTGCCGTCAGGGTCCTGAACGTTAGGCGAATTTTGCCTGACGCGCCGCGCGCAATTGGGCGAAATCATCGCCTGCGTGATAAGACGAGCGCGTCAATGGTGTAGCAGAGACCATCAAGAACCCTTTGCCGTACGCTGCCGTTTCATAGGCTTTGAATTCATCCGGATGCACAAACCGGTCAACAGCATGGTGTTTCGGCGTCGGCTGCAAATATTGACCGATCGTCAGAAAATCGATGTCGGCGGCGCGCATGTCTTCCATCACTTGGATAACCGATTGTCGATCTTCGCCTAGTCCCACCATGATGCCTGATTTCGTGAACATCAGCGGGTCCAGTTCTTTGACACGCTGAAGCAAACGCAAAGAATGGAAATACCGCGCACCGGGGCGCACTTCGGGATAGAGGCCCGGAACTGTTTCTAGATTGTGATTGAAAACATCAGGGCGCGCTTCGACAACAGTTTCCAGAACGGCGTCATCACATCTGATGAAATCAGGTGTCAAAATTTCGATCGTTGTATCGGGCGAACGATGCCGTACGGCGCGGATCGTCTGTGCAAAATGCTCGGCTCCGCCGTCTTCAATGTCATCACGATCAACAGATGTAATGACGACATGTTTCAAACCCAGCGTTTCAACAGCATGCGCCACGCGCCCTGGTTCAAACGCATCCAAATCCTCTGGCGGTTTACCCGTGGCGATATTGCAGAATGTACAGGCCCGCGTGCACACTTCGCCCATGATCATCATGGTGGCGTGCCCTTGGCTCCAACATTCGCCAACGTTGGGACAGCCTGCTTCTTCGCAGACTGTTACCAACTTGTTTTCCCGCATGATTTTGCGCGTGTCCGCATAGCCTTTGCCACTGGGCGCTTTGACACGAATCCAATCCGGTTTTTTAGGTTGCGGATTATCCGGGCGCCGTGCCTTTTCAGGGTGACGCTGTGACGGGATCTTCAAATCGCGCATCGGTGTCGGTCCAGGATTAGTTCAACGTTAAACTTTCTTATAACATAGAACGTCCTGCTGGAAACACCACGCGACGCAAAGCCGCTATTCCCGTCGTGCCTTATATTATTATGTCAAACGGATTTTCCCCGGTCAGCAAGATATCGGATGCATCAAAATCCGCCAGATCAAGGTTTTCGATCACAACATCACGCTTTTGATTATTCACGCCATCGGTGAACGTGATCCGCGTGTGCTGGTCAAAGTCGCCCGCACTACTGGCCAAGGCCAGAACATCCGCAGCCGTTTCAAATCCCCAATCCGACAGATTGATCTTGTCCAGACCATCTTCGAAATCCGTTATCCGGTCTTGCCCCATGCTCTGAATGTCAAAGAACCAGAAAGTGTCCGCACTTGCTCCGCCATTC
>JBDVKF010000078.1:0-13225 GCA_039960995.1 Paracoccaceae bacterium | reverse complement strand
ATGAAATGTGTCTTTGCCTATATCGATGCCAACCGACATCAGCTCATCAGAATTGTCCTTCGTCATGCTACTTCTCCTAATTGCAGTCATAGGCAAAGCCTAACCTGCTGAGGGAAGCAGCCGGTACATCCCATTTCTTGTGGTCCGGACTGAACTGCGTGGAACTTGCGATTGCCGAATTGGTCATAGTGCTGCGCGCGCAATGATCCGCCAATGTTGTAGGCCGTGACGAATGTTCCATCCGACATCGTCGTTATGTTTTGAGTTTGATCCGTTCCTGACACCGTGCTGGTCTGGCCGACGTTGTTGAAAACTTGAGGTGTTGCAAGAGTCATTGTGACATCCATTCTTGCTGTCTTTAGGTGTTACGGCTCGAGGCGCAGTTTTTCTGATAAAATTGGAGGCTTTGATTTGGGGTCTCTTGGTCAGCCGGGCGGTCACCTTGTGTTTCTCAAAGGGATTGGGTGCGCTGGTGGGCCGTTTCAACGACCTGAACGCCTGTCAGGTCTCAAGAAGTAAGCATCTGAATTATATGCATATTTAGGTGTACCTCACTTGTTAAACGCGCATCCCAGCAAAACCCGCAGCTGGTAAATTATCAAAATGTGCGGATCTGCCGTCAGCCGGAATAAGGTGTTTTTCGATGTACACCATCCCCTGATCAGGTGATGGTCTTGGGCAAGTTAATGATCAATTTGCTATCGAACGACCGACGGTTTTATGAGAAGACCCGTCGTGCTGCTTTCGCGTTTCGCCGTGTTTGCAACAATATCTCAAGCGTACCACCAGACGCGTCAATGGCGCTCTAGGGCTGGTGTTTCACACCTTGAGTTGTGATCACAGCCTCAACCTAATGCCATTTGTCATTCGGGACTGGTCGGACATTGGTCGGTTCAATCTGGCTTACGGTGATTTAAATCAAATGTGCAGCGCTCGGGTGAAACGCGGGCGCTGCTTTTGTTTGTCGTCGGCTGATTAGTTGGCTTGAATGGCTTCGGTCTCAATACGGACCTTAACAGTGTCGCCCACGATGTCGCCGTCAACGGCATAACTCATCCCGTATTTGCTTCGCTGGATTTCACCAGTCAACGTAAGACCCAAAACAAAGCTTTTGTGCCCAAATGGGTAATCGCCGGCCTTGTTCAAAGTCACATCCAGAGTGATTGGGTGCGTTTCGCCAAGAATCGTCAAATCGCCAGTTACAGTGCCCGATGTGTCGCTTGTTGCGTTGCCGCTTGCTGCGACAAACGTGATGGCAGGGTGTTTGCCTACATCAAGAAAATCACCGCCTTTGACGTGATTATCACGCGCCTCATGAAAGGTGTTCACGCTCTCAGACCCGATGGAAACTTTTACGTTGCTCAGGTCTTGGGTGTCCATGTCATAGGTGAATGATCCGGTGATGTCGCCAAATACGCCGATGGTCGGGGCAAAGCCGACGTGAAAAACATCAAACATAACGGTCGTATGAGATGCATCAAGGGTATAGTCGGCAGGGGCAGCAACCAGCGGCGCGGCGAACGCGCAAAATGCTGGGATCAAAAAATGCTTCATTTGTAACTCCGTCAAAGTAGAGGTGGATTTGGTATATCTTTCGTCAGGTAGGGTCTTATTGCCTACAACTTATAGGTATGCCAAGTCACTGAGACGTGAGTGGAAGGAATGAGCAATTTGCAGATCGCTTGCGCAACATGGAATATACACCGGGCTGTTGGCCAAGATGGGCGGAAGGATCCGGTTCGGGTTGTCGATGCTATCGAAGCTGCAATTGTGCCGGAACGTCCAGATATCTTGGCACTTCAAGAAGCGGACGAAGATTGCCCGCCACATGGACGCATTATCGATGTAGACCGGATCAGCCAAAGCACTGGGCTGGCCTATCAACACACCGAAGACCGATTGCGTTGGGGTCCTCAAAGTGACGGTTTTCTTGGGACGATCCTATGGGTAAGCCCTCGGTTCACCCGGACATATGCAGATGTCATTGACCTTCCCGGACATTGCCATCGTGGGGTCATCAGTGTCGAGCTTGCTTCAGGGGATATGCGTTTTCGTGTGATGTCTGGTCATTTTTCATTGTCTCAGGCCCTTAGGATGGTGCAAATGCGTATCCTTGGACAATACATGAAGCGGCGACCTTCGATGCAAACGATCATTCTTGGAGATTTGAACGAATGGCGCTCTTGGGGCGGTTTTGCGATTTCAAAACAAATGCTTGGAAGCAAATTTCACGGACCAGCTCTGCGCACGTTTCCGACAAAGCGTCCTTTGCTCCCGCTGGACCGTATTTTGACCAACGGCATGCAGCCGATCAAAGACGCGAAGGTGATCAGAGGGCAGCAAACAAACGTGGCATCAGATCACTGTCCACTGGTTGCACAGGTCGCAATCGATGACCTCGCAGAAATTTCTGACTTAAATTGAATATTTTCACGGCTTCAAACGTATATACAATATGGCGAACACGGAATTGTCCCCTGACAAGGGTCAGAACATGATAAAAAACAACCCGTTGCGGGCTCACAGCGTGGCTGATACAAGCCTGCTGCGCACGCAGTTTTTGTGGCTTTCCATTGGATTGTTTGTGGCTTTGGGACTGACCAGTCTTGGCTTTTTTGGACTATCCAGAGGGATGAGCGTCAGCTTAGTTCTGTTTGGTACAATTGCTGTCATTGCCGGTTATGGATTGTCGAAACATCCGATCAAGACCCTTGGGGCCGCGAATGTCGTGACAACCATGCGTGCGGGCATGATCGCATTCCTCGCGAGCTGTATCGCGCAGCCAGATGTGTTGAATGCCTATGGTTGGTTTTTCTTTGCAGTTGCATCACTCGCGTTCACCTTGGACGGCGTCGATGGTTTCTTGGCGCGGCGAGATGGGACAGCGACATCTTACGGCGCGCGATACGACATGGAGATCGACGCGCTTTTTGGTGCCGTCTTAAGCCTGATTGTGCTTTCGGCAGGCATTGCGGGGCCCTTGATCCTTATCCTCGGATTTATGCGGTACATATTTGTGTTGGCCGGGTATGCCTTGCCGTGGCTCAATGGGTCATTGCCCGAAAGCATGCGGCGAAAAGGGGTCTGTGTCATCCAAATCGCAGCTCTCATTGCTTTGATCTGTCCTGTCATCCCAACAAGCCTTCAGATGACTATTATGCTGACGGGAACTGCGGCGCTGGTCTGGTCGTTTGCAATCGACACGCTGTGGCTTAAGAGGTTGGCCACGTGAAAAAAGTGCTGGTCCTTGCCCTTGCGACGGCGTTCATTTTCGCGGTCTTGGTGTTGCCAAACCATCCGGGCACGATGCGATGGAGCGCGTTAAATCGCTTTCCTTTGGAATTGCCAGTGCTGGTTTTTGGCTTGTTGGCCATCGGTCGACACTGGGGTGTGCCCGCTGTTTTGGCGATTATCTTTGTTACGACAGTGATCATCAAACTTGCTGATTACGGTATGTTCATTGCGTATAACCGGACGTTCAATCCGATCCTTGATACCTTTTTGATCAAGGCGGGGATTGGCTTGCTGAGCGACAGTATTGGAAAACCTGCCGCATATGTCGGCGTTTTGAGTGCCTGCATCGCGATCCTATTGCTGTTCTTTGGATTGCTTCAAAGCTTTAGAGTTTGGGCGCGTACATCCGTTCCAACAGTTGCAAGAACAGGGGCCGCAATTGTCGCGGTGTTTTTCGCAAGCATAGCCGTGGCGGATGCCGGGCATCATCTCAAGTATTGGAAATTTAACAACAGTCCACCGGGCACGTCATGGACATCCCGCCTCACGTTCAAACGGATGGTGGAAATGCAGGACACCACTGCAGATTTGATTGCGTTTAGCGCACAGGCCAAAACTGATCCATACCGCCATGCCACAGGTCTTTTTGACAAGATCGGCAATCGCGATGTGATCCTGATCTATATTGAAAGCTATGGTCGGACCAGTTTCGAAAACCCGTTGTATATGGACACTCACCTAGGCACGCTGACCCAAGTCGAGGGACCTATTCGCGACGCAGGTTTTGCGATCCGTAGCGGCTGGATGACCTCCCCGACTGAAGGTGGGCAAAGTTGGCTTGCCCACGGGGCTGTGGCGACGGGATTGTGGACGTCGGATCACGGTCGTTACAATGCAATGATCGCGAGCGGGCACAAATGGTTGTTCCATTTTGCAGCAGAGGCCGGTTACCGAACTGCGGCAGTCATGCCTGCGATCACGGTTGGTTGGCCGGAAAGCAGCGCCATGGGATTTGAGTTGATATATCCAGCAGCAGACATACCTTACGCGGGTGAGCGCTTTAACTGGGTGACCGTGCCTGATCAGTTTACGTTGAGTGTCTATAATGAGCTCTTGGGGGAAGATCCGCGAAATGACTTCATCCAAATCGCGCTGATTTCATCTCATGCGCCTTGGGTTCCAGTGCCAGAGATGCTGCCATGGGACGCAATGGGCGATGGAACGGTTTTTAATCAATGGGCAACACAAGGGCCAAGCCCACGTGAGGTGTGGAAGGATTACGACAAAGTACGTGAGCAGTATCGGTTGGCTGTCGATTATTCTTTGCAGGCGACCTTTGAACATGTCGCGCACCTTGGCGATGATGCTCCGTTGATCATCGTTGTGGGGGATCATCAACCCGCCGGTTTTGTATCTCAAATCGATAGCCTAGATGTGCCCGTGCACATGATTGGGCCGCCTGCTGTGATCAAGAATATCGATGCATGGAATTGGACAGATGGATTAATTCCCGCGGCAGATGCTCCGGTTTGGCGGATGGATGCATTTCGGGACCAATTCATTAAGGCGTTCACATCCGCCGACATCGTCGCGGAGGTTCGCGAAGATGGGTAAGACGTGGCTCAAAATTGCGGTGTCAATCGCGGTTCTTGTTGGCGTGTTCATGGTCACTGACACCAACAGTATCGTTGAGCGTTTGAAAACAGCAGATCTGTCATGGCTTGGTGTCGCGCTTTTATGTTTGACGGCGCTGACCTTCCTGATGGCAAAGCGTTGGCAGCTTACGGCGCGGAGCCTTGATATTGAACTGTCTTATGGGCGCGCAGTGCGGGAATATTATCTGGCACAGCTCATCAATCTTATTGTGCCGGGTGGAGTCGCGGGGGATGCGACACGGGCGGTTAGGTTACGAAAAGAAGGTGATTTGATCCGGACAACCCAATCCGTGGTTCTTGAACGGCTCATTGGACAAATCGTTATGTTTGGCCTCATGTTTACCGGGTTTGTGTGCGCCCTTGTTATCCCCGGTGGCCTCGCTTGGCCAAGCTGGGTTTGGGCCGTTCTGTCGGGCGGCGCAATTGCGTTCACCCTTGGGGCACAAATCGGGAAACACAAAGCGGCGGTTGCGAAGTTCCTCAGGCTCCTTGGTCAATGTCTTCGGGACCCGAAACAAATCATCTTGTCGACGATCATAGCCTTTGTCGTCAACTTCAGCTTCTACGCATGTGCCAAAGCGACCGGCACCGCGCTTCCTATCAGTACGCTTTTCACTCTCATTCCCCTCATCTTATCGTCGATGCTCATTCCCTTGTCGGTCGGAGGCTGGGGATGGCGCGAAGGGGCCGCCGCCGCATTGTTCCCGCTTGCGGGCGCGTCGGCCAGTGCGGGCATCGCCACAGGGATCGCTTATGGCGCGATGATGCTGGTGGCAGCCCTTCCAGCGGTCGTTTTGATCGCTTTGCCCAATTCGAAAACACAGACAAAGTTCAGACAACTGGAGTACAACCCATGAGTAACTACCTGCACCCAAACCGTCGTCGTTTTTTGCAAACCGGGGCTGCGGCGCTGAGCGCATCGGCATTGGGCCCCCTCCCGGTCTTTGCGGGTGGACATAACGTTGTGAACTTTCAATTGTCGTGGACACATTCCGTCCAGTTTGGCGGCAGCTACATCGCCTTGAACAAAGGGTATTGGGCAGAAGAAAACCTTGACGTATCGCTGATCTCTGGTGGCCCGAATGCACCCGTGGAACCGCCGGTTGTGTCCGGAACGGCGTTGATGGGTATCTCTGCGGCGGATTACACGGCGGCAGCTGTTGACGAAGGCGCGCCGTTCAAAATCGTAGCTGTTGGAATGCAGAAAAATCCGTTCTCCATCGCTTCATTACCGAAAAATCCGGTGAACACACCTGCAGATTTAGTGGGTAAGAAAATCGGCATGTCGGTGTCCAACACACCTGTATTGGAAGCTTTGTGTTCGATCAACGGTGTGGACATCAATGCGATTGAAATCGTTCCGACACAATATGACGCGGCACCTTTGGTAACGGGTCAAGTGGATTGCCTGTTGTGTTGGGCGACAGACTTGCCGGTTGCGATGACGATCCAAGGGGTGGACAACGTAACCATGCGCATGGCGGATCACGGATATGCGGTACATTCTCAAACCTACATCGCGACCGAAGACAGTATCGCAAATCGCAGGGCCGATTTGGTGGCGCTGCTCAAGGGCGAAGTGCGCGGATGGCAGGATTACAAAGCGAACACAGATGCAGCCGCAGCTTTGGCGTTAGAGCTTTATCCTGATGCGGGTCTTAACCTTGAGACGCAAAAATTACAGGCAGAGCGGCAAGTGGGTCTGATGTTTTCTGACCTAACTGACAAAAAGGGTTTTGGGTGGTTCACGGACCAGACTGTTTCACAAAATATCGAAACCTTGGCGTTGTTGGGTCGTACGGTATCGGCTGACCTATGGGATCGATCTTTACTTGAAGAAGTTCACGGCTAGGTCATGGCGGGTTGCGACATTACGTGCACAGGTATCAGTAAGGTATTTGAAGCGGTTCAGGCCGTTTCTGATACCCGCTTGACCTTTGCAGCGGGCAAAACCACTGCACTTGTTGGGCCATCTGGATGTGGTAAATCAACTTTGCTGCGTATGGTGGCTGGGTTGGAGACGCCGACCACAGGCACGATCCAAATCGGTTCAGAAACGCCAAAAGAGCTGGCACGCCGGGGCGGGTTGTCTATGGCGTTTCAAGATCCGTCGCTTTTGCCGTGGAAAACCGTACGCGGGAACATCGCGCTTGGTTTAAAATTGGCCCGCAAACCCGCTGACCCGACCGCGGTACAAGACCTGATCAACCTTGTTGGATTGTCAGGCTTTGAAAACACGCGACCCGCGGCTTTGTCCGGGGGTATGCGTCAACGTGCTGCAATTGCACGGGCATTGATATCGGAGCCGGAGGTATTGCTTTTGGATGAACCGTTTGGCGCTGTTGATGCGATGACCCGAAAGCGGTTGAACAACGACCTGCCGCCTCTTTGGCGGGGGACAGAAACAACGACGTTATTGGTGACACATTCGGTGTCCGAAGCCGCGCTTTTGTCTGACCGGATTATCGTTTTGTCTGATCGTCCGGCCCAGATTGTCGCGGATATCGATGTGCCCTCTGATGTACGGCATCAATGCAAAGACACGTATCAAGGCGTCATCAATCAGATCAACGATGTGCTGGCAGTCGCCGCATAAACTGATGATGCACAGTTTCATCATCCGAGGGGTCAGCATTGCGCTGTTCCTCATTGTTTGGGAAAGCATCGCGAAGGCTTACCCAGACAGCTTTGTGATCGCCGGGCCCGTCGCCATCATCGGATATATTGACGCGAACCAAAACCTTCTTGGTCGTGCGCTCTCTGCGACATTTTCATCGGCAGCTTGGGGTTTCCTTTGGGGGAACCTTGCGGCGGTTTGCATGGCAAGTTTGGTAATTCTTGCCCCAAAATCCCAACGGATTGTGTCTGCGCTGGCTTTGGTCCTGTTTTGCCTTCCGTTGGTGGCAACTGGGCCTATCTTGCGGGTATTATACGGGCCAGGTGACGGTCCGCAGATCACATTGGCAGCCTTAGCTGTCTATTACACAACGTACCTTGCATTGCTGGTCGGCCTGCGGTCGATTCCGCAAAGCTGGTCAGATCTCAACCGGATCTATGGACAAGGCGCGATATCTGAGCTGATCCATATCAGAGCGATGGCGAGCATGCCCTATCTGATCGCCGGCCTACAAATCGCAGCCCCCGCAGCATTTCTTGGGGCCATGATTGGAGAATTCACAGGATCAGAACGCGGGATCGGCGTGCTTATCTTGCGAGCAATGCTTGGTTTGGATGCAGAAGCGACGTGGACATTGGCAGTTATGTCGGCAAGCGTGACGATGTTGGCCTATGGTATGTTTGGCATCATTGGACGGCTTTTGGGGTTTGCGCCAGCGTTGTTACTTAATCCGCCAGTTCTGCGCGTGTCTCGGTCATGGATAGCTCAATTGGTAAGCGTGGCGTTTGTAACCGTGCTTGTTCTGTTGATCTGGCACATTGCGATGGAAGCGTTTGACCTCAATCCGTTCTTTGCCAAACGACCAGGGGATGTCTGGTCCTATCTTTTCATCAGCGACAGAGGGCCGTCTGCTCGAATGACATTGGCCGACGCACTAAAACAGACCTTAACATTTGCTTTGCCGGGGTATTTTGCCGGGTTGATATTGGGTGCCGGGCTCGCCGCGTTACTTATCTTGGCGCCAATATTCGCAACAACGGTTTTACCCATTGCAGTCGCATTGCGATCTGTCCCAATCATTGCAACAGCGCCCTTGATCGTTCTTGCGCTTGGACGTGGGGCGACTGGGACAATTGCCATCGTTGCAGTGATGACGTTCTTCCCGACATTGGTCGCGTGTTTGCAAGGCCTGAGACAAACCCCGGGTCAAGTAAACGACGTCTTCAACAGCTATGCAGCCGGACGTATGCGATTTTTGCTATGGGCGCGTATTCCAGTCATGTTACCGGCCTTCTTTGCAGCCGCCCGGATGGCCGTCCCGGCGGCCGTTCTGGCCGTCACAACGACAGAGTGGTTGGCGACAGGTAAAGGCATCGGACATCTGATGGCGCTGACGGCCACAACATCGAATTATAACATGCTGTGGAGCGCGATTGTCGCCTTATCGATTGTCGCAGTTGCTGGATATGCGGCGATAGCAGCGATTGAACGGGTCATTTTACGACTCTATGCAAGTGATCAGGTCATATCATGACAGCAGTTTTTGCAATTCCGGGTGATAAAGACCGGCGCACCGGTGGGTTTATCTACGAGGCAAGAGTGCTGGATGAATTGAACGCGCTCGGGTGTACAACGACGCATATGGTGCTGCCTGACAGTTTCCCGGTTCCAACGGATGCCGACATGCAGGCGACGCTTGCGATGCTTCGCGCAGTTGATCCAAGGCAGGTCATCATTCTGGACGGTTTGGTGTTCGGGGCGCTTGATCCGGCTGGGCTGGCGACCGTTCAGACCCCTGTGATCGCAATGTTGCACCATCCCCTAGGGCTGGAAACGGGAATTGACCCAGCACTTGCATCGCATTTGTTGCGAAACGAAGCAGCTTGTCTCCGCCACGCGGCGCATATCGTGGTGCCAAGCCCACATACGGCAAAGATTTTGACCGACGATTTTGGGGCCGTTCGATCTAAGTTCAGCGTGGCATTGCCTGGCTTTGACAGGCCCATACGCCACCCAAAACCAATAGATCCCCCGTTGATCGTCTCAATCGGATTATTGACACAGCGAAAAGGGCACGACGTGCTTTTGAATGCTTTAGCACAGATCCAAGACATCCCGTGGCAGGCCGAGATCATCGGCAAACGCCATGATACTGCGGTAGCGGATGCCTTGATTGCACAAAACAAGGCTCTCTCTCTGACAGACCGGGTTACTTTCACGGGTGAGATGAACACTGAAACCATGCAAGGCCGTCTCAATGCTGCTTCTATTTTTGCATTGGCGACACGATACGAAGGCTACGGCATGGTGTTAAGCGAAGCGATGCTATTTGGATTGCCCATTGTGTCCTGTGTCACCGGTGCTGTGCCCGATACAGTGGGTGATGCTGGCATCTTGGTCCCGGTTGACGACGCATCTGCGTTCGCAGACGCATTACGACATCTTCTAACAAATGAACCTGCACGAATTGCATTTGCAGGCGCGGCCCACGCGCGATCCAAAACCCTTCCCAATTGGAGCGACACAGCACAGGTTATGATGAGCGCGATACAACGCGTTCAAACGACAAATTAGTATCAACAACGTCCTTCTCGGGACTTTGCTGCGCAATACCCTGTCAGGCAATGGAAAGGATCAAATGAAAGACACTCGAAGCGCGACGCTTGTATCACCGCCAGCACGCCGCACAATCAAACCAAACAGATGAGCCAAACTCTCAACCAGTTTAGGCCGCTCTTGGTTCCAAAAACGCTGACGACGGACATGCGTTTTGCCGGGGTTCACGCCTTGATCAACGCATAAGCGCCTGAAAGAAAGGCGTTCTTCAAGTAAACCGGCAGCTTTTCCGGATACGCATCCAAGTCTTTCTTGGCAAAATGAGCAAGTGCAACAGGGCTGACAAACTTGGTTTGGCATCCTTCAACAAGTTGAATCAAAGTTTCGATTTTGAAAGAGACCGCTCCCCCAGCCATACGCCCCTTCTTAGCGCGCGTCTTGATCACAAAGGTATCGATCTCATACGCTTGCGTAAATCCCTGAAGATCCGCCAAGAATGACCGGAGGTCCGTCTCGGACGTGTCATCGTCAAGCTCTATTCGTGTGGTTTTCAAACGAAGCATTTCCACGCCTCCGTCATCCTTCAGGAAAACAACAGCAAGCCGAACCTCCTTCGAAGATATCTCACATCCGCAAACTCTCATGTTCTGCCTTGTCACCCAAAGTCGAAATCAAATCTATCATGCCACATGTGCCCCCAAAGTAGCCATCTCTTTCCTATGACGATTTTCTGCCAAACAGGGGATCGCGCGGACGCATTGTGGCAACCAGGTATGTGCCCGATTTGGTCCTAATCCGCCTCGACAATCCCACAAAATCTGTTCAGTAACGCCCCGAAGAGCGGCCTTTTGGGTCGCTCAAATTATGTCCGACCCAGCTGGAGCCTATCGCAATGACCATCTCTTACCTCGTCACACACTCCGGCGGTTTTCATGCGGATGAATTGTTGTCCTCTGTGATCCTGACACGTTTGTTTCCCAAGGCCGAGTTACGTCGCACGCGGGACAAAGCATGGATTACACCAAGCGAGGATCGGATCATCTATGATGTTGGCGGTGATTTCGATCCCAAAGCGCAGATTTTCGATCACCACCAACGGCCAAACCCTCTGCGCGAAGATGGCCAACCCTATAGCTCGTTTGGTTTGATTTGGGCGCAATTTGGCCGCGCCTACCTAACCGCAATGGACGTACCCGAAAAAGATATCGAGGCGATACATGGCTCCTTTGATCGCGGTTTCGTCCTACCCATTGATCTGGTCGACAATGGCGCAGTGAACCCCTCAGAAGCTGGGCCGTTGTTCTCGGGCCTGACATTGCCGGCGCTGATCGAAAGCCTGAAAACCGTGTTTGATGACAACGCAGAAGGCGCAGATGATCGCGCTTTCATGGCTGCACTGCCCGTGGCGCGCGCCCTTGTCGAAGCGCAAATCAAACGCAAGGCCGCCAAATTCCGCGCCGAAGACATGGTCCTGTCCGCCATCGAAACAGCAGGCACAGGCCGCATCCTAGAGCTGCCCATGGGCATGCCGTTCCGTGCCGCGGTGGAAAAAGCAGAAGCCGACCATTTGTTGTTTGTCATCCACCCGCGCGGCGCAGACTGGACGCTGACCACGATCCGCGCGGGCGATGACACGTTCGATAACCGCGCCGATTTGCCCGCGGCTTGGGCCGGGTTGACCGATGCCGCACTTGAAGAGGCCAGCGGTGTCACCGGTGCAATATTTTGCCATAACGGGCGGTTCATTGCGGTGGCGAATTCACACGAGGCAATCCTGAAAATGGCCGATACAGCGGTTGCAGAGGTTTCGGCGGCATAACATTGACATCCATCAAGCAGGCAGAACCGTGTTTTTGGTGCAAGACGCAACGTCACTAAAGATGTTGCTTCGGAGGAAATTTTTCGATGGTCACTCAGCGCGTGGGGCCAAGGAAAAGCGGTGAAGCAAGTGGCAAATTATTTGAAGCGGCCAGACCATCGAATCTAAAAAATTAACCTCCGGCGAGACTGGTGCATCACAGGTGTGACTGCCTTCTTTGGACGCACACAATCTGTTTCCTGCAGAAATCTAATCGTTCAACTTTTTGTAAAATAACAATTTAATTGAAATTACTGATTTACGTGCTCAACTTGCAGTAGGTAGACTGGTCCAAGTTCTGACAAAATGTTCGGTTCAAATCGAAGATCATGAAAAAGGCAAATACGCCTTAGGACGCGCAACCCTTTGGGTGGGTTTTGGAGAAAAGTGTGAAGAAGTTACTATTGTTGACCGCGGCCATGTTGGCCGCACCAGTTGCTCAAGCTGCTACACTGGGTTCACTGGCAGATTTTGACAGCCCAGTGTCTCAGGACTTTGAAAGTCTATCGCTTGGCGCAATTTCCGCAAGCGATGCGGCATTTGCTGATTTGGGGATATCCGATGTCATTGGAACTGGAAGAAGTGATTCTTTTGGTGACCGGGCCGGAACCGGCCGCAGTTTGGGTTTAACGTCCGGTGGCGATTTGTCATTGTACGACCCCGGCGCAAGTGGTTTCTCAGTCGATACTATTACGTTCAGCTTTGCGGCCGCAACGACCCAGTTTGGTATATCATTCAGCGACCAGAACTTTTCTGACCAACCCGTTACATTCAGTCTTGGTGGATCAGTTGTGGATACGATTTCGATTTCAACGTCGAACAGCGCGGATCTCAATTCGTTCTTCTTCGAAGCTTCCGCAGCTTTCGACAGTGTGACACTCAGCCTGCAAGGTGTTTATATTGATGCCATCCATGTAAGTGGCGTCGCACCCGCACCTGTGCCACTGCCAGCAGGGCTGCCCCTCTTGATGGCGGGACTGGGTGGACTTGGATTGGTTGCACGCAAAAAGCAACAGAAGAAAACCTGATCGCCAGGTGGTAAAACCTTAAAAGCAGCCGTCGGTGTGACGGCTGCTTTTCAACAGGGTCGGCTTTGTTGCACAAATCGGGTGATTGCCAGTCTTTCCCTTACCCCAAGACGGATTTAGCCTACAGGTTCTGTGATAGGTATGCCAAGCGCGGTATAGCGATTAAGCACAGCGATGCGGATTTGGATTTCCGCGACTTGTCTGTCGAAGTCTCGCGCCATGAGCGATTGGCCCATCAGTTTCAGACAATGCATCTTGGTTTCGACGCGGCTTCGTC
>JBDVKF010000077.1:0-50195 GCA_039960995.1 Paracoccaceae bacterium | reverse complement strand
GGCGTGCGCGATGACCTGACTGTGCAGGACGTGTTCAAAGGCGTCACACCCTTCTTCATCGCAGACGCCATCACAATCGCACTCCTCGTCGCATTCCCCGCAATCGTCCTCTTCCTACCAGCACTCGCTGGGTGAAAAGGGTTAGAACAGAACAAAGGTATCTTCGATTTCGGCCAGGGTCATGGCGCTCGCACTCTTGATGATCAGGACGTCACCTGAGTCAAAGTTCAGCGTGAATTGGCGCCCGGTCGCAGTCAACTTGCCCGCGCCATTCAGGGCGTCGCTCACGGAATCAAAATCGCCAAGCAACTCCGCGTCCAGCAAAATGGTATCCTGCGCGGTCGAGAAAACCAGGAAGCGGTCTTCGTCATTGCCGAGCTCGAACACAAACGTGTCCGCACCTGATCCGCCCAGCAGACTGTCATTGCCTGCACCACCGTTCAGCGTGTCGTTCCCGTTTGCCCCTTTGATATAATCGTCTCCAGCGTCGCCAAAGAGCTGATCCTCTCCGCCCCCGCCCAAAATGCGATCATTGTCATCGCCACCGTGCAACACGTCATCGCTGGCTTCCCCAAACAGCGTATCGGCCCCTTGATCACCGAACAGGGTGTCCGCCCCCGTACTGCCGTATGCGATGTCATCGCCGTCGCCGCCATGAACGACATCGTCTCCCTTACGGGCTTTGATGAGATCATCGCCGCTATGGCCATAGATGATATCTGTTTCGCCTGTTCCAAACAGATTTTCACTGGCGGGCGTGCCGATGACTGTTCCGTCGGAATCGTCAACGCTCGGAATATCTGCGGCCCCCAACGACGCCAGATAACCTGTGACATAGGTCGTATCTGTAATGCCTTGTTGCACGGTATATTCTGTAACGGGGACATAGACGCTGAACCCTTGCCAGCTTTCTGCGACAGGCGCTTGCCAGATGTTCGGAAACTGATCGTCTTCGATGATATCGTGATAAAAATCCCGGTCGTAGTCATGGATATTGAAGTCACCAAAAATGGTAATGCCGGGAATTGGCCCGTATCCCAATGTCTCTGCATCCAGGTTCAGGATTTCTTCGGGGCCGCGCACGCCATCCAACCCGGTCAAAAAGGTCATGTTCAAAGGATTAGCGCCAAGCAGGTACTGAACGTCAGCCTGTATGATCGCCAGCAATTCATCATCACCGGTCAGATGATGCATACGTACAAATACATCCTGTGAATGGTTGGGCTGTGTCGCGGTGTTGCCCCAGCCATACGGCGCATAAGGGTTGAACAGATTTCCAAACGCAGAGCGTTGACCCAAATCGGTCAACAGATCAATTTCGGCCTGCATGTCGGCAAGGCCGGTGGTTTGGATCGTGTTGTTTTCAATCAGATCCCCCATCCGAGCATACAGAAAAGCGGATTCGAATTGATGGGACCGCCAGTCGATATTACCGATGTTACCATCTGCATAGACGGACGTGTCGACAAAGATGTCGTGATACGATGCGTCCTCGGTCGCGCGGTACAATTCCAGCGATGCTATATTGCGGGATGTGACGTCGCGGGGATGGACATCATTGCCCAATTCGTCTTGCCAATTGGCTTCGGCATACTCCATCGCTGCAATGGCGCTGTCCAACCATTCTTGGGACGTTGCCGGATCATAGGGGGCCAGATTATACGCCACTTTGGCGGCTGACGCGGCATATTCCCAGCTGGACCAGACATCCGGCGCATAGGCATAAACGACCGGACCTTCAGTCCAGGATGCCCCGCCAGAGGATTGATAAGCTTCTTGCTCAATCCCACCCGGAATGCCGCCATCATCGGTTTGCAGACGTTTGAAGACTTCGATGCCCCAAATCGCTTCTTGCAGAATGTCGGGAATACCATCGCCGCGCTCGGGTATATTCAAATCGTCAGCTGCGCCCCATTCAGGCGACATTTCGACCAGTTCGATCATGTTGCGCGCCGCCTCAAGATGCTGCGTGCGGCGATCCCAATCACCGGCGTCATGCCACCCACCCCATGCATCCACCGTTTCGCCGGTCGTTTCGCCAGGAAAACGATCAAATGGCTTGGCACCGCTGCTATCTGGCGATCCTTCCGATGTTTCCGAAATACGCACATTGGTGCGCAAAACCTCAAGGTTTTCGCCGGGCACCAGTGACGCAGGACGGACAAAATCGGTATATTCTTCTTCCAACGCGATGCCGCTGCGCTGGTGGTAAAACCCGCTAAAGGAAGTTTCAAAGATGTCCTGCCAATGGGTCTCTTCGATTGTGAATGTCTGCGAAATGCCCACACCTTCGACGGCGACGAAATAATCTCCAGTGACCGATACGTCAGAGAAATCCATCTCCCACACATCTGTGCCATTGAAGTTCAATGAAAAATTGTTGGGATCTTCAGCCGCTTGCGCCAATTCGATTGCGCCGGTTTTCACCACTTGTTGGGTGTTGGCGTCGATCACCTGAAATTCCATCCCTGCGGAATATTCCTGGGCAACGGGCGACCCTTCGCCTTCAATGCTCCACCCATTCCAGCTGGACAACAGCGCCTTTTTGGACAGGTCATCCGGGTCGTATCCCGTCAGATTGACATGGATGGCTTCGGAAATGGTTGTGCTGGTGTCAAAGGCCGCGCCGATGGGATCAAAATCCGCATCATCAAAGCTGATCTCAATGGTGTCGCCTTCATTCAGCGGCGTGCTGAGTTCAAGAAAGACATTCTGAACCGTGCTGAATTCAAATTCGAAATTATCCGTCTCAGCGGTTTGCAAAATGTTCGACTTGCGGGACAGGCCAAGCAGATCAACCTCAAGACCGTTGACTGTGACGGTCCATTTCGACAGATCGTCCACCGCCGCGCCCGCGTCAGTGTTGTTGGGATCAACATCAAAAAGATCGTCAATATCGGATGCTTCGTATTCATCGAACGTTTGCCAGAACTCGCCGTTCGCACCTGTTACACGCCCCAGAAAACCACCGTTCTCGTTGTCATAGACATAGCCTTCGCTGTCGGGGTTCAGGCCGTCCGGAACGTCCGTGGTTTGCGCGGAATCGATGACATTGCCAAGTTCTAGACGTAACTGAATGGTCGTGTCGTCGGTGAAACCTACGGTGTAAGATGTGTTTTGCACGTCTTTTACTTCCTTCTTAAACTGACCCGTCACAGCATTCGGCAATAGCTGATGGACAGGCTTAATCTCGACGTGTTGCGATCAACCACGCGCTTTTGTTGAGTACGGTTATTTCGGCGAAAGGCTGCGCAAACACGGTCCGTTTAACTGCAGTTAAACGCCGTGGTTTGGATCGTGACATGCGCGGCCCCGTCGAATCGTTAATTTTTCGTACACCGCGTTTATGACATTTCTGTGCGTAAAAATTGATCTGATCTTTTATCTAACTGTGCGTGCACAATCAGAGCGCGAAAGGCGTCCAAATATGGCGACACTACAGACTGAAAAGAGGCCCAGACATCCGAAGCCCGCGCAGTCTAACCGCGCGGATTCAATTCCGGACACCTCTTTGATTTGAGCCCTTAAAGATCAAGCCGGAATTGCGTGAACCCTTCTTCGCTTTCTCCGACAGGGGTCAGTGTCACGCCTTCAACACTGTCGGCGTAATCCTTGGCCCTTGGTCCCGTTTCAAACAGCACGCTGGTGCCGGGCATCGGGGCAAAGCTCCAATTGGAATCCGCGCTTGGATTGATGGTGCCCTTGTCCACGATATAACGTACGATGACGTCCCGATTGGTGTCGGGGCCCTCAAAGATGATCGTATCCCCCAACGCGCCAGGGAACTGACCACCGCCCGAGGCCCGGTAATTGTTGGTCGCGATGACAAATTTCTGCGCCGGATCGACGGGTTGCCCGTCAAATGTCAAATTGACGATCCGCGCGCTGTCTGGATTGATCAGTTCGCCCTTTGGATCGAATTTTGACGGCTGGCCCAGGTCGATCTGATAGGACACACCGTCGATCACATCGAAATTGAAGGACGGGAAATCCGGGTTCAGCAGGACAGATCCCTTTGATCCGGCCTCAACTTGATTGAACATCCCGGCAGACCGTTCCAACCAGTCTTTGACTTGTTCCCCGGTGACCAGCACGGCGCGGGCAGTGTTTGGATACAGATACAGGTCGGACACGTTCTTGATGGCGACATCGCCTTTGGCCACATCCGTGTAATATTCCGGCCCACCACGACCGCCCGCCTTAAACGGGGCGGCGGCGGACAGGATCGGCAATCCGGCGAATTCAGTGCTCGCCAGCATCTGTTCGATATACCATTTCTGGGCAATCGAAACGATCTGAACCGAGGGGTCATCCGCAACCAAGGCAAAATACGAATGCAACGGCGCGTCTGTCTTTCCAACGGCCCGCCGTACATAGGCCAGCGTTTCCTCATGCTCCGTGCGCACACTGTCCTCAACCGCGACGACGCTTTGCACCAAGGGCGTGATGGATCGATCTTCGTTGCGCTTGGAAATGGGCCGCGCTTCCGAGCTATGCGCCACAACTTTCCATTCCCCGCCCGAGGATTCGATCATCAGGTCGATCAACCCCAGATGCGATCCCCAGAACCCGCCCATTGCGGCAGGTACGCCGAAAATTGTGCCCGCTGTAGTGTCGACACCTTCGACACCATCATAGGCTTTGGATGGGAAAACACGGTGATGGTGTCCAGTCAGGATGGCGTCAATGCCCTCGATGCGGGCCAGTGGAACAGATGCGTTTTCCATCATCTCTTCTTCCTTGACCCCGCCAATGCCAGAATGGCTCAGCGCGATAATCAGATCAGCGCCTTCTTCTTTCATTTGCGGCACATAAGCGCGCGCCGTTTGTAGAATGTCGCGCGCAATAATGTTGCCTTCCAAGTGGCGGCGATCCCATTGCATGATCTGGGGCGGAACAAACCCGATCAAACCGACTTTGATCGTGTGGGGTTGGCCTGCGCCATCCACCACCTCTTTGTCCACGATGACATATGGCTTGAACATGGTCTTGTCCTTCAAAGGGTCCGCACCCTCTTCCAGAACGACATTTGCGCTGACGACCGGGAAACTGGCCCCGGCCATGGATTTCGTCAGAAAATCGAGCCCATAGTTGAACTCGTGATTGCCCAAAGTCGTGGCATCAAACCTCAACGTGTTCATGGCCGTGATCACGGGATGCATATCGCCGTCCTTCATGCCCCGTTCATACGCGATGTAATCGCCCATCGGATTGCCCTGAAGGAAATCACCATTGTCGATCAGCATGGCATTGCCAGCCTCGGCCCGCACATCCTCGATCAATGCGGCGGTTCTGGAGAGACCAACCGTATCAACAGCGCGATCCCCATAATAATCATAAGGAAACACATGCACATGCAGATCGGTGGTTTCCATAATACGCAAATGCGCTTGGTTTGCGGTGGCACGCGCTGCAAACGGATGTAACGCAATGAAACTGGCACTGGCCCCGGTTGCTAAAAATGTTCGGCGAGACATCGGAAAAGACATAATACACCCTTTCGAATCTGTTGAATAACGTCGTCTGTGCTCAGTCTAGTCGGTTATTTTCATGTTGGGGAATTTTATCGCGCGTAGGTTGAAATTAACTGGGCGCTGAGGCAATCAACGCGATGTTCGACACGCCAAAGCATCAAGGTTTGGCACTGTGCCTGTCAAATCAACCAAAACATAATCGCAAAGGCCAAGGGTCGATCCTTTATTGGCCAACCCATTCGCGTCATCGCGCAGATAAATGTCAGCGAACCGGGCGGCAGGGGCATCAAACGCATGGCCTGCATAAAGTCCGCCGCCATCATTGTCCCCCATGCTCCAAATCGCCGCGCGCGCCCATCCCAAGGCGTGCAATTGCGCATCCAGATCGCAAGGTGCGCAGCGCACAAACGCAACGCTGCTTGGGTCGGCTATGGTCAAAGGTCCAAAGGATCGGCTGACGATTGACGGCGTTTCAGCGCGTTCAAACCCGATACCCCGGATGAACACAGGTTCGCCCAGCCGATGTGTTTGGGCAAATTCTGTCTCATGCGCACGCTCGACCGCGCTCCAGCGCCATGATCCCACACCGGATAATCGGGTCCCGGTGTTCAGGCGCGTTGCGATCATGTCCATGCTGTCGATCAACCCGGAACAGGATTTGTCCAAGGTCACAGGAACCGGGGCGGTTGCGGCCAAACCGGGGATATCCATGACCGGTGCATGCATCAGCACAATCCACGCGGCCTGAAACCCATTGCGATCCAACATGTACTGAATGGACAGCTCAAGCGGGATGTACCCATCCAACGTGTCCTCAAACACCTGCGCCCGCACTGGCGTTGCATCACATGGCACATCCGGATCAGGCTTCATGCATGCGGGTCCGTCAGAACAAATTGAAATATTCGGTATGTTCCCAATCCGAAACGGTCATCAAATAGCGATCCCATTCCGCCCGCTTGATGTGAACAAGGTAATCCACAAAGGCGTCGCCCATCGCCTTTCGATGAAAAGCGCTGGCATCAAACGCATCAATGGCCTGCGCCAAATTGCTCGGCAACTGGACCGCGTCCGTATCATAAGGGGTGTGCGTCGGGGCAGGGGCCTTGGCCTGACGTTCGATCCCGTCCAACCCGGCCAGCAACTGCGCCGCAAAGGCGAAATACGGATTTGCCGTGGTATCCGCGACGCGATTTTCGATCCGGCTGGCGGTGTCATGTGCGTATAAAAGGGCGCGGATCATCGCACCGCGATTATCACTGCCCCATTGGATGCGATTGGGGGCCAACTGAAACGGAGCGTACCGTTTATACCCATTGATCGTCGGCGTGGTCAGCAAACACGACGCGCTGGCATGATCCAACAGCCCCGCGATCCACCCATCCGCATGGGCGGTCAACGCGTCATCGTTATGCGGCATGAACAGGTTTTGCCCGGTTTTCAAATCAGACAGCGATTGGTGAATATGCCAGCCATTTGCCGCGGCATTTGGCAATTTTGGCTTGGCCATAAACGTGGCATGCAGCCCTTTGCGATGGCACAGCTCTTTGACCAATGTGCGAAACATGACGAACCGATCCGCTTGGGTCTTTGGATCTGCCGGATCAAAGGTGAATTCAAACTGGCTTGGCCCCATCTCGACTTCGACAGTGCGCACCGCCAATCCCATGTCATCTGCCGCACGTCTGATATCGTCCAGAATTCCGTCCGCCGCGTCATAACGGGTTTCGGTCAGGTATTGATGGCCTTGGGTCAAATTGCGCGTCTGCACTGGGGCTGGCGGCATTGTCGCTTGGCGATGGTCCAGCGCTGCATCCACCCGTTCGAAGATCTGAAACTCGACCTCAAGCCCAAACAACGCGCCATATCCCGCTGCGGCCAATTGGTCAGCGGCCCGCGTCAGCACCGTGCGCGCAGCGATCGACACCGGATCACCGGATCGATGGACGACGTCACATAACACAATCGCAGAATGAGGCGACCAAGGCACCGGATAAAACGCCTCCGGGTCAGGCACCAACAGCACATCACTTGCGCCCTTCAGCGGATGCGCATCAATGGCGATGTCTTCGTCCCACACGGGGAACACCGTCCGATGTGATGTGTCCTTAAGCAACAGCGTCGAGGCGACACCGATGCCAGACGAAAACGCCGACGTCAGCGCCCGCGCCACAATCGTTTTGCCGCGCAAAATTCCGTGCTGATCGGGAAACACAAGCCGGATGGTTTCCAATCCATCCGTTTCAACACGCTGCACCAATGCGGCGGCTTTGCGAATGCCTTCGTCATCAAGCACACTGCGCGTCGCCATCGTCCCCGATGCAATTTCTTCTGACATTGACGCACGCATGCGGGTATCCTTACTGCCTGTGATCCGATCCAACAGATGCATCCCAAGGACACGCGTCCCGTCGCTGCATGTCAGCTTGCCAGCTTGACGCATCCCAATCGTGGGTTGATGCGATTGCGTCATTGGACAAGGGACCAATAATGCCAGCCACCTCAGCATCTTTTTGCATCAACAGCGAGTCTTGATTGCCATCCTCGACGGCCTTGATCGCCTGACGCAGCATCCGTCGATATCGAATGATCGCAACATCACTGCGCCCCAAATGTTCGCGCGTGCGGTCTTGAATGGGCCCCATCCCCTCAACCGCCCATTGATCATGCACGTTAATATCCAGCCCCATACCGGTATAGGTCAGCCGTTCCTGTTCTGCCGGATCAAAGTGGTACTCATTGTCCATGTTCTTCAGCGGCGCGTAATCGGGCAAGCGATGTTCCTTGAGCCGCTGCGCCCGCATGACGTCCTTGTCGACAGGTTTTTGAAAGCTGGTGAACAGCGTGTACCAATAACACGTCTCGTCATCGACTGGCACATGCCACTGCGTGATCGTCATTTCGCGCGACATCGGAATACAGATCGCATCGGGAAAGATTTGGTTGGTCACACGCACATGGGTCAGATCGTTCTCCATATGCCGCAGCGCGGTGATCTTTAAACCATACCCGGTTTCTTCCACTTCGATGTCTGGGCGGGGATATTCCCTGAGGATTTGGGTCATCGGCATATCCGTATGCGCCGCCTTATCGCGAAACTGTTTGCCATAGCCGTCCTCGGGATCGTCATCCTCAAGGAAGCGATGCAAGAACGACGCGTGCGCAGGATCAATCCCGATCTCAAGCGCTTGCAACCAATTGCAATGCCACAGACCCTTGAACGCAAAGACATGCGTGTCCGGCGCCCTGAAACAGTCGAAATTCGGAAATGGCGGCGGATCACCCGGACCCATATAGGCAAACACAATGCCCTTTTGCGCCACCACCGGATAACGCGGTCCATCCGGATCAATTGTTATGGCGTCCGGCGCTGGATAATGCGCAGACGGTTCCGAGGCCTGCGCCACACGCGTCGCCAACGACAACGCTCCGTTTGTATCTTGAACCAAAGCCAACCGTTCCCCCAACAGGTTCACCGGAACTTTGGCGCGACCTTCCAATTCATCGACCAACGCTGCGGGCTGCCAATAATGACGCAACACCCGACCGGCAGGTTCCGCCGACCCGACACGTGTAATCTGATCGTTCAGCTGTTGACTGATCATCTGGTCATTTCCTTTTGCCGCGTTGCAAATTCAATTGAAACATCACCCACCTAAACATCGTAGGTCAATCCGGACAGGCCATGATCAGGCCGTTCAATTCGACCACCGGGATCATGGGCACTTTGATGGATTTATACATGTGTGACCCTTCCGGTTCTGCAGGTTGTTCGACACATTGGCCGGTTCTGTCGAAATGCCATCCATGAAACGGGCACCGCAAACCGTTGTCTTCCAGCCGACCAAAGCATAAATCCGCCCCGCGATGCGGACAGTTGCGCCCAATCAATCCCAGCGCCCCCTCGTCATCCCGAAACAGCACCAAACGCTGACCGTTCAACGTGATCGGCTTGACCGGTCGCGCTGTATCCAAGTCTTCTGAGCGCGCAATCACAACCCACGTATCCGCCCCTTGGTCCGGCAGCGCCTTGGTCTTTGTCTGATCGTTTTTGGTCATTTTAGCCTTAGATACGTTCAAATTGTGCGTTATGCGAACTTAACACCGCATATCGTACAATATCGCATCGAAATGGCGATACGTCGAGCCTCTTGAACCCGATCCGACCGATTTTCTGAGTTTGATCAGGCGAACCCGGCACGTCCTTTTGGTTTAAACGTCACGCAAGCCTGACTTAAACCGGATGTTCGGGCGGGTTGTGCCAAAGCCGGTTAGGCGGGACAAAGTGACGTTCGAGCTTCAATGACCAATCAAAGCAAAACCTCATCGTACTTGAACACGACTAATAGAAATTGAACTTAGGAGTCGCTCTAGTTGCTGGTCCGCTGCTTCAAGCGGCAGCCCTACCGTTCCAGAAAAATACGCACATCCATCAGTAACTTCAAATGCAATAAGGCCGTTAACTGATTTGTCTGCACCTCCGGCTCTGTGATGAGAAATTTCAAAGACAACAGCGTAGCCTTCGAAATTGTTGACGTTAGCTTTTTCACTCAGGTGAATAGGTGTCAGATCATTGCTTCCGAAGGTGACCATTGGGTAGTATAGAAATTCGTACCTGCGTGCCGCACGTTGAGCGGCATTGGTAATGCGTAAATCACTCAAGGTACTGTTGTTGGGTTGTTGTTCTTGCGCTTCTTCGGAGGGAAGCAACCTAGGAAACGACCGAGGTTCAATTCGATGAGACCAACCATCGCTGAGATTAACTAATCCCCAAGAGATATTTGGATCACGGCAATATTCACATGTTAAGGCTGCGGTTGCGTGCCAACCATATCCCTGCATTCCCCATGACGTTCCAACCGTACTAACTTCATAAGCAACGTCTTCACCATCTTGTTCATAAATCCCATAGCCAGTCCCCGAACCCTTCATGAGGCAATTTGGTTGGGCAAGGGATTGCATTGGAAACAGTAATAGGCTCATAGCCAATAAAATGTACTTCATGTGGAGAACATAAGCCTCGACATGGTGAGTTTAAACTACCTGATGAACGTCACATTGGGCTCACAGCCGCCATTCGCTGCGATCTGCGCGAAGGACCACGTTCCCGATTTGCCGAAATGTCGTTAGGTTTGTGCCGTTACGGTCAAAATCATCTGGCCTTCGATGGAAATTTCAAGTCAACCATAGCCGGAATCGAAAGGGTTTCACGATGAGCAGCAGTGACAGCGCTTCTACTTTTGCAAAAGGTCTCAGCGTGCTGGCTTGTTTTGAAACTGGACGCCGCGACCTGACGATGGCCGACATCGCCCGATTGACCGGGTTTGACCGGGCCACAGTGCGGCGTTTGTGCCTGACCCTTTTGGACACCGGATACCTCAGCAAACGGGATCGCAGCCTTTGCCTGACGCCGCGTGTTCTGGCACTGGCTGGGGGGTATCTGACAGCGCATGACTATGGGCGCTCCATTCAACCCGTCCTCAATCAATTCGCAGAAGAACTCGACGGAGAGATTTCGTTGGCGATCCGCGACGAAGGCCGCGCGATTTACGTGGCGCGCTCTGCGATGGCTTCGGCGCGCGTGTCTTTGGGGTTTTCCGTGGGCAGCACTTTGCCGCTGTTGCACACGGCGATCGGGCGGATGTTGTTGGCGCGCACGCCTTTTGAATCGGCTGTGGATATTCTGGCCAAAACCGAAATGCAGCGTTTGACAGAAGCCACCGATATGGACCTGTGGTCGATCAAATCGAAAATACAGGACGCAAGTGCGCAAGGATACGCCGTGGTGCGGAATGAATTCGAAATGGGCATGTGCGGCATTGCCGTGCCGGTCGGTGTCATCGGGTCGGTGCAATCCGTGTTGGGTACGGTGGTGTCCGTCAACCATGTCGCGGACCCGGCCGCACTTGATCATATCTTGGATGTTTTGCGGCGCACTGCGATGACGCTTCGGGGGCAGCAGGCCATTACGTGATCCGCCTCTGCAGTATTTTGGACATACGCAAAAGTCTGGAATTCAACCTCAGGTTATTCAAATTTACGATAACTGATCGAATACTGAACATATTTTTGCCATGGCGACTTGCAATATTTGCGCGCGATAAGGCAATGTGAACCGTGTAAAGGTGAATGCCGGCGCGTTTTTAAGCAATGCCAGTCCAGAGCATTCATTGGAAGCGAGGTAGAATGAGCGAGCCTAAGATACGGAATATGGAGGAATTCGCAGCCGTGATCGGGATATCCCGGCCAACGGTTTCAAAGTTCTTTCATGATCCCGAAAGTGTCCGCCCCTCCACACGCCAGCGTATTGAGGCGGCTCTGGAAGTGCACGACTATCGCCCAAACATCTACGCGATGAACCAAAACAGAAAGCTCACTAAAAATGTGGGCATCGTTGTGCCTTATCTGGCAGACCCGTTTTTTGCCGAACTTGCGCGCAACATTGAACAACGTTGTATCGATGAAGGATATCGCCCAACGCTTTACAGTGCACATGGTGATCCCGCGCTCGAAGTCGATATTTTGGACAGTCTTCGCTCGTTGAAACCGGCGGGTGTCTTGTTTGCCCCTCTGGGGCGCGCGTCAGACCGCGCCGCGATAGAAAAGTTCTGTGACGACGTCCCAACGGTGTTGTTTGACAGTAATATCCAAGATCTCGGCCTGGCGTTTGTCGGCTCGGATAACCCGCAGTTTTCGATGCTGATCGTCGATTACCTCTGTCGCACTGGCGAACCCCCCTGTTTTTTTGAAATGCGCAACCCGTCAAACCCCAACGCCAACAAGCGGCGTCAGGGATATATCAAGGCGATGGAACAGCTGGGCCATGAACCGGTCATCGTCAAAGCGGAAGGCGAAGGCTGGGCGTTTGAGGAAATCGGTCGGGTCGAGGGCGGCAAGGCCCTTGATAACCAACACTTCAAAACAAGCACCGTTTTGTGCAGCAATGACAGATTGGCAATTGGATTGCTGACGGCCTGTTACGAACGGCGTCTTCGTGTGGGGCGTGACGAAGATTGCACCATCCGTGTGGCCGGCCAAGATGACCATCCCTTTTCGCGTTTCACATGTCCGCCTCTCACAACCATTGCACAAGATTACGATGCAGTGTCGCGCTGTGTTGTGGAAACACTGTTCCGCTCGATTGAAGGCGACGACCATCCGCACGAGGCAACATTGTTCGAAGGCAAGTTGATCATGCGGGCCTCCGCTTAAAAAAATAGTAAGAGCTTTCATGTGGCAGAGGATTAAATCTTGTCGCGCGTAAAGATTTGTGTCATCGCCACGGACAATTGATTCATTCGATGTGTCCACAACATCCAACCTAAAGAGGAAACAAGCAGGCTCATGGGCTGCAACGGTGTATGGCTGGTTTATCTGGCCGGTATTTGTGCACAAATTGGCAGCAAATTCACACGTGTCGGCCACGGCGGTCTAGCACTGGCCAATTGTGCATGCAGACCGCGCAACCTGAACTGCCAAAGCTGCGGTCATTCGCCTCACACAATCTTGTGCGCTGAACTTGATCTCTTGAGGGATTAACGTAAATGCCATCGCGCTGGGTGTAGAAGACAATGAGCATTGACATGGTGTTGACGTCATTTTGCCAAATACGAATGCAAAGCACTTGGGCAAAAACGAAAAGAAGGTGGGGATGTAATCCCTTTCGGCCACACGGGGTGTGCTGAAGATTGAACAGGTATGGCGGTGGTGCTGGCGTCCGAAGGCGCGAGTGACATCGTTGACCAAACTTATAACGTCGATGGCGGCAATTGGATAAGCTGATGGATAATCTCGACCTGGCGTATGAGCCGATGAAACTCTGCAATGCGGCGCTTGACCTTTTACCTGAAGGGATCGAACGCCCGAATTACGATCGATCCAAGTTGCGCGCCGGGATCGTGCATATCGGCTTAGGCAATTTTCACCGGGCCCATCAGGCGTGGTATTTGCACCGCTTGATGCAGCAAGGTCTGGATTCCGATTGGGCCATCATCGGTGCTGGCGTGCGGTCTTACGATGCAGTGATGCGCGAAAAGCTTCTGTCACAGGATTGCCTGGCCACGCTGATCAAACTTGATCCCTCGGGCACGTCGACCGAAGTCACAGGATCAATGATCGACTACCTGCCAATCGAAGACGACAACCAATCACTCATCCAAACGATTGTAGACCCCAGCATTCGTATCGTGTCTTTGACCGTCACCGAAGGCGGCTACTATATCGACCCCGTCACAGGCGGTTTGGATGATTCTCACGAAGATATTCAGCACGACGCGCACAATCCGACAACGCCGAAAACCGCATTTGGCGCCATCGTCGCCGCACTACGTCTGCGCCGCGATGCAGGTCACCCTGCCTTTACCGGTCAAAGCTGTGACAACTTGCAAGGCAACGGCGATATCCTGCGCCGAACCGTGGTGTCTTTGGCGCGCATGTCCGATCCAGAACTGGCCGATTGGATTGACACAAATGGGGCATTCCCCAACTCCATGGTCGATTGCATCGTGCCCGCAACCGGGTCGCAAGAATTGGCCTTGGTCAACGAATTGGGGATCGATGACGCCGCACCTGTCACCCATGAAAACTATCGCCAATGGGTGATCGAAGACCAATTTGCCTGCGGTCGTCCCGATTGGGGGCACGTTGGCGCAACGCTCACCGATAATGTGCACGCCTATGAGGCGATGAAAATCCGCATCCTGAACGCAGGTCATCAGGTGTTGGCAAATGCGGGCGAATTGCTGTCCATCCCGTCGATTTCGGAATGTATGGGGGATGCGGACATTGCTGGGTTCTTCCGCAAGGTCCAACACGAGGAAATCTTGCCCTTTGTCACAGAGGTGCCAAACCTGTCATCGACGGAATACCTCAAGCTGGTCGAAAGTCGTTTCAGCAACCCTGCGATATTGGACACAACCCGCCGCGTCGCATTCGACGGGTCTTCTCGTCATACCGGATTTCTCATTCCCACAATCCAAGACGCCCTTAACGCCAACGGCTCTATTGCCGGACTGGCCCTGGTCGAAGCACTGTGGGCGCGTATGTGCGAAGGCACACGCGAGGATGGTTCGAAAATCGACGCCAATGACCCGCATTGGGATCAATTGACGGATGTGGCGTCCCAAGCGCGCCACCGTCCAGCGGCGTGGTTGGAACAGACACAATATTACGGCGATCTGGCCGACGACCCAGAATTTGCGCAGGCCTTTGAACACTGGATGAACATCCTATGGACCCAAGGCACCCGCGCAGCCTTGTCCCAATACACAGCCAGCTAAGTCCGATTTTTCGACCGGTTTGTACTGTTAAATGAATGTCGCCACAGCGTTTGCTTTGGCGGCATTTCTGTTTGTGCCACCTCGCATTTCAGGCGCGGATCAAACGCAAACCTGCCCAGCGCAAACCAGTACAATACAAACACGCCACCTGTGACCTAAGCGGAATTGCGATCTTAATGCAGGTTTTACGCAGGTGAAAATGAGAATAGTTCGCAATTGCATTGACAGTTGCGACTGATTTGCATTTACATATCCTCGGGCGCGCCGTCCTGAACAGGAGATTCGAATGCTGCCAAGAATTCCGAAACAGTTCTTATCGCTGGCCTTAACGCTCGCGTTAACGGCAGCTTTCGCAAGCACAGCGCTGGCCAAAGACAAGCTGAAGGTTGTGACGACCTTTACGGTGCTGGCGGATATGGCCTCCAATGTGGCAGGGGACGCAGCCGAGGTTGTGTCCATAACCAAGCCGGGTGCCGAAATTCATGGATACCAGCCAACACCCCAAGACATCGTGCGCGCCTATGATGCGGACCTGATCTTGTGGAACGGTCTGAACCTCGAATTGTGGTTTGAACAGTTCCTGTCAAATCTGGGCGACATTCCATCTGTGACCCTGACGGACGGGATTTCACCGATCTCAATCGCTTCAGGCAGCTATGTCGGAAAGGCCAACCCACACGCGTGGATGGGTCTGGATAATGCGCTGATCTATATCGACAACATCGAAAAAGCGTTGGCAGACCAAGACCCGGACAATGCTGCCGTCTATGCCGAAAACGCGACCCAATACAAAGACGCCTTGCGCGCCACAATCGAACCATTGCGTGACGCCATTGCGTCCGTTCCCGAAGATCAACGTTGGTTGGTCACCTGCGAAGGCGCGTTCAGCTATCTGGCGCGGGATTTCGGTATGAAAGAACTGTATCTGTGGCCGATGAATGCCGATCAGGTTGGCACACCACAGCAAGTGCGCGCAGTGATTGATGGCGTGCGTGACAATGATATCCCCGTCGTCTTTTGCGAAAGCACGGTCAGCTCAGCACCCGCCAAACAGGTTGCCCGCGAAACCGATGCAGCCTTTGGCGGTATTTTGTATGTCGATTCACTCAGCAACGCCGATGGCGAGGTGCCGACATATCTTGATCTGTTGCGCGTCACGGCGGGCACGGTTGCCACAGCTCTGACGACGGCGACCAATTGAACCACGCGCCTAAAGGGGCCGGTACACAAGGAATGCGTCATGCGAGATGACTACAAGCCTGAAACAGCCACCCGATTGGACGAACACCCCGAACCGGGCGTGTCGGCGCAGGACGTCACGGTCACCTATCGCAATGGCCATACTGCGTTGTGGAACGCCAGCTTTGACATCCCACGCGGGACGGTAACCGCTTTGGTCGGCATCAACGGGGCCGGAAAATCCACGCTGTTCAAGGCGATCATGGGATTTGTGCCCACGGCCCAAGGGGACATCCGGATATTGGGATTAACCGTACGCGAGGCGTTGCGTCAAAATCTGGTGGCCTATGTCCCTCAATCCGAAGAGGTCGATTGGGCCTTCCCCGTGCTGGTCGAAGACGTGGTGATGATGGGGCGCTATGGCCATATGGGTTTTTTGCGCCGTCCCAAATCCCAAGACCACGCCGCCGTCGACGAAGCGTTGCGCCGCGTGAATATGCAGGATTTCCGCCACCGCCAGATCGGCGAATTGTCAGGGGGGCAACGCAAACGCGTGTTTCTGGCGCGTGCACTGGCCCAAGACGGGCAGGTGATCTTGCTCGATGAACCCTTCACCGGGGTCGATGTCCAAACCGAAGACCAGATCGTCTCCCTGTTGCGCGAATTGCGCGACGAAGGCCGGGTGATGCTGGTCTCCACGCATAACCTTGGCTCGGTTCCGGAATTCTGTGACCGCACCGTTTTGGTGAAAGGGACCGTCCTGAAACACGGCCCGACCGAAACTACATTTACGCGCGAAAATCTGGAACAAGCCTTTGGTGGTGTGTTGCGTCACTTTACGCTGGGCGGCACCGCCCTGCATGACGACGAGGACGCCCGCGAAGTCACCATCCTCACCGACGACGAACGCCCCTTTGTGCAATACGGCGAAAAAACCCAACGCACCGAGGTCAAAAAGTGATCGACCTTTTGTGGGAACCTTTCACCTACGGCTATATGGCCAAGGCCATGTGGGTTTCGGCCTTGGTCGGGGCCGTCTGCGCGTTCCTGTCGGCCTATCTGATGCTGAAAGGCTGGTCGCTGATCGGCGACGCGCTGTCCCATTCCGTCGTGCCCGGCGTTGCGGGGGCCTATATCCTTGGACTGCCCTTCGCCCTTGGCGCGTTCATTTCTGGCGGGCTGGCAGCGGGGGCCATGCTGTTCCTGTCCGAACGCTCAGGCCTCAAAAGCGACGTGATCATCGGCCTGATCTTCACCTCGTTCTTTGGCCTTGGCCTGTTCATCGTGTCCATCAACCCCATCGCCGTGTCGATCCAGACCATCACGATGGGCAACATTCTGGCCATCACCCCCGAAGACACGCTACAGCTTGCCATCATCGGCTTTGTCTCGCTCGCCGTCCTCCTCGCCAGATGGAAAGACCTGATGGTCACCTTCTTTGACGAAAACCACGCCCGCACCATTGGCCTGCGCCCCGGATTGCTCAAGGCCGTGTTCTTCATGCTGCTCTCCGCCTCAGTCGTGGCCGCCATGCAAACCGTCGGCGCGTTCCTCGTCATCGCTATGGTCGTGACCCCCGGTGCCACCGCCTACCTGCTCTGCGACCGCTTCCCCCGCCTGATCGCCGTGTCCGTCGTTATCGGAGCCCTCACCAGCTTTGTCGGCGCCTACGCCAGCTATTTCCTCGACGGCGCGACCGGGGGCCTGATCGTGACCCTGCAAACCCTGATCTTCCTGATCGCCTTCGTCTTTGCCCCCAAACACGGCCTCCTCGCCGCCCGTCGCAAAGCCAAAGCATCCTTGCGCGAAAAACAAAACCTGACCGCACAGCCCACCCAAAAGGCCGCCTGATGGATATCGACACGCTGCTCTTACCCTTCCGCTTCGGCTTCATGCAGAACGCGTTTCTGATCTGTATGATCGTGTCCGTCCCCACGGCCCTGCTGTCCTGCTTTCTGGTGATGAAAGGCTGGGCGCTGATGGGCGACGCTGTCAGCCACGCGGTCCTGCCGGGGATCGTGCTGGCCTATATCCTCAACATCCCCCTGATCATCGGAGCCTTTGGCGCCGGCATGACCTGCGCCTTGCTGACTGGGTATCTGTCGACCAACAGCCGCGTGAAACAAGACACCGTCATGGGGGTCGTGTTTTCGGGCATGTTTGCCGTCGGCATCGTGCTCTATGTGTCCGTCGAAACAAACGCGCATCTCGACCACATCCTGTTCGGCAACCTTCTGGGCATCGGCGCCCAAGACCTGTGGACCGCTGGCCTGATCTCGCTCGGCGTCTCCGTGGTCCTTGTCCTGAAATGGAAAGACCTGCTGCTCCACAGCTTTGACCCCGCCCAGGCCCAAGCCTCGGGCCTCTGGGTCAACTGGCTGCACTATGGCTTGCTGACGGCCCTGTCCCTGACCATCGTCGCAACCTTGTCGGCCGCTGGATTGATCCTCGCCATCGGCCTCTTGATCGCACCGGGCGCCATCGCGTTCCTGCTGGTGCGCAGCTTTTCACACATGCTCTGGGTGTCGGTGATCGTCTGCATGGCGTCCATGCTTGTGGGCACCTACGCCGCCTTCTTCATCGACAGCGCCCCCGCCCCCACAATTGTGCTGATCCTGTCGGCCCTGTTCATCGCAGCCTTCATCCGCCGCCAAATCCAAACCCGCCGCGCCTCGCAAATCCGCACACGCACGCAAGCCTGACGCCAAACCGCAGCAGATCAGACTGGACTAAACCAGCGCCTCATGCTTGGTTAACGCAGTTCCAGCCGTCTGAAAGCTTGCTAAGTTCGATATGAAAAACACGCGTAAAACCATTCTGTTGATTTTGGGCCTTGTCGCCGCTCTGGCTTTGGTGCCCAACATCCCGCGCCTGGCCACTCAGGGTGCACAAGCGCTTCAGATAGATACCTTCCTCTGCTCGAAATTCCCGACCGTTGCGTGTGAAATTGCAGCAAACCAAACGACGGATCCCGAAAAAAAGACGGACTTCCTTGTGACCGCCTGCGCCGCCGGCTGGACCAGATGCGTTGAACACGCAACCACCTTGCGTGACGAAAACAAAAACACCAAAGATGCATTGCGCTTGCTCAATGCCAATTGCGACGCCGGATCTGTTGCTGGCTGCTTTCAAGCAGGCGTGACGCATTTCCAAAGCGACAGCTTCGACAAAGCCGCTGACCAGTTTCGAACGGCTTGCGAAGATGGGGTATCAATCGGGTGCAACAATCTCGGGATCATGTATCGAGATGCCCTTGGTGTGCCGCAGGACTACGTCAAGGCGGTTGATCTCTTTAGTCAAGGCTGTGACGGGGGCGAAGTACTTGGGTGCACCAATCTTGGGTCCATGTACGCAAATGCCCTTGGTGTGCCGCAGGACTATGCCAAAGCGGTTGATCTGTTTCGTCAAGGCTGTGACGGGGGCGAAGTACTTGGGTGCAGCAATCTCGGGGTCATGTATCGAGATGCCCTTGATGTTCCGCAGGACTACGCCAAGGCGGTTAAATTCTTTCGTCAAGGCTGTGACGGGGGCGAAGCACTTGGGTGCACAAATCTCGGGGTCATGTACCACAATGCCCTTGGCGTTCAGCAGGACTATGCCAAGGCGGTTGATCTAATTCGACAAGGTTGTGACGGGGGCGAAGCACTTGGGTGCACCGTTCTCGGGGTCATGTACCACAATGCTCTTGGCGTTCAGCAGGACTATGCCAAGGCGGTTGATCTGTATCGTCAAGGCTGTGACGACGGCGAAGCACTTGGGTGCACCAATCTCGGGGTCATGTACCACAAAGCCCGTGGTGTGCTGCAGGATTATGCCAAAGCGGTTGATCTCTATCGTCAAGGCTGTGACGGGGGCCATGCGGTTGGGTGCAGCAATCTCGAATTCATGTACGAGAAGGCCCTAGGCGTTGACCAAGATTTGAAACGTGCTGAAACCCTGTATCTGCAAGCTTGTGACATGGGTGACAGTGGGGCCTGTGAGCATATGAAAACGTTCTAGGATGAGCCCAAATAAATCGGGGAATATCCTAACGGCCTCTTAACGCACCTTTGCAAAGGTTAACGCAAATAATTATGCGCAACGCTTTTGGCGCTGGGCGGAATTGCGAAAGCCAGTTTTCAGCGTCGAAAGCCAGCTTTTGCGCGAAACTCATCGAAATGCGTGGATTTGGCACAAAATGAAAGCTGTCTTTGGGCCGCAAAGGCTGGCTTTGGTCGGGTTTTGCGGCTCTAACCCCAGCGTACGCTGCGTTTAGACTTTGACCCCGCAGGCACAAAAAACGCGGCAAAGGTCGCCCCCTGCCGCGTCTTGATGGTCTGCCGGAATTACAGATTTCCGGCTGTCATTTCCCGTGCCAAATGGTCGGCTTGCCGGATCGCCAGCGCGACAATGGTCAAGGTTGGGTTTTCCGCAGCACCGGTTGTGAACTGCGATCCATCCGAGATGAACAGGTTCGCAATGTCATGGGTTTGACCCCATTTATTCACAACACCGTCGCGCGCGTTTTCTGACATCCGGTTGGTGCCCAGATTATGCGTCGACGGGTAGGGCGGCGTTGGGAAAATCCGCGTGGCCCCCACAGCGTCATAGACCGCAGCCCCTTGTTTATAAGCGTGATTTCGCATGGCGATGTCATTTGGGTGATCATCGAAATGCACATTCACGACGGGCAACCCATGCTGGTCGGTGACGTCATGGTTCAGCGTGATGCGGTTGGTTTCTTGGGGCATATCCTCGCCCACAATCCACATACCGGCCATGTTTTCATACATGTCCAGCGCCGTTGTGAACTCGCGTCCCCACGCTCCCGGATCAAGGAACGCGGCCATGAATGGCAGGCCAAGCGCCAACGTCTCCAGCTCGTATCCGCCCACAAATCCGCGGCTTGGATCATGTCGGCTTTCATCCTGAATGATCCCGGCCATGGTTGTGCCGCGCCACATTTTGACCGGCTTATCAAACACCGCATAAACCGATCCCGTCATGTGCCGCATATAGTTGCGCCCCACCTGACCCGAGCTGTTGGCAAGCCCGTCCGGGAACATGCTGGACGCGGAATTCAACAGCATACGTGGGCTTTCAAACGAATTGCCCGCAACACAAACCACACGCGCTTTTTGCATCTGCAAATTGCCATCCGCGTCGAAATATTCAACGCCGGTGACCTTGCCCGCATCGTTGTGCAAGATGCGTGCCACATGCGCTTTTTCACGCACCTCAAGGTTGCCTGTCGCCTCTCCACGCGGGATATCCGTATAGGCCGCCGACCACTTGGCACCCCACTTACATCCTTGAAAACAAAAGCCAGTTTGCTGGCAAGCAAGCCGGTCGTCATTGTCGGCCGAGTTGATGGCCATGTTTCCGGTATGCACCTGTTCGTACCCAAGGGCCTTGGCGCCTTTTTCGAATACAAGATAGTTGTTGTTGCCCGGTAAACCTTCGCGTCCACCGGTCCGGGTCACACCCAGCTTGTCTTCGGCTTTTGTGTACCACTGCTCCATCTCAGCAGGTTCGATGGGCCAGTCCAACAGGTTCGCGCCCTGTACGTTGCCGTAGTTTGTGGCCGCTTTCCACTCGTGGTCCTGAAAGCGCAGGGATGCGCCAGCCCAGTGCGTGGTGGTGCCGCCAACCGCTTTGACGATCCAAGCCGGCAAGCCGGAAAAGTCTTTGGCGACACGCCAGTCGCCGCTGGTTGTGCGAGGATCAACCCAAGCCAATTGGCCAAAGCTAGCCCATTCATCATTGACATAATCTTCGGGCAGATATCGTCCGCCCGCTTCTAAGGCGACAACGCTTACGCCCTTCTGGGCCAGTTCGTTGGCAAGGACGCCGCCACCGGCGCCGGTTCCAATCACGACGACAACGGAGTCATCGGTAAGATCAAATGGTGCAGCCATTTTAATGCTCCCTCAAAGCCAGTTGATGTCGTTAAATCCACGGTCGATGTAACCGCCCAGTTCGAAGGAGGACCCCTCATAGCCAAAGATCGGCCAGACCGATTTCTGGTTGTACAACCCTGTGACAAGGCCGCCCCGTATCTGTTGGAAAAACGCGCTGTCTTCCATACTGCGCAGTACGTCGACGCGATCCCGTTCCCAACCTGCGGACAAGTAATCGGTATGACCTTTGCCTTGTGCCGCGGCGTTCAACCCCGAAATCCCGGCTTCGATCCCCGGCGCTGCGTCTGCGGAGTCATACCCTTTTACAGCCGTCACATAATGTTCGTCCGGGACTTGATCATGTGGGTAAATATCCCGCGCCATTTGAACCAAAGTGGCAAATGTCTCGGGTTTAAGATGCTCGGTTTCGGCGGCCCATGCCGCATCTGGTGCTGCGATAAAGCCTGCACCGATGACAAACGAAGCGCCTGTTGCACTGGCGCGTGATAAAAGCTGGCGTCGGGTTAACCCCCGATAGCTTGCTGTTTCTGTCATTAGTTCCTCCCTTTAATGAAACAGCGCGCCCCACTTTCTGAGGCGCGCTGATCAGCTGATTTACAAGTACCTCCCGGCACGTTGCAGAACTTCGATTTCGTATCCATCGGGGTCTGCGACAAAGAAAAACCGCGCGATTACTTCGCCCCCTGGCGCGAATTCGACCAGCTTGCGCGGGGCAAGCCCTTCGGCTTGGAAGCGGGCGTGTTCCTGATCAAGATCGTCGACAGAAAATGCCAGATGACCATAGCCATTGCCAAGGTCATAAGCCTCGGTTTGGTCTTTGTTGATGGTCAGTTCCAGTTCGAATTCACTGTCTGAATTGCTCAGATACACAAGCGTAAAGTTGGGGAAATCCAAACGGTCGGCGACACGCAGACCAAACGCCTTTTCATAAAAGGCGACGGACCGGGCCTCGTCCAACACACGGATCATAGAATGAATCGCTTTGGCCAATTGATCCTCCCATCGTTTCTTCAAGCCATAGCAAGAAGCGTACGCGCCGGAGGCGGGCGCGTTGGTAGTATCGGGCTACTACGTTTTCGGCGAGACTTATTCTGCGGCGATCGCGGGTTCGATCGTTTGGCTGTTCAGCTCAACGAATTTCAAACAGGCGCAGCGCACCAATGAGGTAAAGTTTGATGGCTCGCCGTGAAGTTCAAGAACTTCGGAATGCAATTTGGAAATGAACGTCGGCGTGGAGACATCTTCGCCTTTTGCGATGTCATCCAGTATGACCCAAAACGCGTTTTCCAGACGTATACTGGTGCTTTGACCATTCAGGCGCATGCGTCGTGTCGTACAAGCGTATCGGTCGGGGTCTTGGCCAGCAAACACTTGGCACATATCAATTCCTCCCAAAGCGGGCTCGATCGGTCTGGGATATATCCCAGCGAGTCACCGTGTTCGAATAACCTTACGTCGAGACTGCGAAATTTCAAAATCCAGCACTGAACACTTTATCTTGAGGGCCTGCGCAACAGGCTGGTTTTGTGAACCTAACGACCCGGCGCGAGTTTGATCGAGGCCCACAAACGTGAGCGGATTTTAAGCTGCGTTTGTAGAAAATTGGTCGAACGCCTTCAGGGCTTTCGCCGAATAGGCATAAGAGGGACCACCGCCCATATACGTCGCCATGGCCAAAGCTTCGCAGAGTTCTTCGCGGGTGATGCCCAGCCTGACCAGCGATTTGACATGGAACCCGATGCAGCTGTCACAGCGTGTGGCAATGGCGATCCCAAGGGCCATGATCTCTTTAGTCTTTTCATCCAGCGCGCCGGATTTCTTAGCCGCGGCTCCCATGAGGTTGAAGCCTTTGACCGTCTCCGGCATTTCCTTGGACATCGTGGTGATATCGGCCACGGTCGTCTCCATGAATGCATCCCAATCCATGCTTATCCCCTTTCGTCAGATCCCATTTTACGTTCAAGCCACCGCACCCCGGCGCTGATCACAAGGACCAGCACAAGGTATTCCAAAATCAACAGCGTATAGATTTCCAAAGGCCGGTATTCCGTGACGACCAATTCATTGGCACGTCGCGTCAGTTCTTGCATCCCAATCACACTGGCAAAGGCAGACATTTTCACAATGTAAATGAACTGATTGGCCAAGGGTGGCAGAATGCGCCGAATAGCTTGCGGCAAGATCACGTAGCGCATGGATTGAACGTAATTCAATCCGACGGTTTGGGCCGCTTCTGTTTGACCTTTGGCAATCGACTGAATGCCCGCGCGATAAATTTCTGCGGTGAATGCGCTGTCGGATACCGCCAACGTAATGATCGCGCCCCAGAAGGGGTCGATGGGGATATCCAAACCCATTGAGCGGAAAACAATGGGCAAACCGTAAAAGACCCAAAACAACATCGGCAGTAGAGGAATAGCGCGGACGAATTCGACGTAAATCCGGTTGATCAAACGAATGTACCAACGTTCCGACAGCGCTGGCAAAGCGATGAACAATCCCAAAACAATCGAAAGCGATGCAGCGATGACCGAAATCTGGATCGTGGCCCACATCCCTCCGACGAGGAATTTGATATTGGTCCAGCCCGCCGTCTTGGTCGGGTCAATGACGTACCAGCCCCATGTCGTGGATGACGCGCACCCTGACAAAAGGACCAGCAGCGACAAAAGAAGAAGCCCAATGCGCATCAATGGCTCAATATCTGGCTGAGGAATGTCTGGCAGCGTTTTGATTTCGGCGCTTCGAAAAATTCTGCGGGGGGTCCGGTTTCGACAATTTCACCTGCGTCCATAAAGATCATTTTGTCGGCGACTTTGCGGGCAAATCCCATTTCGTGCGTGACCACAATCATGGTCATGCCTTCTTCGGCCAATTCAACGATCACGTCCAACACTTCTGAGATCATTTCGGGATCAAGGGCGGATGTTGGTTCATCAAACAACATCACCTTGGGTTCCATGCAAAGGGACCGCGCGATCGCAACCCTTTGCTGTTGACCACCCGACAATTGTGCGGGGCGTTTGTCGGCCTGCTCCGGTATTTTGACGCGTTCCAGATACATGCGCGCGCGTTCTTCGGCCTCGGCCCGGCTGAGATTTCGGGATTTCATCGGGCCAAGGATAAGGTTTTCCATCACGGATAAATGCGGGAACAAATTGAATTGCTGGAAAACCATCCCGACTTCACCGCCCAAATCCTCAGGATTGTCCGTTACTTCGTGACCATGGATGCGAATGGTGCCTTGTTGGTGTTTTTCCAGGCGGTTGATGCTGCGAACCACCGTGGATTTGCCCGAACCGCTGGGGCCACAGATGACAATTCGTTCGCCAGTTTTGACACTGAGGTAAATGTTTTTGAGGACCTGAAAGTCGTCAAACCATTTATTCACATCGATCATCTCGATGGCTAAGGCGCGATCGTCTGTGGCCATCCATTCCCCCCAATCTTCTTTCCTCAGAAGATTCCCCTTGAGATTAGGTTAGTAATATTCCCTATTTCAATACTGAAAGCGCCACGTCCTGGCGTTAAACCAATCGGGGGAACCGAAATGAAACAGTGGACCAAAATTCTTGCCGCCGGTGCAATAACCGTAGCGTTGGGGGCGACGGCGCACGCTCAATCCGCATTGAACGAGATTTTGGATGGTGGTGTTTTGAAATTTGGCACGACCGGGGATTGGAATCCGATGTCGGTTCGCGACCCCGCAACGAACAGCTATAAAGGCTATGACGTTGACGTGGCCAACGAGCTAGCAGCAGATCTGGGGGTCGAGGTTGAATTTGTTCCGACGGATTGGAAAACACTGGTGAACGGCGTAGTTGCGGGCAAATACCACGTATCTGGGTCCGCTTCGATTTCGCCCGCTCGTATGAAAGCCGCAGGATTTTCCGAGAGCTATATCGTAGTTGAAATCATGCCATTCACATCAGCTGACAAAGCCGAAAAGTTCAATGGGTATGACAGCATCAATCAAGCAGATGTCAAAGTCGCAACAACACTTGGCACCACCTTCGAAGCGTTGGTACGTGAATGGTTCCCGAATGCGGACATCAAAGTGGTCGAGGCCCCCGCGCGTGGTTTTCAAGAAGTGCTAGCAGGGCGTGCGGATGTGTTCATTACCTCGAACATTGAGGGATCAACGCTGCGTGAGAAACATGGTGTCGTGCAGGTTCCCGGTACTGAACCGCGTGCACCTTCCCCAATTGCGATGTTGCTACCACAGGATGATCAGGTTTGGATCAACTACGTAAATAACTGGGTCAAAGTGAAAGCGGCACAAGGCTTTTTCGATGAGACCAAAGCCAAATGGGGTCTATGATCCCGACATTAAATTCAGAAAATGGGGCCGCGGACTGGGCGGCCCTTCTTTTTGCGGTAGACCCAAAACATGCAACCATATTGATTAACATTGACGAAACAGGCTTGGCCGCAAGCCTACGCTGCAGTAAGGCTGGAAAATGCTGGCCATCTTCCTGAAAACCTTACCCTTCTTTCTTCTCATTGGCCTTGGCTATTGGGCAGGACGGACACGGTTTTTTAGCGAAGAAGCGACGGCATATCTGACAAAGTTCGTGTTTTACTTTGCTTTATCGGCCATGATTTTTCGCTTTTCGTCCAGCTTAGAATTCTCCGAGTTTTGGGACGGTCAATTGGTCTTGGCTTATCTAAGCGCAACGGTATTTGTGTATGTTCTGGCAGCATGTGTTGGCATTCTGCGCGGGTTGGATGTTCCGACTATCGCGATTGAGGCACAGTGCTCTGTCATCGGGAATGTAGGGTTTTTGGGCATTCCAATGCTGGCGTTGTTGTTGGGGGACGCGGCTGTTGGTCCTGTCATTTTGATTCTAACCGTCGATCTGATCGTCTTTTCATCTCTGATCGTGATCTTGATCGTTGGGTATCGAGATGGGCGAATGACGATTGGAATTCTGCGCACAATTGGCATGGGGTTGATCCGCAATCCGATGATCGTGTCGATGTCGCTTGGCCTTTTGTGGTCTGCTTTGCAGGTGCGGACACCAACGCCTATGGCGGATTTTTTAGAACTTTTGGGGGCTGCGGCAACGCCCGGGGCATTATTCGCCATTGGGGCTTCACTGGCGTCAAAATCAGCGGAACGCTTGTCCATCGCGGTTTGGTTAAGTGCCTGCAAGCTGTTCCTGCATCCGCTTTGTGTCGCGGTTGCTGTCTTATATCTGTTTCAGGTCAACCAATTTTCAGCAGGTGTTGTGATCGCGGCGGCGGCAATGCCAGTGGCGGGCAATGTGTTTATCCTGGCGCAACATTATGGGGTTGCACCACAACGCGTTTCGGCGGCAATTCTGGTTTCAACTGTCATCAGTATCGTCACACTTACGGGTGTGATTGCATGGGTCAGTGGCTTCCAAGCTTGAGAGAAAGCCCAAGCTTCGATAGCAAATGGGTGTAGGGAGAGTTTAACTTATGAAAACCGTTTCGGAAAATCGCTGTTTTGGAGGCGTTCAGGGCGTCTATTCCCACACGAGTGAGACATGCGCTTGTGATATGACCTTTGGATTGTTTCTGCCCGAAGAAGCGAAAGACGAGTCCGTTCCCTTGCTTTGGTATTTGTCTGGACTGACCTGCACACATGAGAATGCGATGGTTAAGGCCGGTGCACAGGCTTGGGCGGCTGAACAAGGAATTGGTTTGATTTTTCCGGATACGTCTCCGCGTGGGGATGATGTTGCGGATGATGACAACTATGATTTGGGACAGGGCGCTGGGTTTTATGTGGATGCCACTCAGACACCTTGGTCACCTCATTATAAAATGTGGTCCTATATCGCGACTGAATTGCCAACCCTTGCTGCAAAACACTTTGCGGTCGATTTAGAACGGCAATCCATCACCGGCCATTCCATGGGGGGGCATGGGGCTTTGACGTTGGCGATGGCGCATCCTGGTCGTTTCAAATCAGTTTCTGCCTTTGCGCCGATCTGTAATCCAACGGGCGCGGATTGGGGGCGCAAGCAACTGTCAGCTTATTTGGGCGACGACGAAAGCACATGGCAAAAGCATGATGCCAGCGTTCAGATGTCGGATACCGGTCTGGATATCCCCTTGCTTGTCGATACAGGCGCTAGCGATCAGTTCATTGACCTTTTGCGTCCAGAAACATTATCCCAAGCGGTCGCGGCGCGACGTGTTGCTGGAAATGTCCGACTGCAAAAAGGGTATGATCACAGCTATTTCTTTGTCTCGAGCTTTATGGAAGATCACGTGGCATTCCATGCTGAGGCGCTTTGGACGTGACGATTTACGTGGATGCCGACGCTTGTCCGGTCAAGGCCGAAGCCGAACGCGTTGCGACACGCCACAAGCTGGACTTGAAGTTTGTGTCCAACGGTGGGTTGCGTCCATCGCAAAACCCGTTGGTTGAGATGGTGATCGTGCCAGACGGACCTGATGTTGCGGATATGTGGATCGCGGACCGTGCTGGGGCTGGCGACGTTGTGGTGACATCAGACATGCCACTGGCTGCCAAATGTGTGGAAGCGGGCGCGCGTGTCATCAAACACAACGGAGAAGCTTTGACCCAAGCCAATGTGGGCGAAGCATTGGCCATGCGCGATCTGATGACCGATTTACGCTCGGCCGACCCTTTTCGGCAGGGCGGCGGGCGGCCGTTTTCAAAATCCGATAGATCACGGTTTTTAGATGCGTTGGAACGCGCCGTGCGCGCGGCGAAAGGATAACACGATGACGATCAAAGCAGTTGTTTTTGATATTGGAAATGTTCTGATCCATTGGGATCCCAAGCCCTTCTATGACAACCTGATCGGGCCGGAGCGTCGCAAACAATTGTTCGAACAGGCGGGTTTGGACGAGATGAATGAATTGGTCGATTTGGGGCACCCGTTTCGCCAAACGATCTATGATTGGGCGGACAAACATCCAGAATGGCGGAATGAAATCCGGATGTGGCATGATCATTGGATCGAATTTGCCCGACCGGAAATTCCGTTGTCCGTGCACCTGATGAAGGCTCTTCAAGCCAAGGGCATCGCCGTTAATTCACTCAGCAATTTCGGCGTAGACAGCTATGATTACGCCGCTACGTTTTATCCGTTTTTGCGCGAGTTTGATCAAGATTTCGTATCCGGCCACATGCGCGTGATTAAACCGGATCCCGAAATTTACGCGATGCTTGAGGCCAAGACGAAATTGTCGGGAGCAGAGCTGATTTTCACCGATGATCGGGCAGACAATATTCTTGCAGCTTCAGAACGCGGGTGGAAAACACATTTGTTCACCGGACCAGAAGGCTGGGCCGCTCGCCTTGTCGAGGAAGGGTTGCTGACCGAAGAAGAGGCTCAACCATGAGCAAATCCATGATCCCGTACATTTCGTTTTCTGAGGGGGATGCTTGTGCGGACTGGATTGGTTTGACGGACGCACTGGCCGCAGGCCACGCGCTGCCGCAAGCGGAAATCGGAGATACGTTCCTGTACCGGGACAACGACACACTGCTCAGCCGATCGGCATGGATAAACGGGCTGGGCATTGCGGTTAAATCGGCCACGATTTTTCCGGGCAATCCGGGTGTGGGCAAGCGGATGGTCAATGGGGGCGTCACGCTTTATTCCGATCAAGACGGGACGCCTGCAGCCATTGTTGATTTTCATTTGGTGACCAAGTGGAAGACGGCCGGTGACAGCCTTTTGGCGGCCCGTCGATTGGCCCGCCCTGACAGTGAGCGTATTTTGATTGTCGGGGCAGGGACAGTTGGGCACACGTTGCATTCCGCGTATTCAGCCGCTTTTCCAAAGGCGCGATTTGCAGTTTGGAACAGGTCGCCGGACAACGCACATAAAATGGCGGACGAATTGAATATCGATGTCGCCGATGATCTTGAGGCTGGTGTGCAAAACGCGGACATCGTCACATCTGCTACTATGACGACGACGCCGATCCTCAAAGGGGACTGGTTTCAACCCGGTCAGCACATCGACCTGATTGGTGCTTACCGCCCAGATATGCGCGAAGCCGACGATGCGGCATTGACGCGATCACGTGTGTTCGTGGACAGCTTTGCCACGACAATCGGACATATCGGCGAAATCGAAGACCCCTTGTCGCGTGGTGTGATCTCGCACGATGACTTGGTGGCGGATTACTATGATTTGCCCCGCTTTGTCAGATCGCCGAACGATATCACTCTGTTCAAAAACGGCGGAGGCGCGCATTTGGATTTGATGACTGCGCGTTACATCCTTGATCGGTGGCAGGGGTAAAGCCCTGTTTGGGTTTTAGGCAACCGCGGCCCGATCCGTCAGTGGGGTTTCTTTGATCGGCAGATGCACAATGGCGCTGAAGGCTCCGATGGCTATTCCGACCCACCACACTGCGTTATACGACCCAAAAGCGTCATACATCCGTCCACCAAACCACACGCCCAGAAACGACCCAAGCTGATGGCTGAAGAAAATGATGCCGTATAGCGTTCCCATATATTGCAGCCCGTAAATATGAGCGACCAACCCGCTGGTCAGAGGGACGGTTGCCAACCACAATGATCCCATCACAATCGAAAACAAAACGACAGTTAACGGCGTCATCGGGAACAGGATAAACGCTGCTCCGACAATGGCGCGGGCGGTGTAAATCCCGGCCAATAGGTACTTTTTCGGAAAGTGTTTTCCGGCCCATCCAGCAAGCAAAGTCCCAGCGATGTTGGACAAACCAATCAAGGCGATGGCCAACGCACCCAAGCCACTTGTGGTGGTCACTCCCATTCCATGTAAGATCGAGCCGGGTTCAATCGGGCCGCAAACTTCGGTCACAAAGGCCGGGAAATGCGCGGTTATGAAAGACAACTGATATCCGCAGCTAAAGAACCCCAAAAAGATCAGCGTGTATGACGGATCTTTGAACGCTTTCTTTAATATGCTGCCCAGGCTTTCTTCTAGCTCTGCTTTGGTGGCGGGGGCGGGTGATCGCATCATCGGCAACAGCACCATGACAGCAATGATTGATGCTGCATAAATCAGGAAAACGCTTTGCCAAGGCATCATCGTCAACAGCCATTCAGCAGACAAAGGCCCGACGATTTGCCCGGCAGATCCGGCTGCTGTGATTACGGCCAAGGTCATGGACCGATTTTCGTCAGACGCCGCGCGCCCCACCACAGCAAGCAACACACCAAACCCGGTGCCCGCGATGCCAAACCCGACGAGCCACTCATATGTTTGATGTTCAAAAGGGGTTGTTGCTCCGGCACTTAAGACAAGCCCCAACGCATACATGACAGCACCCAATATCAAAGCCTTGCGGTCACCAATCTTGTCTGCGATGGCCCCAAAGATGGGTTGTCCGACCCCCCATGCCAGATTTTGAATGGCAATCGCCATCGAAAATTCGGACCGCAACCACCCAAATTCTTCGGCTATGGGGATTTGAAACACCCCAAACGAGGCGCGAATGGCAAAATTCACCAAAATAATGACACAGCCCACAAAAAGTATGGGCGTGAAAAGTGGCGTTGATTTGGACATTTTAACCCCGTGATGACTGATCTGACACTAGAAGTTCCATCAAGCGCGTCAAATCAGAAGTTCTTTGGTGCCTATCACGAAAATTGATGTGATCGGCCGCTTTTGTTCCTGCGAGCAATTGGGTAAGCGATTCATATGCGCGATATCATGGCTTTCTATAATGACCTTCTGGCTGCTGGGACTTTGAACAAAGACCCTGCCCAAGAAGCTGTCATCCCTGAATTTTCTCGAATCCAATCCGCGCTGAGCATGCCAGAAAAGCGGGGTTTGTTCCGCAAACCTCCGCCGCCGCCCAAAGGTTTGTATCTTTGGGGTGGGGTCGGGCGCGGCAAGTCGATGTTGATGGACATGTTTGCCGATCAGTTGGAAGGCGAAATACCCGTGCGGCGCGTGCACTTTCATGCCTTTATGCAAGAAATTCACGAAGCCATGCACAAGGCGCGGCAATCCGGTGTTGATGATGCAATTGAACCTGTTGCGCAGGATGTTATCAGCTCAGTGAAGGTGCTTGCTTTCGACGAAATGCAAATCTCGGACATCACAGATGCCATGATCGTCGGGCGGCTGTTTCAGCAATTGTTTGATGCCGGTGTTGTTGTTGTGACCACATCGAACCGGATTCCGGATGATCTGTACAAAGACGGGCTGAACCGACAATTGTTCTTACCCTTCATTGAGCTGATCAAAGACCGCATGACTGTTCATGAATTGGCGTCACCAACCGATTATCGGCAAGATCGCCTGTCAGGCTCACCGGTGTATTTTTCGCCCTTGGGGGCGGATGCACGTGCGCAAATGGACAAGATTTGGCATGATTTCAGCCCGTCCAAGGCAGAGCCATTGGTGTTGCGGATCAAAGGGCGAGACGTGGCAATCCCTCAGTTTCGTAACGGTGTCGCGCGCGCATCCTTTTTCGATTTTTGTGCCAGACCATTAGGTCCGGGCGATTTTTTGGCGATTGCGGATACTGTGAAAGTTCTGATGCTGGATGATATCCCTCAACTCTCACGCTCAAATTTCAACGAGGCGAAACGCTTTGTGACGTTGATTGACGCCTTATACGAAGCAAAAGTCCGATTGATCTGTTCGGCAGCGGCGCGGCCAGAGATGCTGTATCTTGAGGGAGAAGGCACGTTTGAATTTGAACGCACGGCCAGTCGCCTGCGCGAAATGCAAAGTGCGGATTGGGCGGCTTAGTAGAAGGTTTAAGCGTGTTCGCGCAAGATGTGACCCGCAAGGTATACTGACCCGCATATCAACACACGTGCATTTGGGCAGGTATCCAGTATTTGCCCAAGCGCGGATACGGCATCAGATGCAATGTCAGCTTGCAAACCAACGGCCTTAGCTGCGTCAGATGTGTCTTGGGCAGGCAGCGTGTTTTGTTCACCGGGAATGGCAATGGCCGTCAGATGTTCGCTGACGTCGGCAAGGGGGCGAAGATAGCCTTGCACGTCTTTTGTGTTCAACATTCCGCAGATCAAGAAAACCGGCCGCTTTGGCATTTGGCCAAGAGTTTTCGACAGCGCTTGGCCCGCGGCGGGGTTGTGTCCGCCGTCCAACCATAGTTCAGCGCCCGAACCCTGTGCCATCTCAACCAACGGCCCCGAGCGTAATTTCTGCATGCGCGCTGGCCAGAATGCATCCGTGACAGCGCGTTCACAGGCATCAGGTCCGACACCCAGTTCGCGCAATGCGGCCAAAGCGATACCCGCGTTTTGTATCTGATGATCCCCCAACAATGCAGGGCGCGGCAAGTCCAGCAATCCGGTTTCGTCTTGATACACCATACGATCACGATCCGGCGCGGCGTGCCAATGTTGACCATATGCCAAGACAGGGGCGTTGTTGCGCCCGGCCTGCGCTTCGATCACGTCCAGCGCCTCGTCATCCTGTGGGCCGACAATGCACGGAACATTGCGCTTTATGATGCCCGCCTTTTCGCCTGCAATCAGGGCGATCGTATCCCCCAGAAAGGCCTCGTGATCCATCGAGACTGGCGTGATGACAGTCAAGCGCGGTTGATCAACGATATTGGTGGTATCCAAACGCCCGCCCAAACCAACTTCAAGCAATGTGAAATCAGCAGGGGTTTGGGCAAAGGCAAGGATCGCGGCGCATGTCGTGATTTCGAAATAGGTAATCGGAATCCCGCCATTGGCCTCATAGCAAATGTCCAAAATTCGGGTCAGATGATCTTCTTCGATCAGCGTTCCGGCCAGCCGGATACGTTCATGGAACCGGGCCAGATGTGGTGATGTATAGGCATGCACCGCGTGCCCTTCGGCCTCGAGCCCCGCGCGGATCATCGCTTGGGTCGATCCTTTACCGTTGGTGCCCGCTATGTGAATGACCGGAGGCAGATCATTTTGCGGATTGCCCAAAGCGTCGAGCAGTCGATAAACCCGGTCCAAAGTCAGGTCGATGAGCTTTGGGTGCAAAGCCATCATTCGATCAAGAATGACGTCAGATGATGCCGATGTCATTTTTCAGCTGCGTCGACTTGTGGCTCTTCTGCCTCGTCGGACTCTGGCGTTGGGGCGGGAAGGTCGCCTTTGACTGCAGGGGGGTGTTTCATAAGCATGCGGGTGATTTGAATCAGCTCATCGCGCATTTCTCCGCGCGAAACCACGCGGTCCAGCATGCCGTGTTCCAGCAGGTATTCAGCACGTTGGAACCCTTCGGGCAGTTTCTCACCGATGGTTTGCTCGATGACACGTGCGCCGGCAAAGCCGATTAACGCGTTCGGTTCGGCAATATGCACATCCCCAAGCATCGCGTAACTGGCTGTCACGCCGCCTGTAGTTGGGTGTGTCAGTACAACGATATAGGGCAGGCCGGCCTCTTTCAGCATTTGCACCGCAACTGTCGTGCGCGGCATCTGCATCAGGCTCAGAATGCCTTCTTGCATGCGTGCACCACCAGCGGCGGAAAACAGGATCAGAGGTCGATGAAGCTTAAGTGCCTCTTCGGCGGCGGCGACAATCGCATTACCGACAAACATGCCCATGGACCCGCCCATAAAGCTAAAGTCCTGCCCGGCTGCCACGACCGGGGTGCGCCCGATTTCACCGGCAGCAATCAACATAGCATCTGTTTCGCCAGTTGTTTTTTGCGCCGTTTTCAGACGGTCGGGGTATTTTTTCTGGTCGCGAAACTGAAGGGGGTCGACCGACGGGGCGGGAACTTCGATTTCGGCAAAGATACCACCGTCAAACAATGCGGTGAACCGATCACGAGGCGTAATACCCATGTGGTGATTGCAGTTCGAACAGACGTTCAAGTTGTCCGCAATTTCGCGGTGAAACAGCATAGTTCCGCAATTGTCGCACTTGGTCCAGAGATTGTCCGGGGTGTCGCGACGCGAAAAGATCGAATTGATGCGAGGCCGCACATAGTTCGAAATCCAGTTCATTCAGGAAATACCCCTTGATCCATTTGACGCAGAGATAATCTGCTGATGCGGTGATTGCAATCAACGCTGTAGAACAAGTCGCGCCGCGAGCCAACTGACACACATATAAAATAGATCAATCATCAACCATGTGCGTACGGCATCTTCGTCGTCCAGACCAAATGGCATTGTATAGAGCGCAAGACCGTTCATTTCGTCTGCAGGAGCAAGCAGCAAAATGGCGATGAAATTGTTCACCAGATGGATGGCGATTGCGGGTCCAAGAGTGCCTGCACGCGCAGTTATATCGGCCATAAAAAAACCGAAGATCGCGGCCCAAATAGCAATTGGCGCTGCGTTGCTACCTGCTTCGGGATCGTAGTGCAGTAGACCAAAAAGGGCTGAAGGTATGATCAACCAGATCGCCGGGTGTTGGAAACGTGCTGCAAGTTGTTGCTGGATATATCCGCGAAACACAATTTCTTCTGCCGCGCATTGCAGTAACACCACGACGATCGAAAGGGGCAGTAAAACCAGCCACTTTCCAAAACCTAAATTGGATTGAACTTCGCCTTCTTCGTAACCGTAGGGCGGTAGGGCAAAGATGACCGCACAAAGGACAGTCAGCACCACAAGCACGCCCACAAATTGCGTCGTCGCCAATTCGGTTGGGCCAATTAAGCTATTCAAGCGGCGTTTATGAAGAGAATAGGCAACCATTGCGATGACCGGTGTGAGCAACGCGACCTGCAGCAGTAAGAAATACACAGAGACTGGCGAATTGCCCCGGTCGGTTTCTTCAAGGACCAGATAGGATTGTGTGGAACCAAAAAACACCTCGATGTAAATCGAGACAAAAAACTGTGCGATAAACAGCAGCAGAAAGACCGCAAGGACCAAACCTGCACATAAACGCCAAAGCTCTGATTTGGCGCGTGCGGGTTCGACAAGGACAGCGTGTGCCCGGTAATCGGGGCGTAATATGTCGCGGATCATTCTGGCGGCAATGTGGGTGGGCCCACGTCCTGTGGAATGCGATTATCGGATTGCCGCAATAGCTCGGCAGCCCCGGACAAATGACTGGCCACGGTTTCGAGCAGGTTCATGAGGACGCCGGTATCATTTTCAATGACAGACTTAAATTCACGTGCGCCGATACGCAGGAAGGTTACCTCTGTCACGGCCTCAAGGTGCAATTGTCGCGGTTCGTTCAAAATGACGGCCAAGTCACCGATCAATCTGCCGGGTTCAACATTTGTGACTGGAACAATTTCGCCTTCATCAGATGAATAACTTAGAACGGCCTGACCGGTTACACACAGATAAGCCGCATCAGGTTTGTCTTCCATTGAGAAGATGCGTTGACCCGGTTTGGCGGTGTACCATTGCGCTGCAAAAGCGAGCAAACGTTGGTTCCGCACGTCCAATCCGGCAAAGGTCTCGTTGCGCGAAATCACTTTGATTTTGTTGCGCAAATCATCCGAGCCTTCTTCGTCCTCTTCGGCATCGTCACGCGCACGTTTTACACCGTCGACATGACCACCCTTGATTTCGACAAACAGATCGTAAGCGTCTGGGTTTTCGAACTTGTCTTCCATGAAAATCAGAGTGGTTTCCGGGAACAGTTCTCGCAACGCGATGCGTGTTTTGCGTCGAGCCTCTGCATCATGGCTGGCGAGAGCCTTGTCGAGGATCAAGACATCAGGACGTTTGATGCCCGCCCGCGAAAAGGCCGCCCGTTCTTGAAAAACGGTTGCGATCTTAGCGCCGCCTAAGCCGGTTTCGATGTCAAAAATGATCTCGGCAACCTGGCGCTGTAATCCGCGTTCTTTGAAAACCTCAGCCACGACGTTTTCGATTTCTTCTGCTTTGTTACCGGCGACCAATGAAATCCGGCCATAGAGTGCATTTTCCAACATTGTTAGACGAGGTAGGTAATTTTCCGGCGCGATAGGAATGAACAAATCTTCCGTTTCGCTGCGCAGATTGCTTGCGTGCCTACGCCGGATGTCGACGATTTCTTTTTTGAAGCTTTCCGGGAATGCAGGGCCGATTTGTTCAGCCGTAAATGCAAACGGGACAGTCAACAAAAGGGCAAACTCATCTTCGCTTAACGCCTCATCACCTTTGGCGCTTCGTCGTAACGCGATGTCGACCAATTGCTCGTACAGCTCTTCTTCGATATCCAAGGCGGTGAACAGGGGATGCTCTGTTCCATCTCTACCAAAGGTTTGGTGCAATTCTTCAACCAAGGTTTGCGAGATCGCGATAGCCTGTTCAGCCAAGCCATGCTGGAAGATCAGTCCAAGGAACCGTCCATCCGCCGCGAGGCCTGTCTGGCTGATTTGACGTTTGGGCGCAGCAAAGAGAATGTTGCCACCTAATGGAACCGCCGGATTGAAATAATCGGGGTCAAATCGGTACACTTCGTCATCCAACCCAAGTTCAACAAGCTTTGCATGAACTTCTTCGCGGATTTCCACGACAGCGCTGGCCAATTCGGGATGGTAATCGGGGTCCATATGAGACGTCAGCATGCGGCGGAACATGAATTCACCGATGCCCATAGCTTGCACCAATTTGAACCACCACGCCCCGATTTCGTCGTTGCTTTCTAACCCGGCGATGGATGGATCAAGCCATTTCAACTTCAAGGAATCGGTGCTGTTTCCAGTGCGTTTGGCCTCCATTTGATCACGATTTTTGCCGCGCTTTTTGGGCTCTTCCTCATGCGGGGCTGGCATAAGAGGCATCAACAAATTGGATCCAAGCGTGCCATCAAAAAGATAGGGCCGCGAATGTGCATACCCAATCCGCGCTGCGATAACCGATTGATGCAGCGTCTCCAGGTTATGACCCGCAAAAGTCACATACCCACGCGATGGCAAAACCTCACGGGTTAACACTTCGGCCAATGCCAATCGTTCAGATTGCGTTCCAACCTGAATCGCCACGCGTGCGCCTGCGGGTATCTTCAGGTCAATGTCCTCAATAACTGGGTTGCCATCAGAATTGCGCACGGTGACATCCTGTAAGACGATCTCACCTTTCAGGTGCGGGATAACATCGGGTTCACCTACAAACAGGCTTTCGTCGACCATATCCCGAGGGGCAAAGCGTTCTGTCACGATTTCCCAACGCAGCGCCATGTCCTGTGTCTGGTTGTAATAAAACAGCAGCTCTTTCCACGGGCTCGACAGGTCCTTGTAAGCGCCCAATGCTGCGACCAAGGCGCCGACTGAAATCTCTCCACGGATGGCAAGAATGCCGCCAACCAAGTAGAAAAAGAACGGCGTAAGTTGCGTGATGAAGTTGTTGAGAAACTTCATAAAGAACTTTTTCTGGAAGATTTTAAAGCGGATGTGAAACAGGTGGCCCAAACGGCTGGTGAAAATCGCCAAACGATACCGAACGCCACCATTTGTTCTGAGGTCAGAAATACCAGCAGCGCTTTCGCCGATTTCGGAAGCAAAGGCGCGAATTTCTTTGATGCGGTCTTTGTTCAGCAAGTTGATCTGGCGTTGCAGGATCGGAATAACCCAAGCTTGCAAGGGGATCAAGGCAACGCTGGCAAGTCCAAACCAGAACGACTGAAGGAACAAGAACACCACAATGATCAGCATTTGACCGGCTTGAAACACCGGCTGCGCAATGGCGTCGCCCATTAGGCCGCCCATTGGTTCCGCTTCGGACGTCACCATACTGACCAATTCGCCTTGGCTGGTCGATCTGAAATACGCTTTTGGAAAGCGCAGCATACGCGACAAAAGCTTGAACCGGAAACGGCGCAAAAGGCGCTCTGCGACAACGCCTTTCATTGTGTTTAAGCGCATCTTGAGAAGACCGTGCGCTGTCACCGCCGCCAGGTAGCAAACGCAAAGCACAAGAAGAAATTGTATCTGAGTCAGCTCCATCCCCAAGAGAGGAATGATATCGGTGTCGGCTTCAATCGCGTCGTTGATGATACGCTTGGGAAGCTCTAGCGAGACATAGAGGAATGGAAATGTCACCACAGTCATCGCCAGCAACATCAATTGGTCGCGACGTGAATATTTCCAAATAAAGCTAAAAAGTGTCCGTTCCATAATGCCTGCTGGATCGCTTTTGCCGTTCAGAATAAGTCTGACGACCTCGTAAGTTACGGCAAGTTATGTGGCCACAGGCTTTATTACAACCTCGCATACGAACGGCGATGCTTGCAGGGGGGGGCTGGCTTGGCTATTCGGTTGTTAAGTTATCTAGGGAGATGCACATGCTAAAGCGTGAGTTCGATAAATCCAAACTACCGAGCCGTCATGTTACCGAAGGTCCATCCCGCGCGCCACATCGGTCGTATTATTACGCGATGGGAATGTCGGAAGAAGAAATCCATCAACCGCTTGTAGGTGTAGCGACCTGTTGGAACGAGGCCGCGCCTTGCAACATCGCGTTAAACCGTCAGGCTCAGTCGGTGAAGATGGGTGTGAAGTCGGCTTATGGCACACCACGCGAATTCACCACGATCACGGTAACCGACGGGATTGCGATGGGGCATGAAGGTATGCGGTCGTCGCTTGCGTCGCGCGAAGCGATTGCTGATACGGTCGAATTGACCATGCGTGGCCATTGTTATGACGCCATCGTTGGCTTGGCCGGGTGCGATAAATCTTTGCCAGGCATGATGATGGCGATGATCCGACTGAATGTGCCTTCCGTGTTTTTGTACGGTGGTTCAATCCTTCCGGGTCGTTTGGACGGCAAAGACGTCACAGTTCAAGATGTGTTTGAGGCCGTGGGCCAGCACCAAGCTGGCAACATGTCCAATTGCGAACTGGAAAAGCTGGAGCGGGTGGCATGTCCGTCGGCAGGTGCGTGTGGTGGTCAGTTCACTGCAAACACTATGGCCTGTGTGTCCGAAGCAATCGGTTTGGCATTGCCCAATTCGGCAGGGGCGCCTGCGCCTTACGAAAGCCGGGATTCGTACGCCGAAGCATCTGGTTCGGCTGTAATGAATTTGATCGAAAAGAACATCCGGGCGCGCGATATCGTGACGTTGAAATCGCTTGAAAACGCGGCGCGTGTTGTGGCGTGTACGGGTGGATCAACAAATGCGGGTCTGCATTTGCCAGCCATGGCGCACGAGGCGGGCATTGAATTCTATCTAGAAGATGTGTGCGAAATTTTCCGCGACACACCGTACTTTGTCGACCTAAAGCCCGGCGGGCAGTATGTGGCCAAAGATCTGTACGAAGCGGGCGGCATTTATGTCGTGATGAAAGAGCTGCGCAAAGCGGGGCTAATTCACGAAGATTGCATGACCGTTACAGGCAACACAATCGGTGAGGAAATTGACAAGATCGATCTAGAGGCCGATGGACGTGTCATTTATCCGATTGAAACTCCGATTTCGAAAACCGGTGGTGTTGTCGGATTGAAAGGCAATCTTGCGCCTGAAGGTGCGATTGTAAAAATCGCCGGTATGGAACCGCAACATCAGATTTTCACAGGTCCGGCACGCGTGTTCGAATGTGAACAAGACGCGTTTGATGCGGTTCAAACGCGGTCCTACGAAGAAGGCGATGTCTTTGTTATTCGCAATGAAGGCCCAGCAGGTGGTCCGGGAATGCGCGAAATGCTGGCGACTACGGCTGCGTTGTCTGGTCAAGGGATGGGCAAAAAGGTCGCTTTGTTGACTGATGGTCGGTTCTCGGGTGCGACGCGCGGTTTCTGCGTTGGACATGTTGGTCCCGAAGCCTATCACGGGGGTCCGATTGCGTTATTGAAAGACGGCGACGTGATCACGCTGAATGCGATTGAGGGTTCAATTTCAGTAGACATAACTGATGATGAAATGGCTGAGCGCAAGGCTGCATGGACAGGTCCACGTGAAACGATCTATGCAAGTGGAGCACTTTGGAAATATTCTCAATTGGTGGGTGAGATCTACAAAGGCGCTGTAACGCATCCGGGGGGAGCCGCAGAAAAGCATGAGTATATGGACCTATAAAACGGCCCTTGTTGCAGGGGTTTTCCTTGCAGGTTGTAGCGATTTTCAAGATGCTTTTGCGGTAAAAGCGACGGGGTCAGAAAACACCCCGCCGCCTAAGCAAATCGTGCTGGGAAAAGGCAAAATCCAACTTGCAGCGCCGGATGGATTTTGTATCGATCCAAGCAGCGTAAAAGACCATTTTGCTTTGATGGCGCGTTGTGACGCGTTGGGTGGACAAAATTTGGATGGGGATGCGCCGCTTGCTGTCATCACCGCCAGCTTTGTCGAACCTGAGACGCAAAGCCTGCCGGATTACGCAAGTCTCGCGGCTGAGAATGAGCAGGTCTTAGATCAAAATGATATCGGAGATCTTCGATTGATTTCAGTATCTGGTCGTCCGCCAGTAGGCGGATTGTCAGACAGGTATTGGCGCGGCGCTGGATTCGTCGGCCCTTATGTCTTGGGTTTGGCCATTTATACTCATGCAGATTCGTTAGATTTGGGTGATGCAGGCCCGGCTATTTTGGCGCAGGCTTACGATCGTACGCAAACGCAGTCTTTGGCCCAAGCGGTTGCGTATTCGAACCCGCCAGGCTCGGTGTCAGCAAACCCGGCTACTGAAAATAAACGACGCGGCGGTATATTTGGTGGTTTATTTCAATGAAACCATTTCGTTAGATGGTCCAAACTTGGAAGCAAGGGTGTCTGGCCTAATGTGACGCCGCAATGGAAGAGGCAATGTCCGACAAAGGATTTGGAATTCTAGACAAGCTGATGCATCGCCGTTCCATGCGGCGTTGGTCAAAGGCTGCAGACCAAACCGATCAAACGCCTCTGTCCGAGCTTCGTCGATTGCGGAATACGGCTCGTGGATTGCGCAGTCATTTGGATCGGGTTCTTTATGGTGCTGATGAGCGGCTTGCCTTGTCAGGGTTCGCGTCCAATTCCTTTCCCCGTCCGCACGATAGTGACTGGGCATGGCGCCCAGAATTGTGGCGTGGGCCTCTGACGAAACCGGGGCTGGCTTCGGTCTCGACGCGGGCCGGGTTAGGCGATGAAATTTCCGTCTTTCATGATTGCTCGAACTCAGAACTGACTCTTCGTCAGATCAGAAACTTTAGAGAAAAAGATCTTGCACCGTTTGGTTTGTCACTGGACGTTTTTAGTTTTGATGGGTCGTTCTTGTCGGTTGTTGTCGACTTGCCAAGTCAGGCCATTGATGGTCTGCGCAAAGCGCATTTAATCCGGTTGGATTGTATCGTTGAATTGGAAGAGCCTCTGCAGATGTTTGCACGATTGAACGTTAAACATGGACCAAACACGGAACAATTGGTGCGTGAATTACCATTGCATGAAGCGGACGTTTTTGTTGAATTTGATCTGGCATATTCTAACCTAAAGGAAAAACGCATTGACCGAGCCTGGATTGATCTGATCTTTGAAAACCCTAGTATGAATCGCGTTATTATGCGCGATTTGACGTTTTCACGCCGCCCGCGCGCTGCGCTCTAACTGTGGGAAACCGATCATGAGCACTTTGACACTGACACCAACCACAATGCGCGAAGCTGTTTGGATTGGTGTCGTTGATCAATCTGGACATGGGGTGCCGCAGATAACAGCCACACATCATGGCGAAGACGTTCCAAACGTAGAGCTGCGTGAAACCGACGAAGAAAACCGTCAGTGGGAATTGCGTATCCCGATCCCGGCGTCGGCCATCGCCGAAGGGCTGCAAACCTTCGTCATCAGTGACACTTTGGATGGAGAAGTTTTGGGGCATTTTAGCCTCATGGCTGGCGAAGCATTGGGTGAAGATTTACGTGCCGAAGTCGATCTGCTGCGTGCAGAATTGGATATGCTAAAGCGCGCATTTCGTCGTCATTGCGTCGAGACCGGTTGACCCAAGGGGGATAATCCCGGGTTTTTCCCATCAACAACATGCAGATCGCCGCGCTAGACTTGAGGCATGAATACAGCTCGTGTTGCAAATCGTTCAGAAGAAGCATCGTTCAGCTCACCCTATCAGGTCATAAAAGCCAACGGGTTTGGGCCTGTCCTCGGGTATCACGTCGCCGGTTGCAAGGCTGGACCAAATTTACTTGTCACGGCCCAAGAACCGCATGCGGATGAAGTCTTTCGCAGGCTTTTATCAATTCCCACACTGCCATGGTTGCGTGGAAATCTATTTTTGCTGCATTTGGATCAGACGCGCCATTCGATCACCGAGCAGATGCCCGAGATGATGGACGAATATCTAGAGAATATTGATGGCCGGCTCTGTTTGACAGATTTAGAGACTGCGCAGGCAGGATATTGGACCATACTGAGATTCTGTACCCAATATGGTATGATCTCGGGCCGAGGGGTTCCGGCACCCGCCTTGGTTAAAGCGGATGCCGTTTGATGAACCGCTTATTGTGCGGGTGTGAAGGCTGTTAGACCTTTAAGGATGTCAATCGCGTAAGCCAGTTGATAATCCTCTTCGCGCAATTCGGCAGCCTTTTCAGCTTTCAAACGATCTTCTTCGATCTGGCGAATTTCGTCTTCGCTGAGAGAGTCATTGTTTAGACGACCGCGCAAGTCAGCTTCGGACCGCTGGCGAACGTTTGAACTGGCTTCATCTTCTTCCTCGTCTGGACGGCGACGTGGCTGTTCCACGACGATGTCAGGCGATACACCTAAGGCTTGGATAGAACGGCCAGAGGGCGTGTAATACCGCGCAGTGGTCAAACGCATTGCGCCGTCTCCACGCAGTGGCATGACCGTCTGAACGGATCCTTTACCAAAGCTCTTGGTACCAACAACAATAGCACGGCGATGATCTTGAAGAGCGCCAGCAACGATTTCAGACGCAGATGCAGATCCGCCGTTGATCAGAACAACAATTGGCTTTCCTTCAGCAAGATCGCCGGGTGTCGCATTGAAACGGTCGCCATCTTGCGGGTTGCGGCCTCTGGTCGAAACGATTTCACCCTTTTCCAGGAACGCATCAGACACACGGATCGCCTGTGTCAACAAACCACCAGGGTTGTTGCGCAAATCCAGGACGAATCCGGTGACATTTTCCATGCCATCCAGTTCTTCCACCTGAGCTTTCAATTTGTCGATCAGGTTCGGCGTTGTTTTGTCGTTGAATGTTGTCACGCGCAAAACCACGGCCTCACCTTCAGTACGTGCCCGAACCGCTTGCAATTCGATTGTGTCGCGAATGATCGTGACGTCAAACGGCTCTGTTTCACCTTCGCGTGCAATCGTGATGATAATCTCTGATCCCACTGGGCCGCGCATGCGGTCCACGGCTTCATCAAGTGTCAGGCCCAGCATGCTTTCGCCGTCGACATGCGTGATGAAATCACCAGCTTCCACGCCTGCTTCGTCAGCGGGGGTGCCGTCCATCGGTGAAACGACTTTGACAAAGCCTTCTTCTTGCGTGACTTCGATGCCCAAACCGCCAAATTCACCGCGTGTCTGAACTTGCATTTGCTGTGCGTCTTCAGGCGACAAATAGCTTGAATGGGGATCAAGCGATGTGAGCATGCCGTCAATCGCGGCTTCGATTAGCTCGCTTGCATCGACTTCTTCGACATATTGCCCGCGAATACGTTCGAAAATGTCACCAAACAGATCAAGCTGTTCGTAAACGCTTTCTGGCCCTTTACCCTGTGCCAGCAATGGACCTGCCACTTGCGTGGTCGCCAAGGCTCCGGCAAAAGTGCCGCCAAGCGCGGCCATTACGAATTTTTTCATTTTTTAATTATCCTCATCGATCCGGAACCATTCAGCCGGGTCCTGCGGCGTATTGTTTTGTCTTACTTCTATATAGAGCGTTTCGCGGCGCTCAGTGCTACCCCTTTCACCACCAATTGAAGGAGGATTTATGCTTAGATCGGGCTTAAGTCCGCCCATGAGCCCCACTGGGGTCCCATCTGTGATCACTTGACCGGCTTCTCCATAGGCACGGTCAAGGCCTGCGAATACGAAAAGAACGTCTGCCCGAGGCTCCAAAATCACAACGGTACCCAGGTCTAGCAGTGGCCCAATATAGCGGATCGTCGCCGCTGTTGGGCTGGCAACCAATGCCCCGGGGCGTGTCGCCATCAGTAAACCGGGCCGGGCAATTCCTGCTGCATCTGCTTCGTTTGCGCGGCGCAAGGCGACACCGCGCACCGGCAAAGGCAGCTCGCCGATCAAATTCTCAAGAGGAGGGGCAGTCCATCCAATGTCATCATCGGCCACGGCTGCAAGCCCTGAAGAAAACGCATCAAGCGTTTCGGACGAAGCCAAAAGAGTCGCAGCACGTTCATTGTCTTCAAAAAAGCGCATTGGTAAGTCTGTGCGTTCTGCCATCGCTGTGTTCAGGGCGACGCGAGACTGTGTGACTGCGCTTAGGCCCCTTTGTAATTGTGCACGGGCATCGCGCTGAAGAAGTGCCAAATTTGCGACGTTTTCAAGATCAAGACGAAGGTTAACCGCCTGACGGCTTAGCTCTGGTGTCAAATCAGCTAACAACATACCGGCACGCGCAGTGCCTATTGGGCCGTTTGGGTGCAAGAATGTGCGTGGGTTGGTTCCGGGTTGAATGGCCAGCAGGATGCCCATCAACTGCGCGATTTCGGTGTCACGTGCTTGCAAGGATTTGCGCAGCTGTGCTTCGTGCAAGGACGCGCTGCGCAAACTGTCCCGGATCGCGGTTAACCCGGCTTCATACGCTTGAACGGTTTCGGTCAATGCGCGCACTCTGTCCCGGGCGTTGTCTGCGTCTTGCAGCTTTTGGGCAGCGGTATCCAATTGGATCAACGCATCCCGCGCCTGTTGCGCAGGATCGCTTTGCGCCACCAATGGGGTGGCCAAAATACAAAGGCAAAACCAAAGCCACCTCATGAAAGCAGCGATACCCCCGTCATTTCTTCCGGCTGAGGCAGGCCAAGCAAAGCAAGCAAGGTTGGCGCCAAGTCTGCCAGACGGCCATCCCGCAACGTGCCCGTGGCTCCAACGACCGCGACGGGGACCGGATTAAGCGTATGCGCCGTATGCGTGCCCCCTGTTTCTGGGTCGATCATCATTTCGCAATTGCCGTGATCCGCACACAGAACCATTGCGCCGCCAACCTTTTCCAAAGCGTCGAGAGCGCGACCCAATCCAGTGTCCACTGCATTACAGGCCATTTTGGCCGCTTCTAGATCGCCGGTGTGACCGACCATGTCAGGGTTCGCAAAATTTACGACGATCAGATCATAATCTGCGTTGATCACTTCAACAAATTTGTCGGTGACTTCGGATGCGGACATTTCGGGCTGCAAATCATAAGTCGCAACCTTTGGCGATTGCGGCATAAAACGGTCTTCGCCAGTTTCGGGCGCTTCTTTTCCGCCATTCAAAAAGAACGTGACATGCGGATATTTCTCGGTTTCGGCGAGACGGAATTGTTTAAGACCATGCTGCGCCACCCATGCGCCGAGGGTGTTGACGATTTTCTGTTTGGGGTACGCGGTCGTCATATACGCGTTATGGGCATCTGAATATTCGGCCATGCCCAAAACGCCAGACCAGGCTGGCCGTTTGCCAGTGTCATAGGCGTCAAATGCCGGGTCGGCCAAGGCTGCCATGATTTGACGGGCCCGGTCCGCGCGAAAATTCAGGCAGAAAAAACCGTCGCCGTTTTCTGCACCGGTATATCCGTCGATGAAATGCGCCTGTACAAATTCATCGTTGATGTCTGCAGCATATGATGCAGACATCGCGGTGCTTGCCGTTGAGGCATTTAACCCATCTGCATGCAAAATTGCCGCGCTTGCGGTTTGGACGCGTTCCCATCTGGTGTCGCGATCCATTGCATAATACCGCCCCGTCAGCGTCGCGATACGAGCGCCATCCGGAAGGCCGGCTTCCAATGACTCAACGAATGCCGCACCGGAAGTCGGGGCAACGTCTCGCCCATCTGTCAGCGCGTGAATCCAAACCGTTAACCCAGCATCCCGGCACGCTTTTATCGCTGCATTCATGTGCTCAAGAGATCCATGAACGCCGCCGTCCGAAACAAGTCCCATAATATGAGCTGCCCCGCCCGAGGCCTTTATGCCTTCGATCCATTTCGTAAGTGCGGTGTTCGTGAAAAAACTGCCATTTTCGATCGCCAAGTCAATCTGTCCCAGATCCATGGCAACAACACGTCCTGCCCCAATGTTAGTATGCCCGACTTCGGAATTCCCCATCTGGCCTTTGGGCAACCCTACGTCTGGTCCAAACGTGGTCAAAGTCGCATTTGGACAGGTCGACATAATCCGATCAAATGTCGGCGTATCAGCTTGAGCGACGGCATTGCCTTCTTCATTTGGTGACAGCCCCCATCCATCCAAAATACAAAGAACAACGGGTTTTCTATTCATCTTCTGCCTGACCTTGTTGTGTTTGAATGTCTTCTAATCCCCTCTCGATGGAATTTGAAGACAGCAAGTTCACCGCCATTAAGGTTTGCTTTGGCGGCTTCTTTGAGTTGACGCAAGTTAGGTCTCGATAAATGGGTCATGTCAGCGCGAAGTTGCATTTTTTGTGGGTCAAACACATGGCACATGCTTCTTAACATATCAGCTCAATCATGTCGGCATGTTGAACACCTATTAGGAATTTGATCAGCAACTAAGACACTCATTGGCCCAGATCAAATTATCGGCCATGGTTGGCGACGCGTAAGCCCCTTAAAACAAAATTAGAATTTGAGTTTTTGCCCCTGTTCGGCGGACGCATAGGCCGCCTCGGTCAGGTGCATCACAGGAAGATACTCGCGTGCGGTGTTTTCCGGTGTTTCTCCTGACAATGTTGCCTCAACAACATGATCGATCAGCGCATTCACGCATCCACCGCCAAAACTGCTCGCATCCATGGGGCGGGTTAACGGCAAAAGCTCGGGTGTTTGTTCACCAAATTTTCGTAACCAAAGACGCCCATTGCTGTCCAAGGATAAGGTGCCAGTGTCGCCTTCAATGTCCATAACACCCATCGTTCTTCTTGGATCATTTGTGACCAGATCACCCAGACGGTTGCCGTCGAAAATAGAGCGAGTTCCAGTCTCATGCTCCATGATGACAAAACCCGCGTCTTCGCCTTCGAGGATGAAATTCAATCGCCGAATTTCGCAGTAGATGCTTTTGACATCGCCAAACATCCAGCGAAACAGATCGAAGAAATGCACGCCGGTTTCTTGAATGAGCAAACGAGGCATCGTCTGAAAGGCAGGCTGTCGTGACAGGTAAGCGTCCGCACCGCGTCCGTCCCCGGGACGCAAAGCAAAACGTGCTTGCCAAACAGTTCCCATTTTCTCTTCGTCCAGAAAATCTTTGATCTCACGATGCCAAGGTTGAAAGCGAAAGTTCTCGTGAATGACGATCTGTGCCCCCACCGCATCGGCTTCTGCAATGACCGCTTCTGCTTCGGCAATCGATTTACAGAAGGGTTTTTGGCATATGACAACGCGATCCGGTGCCAAAGATGCGCGGACCAATTCCGCGTGTGCTGACGGGGGTGCAACAATGTCGACGATTTGTGCTTCCGTCGTATCGAGCATTTCCGAGATATCGAAAAAAACATGCGTTTGAAACGCGTTCCCGATATTGGTCGCGCGATCCGTATTCACATCACAAACAGCGGCAAGGCGAACATGGGGGTTCCTGGCCCATGCGCGCATGTGAAATTGGCTGAAGTAACCAAGCCCAACAACCACAACATTTAAAGGCGCCATCTTAGGCCTCCAGAATTTTCAAAATAGTATTTGTGACGGCATTGGTGCCCATGTCCCCGCTAAATTCCATGGGACGGATATCGCCGACTGCAAAGCCTTGTTCGACAGCAGAGTCGATTAAGTCTGCAGCATCGGCGTAAGCAGGGGCGTCAAATCGGTCAGCTAAATAATCCAACATCAAAGCCCCTGACAGAATAGCGGCCAATGGATTGGCTTTGTCTTGTCCGGCGATATCAGGGGCGCTTCCGTGTGCAGGTTGAAATAATCCATGTGCATCGCCCAGTTCAGCGCATGCAGCCATGCCCATGCCACCGACAAGACCACCGGCCAAATCTGAGAGGATGTCGCCGAACATGTTTTCCATGACCAATACGTCAAATTCCCAAGGCTGACGCACAAGATCAAGCGCCATGGCGTCAACATAGTTGTAATCAGCCTGTGCGTCGGGGTGGGATTGGCGCACTTCTTCGAATATTTTTCGAAAGAACGCCATGGAAGCGAATACATTGGCTTTGTCGACACAGGTCACCCGCGCGCCCCGGCCTTTTTCCTTGCGCTTTTGCGCAAGCTTAAAGGCAAAGGCGTGCAATCGTTCTGTTACACTGCGTGTGATCCGCAATGTATCGCGGACTTCGGTGTCGCCCCTGATATCGGACCGGCCGTGCACGGCTGCAGAATAGAACAACCCCTCTGTGGACTCGCGCAGGATCACGAGGTCAATGCCTGCCGCACGCGGGTCCGCCAACCTTTGTGGTGCGTTTGGATAGGCGCGCACGGGTCTGACACCCGCATAAAGTTCCAACTGATCGCGAAGGCGTAAATGTGGGGAAATTTCTGTACCATCCTTGTGCCGGACAGAGGGCAATCCGATCGCGCCCAGAAATATCGCATCTGCAGTTTTTGCACGGTCTTCGCCGTCTGCTTCAATATCGCGCCCTGTCTCGCGGAAATATCCCGCGCCTGCATTGACGATATCGCGATGCATCTGAGGTAGACCGCATTTTGAAAGGGCCACGTCGGCGACGGCCAAAGCTGCCTCAGTAACGTTTTGCCCAATTCCATCGCCGGGGATGGTGCAAATGTGGGCGCGAGGCACCATTTGGAAATCCGTTTTATCAATTCACTTAAGTGTAACGCTATGAGGTCAGCAAAGCGAAGGCCAATTATTTTACGTCTGCAACGGAACGAAGGTCCCGATGCGTTTCCAAACAAACACATATTAATGGCAAATCGGGGTGAAATTGTCCCAATTTGGTGTCGTTTTTTTTCACGCCTACACGGCTCTTCGGGAAGCTATTTAGAACGGATAGCGGGTAAAGCTGAGCCTGAACCAGTATTTCAGCTTAGTGCTCAAGATCTGGATTAGTGTCTTCCTTCGCCCAGCTCGCAGCTCAAACTGAATTTACTAAGAGATGTATTTTACGCTTATTGACAGATCGGCTTTAACGCGTGTGTATGCTCGAGAATAAAAATGAAGGAATGATTGCCATGAGAACACGCGCCGCAGTTGCAGTTTCCGCGGGTCAGCCGCTTGAGATTATGGAGGTTGAACTTGAGGGTCCGCGTGCGGGTGAGGTTCTTGTTGAGATCAAAGCGACGGGGTTGTGCCACACGGATGAATTCACGCGCTCTGGCGCGGACCCCGAAGGTATCTTTCCGGCCATTCTGGGCCATGAAGGCGCGGGCGTTGTGATCGAAGTCGGCGAAGGCGTGACGTCCTTGGAAGTGGGTGACCATGTGATCCCT